>NZ_JBFUEZ010000002.1:0-510575 GCF_056403675.1 Pedococcus sp. P2_F6
GCGGCGAGCTGGGCATCAAGGTCAGCAAGACCCGCCCCTACCGCCCACAGACCAACGGCAAGATCGAGCGCTTCCACCGCACCCTGGCCGACGGGTGGGGCTACGCCCGCTGCTACGAATCCGAAGCCGAGCGACGAGCCGCCCTGTCAGCATGGATCCACGAGTACAACCACCACCGACCCCACACCGCCTGCGGGAACAAGCCACCCATCACCCGCTTGACCAACCTGTCCGGTCAGTACAGCTAGCAAAGGTTGCTCGCAGGCGCTCAGGTTGCACCATGTCCGCGAACAAGTTTCCTGTGCTGGGTCGTGCTCCGACAGCTGGTTGTCCACAGGGACCTCAGAGCGCCTTGGCGATTTCTGGCACGCTCGCGACATGGACCTGCACGACCTCGCGGAGCACGACCTCGTGTCCGCCGCCGCCGCTGCGTCGATCGGAGTGGACCCCTCTGGTTTGCACCGACTGGTGAAGGCCGGCGCCATCCGCCGCGTTATTCGAGGCTGGTATGCCGTGCGCGCACCCGGTCAGGAACGGGCGCCGTGGGAGGGTGCGGACGCCTTCGAACAGGCTCGGCTCCAACATCGCCTGCTTGCCATCGCACTGCTGAAATCGTTCGAGGGACGGGTGGTAGCCAGTCACCAGTCCGCCCTGGTCCTGCATGGGATACCGCTGTGGCAGGCGGACCTCGGCACGGCCCATGTCAGTCGGACAAGAACGAACCACACCCGGCACCGTCGATCGGCGGTCATCCACCCCCAGATCGTCCAGGCGCCCGTGACGACGACGGAAGGCTTCCAGACCGTCCCCTTGGCGCAGGCCGTGGTGCAGGTTGGGCTCTACCCCACCGACGACCACGCCCGCCGGGCGCCGATGGACAGCCTCATCGCGGCTGATTTCGCACTGCACCATGAGCTTGTCACCGAAGAAGCCCTCGCAACGGCGATCGCCCAGCATGCCCACCACCCCGGGATCCCCACGGTGCGGGCGCTGCTCGCCAAGGCTGACCACCGCCACGAATCCCCCGGGGAGACCAGGTTGGCCCACACGATGCGTCTGATCGGCTATCGGTTCACTCCACAGGCACCCCTACCGGGTGGTCGCGGATACCGCGGTGACTTCCTCCTGGACGAGGATCCTGTCGTCGTGGAGTTCGATGGGTTGGGCAAGTACGCGCTGGCCACACCGACCGCCGCTGAGGGCAGCGCCGCCGCCCACCGTCAGAACCTCGCCGCAGAGAAGCGTCGCGAGGAGGACGTCCTTCGTAGGTCGGCCCACGAGTTCGTCCGGTTCACCTGGTCAGAGGTCGACAACCTCCCCCTCGTCCGGGAGCGAATCGACGCAGCCGTGGCGCGCGCAAGGCTGCGCCGCCCGGCCTGACGTGAGCACGCGGCATACCAGGGAGCTCGGCAACGCCCTATCCCGGCGCGTCCCAGCACAGGGAAGTCAATGGTGGACGGGTTGCAACCTGTCCACCATCACCCAACCTTTGCTAGCAAAGGTTGCTGCAGAAGCAGGGAGGGTCAGCGGCCGCCCATGGCGACGTAGTCGCGCTCGGTCGCACCGGTGTAGATCTGGCGCGGGCGGCCGATCTTGGTCTGCGGGTCCTCGATCATCTCGCGCCACTGGGCGATCCAGCCCGGGAGGCGGCCGAGGGCGAACAGCACGGTGAACATGCGCTCGGGGAAGCCCATCGACTTGTAGATCAGGCCGGTGTAGAAGTCGACGTTCGGGTAGAGCTTGCGCTCCACGAAGTAGTCGTCCTCCAGGGCCCGCTGCTCGAGCTGGAGCGCGATGTCGAGCAGGGGGTCGGAGACGCCGTCCTTGGTGAGGATCTTGTCGGCGGTCTTCTTGATGATGGCGGCGCGCGGGTCGTAGTTCTTGTAGACCCGGTGGCCGAAGCCCATCAGCTTGACCCCGTCCTCCTTGTTCTTGACCTTCTTGACGAAGGTGTCGACGTTGCCACCGTCCTGGTGGATCGTGTTGAGCATCTCCAGGACCGCCTGGTTGGCCCCACCGTGCAGCGGGCCGAACAGCGCGTTGATGCCGGCCGAGACCGAGGCGAAGAGGTTGGCGTTCGACGAGCCGACGAGACGGACGGTCGACGTGGAGCAGTTCTGCTCGTGGTCGGCGTGCAGGATCAGGAGCAGGTCGAGGGCCTTGACCATGTCCTCGTCCATGTCGTACGGCTCGGCCGGGAAGCCGAACGTCATGCGCAGGAAGTTCTCGGGCAGCGACAGCGAGTTGTCGGGGTAGAGGAACGGCTGGCCGACCGACTTCTTGTAGGCGTAGGCCGCGATGGTCGGCAGCTTGGCCAGCAGGCGGACCGTCGAGATCTCGACCTGCTCCTTGTCGAACGGGTCGAGGCTGTCCTGGTAGAACGTCGACAGCGCGGACACGGCGGACGACAGCACCGGCATCGGGTGGGCGTCGCGCGGGAAGCCGCCGAAGAACGCCTTGAGGTCCTCGTGCAGCAGCGTGTGGCGCCGGATCTTCTGGTCGAAGTCGTCGAGCTGGGTCTGGCTCGGCAGCTCGCCGTAGATCAGGAGGTACGACACCTCGAGGAAGCTCGACTTCTCGGCAAGCTGCTCGATCGGGTAGCCGCGGTAGCGCAGGATGCCCTCGTCACCGTCGATGTAGGTGATCGCGCTGCTGCACGACGCGGTGTTGACGAACCCGGAGTCCAGGGTGACGTTGCCCGTCACCTTCATCAGCTTGGAGACGTCGTAGCCGTCGTTGCCCTCGGCTGCCTTGACCAGCGGGAGCTCGAGGGTCTTGCCCCCGGCCGTCAGGGTGGCGCCAGCGGTTGCGTCTGTCATCCGAAATCCATCCTCCACGTCGTGCGGGCGCCCCGATCTGGTGTGCGTGCCGGGCGCTTCTCGCGCACTGCGACGCTACCCCAACTCACGGGGCTGTCGGGAATCGGCCCGGCTACCTGGCGAGACGCTCGGCGGCCGCGGCGATGCGTTCGTCGGTGGCGGTGAGGGCGATGCGCACGTGCTCGCGGCCAGCGGCGCCATAGAAGCTGCCAGGAGCCGCCAGTATGCCGCGGGCGGCCAGCGCGCCGATGGTCACCCAGGCGTCCTCGCCCCGAGTCGCCCACAGGTAGAGGCCGGCGTCGGAGT
The DNA here is from genome assembly GCF_056403675.1 of Pedococcus sp. P2_F6. Lineage (NCBI taxonomy): Bacteria > Bacillati > Actinomycetota > Actinomycetes > Micrococcales > Intrasporangiaceae > Pedococcus > Pedococcus sp. P2_F6. The sequence goes on from NZ_JBFUEZ010000002.1 coordinate 3,126, forward strand.
GCTCCACCCGCAGGCCGAAGGCCTCGACGGCGGCACGGAGGGTGGTGCGCCGCGCGGCATACCGGGCCTTCTGCTCGGCGACGTGGGCGTCGTCGCCGAGGGCGACCGTGAGGGCCTGCTGCACCGGCCACGGCACGATCATCCCGGCGTGCTTGCGCACCTCGAGCAGTCGGCGAACCAACGTCACGTCGCCGGCCACGAAGGCTGCTCGGTAGCCCGCGAGGTTGGACTGCTTGCTCAGCGAGTAGACCGCCAGCAGTCCCTCGTGGCTGTCACCGCAGACCCGCGGGTCGAGGATGCTCGGCGTCGTGGGGACGTCGGGGTCGCGCTCGGAATCGGGCCGCCAGTCGAGCTCGGCGTAGCACTCGTCACTGGCCACGACCACACCGTGCTGGCGAGCCCAGGCGACGACCTTGGCCAAGTGCGACACACCCAGGACGCGACCGGTCGGGTTGCTGGGACTGTTGAGCCACAACAGCTTCGGCGTCGTGGCGGGGGTCAGCGGTCCCAGCGCGGCGAGTCCGTCGACCACCTGGGGTCGCGCCCCGGCCAGCCGAGCACCGACGTCGTAGGTCGGGTAGGCCACGCCCGGGAAGCCCACGATGTCACCGGCACCCAGGCCCAGCAGGGTCGGCAACCAGGCCACCAGCTCCTTGGAGCCGATGGTCGGCAGGACCCCGTCCGGGTCGACGCCAGGCACGCCGCGACGTCGGGCGAACCACGCCGCCACCGCCTCGCGCAGCGCGGGCGTGCCGTAGGTCTGCGGGTAGCCCGGCGCGTCGGAGGCGGCACGCAGCGCCTCCTGGACGACGGCGGGTGTCGGGTCCACGGGCGTGCCGACGGACAGGTCCACCAAGCCACCGGCCGGTCCCCCAACAGCGAGACTCGCCCGCTCCTTGTACGGAGCGAGCGAGTCCCAGGGAAAGTCAGGCAGGGCGCGCAGGCCCTCGCCGCCGATCACCCGTCGATCACTCGTCGTGGGACTGCGGCGGCAGGTCGGCGATCAGCGGGTGGTCCTTGGGGATCAGGCCGAGCTTGGCCGCACCGCCGGGGCTGCCGAGGTCGTCGAAGAACTCGACGTTGGCCTTGTAGTAGTCGGCCCACTGCTCGGGGGTGTCGTCCTCGTAGTAGATCGCCTCGACCGGGCAGACCGGCTCGCAGGCACCGCAGTCGACGCACTCGTCGGGGTGGATGTAGAGCGACCGCTCACCTTCGTAGATGCAGTCGACCGGACATTCCTCGATGCAGGCCTTGTCCTTGAGGTCCACACAAGGCTGGGCGATCACGTACGTCATGGCGCACATACTATGCGGCCCATGTCGACCGACGTCAGCAACCTCCCCCTCGGGTCCCGAGTCGTGGTCAGGTGGCGACTGGAGAACCCCGACGCGGCCACCGGAGCGACCCTCACCGACAGCGTCGGCACCCTCGTCGGACGCGATGCCGACACCGTGTCGGTCGAGACCTCGCGCGGCCCCGTCACCATCGCGGTGGACCGGATCACCGCGGCCAAGGAGGTCCCTCCGAAACCCTCGCGCCGCGGCGCAGCGCACCTCGCCCTGTCGATCGAGGACCTCCAGCGCGTGATGACCCCCTCCTGGGGTGCCGTCGAACGGGGCACCCTGGGGGACTGGGTGCTCCGCGCCTCCGCCGGCTACACCCAGCGCGGCAACTCCGTGGTGCCCGTCGGCAGCCCCGGCAAGCCCCTCGAGGACGCCGTCAGCGAGGTCGAGGCCTGGTATGCCGCGCGCGGCCTCCCAGCGAAGTTCGCCCTCGCGGGGCCGCAGGGCTTCGACCCCGCAGGCGACCCGTTGGGCGCGCTGCTCGTCGCCCGGGGCTATGCCGCGGGGAGCCGCACCCTGAACCTGACGGCAGCCCGCGAGACCATCGCGGCCGCCGACCCCGGGGGTCCGAGCCTGACCCTCAGCGACGAGCTCACGCCGGAGTGGCTGGAGGCCTACCGGCGCACCCGGGCCACGGTGCCCGGCGCCACCGAGACGGTGCTGCGCGACAGCCCCCGGGTCGTCTTCGCCAGCATCGCTCCCGGTGGCGGGCTCTCGCAGCAGCTGGGCCTGCGTGCGCCCGGCGCGGCAGGCACCACGCCGATCGCGTTGGCACGACTGGGGATCGGCGCCGGTTGGGCGGGGCTGGGCGCGGTCTGGACGGACCCGGCATACCGGGGACGCGGCCTGGCCGCGCACCTCACCGCCGCCCTGGCCGCCTTCCTGCGCCACGAGGACGTCGCCCTGATCCACCTCCAGGTGGAGCACGACAACGACACCGCCATCCGGCTCTACCGACGGCTCGGCTTCGACGTGCACTCGTCCTACGTCTACCTCACGCAGCAGTGACCGCAGCCGAAACCGGCTGGCGCACAGGTGGCCCCGGCCGACAGAGTCGTCGCATGACCTCCCGCATCTCGCACACGACCGTCGACTCAGCCAACGCCCACGACCAGTCCGTCTGGTGGGGCCGCCTCCTCGGGTTCTCGGAGGACCCGCGCGACCCCAACCTCCCCGGTCACGAGGAGTGCATGATCTTCTCCCCCGACGGGCGCCAACGGGTGCTGTTCATCGAGGTGCCCGAGGGCAAGACCGTCAAGAACCGGATCCACTTCGACCTCTGGCCGACCGACCGGACGATGAACGAGGAGGTCGAACGGCTGCTCGCCGACGGAGCCACGCTGGTCGACGACCTGCGCGACCACCACGGTCCGGGCACGGGCTGGGTCACCCTGGCCGACCCCGAGGGCAACGAGTTCTGCGTGCTGCGCAGCGAGTCCGAGCGTCCCGACCCCTATGCCCACCTCGTGAGCTGACCTCAGCCGCCGAGACGTCAGCCGTCGAGACGTCAGCCGGCGCTGGGGTGCGTGCAGGTGACCTTGTCCTCGGGGATGTAGTGCGTCGAGAAGCTGGACGTCTTCACCGTCTTGCCGCCCTTCTTGAAGACCCGCGTGACCGTCACGTCGAAGCCGGTGCTCGCCGACTGCGTGACGCAGCCCGGCCGGTCGTCGACGATGGTCTTGGGCTGCACGACGTTGCGGCGCGGGCCCTTCACGGACTCGATGTCCCAGACCTTCGTGCCGTGGAAGGTCACGGTGATGGAGCTCGAGGACACCGAGGCCTGGATGAGGATCCCGTAGCCGGTGTCGTTGGTCCACTTCTGGTCCACGTCCGGCCAGGAGACCGTCGCCTCGCGGCCCTCGGGGTAGCGCGAGATGTAGAAGCTGTGCGGCAGGTACTGGTCGATCCGCACACCGGAGAAGAAGGCAGCGTTGAACGTCGTCGTGGACACCTGCGAGACGCCGCCGCCGTAGTCCTTCTTCAGCCGGCCGTCCTCGATGACGGGGGCCGACATGTACCCCTTGGCCGCCGTGCGCTGGCCCAGCGTGGCGTTGAGGCTGAACTGCTCGCCGGGACCGACGTAGGTGCCGTTCAGGGTGCGCGCCGCGATCGTGATGTTGTTGGTGCGCGGCGGGTTGTAGGGGAAGTTGGTCGTGAAGGTCGAGACCACCTCACGCGGCTTGATCTTCTCGGCCTCCGCAGTCGTCAGCTTGGGCTGCACGACCGTCGTGACGACCGTTGCGGTCCGGGCCGGGTCGGTCATGGCCGGGACGAAGGCCGCGACCACAGACTTCTCCTCGAGGGTCGCCCCAGCAGCGGCAGGGACCACGACGACCTTGGTGCCCTTGAAGGTGATCTTGGCGTCTCTGGGCTTCGCCTCGAGACCGGCGGCCGCGGCAGCCTTGCGCACTGCCGCAACGAGCTTCGCGTTGTCGACCACCGGTGCGAGCTTGCCCGTGGGGTCGGCCTGCATCGAGATGCTGGGCGCGTAGGCAGCGGGCGCGACGGCGAAAGACTTGGCGCCGACCTTGACCGTCACGGGGCCCGACATGGCTGGGTTGGCGAACTCGGCCACGGCCCGGTCGACCTCCTCGGCCGACACCGCGGGGGCAACCTGGTGCAGGCGGGGAGCGATCCCTGACGTGGTCGGCCATCGCGCAACGATCTCGTCGGCGGTCTCGGCGACCGAGAGCGTGGCGCCAGTCTCGGGCTTGACGACGGCGACCTTCCCACCCGGGAACGTGATGGCAGCCTGCACGACGGGGGTGTCCAGGGTCGCCTCGGCCCCCTTCACCGCCGCCTCGAGCCGAGGCCGGTCCACAGTGGTTCGCAGCTTCTCGTCCGAGCCGCCCGTGAGCTTGTCCCAGAGGTCCGCCGGCTGGGCGCTGAAGCCGGAAAGCCCGTCGACCGTGCCGGCGTAGTCGATGGCGAGCCCGGCAGACCTGGGGTCGATCTCGAAGGTCTTGTCACCGGCCTTGAGGGTCAGCTTGGCGGACTCCTTGGCCCCCAGGGCCCGGCGCAGCGTGCTCTCGGCCGAGTGGGGCGACATGCCGCCCACGGGCACGCCCGCGACCGTCGAGTTGGCGGGGATGTGCCGGCCGAGGAACCAGGCCATGCCCAGGTAGGCGGCCAGCAGGACCGCCACGGCGACCCCGAGACGCAGCGCCGATGAACCGCTGTCCTTCACGGGTGGACTCCCATCACTTCAGCGCCTGGTAGCGGCTGCGGTAGTACACCAGCGCATCTGCGGGGTGCTCGTTGCTCGACAGCGACACTACTTCGCCCAGGACGACGCTGTGGTCTCCCGCCGGGTGCACGGCCGTGGTGCGCAGCTCGATGGTGGCGAGCGCGTCACTCAGCAGCGCGACGCCGGTGGCCGGACCTCGACCGTGCGCGATCCGGTCGAGCTGGCCGTGCAGCGGTCGCCCCTGCGTGGACAACCAGTCCGCCACGGGCCGCTGCGCCGCCCCCAGCACGCTGACTCCCCAGACCCCCGAGTCGATGATCGCGTCGTGGAACCGCGCATCCACCTCGACGCACACGAGCAGGAGCATCGGGTCCATCGACACCGAGGTGAGGGCGTTGGCGGTCATCGCGTGGTCGTGTCCCCCGCTGAAGGTCGTCAGGACGGCGACCCCCGTGGCGAACCGCCCCATGGCCAGCCGGAACTGGTCGGGGTCGACCGGGCCCACGCCCAGCGGCAGCGCGGAGTCCCCCGCAGCGTCCAGCGGGCTCATCGCGGCCCATCCAGCGGCCCAGCGAGAAGCCCAGCGAGAAGCCCGGTATGCCGCGTGGTCGCCCCCGCGGCGCCTGCCGCCTCGTCGTACGCCCCGGCTGTCGCCAGCCGTCCGGTGACCGGGTCGAGCAGCGCGAAACCCTCTCGCCCGGGGATCCGGGCGGCGATGTCGTTCGACAGGGCGTACACGTCTCCCGTGTCGGCCACGGTGACCTGCGTGACGTGGTGCCGCAGGGCGTCTGCCTGCACGGGCACCAAGGCGGGGTCGACCACCTCGTGGGTCACCAGGGCGTCGGCCACGACCGACGGCGGGTACTCCCCGTCGGGGTCGGGCAGCGACCAGCCGGTCCCGACGGGCGGGTGCTCGGCCAGCCACTCGCGGTCCTCACGGGCCCATGAGGCCGGCGTCAGCACGGCATACAAGGGCGGTCGTTCGTCCTCGGGCAGGGCACGGAGGGCCGCGCAGGTGACCCGATGGGTCTGGATGTGGTCGGGGTGGCCGTAGCCGCCCTGCTCGTCGTAGGTGACGACGACGACCGGCCCGACCCGGCGCACGACGCCGGCGACCAGGTCGGCGGCCTCGCCGAGGTCGGCGTTGACGAACGCGCGAGGGTTGGCGGCGCTGGGCGTGCCGGCCATGCCGGAGTCGCGGTAACGCGACAGTGCGCCCGTCTCGGCGTCCTCCCCCAGCACCTCGTGGGTGACCCCGAGCGTCTCCATGGCGGCCCGCAGCTCGGCGAGGCGATGGGGCCCGAGCGCGTCTTCGTGCGCCGCATCCAGGTGCTGGAGCCCGGGCGGGATCACCTCACCCTCCTCGCCCAGCGTGCACGTCAGCACGTGCACGGGGTGACCGGCCCGCACGTAGTGGGCCATCGTGAGGCCAGCCGTCAGCGTCTCGTCGTCGGGGTGGGCGTGGACGAATAGCAGCGGCTGGGCGGGGACGGTCACGGCGCTATTTCACACCCACCGTGGCGAGGTCGACGAACCCGCCCAGCGCCTCGTTGGCGCCCAGGCCGGTCACCGAGCTGCCGGCGACGTAGAGCGCCTTGCGCTGCGCGAGGGCGATGAAGGCGCCGCGCTCGGCCAACGACGCGTCCAGGGCTGCCCACGCCGTCGCCTGGCTGCTGAGGTCGTGCAGGGCCCCGATGCGGGTGATCTCCTGGTTGACCGCCGGGTCGGAGAAGCCGCCGAAGTCGCGGCCGTTGCCGTTCTTGGTCACGTTGATCCGGCTGTCGAACAGGGGCGGGATCACCGTGGAGGCGGAGGGCCATGCGGGCGCCCAGTTGGCCCAGAACACATCGGTCTGGTCAGTGCGTCCGGGAGCCGACACCTCGGCGAAGTAGTCCTTGGCGATCGGCTGGAGCTGGATGGCAAAACCCGCCTCCTCCCACCCGTTCACGAGGGCGGCCAGTGCCTTGTCGGACGTGGGGGTCGACCGGTAGGCGACGCGGACCTTCACCGGCAGGGTGAGTCCCGACTCCTGCAGCGCCGCCCGGGCCCGCGCGGCGTCACCGGACGGACCTGACCCGACCGGGTCGACGTCGCTGTGTCCGGGCAGGGAGGGACCGATGAGCGTGTGGGCCGCGCTGGCTGCGCTCGCGCCGCCCAGAGCCGTGACGTACCCCTCGCGGTTCGTCGCGAGGGCAAAGGCCTGGCGCACCTTGGCGTTGCGCATCACGCCCTTGACCTGGTTGGGGGCCAGGTAGTCCACGAACTGTGCCGAAGGGTTCACCGACCGGGCCGAGAGGGCTGCGTCGGAGAGGATGTGCTGCTGCATCGCCGGGGGCGCCGAGTCGAGGGTCAGCGACTGTCGGTTTGCCTCGTCGTCGTTGACCACCCGTTGCACCGCGGTCTGCGACTCCGTGCCCTCGACGTAGTCGATGGACGTCGGCCGCCCTTGGCGAATGGGGTCAGATCCCTTGTCCCACTTGGGGTTTCGCACGAAGGTGCCGCCGGAGCTCGGGTCCCAGGGCGTCTTGAGCTGGTAGGGGCCGTTGGAGAACACGGCATAGGTGCCGTCCTTGCCCTTGTCCTGCGACTGCTTGAAGGGGGCGAAGACGGGCAGTGCGACGACCTGGTTGAAGTCGGCCATCGGCGTGCTCAGCCGGTAGGTGACGGTCGAGCCGTCGCAGGACACCGCCTTGTCGAAGGCCGCCTGCCCCTTGGGGTCCTTGGCATCGGGACCGGAGTAGCTGGAGGACCCGTCCGCCTTGCGGGGGATGTCGAGGTAGGCCAGCGGGTAGTTCAGGCCCTCGGAGGCAAACGGCTCCGCGAAGGACCGGGAGGCGCCATAGCGCAGGTCCTCGCACGTGACCGGCGACCCGTCCTGCCAGGACGCACCGCTGCGGAGGGTGAAGGACCAGGTCTTCAGCGTGGAGTCGACCGTGCCCGCCGTGGTGGCGAGGTCACCCTCGACAGTGCGCTGGTGGGCTGCGTCGGCACCCGCCGGGAACGCCGTCAGGGTGCGCACGAAGACCCTGCCCGCGAAGGCGATGTCCTGCGCCGTCGACATGCGCTGCGGGTCCCAGGTCGCGACCGGTCCCAGGCTCAGGACGGACAACCGGCCCGCCTCGGCGGCACCGCCGCCGCCATCGGACCCGACTCCCGTGCAGCCGGACACCCCGAGGGCGGCAACGGCCACCCCCACGGCGAGGGCCTGAACCCTGCGGACGCGTTGCCCGAGGATGCCGCCCCGGAGGGCGGCCGTCCTCGGGATCCGCTGTGCCTGCATCGCTCCCAGCACGCGCTCAGGCGTTGCGGGCCCGAGCCGCGCTGCGCGCGCGCACGGTCTGGTCGAGCTCCACCTTGCGGATGCGGACCGCCTCGGGTGTGACCTCGACGCACTCGTCCTCGCGGCAGAACTCGAGCGACTGCTCGAGGCTCAGCTTGCGCGGGGGCACGATCTTCTCGAAGTTGTCCGAGGAGGAGGCGCGCACGTTGGTGAGCTTCTTCTCCTTGGTGATGTTGACGTCCATGTCGTCGGCGCGGGAGTTCTCGCCGATGATCATGCCCTCGTAGACCTCGGTGGTCGGGTCGACGAACAGGGTGCCGCGCTCCTGCAGGTTGACCATGGCGTAGGCCGTCACGACGCCGGTGCGGTCGGAGACGAGCGAGCCGCTGGTGCGGGTCGTGATGGTGCCGAACCACGGCTCGTAGTCCTCGAACACGTGGTGGGCGATGCCCGTGCCGCGGGTCTCGGTGAGGAAGAGCGTGCGGAAGCCGATGAGGCCGCGCGACGGCACCAGGAACTCCATCCGGACCCAGCCGGTGCCGTGGTTGGTCATCTGCTCCATGCGCCCCTTGCGGGTGGCCAGGATCTGGGTGATGGCGCCGAGGAACTCCTCGGGCGTGTCGATGGTGAGGCGCTCGACCGGCTCGTGGGTCTTGCCGTCGACCTCGCGGGTGACCACCTGCGGCTTGCCGACGGTCAGCTCGTAGCCCTCGCGGCGCATCTGCTCGACGAGGATCGCCAGAGCCAGCTCACCACGGCCCTGCACCTCCCAGGCGTCGGGGCGCTCGGTGGGGAGCACGCGCAACGAGACGTTGCCGACGAGCTCCTTGTCGAGGCGGTCCTTGACCATGCGGGCGGTGACCTTGGAGCCACGGACCCGACCGACCATCGGGCTGGTGTTGGTGCCGATGGTCATGGAGATCGCGGGCTCGTCGACCGTGATGACGGGCAGCGGGATGGGGTTCTCGGCGTCGGCGAGGGTCTCGCCGATCATGATCTCGGGGATGCCCGCGATGGCAATGATGTCGCCGGGACCGGCCGACTCGGCAGGCTTGCGCTCGAGGGCCTCGGTCATCAGCAGCTCGGTGATCTTGACCCGCTCGACGGTGCCGTCGACCTTGCACCAAGCCACGAACTGACCCTTGCGGATCGTGCCGTTGTGGACGCGCAGGAGAGCCAGACGGCCGAGGAAGTTGGAGGCGTCGAGGTTGGTGACGTGGGCCTGCAGCGGCGCCTCGTCGTCGTAGACCGGGGCGGGGATCGTCGACAGGATCGTCTCGAACAGCGCCTCGAGGTCCTCGGCGTCCGGCAGGCCGCCGTTCTCGGGGCGGTTCATGGACGCGCGGCCGTTCTTGGCCGAGGCGTAGACGATGGGGAACTCGATCTGGTGCTCGTCGGCGTCGAGGTCCATGAACAGCTCGTAGACCTCGTCCACGACCTCCGCGATGCGGCTGTCGGGACGGTCGACCTTGTTGATGCACAGGACGACGGGCATCTTGGCCGCGAGCGCCTTGCGCAGCACGAACCGGGTCTGCGGGAGCGGCCCCTCGGACGCGTCCACGAGGAGGACGACACCGTCGACCATGCTGAGGCCGCGCTCGACCTCGCCACCGAAGTCGGCGTGACCCGGGGTGTCGATGATGTTGATGGTGGCACCGTCGGGCAGACCGGCCTCTGCGGCTGCCTTGCCGGCGTAGTGGATCGCGGTGTTCTTGGCGAGGATCGTGATGCCCTTCTCGCGCTCCAGGTCACCGGAGTCCATCGCCCGCTCGTCGACGTGCTGGTGCTCGCCGAAGGCACCGGCCTGCCAGAGCATCTTGTCGACCAGAGTGGTCTTTCCGTGGTCAACGTGGGCAACGATGGCGACATTGCGGATGTCATCGCGGGTCTTCATAGGCATGAGCACCATTGTCTCAGGCTTTTGAGCACGCGCTGACCATGCGCGCCTGCGCGCGTGAGCACGCCCACACCGCCACCACGGGTGGTGAGGTATGCCGCACGGGGCCACGCGGCATACCTCACCTTTATCGGGTCTAGGGGTTTGGGGCGACTTCACCCCGGAACCGTTTCGGGGTGAAGGCAGCCTTTGTCCCTAGACCCGATAAAGGCGGGGCGCGATCGCGTCGACGATCGGCAGGTCTGCGGGCAGCCACGAGACGTCGTGGAGCTCTTCCCGGCGCAGCCAGCGCAGCTGGTCATGGTCCTCGATCGGAGCCGCGACACCGGCGGTCACACGAGCCAGCCACACCGTCATGGCGAACGCCTCGCCGAGGGGCCAGCGGCCGTCCTGGAGCGGGCCCGGCACCTGCGCGCCCAGCTCCACCTCCACGCCGAGCTCTTCGCGAACCTCGCGGTGCAGCGCCTCCTCCTGGGTTTCCCCCGGGTCGACCTTGCCGCCGGGGAACTCCCAGCCGCCCGCGAGCGCCGGTGGCTCCGTCCGTCGGGCAGCCAGCAACACCGTGGGGTGCAGGAGGTCGTCGACGATGGCCGCGCCGACCACTGCCGCCACGCGAGCCCCCTCCGGCTGGGTCGTCATGCGTCCCACTGTGCCAGTTTTGTCCCTGCTCGCCGCGGACTCGGGATTTCGTGGACCGGCGGTGGCGGTCCGGAGGATCTCCGTCGCCGCGTCACGATTCGGCATCAGGTTGTTGTGAGGGACCCACGCGAGCCGGATGATGGGCGCCGAAGGGCTCAGCGCGTTCCGTCCCACAGTCGGGTTGTCCGACGCTACGCTGCCCGACGAACAGGCAGGGACACGGTCGTCAACAATGGAGGTGTGCGCCACCCATGAGTGCTCCCCTAGAGCTCGAGCCGGGCGCCACGACAGCGACGCCCGAGAGCGTGCTGGAGGGTGCCGGCAAGATCGAGGGGCGCTCGCTGGGCCAGATCGCGTGGGGTCGCCTCAAGCGCGACAAGCTTGCGCTGGCCGGTGGGCTCGTCGTCCTGGCCCTCATCGTGATCGCGGTGTGCGCGCCCCTGATCGTCGGCCTGCTGGGCCACCCCCCGAACGAGTTCCACCAGAAGCTCATCAACCCCGACACGCAGGTGCCGATCGGCAAGTACGGCGGCGCCTCCGCGGACTACCCCTTCGGCCTGGAGCCGGTCAACGGCCGTGACCTGTTCAGCCGCGTCCTCTACGGCTCGCAGATCTCGCTGCTGATCGCCTTCCTGGCGACCCTGGTCTCGGTGGTCATCGGCACCGCGCTCGGTGCCATCGCCGGGTTTGCCGGGGGGATCGTCGACACGATCATCAGCCGCGTCATGGACATCTTCCTCGCGTTCCCCATCCTGTTGTTCGCGCTGGCCCTCGCCGGCGTGATCCCGGACCGCGCGTTCGGCCTCAGGGGCGATGCGCTGCGGATCTCCGTCATCGTCTTCATCATCGGCTTCTTCAACTGGCCCTACGTCGGCCGCATCATCCGCGGACAGACCCTGTCGTTGCGCGAGCGCGAGTTCGTCGATGCGGCACGCAGCCTCGGCGCACGGTCGCCGCGTGTGCTCGTCAAGGAGCTGCTCCCCAACCTCGTCGCGCCGATCCTCGTCTACTCGACGCTGCTCATCCCGACGAACATCCTCTTCGAGGCAGCACTGTCCTACCTGGGGGTCGGCGTCCAGCCGCCGCGCGCCACCTGGGGCGGCATGCTCTCCGACGCCGCCCAGTGGTACCAGGTGGACGCCTGGTTCCTGCTGCCTCCCGGCCTGGCCATCTTCGTGACGGTGCTGGCCTTCAATCTGTTCGGGGACGGCCTTCGTGACGCCCTCGACCCACGGGCGCGGTAGAACCCACCGCACCCACGCAGTTCCCTCCTACACCGAACAAGGAGCGCAACCACACATGAAGAACAAACGCATTCTGGCGATCGCCTCGGCATCTGCCCTTGCCCTGGGGTTGTCCGCGTGTGCCGACAACTCGGGTGGCTCGGGCAGCTCCGGCAGCTCGAGCAGCGGAGCCGACGCCAAGCCGGCTGCCAACGCCGCGGTTGGCAAGATCTTCCGGCCCTCCGACACCAAGGGCGGCACGCTCCGTTTCGGTATGGCGGGTGACTGGGACTCGGTCGACCCCGGAGACACGTACTACGGACTCTCCTGGAACTTCCTGCGCAACTACGCGCGCACCCTGGTCGTGTTCAAGTCGGCACCCGGTTCGGGTGGCACCGAGCTCGTTCCGGACCTCGCGACGTCCTTGGGCAAGGCGAGCGACGGCAACAAGACCTGGACCTACACCCTGCGTGACGGGCTGAAGTACGAGGACGGCTCCGCGATCACGTCCAAGGACGTCAAGTACGCCGTGGCGCGCCAGCTCGACAAGGACACGTTCCCGAACGGGCCGACCTACTTCAACGACTTCCTCGCGGACGTCCCGGCGGGGTACTCGGTCTACAAGGATAAGAACCTCGACAACCTGAAGGCCATCGACACCCCGGACGACAAGACCATCGTCTTCCACCTGAAGACGGCCTTCTCCGGGTTCGACTACTTCGCCCAGCTCCCGGCCACCTCGCCGGTCCCCGTGGCGAAGGACACCGGTACCAAGTACCGCGAGCACGTCATCTCGACGGGTCCGTACAAGTTCACGACCTACCAGTTCGGCAAGCGGTACGAGCTCGACCGCAACCCGAACTACGACCCCAAGACCGACCCGGAGTCCGGCCGCAAGGCTCTTCCGGACAAGCTCACGGTCGAGCTCGGTCTCAACGCGCCCGACATCGACAACCGCCTCGAGGCGGGTGACCTCGACGTCGACATCGCCGGTACCGGAGTCCAGGCCGCGTCGCAGGGCAAGATCCTCGCGAACGCCGACCTCAAGGCGAAGACCGACAACGCCGCCGCCGCGCGCACCTGGTTCACCGTCATCAACAGTGACGTCGCACCGTTCGACAACGTGGACTGCCGCAAGGCGGTCGAGCTGGCCTACGACAAGACCGGTTACCAGCGCGCCTACGGTGGCGCCACGGGTGGCGACATCGCGACCAGCCTGATGCCGCCGGTCGTCCCGGGTCACGTCGACTTCGACCTCTACAACTTCAAGTCGAAGCCTGAAGGCGATGTCGAAGGCGCCAAGGCCGCGCTCGCCAAGTGCGGTCAGCCGAACGGCTTCGAGACCACCGTCTCGTACCGTGCCGAGCGCCCGAAGGAGAAGGCAACGGCCGAGTCGCTCCAGCAGTCGCTGGCCAAGGTCGGCATCAAGCTGAACATCAAGCCGTTCCCGACCTCGGACTACACCAAGCTCTACGCCGGCAAGCCCGACTACGCCAAGAAGAACAAGCTCGGCCTGATCATCTACGGGTGGGGCGCTGACTGGCCGGACGGCTTCGGCTTCCTGAGCCAGATCATCGACAGCCGGGTCATCCGTCCGTCGGGTAACACCAACCTCGGTATCAAGATCCCCGCCGTCGACGCACTGATCGACAAGGCTCTCGCCGAGAACGACAAGACCGCGCGCGAGAAGATCTGGGGCGACGCCGACAAGCTCGTCATGGACAACGCCGCAGTCATCCCGGGCGTCTGGTCGAAGGGTCTGCTCTTCCGCCCCGACAACCTGACGAACATCTTCGTCAACGACGGGTTCAACCAGTACGACTACACGGCGATGGGTACGTCCAAGAAGTAGCAGCTCCACTCCCACCCACCAACGCCACCCAAGAAAGTAGGTGGGGCGTCGACACGGTGGCGGTCAGCCGGCCAGGCTGGCTGACCGCCACCGCGTCTAGCCACTCACAGTGCTGACCTACATCATCCGGCGAGTCTTCGGCGCGGCGATCCTGCTCTTCATCGTGAGCGCGGTCGTGTTCTGCATCTTCTTCCTCGTCCCCCGTATCGGCGGCGCCACCGCCGATGACCTCGCCTCCCGCTACGTCGGCAAGAGTGCCGGCCAGGAGCAGATCCACGCCGCTGCCCTGCGCCTCGGCTTCACCGACCCCCTCTGGGAGCAGTACGGACGGTTCGCCAAGGGCATCGTCGCAGGGGCCAACTACAGCACGGGCGCGGGTGTGGACCACTGCCCCGCACCCTGTCTCGGGTACTCCTTCGTCAGCCAGAACCCTGTGCTGCCCGATCTGCTCGACCGGCTACCGGTCACCCTCTCCCTCGCGTCCGGCGCGGCCTTCCTGTGGCTCCTCGGCGGGGTGGCGACGGGTGTCGTCTCGGCGCTACGCCGAGGCACCGCCCTTGACCGGTCGATGATGGGCGTCGCCCTCGCCGGCGTCTCCCTCCCCATCTTCTTCACCGGACTGCTCAGCCTGAGCGTCTTCAGCTATGCCCTCGGCATCACTGCGCCCGGCGGCGCGAACCCGATGGACGCGAGCAACCCCCTCGACTGGGCCTACCGCCTGCTCCTCCCGTGGATCACCCTGGCCTTCCTGTATGCCGCCGCCTACGCGCGGCTCACCAGGGCGGGCATGCTCGAGACCATGAACGAGGACTACATCCGCACCGCCCGGGCCAAGGGGCTCGGCGAGCGCGACGTCGTCATCAAGCACGGCCTCCGGGCGGCCCTCACCCCGATCCTGACCATCTTCGGCCTCGACCTCGGTCTGCTTCTCGGCGGCGCGATCCTCACCGAGACGACCTTCTCCCTGCCGGGCATCGGGCAGTACGCAGTGCAGGCCGTGACCAACAACGACCTGCCCAAGGTGCTCGGCGTGACCCTGATCGGCGCCTTCTTCATCATCCTGGCGAACCTGGTCGTGGACCTCCTGTATGCCGTCATCGACCCGAGAGTGCGAGCCTCATGACCCAGACCACCGACCGCACGGCAAGCCGCCCGGACACGGTGGGCATCGGCGGTATGGGCGCGCCGGCCAAGGATGCGTTCCTGTCCGTGCGCGACCTGCGCGTCCACTTCCCCACCGACGACGGAGTGGTCAAGTCCGTCGACGGGCTGTCCTTCGACCTTGCCCGCGGGAAGACGCTCGGCATCGTGGGCGAGTCAGGCTCCGGCAAGAGCGTGACGAGCATGTCCATCATGGGCCTGCACAAGCCGGGAACCGTCAACATGTCCGGGTCCATCCTGCTCGACGGCGAGGAGCTCGTCGGCGCCACGCCCAACCAGATCCGGGCGCTGCGGGGCAAGAAGATGGCGATGATCTTCCAGGACCCGCTGTCGGCGATGCACCCGTTCTACACGGTGGGCCACCAAATCATCGAGGCCTACCGGGTCCACAACGACGTCCCGAAGGCGACCGCCCGCAAGCACGCGATCGACCTGCTCAAGCGCGTCGGTATCCCCCAGCCCAGCTCGCGGGTGGACGACTATCCCCACCAGTTCTCCGGTGGGATGCGGCAGCGCGCCATGATCGCGATGGCCCTCTCGTGCGACCCAGACCTGCTCATCGCCGACGAGCCGACGACCGCACTCGACGTCACGGTCCAGGCGCAGATCCTCGACCTCGTCCGCGACCTCCAGAGTGAGTTCAACTCGGCGGTCATCATCATCACCCACGACCTGGGGGTCGTGGCCGAGCTGGCCGACGACATCATGGTGATGTATGCCGGCCGGTCCGTGGAGTACTCCTCCTCCGAGGAGATCTTCGAGCGACCGCAGCACCCCTACACCTGGGGCCTCCTCGGGTCGATGCCACGGCTGGACCGCGAACGCACCGAGCGCCTGCTCCCAATCAAGGGCACTCCGCCCAGCCTGATCAACGTTCCCTCGGGCTGCCCCTTCCACCCACGGTGTGCCTTCGGGGACCGCACCAACGGCCTGGCCACGAGTGAGCGCCCGGCGTTTCGCGAAACCCTTCCTGGCCACTACGTTGCGTGCCACCTCGACGACGGGGAGCGTGGCCGGATCTGGGAGACGGAGATCCTCCCGAAGCTGTGATCCCGTCACCGCCGCCCGACGAACCCATCGCTGACCCCACCCACCTGGGAGCCACATCGTGAACACAACGTCCGACACCACCGAGGCCACGCCGTCGCGGCCCGCGACGAGCGGTGATGCGCTGCTGTCGGTCACCAACCTGACCAAGCACTTCCCCATCAGGCGCGGGCTCCTGCAGCGTCAGGTCGGGGCCGTGCAGGCAGTCGACGGTCTCACCTTCGACGTCGCCAGGGGCGAGACGCTCTCGCTGGTCGGCGAGTCCGGTTGCGGCAAGACCACGACGGGTCGGATGCTCACCCGGCTGATCGAGCCCACGGACGGCAAGATCGTGTTCGACGGCCGGGACATCACGCACCTGTCGACAGGGAAGATGCGGCCGCTGCGCCGTGACGTCCAGATCATCTTCCAGGACCCCTACGGCTCGCTGAACCCACGGCACACGGTCGGCACCATCGTGGGCGCCCCCTTCCAGCTCCAGAGGGTCAAGCCCAAGCAGGGCACCAAGAAGGCGGTGCAGGAGCTGCTGGAGCTGGTGGGGCTCAACCCCGAGCACTACAACCGCTACCCGCACGAGTTCTCCGGCGGCCAGCGGCAGCGCATCGGCATCGCCCGCTCGCTCGCCCTGCGGCCCAAGCTGATCGTCGCCGACGAGCCGGTGTCGGCCCTCGACGTCTCGATCCAGGCCCAGGTCATCAACCTGCTGGAGGACCTCCAGAACGAGCTCGGCCTGACCTACGTGGTTATCGCCCACGACCTGTCGGTCGTGCGGCACATGTCCGACCGCGTCGCCGTCATGTACCTCGGCAAGATCGTCGAGCTGGCCGACCGTGACGACCTCTACACGCGCCCCATGCACCCCTACACGACCGCACTGCTGTCGGCCGTGCCGATCCCGGACACCAGCCGCCGGACCAAGCGCGAGAGGATCCGCCTCCAGGGCGACGTCCCGAGCCCGATCAACCCGCCGCCGGCCTGCCGCTTCCACACACGCTGCTGGAAGGCCCAGGAGATCTGCAGCACGCAGGAACCACCCCTGGTCGACCTCGCCCCGCGGCACCAGGTCGCCTGCCACTTCCCCGAGAACGTCTCACCGGCAGCCCCCGCAGCCGGCGGGTGAGGTGAGGCTCGGCTTCGGTGACAGGTGCGGACTTCCTTGCCAGAGTAGGAGGCATGAGCCGACTGCTGACTGACGAGGAGATCGGGCGCCAGCTGGGCGACCTGCCAGGGTGGACCCGCGACGGTGACGAGATCTCGGCGAGCTACGAGGCGCCGGACTTCCCCACGGCGATCCGACTGGTTGACGAGGTCGCGATCGAAGCCGAGGGCATGGACCACCACCCAGACATCGACATCCGTTGGCGCACAGTCAAGTTCGTGCTGTCGACCCACTCCGAGGGCGGACTCACCCAGCTGGACGTCGAGCTCGCCCACCGCGTGGCCCAGGCATCGGCACGGCTGGGGGCGACCAGCGGTGGCTGAGGCCGTGGCCGCCGAGCTCGAGCCGCACGAGGGTGAGGAGCACAGCCATGGCATCGGGGCCCGCCTGAACTGGCTGCGCGCCGGCGTGCTCGGAGCCAACGACGGCATCGTCTCCACGGCAGGCATCGTGATCGGTGTCGCTGCCGCCACTGTCGAGCGCTCGACCATCGCGACGGCCGGGATCGCAGGGCTGGCCGCTGGCGCGATGAGCATGGCCGCGGGCGAGTACGTCTCGGTCAGCACCCAACGTGACACGGAGCAGGCCTTGCTGGACAAGGAGCGCGGCGAGCTGCGGGACATGCCCGAGGAGGAGCTCGAGGAGCTCACCCAGATCTACCAGGACAAGGGGCTCACGCCCGGCCTCGCCGCCGAGGTGGCGCGCCAGCTCACCGCCCACGACGCGCTGGGCGCTCACGCCGAGGCCGAGCTGGGCATCGACCCGGAGGAGCTGACCAACCCCTGGCACGCCGCCTTCGCGTCGATGGTGTCGTTCACCCTCGGCGCCCTGCTGCCCCTCGTAGCGATCCTGCTGCCACCGATCGGCGCCCGCGTCTGGGTGACCGCGGTGGCCGTCGTGACCGCCTTGGCCCTCACCGGGTGGGGAAGCGCCAGGCTCGGCGAGGCGCCTCCGCGACCCGCGGTGCTGCGCAACGTTGCCGGTGGCGTCCTGGCGATGCTGGTCACCTACGGCATCGGCGCCCTCGTCGGCACCCAGGTCTGAGTCGCCCACACTGGCGCGACACCCGGCCTTCGAGCTGCGGCGGAGGCCGAACACCCGGCGGCGAGCAGCTCGCACGGGTGAGCACGCGGCACACGTGAGCACACGGCATACCTGCGGGGAATCCCCTCGATGAGTCTGGACAGGTGGCGAGGCTCGCTGTTGAATGCGGGTCGTCGCCCACCGGGGCGACACGACCGCAGGGAGTCCGCATGAAGCTTCGCCGCGCACTGGCCGTCTTCGGCATCACCACCGCCATGGTCGGGGGCACGACCCTCGCCGCATCAGCCATCACCGGGGGCGACCTCGACGGCAACGCCCACCCGAACGTGGGCATGATCGCGTTCTACGACGGGACCGGACGGTTCCGCTGCAGCGCCACCCTCGTCTCACCGACGGTGCTGGTCACCGCCGCGCACTGCACCGACGGGACCGTCGGCAAGACCCTTGTCACGTTCAAGTCCGTCGTGGCAGAGGCGCCGCCGTCGCCGCTTCCCATCGCAGCCGACACTGCCGCGGGCTACACCTCCGCGGAGCTCGCGGCCGCGGGCTACCTCAGCGGCACTGCGCACACCCACCCGGGCTACTCGAACTTCACCGACCTCAGGAACTGGAACGATGTCGGGGTCATCGTGCTCGACGCCCCAGTGACCGGAATCGTGCCAGCCACCATCGCCCCGACGAACTACCTCGACAAGTACACGCCCAACGTGCTGAACAAGACGCTGTTCACGGCGGTCGGCTACGGCACCGAGGCGCGTCAGGCCGCCAGCGGTCCGCAGAAGCCGACGCCGATGTCCTACCCGATCGTGCGTCGGGTCACCGACGAGGTGGGCCAGAAGCTCACGCCGCAGGTCCTGCAGGTCAACGGCAACGAGAACGACCCGCGTGGTGGCGGTGGCACCTGCTTCGGTGACTCCGGAGGCCCGTCGTTCAACGGTGGCTACCAGGTGACGGTGACGAGCTACGGCTACACGAACAACTGCCGCTACCTCGGTGGCCTCCAGCGGATTGACATCCCCGTCGTCCAGACCTGGCTGCTCACCGAGTTCGGAGTGAGCCACGCCGGCTGATCCCGCACCTTTTTCGCCGAAGCGGCGGCGCCCCACGAGGGCGTCGTCGCTTCGGCGTCTACACATCGTGCTTGCCGGTGGCGACGGCTCCGACGACGGCATCGGCGACGGCGGCGACCTTGACCTGGGCGGGGGCGTGGGTGGCGCCGACTGCCCTGCCCGTCCCCGTGAGGGGGATGGACAGCCCGGCCAGGACGAGGGCGGTGGCTGCGAGGCGATGGCTGCGCTGACGGAAGGACACCGGACGCACGGCGGCTGACGTGAGGGGCACGGGACGGAGGGTGGCGGCTGCGGTGGTCATGGCTCCACCCTCGGTGGTCGGGCTCCGGCCCCGGTATGCCGCCGCTGTGGGGTTGCTGTGGACCTCACCCGGGCGGTCTGGCGGGCAGACGGGACTCCGGCGTCAGTCGCCGAGCCGGTCGGCAAGCCGGTCGCCGAACTGGTCCGGGGGCGCACCACGGAGCTGCTCGAACGTCGGCCCGGCGCCGGTCAGTGCCTCGATCAGGCCGGCGAGGGGGGTGGGCAGCGCAGCCATGTCCAGCGTCGCCGCCATCGCGGCCGCCATGAGCTCCTTGCGTCCGGATGCCGCACCGGCGAACCGGTGCACCTGTTCGTGGAAGCTCCCGGACACCCAGGCGGGCTGCTGGGTGAGCATGGCGAACCGCTGCGTGAGGCCGAGGTCGTCCAGCAGGGTGCGGAGACCGTGCTCGCCCAGGTCTCTCATCAGCTCGTCCTCGAGATCGCGGTCGCAGACCTGGAAGCCCCACCACGGGAGCTCGTCCACGGTCGCGACGGCACACCCGACTCGTCGAAGCGCGCGGACGAAGAAGCGCGCCTCGGGGGCGTCGCACATGCCCAGCACGCGCGGGCTGTCGGCGGCTTCGGCCGCGGCCAGCAGATGCCGCCGGATGTTGGTGGCCCCGTGCATGTCGACCAGCTGGATGCCCTCGTCCGCGAGGCTGACCCCCGAGCGCTCGGCCACCACCCGCACGGCCGCCGCGTCGCTGGCGCCCTCGAGCAGGACCCACACGCGACACCCCACGGGCACCGAGACGGTCATGGACCCAATCTGCCAGAGTCCCCACGTCGGGTGGCGTCCGGTGGTGACGTCACCGTTCGCAGACGATCCCGTCGTGGTCGCGGTCCTGGTACCAGCCGTACTCGGGGTCGATGCCGCTGCGGTAGGGGCCGTAGCCTGCCGCGTTGGCCTCGCGGCAGGTGCCGAACCTGGGGTCGGTGCCGCCGGAGGTGGAGGGCTCGGGGGTGGTGGTCCGGCTGGGTGTCGGGGCAGCCTGCTCGCGGCCACCGCCGAGCGGGATGGCCCCAGCCTTGGGCAGTGGCTGCCCGGGACAGGCCGTGAGCACCCGCACCATGGCGTCCCGCTCCGCGGTGGTCACCGTCAGTCCGTAGCGGTGCTTCACCGCGATCTGGCGGGCCACGTAGGCGCAGCGGGTGGCCTTGCGCGGCGGCAGCCAGGTGGCGGCGTCTCCGTCACCCTTGCGCAGGTTCGTGGGCCCGTCGACGGCGAGCAGGTTGAGCGGGTCGTTGGCGAAGGCTGTCCGCCGGGTCAGCGACCACTGCTGGGCGCCCTTCTGCCAGGCGTCCGACAGGGCGACGACGTGGTCGATCTGGACGGCGTTCGAGGTGCCCTGCCCGCGGACGAAGCTGATCGTGGAGCTGGTGTAGGGGTCGTTCAGCGTGCCCATGAGGACGAGGCAGCCGTGGGTGCCGGCCTTGAGGGTGAAGCGCTCGAGGTCGCGGCGAAGGATGTCGTTGCGGGTGTCGCAGCCGTTGCGGTCGACATCGGCCCAGGCCTGGCCGAAGCGGGCACGGTCGTAGCCGGTCCTGGGCGCTCGTCCCTTGATGACCAGCGTGGCCAGCGTGGTGACCGCGGTGCCGGGTCGGACGGTCCTGCTCGGCGTGGGCGTGGCCTGCGGGGTGGCCCTCGGGGTGGGGTCCGTCGGGAGGAGGCCTGCGGCGGGCGTCTGCGCCGTTGGCGGCTCGGTGCTCGAGGTCGCTGACGACGAGGAGGCGGCGACGGCGACGGTCGGCGTTGCGGACGCAGACGCCGGCCCCGCTGAGGTGTCGGGGCTCAGCGAGTCGGCAACCGCCGGGCCGCAGGCCGACACGACAAGCGCCGTCAAGAGTGCACCGGCAGCGGTGGGCCAGTGGAGGTCAGGACGGCGGATCATGAGGCGGGACAGGCACTTTCGCTCGGCGAGGTGGCAATGCCGCAACGCTAGGCGGGGCCGACATCCTCGTGGACCGAACGGGACAATCCTGCCCAAACAGACGATCCAAACCTGACCGGACTCGCGACGGCGACGCCCGCGCAGCCCCTACTTCAGCAGGCTGACCCCGCGCGCGATGACGAGCACCGACAGCATGAGGGCGGAGACCGACTCGAGTGCCATCAACATCTTGGCGCGCGGCGACAGCGGCATGGTGTCCGTCGGGCTGAACGCCGAGGAGTTCGTCACCGAGACGTACAGGTAGTCGACGAACCCCGGCACCCACCCCGACTTGGCCGCCGAGCGGGCGGCCACCTCGTAGATCGCGTCGTGGTCCTCGTCCTGCGGGAAGCGGAAGTCCGCCACCGGAAGGCCCGGCCGTGCGGTCTGCGTGCGCTTGACCGGACCGCCGCGGTCCAGCTCCCAGTAGGCGAGCGCGAAGACCAGGACGTTGGTCAGCCACACCTGACCAGCGGCGAGCAGCAGTCCGGGTCCATCCTCGGCGGTTCCGCCCACCAGGGCTCGCACGAGCAGGACCAGGGAACCGGCGTTCGTCGCGGCGATGAGCAGCACCAACGCGATCGAGACCCTGCGCAGCCAGCGGTTGTCACGGGTCATCCGGCGCGGGTTGGCGGCCACGAGCGGGATGAACAGCACCGCTTCGAGCACGGGCACGGCAAGGCGCGGGCCGAGCACCAGTCCCGCAGGCAAGGCTGCGTAGAGGCTGATGGCCACGAGGACCGCCAGGGCTGCGGGAAGGCGGACCTCGCCCGGGTGCTGCTTGCGGTGGATCTGGGTGCTCACACGCTTGGTCTAGTGCCCCAAGTGACGAGGATCCGGCTGCCACACCGGAGACGACCGACGATTTACTCGGGCCTGACCTGCAGGTTTGCTGTTCACCCTGCAGCTCTTCGCCTTCGGCCGGCTCTGGACCAACCAGCTCAAGGTCCTCGAGGTGTGAGTCAGGCGGGTGGGTCCTCGGCATCCAGCGCCTTGCGGGCACCGCGTTCGGCCGCGGCCTGGATCTCGGCGTCGGTGAGCTGGTTGCTCTGTGCCGCAGCAAGGGCCTTGATGATCTCGAGTCCGGACGCCGCATCGCGGGCAGCGGCCTGCGCCGCGTTGCGGCCTGCGAGGGACCACTGCATGGCGAACTTGAGCGCGGAGCGCACGCTGACGGTCGGGTTGTCCGGGAACATCGGCGACGGGACGGTGTCGAAGTCCATCAGCTCCTCTGGGGTCGTGTCGACCTCGACTGCCAAGATGCCAGCCGCGTCCGCAGGCGGGATCAGCTGTCGGTCGAGCATCCGCTTGAGCAGCGCCAAGCCACCACACTGCTCGGAGACCGCCGTGGCACTGAAGTTGCCGTCCGACACGAACTTGCCGCGGGTGTAGTGGTTGGTGAAGCTCCAGAGGTACGGCGAGAGGACCTCGGGATGAAAGTCGCGATAGCCGAAGCCGTTGTACTCCTCGAGCTTGAAGAGCAACACGGGGACCGTCCAGGTACCGACCTCATGGAAACCGTGGCCCCTCAGGGCATCCTCGGCGCTCTCCTCCCAGGTGAAGGGAGGGTTGCCATGAGTCGGTCGGCCCGGTGGAAACTGGACCGTCCGGGCGGTCAGCGGATCTCCGTTGTGCAGGTGGCCGTTGAAGCTCTGGCCCGACTCGAGGCTGTGGATGGCCGCCACGACGTACCAAGGGGTTCCGACCTTGTTGGCGACAGCTTCATAGCGGCTCTGGTTCGCGACCGCCCGGTCGGCGACCGCGTCGATCGTGGCCACCCGTGCAGCGCGGACGGTGCAGGACGCGAAGAGCTCGTTGTACTCCTCACGGAGCGCATCAGACAGGGCCATTGCCCTCCTCCACCGCCTTGCGGGCACCGCGTTCGGCCGCGGCCTCGATCTCGGCCTCGGTGAGCTGGTTGCTCTGTGCCGCAGCAAGGGCCTTGATGATCTCGAGTCCCGACGCCGCATCGCGGGCAGCGGCCTGCGCGGCGTTGCGGCCCGCGAGGGACCACTGCATGGCGAACTTGAGCGCGGAGCGCACGCTGACGGTCGGGTTGTCCGGGAACATCGGCGACGGGACCGTGTCGAAGTCCATCAGCTCTTCGGGTTTCACGTCATCCTCCTGTGCTGCGATAAACATGGCGTCTGCTGCCGCGAAAATGGCGGCTTGGTCGATGTCGCCGGGGTCCCAGTGGTCGTTGCCGGGCACCTGGCAGTGGCCGAACCACCCGGCCCTGCTGTAGTTGGCCCACGTCCGCGGCACGGGGTCGAACTGCGTCTTCGAGAGTCGGCCGTTCCACTGGTCCGGAACTCCCCAGGAGTGGATCGCGCGCATCATGGCCCGGTAGCCGGGTCCTGGCTTCCACTCGTCCGTGAAGACCGCGTGTTGCGTCGTGACGCCGTGGGCGTCGGTGATCGGGCCCGGCCAGGCGATGAACTCGATCTGGATGTTGACGAGCCCGGACCCGTTGGTGCGACGCTTCACGGTCAAGTCAGGGTTGAGCTCGTTCGACAGCGCCCGCGCAGACCGGTCGAGCGGGAAGTACTGACCCAGCCGGTCCGTGACGGGGTCGTAGAGGAAGTGCGGCTCGGCTCTCTTCTCGGTGAGCACGTCATGCATGTCGTCGAAGAGCGCGGTTCCGTCGGGGTTCAACCCCGAGGGGCAGACGGTGACATGGGCAGTGACCTTGGGGTTGCCGCCTTCCATGACGCCGGAAGATCCCGAAGGTATGAGATCTTCGGCCTCCGGCACCCGCCGCTCACCGTTCACGGTGGACACCAGTCGGTGGGCGGCCGACCATGCACCCGCGCAAGCCCGCGTGGCCGTTCCCGCCACCTGAGCCCAGTGCGGTGCGGTTGCACAGGCGTGAACTGCGTTTGCCCACGCTTCGACTCTCCATGCCCGGGTGAGCCTTGTCATCGCGCGTTTGGCGTATTTTGCGTGAGGGACGTCGCCACCACGGTGACTGTGCTCGCGACCGAGCGCCGGGGGTCAGCTCAGCGACGGACCTGCACAGATGCGCTACACGTTGAAGCGGAACTCCACTACGTCGCCGTCGGACATGACGTAGTCCTTGCCCTCGATGCGCACCTTGCCGGCAGCCTTGGCCGCGGCCATGGAGCCAGTGGCGTCCAGGTCCTCGAACGAGACGATCTCGGCCTTGATGAAGCCGCGCTGGAAGTCCGTGTGGATGACCCCTGCGGCCTGAGGCGCCGTCCAGCCCTGCCCGATCGTCCAGGCGCGGGACTCCTTCGGACCGGCCGTCAGGTAGGTCTGCAGGCCGAGGGTGTGGAACCCGGTGCGAGCCAGCTGCGTGAGCCCGGACTCCTCCGCGCCGAAGGACTCCAGCATCTCCATGGCCTCGTCGGGCTCCATCTCCATGAGGTCGACCTCGAGCTTGGCGTTGAGGAACACCGAGTCCGCCGGTCCCACGAGCTCACGCAGCGAGGCGTGCAGCTCGGCATCGGCCAGCTGGTCCTCGTCGAGGTTGAAGACGTAGATGAACGGCTTGGTCGTGAGCAGGCCCAGGCTCCGCGCCTCGGCGAGGTCGACACCGGCAGCCGCGCCCGCGGCATACAGCGTGTTGCCCTCCTCGAGCACCTTCTGGGCGAGCACGGCGTTGTCGAACGACGCCTTCTTCTCCTTCTGGATCCGCGACTCCTTCTCGAGGCGCGGCACGGCCTTCTCGAGGGTCTGCAGGTCGGCGAGGATCAGCTCGGTGTGGATGGTCTCGATGTCGGACGCGGGCGAGACCTTGCCGTCGACGTGGACGACGTCGCCGTCCTCGAACGCGCGGACCACCTGGCAGATGGCGTCGGCCTCGCGGATGTTGGCGAGGAACTTGTTGCCCAGCCCCTCACCCTCCGAGGCGCCGCGCACGATCCCCGCGATGTCGACGAACGACACCGTCGCAGGCAGGATCCGCTCGGAGCTGAAGATCTCGGCCAGCCGTTGCAGTCGCGCGTCGGGCAGGGGGACGACCCCGACGTTCGGCTCGATGGTCGCGAACGGGTAGTTCGCGGCGAGCACGTTGTTCTTGGTCAGGGCGTTGAACATCGTGGACTTGCCGACGTTGGGCAGTCCGACGATTCCGATAGTGAGGGCCACGAGGCCGAGAGTCTACCGGCGCCCCGCACGCCGACCGACCACGCAAGGGCAGGGGTATGCCGGTCAGCCGGCCTTCGGGGGCGTCGCCCGGGCGAGCTGGCGCGAGAGTGCCACCAGCCGACCCTCGCTGTCCCAGACCTCCGCGTCCTCCTCGAGGAAGCCTCCAGCCAGCGTCCGGTTCGTCAGGCTGACCCTGAGCCACCCCGGAGCTGGCCGCGCGCGCACGTGGGCGGTCAGCTCGAGCGTCGGGGTCCAACCCGGCAGCCCGAGCTCGAACGCCACCGGAGGAAGCGCATCGACGGCCAGGAGCAGCAGCATTGGGTCCGGCTCGCGGCCGTCGGCCATGCGCAGCCAGCCCCGGATCACGCCGTTGCCCGACGGCTGGCCGACGGCCCAGCCCGTGGTGGCTGGGTCGAGCCGCATGTCGAGGCGTTCGAGCAGTGACGCGTGCTTGAGGAAGTCGGGCGGCGCCTGCGCGGCGGAGACACACTGGTCCGGCGGAGGCAGCTCCGGTGGCTGGGCTGACGTCGTGAGGTCGCCGTCGACGGACTCCAGGTCGCCATAGGTCGCGAGGAACCGGACCCGCTCGACCTCGCCCCCCGAGCCGTCGTCCTGGAGCAGGGACGCCTGGCCGGTCGACACCGCACGTCCGCGACGCACGATCGAGGTGCGCACCGTCGCCGGGCCCGGGACACCGGGTGTCAGGTAGTAGGCGCTGATCGCCAGGGGGTCCGGGTGCGCGGGGCGGTCGCCGTCCGCTGTCCCGAGCTCAGCGGCCAGGGCGCGGCCGGCGATGGCGAGCAGCACCCCGCCGTTGACTCCCCCACCGATCCGCCAGCCCTCGCCGAGGGCGGCGTCGTAGGCCCCAGGCTCCCCCACCCGTGCCGAAACCGCTGTCCCTGTGTCGAACTCGCTGGCCCCGTTGACCATTCGCTGCTCCCATCCGTGCGCCGCGCGGCATACCTGACGTCACTGGAGGGTATGCCGCGCAGCCGCCCGTCAGGGCGTGGCCGTGGCCTCCGCCACGTCCGCAGGGGCCGCTGACGCAGTCGGCGAGGGTTCGGACGAGGGGGCCGTCGGGTTCGTGCTGTCCGTCGGGCTCGTCGAGCCCTCCGGGCCAGTGGACGTGCTCGACGACGACGGGCTGCCGGTCGACCCCGTGGGTCCGGCGGTCGGGGACACCGTGCCGGCCGGGCCTCCTGACGGCGAGGTGGCGGACGAGGTGCCCGTCGAGGGCGCGGTCGGACTCGACGGGTTGCTCCCGGCCGGGGCAACCCAGGCCGGGTCCTGCTGGACGATCGCCAGGATCTGTCGCTCGTACTCAGTGAGCCGATCCTGAAGCTCGCTGAGCGGGACGCCCCTGATGGACTCTCCGAAGGCCGCGATCTCCTTCCACAGCTCGCCGAGGTCGGCGCTGCTCTGCTCGGTGAGCGGACCGGAGAGGGTCACCACGAGCTGCGTCGCGAGCGCCGCGGTGACGCACTGGACACAGCTGTAGTTGACGGCAGCCGCGACGTTCTCCGGCACGACGACGTGGGCATTCCCGAGGACGAGGACGACCTGGAAGGCCACGGCCACCGTCTGGCACCCCGCGCAGGACGCCAGGGCGTAGGCCTCGTTGGTGTTGGCCACCGTGTCGCGGTCCGCCCAGACGAGGGCGAAGGCCACGTCGTAGAGCGTGGACCCGTCTGTGGTGTTCACGGCCATGGCCTGGTTGCCGCCCTCACCGGGCGGCAACGGTCGGTTGAACGGGAAGACCCAGGTCGGCGGCTCCTCGCCGGCCTGGGCCTGACCGCTCCGCGGCACCATGACCACGGCCAGCTCCGGTTCCTCGGCCGTCGGCAGGGCGGCCCCCTGCGGCCAGACCGCTTGCCCGGCACCCTCTCGACCTTCCTGCAGCGTGGCGGGCACTCCCGACCGAAGCGTGCTCGAGACCGCGTCGGCCAACGTTCCCCGCTCGTAGGCCTGGACGGGCCGGTAGGTGCCCGGCTGCGGCCACCAGGACCAGGCGAGCCCGGCCACCACTGCCAGCGCGACCACGCCGGCGAGGGCACGCCGCACCGGACGTTCCTCCGTGGCCCGCCACGTGCCCGCGACGACCTGCCGCACGACCCGGGTGACGATGAAGACAACACCGAGGACGGGCAGGGCGATGGCGACGATGGACAGCGCCCGCACCAGCACGGCGAGCAGGTCGCCGTCTCCGAGCTGGGTCTCCAGCCGCGCCCACTGCCGACCGACGGACGCCCACGCGGTCCCCGCCACCCGAGGGAAGCTCAGGACCATCATCACGAGGGAGAACAGCAGCAGCGGCACGACGACGACCACCCACAGGGTGACGACCGCCCGGGCCCACGGCTTGAGCACCGTGGCCTCCGGGTCGTTCCAGTGCCGGGGAAGCAGGCCCACAAGGGTGGGCTTGATCCGGTGGTAGAGGTCGGGCACCCCTGTGAGGTCGGCCAGGACGTGGTAGCCGTCGAAGCGCACGAGCGGCGCCAGCTGGCGCACCATCTGGAGCACCTGCGTCGCGATGATCAGGAGGATGGCATCCCATCCGGTGGCCCACCACACACCGAACATCGCGACCGCGACGATCGCGTTGAAGTAGAGGCCGCCGAGATCGGTGCGGACCCGCCCAGCGCGACCCAGGCGATAGCTGTCGGTCACGTCGGTGTAGAACGCCGGCCAGACGAGGTACAGGCCAGTGCCCATCGCCCCCGGTGTGGCCCCGCCGTAGCGGGCTGCTGCGGCATGCCCGAACTCGTGGAAGCCAGCGGAGACGACGGTCAGGGCGAAGACCGCCAGCAGCAGGGCCGGCTGGTCGAAGGCCTGATGGGTGGCCGACGCGAGTCCCTTGTGGAGCAGCACCCAGCCGCACACCGCGAAGAAGGCGACCACGAGGACCACCACGACGACGGGCGCGAAGAGCAGGGCGAACGGCGCGGTGACTCGCCTGGTCGCCTCCGGGTCCGAGACGACGTACTTGAACCGCAGCGCGAGCAACGGGTTCGAGCGGCGCACCTCCGGGTCCGAGCCGTCGACCTTCGTGAGGAGCCCGAGGGTGCGCAGCTTGCTGTCACACAGCGTCTCGACGTCCGCGGCGGAGACCTGACGACCGACGGCCTCTCCCACTGCCTCGGCCACCTCTGCCAGCGACCGGCGGCCGTCCACCTGCTCCAGCACGGCGTAGAGCAGCGGAGTGAGCTGGATCGTCTGGCCGTCGCCGCGGCGCACGAGAGCGGGCGCGACGCGGTAGCCAGACCCGGGCACCGCGCCGAGGAGCTGCACTCCGTCCGCACGCACCGGCACCGCACCCCCATCGGAGAGTGGGGGTGCGGTACCTGCGCGGGTCTGGTCTGGGGCAGGTGCCGGTGCAGCGGGGGCCCCTCGGCCCTCGAAAGGTGTCACGTCAGGAAGACTCCGCGCCGACTACTGGGAGATGTCCGACGACTGGTCGGTCGTCGCGTTCGCGTCGGCGTCGATGTGCTGCACGATGATCGCGTCCTGCTGGGCGAGCGCCGCGGCGTCGGAGTCGATCGACCCGATGTTGGCGGCGACCGCGGCGTCGATGGGCGCAGCGACGTTGGCGTTGGCGGCCACGGCCCCGGCGATCGGGGCAGCGAGGTCGAGGTCGGCGGCGAGGTCGACGTCGACGTTGAGCAGGTCGCCGTCGAGCGCACCGTCGCTGGTGACAGGAGCCGCCGCGTCCGTGGCTCCGCTCGCCGGCGTGGTCGGGTCGACGGGCGCGTCAGCCGCTGCGGCGTCCGGTGCCGCCTGGTCGATGGTCGAGTCCTGACCAGCGTCCGCCACGGCCTCGCCGGTGATGCCCTGGTCGATGACGACACCCTGGTCGGCGAGCGCCTGGGCCTCGGAGCCCACGGAGAGGACGTTCGCGCCCACCGCGGCGTCGATCGGCGCCGCCACGTTGGCGTTGGCGGCGACCGCCAGGTCGATGGGGGCCGCGGCGTCGAGGCCGATGTCGAGGTCGGCGTTCAGGTCCAGGAGGCTGATGACCTCCTTGTCGGGCAGGGCGGTGGCGCCCTCGGCGGCCAGGTCGTCCGCGGTCAGCGGCGGCATGCTCGAGTCAGTCATGGTGCACTCCGTGTTCGACGGTTTCCCCGGCCCGATGACCCTGTGAGGCTATCGGGCACAGTCCCTCAATGCACATCGAAGAGCCCTCTGACCTGCGGCGATGCCACGGAGACGGCCCTCCCAGGACTCCCCCGGGCCGCCGCAGCGGCGGCTGCCGCGCGGCATACGCAGCGGCGGCTGCCGAGCGGCATACGTGGTCGACCTCACCTCACAGGGCCGGGAGTCCGTCCTCGAGGTATGCCGTGGGGCCCGCATGGACGGCGAGGAAGGCGAGCAGGCGCTGGTTGTAGGGCGCGACACGTTCCTCCCACTCCTCTTCGCCCGCGAAGTGCAGCGAACGAATCTCCCGGCGTTCCAACGTGGTGCGGGCGATGAGGTCGTCAGGTGCGACCCCGAGGTCGAAGACGAAGACCGTCGCGTCGGTCCAGCCGCGCCACGGCGGCAGCCAGTTGACCGCGAGCAGTCCCTTGACCTCCACGTCGATGGCGAGCTCCTCCTTGACCTCGCGCACCACGCACTGCGCCGGCGACTCCGATGGGTCGACCACACCGCCCGGCAGGTCCCACTCGGCCTTGTAGGTCAGCTCGCACAGCAGGACCCGGCCCTCGGAGTCCCGGAGCACCCCCTGGGCGATGGCGCGCTTGGTCGGGAGTGAGGAGTTGAGCAGCGCGATGAAGCCGTCGCGACTGTCGGGTGCGGCGTCCGTGCGCAGCCGGGCCAGGACCATGGTGTCGCGGCGGTCGCCCGGGCCGGAGAGTGCACCGCGCGCGACCCCCTCCTTGCGCAGACCGGCCCGAAGCGCAGCGCGCACGCCTGCTCGGTCGGCATCGTCGACCCGCGCCTCGATCCGCTGCACATCGAGGGTTTCGAAGGTCCAGGAGACGGCGAGGCGAAGGGAGCGTTCGACGATCCCCACCTCGCGGTACTCCGCGACGACCGCCCAGATCAGGTCGGCGTCCCCCGAACCGTCCTCGATCACCTCGATGCGCCCCACCTGCTCGCCCTCCCACACGACCGCGAAGGCGTGGTCACCAAGGCCACCGTCGTCCTCGATGACACGCAGGCTGAGGTCGTCTCCGTCCGTCAGGTGTGGGGTGGGCACCCGGCCAGCCTAGACACGGCTGTCGGCGCCAGGTGGGAAGGTCGGCGCATGGAACTCGTGGGCATCCTCATCCTCGGCCTGGTCGTCGGCGCGGCGGCCGGGTGGTGGGTCGCGCGCACCTCCGGCGCCGCCGCCCTCGCGTCGGCGCGCACCGAGTCCGACCTGCTGCGCGAGCGCGTGGTCGACCTCGAGGCGGCCGTCTCCGACGACGCGCAGACAGCAGCGGCACTGCTCCCCCTGCGCGACGCCCTGGCCCGGGTCGAGCAGCAGGTCGGCACCCTGGAGCGCGACCGCACCAGCCAGTTCGCCGCCCTCGAGACCACGATCGCCGCCGTCCGCGAGACCACCACCGCCCTCGGCCGCCAGACGCAGTCACTGGCCGGTTCGCTCAACTCCTCGACGGTCCGCGGTGCATGGGGAGAGGTGCAGCTGCGCCGGGTCCTCGAGCACGCGGGGCTGCTCGCGAGGTGCGACTTCGACGAGCAGGTGTGCCGCGTGAGCCGGCACCAGCGTCAGGTGCGCCCCGACGTGGTGGTGCGGCTGCCCGGGGACAAGTACCTCGTCATCGACTCCAAGGCGCCGATGGGCGCGTTCCTGTCGGCCCAGGCGGAGGACCTGTCGGCGAGTGAGCGCGCAACCTTCCTACGAGCCCACGCGGCGTCCCTGAAGTCGCACGTCACGGCCCTGGCCGCCAAGGACTACTGGACCGCCTTCGAGAACTCGCCCGAGATGGTCGTCTGCTTCGTGCCCAGCGACGCGATGCTCGCCGCCGCCCTGTCGGCCGACCCTGCCCTGCACGAGGACGCCATGGCCCGACGGGTCGTGCTGGTCGGCCCCGGGTCGTTGCTCGCCCTGCTGCGCACCGTCGCCTTCACCTGGCAGCAGGACGCCCTCACGGCCCACGCGCGGGAGGTGATGACCCTGGGCCGCGACCTCTACGACCGGCTGGGCACCCTGGGAAGCCACACCATGAAGATGGGCACCGCGCTGCAGAGGTCCGTCGAGGCCTACAACCAGATGGTCGGGGCGCTGGAGTCGCGCGTCCTCGTCTCGGCACGCAGGATGCACGAGGCAGGTATCGTCGAGCAGCCGCTGCCCAGCCCCCAGGCGCTCGAGGCGGGGCCCCGGGTCCTCACGGCGATGGAGCTCATCGAGGCGGCCACCGCCGACGCGGAGCGTCCTCAGCTCGCCTTCGACGACCTCGACGCCGCCCCGAGGTGGACCGGCAGGGAGTCCACCGCATAGACGATCGACTTGTCGCGGAACGCCAGGGTCTCCGGCTTCACCGTCAGGGCCAGCTCCGGGAACCGGCGAAGCAGCCTGGGGAACGCGATCCGCAGCTCCAGGCGAGCCAGCTCGGCGCCGACGCAACGGTGGAAGCCATAGCCGAACGCCACGTGGGGCGACGGTGGCCGGTTCGGGTCGAAGGTGCCGAGGTCAGGCCCGACCCGGTGGTCCCGGTCCGCCCGGCTGAGGGCGGCGATCACGACGTCACCCTTGTGGATCCGCTTGCCGAAGAGGTCGAGGTCCTCCTTGGCGAACCGGGGGAAGGCGATCTGGACGACGCTGAGGTAGCGCAGCATCTCCTCCACCACCCGGTCGATCGCGCTGTCTTCGTCGCGGACCAGCTCGAAGTGCTTTCGGTCCTGCAGCAGGACCAGTGCGCCGAGTGCCAGCATGCTGGCCGTCGTCTCGTAGCCGCCCGTGAAGACACCGTCTGCCAGACCGGCAACCTCCTCGTCGCCGACCTCGTCGCCCACTGCGGCGAGGATCCGGCCCAGCAGACCGTCGCCCGGGTCAGCCCGCTGCTTGCGGGTGGCGTCGAGGAGGAACACCTGGCTCTGCGAGATGGCACCGAAGGCGCCCGCGCCGCCGGCCGTCACGTCGAACCTGGCGTGGCTGAGGGTCATGAACCGCGCGCGGTCCTCGGCCGGCAGTCCGAGCAGCTCACAGATCACGAGGAACGGGATCGGGAACGCGAACCGCTCGACGAGGTCGACGACCGGGCCGCCGGCCTCCATCTGGTCGAGCTGCTCGTCGACGATCGCCTCGATGCGAGGCGTCAGCCGGTTGATCCGGCGCATGGTGAACTCAGGGGTGAGCAGGGTCCGCAACCGGGTGTGCTCGGGTGGGTCGGTGAACCCGAGCCCACCGACACTCGCCCCGGCCGCACCGACGTAGGGCCGGATGTCGTTGCTGAACCGTCGCTGGTCGGCCAGCACGGCCTTGACCTCTTCCTGGCCCGACACGAGCCAGATGTTCATGCCGAACATGTGCGCCAGCCGGTGCACGGGGTCCGGGGCCGAGGAGCCGATGCGGTGGACGGGGTCCAGCCCCGACCGTCGCAACGGTCGCAGGAGCCGGCGTGGGACGGCCTCCAGGCTCGTGAGGTCGACGGGCCCGCCACCCGTGGCCCGGGCGACGAGCCGCTGCGTCAGCCGCGTTCGCGCACTCGTCAGGCCGATCATGGCTCAGACGGTACCCGCGCCGGGTCCATCTCGTGGTCACCATCGTGCTGGACAGCGCGCGTCGTGACCGACCTCTCGCTGCCCGGTCGTTCCTCGTGCGCCACCTGGGACGCGACCAAGCCCTTGGTCAGCTCGACATCAGTGGAGCGAGCCGGCCTCTTCGAACGCCGCGTCGTGGCGCATCTTGTCGCTCAGGCCGCGGGCCTTGAGGTCGCGCCGGATCTCGTTGGGCAGCGAGAACAGCAGGCTCTCCTCGGCTGCGACCACCGGCGCGACATCGGCGTAGCCGCGCTCCGCCAGGTAGGTCAGCACGTCACGGACGAGCAGCTCGGGGACGGAGGCGCCGGACGTGACACCCACGGTGGCCACGCCCTCGAGCCACGTCTCGTCGATCTCGTCGGCGTAGTCCACGAGGTGCCCCGCCTTGGAGCCGTGCTCCAGGGCGACCTCGACGAGGCGCACGGAGTTCGAGGAGTTGCGGGAGCCCACGACGATCATCAGGTCGCAGTCGGGAGCCATCTGCTTGACGGCGAGCTGGCGGTTCTGGGTGGCGTAGCAGATGTCGTCGCTGGGCGGGTCCTGCAGCGAGGGGAAGCGCTCCCGCAGCCGGCGCACCGTCTCCATGGTCTCGTCGACCGACAGGGTGGTCTGCGACAGCCAGACGACCTTGTCGGGGTCGCGGACGGTCACGTTGGCCACGTCATCGGGCCCGTCGACGAGCGTGATGTGCTCGGGCGCCTCACCCGAGGTGCCGACCACCTCCTCGTGCCCCTCGTGGCCGATGAGCAGGATGTCGAAGTCGTCGCTGGCGAACCGCACCGCCTCGCGGTGCACCTTGGTCACCAAGGGGCAGGTCGCGTCGATGGTCTTGAGGTTGAGGGCCTTGGCCTCCTCGTGGACCACCGGGGCGACGCCGTGCGCCGAGAAGATGACCGTGGCGCCCTCGGGCACCTCGTCGGTCTCCTCCACGAAGATCGCGCCGCGCTTCTCCAGTGTCGTGACCACGTGCTTGTTGTGCACGATCTCCTTGCGCACGTACACGGGCGGGCCGTACAGCTCGAGGGCCTTCTCCACGGTCACGACGGCCCGGTCGACGCCGGCGCAGTACCCCCGCGGGGCCGCGAGCAGCACGCGCTTGGTGGGTCGTTCCGTGGCGTCAGTCATGGGTCCATCGTAGGTTGCCTCCGCACGGCACCCCAATCGCCGGTGAGGGTACGCGGCGTGGTCACCACGCGGCATACCCGAAGGATTGTCGGTGGCCACGTCCTAGAGTGAGCGGCGTGAGCGGCCCAGAACAGCGACCGGCGCTGCCCGAGAAGGCCGCAGACACCTCGGCCGAGTCGCCGTGGCCGGTGCGCCTGCTGAGCATGCGCATCGCCGAGTACGTCGAGAAGATGTCGGTCCTCTGGGTCGAGGGCCAGGTCGTCCAGCTCACCCGCCGACCGGGCCAGCGCACCGCCTACCTCACCCTGCGCGACCCCGACGTCGACATGTCGCTGTCGGTCGCGATCCAGGTCAACGCCCTCGACGCGATGCCGACCCCGCTGACCCAGGGCGCCCGTGTCGTGCTCCAGGCCAAGCCGGTGTTCTGGACCCAGCGCGGCTCGCTCATGCTCGACGCCCGCCAGATCCGGCCCGTCGGGGTGGGCGAGCTCCTCGCGCGCGTCGAGCACCTCAAGCGAACCCTCGCCTCGGAGGGACTGTTCGACGCCGACCGCAAACGCCCGCTGCCGTTCCTGCCACGCACCGTCGGCCTCATCTGCGGCCGGGCCGGTGCCGCCGAGAAGGACGTCGTCGAGAACGCGCGCCGGCGCTGGCCGACGGTCCGGTTCGCGATCCGCGAGGTCGCCGTCCAGGGTGGTTCGGCGGTGCAGGAGGTGATGGCGGCCCTGCAGGAGCTCGACGCCGACCCCGAGGTGGACGTCATCGTCATCGCCCGCGGCGGCGGGTCGGTCGAGGACCTCCTGCCGTTCAGCAACGAGGCCCTGGTCCGCGCCGTCGCCGCGGCCCGCACGCCGGTGGTCTCGGCGATCGGCCACGACGTCGACACCCCCCTGCTCGACCACGTCGCGGACTGGCGCGCCTCGACACCGACCGACGCGGGCAAGCGGGTGGTACCCGATGCGCAGGCCGAACGCCATGGCGTACGCCACTCCCGCGACCGCGGACGACGCGCACTGCACGCGCGAATCGCCAGCGAGCGCAGGCACCTCATCGCCCTGCGCTCCCGCCCCGTGATGGCACGGCCCGCCGCGATGATCGACGCCCGCCGCCAGGAGCTGGACGCACTCACCGACCGCGCGCACCGCCGCGTGCTCGCGTCCGTGCACCGCGCCACCGACCAGATCGCCCACCTCCGAGCCCAGGTGCGGACCCTGTCGCCGTTGTCCACACTCGAGCGCGGGTATGCCGTGGTGCAGCACCGCGACGGACGCGTGGTCATGGACCAGGCCGACGTGACGGTCAACGAGGTGCTGCGGGTTCGGGTGGCTCGTGGTGACTTCGCGGCGAGCGTCGTCGGGCTCCCGGACTCCTCCGGTTAGGCTCCTTCACCATGGCCAAGGGAGCAGACAAGGCGACGGCGGCCGCCGTCGAGAGCGACGGCACCGTCGGGAGCGACGGTGCCGTCGAGACGGACAGTGCCCTCGAGACGGACAGTGCCTTCGACGACGTGGCGGAGCTGTCCTACGAGCAGGCGCGCGACGAGCTCATCGACGTGGTCGCCCAGCTCGAGGGTGGACAGCTCGGGCTCGAGGAGAGCATGCGCCTGTGGCAGCGCGGTGAGGCACTGGCAGCGCACTGCAGCACCTGGCTCGACGGAGCGGAAGCCGCCCTCACCCAGGACGACGCCGAACAGCCCGGCCGGTCCGGCTGACCCGTCGCGGGCGCGGCGTCAGCCGGTCGCGACCGGCCGCAGCGTCTCGGCGAAGGCCGTCAGCTCTTCGAACGTGCCGGTGCCCGTGACGATCGTGGTGAGCTCGGTGGGGGTCTGCGCCCGGTGGACCAGGCTGTTCTGCAGCTTGCCGCTGCGCACGTAGGTGCCCCACGTCTTGCCGGCGGCCTGCACCTCACCGGTCTTGGTGGCCCGGTTGGTCTGGGCGGAGACCCACTCGTCGGTCGCGTCCTTGGTCTGCTCGATCGCGATGTAGTTGCCCGTCGGCGACTGGTAGCCCGCGTGCCAGGTCATCAGGCCGCCCGTGGAACGCACGTAGCGCACGCTGGTCGCCTTCCAGCCGTCGGGCAGCGCCTCGGGCCGGTCGATCGGCCAGCCGCTCTCCCTGGCGACCTCGACGGAGGCTCCAGCGACGTCGACCGGAGGCTGCGACACGCTGTTGACCCGGGGCACGATGGCGATGAGCGCCGCCACGATCACGCCGATGACCACCAGGGACCGGACCATGTTGGCCGCGGAGCCGTTGGCATAGGAACTACGGGGTGCGGGCGCGCTCACACCCCCATCGTCCATGACGCGCACCGCTCGGCGCCAACCGCCCCCGCCACCGATAGGCTGCACGCGCTCACCCGTCGCCGTGTGAAGGATCGATGCATGTCCGAGCAGCACCTCCCCTCGTCCCTGCGCGTGGGTGTCGAGGCACCTGACCGCAACCTCGCCCTCGAGCTGGTGCGGGTGACCGAGGCAGCCGCCATGGCCGGTGGCCGCTGGGTCGGCCGCGGCGACAAGAACGGCGCCGACGGCGCCGCCGTCGAGGCCATGCGCGCGCTCATCAGCACGGTGTCGATGAAGGGCGTCGTGGTCATCGGCGAGGGCGAGAAGGACGACGCCCCCATGCTCTACAACGGCGAGGAGGTCGGCGACGGCGTCGGTCCCGAGTGCGACGTCGCCGTCGACCCGATCGACGGCACGACGCTCACGGCCAAGGGCCAGTCCAACGCCGTCTCGGTGCTCGCCGTGTCGGAGCGCGGGTCGATGTACGACCCCAGCGCCGTCTTCTACATGGACAAGCTCGTCACCGGTCCGGAGGCCGCCGACGTCGTCGACATCCGCCTCCCGGTCGCCGAGAACATCAAGCGGATCGCCAAGGCCAAGAAGGAGACCGTCGAAGACGTCACGGTGGTCATGCTCGACCGCCCCCGCCACCAGCAGCTCGCCGCGGACGTGCGCGACGCCGGGGCACGGCTGCGCTTCATCTCCGACGGCGACGTGGCCGGCGCGATCATGGCGGCCCGCGACGACACCGGCATCGACCTCCTCCTCGGCATCGGCGGGACGCCCGAGGGGATCATCACGGCCTGTGCGATCAAGTGCCTCGGCGGCGTCATCCAGGGCCGGCTGTGGCCGCAGGACGACGACGAGCGCCAGCGCGCCGTCGACGCGGGGCACGACCTCGACCGGGTGCTGTCGACCGACGACCTGGTCACCGGCGA
This sequence comes from Pedococcus sp. P2_F6, assembly GCF_056403675.1. NCBI lineage: Bacteria > Bacillati > Actinomycetota > Actinomycetes > Micrococcales > Intrasporangiaceae > Pedococcus > Pedococcus sp. P2_F6. The sequence goes on from NZ_JBFUEZ010000002.1 coordinate 40,417, forward strand.
GAACTGCTTCTTCGTGGCCACCGGCATCACCGACGGCGAGCTGCTCAAGGGGGTTCGCTACCGCGCGGGCGGGGTGACGACCCACTCCCTGGTGATGCGCTCCAAGTCCGGAACCATCCGGCTCATCGAGAGCCACCACCAGCTCGCCAAGCTGCGCGCCTACTCGTCCATCGACTTCGACCACGCCCGCGGGGCCTCGTCGTGACCCGCCCCCGCGTCCTCGTGGTGGGCGAGGCCCTCATCGACATCGTGATCGACCCGGACGGCGAGTTGGTGGAACACGTCGGAGGCAGCCCTGCCAACGTCGCGGTAGGCCTGGCCCGGCTCGACCACCCCGTCGACCTCGCCACGTCGCTGGGCCACGACCCGCGCGGGGAGCGCATCGCCGGGCACCTGGCCCGCCACGGCGTGACCGTGCTCCCCACGAGCCGCGGGGACGACCCCACGTCCACGGCCGTGGCTCGGCTCGACGCGTCGGGTGCCGCCACCTACGTGTTCGACCTGCACTGGAACCTCCCGCCCATCCAGCCCGCCGACGGCACTGGCCACCTGCACACCGGTTCGATCGGGGCCGTCCTGGCGCCCGGCGCCACCAGCGTGCTCGAGGGCCTGCGGACCATGCGTGAGCTGGGCACCGTCTCCTACGACCCCAACATCCGCCCGGGGATCATGGGCGACCTCGACGACGTGCGCGAGCAGGTCGAGGGCATCATCGCCCTCGCCGACGTGGTCAAGGCCAGCGAGGACGACCTCGAGCTGCTGTATGCCGGGCAGGCACCCTCCGAGGTGATGGCCCACTGGGGCGAGCTCGGTGCCTCGCTCTGCGTCGTCACGCGCGGCGAGCACGGCGTCGTCTTCCGCGTGACGGGGACCGGAGAGGAGGGCAGCGCCGCAACCGCAGCCGAACGGGTCGTCGACACCGTCGGGGCCGGCGACTCCTTCATGGCCGGGCTCATCTCCGGCCTGCTCGCCTCCGGCCTGCTGGGCGACCCGGGTGCGCGCGAGCGCCTCCGCAGCGCGACACTGGAGGACGTCCGACCGGCCGTCGCCCGTGGCACAGCCACCAGCGGGGTCACGGTCGGGAAGGCCGGGGCCTACGCCCCCGCCCTCGACGAGCTGTAGACCAAGGAGAACATCCCCAACCATGCCCGAGAACGACTTCGACTACGCGGACCTGCTGCCGATCGGCCCGGACGAGACCGAGTACCGCCTGGTCACCACAGAAGGCGTCTCCACCGTCGAGGGACCCGGCGGACGCACGTTCCTGCAGGTCGAGCCCGAGGCGCTGCGGACGCTCACCGAGACGGCCATGCACGACATCGCGCACTACCTGCGCCCCGCGCACCTGGCCCAGCTGCGTCGCATCATCGACGACCCGGACGCGAGCAACAACGACAAGTTCGTGGCGCTGGACCTCCTCAAGAACGCCAACATCGCCGCCGGCGGTGTCCTGCCCATGTGCCAGGACACCGGCACGGCGATCGTGATGGGCAAGCGCGGCCAGCACGTGCTCACGGCGGGCACCGACGAGCGCGCCATCGCCGGCGGGGTCTACGACGCCTACACCCGCCTCAACCTCCGCTACTCGCAGATGGCGCCCATCACCACGTGGGAGGAGAAGAACACCGGCTCCAACCTCCCCGCCCAGATCGAGCTCTACGCCGACACCGCCGAGGGGCACGAGACGGCATACAAGTTCCTGTTCATGGCCAAGGGCGGTGGCAGCGCCAACAAGTCGTTCCTCTACCAGGAGACCAAGGCGGTCCTGAACCCCGAGCGCATGCTCGCCTTCCTCGACGAGAAGCTGCGCAGCCTCGGCACCTCCGCGTGCCCGCCGTACCACCTGGCCATCGTCATCGGCGGCACGAGTGCCGAGTTCGCCCTCAAGACAGCCAAGTACGCGTCGGCCAAGTACCTCGACGAGCTGCCCAGGGAGGGGTCCATCGCGGCGCACGGGTTCCGCGACACCGAGCTCGAGGAGCAAGTCCTCGAGCTGACCCGCAACTTCGGCATCGGCGCCCAGTTCGGCGGCAAGTACTTCTGCCACGACGTCCGGGTCGTCCGGCTCCCGCGCCACGGCGCGTCGCTCCCCATCGCCATCGCCGTCTCCTGCTCGGCCGACCGCCAGGCGCTGGGCAAGATCACCCCCGAGGGTGTCTTCATCGAGGTCCTGGAGCGCGACCCCGCGCGGTTCCTGCCCGAGACGACCGAGGAGCACCTCGAGGACGAGGGCGACGACGTCGTGCGCATCGACCTCAACCGGCCGATGGACGAGATCCGCGAGGAGCTCACGAAATACCCTGTCAAGACACGACTTTCGCTCTCCGGTCCGCTGGTCGTGGCCCGCGACATCGCGCACGCCAAGATCAAGGAGCGGCTCGACGCCGGCGACGGCATGCCTCAGTACCTCAAGGACCACGCCGTCTACTACGCCGGCCCGGCGAAGACGCCGGAGGGCTATGCGAGCGGCTCGTTCGGCCCGACGACAGCCGGTCGGATGGACTCCTACGTCGACCAGTTCCAGGCTGCCGGCGGCTCGATGGTGATGCTGGCCAAGGGCAACCGCTCCAAGCAGGTCACCGATGCGTGCGACACGCACGGGGGCTTCTACCTCGGTTCGATCGGCGGTCCGGCCGCCCGGCTCGCCCAGGACTGCATCAAGTCGGTCGAGGTGCTGGAGTACCCCGAGCTCGGCATGGAGGCCGTCTGGAAGATCGAGGTCGAGGACTTCCCCGCCTTCATCGTCGTCGACGACAAGGGCAACGACTTCTTCGCGTCCACCATCAAGCCGATGGCCATGTCCATCCCCAAGCGACCGGGACTCCTGTGAACGAAACTCCTGCCCCCCAAGGATTCGACGACCTCCTCGCCGCGAACGAGGCGTTCGCCGCCCGCTTCACGCTCGGCGGCTTCGACGGCATCGCGCACCGCGGCGTCGCCGTGGTCACCTGCATGGACTCGCGCATCGACCCGCTGCGGATGCTCGGCCTGTCCCCGGGCGACGCCAAGATCTTCCGCAACCCCGGTGGGCGCATCACGGCCAACGCCCTCGAGGCGCTGGTCCTCGGCGTGCACCTGCTCGGGGTCGAGCGCATCCTCATCGTCCCCCACACCCGGTGCGCGATGGCCAGCAACACCGAGGCCGAGCTGCGCGAGCGCGTCGGTGCCTCGGCCGGTCAGGACGCCTCGTGGCAGGGGTTCCACGTCATCGACGACCAGCGGGAAGCGCTGCTCGCCGACGTGCGCGCCGTCCGGTCGCACCCCCTCATCGGCGACCAGGTCGCCGTGGGCGGCTTCATGTACGACGTCGACACCGGCCTGCTGTCGCGGCTGGTCTGACCGCACTCAGGCGAGGGCGACCGTGACGTCGATGTTGCCGCGGGTGGCCTTGGAGTAGGGGCAGCGCTCGTGGGCGGCGTCGACAAGCTGCTGGGCGGTGCCGCGGTCGAGGCCCGGCACGTCCGCGACGAGGGCGACCGCGAGACCCACACCCGTGTCGGTCTTCCCGAGCGTCACGGTGGCGGTGACGGTCGAGTCCGAGGTGTCCAGACCCATCGCCGTGGCCACCGAGTTGAGGGCGTTGCCGAAACAGGCGGCGAAGCCGGAGGCAAAGAGCGTCTCGGGGTTGGCCTTGGGGTTGGCCTTGCTGCCGGGCTTGCCCAGCTTGAGGTGGACGACTCCGTCCTCGCTCGTGACGTGGCCGGCCCTGCCGCCCTGGGCGGTGGCCGCGATGGAGTAGAGCGGTTCGGTGAGTGACTCGTGGGGCATGGCGCTCGCCTTCGGTGGGGTGACGGGTGGTGACATCCTCGGCTCACCAACCGGTCGTGACAACCGCTGGCCGGCCATGGGCATTCCGGCGCGCCGATCATGGTCGTTCCGCCACGGGTCCGTCCCGGCCGGTTCTACGCTGGGCGCATGCCGACGCCGCTGCGCTATCTCGTGATCGGCGGCGGGATCATCGGGCTCGCCGTCGCGGAGCGGCTGTGCCGAGAGCACCCTGACGCCCACGTCACGCTGGTCGAGAAGGAGTACCGCTGGGCGGCCCACCAGACCGGGCGCAACAGTGGGGTGATCCACTCGGGGCTCTACTACGCGCCCGGCTCGAAGAAGGCTCTGATGTGCCGAGCCGGCGCCGCATCGATGGTTGCCTTCGCGGAGGAGGAGGCCATCCCCCACGAGATCTGCGGCAAGCTCGTCGTGGCCACGCGCGAGGACGAGCTGCCGGGTCTGGCGCGCCTGCAGGAGCGCGGCCTCGCCAACGGTCTGGTCGTCAACAGGCTGACCGGGGAACAGGCCAGGGAGAACGAACCGCACGTCAGCGCGCTCGCCGCCCTCCACGTTCCCGCGACGGGGATCATCGACTACGGCGCCGTGTGCGAGGCCCTCGTGCGGCGCCTCGAACGGGCAGGCGCCACCCTCATACTGGGGGCCGAGGTCCTCGGTGCCGTCCGCTCGGCGGCCACGACCATCGTGCGCACCACGGCGGGCGACATCGCGGCGGACCTCGTCGTGGCCTGCGCCGGTCTGCACTGCGACGAGGTCGCGCGCCGCCTGGGCCACCAGCCCTCGGCCCGCATCGTGCCGTTCCGCGGCGAGTACTTCGAGCTGACGCCCGAAGCGACACCGCTCGTGCGAAACCTCATCTACCCCGTACCCGACCCGGACTTCCCGTTCCTCGGCGTGCACCTCACCCGGGGCATCGGTGGGCACATCCACGCCGGGCCGAACGCCGTGCTCGCGTTCGCCAGAGAGGGGTACGACTGGCGCACCGTCAAGCTGCGTGAGCTGCGCGACACCCTGACCTACCCGGGCTTCTGGCGGCTCGCCGCCCGCAACTACCGCGCCGGCTCCGCGGAGATCGTGCGGTCCCTGTCCCGCCACCGGTTCGCCGACAGCCTGCGCCGCCTCGTCCCCGACGTGCGCGACGAACACCTGGTGCCGGCCCCGGCAGGGGTCCGCGCCCAGGCCATGAAGCGCGACGGCTCGCTGGTCGACGACTTCCTGATCGAGCGTTCCGGCTCGGTCGTGCACGTCCTCAACGCCCCGTCGCCGGCCGCGACCAGCTCCTTCGAGATCGCCCGGCACATCGTCGGCCTCCTCGACGAGTCCGCTTAAGCCAGCAACGCTTTTCGAGCAGATATGCCGGGTGGGGACCATCCGGCACGCCTCGCCTCGCGGCGCGCGGTGTGGCGTCAGAGGGAGAGTCGGGCCTTGACGACCTCGACGAGACGGTCGGCCACTGCCTGGGCCTGCTGCTGCTCGCCGGCTTCGACCATGACACGGACGACAGGCTCGGTGCCGGACTTGCGCAGCAGCACCCGACCGGTGCCGGCGAGCGCCACCTCCTCGGCCTTGACGGCCTGCTGGAGCTCCTCGTCGGACTCGACGCGAGACTTGTCGACGTCCTTGACGTTGATCAGGACCTGAGGCAGGCGGCGCATCACGGTGGCCAGCTCGGAGAGCGGCCGACCGGTCTCGGCCACGCGAGCAGCCAGCATCAGGCCGGTGAGGACACCGTCGCCCGTGGTGCCGTGGTCGAGGAAGATGACGTGGCCGCTCTGTTCGCCACCCAGGGAGTACGACGACGCCCGCATGTCCTCCAGGACGTAGCGGTCGCCCACCGCGGTCTGCCGCATCGCGATCCCCTCGCGCTCCATGGCCTGGAGCAGACCCAGGTTGCTCATCACCGTGGCGACCAGCGTGTCCTTGGCGAGGGCTCCCCGCGACTTCAGGGACACCGCGAGGATGGCCATGATCTGGTCGCCATCGACCTCGACGCCGTTCGCGTCCACGGCGAGGCAGCGGTCGGCGTCCCCGTCGTGGGCGATGCCGAGGTGCGCACCGCGGCGGAGCACGGCGGCCTTGAGGTGGTCGAGGTGGGTCGAGCCGTATCCGTCGTTGATGTTGAGGCCGTCGGGCTCGGTGCCGATCTCGAACACCTCGGCGCCGGCCAGCCGGAACACCTCGGGCGAGACCGAGCTCGCCGCTCCGTGGGCACCGTCGATGACGACCTTGATGCCGTCGAGCCGGTTGGGCAACACCGTGAGGAGGTGGGAGATGTAGCGGGTGTGCCCGTCGGGCATCGTCACGACCCGACCCACGTCGGCGCCGGTGGGGCGGTCCCACTCCTGGTCCAGCCGGGCGGCGATCTCGTCCTCGATCTGGTCGTCGAGCTTGTGACCACCTGCGGCGAAGAACTTGATGCCGTTGTCGGGCATGGCGTTGTGCGACGCCGACAGCATCACGCCGAAGTCGGCATGGGTGTCCCCGGTGAGGAACGCGATGGCGGGCGTCGGCAGCACGTTCGCGTGGTAGACGTCGACCCCGGCCGAGGCCAGGCCCGCGATCACGGCGGCAGAGAGGAACTCACCCGAGGCGCGGGGATCCCGGCCGACCACGGCCTTGGGGCGGCGACCGGCGCGGCGGGCGTCGTCACCGAGGACGTGCGCTGCCGCCACGCTGAGCCGCAGCGCGAGCTCGGCCGTGATGTCGACGTTCGCGAGGCCGCGAACACCATCGGTACCGAAGAGTCGTGCCGTTGTGGGCATGGAGGGGAGCCTTTCCGACGATCAGGGTGCGCACCCGGCATACCTCGTCGGCCTGGCCCGGGCACACGGACGCAACTGGAGCGAACCTACTCCTGACAACGCCGCAGGCGGCACCCGAACTGTCGGGTGCCGCCTGGGGCGGTGCTGCTGGCAGGAGCCAGGATCAGCGCTTGGAGTACTGCGGAGCCTTGCGGGCCTTCTTGAGACCAGCCTTCTTGCGCTCCGGGACGCGGGCGTCACGGGTGAGGAAGCCGGCCTTCTTGAGCGCCGGACGGTTCAGCTCCTCGTCGATCCCGTTGAGCGAGCGGGCCACGCCGAGGCGGACCGCGCCGGCCTGGCCGGAGGGGCCACCACCGTGGACGCGCACGAGCACGTCGTAGGCACCGTCGAGCTCGAGCAGCGTGAGCGGCTCGTTGACGATCTGCTGGTGGACCTTGTTGGGGAAGTACGCCTCGAGCGTGCGGCCGTTGATCTTCCACTCGCCGGTGCCGGGGACGATGCGCACGCGGGCGATGGCCTGCTTGCGTCGACCGGTCGCGGCGCCGGGCGCCGTGGCGCTCGCGCGACGGGTGGGCTCGTCGGAGACGGGGCCCTCGGACTCGGAGGTGTACTCGGTCAGCTCGACCTCGTCACCCTCGACAGGGGTCTCAGTGTTGATATCAGTCACAAGAAATCCTTACTGGGAGACCTGGGTGATCTCGAACGGGACGGGCTTCTGGGCGCTGTGCGGGTGCTCGGAGCCGGCGTAGACCTTGAGGTGGGTCAGCTGCTCACGACCGAGCGTGGTGTGCGGGAGCATGCCGCGGACGGCCTTCTCCACGGCCTTGGCCGGGCTCTTGGCGAGCAGCTCGGTGTAGGAGGTGCTCTTGAGGCCGCCCGGGAAGCCGGAGTGGCGGTAGGCCTTCTTCTGCTCGAGCTTGGCGCCGGTGAGGGCGACCTTCTCGGCGTTGATGATGATGACGAAGTCGCCACCGTCAACGTGCGGGGCGAACGTGGTCTTGTGCTTGCCGCGCAAGAGGATCGCGGTCTGGCTCGCCAGGCGACCCAGGACGATGTCCGTGGCGTCGATGACGTGCCAGGTGCGAGTGACCTCGGCCGGCTTCGGGGTGAAGGTGCGCAAAGTTCTGAACCTTTACATCGGTCATGTCTGGGAAATGCGGTGGTCATGAGGAACTGCGATGGTTCGGTATGCCGTGTGCGCCCGAGGCGCACGGACCGCTGGGCGGTCCGGGGTGTCGCCTTTCGAGGGCGCACGGCACAACAGTGCTCAAGTTTACGGGCAACGCGCTGTGCACCCAAATCGCCTCTGACAGCCCGGGAAACAGCCCCTGACCTGCGGCGATACCCATGCACATTTTTGTTGCACACTACTTGTGCAAACGAACTATGCAAAGGTATTGTGCACGCATGGCCCCCTCCACCACGAAGATCGGCGACCTGACCGGCCTGCGGCTCGACGCCGCCGCGCTCAAGGTCCTCGCCCACCCCCTGCGGTCACGACTGCTGAGCGCACTGCGCATCGACGGCCCGGCGACCGCCACCGACCTCGCCACCCGGCTCTCGACCAACTCGGGGGCGACGTCCTACCACCTGCGCAAGCTCGAGTCGGTGGGCCTGGTCTCGGACACCGGCGAGGGTGAGGGCAAGCGACGGCTCTGGCAGGCGGCCACCGACTTCCACACCTGGGAGGCGAGCGACTTCGCCGGCGACGAGGACTCCGAGACGGCGCTCAACTGGCTGGTGCGCGACTACGCCCGCCACTTCGCCCAGCAGTTCGAGCGCTGGCTCGATGTCCAGGAGACCTGGCCCCTCGAGTGGCGGGACGCGGCGGGGATGAGCGACAACTTCGTCGTCGCCACCCCCGAGCAGGTGGAGCAGCTGAAGGTCGAGCTCGACGAGCTCCTCCTCAAGTACCGCCGCGTGGGGCAGGGCAACCCGAAAGCACGGCGGCTGGCCGTCTACAGCGCCATCTACCCGCTGGACCTCGACCGGGTCCCGACCGGCAAGGACATGTCGTGACCACCCTCTCCCCCACAGCCGCCAAGCGGGTCTTCCTGATCCTCAGCACGACCCGGTGGCTCCCCGTCGGTTTCGTGGTCGGCATCTTCACCCTCGTCGCCCGCGAGCGCGGCCTCACCATCCAGCAGATCACGCTCTACATGACCGCGCAGGGGATCATGGTCTTCCTGCTCGAGCTGCCGACGAGCGGCTTCGCCGATGCGCTCGGCAGGCGTCCGCTCCTGCTGGTCGCCGGGGTGGTCAACATCGGCGCCGGCGTGGCCTTTCTCTTCGCCCAGTCCTTCTGGCAGTTCGCCCTGTCGGCCGGCCTGATGGGGGTCTACCGGGCGCTGGACTCCGGGCCCCTCGAGGCCTGGTACGTCGACACGGTTCACGAGCGCGAACCAGGGGCCGACGTCCACCGCGCCATGTCTGCTCAGGGCGTGCTGGTCGGGATCGGCATGGGTGGCGGTGCACTCGTGTCGGGTGCCTTGGTCGCCTGGCACCCGTTCCGCGACTCGAGCGCGCTGCTCCTGCCGATCCAGGTCTTCGTGGCCTTGTGCGTCGTGCACCTGGTCGCCACCGTCGTGCTGCTGCTCGAGACCCCGCGCAGCGACAGCAAGATGCGGGCCCGGCTGGCCGACTCGGTCCGTGAGACGCCCGTGGTGGTGCGCGACGGCGTCCTCCTGGTGACCCGCAACCGCGTGTTGGCCGGGCTGGTCACGGTCGAGCTCTTCTGGGTCATCGGGATGATGGCCTACGAAACGCTGATGCCCCTGCGCCTGTCCGACCTCCTCGGCTCGGAGGCCAGGGCCGGAGCGTGGATGGGCCCGGCGGCGGCGGGAGGCTGGGCGTTGTTCTCGGTCGGGTCCTGGCTCGGCGGGCGCGCAGCCGACCGCTTCGGGCTGGTGCAGGCCGCCGTGCTCGGTCGCGTGCTCAACGGCCTGGGCGTCGTGGCGATGGGTCTGGTCCTGGGGCCTGCCGCCCTCATCGCGGCCTACCTCGTGACCTACTCGCTGCACGGGGCTGCCAGTCCCGCGTACATGGGCCTGATGCACCGCGAGGCGAGCGCGAAGAACCGAGCGACGATCCTGTCCCTGGGCTCCCTCGTCATGCAGGCGGGCGGCGCTGTCGCGGGTCCCCTGCTCGGCCTCCTGGCTGCGCGCACGTCGATCGCCACGGCGATGGTCGTCGCGGGGGCCATCAGCACCCTGGGCTTCGTCTGCTTCCTCCCGGCCTGGCGCCGGCGGCCCGCCCAGCCGGTCGAGGGGCGCGACGTGGAGGAGCGCGAGGTGGAGGGGCGCGACGTGGAGGAGCTCGAGGTGGGACAGCGCGAGGTCGAGGACGCCGCCACCACCCAGTGAGCCGGCAGGGTCGCCAGCACGGGAGAGGATGGGGCATGCGCAGGTTCCTGCTCGGTCTCCTCACCGGACTGCTGGCCGCTGCCCTCCTCCTCGGGGCAGGGGTTGCGGCCCTGGTGCTGTCCGTCCCTCACGACGACCCGCCACCGAGCCCGCCGCCGGTGGCGATCCCCGGCGCACCCACGCGGCTCGGACAGGGACAGACCTGGCTGTCGACAGTCGCCCTCGACAGCGCCGCCGTCCTCACGGCTGACGGCCCGCTCACCGACGTGCGCGCGACAGGGCGCGAGGTGAGCCTCACCGAGCGGGGCCTCACCGCGGGCAGCCTGACCATCGACGCCGTCCTCCCCTTCGCGTCCGCCGGCGCGCAGGTGGGCGACGGCGTGGTGCTGTATGCCGCGGGGTCGGGCCACGCGGGCCTGCGCCGGACCGTGACGTTGCTGGGTCGCGACGTACCGGTGACCGCGACGGGCACCGTGCGCGCCGAGGACGGCCTGCTCGTGATCGAGCCGGAGACGGTGGACCTGGGCGGCCCGGACCTCCTCAACACCGCGGCCTCGGCTGCCGTGCGCCGCCTCGTGACCGTGCGTCAGCAGGTCGAGGGACTGCCCCAGGGCATGCGCCTGACCAGCGTCGAGGTGGTCGCGGGAGGCTTCCGCGTGCACCTCGAAGGCCGTCGCATCGCGTTGGTCAGCTAGCCCCTCACTCGCTCGTCACCGTCGTGAGGTGCGACACCGAGTCGAAGCTGAAGGTCGTCGTCGCGCCGGCAGCAGGCACGGTCAGGGCGATGTTGCCCGGACCACCGCCGTCCCCGTAGCTCTCGGCGAACGACAGCCCGTAGGCCACCTTGAACTCGTAGTCGCCGGCGGGGATCAGCTTCGTGGACCACGTGAAGACACCGTCACCGTCCTTGTCCTGCAACCACGGTCGCATGCAGGAGGGCTGCCAGTCGGCGGAGCAGCCGAGCTCGGACTGGAAGGTGCCCGGCGCCGTGACGATCAGCCCCTGTTCGTCGGACGTCGCCCAGTGGGTCGTGGGGTCGTAGTAGAAGGTCACCTTGCCGTCGTCGGTGTCGTAGGAGATGTTCGCGCCGTCGCGAATCCCCTTGTCGCCGTAGTTCTCCGCCCAGCCGCCATCGAGAGCGGCCTTGTAGGAGTAGGACCCTGCGGGGAGGGTGAAGGCCTTCTTCCAGATGCCGTCGTTGGGGTCGAACGCCAGCATGGCCTGGGTGCACGCAGGCATCCAGTCCTCCGAGCAACCCATCTCGGAGTTGTGCGTGCCGGCCACCGTGACGCTGGTCGGCTGCGTGGGAGGCCGGTCACCGTTGTCGATCACCGGCTGGGGCGGGTTCGCGACCACAGCCCAGGTGGAGTCGGCGGCGACCCGGCCAGCGGCGTCCTTGGTGACGGCCCGGTACTCGAGGTAGGTGTCGACCGGGAAGCCCGAGACGTCGTGGAACACGCGGAACGGAGCGTTGTCGTCGGTGCCCAGGGTCGTCCAGGTCGACGTCCCGACCGGCCGGTAGAGGAAGGTCGTCTGGGCGAAGGTGCTGGCCTGGACCTTCGCCGTGATCTCGGCGCGGCCGTAGATGCCGTGGCCACCGTCTGCGCCGACCACCTCGGCCTGGACGGTCGGGACCGCGCCGGAGGTGGCGATGGCCTTGTTGGCCCGCCACACGCTCACCGTGAGCGGCGGGACGGTGACGGTGACCGACCCGTCAGCCTTCGGCTTGGTCGCGGTGTCGGTGCCGAACACCGGCGTGAACACGACCCCGTTGCCCTTGCTCCACGTCGGGAACGTGGCCGTGGAAGCCTTGGTGTCGTTGTTGGCCGCGACCACGTACTCGACCTTCTGCCCCGCGTCGATGCGGGACACCGCGAAGATTCCGGCACCGTCGGCGGCATACCTGTTGATCTGGGCACCGTCCGCGAGCGCAGGGTGCTTGGCCCGGACCTGGGACAGTGCCGCGATGTGCTGGTAGATCGGGTTGGTGGTGCCGTACCGGTCCATGGAGCCGTCGGGGCCGCCGAGCACCGTCTCGTTGTTGTAGAGGGCGACCTTGCTCGCGAACATGTCCTCGCGCGCGGCCTGGTCACCACCGGTGCTCACGAAGCCCTGCTCGTCGCCGTAGTAGGTGACCGGGTTGCCGCGTGTCGTGAACATGAGCGAGTCCGCGAACTGGACCCGCTTGAGGTGCTCGGCCTCGGTGGTCGCCGAGTCCTTGAGGAACATCGCGACGCGGCCCATGTCGTGGTTCCCGAGGAACGTCGGCAGCTGGTAGGCGTTGCTGTCGGCGTCGGTGTACCAGTCGTCCTTGGCGAAGAAGTCGGCCAAGGTCTTGGCGGGCCGGCCCTTGGCGAAGTCGACGCCCTGCTGCTGGAACCCGAAGTCGAGGGTGGCCTGGAGCTTGCCGGCCGTCGTGTACTCGGACATGACCGCGGGGTTTCCGTCGAAGACCTCGCCGAAGGCGAAGAAGTCCTGCTTCCCGGCCTGCTTGGCATGGCCGAGGATGTCGGGGATGAACTTCTGCCAGAACTCGAGGTTCACGTGCTTGACGGTGTCGATGCGGAACCCGTCGATGCCGAAGTCGACCCACTTCTTGTAGATGTCGCCCATGCCCTTGACGACCTCGGGGCGCTCGGTGAACAGGTCGTCCAGTCCCGAGAAGTCGCCGTAGGTCGAGGACTCGCCGGCAAAGGTCGAGTCACCTCGGTTGTGGTACATCAGCGGGTTGTTCAGCCACGCCGGGACCTTGGCGGTGTCGCCGCCCGGGTGGAAGAAGGGCACGTACGGGAACGACGTGGCCGGGTTCATCTCCGGGAACGCCTTGTCGATGTAGGCACGGTCGTCGAAGGTCGTGCCCGATGCGTCCTTGTACGGGAACCTGCCCTTGGACCGGTACGTGTACTTGCCGCCCTCGTAGTCGATGACGTCGGCCGTGTGGTTCGTGATGATGTCGAAGAAGACCTTCATGCCCTTGGCGTGGGCCGCGGCGATCAGCGACGTCATGTCGGCGTTGGTTCCCAGGTGCGGGTCGATCTGCGTGAAGTCGGTGACCCAGTAGCCGTGGTACCCGGCGCTCTCCTGCCCCGGGCCGCCCTGCACCGCCTTGTTCTTGAAGCTCGGCGTCAGCCAGATCGCTGTGGTGCCAAGGCCTTTGATGTAGTCGAGCTTGCTCTCGACGCCCTTGAGGTCGCCACCGTGGTAGAAGCCCTTGGCGGTCGGGTCCAGACCCGTCGTCAAGGGTCCACCCGTCAACCCTCCGGCGTCGTTGGCCGTCGAGGCGTTGGCGAACCGGTCGGCCATGACGAAGTAGAAGCGCTCACGGGTCAGGGAGGAGCGCAAGGAGCTCTTCGCGTATGCCGCGTCGGCGGCCGTCGTGCCCCCGGCAAGGTCTGCGGGGGCGAAGGAGACCACGTGGCTCGTGTCGTCGTAGCTGAACGCCACCCGCATCGGGCTGAGCAGCTTGAGCGAGAGGTTCGCCCCGTCGGGCTTGCCGTCCACCCCGTAGTTGACCGCCCACGAGTCGTTGATGGCGACCTTGAAGGCCCACGTCCCCGCTGGCACGGTGAAGGTGCTCGCATAGGTGGCAGTGGTGCCGACCCGGGCCAGCTTGGAGGCGTCGCACGGAGGCGACCAGTCCTCGAAGCAGCCGAGCTCGGTCTGCAGGTCTCCGACGAGGGTGACCGTTGCGGTCGGTGGCACCGCCACCGCGGGAGACCCCGACACCACCCCCGAACCGATCGCGAGGGCTGCACCCAGCAGCACGGCATACAGACGGCGTGGACCTGGCATGTGATGCTCCTCCGAGGTCGCGGCGCGACTCCTTCGGCGCGCTGCGGTGCCTCGCACGCTAGCTGCGAAAACCTTTACACGCATCCCCACGGTGACGCTCCGTGGGGGCCGGTTCAGCGGGCGCGGACGACCCGGCCCTCGTCCCAGACCGGTTCGTCCGATTCGTAGACCCTGCCGTCGGCACCGAAGACCAGGAACCGGTCGAAACCACGGGCGAACCACCGGTCGTGGGTGACGGCGATGACGGTCCCCTCGAACGCCGCGAGCCCCTCCTCGAGGGCCTCGGCCGAGTGCAGGTCGAGGTTGTCCGTCGGCTCGTCGAGCAGCAGGCAGGTCGCGCCGGACAGCTCGAGGAGCAGGATCTGGAACCTCGCCTGCTGGCCGCCCGAGAGCGACTCGAAGGTCTGCTCGCTGGCGCGGGCCAGGCCGTACCGGTCGAGAACCCGGGCCGCCTCCTCGCGGGGACGTCCGGTGCGGTGCTCGTCGCCGCGGTGCAGGATCTCGAGCAGGGTCCGGCCGACGAGGGCCGGCTGCTCGTGGGTCTGGGCGAACCAGCCGGGCCGCACCCTCGAGCCCAGCCGCAGGCGACCGGTGTGCGTCACCGACACCGGTTGGATGTCGCCGACCGGGCGGTGCTCGGCGTCGGGATCGCTCCCGCCGGCGGCCACGAGGCGCAGGAAGTGGGACTTGCCCGAGCCGTTGCTGCCCAGGACCGCGACCCTCTCGCCGAACCAGATCTCGAGGTCGAACGGCTTCATCAGGCCGGTCAGCTCGAGCCGCTCGGCAATGACGGCTCGCTTCGCGGTGCGACCACCCTTGAGCCGCATGTTGACGTTCTGGCGCAGGGGCGTCTCCTGCGGGGGCCCGACCTCCTCGAACTTGCGCAGGCGCGTCTGGGCGGCGTGGTAGCGCGGCGCCATCCCGTCGTTGTACTTGGCCTTGACCTTGAGCATCTGCACCAGGTCCTTGATCTTCTGGTGCTCCTCGTCCCAGCGTCGACGCAGCTCCTCGAGGCGAGAGTTCCGGTCCTCGCGAGCCTGGTGGTAGGTCGCGAACCGGCCGGGGTGGACCCACAGGGTCGAACCGGCCCCGCCTGGTTCGAGGGTGGCGACCCTCGTCGCCACCCGGTTGAGCAGCTCCCTGTCGTGGCTGACGAACAGCACGGTCTTCGGCGAGGCGATGAGCTGGTCCTCCAGCCACCGCTTGGCCGGCACGTCGAGGTAGTTGTCCGGCTCGTCGAGCAGCAGCACCTCCTCGGGGCCGCGCAGCAGCGCCTCGAGGACGACCCGCTTCTGCTCTCCACCCGACAGGGTGGTGACCTTGCGCCACTGGGCCTTGTCGAACGGCATACCAAGGGCTGCGACGGTGCAGACGTCCCACAGCGTCTCGTAGTCGTAGCCGCCCACGTCGCCCCACGCCACCAGTGCGTGGGCGTAGGCCATCTGGTCGGCCTCGCTGTCACGCTCCATCATCAGCAGCTCGGTGCGGTCGATCTCGGCCGCCGCCTCGCGCACCGGCGCCGGCGCCACGGAGAGCAGCAGGTCACGCACCGTCGACTCGTCGCGCACCTGGCCGACGAACTGGCGCATCACGCCGAGGCCCCCGGAGCGGGTCACCGCCCCCTCGTGGGCCACCAGGTCCCCAGCGATGATCCGTCCGAGCGTCGTCTTTCCCGTGCCGTTGGGGCCGATGAGCGCGACCTTGGCACCCTCTCCCACCCGCAGCGAGACGTCGCTGAGCAGCGGCCTGCCGTCGGGCAGGGTGAAGTTCACGGTGTTGATGTCGAGGTGTCCCACGGGGTCAAGGGTGCTCTACTCGACCACCGCACGTCATCTCAGTTGTCTGGCTGGGCGAACCAGCACAAAGGGACTAGACGACCTTAAAGGCTTGGCCAAGTTGGTCAGGGGCACTGCGGCCGGCCCCCGATGATGGGCGAGGTCGTCGAAAGGACAACGTGTGCCACGCCCCGCATCTCCCCTCCGCCTGATGGCTATGGTCGCCCTCGTGGCGATCGTCGGTGCCGTCGGTGTGACGGTGGCAGGTCAGGCGATGGCTGCCCCGCTGACCGCGGTCGACCGCGCGGGTCGCCCTGCGGCCGCACGAGCCATGTGGGTCTGGGACACCTCCGACCCACAGGCGGTCGTCACCCTCGCGACGGCCCGCGGGATCGGCCAGCTGTATGCCGCCGTGCCCCCGCACGTGGACACCTCGCCGAAGCTCGCCGAGCTGCAGCAGCTCGTCGCCCTGGCCGACGCGGCCGGCTTGCGCGTCGACGCCCTCGGTGGCGACCCGGGATGGGTCGACAACCCGGCGTGGGTGGTCACCAACTGGCTGCGACCGACGCTCGCGACCGGCCTGTTCACGGGTCTCCACGTCGACATCGAGCCCTACACGACCCCCGCCTGGACGAAGAACCGCAAGGCCGTCATCACGAAGTACCTCGCCACCCTCGACACCCTGCGCACCGCCGCGGCGGGCACGGCGATCGAGGCGGACATCCCCTTCTGGTTCGACGAGGTCGCCGCGAACGGCTCGACGCTGGACCTCGAGATCATGCGACGCAGCGATGCAGTCGCCGTGATGGCCTACCGCAACCACGCCGACGGACCGGACGGGACGATCGCCCTGGCCTCGGCCGAGGTGGCGGCAGGCGCCCAGCTCGGCCGCCCGGTGCGGATCGGCCAGGAGACGAACGTCCTGGGCGTCGACCCCACCGAGGTCAAGCAGACCTTCGCCGGGATGACCCGCACCCAGATGGAGGTCCAGCTGGCTGCGGTCACGGCGGCCTTCTCGACGTCGCCCACCTTCGCCGGTCTGGCGATCCACGACTCACGCGGCTACGCGTCCCTGGCTCCCTGAGCCCCGGGGCGAGCCGGCCTGCTCCCGCGTGGCTGGCTCGCCCCCGCACCCTCACCCTCACCCGGCGAACCGCACGCGACAGGGCCCCTCAGGGGTCGCCGGTGAGCAGCATCCGACACCACAGGTCGTCAAGGTGGGCGGCGTAGCGCTGCGCCGACCAGCCGCGTGAGTCCAGGAGCAGCCAGTACTCCGGCCCGTTGGTCGACCAGACGATGTCGGCGACCTCGCGGTCGGTCAGGTCGGCCCGCAGGTGACCGGTCGACCGGAGGTCCGCGGCGAAGAGCAGCATGTTCGCTGCCCTCCGCTCCACGAGCCGGGCCCACGCCTGCGCGCACTTCTCGTCGGCGTCGCCCGCGCGACGCAAGGCGTCGATGAGCGGCGCCGTCCGCGGCATCAGCCGACCGAGCGACGCGGCATACACGGCGATCTTGGCCCGGCCCGACGGCGCAGCCCGCACCGCGCGGACGTAGTCGCGCTGCTCTGCCGGGATCGGCTCGTCGGAGGAACCCAGCACCATGTCGATCACCGCCACCATCAGCTCGGGCTTGCGCCCGACGCTGGCGTACACGGTGTCGACCGACACCCCTGCCCGTGCAGCGATCTGAGCCACCGTCGTGGCGGCATACCCGTTGTCCGACAACAGGTCTCGCGCCGCCGCCAGTACGTCGCGGCGGGTGCGGGCAGCCCGCTCGGCGCGGACGGGCGAGGTGTAGCGCCGAGGCTTGACGGAGTCGCTCATAGGGCATACCTTACCAATATTCGCCCGAATCCGTTTCGGATGAATATTCGGGAGGAACCCCATGACCGAGAAGTCGACGCCCGCCACGGCCCCCACCGCCACCGCTACCGCCACCGCCACCGCCGCCGAGCGCGACGACGAGGCCATGCCACAACCCCGGGCGGTCTTCCGGCGCCAGGGATCTGCGCGCGGCACCTGGGCCATGGGCTCGCTCTTCGAGCACCTGCTGACGGCGCAGGAGTCCGGGGGCAAGCTCGGCGTTGCCCTGGTCACCCAGCCTCCGGGCATCGCGACACCCCTGCACCGCCACCACCGTGAGGCGGAGGCGTTCTACCTCCTGGACGGCAGCATGACCTACCGCGCGGGGGACGAGGTCTTCCACCTGACCGAGGGTGACTTCATCTGGTTGCCGCCGATGCTCCCCCACGCTTTCCGCGTCACGGGCGACCGGCCGGTGCGCTTCCTCGGGCTGGCCGACCCCGGTCACCTCTTCGGGCTCTACGACGAGGTCGGCCTGCCGGCCGGCGAGCTCCGCCTGCCTGGCGCTGACGGGCGACCCATGGCGGAGGAGATCCCGCGCTGGAACGCCGTCGGGCCGAAGTACGGACTCGAGGTGGTCGGGCCGCCGCTGCCCGAGGACGCCTGAGCCAAGCCCAGGTGTCGGGTCAGCCGAGGGTTCGCCTGACCCGCGACTCCCTGGCGCGGACAGCCAGCCCCGGGTCGTCGGGGTAGACGACCTCCTCGAGCGAGAGACCGTGCGGCGGCATCACCACGACAGCGGCGTCCCGGACCGCCGCCCGCATCACCTCGGCCGGCCAGTCCACCGGGCGGCGCCCCTCGCCCACCGGCACCACGGCCCCCACCAGTGAGCGCACCATGGAGTGGCAGAACGCGTCAGCCACCACCGTCGCCTCGAGCGTGCCGTCCTCGGCTCGCCGCCACGAGTAGTCGAGCAGGGTCCGCACCGTGGTCGCGCCTTCCCGCCTCTTGCAGAACGCCCCGAAGTCGTTCAGCCCCAACAGCTTCTGTGCCGCCGCGTGCATGGCGTCGACGTCGAGGGTGCGCTTGGTGACAACCGTGTCGCGGCGACGAAGCGGGTCCGCCAGCTCCGGTCGGTCCGCCAGTCGGTAGAGGTACCGCCTCTGCAGCGCCGAGAACCGCGCGTCGAAACCCTCGGCGGCGACGGCCACGGCCCGCATGCCGATGTCGGTCGGGAGTATGCCGCGCAGCCGGCTCAACGCCGCCTCCTCGGGAGTGCGGGTCGAGCGACCTGGCAACAGCGCCCAGCCGGCCGGCTGCGGGTCGAGGTGTGCCACCTGACCGCGCGCGTGGACCCCGGCATCCGTGCGCCCAGCGACGGTCAGCCGCACCGGCTCCTCGGCGCGCAGGATGGTGCTCAGGGCAGCGGACAGCACGCCTTCCACGGTGCGCAGGCCCGGCTGGGCCGCCCACCCGGAGAAGTCGGTGCCGTCGTAGCCGAAGTCGAGCCGGATCCGCAGGGGCGCAGTCGTCGGCTCCCCCTGCTGCTCGTCCATACGTCAAAGCCTAGCCACGCGCGAGGGTTGGCCCCCGCCTGACCTGACGTCTGCCAGAGTGGCCGGGTGAGGAGTGCCACCGCCCCGCCGCCGACCACCGCCACGCTGCCCCGACACCGCGCAGCGGTCGCCGCCGCCTTTGCCGTGCAGGGCCTGCTGTTCATCTCGCTGACGACGCGGCTGCCGAGGTTCCAGACCATCTGGGACCTCTCGGAGCTGTTCGTCTCGGGCCTGCTGCTCATGGTGGTGCTGCTCGCCGGCGCTGGGTCCGCCCTCGCCGAGCTGGCGGCCACCCGCATGGGCAGCGCCGGCACGCTGCGGGCCGGGTTCGCCCTGCAGGCAGTGGGCCTGGGTGCTGTCGCCGTGGCGCCGCAGCGTGCCGTCTTCGTGGCGGGCCTGGCGGTCTACGGCCTGGGGCTGGGAGCGGTCGACGCGGCCTCCAACATGCAGGCGGTGGCGGTGGAGCACCGCTACGGCCGCACCATCCTGCCGTCCTTCCACGGCGCCTGGACCGCAGGCGGGATCGTCGCAACGCTCGTCACGATCGCCGTGACCCGGCTCGGACTGGTCGCCGGCCTGCTGCCGCTCTGTGTGCTCGCCCTCGGACTGCTCGCGGCACCCCTGCTGCCCGCGAGTGCCGACGCCCCCGCCACCGCCTCGGACAGCCCCGCCCTCGAGGTGCCCTGGCGCAAGATAGCCCTGCTCGGCGCCGCGATGGTCCTCTTCTACATGGTCGACACGGCAGCCACCACGTGGGGGCCGGTCTTCCTCAAGTCGGTGCACGATGCCCCCGACTGGTTGCTCCCCCTCGCGACCCTTCCCTATCTCGTGGCGAGCCTTGGCACTAGGCTCGCGGGCGACGCCGCGGTGGCCAGGGTCGGGGCGGTGCCGCTGCTGCGGATCGGTGCACTCGTCGCCTGCGCGGCGCTGGCCGTCATCGTCTTCTCGCCGTCGTGGCCCGTCGCCGTGCTGGGCTTCACCGTGCTCGGCGGCTCGGTGGCGGTGATCGCTCCCCTGTCCTTCTCCGCGGCGGCAGTCGTCGGCGGCGGTGGGCTCGACCCCGAGGCGCGCCGCGCGAGGGTGGACGCGGTCATCGCCCGGTTCAACCAGTTCAACTACGTCGGCGGCCTGCTCGGCGCGGTCCTCACCGGAGTCGTCGGCTCCGACTCCCTGCGACCGGGCTTCGCCGTGCCGATGGTCCTGATCCTGGCCATCCTCCCGCTCGCCGGCGCCTTCCGCGCAGAGCCGGCCCCCCGGCATACCTGACGCGGTCGACGGGCGGCCTGACGCGCAGGACGCCCGCACTTGTTGCCACACGCACGTCACCAGACCCCCGAAACAGCCCCTCCGTGACCGCCACCCAGCAACAAGTCACAGGACGCCCGCACTTGTTGCCAGACGCACGTCACCAGACCCCCAAAACAGCCCCTCCGTGACCGCCGTCTGGCAACAAGTCGCAGGACGCCCGCACTTGTTGCCGGACGCACGTCACCGGACCCCCGAAACAGCCCCTCCGTGACCGCCACTCAGCAACAAGTCGGAGACCGGACAGGCGACAGGGCCGTCCACCCCGCGTGGGGTGAACGGCCCTGTCGGTATGCCGTGTGGTGCCTGTCGTGCGTAGGTCAGGCGCCGGCCTTGGTGAAGCCAGCGGCCTCTGCGTCGGCAGCAGACTTGAACCAGAACTCGGCCACCGTCTGGTCGAACCACTGACCGTCGGCCTCGTGGTACTTGCCGGAGTCGGCGTTGCCCTTGACGGTGTACTCCGCGTCGGGGGACGAGCCGTCCTCGTTGGCGGCGACGGCGCCGGCCGGGACCTCCTTGGCCGAAGCCTCGGTGGTCTCGGTCGCCTCGGTGGTCTCCTCGGCCTCGGCCTTGGCCTCGTCCTCCGCAGCCTTGGTCTCGGCAGCAGCCTCCTTGGCCTCGGCCTGCTTGGCGGAGCGCTTGGTGGCGGCCTCCGCCTCCTTGACGGTCGCCTTCTTGGCCATCGGCTCGCGGACGAGCTCGATCACGGCCATGGGGGCGTTGTCACCCTTGCGGGCGCCAATCTTGGTGATGCGGGTGTATCCGCCGGGACGCTCGGCCATGTCGGGCGCGATCTCGGTGAAGAGACGGTGCACGACACCCTTGTCGGAGATGACCGACAGGACGCGACGACGGGCGTGCAGGTCACCGCGCTTGGCGAACGTCACGAGACGCTCGGCCAGCGGGCGCAGGCGCTTGGCCTTGGCCTCGGTGGTGGTGATCGAGTCGTGCTCGAACAGCGACTGCGCCAGGTTGGCCAGGATCAGTCGCTCGTGGGCCGGACCGCCGCCGAGACGGGGACCCTTGGTGGGGGTAGGCATGGTTCAGGTTCTCCTTGGTGTGCGAGGGGCGGATGGTCTCCCGCCCGCCCCTCAGCGGCGGTTGGTCAGAGCTGCTCGTCTTCGGCCAGCGAACGGCCGTCGTCAGCGAAGTCGTCGTCGTAGTCGCCGTAGTTGTCAGCGATCGCGCTCGGGTCGAACCCGGGCGGGCTGTCCTTGAGCGCCAGACCCATGCCGACGAGCTTGGCCTTGACCTCGTCGATCGACTTCGCACCGAAGTTGCGGATGTCGAGCAGGTCCGCCTCGCTGCGACCCACGAGCTCACCCACGGTGTGGATGCCCTCACGCTTGAGGCAGTTGTAGGACCGGACGGTGAGGTCGAGGTCCTCGATCGGCAGCGCGAGGTCGGCGGCCAGGGCGGCGTCGGTCGGGGACGGGCCCATGTCGATGCCCTCGGCCTCGACGTTGAGCTCACGGGCCAGCCCGAACAGCTCGACCAGGGTCTTGCCGGCCGAAGCCATGGCGTCACGCGGGGCCATCGAGTTCTTGGTCTCGACGTCGACGATGAGCTTGTCGAAGTCGGTGCGCTGCTCGACACGGGTGGCCTCGACCTTGTAGGTCACGGCCAGTACGGGCGAGTAGATGGAGTCGACCGGGATGCGGCCGATCTCCTGGTCACCGGACTTGTTCTGGTTGGCCGAGACGTAGCCGCGACCGCGCTCGACGGTCAGCTCCATCTCGATCTTGCCCTTGCCGTTGAGCGTGGCGATGTGCAGGTCGGGGTTGTGCACCTCGACCCCGGCCGGCGGCGCGATGTCCGCGGCGGTGACGGCGCCCGCACCCTGCTTGCGCAGGTACATGACGACCGGCTCGTCGTGCTCCGAGGAGACGACCAGGCCCTTGATGTTGAGGATGATCTCGGTGACGTCTTCCTTGACCCCGGGGATCGTGGAGAACTCGTGCAGCACGCCGTCGATGCGGATGCTGGTCACGGCTGCGCCGGGGATGCTCGACAGGAGCGTGCGGCGCATGGAGTTGCCGAGCGTGTAGCCGAAGCCGGGCTCGAGGGGCTCGATGACGAAGCGGCTGCGGTTGTCTGCAACCACGTCTTCGCTGAGGGATGGGCGCTGTGCAATGAGCACGGGTATTTCCTTCCTCGTCGGCGACCGCTATATGACGCCGATGATGTGCCGGTCCGACCGGCTGCCGTGGTTGCCTCTGTCTGCGACCACAGCCGAAGGCGAGGTATGCCGCGTGGTCGCCCACGCGGCATACCCCATGCCGTCAGTTCTTGGAGTAGAGCTCGACGATCAGCTGCTCGGTGAGGATCGTGTCGATCTGCGCACGCTCCGGGAGCTGGTGGATCATGATCTGCAGCGTGCCCGGGACGACCTGGAGCCAGGCCGGGGTGGGGCGCTCACCGAACGTCTGGCGAGCCAGCTCGATCGGGAAGGTGTTCACGGACTGCTTGCGAACGGTGATGATGTCGTACTGCTCGACGCGGTAGGACGGAACGTCCACGCGCACGCCGTTGACCTCGAAGTGACCGTGCGTGACGAGCTGGCGAGCCGCACGACGGGTGCGGGCCAGGCCGGCGCGGTAGACCACGTTGTCCAGGCGGGACTCGAGGATCTGCAGCAGGGTCTCACCGGTCTTACCAGAACGCCGTGAGGCCTCCTTGTAGTAACCGCGGAACTGCTTCTCCATGACGCCGTAGGTGAAGCGAGCCTTCTGCTTCTCCTGCAGCTGGGTGAGGTACTCCTTCTCCTGCATCCGGCGACGGCCGTGCTGGCCGGGCGGGAAGGGACGGAGCTCGAAGTTCTTGTCGCCGCCGACGAGGTCGACCTTGAGGCGACGCGACTTCTTGGTGATGGGGCCGGTGTAACGAGCCATGAGTTTTCTCTATCTCCCTGTTCTTTACCGACGGCTCAGACGCGGCGGCGCTTGGGCGGGCGGACACCGTTGTGCGGCGAGGGGGTGACGTCGCTGATCGCACCGACCTCGAGGCCGGTCGCGGTCAGGGAGCGGATGGCGGTCTCGCGGCCAGAACCCGGACCCTTGACGAAGACATCGACCTTGCGCATGCCGTGCTCCATCGCGCGGCGGGCGGCAGCCTCGGCGGCCATCTGCGCAGCGAACGGGGTGGACTTGCGCGAACCCTTGAAGCCGACCTGGCCGGCGGAGGCCCAGGCAATGACGGCGCCGGTGGGGTCCGTGATCGAGATGATGGTGTTGTTGAAGGTGCTCTTGATGTGAGCGTGCCCGTGGGCGATGTTCTTCTTTTCCTTGCGGCGCACCTTCTTGGCGCCGGCAGTGCGAGCCTTGGGAGGCATTACTTACCAACCTTCTTCTTGCCGGCGACGGTGCGCTTGGGGCCCTTGCGGGTGCGCGCGTTGGTCTTGGTGCGCTGTCCACGCACGGGCAGGCCGCGGCGGTGGCGGATGCCCTCGTAGGAACCGATCTCGACCTTGCGGCGGATGTCGGCGGCGATCTCGCGACGGAGGTCACCCTCGATCTTGACGTTCGCCTCGAGGAAGTCACGGAGCTGGACCAGCTCGGTGTCGGTCAGGTCGCGGACGCGGGTGTTCGGGTTGACACCCGTGGCAGCCAGCGCCTGCTGGGAGCGGGTACGACCCACTCCGAAGATGTAGGTGAGAGCGATCTCGACGCGCTTCTCGCGTGGGAGATCAACACCAACAAGACGTGCCATCTTGTGTGTTTCCTTTGTTTCACCGGAGGTCTGGAGCAGTACCGTTCCGGGCTTGGTCCCGAAGCTTTCCTCGGGGCACCGGTCCCCGGCCTCCGGGCCGGGGGTGACGTCCTGGGCTGCGTCGACGACGCTGCCTCCAGGGGCCGGGTACTGCGGTCAATTCACTTGTCTGCGCTTCTCGAAGAGATGCGAGTCGTGCTGGGGCGAGACCCGTTTCGGGGCCTCGCGGTACTTCTGGTCAGCCCTGGCGCTGCTTGTGGCGCAGGTTCTCGCAGATCACCATGACCCGGCCGTGACGGCGGATCACCTTGCACTTGTCGCAGATCTTCTTGACGCTCGGCTGAACCTTCATAGCCTCTGCTTCGCCTCGATCTGGCACTGCCGGTCCGGATGGTCCAGCAGGTCTAACGGGTGGTGCGTCTAGCGGTAGCGGAAGACGATCCGGCCACGGGTCAGGTCGTACGGGCTGAGCTCCACCACCACGCGGTCCTCGGGGAGGATCCGGATGTAGTGCTGGCGCATCTTGCCCGAGATGTGAGCGAGAACCTTGTGACCGTTCGTGAGCTCGACCCGGAACATCGCGTTCGGGAGAGCCTCGACGATCGTGCCCTCGATCTCGATGACACCGTCCTTCTTGGCCATATCCTCCACAATCTGTTGCGTGGTACCCCCTGCTGGGGCGCGCACACGAATACGGCGCGCGAGGTCGCGCACCGACAGACGAGTCTACGCCAGGACGCGCTGAGCACGAAATCGTGCTCCGGACCGCCGCCCGCAGGAGGGTCAGCCCAGGGGTGCGTATGCCGCGCCCGCGGCTTCCAGCCGCTCTTTGCCACCGTCGAGGGCGGTGAGCACCCACAGCCCGTCGTCGGTGACCGCCACGGTGTTCTCCCAGTGCGCGGCACGGGAGGAGTCGGTGGTCACGACCGTCCAGTCGTCCTTGAGCACCCGGGTCTCGGCGGACCCGAGCGTCACCATCGGCTCGATCGCCACCGTCACCCCCGAGCGCACCGTGGGGCCCTTGTCGCGGACGCGGTAGTTCGGCACCTGCGGGTCCATGTGCATCTCGGTGCCGATGCCGTGGCCGACGTACTCCTCGACGATCCCGTAGTCGTGGCCGTCGCGCTCGCCCGAGGCGACGATGCTGTCCTCGACACCGGCACCCACGGCATACAGCGACTCCCCCACGGACAGCGCGGCGATGCCGGCCCACATGGAGTCCTCGGTGGCGTCGATGAGCGCGAGGTCCTCGGGACGCCCGGCGTCGCGGCCTCCCACGATCACGGAGATGGCCGCGTCACCGTGCCAGCCGTCCACGATGGCGCCGCAGTCGATGGAGATGAGGTCACCCTCGGCCAGCACCCGCGACCCGGGGATCCCGTGCACCACCTCGTCGTTGACCGACGTGCAGAGCGAGCCGGTGAAGCCGTGGTAGCCGAGGAACGACGGGGTCGCCCCACACCCGCGGATGTGCTCCTCCGCGAGCTCGTCGAGCTGCTTGGTCGTCATCCCCGGACGGACCGTCTGGGCCATCAGCTGCAGGGTCTGACCGACCACCAGGCCAGCCTTGCGCATCCGCAGGATCTGGTCTGGGGTCTTGGTCTCGATGCGGGACCGGCCGAACATCAGGATCGAGCAACCCCTTCGAGGGCGTCGGAGATGCGGGTGAAGACGTCGTCGACCGAACCCATCCCGTCGACCTGCACAAGCAGGCCACGAGCGGCGTAGACGTCGGTGAGCGGAGCGGTCTCGCGACGGTAGATCGCCTGCCGTTCGCGGATGACCTCTTCGGTGTCGTCCTCGCGACCCTCGATCTGGGCCCGCTTCAGCAGTCGCTGGACCACGGCCTCGTCGTCGACGGTCAGCTCGAGGACGGCCTCGAGCGCGTGGCCGTGCTCGGCCAGGATCGCGTCGAGGGTCTCGACCTGCGCCGCGGTGCGCGGGAAGCCGTCGAGCAGGAAGCCCTGCTCCGCGTCATCCTCGAAGAGCCGGTCGCGGACGACGGCGTTGGTGATCTCGTCGGTGACGTAGCCACCGGACGCGAGCACCTCCTTGACCTGGACGCCCAGCGGAGTCTCGTTCTTGATGTTGGCGCGGAAGATGTCACCCGTGGAGATCGCGGGGATGCCCAGGCTCGCGGCGATCTTGGCGGCCTGGGTGCCCTTACCGGCACCCGGTGGGCCGAGGATGATGAGGCGCATCAGCGGAGGAACCCTTCGTAATGGCGCTGCTGCAGCTGCGACTCGATCTGCTTCACCGTCTCGAGGCCGACGCCGACGATGATGAGGATGGAGGTGCCACCGAACGGGAAGTTCTGGTTGGCCCCGACGAGTACCAGTGCGATGAGCGGGATCAGCGAGACGAGGCCGAGGTAGATGGCCCCTGGAACCGTGATGCGGGTGAGCACGTAGTCGAGGTACTCGGCCGTGGGTCGCCCGGCGCGGATACCTGGGATGAAGCCGCCGTAGCGCTTCATGTTGTCAGCCACCTCGACCGGGTTGAACGTGATCGACACGTAGAAGAACGTGAAGAACAAGATCAGCACGATGTAGGCGAGCATGTAGATCGGGTGGTCGCCCCGCACGAGGTGCTGGTCGATCCAGGTCACCCAGCCGGCTTGGTCACCGGTGGTCGACCGGTTGAACTGTGCCAGCAAAGAGGGCAGGGCGAGCAGGGACGAGGCGAAGATCACGGGGATGACGCCGGCCATGTTGACCTTGAGCGGGATGTAGGTCGAGGTGCCGCCGTACATCTGGCGGCCGACCTGGCGCTTGGCGTACTGCACGGGGATGCGCCGCTGGCTCTGCTCGACGAACACGACCAGCGCGATGATCAGGAACCCCAGCAGGATGACGCCGATGAAGATGTCCCAGCGGCCGTCCTTCTGCTGGATCGCCCACAGCGAGGACGGGAACGAGCTGGCGATCGAGGTGAAGATCAGCAGCGACATGCCGTTGCCGATGCCCTTGTCGGTGACCAGCTCGCCGAGCCACATGACGACGCCGGTGCCGGCGGTCAGGGTGAGCACCATGATGACCAGGGTCACGATCGACTCGTCGGGCAGGATGCTCGTGCAGTTCGGGCCGAACAGTGCCGAGGGGTTCTGGGCGAACGTGATGAGCGTCGAGGACTGCAGGACCGCCAGGCCGATCGTCAGGTAGCGCGTGTACTGCGTCATCTTCGTCTGGCCCTGCTGGCCCTCCTTCTTGAGGGCCTCGAACCGCGGGATGACCACGGTGAGGAGCTGCACGATGATGCTCGCCGTGATGTACGGCATGATCCCGAGCGCGAAGATCGACAGCTGCAGGAGCGCGCCGCCACTGAACAGGTTGGCGAGGCCGAGCACACCGGTGGTCGAGTCCGCACCCTTGATGCAGGCCTGGACGGCCTTGTAGCTCACGCCGGGAACCGGCACGTGCGAGCCGAGCCGGAAGATGATGACGATCGCGAGGGTGAACAGCAGCTTCCTGCGCAGGTCCGGCGTCTTGAACGCACGGGTGAAGGCGGTGAGCACAGGTCCTCCTGGTGACGCGGGCCGGTTCGGCCTCGCGATGATGACGGTCAGGCAATCCTAGGAAGGCTACCCCGAGACTTTGGGCGGGACAGCAAACGGGGTATGCCGCGTGCTCACCTTGAGCGGTGAGCCCGCGGCATACCCTGTCGTCGTTGCGTGGTCAGGCGGAGGTGACCGAGCCGCCGGCGGCTTCGATCTTCTCCTTGGCGGTCGCCGAGAACTTGTCAGCGGTCACGTTGACCTTGACGGTGATCTCGCCGGTGCCGAGCACCTTGACCGGGGAGTTGTCGCGGACCGCACCCTTGGCCACGAGGTCGGCGATGGTCACATCGCCACCCTCGGGGAAGAGGGCGGACAGCTTGTCCAGGTTCACGACCTGGAACTCCACGCGGAACGGGTTCTTGAAGCCACGCAGCTTCGGGAGACGCATGTGCAGCGGCATGGCGCCACCTTCGAAGCGCTCCGGAACCTGGTAGCGGGCCTTGGTGCCCTTGGTGCCACGACCGGCGGTCTTGCCCTTGGAGCCCTCACCGCGACCCACACGGGTCTTCGCGGTCTTGGCGCCGGGGGCCGGACGCAGGTGGTGCACCTTGAGGGTCGTGCCCTCGGGCGCGGCAGCGGCCTTGACGGCCTTCTTCTCTGCCATGGTCAGTCAACCTCCTCGACGGCAACGAGGTGCGTCACCGTCTTGACCATCCCGCGGATCTCGGGACGGTCCTCCTTGACGACGACGTCGCCAATGCGCTTCAGACCGAGGCTGCGCAGCGTGTCACGCTGGTTCTGCTTGCCACCGATCTCGGAACGGGTCTGGGTCACCTTGAGACGCATCAGGCACCTGCCTTGGCGGCTTCGCGGCCAGCAGCCTGGGCGCGCAGCATCGCGGCCGGGGCCACGCGGTCGACCGGGAGGCCGCGGCGGGCAGCCACTTCCTCCGGACGCTCGAGACCCCGCAGGGCCGCGACCGTCGCGTGGACGACGTTGATGGCGTTGTCGGAGCCGAGCGACTTGCTCAGCACGTCGTGGATGCCGGCGCACTCGAGCACCGCACGCACCGGACCACCGGCGATGACACCGGTACCGGGGGCGGCGGGACGGAGCATGACGACACCGGCAGCGGCCTCACCCTGCACGGGGTGCGGGATGGTGCCCTGGATGCGGGGGACCTTGAAGAACTCCTTCTTGGCCTCCTCGACACCCTTGGCGATCGCCGCGGGAACTTCCTTGGCCTTGCCGTAGCCGACGCCGACGGTGCCGTCGCCGTCGCCCACGACCACGAGGGCGGTGAAGCTGAAGCGACGTCCACCCTTGACGACCTTGGACACGCGGTTGATGGTCACGACGCGCTCGACGTAGGCGCTCTTCTCGGCCTGGTCACGGCCGCCGTCACGACGGTTGTCGCGGCCACCGCGGCGGTCGCCGCGCTCACCACGAGCTGCGTCGCCGCCAGCAGCGGCACCAGTGCCTCGACGCTGGGGTCCGGGCATCAGATGTTCCTCATCTCAATAACAGTTGCGGTCACGGTGCTCACAGGGCCAGTCCACCCTCGCGGGCGCCCTCGGCGATGGCAGCGACGCGGCCGTGGTACTTGTTGCCACCACGGTCGAAGACGACAGCCTCGACACCGGCGCTCTTGGCGCGCTCGGCGAGCAGCTCGCCCACCTTGCGGGCCTTGGCGGTCTTGTCACCCTCGAACGAACGCAGGTCCGCCTCCATGGTGGAGGCCGACGCCACGGTCTTGCCGAGGGTGTCGTCGACGATCTGCACGAAGACGTGGCGCGAGGACCGCGACACGACCAGGCGCGGACGAACCGTCGTGCCGGTCACCTTCTTGCGCAGGCGCAGGTGGCGACGTCCGCGTGCAGCGGACTTGCCCTTGGCGCGCTTGACGATCATTGCCATGGCTTACTTACCGGCCTTTCCGACCTTGCGACGGATGTGCTCGCCCGCATAGCGAACGCCCTTGCCCTTGTACGGGTCGGGCTTGCGCAGCTTGCGGATGTTTGCAGCAACCTCGCCAACGAGCTGCTTGTCGATGCCCTGGACCGCGAAGCGGGTCGGGTTCTCGACGGCGAAGGAGATGCCCTCAGGGGCCTTGACGGTGATCGAGTGGCTGTAGCCCAGCGCGAACTCGAGGTCCCCGCCCTTGTTGGCCACGCGGTAACCCGTGCCGTGGATCTCCATCTTCTTCTCATAGCCCTCGGTCACA
Organism: Pedococcus sp. P2_F6; assembly: GCF_056403675.1. Lineage (NCBI taxonomy): Bacteria > Bacillati > Actinomycetota > Actinomycetes > Micrococcales > Intrasporangiaceae > Pedococcus > Pedococcus sp. P2_F6. The sequence continues at coordinate 69,985 of NZ_JBFUEZ010000002.1, forward strand.
CCGAGCACCATGTTGTTGATGAGCGACCGGGTCAGGCCGTGCAGGGCACGCGACTGGCGCTCGTCGTTGGGGCGCTTGACCTCGAGGTCCGCGTCACCCTTCTCGACGGTGATCGGCTCGGCCACGACGTGGCTGAGCTCGCCCTTGGGGCCCTTCACCTTGACGGACTGGCCGTCGATGGTGACCTCGACACCGCTCGGGATGGAGACCGGGAGTCGTCCGATACGCGACATGTCGAATCCCCTTACCAGACGTAGGCGAGGACTTCCCCGCCCACACCCTTGGCTTTGGCCTGGCGGTCCGTGAGGAGACCAGACGAGGTGGAAAGGATGGCCACACCGAGACCGCCGAGAACCTTGGGCAGGTTCGTCGACTTGGCGTAGACGCGCAGACCGGGCTTGGAGACACGGCGCACGCCAGCGATGGACCGCTCGCGGTTGGGGCCGTACTTGAGCTCGATGGTCAGCGTCTTGCCGACCTCGGCGTCCTCGACCTTCCAGGCGGCGATGTAGCCCTCCGCCTGGAGGATCTCGGCAATGTGGGACTTCAGCTTGGAAAACGGCATGGAGACATCGTCGTGGTGCGCCGAGTTGGCGTTCCTGACGCGGGTCAACATGTCCGCAATCGGGTCAGTCATGGTCATGGGCTTCTCCGGCCCTCTCTCACCGTGGTTTCACTGCGGATGCAGCGACCTGCGATGTAAGGATGAAATCGGTGGGTATTACCAGGAGCTCTTGGTGACGCCGGGCAGCTCGCCGCGGTGAGCCATCTCGCGAAGGCAGATGCGGCACAGCCCGAACTTGCGGTAGACCGAGTGCGGTCGGCCGCAGCGCTGACAACGGGTGTAGCCGCGCACCTTGAACTTCGGCTTCTTGTTGGCCTTGTTGACCAGGGCGGTCTTCGCCATGTCAGTTCTCCTTGAAGGGGAAGCCGAGCGCCTTGAGCAGTGCGCGGCCCTCGTCGTCATTGGTGGCGGTGGTCACCACGGTGATGTCCATGCCACGCACGCGGTCGATCCGGTCCTGGTCGATCTCGTGGAACATCGACTGCTCGGTGAGACCGAAGGTGTAGTTGCCGTTGCCGTCGAACTGCTTGGGCGACAGGCCGCGGAAGTCACGGATACGGGGCAGGGCCACCGACACGAGACGGTCGAGGAACTCCCACATCCGGTCGCCGCGCAGCGTGGTGTGCGCACCGATCGGCATGCCCTCGCGCAGCTTGAACTGCGCGATGGACTTGCGGGCCTTGGTCACCAGCGGCTTCTGGCCGGTGATGGCGGACAAGTCCCTGATCGCGCCCTCGATGAGCTTGGCGTCCTTGGCGGCGTCACCAACACCCATGTTGACGACGACCTTGACCACGCCGGGCACCTGCATGACGTTCTCGTAGCCGAACTGCGTGAACAGCCCGCCCTTGATCTCGTCCGCGTAGCGCTGCTTGAGGCGCGGCGTGACCGCTGCGGAAACTTCGGTCTGAGGCTTGGTTTCTGTTTCGGTCATGTCTCTCACAGGTCCTTGCCCGAGCGCACCGCGACACGGGTGCGGACGGTCTTGGTGCGGCCGCCACGCTCGACGGTCTCGACGCGGGTCTTGATCCGGGTCGCGAGCTTCTTGTCATCGGGGTCCACGACGGCCACGTTGCTCACGTGGATCGCGGCTTCCTGGACGACCAGGCCACCGGTACGGGTACCGCGGGCGGACTGACCGGCCTTGGTGTGGCGGGTCACCCGGTTGACGCCCTCGACGAGCACGCGCTCGGTCTCGGGGTACACGGCGATGACCTTGCCGATGCTGTTGCGATCCTTGCCGGTGAGCACCTTGACGGTGTCACCCTTCTTGATCTTCATCTTCTTCTTGTCAGCCATGGGTCAGAGCACCTCCGGCGCCAACGAGATGATCTTCATGAACTTCTTCTCACGCAGCTCGCGGCCCACCGGGCCGAAGATGCGGGTGCCACGGGGGTCCCCGTCGGCCTTGAGGATGACGGCGGCGTTCTCGTCGAACTTGATGTACGACCCGTCGCCGCGACGGCGCTCCTTGGTGGTGCGCACGATGACGGCCTTGACGACGTCGCCCTTCTTGACGTTGCCGCCGGGAATGGCGTCCTTGACGGCGGCGACGATGACGTCACCGATGCCGGCGTAACGACGACCCGAGCCACCGAGAACACGGATGCAAAGGATTTCCTTGGCACCAGTGTTGTCGGCGACGCGCAGTCGCGACTCCTGCTGGATCACTGTCTAACTCCTGTCGTCGAGCTGGTTCTCACGCACGGTGAGCCTTGCCGAACTGTGGGGGGCTTGTTGTCCGTGCCCCCGCGGCATACCTGGCGTTGTTTCTCCGGTATGCCGCGTGGGCGGCGGATGCTGAGGTTGGTACTACTTGGCCTTCTCGAGGATCTCCACCACGCGCCAGCGCTTGGTGGCCGAGAGCGGACGGGTCTCCATGATCGAGACGCGGTCACCGATACCGGCGGCGTTGTCCTCGTCGTGGGCCTTGACCTTGCTCGAGCGTCGCAGGACCTTGCCGTAGAGAGCGTGCTTGACGCGGTCCTCGACCTCGACCACGACGGTCTTGTCCATCTTGTCGCTCACCACGTAGCCCTGACGGGTCTTGCGGTAGTTGCGGTCTTGCGCCGTCACTGCCTCATCCTTCACGTCCTTGGTCATGCCGACTCCTCCTTGGCTTCGACACTCGGGCTCTGCCCGATGCCGAGCTCGCGCTCACGCAGCTCGGTGTAGATGCGGGCGATGTCCTTGCGGACGGCGCGCAGGCGGCCGTGGTTGTCCAGCTGGCCGGTGGCCGACTGGAACCGGAGGTTGAACAGCTCCTCCTTGGCCTTGCGGAGCTCGTCCACAAGGTGGTCGTCGTCGAGACCACGAAGGTTCTCGGACACCAGGTCCTTGGATCCGACTGCCATCAGATGTCACCACCCTCACGCCGAACGAAGCGGCACTTCATGGGGAGCTTGTGCATCGCCAGACGCATGGCTTCACGGGCGACCTCTTCGGACACACCGTTCACCTCGAACATCACGCGACCAGGCTTGACGTTGGCGATCCACCACTCGGGGGAGCCCTTACCGGAACCCATGCGGGTCTCAGCAGGCTTCTTGGTCAGCGGGCGGTCGGGGTAGATGTTGATCCACACCTTTCCGCCACGCTTCATGTAACGCGTCATCGCAATACGAGCGGACTCGATCTGACGGTTGGTGACGTAGGCGGGCTCGAGGGCCTGGATGCCATAGTCGCCGAACGCGATCTTGGTGCCACCCTTGGCAGCGCCCGAACGACCCGGGTGGTGCTGCTTGCGGTGCTTGACTCGACGAGGAATCAACATGTCAGGACTGCTCTCCCTCAGTGCTGGCTGCGGCTGCGGTCGCCTCAGCGGCGGGAGCCTCAGCAGCGGTCTCGGTGGCGGCCTCCGGACGCTCGCGACGAGCGCGGGCCGGACGGTCTGCGCCGTCACGACGCGGGCCACGGCTCGGACGCGGCGCAGCAGCCTGCTGCTGAGCCAGCTCGCGAGCGGTGACGTCGCCCTTGTAGATCCACACCTTGACGCCGATGCGACCGAACGTGGTGCGGGCCTCGTAGAAGCCGTAGTCGATCTGCGCACGCAGGGTGTGCAGCGGAACGCGACCCTCGCGGTAGAACTCGGTGCGAGACATCTCGGCGCCGCCGAGGCGACCGGAGACCTGGACACGGATGCCCTTGGCGCCGGCGCGGGTGGCGGACTGCATGCCCTTGCGCATCGCACGACGGAACGACACACGAGCAGAGAGCTGCTCGGCGATGCCCTGCGCGACGAGCTGGCTGTCCACCTCGGGGTTCTTGACCTCGAGGATGTTCAGCTGGACCTGCTTGCCGGTGAGCTTCTCGAGCTCGCCACGGATGCGGTCGGCCTCGGCGCCACGACGACCGATGACGATGCCGGGACGCGCGGTGTGGATGTCCACACGGACGCGGTCACGGGTGCGCTCGATCTCGACGCGGGAGATGCCGGCCCGCTCCATGCCCTCGGACATGAGCTTGCGGATGGCGACGTCTTCCTTGACGTAGTCGCGGTACCGCTGACCCTCCTTGGTGGAGTCAGCGAACCAGCGGCTCTTGTGCTCGGTGGTGATACCGAGGCGGAAGCCGTGCGGGTTGACCTTCTGACCCATTAGCGGGTGCCTCCCTTGGTGGTCTTCGGCGTGACGACCACGGTGATGTGGCTGGTCCGCTTGTTGATGCGTGCCGCGCGGCCCTGGGCCCGCGGGCGGAACCGCTTCATGGTCGGACCCTCGTCGACGAACGCCTCGCTGATGACCAGGTTGGTCTCGTCGAAGGCCTCAGAGGCCTTGTCCGCCTTGACCCGGAGGTTGGCGATGGCGCTCTCGAGCACCTTCTGCACCGGGTCGGAGGCGTACTGCGGCGCGAACCGGAGCACAGCGATGGCCTCAGTGGCCTGCTTGCCGCGGATCAGGTCCACCATGCGGCGGGCCTTCTGGGGCGTGACGCGGACGTGCCGCGCACTCGCCTTGGCTTCCATCACGTTGTCCTTGTTCTCGGTCGGGGCAGCCATCAGCGACGACGCCCCTTCTTGTCGTCCTTCACGTGACCCTTGAACGTGCGGGTCGGTGCGAACTCACCGAGCTTGTGGCCGACCATCGACTCGGTGACGAACACCGGGACGTGCTTGCGACCGTCGTGCACGGCGAGGGTGTGACCCAGCATGTCGGGGCTCACGACCGACCGACGCGACCAGGTCTTGATGACGTTCTTGGTGCCCGCTTCGTTCTGGACGTCGACCTTCTTCTGAAGGTGGCCGTCGATGAAAGGGCCCTTCTTCAAGCTACGAGGCATGGTTTCTCAGGCTCCTTCTCAGCGCTTCTTGCCAGTACGACGGCGGCGAACGATCATCTTGTCGCTCGGCTTGCCGGGGCGGCGGGTGCGGCCCTCGGCCTGACCCCACGGGCTGACGGGGTGACGACCACCGGACGTCTTACCCTCACCACCACCGTGCGGGTGGTCGACCGGGTTCATGGCGACACCACGGACGGTCGGGCGCTTGCCCTTCCACCTCATGCGGCCGGCCTTGCCCCAGTTGATGTTGGACTGCTCGGCGTTGCCGACCTCGCCGACCGTGGCGCGGCAGCGCAGGTCGACGTTGCGGATCTCACCGGACGGCATACGCAGCTGGGCGTAGGGACCGTCCTTGGCGACGAGCTGCACGCGCACACCAGCGGAGCGGGCGATCTTCGCACCGCCACCGGGCTTGAGCTCGACGGCGTGGATGACCGTACCGGTCGGGATGTTGCGCAGCGGCAGGCTGTTGCCGGGCTTGATGTCGGCCGAGGGGCCGTTCTCGATGTTGGCGCCCTGCTCCAGGCCCTTGGGGGCCAGGATGTAGCGCTTCTCACCGTCGGCGTAGTGCAGCAGCGCGATGCGCGCCGTGCGGTTGGGGTCGTACTCGATGTGAGCGACCTTGGCCGGCACGCCGTCCTTGTCATGGCGACGGAAGTCGATGACGCGGTAGGCGCGCTTGTGTCCACCACCGATGTGACGGGTGGTGATGCGGCCGTTGCTGTTGCGTCCACCGGACTTCGTCAGGGGGCGCACCAGCGACTTCTCAGGCGTGGAGCGCGTGACCTCGACGAAGTCGGCGACGCTGGAGCCTCGGCGGCCAGGCGTGGTCGGCTTGTACTTACGGATACCCATGTTTCGTAATCCCTTACGTCTCTTCAGCGATTCCGTCAGGCGCCGGCACCGAAGATGTCGATCGAGCCCTCGCGGAGGGTGACGATCGCACGCTTGGTGTCCTTGCGCTTGCCGAGGCCGAACCGGGTGCGGCGGGTCTTGCCGACACGGTTGAGGGTGTGGACGGAGTCAACCTTGACGTTGAAGACGCGCTCGACGGCGATCTTGATCTCCGTCTTGTTCGCCCGCGGGTCGACGATGAAGGTGTACTTGCCCTGGTCGAGCAGCGAGTACGACTTCTCGGAAACGACCGGCGCGATCAGGATGTCGCGGGGGTCCTTGCCGTACAGAGCAGACTGGGTGCTCACTTGGTCTCCTCCTCAGCCACGTCAGTGGTCTCCTGGGCAGCAGCGCCACCGGCGGGGACGAAACCTGCAGCCGCGGCGGCATCCGCAGTGCGGAACCAGACCTCGGCGACGGTCGCGTCGTACCAGCGGGAGCCGGGGACGTGGAACTTCATCGAGTCCTTGTTGCCCTTGACCTCGAAGCCCTCCGGCGCGGAGCCGTCCTCGAGGGCGACAGCCGAGTCGGCGCCGTAGCCACCGTCGGTGTCCTCGGGAGCGTCCACCAGCGTCGCGGCCTTCTCGGCCTTGGCGGGCTTCTCGGCCTTGGCGGGCTTGTCGGCCTTGGCCGGCTTCTCCGCCTTGGCAGGCTTGTCCGCCTTGGCCTCGGACTTCTCGGTCTTGGCAGCCTTGGCCGGCTTGTCGGCCTTGGCAGGTGCGTCGTCGACGATCTCGACCTCGATGACGCCGCCGACCGGCTGCGCCTTGGAGACGAACGCCTCCAGGGCAGCGGTGGTGAAGACGACATCGTCCGCGCACAGCACGTCGTACGTGTTGAGCTGGTCGGCGGCGAGCACGTGCACGCCGTCGAGGTTGCGGACCGACTTCAGCGACACGACATCGCTGCGGTCGAGCACGACGAGCAGGTTGGGACGGTCGGTCAGGCCGGCGAGCAGCGCGAGCGCGTCCTTGGTGGACGGCGCAGTGCCGGTCACGAGGGACTCGACGACGTGCACCCGGTCGTTGCGGGCCCGGTCGGAGAGGGCACCGCGCAGGGCGGCGGCCTTCATCTTCTTGGGGGTCCGCTGGGCGTAGTCACGCGGCTGCGGGCCGTGGACGACGCCACCGCCTGCGAACTGCGGGGCGCGGGTCGAGCCCTGACGGGCGCGGCCGGTGCCCTTCTGGCGGTAGGGCTTGCGGCCACCACCGCGGACTTCGCCGCGGGTCTTGGTGGAGTGCGTGCCCTGACGCGCGGCGGCCAGCTGGGCCACGACGACCTGGTGGATCAGCGGAACGTTGACCTGGACGTCGAAGATCTCGGCGGGCAGGTCAGCAGCGACGGTCTTGGTTGCCATCTGGCTCAGGCTCCCTTCGCGGCCGTGCGGACGAGGACGGTGCCGTTGCGGGGGCCGGGAACGGCACCCTTGATCAGCAGCAGGCCCCGCTCCACGTCCACGGCGTGGATCGTGAGGTTCTGGGTGGTCTGGCGCTCGCCGCCCATCCGGCCGGCCATGCGCATGCCCTTGAACACGCGACCCGGGGTGGCGCAGCCACCGATCGAGCCAGGCTTGCGGTGGTTCTTGTGGGAACCGTGGGAGGAGCTGACGCCGTGGAAGCCGTGACGCTTCATGACGCCGGCAAAGCCCTTGCCCTTGGTGGTCCCGGTGACGTCGATCGCCTGGCCGGCCTCGAAGGTCTCGACCGTGACTTCCTGGCCGAGCGTGTACTCGGCGGCGTCAGCGGTACGGAGCTCCACGAGGTGGCGACGCGGGGTCACGCCGGCCTTCTCGAAGTGCCCGGTCAGGGGCTTGGTCACCTTGCGGGGGTCGATGGCGCCGAACGCGATCTGGACGGCGTCGTAGCCGTCCTTCGCAGCGGCGCGGACCTGCGTGACGACGCAGGGGCCCGCTTCGATGACGGTGACGGGGATGAGCCGGTTGTCGGCATCCCACACCTGGGTCATACCGAGCTTCTTGCCCAGTACGCCCTTCACGGTCTTGGTAGCAGTGGTGGTCATTTCGCCAGCCTCAGAGCTTGATCTCGATGTTGACGTCTGCCGGCAGGTCGAGACGCATCAGCGAGTCGACGGCCTTCGGCGTCGGGTCGATGATGTCGATCAAGCGCTTGTGGGTGCGCATCTCGAAGTGCTCGCGGCTGTCCTTGTACTTGTGGGGCGAACGGATGACCACGAAGACGTTCTTCTCCGTGGGCAGCGGCACAGGGCCGACTACCGTCGCGCCAGCACGGGTCACCGTGTCGACAATCTTGCGCGCCGAGTTGTCGATGACCTCGTGGTCATACGACTTCAAGCGGATGCGGATCTTCTGTCCCGCCATCTCCGTTACGTCTCTCTCTCGCCGAACATCTAGCTTGGCCGGCTCTTGGCCATCTCCGACCCCCGCGGTCGGGTGTGTCGCACCCGCTTCGCGGCCGGACGACACGCGTTTTCACGCAGTCGTGCGGTTCGGATTGACCGGCAGAGCCGGGGCTTGCGCTTCCCTGGAGTGTCGCCCCGCGCATCAATGCACGGTTCGAGGTGTGTCACCGGGGGTGGCGGCGTCGACATGGGTCAACGGCGCGCGTCAAGCAACCGGTCCAGTGTGCCAGAGGCGACGGTGACCTACCAAATCGAGGCCGGGCCACGCGGCATACCCGCTCCGATGGCGCGTCGCGCCGCTCTGCCCCCTCCCGGGTATGCCGGGTGCTCACCGGTGTCGTTCACCCCCAGCGGGGTGGTCCCGCTGGCAGGATCGGGGCCATGACGACGCCGCCCGAAGGTCCAGGCAGGGCCAGGCAGGGCCTGATCTACCGCGCGGGAGTGCTGGGCCACCGCCCCACGGTGCCGACCGACTTCGCCGAGCTCGAGCGACGTGCGGCAGCGACGATGTCACCACGGGCCTGGGCCTATGTCGCGGGCGGGGCGGGCGAGGGCGCGACCATGCGGGCGAACCGCGCCGCCTTCGAGCGCGTCCGGATCGTGCCCCGCCTGCTGCCCGGCAACGCCCAGCGCGACCTGTCCACCGAGATCCTCGGCCGACGGCTTCCCGCACCGGTGCTGCTCGCCCCCGTGGGTGCGGCCGGGTTGGTCCACCGCGACAGCGACCTCGAGATCGGCTCGGCGGCGGCTGAGCTCGGCCTGCCGTACATCCTGTCCAACCAGGGGTGTTCCCCGATGGAGGACGTCGCGGCAGCCATGGGGTCGGCGCCGCGATGGTTCCAGCTCTACTGGTCCACCGACGAACCGCTCGTCGACAGCTTCCTCGCCCGCGCCGCCGCGAGCGGCGCCGAGGCGATCGTGGTCACCCTCGACACGACGATGCTGGGGTGGCGCCCCCAGGACCTGAACCTCGGGTCCCTGCCGTTCTCCCAGGGCATCGGCATCGCGCAGTACACCTCCGACCCGCGCTTCCAGCAGGTGGTCCGCGACCGGATCGCGGCGAAGGCGGCCGCGGCTGAGGCAGCCGTGCGCGCCAAGGACGACGTCAAGGTGACGGTGGGCGCGCTCCGGTCGCTGTTGTCGATCAGCCGCGAGCACCCCGGCGACCTGCGGGCCAACCTCCGCTCCCCCACGCCCCGGGCTGCGGTCGAGACGTTCCTCGACATCTACTCGAACCCCGGGCTCACCTGGGAGCAGCTCGCCACCCTGCGCGACCGCACGGACCTCCCGTTCCTGGTCAAGGGTGTCCTGCACCCTGACGACGCGACACGGGCCGTGGAAGCGGGTGCCAGCGGGGTCGTGGTCAGCAACCACGGCGGACGGCAGGTCGACGGCGCGATCGCCTCCCTCGACGCCCTGCCGTCGGTGCGCGCAGCCCTCGGACCCGACCTCGCGGTGATCCTGGACAGCGGTGTCCGCACCGGCAGCGACGTCGTCAAGGCCATCGCGCTGGGCGCCGACGCCGTCGCGATCGGCCGGCCCTACCTCTACGGCCTGGCCCTCGGTGGGCGGGACGGTGTCAGGGACGTGCTGGCCAACATCGTGGCCGAGCTGGACCTGACGATGGGGCTGTCGGGTGTCGGCTCGGTGGCGCAGATCGGACCCGAGCTGTTGCAGACGCCCTCCTGATGTCCAGGCCGCACCTGACGACGCCGCGGCTCCAGCTGCGTCCACTGAAGGCGGACGACAGCGACCTGCTGGTCGAGCTCGACGGCGACCCCGACGTGATGGAGTTCCTGACCGGGAGGGCCACCGGGCCACAGGAGGTCATCGAGGTCTGGATGCCGCACCGCACCGAACCCGCGCACGACGCGCTGGGGCTGGGCTACTGGTCCGCCTTCGAGGACGAGGAGTTCGTCGGGTGGTTCTGCCTCACCCCGGACGACGGGTTGACGAGCGAGGCTGCCGAGCTGGGCTACCGGCTGCGCAGGCGAGCCTGGGGGCGAGGGCTGGCCACCGAGGGCGCCACCCGCTTGATGGAGCACGGCTTCGTCACCGTCGGGCTCGACCGGATCTGGGCCGAGACGATGGCAGTGAACGTCCGCTCCCGGGCGGTCCTCGAACGGCTCGGCCTGCGCCACGTCCGCACCGACATCAGGGAATGGGACGAGCCGCTGCCCGGTGCCGAGCTGGGCGAGGTCGTCTACGAGCTGACCGCCGCCGAGTTCGCAGCGGCCCACGGCTGACCCCCGCCCACCTGTTGCCGGCTGGTGGTCACCAACCCCGGAAATCGCCGCCCCGTGACGACCTGGCGGCAACACGTCGCAAGACGCCCCCACCTGTTGCCGGCTGGTCGTCACCAAACCCCGGAGATCGCCACTCCGTGACGACCTGGCGGCAACACGTCGCCAGAGGCCCCCACCTGTTGCCGGCTCGTGGTCACCAACACCCGGGAATCGCCACCCCGTGACGACCTGGCGGCAACACGTCGCAGGCCCGCGCGGCATACGGGACAGCGAAGGGCCCCGCAGCCGAAGCTGCGGGGCCCTCCTGTGGTGCTGGTGCGTCAGATCACCGGTGGCGAAGTCGCCGAGTGTTACTTGGTGATCTTGGTGACGCGGCCGGCGCCGACGGTACGGCCGCCCTCGCGAATGGCGAAGCGCAGGCCCTCCTCCATGGCGATCGGCTGGATGAGCTCGACGTTCATCTCCGTGTTGTCACCGGGCATGACCATCTCGGTGCCCTCGGGGAGGTGCACGACGCCGGTCACGTCGGTGGTGCGGAAGTAGAACTGCGGGCGGTAGTTGTCGTAGAACGGCGTGTGACGGCCGCCCTCATCCTTGGACAGGATGTAGACGTTGGCCTCGAAGTCCGTGTGCGGGGTGATCGAGCCCGGCTTGACGATGACCTGGCCGCGCTCGACGTCCTCGCGCTTGGTGCCACGAAGAAGCAGGCCGACGTTCTCGCCCGCACGACCCTCGTCGAGCAGCTTGCGGAACATCTCGATGCCGGTGACCGTGGTCTTGGCCGGCGGGCCGGGGTGGATGCCGACGATCTCGACCTCAGCGTTGACGTTGAGGATGCCGCGCTCGATACGACCGGTGACGACGGTGCCACGACCGGTGATCGTGAACACGTCCTCGACGGGCATGAGGAACGGCTTGTCGACGTCACGCTCGGGGATCGGGATGTGGTTGTCCACGGCGTCCATGAGCTCCAGGACGGAGTTGCCCCACTCGGCGTCGCCCTCGAGCGCCTTGAGCGCCGAGACCTTGACGACCGGCAGGTCGTCGCCCGGGAACTCGTAGTCGGACAGCAGCTCGCGGACCTCCATCTCGACGAGCTCGAGGATCTCCTCGTCGTCGACCATGTCGGCCTTGTTGAGCGCCACGACGATGTAGGGAACGCCGACCTGGCGGGCCAGGAGGACGTGCTCCTTCGTCTGCGGCATCGGGCCGTCGGTCGCCGCAACCACGAGGATCGCACCGTCCATCTGCGCCGCACCCGTGATCATGTTCTTCACGTAGTCAGCGTGACCGGGGCAGTCGACGTGGGCGTAGTGACGGCTCTCCGTCTGGTACTCGATGTGCGCGATCGAGATCGTGATACCGCGCTGCTTCTCTTCGGGTGCCTTGTCGATGTCGTCGAACGCGAACTGCGGGTTCAGGTCCGGGTACTTGTCGTGCAGGACCTTGGAAATCGCAGCCGTCAGCGTCGTCTTACCGTGGTCGATGTGACCAATGGTGCCGATGTTGACGTGCGGCTTAGTCCGCTCGAACTTTGCCTTCGCCACTTGATGTCCTCCTCAGGACTCTTCTTGGTGAAACGCCTTTTGCCCAGATGGGACGTGGCGCGGATTGGGGGTTGTGGAGCTCTGGTGGTTCGTTGCGTGGAGTGCGACCGGTAATGCTACCGGTCACTCACCACGCGTCTTCTTGATGATCTCCTCGGCAACAGCCTTGGGGACCTCGGCGTAGGAGTCAAACTCCATCGAGTAGTTCGCCCGACCCTGGGTCTTGGACCGCAGGTCACCGACGTAGCCGAACATCTCCGACAGGGGGACCAGGCCGCGGACGACCTTGGCACCACTGATGTCCTCCATGGCCTGGATCTGGCCACGGCGGGAGTTGATGTCACCGATGACGTCGCCCATGTAGTCCTCGGGCGTACGCACCTCGACGGCCATCATCGGCTCGAGGAGCACGGGGTCGGCCTTGCGGACGGCCTCCTTGAGCGCCATGGAACCGGCGATCTTGAACGCCATCTCGGAGGAGTCGACGTCGTGGTAGGCGCCATCGAGCAGCGTCGCCTTGATGCCGACCAGCGGGTAGCCGGCGAGCACGCCGTACTGCATGGCGTCCTGGATGCCGGCGTCGACCGACGGGATGTACTCGCGCGGAACGCGGCCACCGGTGACCTTGTTCACGAACTCGTACATCTCGCCCGACTCGGCGGTGTCGAGGGGCTCGATGCTGATCTGGATCTTGGCGAACTGGCCGGAGCCACCCGTCTGCTTCTTGTGGGTGAAGTCGAGCTTCTCCACGGTGCGACGGATCGTCTCGCGGTAGGCCACCTGCGGCTTGCCGACGTTGGCCTCGACCTTGAACTCGCGCTTCATGCGGTCCACGAGGATGTCCAGGTGGAGCTCGCCCATGCCGGCGATGATCGTCTGGCCGGTCTCCTCGTCGTGGTGGACCTGGAAGGTCGGGTCCTCGGCGGAGAGCTTCTGGATGGCCGTGGAGAGCTTCTCCTGGTCACCCTTGGTCTTGGGCTCGATGGCCACCTGGATGACCGGGTCCGGGAACGTCATCGACTCGAGCACGATCTGCTCATTCGGGTCGCTCAACGTGTCACCGGTGGTGGTGTCCTTGAGGCCGATCGCCGCGTAGATGTGACCCGCGAGGGCCTCCTCCACGGGGTTCTCCTTGTTGGCGTGCATCTGGAAGAGCTTGCCGATGCGCTCCTTGCGGCCCTTGGTCGTGTTGACGACCGCGGAGCCGGCGGAGATCTGGCCGGAGTAGACCCGGATGAAGGTCAGCGTGCCGAAGAACGGGTGCGTGGCGACCTTGAACGCCAGCGCCGAGAACGGCTCGCTCGTGTCGGGCTTGCGCGTCATCTCGATCTCCTCGTGGTTCGGCTTGTGGCCGACCATCGGGGGGACGTCGAGCGGCGAAGGCAGGTAGTCGACGACGGCGTCGAGCATCGGCTGCACACCGCGGTTCTTGAAGGCAGAGCCGCACAGGATCGGGTAGAGCTCGGAGTTGACCGTGAGCTTGCGGATGGCGCCCTTGATCTCCTCGGGCGTCAGCTCCTCGCCACCGAGGTACTTCTCCATGAGGACGTCGTCGGACTCGGCAACGCGCTCGACGAGGGCGTGGCGGTACTCCTCGACCTTCTCGAGCATGTCGGCCGGGATCTCCTGGATCTCGTACTTGGCACCCATGGTGACGTCACCCTTGGAGTCACCGGGCCACACGAGGGCACGACGGTAGATGAGGTCGACGACGCCGACGAACTCGCTCTCGGAGCCGATCGGCAGCTGGAGCACGAGGGGCTCCGCGCCGAGGCGGTCCTTGATGGTGTCGACGGTGAAGTAGAAGTCCGCGCCGAGCTTGTCCATCTTGTTGACGAACGCGATGCGGGGGACGTCGTACTTGTCGGCCTGACGCCACACGGTCTCGGACTGGGGCTCGACGCCCTCCTTGCCGTCGAACACGGCGACGGCACCGTCGAGGACGCGCAGCGAGCGCTCCACCTCGACCGTGAAGTCCACGTGACCGGGGGTGTCGATGATGTTGATCTGGGTGCCCTCCCAGAAGGAGGTCACGGCGGCAGACGTGATCGTGATGCCGCGCTCCTTCTCCTGCTCCATCCAGTCGGTCGTCGACGCACCGTCGTGGGTCTCACCGATCTTGTGGTTGACACCGGTGTAGAAGAGGATGCGCTCAGTCGTCGTCGTCTTGCCGGCGTCGATGTGCGCCATGATCCCGATGTTGCGGACCTTGGTCAGGTCCGTCAGGACGTCGAGTGCCAATGTGATCGTCTCATCTCGCTCGTTAGAAAAAGTTCGTTGTGGTGCGTGGGGGCGGGGCCTCGACCACGCACCTCCGGTATGCCGCGGGCGTGTGTTGCGCCCGCGGCATACCGGACGCTGTTACCAGCGGTAGTGCGCGAAGGCCTTGTTGGACTCGGCCATCTTGTGGGTGTCCTCACGACGCTTCACCGCGGCACCGAGGCCGTTGGACGCGTCGAGGATCTCGTTCATGAGGCGCTCGGTCATGGTCTTCTCACGACGCTGACGCGAGTAGCCGACCATCCAGCGCAGGGCCAGGGTGGTCGCGCGGTTGGGCTTGACCTCGATCGGCACCTGGTAGGTGGCGCCACCGACACGGCGGGACTTGACCTCGAGCGTCGGACGGATGTTGTCCAGCGCGCGCTTGAGGGTCACGACGGGGTCGGAGCCGGTCTTCTCCTTGACGCCCTCGAGGGCGCCGTAGACGATCGTCTCGGCGATGGACTTCTTGCCATCGAGGAGGATCTTGTTGACCAGCTGGGTCACCAACGGGGAGTTGTGGACCGGGTCGACGACGAGGGGGCGCTTGGGCGCGGGTCCCTTGCGAGGCATTACTTCTTCTCCATCTTCGCGCCGTAACGGGAGCGGGCCTGCTTGCGGTTCTTGACACCCTGGGTGTCGAGCGAGCCGCGGACGATCTTGTAACGCACGCCGGGGAGGTCCTTCACACGACCACCACGCACGAGCACGATCGAGTGCTCCTGCAGGTTGTGGCCGACGCCCGGGATGTAGGCCGTGACCTCGATGCCGCTGGTGAGGCGCACGCGGGCGACCTTCCGCAGGGCAGAGTTCGGCTTCTTGGGGGTGGTGGTGTACACACGCGTGCACACACCACGGCGCTGGGGCGAGCCCTTGAGGGCAGGAGTCTTGGTCTTGGTGACCTTGTCCTGACGCCCCTTGCGCACAAGCTGGTTGATCGTAGGCAACCTGTTCTCCGTACGTAGTTGATGTTCTGTGTCGTCGGGCTGCGTCTCGCAACCCTCGGGCACTCCTTGGTGTGGTGCCTCGCCCGACCCCCGCACTCGGGTGTGTCGTGCTTGGCGCTCTCCCCTGCACCCTCCACGCGCGACCCAGTGCGGATCGATTGCGGAGTGCCCGGCGAGAGGGGTGCTGGTCCAGCGGCCGACATCTTGCTGTCTGGTCGGCACCGACTCCAGCGCATGACTGAGGCAGACCTCAGACACAGTGTTCAAAGATACCGCCTGCGTGGTGGCGGTCCAAATCGGTTACACCAAGCGCCGCCGGCCCGACGTGCTGCGACTTGGTGCGGGCAGATCGTCACCGGACCCCCGAATCGCCGCCTCGGTGACCACCAGCCGGCACCAAGTCGCCGAGGTGCCGACTTGGTGCGCGCAGATCGTCACGGGACCACCGAATCGCCGGCTCGGTGACCACCAGCGGGCAACAAGTCGCGCACCGACAATGCGAAAGGGCGGGTATGCCGCGTGGTGACCACGCGGCATACCCGCCCTCAGCGGGCGGAGCCGGAGGCTCAGTCCAGGCCGAGCTCGGCGTCGTCGAGGCGGATGGCCTCGCCGGAGCCGGGACCGAACACCGGGTAGTCGTACTCGTAGCTGGGCATCGAGTACATCGCAGCCTTGGCCTCTTCCGTGGCCTCGACCTTGACGTTCCGGTAGCGCGGGAGACCCGTGCCGGCCGGGATGAGCTTTCCGAGGATGACGTTCTCCTTCAGACCCAGCAACGGGTCCGACTTGGCGTTCATCGCGGCCTCGGTCAGCACGCGGGTCGTCTCCTGGAAGGAGGCGGCCGAGAGCCAGGAGTCCGTGGCCAGCGACGCCTTGGTGATACCCATGAGCTCGGGGCGACCCGAGGCCGGGCGGCCACCTTCGGCGACGACGCGACGGTTCTCGGTCTCGAACCGACCACGCTCGGCCAGCTCACCGGGGAGCAGGTCGGCATCGGCGGACTCGATGATCGTGATCCGGCGCAGCATCTGGCGGACGATGACCTCGATGTGCTTGTCGTGGATCGACACACCCTGCTGGCGGTAGACGTGCTGCACCTCGTCGACGAGGTGCATCTGGACCGCCCGCGGGCCGAGGATGCGAAGGACCTGCTTGGGGTCGATCGAACCCTGCGTCATGCGGTGGCCGACCTCGACATGGTCGCCGTCGGCGATCAGCAGACGCGCGCGCTTGCTCACCGGGTAGGCGTGCTCCTCGGAGCCGTCGTCCGGGGTGAGCATGATGCGACGGGTCTTGTCGGTGTCCTCGATGCTGACCCGACCGGACGCCTCGGCGATCGGGGCCACACCCTTGGGGGTGCGGGCCTCGAACAGCTCGACGACACGGGGCAGACCCTGCGTGATGTCGTCACCAGCCACACCACCGGTGTGGAAGGTACGCATCGTCAGCTGGGTGCCGGGCTCACCGATGGACTGGGCCGCGATGATGCCGACGGCCTCGCCGATGTCCACGAGCTTGCCGGTCGCGAGTGACCGGCCGTAGCAGGCGGCGCAGGTGCCGACGTGGGACTCACAGGTGAGCACCGACCGGACCTTGACCTGCTCGACGCCGGCGGCGACGAGCGCGTCGATGACGACGTCACCGAGGTCGATACCGGCCTCGGCCAGGACGGAACCGTCCTTCTCGACGTCGGCGGCGAGCGTGCGGGCGTAGACCGAGGTCTCCACGTCGTCGTGCTCGACCAGGGCGCCGGAGGTGGTCTTCTGCGCGATCGGCATGGTCAGGCCACGCTCGGTCCCACAGTCGTCCTCGCGGATGATGACGTCCTGCGAGACGTCCACCAGGCGACGGGTCAGGTAACCCGAGTCGGCGGTACGAAGCGCGGTGTCGGCAAGACCCTTACGGGAACCGTGCGTGGAGATGAAGAACTCGAGCACGGACAGGCCCTCGCGGAAGTTCGCGCGGATCGGTCGCGGGATGATGTCGCCCTTCGGGTTGGACACCAGACCACGCATACCGGCGATCTGCCGCAGCTGCATCCAGTTACCACGCGCACCCGAGGACACCATCTTGTAGATGGTGTTGGTCTTCGGGAGGTTGGCCTCCATCTCCTTGGCGACCTCGTTGGTGGCCTGGGTCCAGATCTCGATGAGCTCCTGACGGCGCTCGTCGTCCGTGATCAGACCACGCTCGTACTGCACCTGGACCTTGGTGGCCTTGACCTCGTAGCCCTCGAGGATCTCGAGCTTGCGCGGCGGGGTCACGACGTCGGAGATGGCCACCGTGGTGCCCGAGCGGGTCGCCCAGTGGAAGCCGTACTCCTTGAGCGCGTCGAGGCTCGCAGCGACCTGCACCTTGGTGTAGCGCTCGGCCAGGTCGTTGACGATGGTCGACAGACGCTTCTTGTCGACGACCGCGTCCACGAACGGGTAGTCCACCGGCAGCGTCTGGTTGAACAGCGCGCGACCGAGGCTGGTCTCGATGGTGAGCGAGGCCACCTGGCCCTGCTCGTTGACCTCGGTGCCCTCGGCGAGCTCCGTGCCCGGGATCGGGACGACGTCGAGCAGGCGGATCTTGACGATGCTGCCGAGCTCGAGCTCGCCGGCGTCGAACGCCATGCGGGCCTCGGAGACCGACGAGAACGCGCGGCCGGAGCCCTTGCCGTTCTCCACCTCGGACGTGAGGTGGTAGAGCCCGATGATCATGTCCTGGGTGGGCATGGTCACCGGACGGCCGTCGGCCGGCTTGAGGATGTTGTTGCTCGAGAGCATGAGGATGCGGGCCTCGGCCTGCGCCTCGGTGCTCAGGGGCACGTGCACAGCCATCTGGTCACCGTCGAAGTCGGCGTTGAAGGCCGAGCAGACGAGCGGGTGGATCTGGATGGCCTTGCCCTCGACGAGCTGAGGCTCGAAGGCCTGGATGCCGAGGCGGTGCAGGGTGGGCGCGCGGTTGAGGAGCACGGGGTGCTCCGTGATGACCTCTTCGAGGACGTCCCACACGACCGGACGGGCGCGCTCGACCATGCGCTTGGCCGACTTGATGTTCTGCGCGTGGTCGAGGTCGACCAGGCGCTTCATCACGAACGGCTTGAACAGCTCGAGGGCCATCTGCTTGGGCAGACCGCACTGGTGCAGCTTGAGCTGCGGGCCGACGACGATGACCGAACGGCCGGAGTAGTCGACGCGCTTGCCGAGCAGGTTCTGGCGGAACCGGCCCTGCTTGCCCTTGAGCATGTCGGACAGCGACTTGAGCGGACGGTTGCCGGGACCCGTGACCGGGCGACCACGACGGCCGTTGTCGAAGAGGCTGTCGACAGCCTCCTGGAGCATCCGCTTCTCGTTGTTGACGATGATCTCCGGCGCACCGAGGTCGAGCAGACGCTTGAGCCGGTTGTTGCGGTTGATCACGCGACGGTAGAGGTCGTTGAGGTCGGAGGTCGCGAAGCGGCCACCGTCGAGCTGCACCATCGGGCGCAGGTCCGGCGGGATGACCGGGACGGCGTCCAGGACCATGCCGGACGGCTTGTTCGTCGTGGCCTGGAAGGCGGTGACGACCTTGAGCCGCTTGAGGGCACGGGTCTTCTTCTGGCCCTTGCCGGTGGCGATGATCTCGCGTAGCAGCTCGGACTCGGCCTGGAGGTCGAAGTCCTGCAGGCGCTTCTGGATCGCGGCGGCGCCCATGCCACCCTCGAAGTACAGACCGAAGCGGTCACGCATCTCGCGGTAGAGGATCTCGTCGCCCTCGAGGTCCTGGACCTTGAGGTTCTTGAACCGGTCCCAGACCTGCTCGATGCGCTCGATCTGCATGTCGGCGCGCTTGCGGATCTGGTTCATCTCGCGCTCGGCGGACTCGCGCACCTTGCGGCGGGCGTCAGCCTTGGCACCCTCGGCCTCGAGCTCGGCGATGTCGGACTCGAGCCGCTTGGCCCGGGTGTCGACCTCGGAGTCACGCTTGTTCTCGTACTCCTTCTTCTCCACCTCGATCTGGGCCTCGAGCGAGGGCAGGTCCTTGTGGCGCTGCTCCTCGTCGACCGAGGTGATCATGTAGGCCGCGAAGTAGATGACCTTCTCGAGGTCCTTCGGGGCGAGGTCGAGCAGGTAGCCCAGGCGCGACGGGACGCCCTTGAAGTACCAGATGTGGGTGACGGGGGCGGCGAGCTCGATGTGGCCCATCCGCTCACGACGCACCTTGGCACGAGTGACCTCGACGCCGCAGCGCTCACAGATGATGCCCTTGAAGCGGACCCGCTTGTACTTGCCGCAGTTGCACTCCCAGTCCCGGGTGGGGCCGAAGATGCGCTCGCAGAACAGGCCCTCCTTCTCAGGCTTGAGGGTGCGGTAGTTGATCGTCTCGGGCTTCTTCACCTCGCCGTGGCTCCACTGACGGATGTCGTCAGCAGTGGCCAGGCCGATGCGCAGTTCGTCAAAGAAGTTGACGTCGAGCACGTGGTTCCTTCTTCCGTGTCTCTAGCTAAAACTCAAAGGGTGGGTCGTGAGGAGGGCTGGTATGCCGCGTGCCCGCCCAGGGCGTCCACGCGGCATACCCGCGCCTTAGACCTCTTCGACCGAACTGGGCTCGCGCCGGGACAGGTCGATGCCGAGCTCCTCCGCCGCGCGGAAGACGTCCTCGTCGGACTCCTTCAGCTCGATGGAGGTGCCCTCGCTGTTGAGCACCTCGACGTTCAGGCACAGCGACTGCATCTCCTTGATGAGCACCTTGAAGGACTCGGGGATGCCGGGCTCCGGGATGTTGTCGCCCTTGACGATCGCCTCGTAGACCTTCACGCGGCCCTGGACGTCGTCGGACTTGATCGTGAGCAGCTCCTGCAGCGCGTAGGCCGCGCCGTAGGCCTCGAGTGCCCACACCTCCATCTCACCGAAGCGCTGGCCACCGAACTGAGCCTTACCACCCAGCGGCTGCTGCGTGATCATGCTGTAGGGGCCGGTGCTGCGGGCGTGGATCTTGTCGTCCACGAGGTGGTGCAGCTTGAGGATGTACATGTAGCCCACGGACACCGGCTCGGGGAACGGCTCGCCGGAGCGACCGTCGAAGAGCCGGGACTTGCCGGAGCCGTCGATGAGCCGCACGTCGTCGCGGGTCTTGGTCGTGGAGTCCAGCAGACCCACGATCTCGTCCTCGCGCACACCGTCGAACACCGGCGAGGCGACACGGGTGCCGGCCGGGGCCGAGCGCGCGTCCTCGGGGATGAGCTTGGCCCAGTCCGGGTTGCCCGCGATCTCCCAACCGCGGGAGGCGGCCCAGCCGAGGTGCAGCTCGAGGATCTGGCCGACGTTCATACGACCGGGGACACCGAGCGGGTTGAGCACGACGTCCACAGGGGTGCCGTCCTCGAGGAACGGCATGTCCTCGACGGGCAGGATCTTGGAGATGACGCCCTTGTTGCCGTGACGGCCGGCGAGCTTGTCTCCATCGGTGATCTTGCGCTTGTTGGCGACGTAGACGCGGACGAGCTGGTTGACGCCCGGGGGCAGGTCGTCGCCTTCGTCCTTGTCGAACACCTTGACGCCGATGACCGTGCCGGTCTCGCCGTGGGGCACCTTGAGCGACGTGTCGCGGACCTCGCGAGCCTTCTCACCGAAGATGGCGCGCAGCAGGCGCTCCTCCGGCGTCAGCTCGGTCTCACCCTTGGGCGTGACCTTGCCGACGAGCAGGTCGCCGTCGCGGACCTCGGCGCCGATGCGGATGATGCCGCGCTCGTCGAGGTCGGCCAGGACCTCCTCGGAGACGTTCGGGATGTCCCGGGTGATCTCCTCGGGGCCGAGCTTGGTGTCGCGGGCGTCGACCTCGTGCTCCTCGATGTGGATCGAGGAGAGGACGTCGTCCTGCACCAGACGCTGGCTGAGGATGATCGCGTCCTCGTAGTTGTGGCCCTCCCACGGCATGAACGCCACGAGCAGGTTGCGGCCCAGGGCCATCTCGCCACCGTCGGTCGCGGGACCGTCGGCGATGACGCCGCCGGCCTCGACCCGGTCGCCCTCGTTGACGACGACGACCTGGTTGTAGGACGTGCCCTGGTTGGAGCGCGCGAACTTGGCGATCCGGTAGGTGCGCGTCGAGCCGTCGTCACCTGCGACGGTGACGAGGTCGGCGGACACCTCGGTGACCACACCAGCGGTCTCGGCCCGGACGACGTCGCCCGAGTCGAGGGCGGCGCGGTACTCCATGCCGGTGCCGACCAGCGGAGCCTCGGACTTGACCAGCGGCACCGCCTGGCGCTGCATGTTGGAACCCATGAGCGCACGGTTGGCGTCGTCGTGCTCGAGGAACGGGATCAGCGCGGTCGCGGCCGACACCATCTGGCGCGGGGAGACGTCCATGTAGTCGACGTCGGCACCGGGGATGTAGTCGATCTCGCCGCCCTTGGTGCGCACCAGGACGCGGTCCTCGGTGAACAGGCCCTCGGCGTTGATGACGGCGTTGGCCTGCGCGATGACGTGGCGGTCCTCCTCGTCGGCGGACAGGTAGTCCACCTTGTCGGTGACCTTGCCCTTGACGACCTTGCGGTAGGGCGTCTCGATGAACCCGAACGGGTTGATCCGACCGTAGGACGCGAGCGAGCCGATCAGGCCGATGTTCGGGCCCTCAGGGGTCTCGATCGGGCACATGCGGCCGTAGTGCGACGGGTGGACGTCACGGACCTCCATGCCGGCGCGGTCGCGGGACAGACCACCCGGGCCGAGGGCCGACAGACGCCGCTTGTGCGTCAGGCCCGCGAGCGGGTTGTTCTGGTCCATGAACTGCGACAGCTGGGAGGTGCCGAAGAACTCCTTGATCGACGCCACCACGGGGCGGATGTTGATCAGGGTCTGCGGGGTGATCGCCTCGACGTCCTGCGTGGTCATGCGCTCGCGGACGACGCGCTCCATGCGGGACAGCCCGGTGCGGACCTGGTTCTGGATGAGCTCGCCCACGTTGCGCAGACGACGGTTGCCGAAGTGGTCGATGTCGTCGACCTCGACCGGCACCTCGTCGCCGTTCTTGCCGGCGAGCGTCGACTCACCGGCGTGCAGCGAGACGATGTACTTGATCGTGGCGACGATGTCGTCGACGGACAGGACCGAGGCGCTGAGCTCGGCGGCGACGCCCAGCTTGCGGTCGATCTTGTAGCGGCCGACCTTGGCCAGGTCGTAGCGCTTGGGGTTGAAGTAGAGGTTGTCCAGCAGGGTCTGGGCAGCCTCGCGGGTCGGCGGTTCGCCCGGGCGCAGCTTGCGGTAGATGTCGAGCAGCGCGTCGTCCTGGCCGGCCGTGTGGTCCTTCTCCAGGGTGAGGCGCATCGACTCGAACTCGCCGAACTCCTCGAGGATGTCGGCCTCGGTCATGCCCAGGGCCTTGAGGAGGACGGTGACCGACTGCTTGCGCTTGCGGTCGACGCGGACGCCCACCATGTCGCGCTTGTCGATCTCGAACTCCAGCCAGGCACCACGGCTCGGGATGACCTTGGCGGTGTAGATGTCCTTGTCGGACGTCTTGTCGGGCGTGCGCTCGAAGTAGACGCCCGGGCTGCGGACCAGCTGGGAGACGACGACACGCTCGGTGCCGTTGATCACGAAGGTGCCGCGCTCGGTCATGAGCGGGAAGTCACCCATGAAGACCGTCTGGCTCTTGATCTCGCCAGTCGTGGTGTTCATGAACTCCGCGGTGACGAACAGGGGCGCGGAGTAGGTCTGGTCGCGCTCCTTGCAGTCCTCGATGGAGTACTTGACCTCCTCGAAGCGGTGGTCGCGGAACGACAGCGACATGGAGCCGCTGAAGTCCTCGATCGGGGAGATCTCTTCGAAGATCTCCTCGAGGCCGGAGCGATCCGGCACATCCCCACGGCCGGCGGCCTTGGCCTCTGCGACACGGGCCTGCCAGCGCTCGTTACCGAGCAGCCAGTCGAAGCTTTCCGTTTGCAGCGCCAGGAGGTCGGGGACCTCGAGGGGTTCGCGGATCTTTGCGAAGGACAGACGGCCTGAAACCGTCCGTGCGGTGGACACAGTCTGAGTCGCGTTGCGCGAGGCAGCCAAGGAGGGGTCCTTCCACGGGCCTTGTCTTAAATCTGATGGTTCGAAACCGGTGCAGCGCTGACCGCCGGTGCCGACCACGCAGGAGACAGGGCCAGGAATTCGTGCCGCAGGGCACGACGAAAGGCTGAGGTCTGAGGCGGGATCGAAGAAAGAGGGCAGCGCAAAGGAAGAGCATACACGAAAGAGGGCAGCCTCGTCCAACCGTGTCCAGCGGGCTCACGCCACGACCGTTGACGGGGGTCAGGCCCGGGCCACAAGCCACGGGCTGATCCGACGCAGACGAGGATGACGCGCGAAACCCCCTACGTCAAGACATTCGCCCCGTGTGGCGCCGAACGACCTGCGGCGACGCACCCGAAGGGGGGATGCATCGCCGCAGGTCAGGAGGATCCGGGAGGCGTCCGGGAGGCGTCGCCGCGCCGGATCTCCGAAGGGGTGGTAGGCCCTTAGAAGGCTTCGACCTTGCTGATCAGCCAGCGGTCGCCGACCTGGGTCATCGTCGCGATGACCCGGTTCTGGTCGACCACGGGGTCCTGCTGGTCGGTGCCGATGCGGGCCTGGTTGACGAACGCCAGCACCTTGACGGTCGTGGGCGAGGAGCTCATCACCCCGACGTCGGACACCTTGGCCTGCACGACGGTCTGGTTCTTGACCGCGAGCGGCTTGATGTCCTTGTCCATGGCGGCTGTGAACTCGCCCTTGAACGACCCGGTGAGCAGGCCCTCGATCTGTGCCGACTGCGCGTCGATGGTCTTGTAGCTGTAGCTGAGCATCTGCTCGATCGAGGTGCGGGCCTGGCTGGCCGCCGCCCGGTTGGTGGCGGCCTGGGCGCCGGCGTCGCGCAGGCTGACGCCCACGACGGTCCCGAGCACGGCCAGCACGGCGACGAGGGCCACGAGCGGAGCGATCCAGCGTCGCCGGCCGTCGGCCGCAGGCCGTGACGACGTCCAGGTATGCCGCGTGGGCAGCTTCGGGAGCCGGGGCCAGCTCCGCGTGGGGCTCGTCTGGTCACCTGCCCCCGGCGCGCCTGCGCCAGGGTCGACGAGGGGCTGCTGGGGGGCGCGTGCCCGGGACCGCTCTCCGGCCACCCGGGGGCGGGCCTTCACCTTGGTATCAACCGACGAACTCAAGGTTCTCCACCTTCCACTCGTCGCCGACCAGGCGCAGGTCGAGCCGCATCCGGTAGGTCTTGGTCTCGCCGTTCGGAACGGCGGTGTTCTTGGTCGGGGCGACCACGCCCACGAGCGCGACGGCGGAGTCCTTGTCACCGGAGACCAGGGCGGCCTCGGTGCGCTGCACCGAGGAGACCGTCTTGTTGGCGACGAGGACCTTGCTGAGCTGGTCGGCCGAGGTCGAGTAGCTCTTGAGGAAGTCCCCCGTGGCGCCGGCCTTCACCCGGGCCATGTCCGCGTCGACCTTGGTGTAGTCGACCGTGACGAAGTTGATGGCCAGCTGCTTGGCCGCTGCCACGGCGTCGGCGTTGGCCGCCGACGTCTGCCGCGCGGCATACCAGTCGCGTCCGCGGGTGGCCCCGAGCGCGAGGCTCGCGATCAGCGCGATGGCGACCACGACCCACACCATGGTCGGGGTGATGCGTAGAGCCCTGGCCCGGTCACGGGCTGTCTGGTGATCTGTGTCGGCAGCGAGCGCGTCGGGGGGTGACACGTCCTCGTCCGCCTCCACCGCCCTCCCGGCGTGGGTGGTGATCGTGCTCATCGAGCAGCCTCCTTCATGATCCACAACCACGAGGCGTCGCCGCTCTCGGCCCCCGAGGGAGGCAGTGGCACCGATACCTGTGGTGTTGTCAGGCTCAACGAGGCAGCCATGCCCGGGGATACGGGCTGGTTGCCGAAAGCGAACGGGACGGTGGAGTTCGTGCTCGAGTGCGGACCCGGGGCGTTCTGGGCGCCGCGAACGCTGGCCGCCGACCCGCGGGGGGCTGTGCAGCGTGCCGAGGTGTTCGCCTTGGTGTTGCTGGTCTGGTTGGGCGTGCGCCGCACCGTGCCCTGGTAGCCCTGCGTGCAGACCGGCGGGTCGTGCGCCATGGCCAGTCCGAAGTGGGCGGTGCCGTCGCCGGGGACGACCGTGAAGCCGCCGGCCACGACATCGGGGTAGGTGACGAGGAGCTGCTGGATCCCGTCGACCCGTGCCGTGGTCACCTGGCCGACGGTGATCAGGTTGGCCAGCAGCGCGGCGAGGTTGCCCTGGTTGTCCCTGATCAGGGACTCGAGCTCCTTGGACGCGACGACGCCGCGGTCGAGGATCAGGCGCAGGTCGCCGTCAGAGGCCTTGAGGGTCTCGGACAGGTCCGCGAAGTTCTTGGCGAAGACCTTGATGTCGCCCGAGGTCTCGCGCTGCGTGTCGAGCACGATGCGGCCGTCGTCGATCAGCTTGACCGTCTCGGGCAGCGCCTCCGTGGCCGACCTCGTCAGCTTGTCACCGCTGTCGATCAGTCGCTGGAGGTCCTGTCCCCCGTCGGCGAACCCCTTGCCGAGCTCGTCGACCACGGTGCGCAGGTCCTGCTTGTCGACCGAGTTGACGGTCCCGTCGAGGTCGAGCAGCAGCGTGTCGACCCGCAGCGGGAAGACCGTGTCCTTGCGCGGGATGGTGTCGCCGTTCCTCAGCGAGGCGCCCTTGTCGGTGCGCGGCTGGAAGTCGAGGTACTGCTCGCCGACCGCGGAGCGGTTCTCCACGACGACCTTGGTGTCCTTCGGAATCACTACTCCCCGTTGGATTTTCGCGTCGACGATCACACCGTCCCTGGACAGCTTCAGGTTGTCGACCCGGCCGACGGTGACGCCGCGGTAGGTGACCTCGGAGCCGACGAAGATGCCGCCGGACTGCTCGAAGTCGGCCGCGACGTGGTACTGACCACCGGCCACCTGGTCGTAGAGCCCGACGTAGCGGGCCGAGAGGACCGAGACGGTGACGAGGGTGATCAGCAGGAACGCGAACAGCTGGACCTGCACCGAGCGGCGGATCATGCGGCACCTCCGTAGAGCGAGCGCCACGAACCGTCCGAGCCCGACGAGCCGGACTGCTGGTCGCGGGCACCGACGCAGATCACGCCCGGGACGCACGCGCCCGAGGTCGAGCTGCCGCCCGGGGTGATCGGCACACTCGGGATGCTGGGCGTCGGCAGCGGCAGGCTGGGCAGCCCGGTGGGCCCGCCCGTCGGGCCGCCGGGGGGCGGAGTCGTCGGGATCCCCAGGTTGCCGGCGAGGTGCGCGAAGTTGAGGTCCAGGTCGGCGGACATGTTGGTGTAGTCGCCCTTCATGGCCCCGGTCGTCGCGTCCGAGAAGGGGTAGGTCAGCAGCAGCTGCAGCGACTTCGGCAGGTTGTCCCCGGCCTTGGTGAGCTGGGCCAGGATCGGCGCGAGGGCCTGGAGGTTGGCGGCGGTGTCGGCCTTGCTCTGCTGGATGACCTGGGTCCCGACCGCCCCGAGCCTGCTGAGCGCCTGGAGCATCTGCACGAGCTGCTGGCGCTGGTCGGCGAGCACCTCGAGGCCCTTGGGCAGCGCCTCGAGGGCCCTGCCGATGTCCTCCTTCTGGGCTGCGAGCTTGGCGGCGAGCGCGTCGATGTTGTCGATGGCGCGGACGATCTCGGACTTCTGGCTGTCGAGGCCGCCGATGAAGGTGTCGAGCTGCTTGATGACGTCCTTGATCTGCGCCTGGTTGCCCCGCGCGGCGTTGTTGAGCTCGGTCTCGATGACCTTGAGCTGGGCGACGCCACCACCGTTGAGCAGCAGCGACATCGCGCTGAGCACCTCCTCGACCTCCGGGTTGCGGCCGGTGCGGGCGAGCGGGATGTTGTCGCCGTCGCCGAGCCGGCCCTCGGGGGCCGCACCGGTCGGCGCGGACAGCTGGACGTACTTCTCCCCCAGCAGCGAGGTCTGCTTGAGCTCCGCCACGGCGTTGTCGGGCAGCTTGACGTTCTTGGGCAGGCGCAGCGTCACCCGAGCCGTCCAGCCGTTGAGCTCGATCTTCTCCACCGAGCCCACCGTCACCTGGTCGACCTTGACCGACGACTGCGGGACGAGGTCGAGGACGTCGGCGAACTCGGCCGTCACGCGGAAGATGTCACCGCGGTTGGCTGCTCCGCCGGGCAGCGGCAGGTCGAAGGCGCCCTGGCAGCCGGTGACGCCGAGGAGGACCGCGCCCACGACGAGCCCGGACACGGCGCGCCGGCCACGCGGCATACCCGTGGTCCGTGGCTTGGTGGTCTGTGGCTTGGTGGTCTGTGGCTGGTGGTCGTTCATCGGGTCCCTCCCAGCAGGCCGCCCAGGGTCGGGTCCGCACCGCGCATCGTCACGACGGCCCCGCCCTGGCCGGGGGTGGTCGCGGGCGATCCCGACGACGCTCCGGCCTGGGCCTGCGGCACGGCGGACAGGAGGTTGACCGGCAGTTTCACGCCTTGTCCCGCGAGCTGGTCGAGCAGCGACTGGATCGGCTTGAGGGCCCCGCTGACGGTCTTGCACAGCGAAGCCGGCTGACCGCCCTGGACGATGAGGGAGCACAGCATGTTCTGCACGGTGAGGTTCTCGTTCACGTTGGCCCGGGTGTCGAGCGTGCCGGTGTCGGGGTTGTAGGCGTTCTGCAGGTTGCTGATCGCCACCGGGGCGTTCGTGAGGGTCTCGGCCAGGGCATCCCGCTGCTTGGCCACCGTGCCGGTCACCGACGCCAGCTGCTTGAGGTTGGTGGTCAGGCCCGCCCGGTTGTCGTGGACGAACGAGCTGATCTCGCTCAGCGCGACAGCGAGGTTCTTCAGGGCGGCGGCGAGGTCGTCGCGCTCCCCGTCGAGCTGCTGCGAGACGTTGGCGAGGTCGCTGTTGAGCCTGCGGACCTGGCTGTCGTTGGTGGCGAGCATGGTCGTGAAGGTCTGGAGGTTCTTCACGGTGCCGAACAGGTCGTTGCGGCCACCGGACAGAGCCTCGAGCGCCAGGCTGAGGTCGCGGTTCGTGTCGTGCAGCTTCTGGCCCTGTCCGCCGAGGTTCTTGGCGCCGGTGTCGAGCACGTCGGCGAAGGCGCCGTCCTTGTTGGCACCCGTGGGACCGAGGGCCACCAGGAGGTCGTCCAGGCTCGAGGAGATGCGGTCCAGCTCGACGGGAACCGCCGTGCGGTCCAGGCCGATCTGGGCGTTGTCCTTCATCACCGGACCAGCGGTGTATGCCGGGAGCAGCTGCACGTAGCGGTCGCTCACCAAGGAGGGGGCCACCACCGCGGCCTTGGCGTCCGCGGGCACCCGGTACTTGCGGTCGAACTCGAACTTGACCTCGACCTTGTCGCCCTTCGGAGTCACCTCGGTGACCTTGCCGACCTGGACGCCGAGGATGCGCACGTCGGACCCGGGGAACAGGCCGACCGCGCGGCTGAACTCACCGGTCACGTGGATGCTGTCCTGCCGCGGCCAGAAGGCGTACGCGCCGGCGACGAGGGCTACCACGACGAGCGCAGCGACGACCTTGGGGATCAGGCCGAGCCGGGGCGTGGCGGGCAGCGACGGCAGTCGCAGGGCGGGCAGGCGCTTCATCAGTTGCCTCCCGGGGAGACGGGGGTCGTGAGGTTCTGGATGTAGGTGTCGAACCACCGGCCGTTGCCGAGGACGTTGGCGAAGAGCCGCGTGAACGGGCCCATCGCGGCGATCGTGTCCCCGAGGTCCTTCTCGTGCTTCTGCAGCACCGCGAGGACCTTGGTCAGCTGGTCGAGGGCGGGCTTGAGCTCCGAGCGGTTGTCCCGGACCAGCCCGGTGAGCTGCTGGGCCATCGCAGAGGTGTTGGTGAACAGCGTGTGGATCGCCTCGCGACGGGCATTGAGCTCGACCATCAGGAGGTCGGCGTTCTTGATGATCGACTCCACGGCCTTGTTGCGCTCGGCGACGGTGCCCGAGACGCTGTTGGCGGAGGCGAGCAACCGCTTGAGCTCGTCGTCGCGCGCGGCGATGGTGTTGGACAACCTGCTGAGGCCGTCCAGAGCCGCCTTGACGTCGGGCGGGCTGTCCTTGAACTCGGTCGCCAGGGTGGTCAGCGACTTCGCCAGCAGGTCGGTGTCGATCTCCTCGGACGTGGTCGCGAGGTCGCTGAACGCGTTGACGATGTCGTAGGACGAGATGGTCCGCTCCAGCGGGATCTCGCTGTCCGCCTTGAGCTGGCCACCACCGGCGGGCTCCAGGGCGAGGAACTTCGAACCCAGCAAGGTCCGCATCCGGATGCTGGCACCGGTCCGGGTGCCGAAGGCTGCCGGTTCGGTGACCTTGAAGTCGACGACCACGTGGTTGCCCGCGAGGTCGACCTTCTCCACCTTGCCGACCTTGACCCCGGCGATCCGCACGTCGTCGCCCTTGATCAGGCCGCCCGCCTCGCTGAACGAAGCGCGGTAGTGGTCGCCGCCCCCGAGGAACGGGATGCTCTGGACGTTGAACGCGAGGAACAGCACCAGCGCGATGGACGCCAGCCCGGCAGCGCCGATCGGGACGGGGTTGCGCTCGCGGAAGGGGGTACTCATGACGAGCACCTCGCTGCGGAGAGCCCAGCCGGCTTGTCGACCGGGATCTTGATGGCCGGGGCACCCTTGGTCGGCGACGGCACGACGATCGTCCCGCTGAAGTCGCACATGTAGAAGTTGAACCAGGAGCCGTAGGTCGCGGTCCGCGTGATCGTGTTGATCTTGCCCGGCGAGGTCGCCAGGAACTTCTCGAAAACGGCGGTGTTCGACGGCTTGTTGAGGTTCGTGGTGAGCGCACGGAGGTTGCTGATGTCCGCCTTGATCGAGGGACGGGTGACCTTCAGCAGGTCGGCAGTCTCCGCCGTCAGGGAGTTGATGTTGGTCAACGAGGCACCGATCGTCGTGCGGTCGGCGGCCAGGCCGGAGATGAAGCGCTGGAGCTGGTCGATCAGCGCCTTGAGGGCGGAGTCGTGGGCATCCACGGTGCCGAGCACCGCATTGAGGTTGGAGATGGTCCGACCGATGACCTCGTCGCGGTCCGCGAGGGTCGAGGTCAGCGAGGCCGTCTTGGACAGCAGCGAGTTGATGTTGCCGCCCTCACCCTGGAGGACGCTGATGATGTTGGCCGACAGCTCGTTGACGTCCTTGGGCGACAGGGCAGCGAACAACGGCTTGAAGCCGTTGAACAAGACCGTGAGGTCCAGCGCGGACTGGGTGTGGTCGAGTCCGATCGTGGCCCCGTCCTTCAGGGGCGTGGCACTGCCGACGTCCTGGGTGAGGGCGATGTAGCGCTCACCGATGAGGTTGCGGTACTTGATGGTCGCCTTGGTCCCTTGCGTGAGGACGCTGGTCTTCAGCACGTTGAACTCGACGTCCGCGTGCACGCGGTCGCTGGCGACCTTGATGGACTTCACCTCACCCACGCGCACGCCGGCGATCCGCACCTCCTGGCCCGGAGCGAGGCCGGTCACGTCGTTGAACATGCCGCGATAGGTCGCCTTGTCACCGAACTGGGTGTTGGAGATGGTGGCCGCGAGGGTGCCCGTGGCGAACAGCGTCGCCGCCACGAAGATCAGGAACTTCACCAGGCTGGATCGGGTGCTCACTGCTGGTTCACCACCGTTCCGCGCAGCATCGGGCCCGCGAGGAGCGTCGTGATGGCTGAGGGGCGACCGTCTCGCGACAGGAGAGCGGCCACGACGGCCTGTTCCTGCTCGGTGCCGGCCAGACCGGAGTCGGCCTCAGCGATGCTCTGCCCCGACAGCCCGGAGAACATCGACGGCAACGCACTGCCCGCCGCCCCCGAGCCCGAGTGGTTGATGCCGTCACTGAAGTGGTTGCCCTTCCAGGGGTTCGCCTGGGTGCCGACGCGGCCCGGCAGGCCCTGGCAGCTCGGGGCACGCCTCTCGCCCCACCGGGGTTCCTCGCCGGGCTTGTAGCCCTGGCGCTGCTGGGTGACCTCGACCGTGATGTGGAAGGTCTTGTCCCGCCAGGCCTGGTCGATCCGCGGCAGCCAGTTGACCATCGCCGTGGCGACACAGGGGTACTGCGGTGAGTACTTCGCCAGCACCTCGACGGTCGGTCGCTGCACCCGACCCACCTGGATGATCCGCTGGCCATTGGCGTCCAGGAAGTCCGCGGTCGTGTTCGCGAAGCCCGCCGTCCCCGCCAGGAAGCCGGCCAGCTCGTCCTTCTTGGCCACGATCGTCGTGCTCGTGGTGATCAACGCCGTCGCCGCGCGGACGAGATCCGGCGCCGCCACGGCATACGTGGAGGCAAGGTCGGCCAGCCCGCTGATGTCCGCCTTGATCACGGGCAGCTTGGGGTTGATCTCCTTGAAGTAGCTGTCGACCAGGACCAGGTTCTGGCCGAGGCGGGTTCCCCGCCCGTCCAGCGCCGACGCCAGCGCGTTCAACGTCATCGCCAGCTTCTCCGGCTGCACGGTGCGCAGCAACGGCAACAGGTCGTCGAAGACCTTCTCGAGCTCGATCGCCACCGAGGTGCGGTCCTGACCGATGGTGTCGCCCTTGGCGATGTGCCGCCCCACGGCACCGGTCGTCGGCGTCACCAGGTCGACGTACCGCTCACCGAACAACGTCTTCGGGAGCAGGCGCGCCGACACGTTGGCCGGGATCAGGTCGACCATCTCCGGCTTCAGGGCCAGCTTGAGCGTCGCGCCGTTGCCGGTGGTCTCGATCGACCGCACCTCACCGACGATCAACCCACGGATCTTGACGTCGGACGCCGTCTGCAGCTGGGACCCGATCCGGTCGGTCATCAGGTTGACCATCACCACGGGGGTGAACCGCTTCTGGAACGACGCCACCGACAGACCGATGAGCAGGCCCACGATGACGATGAAGCCGACCCCGTAGGCACGGTTGCCCAGGCGTGACATGAAACCGCTCGATGAGTCAGCCATGCGCTAACCCGCGATCCGTACGGTCGTCGTGGCGCCCCACACCGCCAGGGAGAAGAAGAAGTCCACGATGTTGATGGCGACGATGGAGGTCCGCACGGCCTTGCCGACGGCCACGCCCACGCCTGCCGGACCTCCGGACGCGTTGTAGCCGTAGTAGCAGTGGATGAGGATGATCACGACCGCGAACACCATCACCTTGAGGAACGAGAAGAGGACGTCGATCGGCGGCAGGAACAGGTGGAAGTAGTGGTCGTACGTGCCGGCCGACTGCCCGAAGTAGTGCACGACGATGAAGCGGGTCGCGCCGTAGGACGAGAGCAGGCCCAGGACGTAGAGCGGGACGACCGCCACGAAGCCGGCGATCATCCGGGTCGTCACGAGGAACGGCAGCGAGGGGATTCCCATGACCTCGAGTGCGTCGACCTCCTCGGAGATGCGCATCGCACCGAGCTGGGCGGTGAAACCACACCCGACCGTCGCCGCGAGCGCCAGCCCCGCGACCAGCGGGGCGATCTCGCGGGTGTTGAGGTAGGCGGAGACGAAGCCGGTGAGGGCACCGGTCCCGAGCTGGTTGAGCGAGGAGTAGCCCTGGAGACCGACCTGGCTGCCGGTGAAGAAGGCGAGGAAGGCGATGACCCCCACGGTGCCTGCGATGACGGCGAGGGCACCCGAACCGAGCGAGACCTCCGCCAGCAGCCGCAGGATCTCCTTCTTGTAGCGGCGCAGGGTGCGCGGGCTCCAGGCGAGCGAGCGGACGTAGAACCGCATCTGCTCACCGAGGCTGTCGAGCGCCTCGACAGGCCGACCCGCGAGGTCCAGGACTTTGCTCACTGGGACTGCACCTCCTTCAGATCTTCTGGGGGACGACTTGGAAGTACACGGCGCTGGCGACGAAGTTCACGACGAACAGGAACATGAAGGTGATGACCACGCTCTGGTTCACTGCGTCGCCGACGCCCTTGGGGCCGCCGCCCGCGGTGAGGCCCTTGTACGAGGCCACGACCGCGGCGATGAAGCCGAAGATGAGGGCCTTGATCTCGCTGGTCCACAGGTCCGCCAGCTGGGCGAGCGCGGTGAACGAGGCGATGTAGGCGCCGGGGGTGCCGCCCTGGATGATGACGTTGAAGAAGTAGCCACCCGCGACGCCGACGACCGACACCAGCCCGTTGAGCAGCAGCGCGACGACCATGGCAGCCAGCACCCGGGGCACGACGAGGCGCTGGATGGGGCTGATCCCGAGGACCTCCATCGCGTCGATCTCCTCGCGGATCTTGCGCGAGCCGAGGTCTGCGCAGATCGCCGACCCGCCGGCACCGGCGATCAGCAGGGCCGTGACGATGGGTGAGGCCTCACGGATGACGGCGAGCACCGAGGCCGCCCCGGTGAAGGACTGGGCGCCGAGCTGGCGGGTCAGGGTGCCGAGCTGGAGGGCGATGACCGCACCGAAGGGGATGGAGACCAGGGCCGTCGGGACGATCGTCACCGAGGCGATGAACCAGCACTGCTGGATGAACTCCTTGGTCTGGAACGGCCGCTTCGGCAGGGACCGTCCGACGTCGAGGACGAGCGCGAAGAGCGATCCGCTCTGGCGCAGTGCACCAATAGCTGGATTGCCCATCTAGATCGCCGCCTCAGCAGACTGAGTGGGCTCGGTGTGGCGGACACCGGGAACGCCGGCGTTGTGCGACTGGAACGACCCGGGGGGCGGCGTGATGCCGTTCGCGCGGCACCAGTCCCCCGCCGGACGCTCGCCGCGGCGGGGGGTGCCGTCGCTGGTGCCGAGCTGGAGCGGGATGGGCGGCAGCGGCGGCAGCTCCTGGCCGGACTTCGCCTCGGCCGCGAGCTCGTCGGCGTCCTTCTCCTCGGACATGCCGATGGGGCCGATCGTCTGGGCGTTCAGGAACTGGCGCACCACCGGCTCCTCCGAGCTCAGCAGCATCTCGCGCGGCCCGAACATGGCGAGGTGCTTGTGGTACAGCAGCCCGATGTTGTCGGGCACCGTGCGCGTCGAGTTGATGTCGTGGGTGACGATCAGGAAGGTCGCGTCGATCTGCGCGTTGAGGTCGATGAACAGCTGGTTGATGTAGGACGTGCGGACCGGGTCCAGACCGGAGTCCGGCTCGTCGATCAGCAGGATCTCGGGGTCGAGCACCAGCGCGCGGGCCAGGCCGGCCCTCTTGCGCATGCCACCCGAGATCTCGCCGGGCAGCTTGGACTCAGCGCCGGTCAGGCCGACCAGGTCCATCTTCTCGAGGACGATGGTGCGGATGTCCGACTCGGACTTCTTGGTGTGCTCACGCAGGGGGAACGCCACGTTGTCGTAGAGGTTCATCGAGCCGAACAGCGCGCCGTCCTGGAACAGCACCCCGAACAGTTTGCGCACCTCGTAGAGCTCGCGCTCGCGCATCTGGGTCAGGTCGCGGTCCTGGATCCAGATCGCGCCCGCCTCCGGCTTCAGCAGGCCGACCAGCGTCTTGAGGAAGACCGACTTGCCGGTACCCGACGGCCCGAGCATCACGGAGATCTCCCCCGCGGGGAGGGTCAGCGAGACGTCGTTCCAGATCACCTGCGACCCAAATCGCTTGGTCAGGCCTTCGACCCTGATCTCAACGCCCACAGCTCCACCTCGTCGTGAATGTCCACGCCCGCCACACATGGCGGGCCCCGGTTCGCAGGGCTCAACGAGGCGGGCAAGCCGAAGTTACGCCCCGGTATGCCACGGCAGCCGGTGCACACGCGGCATACGGGCGCTTTTTCTGGCATGCGAAAGCGGGCCCGACTGGGTGGTTTGGAGTCAGCGATGGCGTGGGGTCAGGACGACGAAAGCGATCGCACACGCGGCATACAGTGCTAGCGCGGCGGCGAGGGGGAGTCTCCCGACGGTCCGGCTGATCGGAGCCAGAGCGGTCATGAACTCGAGGCCGACGGAGACCAGGCCAAGCCCCAGCACCACGGCCGGCCCCTGGTTGACTGTGATTGTGGGCGCGACGACCCCGCCCGCTGCCAACAGCACGAACCACGTGAGGAAGGCGGCGTTCGCGTAGAAGGCGTGGCCAACCATGGCCGTCAAACCAAGCAATGTCGTGGTCAGGCCCAGACTCCAGGCACGGACCTGCCGTGCGCGCACCGCACCGCCCGCGAGCGCCCCGAACGCGCCTCCGAGTGGCACCACCGCGAACGCCACTTGGAGCGCGGCCAACGGCCAAACCAGTGGGAGGGGCTGCCTCAGCGCCGACACCACATGACTCCCCGCCGCCACCGCTGCGAGGGCCGTGCACGCGACTCCCAGCCCCGCAGCTTTCGCTCGGTGCGCCTTCGCGAATGTTCCGATCACGTGAGGTCGCCGCGCATGACGTGGCACGACAGGATCGCCTCGAAGGCTGAGGTGACGTCCGAGGGAACCGGCTTGGGTGGGGTTTGTCCGACGAGTACTGCGACCAACCAGCCTTGGACGACGTCCTGCGCATCGAGGAGGGGGCCAGCCTCCTTCGCGGAGTAGAGCTCGGCACACTGGTGTGGCCGGGCCAGCGCGCGTGAGGTCGCCTGGGGAGAGTAGCCCTGCGCCGTCAGGTTCGCGGGGTCGAAGTCCAGCGGGGCCGCGGATCCCAGCTTCGCGTACTGGTCGAGTCGAGCGACGGTGAAGCGTTGGGGAGCGACGAACTGAGTCCCGTCCAGCGTGTGGTAGCTGTCGGCCAGAGACCTCTGGACGGGCTCGAGCAGCGGCAGTCGAGATGTGGGTCCACACACCGCAGGGTGCCGGCCAACGCACCGCACCTGTTCCGTGGAGACCTCGTAGACCTGGCTGTCCAACGGCCACGCGGCAGGCAGGACCACAGCCACGGCGACGACAGGGGCGAGGAGAACCCACAGGAAGCTACTCGGTCGACGCACCGCGGTCAGCCAGCTGGAGGCGAGAACCAGACCACCGCCCAGGACCAGCAGTCCGGCGAGCGACAGCGCGGCCCGGGACGGTGTCCGCTGCAGGCCAGTCAACGTCCCGTACGTGGTGACCGCCTCGAACGGGCCGCGGCCAAACGGTGCCGCGATGACGAGGGTGGCCAGCACTGCCAGCACGGCCGCCGGCGCGGCCAGGAAGCCGTCGACCACGAGGCCGACGCATGCCCCCACCAAGGACGAGACAAGGATCGGGAGGAGCACCTCGGCATACACCCAGTAGTCCGTCGGACCGACTCCGCCGCGGCGGAGCACAGCGACGGCCACAGCCAGCCAGGTCAGCACGTACGCGGCACCAGCGCAGAGGGCCACGGCGAGCGCGGGCGCCAGCGCCTGGCTCCCGCGCCGCGCCGAGGCCTTGGCCAGCTCGGCCACGGTCGGTCGATACCGTCTCGCGGTGTCGTGGGCCGCGGCGGCGGCAACCAGCGGGCAGGCGATGATCACGCTGGCGGCCGACAGTCTCGTGCCCCAGTCCCACTCGACCTGCCAGTGGCCTTGGCTGAAGACAGTGGTGAGGGTGAAGCCCGCCAGGGCCACGGCCACCGGAGCCCCCGCACCGCGACGGATCCACAGTGCGATGCCGTTCACGCCGGGACCGGCTCCTCGATGACGCGGAAGAAGCCCGACTCGATCGCGCTGCGCCGAGACCCGGCCGGGGCGAGGTCCGCGAGGTCCGCGACCGTGCCGGAGAAGCGAAGTCGACCGGCGTGGATCACCAGGACGTCGCCTGCGAGGTCGGCAACGTCTTCCACGACATGGCTGCTCAGGAGCACCGTCGATTCAAGCCCCCTGATCAGCTCGACCATGGACCTTCGCTGAGCCGGATCGAGACCCGTGGTCGGCTCGTCCAGGAGAAGGACCTCCGGCTCTGATGCAAGGGCCTGGGCGAAGGCCACCCGGCGAACCATGCCTCCAGAGAGGGTCGACAGTCGGCGAGCGGCGACGTCGGCGAGGCCCACAGCCTCCAGGCATTCGTCGGCACGCGACTGGGCCTCTCTCGTGGGCAGGCCCTTGAGCCACGCGAGGTACGACACCACTTCCCGGGGCGTCAGCCGACCCGGGAAGCTCGCCCCTTGAGGCATCAGCGCCACGAGCGGGAGGGCCTCGCGTCGGGTCGCCCGCGCATAGAGGTCCCTCCCGCCGACAGCGACCGATCCGGAGGTGGGTTCGAGGATGCCCGCGGCGCACGACAGGAGCGTGGACTTGCCTGCGCCGTTGACCCCCAGCAGGGCCGTCACGCCACGCCCCAGAGTGAACGAGACCTCGCTGAGGGCGGTCTCCCGCCCGTAGGCGTGTGTGACGTCCTGCACCTGCATGACGGACCGGCTAGGGGTAGCGACGATAGTCATCCGAGCAGGGATCGCTCAGCGTCACCGACCGGCATGTCCGCACCTGGTAGGAGTAGTTCCCGACCACCGTGCCGTACGGCACGTTGATGGACTTGTCCAACATCTTTGCGTAGCTGGACTCACCGTCACTGCGCTGTCCTGAGGACAGGGTGAATGCGGTCCCGCGCGCGTTGTTGCCCCACACCTTCGCGTAAACGCGACCGTCACCGACTTTGGTGTCCCGCAGGGTGCTGGTGAGGGTCACCTTGGTGCCCGAGAGCCCGAGCGTGCCGTATCCGCCTCCCCCACTCATCACGATGGGGTTGGACGAGCTGGCCCAGGTCCAGGCCTGTGCTGACATCACCCCTACCGTGGAAAGCGCCACCACTCCAGCGACCACCCCGACCGTGCGTCTGATCCCGTACATGCCATACCCCCTGTCCAAGACCGTGTCGTCTGACCTTGAGACTCGAGAGAGGGCCGGGCGTGACGCGGCCTGCCGGGCGGACATGCGGAAGCGGGCCCGACCTGGTGGTCGGACCCGCTTCGCAGCAGTGCTGGTGCTCCCCGAGGGGAGCTCAGATCACTTGAGGGTGACGGTGGCGCCGGCGGCCTCGAGGGCCTCCTTGGCCTTGTCGGCCGCAGCCTTGTCAACCTTCTCGAGGACGGGCTTGGGGGCGCCGTCGACGAGGTCCTTGGCTTCCTTCAGGCCGAGGGAGGTCAGCGCGCGGACCTCCTTGATGACCTGGATCTTCTTGTCGCCAGCAGCCTCGAGGACGACGTCGAACTCGTCCTGCTCCTCGGCGGCAGCGGTGTCGCCACCGGCCGGGGCGCCGGCCGCGGCAACGGCCACGGGGGCAGCAGCGGTGACGTTGAAGGTGTCCTCGAACTGCTTCACGAACTCAGAGAGCTCGATGAGGGTCATTTCCTTGAAGGCCTCAAGGAGCTCGTCGGTGGAGAGCTTCGCCATGATGGGCGTCCTTTCTAATTCTTGGTATGCCGTGAGTGGCGTCTTGGTGTGTGAGCGGGCTCGGTGCGGGGTTGCCCCGACCGGGTCAGCTCTCGTCGCCACCCTCGGCGACGTCTGCGGTTGCCTCGGCCACGGGGGCCTCGGCGGACGCGTCGGCTGCGGGAGCCTCGGCGGTGTTGTCGTCAGCCTCGGCAACCTCGGCCTCGGCGGCGGGAGCGGCGGCAGCAGCCACCGGGCCCTCGGCCTCGACCTTGGCGCGCAGCGCGTCGACGACCCGAGCGGTCTGCGACAGCGGTGCGGCGAAGAGGTAGACAGCCTGGCTGAGCGACGCCTGAAGGGCACCGGCCAGCTTGGCCAGGAGAACCTCGCGGGACTCGAGGTCCGCGAGCTTCGTGATCTCCGCGGGAGTCAGGGCCTTGCCGTCGAGGACGCCGCCCTTGATCACGAGGAGGGGGTTCGCCTTGGCGAAGTCACGCAGGCCCTTGGCGGCCTCGACCGGGTCGCCATCGACGAATGCGATGGCGGACGGTCCGACGAGCTGGCCGTCGAACGCCGTGACTCCGGCGTCCTTGGCAGCAAGCTCGGTGAGCGTGTTCTTCACGACGGCGAAGGTGGCGTTTCCGCGCAACGAGTTGCGGAGATCGGTGATCTGCTTCACCGAAAGCCCGCGGTACTCGGTCAGCACGGCCGCGCCGGAGTTGCGGAACTTGTCCGACAGCTCGGCGATGGCGGCAGCCTTGTCAGCCTTGGCCATGGGGCCTCCCTTCCGTGTGTTCGACCGGCCGGAGCTGGAGGCCACACGGAAAGAGCCCCATGCACAGGGCACGGGGCTCGCACGCGGGCAGGCTCTGGGAGCCGGCACTGCGGGTGAATCGTGGCCTGCGCTGGACGCCCACCGGAGTGGAACCTTCGGTCACGTGCTGCCTATTGCGGTGGCACGCGACAACCGAGCGGTCTTTGGTCAGGGTCCAGAGTACGGGTGGGCGGGCCCCCGACCAAATCGCTGTCTCCCGGCGCCCCCGGGCACCGCCCGGTCGACCCGTCGGCTCACGGGACCTTGAAGGTGCCCACCTGACTGGCGGGTGGTGCGGTGATGGTGACCGGCTTCCCCCAGCCGCCGAACGTGCCGCCGACGGTCTGTCCCTCGACCTCGACGGTCATCGAGACGGGCCTGTCCTTGGCGTCCAGGACGTAGCGGGTGGTGACCGGGGCCATCGACGGCACCGCGCCCTGGCCGGCTTCGCCGAGGAGCTTGGCCGGGTCGATCGACACCTCGTAGGTCGTCCCGGTGGCCGACGAGCTCACGACCGTGGCCTCCGCGCCGACCATCGCGTCGGCGAACTGGCGGGGACTGCCCATCTGGCCCAGCATCCCGGAGAACAGCTGGCTGGACGGGTCCTTGGCCTTGGGGTCGATCTTCACCCAGGGCTTGGTCGAACCGGGGAGGCCCTTGATGTAGAGCACGCCGTCGATCGACACGATCTCCATCCGGACGCCCTCGAGCGCCATGACCATCCGCTGGCGCATCGTGCCCTTCCTCATGATGAAGGAACCGCTGGCCGTGCCCCCGGCGCCGACGTTCATGGTCATCGTGCCGGAGCCGGCCTTCACCATCGCGGCGAGCATGCGAGTACCGAGGTCGCCCCCGTCGACCGTCGTGCCGACCGCGAGACCGGCA
Organism: Pedococcus sp. P2_F6; assembly: GCF_056403675.1. Lineage (NCBI taxonomy): Bacteria > Bacillati > Actinomycetota > Actinomycetes > Micrococcales > Intrasporangiaceae > Pedococcus > Pedococcus sp. P2_F6. Next base: position 109,919 of record NZ_JBFUEZ010000002.1, read on the forward strand.
GCGGAGGCAGAGCTCGACGCCGTGGTCGAGCTGGTCGAGGGTGTCGCGCCGGCGTTCGACACGGCAGGCGTGGTGCTGCCGCAGGCGCCGAGCGCCAGGGTCGCGGCAAGGGCGAGGGCGGCGCACGAGATGGTCTTCACAAGAATCCCCCAGGACGGGCACGTGGGGCACGTCCCCGACGGCTGCGTCCACGCTACCCCGACAGCCACGCCCGGCGCCGGGATTCGGGCAGACGAGAGCCCGCCCCCGGTGCGGGTGGCGGGCTCTCGGCAGGACTGCGGCGAGGCTGGGACTCAGGCGGTGGCCTCGTCCTCGACCAGCAGGTTGCGGGTGCGGGTGTAGTCCAGCGGGATGCCGGGGCCCATCGTCGTCGACAGGGTGGCCTTCTCGATGTAGCGGCCCTTGGAGGAGGACGGCTTCAGGCGCAGGATCTCGTCCAGCGCGGTCGCGTAGTTCTCGACCAGCGACTTCTCGTCGAAGGAGGCCTTGCCGATGATGAAGTGGAGGTTCGCGTGCTTGTCGACACGGAACTCGATCTTGCCGCCCTTGATGTCGGTCACGGCCTTGGCCGTGTCCATCGTGACCGTGCCGGTCTTCGGGTTGGGCATGAGACCACGCGGGCCCAGGACCTTGCCGAGACGACCGACCTTGCCCATCATGTCCGGCGTCGCGACGACCGAGTCGAAGTCGAGCCAGCCGCCGGCAACCTTCTCGAGCAGCTCGTCGGAACCGACGAAGTCGGCGCCGGCCTCACGGGCGGCCTCGGCCTTGTCGCCGTTGGCGAACACGAGGACGCGGGCGGTCTTGCCCGTGCCGTGCGGCAGGTTGACGGTGCCACGGACCATCTGGTCGGCCTTGCGGGGGTCGACGCCGAGCCGCATCGCGACCTCGACCGTCTCGTCGTACTTGGCCTTGGCGGACGCCTTGGCGAGGCGGACGGCCTCGAGGGGGGCGTAGCTCTTGGTCGCGTCGATCTTGTCCGCGGCCTCGCGGTAAGCCTTGCTGCGCTTCATTTCTGCTCCTTGGTCTTTCAATGGTGCTGCCTGGGTGTTTCGGTGGAGTTGTGGTCTGTACGGACCAGCGCGGTCCTGCCACGTGCCCCGGTATGCCGCGTGGGCGGCATACCGAGTGGGTTTCCTGCAACCTTTGCTAGCAAAGGTTGCTGGTTGGTGGACAGGTTGCAACCTGTCCAGCGTCACCTAACCCTTGCTAGCAAAGGTTAGGTGACGTCGGGGGGTGTAGATCAGAGGGTGGTGTCGATGCCCATCGAGCGGGCGGTGCCGGCGATGATCTTCATCGCCTGGTCGATGTCGTTGGCGTTCAGGTCTTCCATCTTCTGCTCGGCGATGGCGCGGACCTGGTCGGCCGACAGCTTGGCGACCTTGGTCTTGTGCGGCTCGCCGGAGCCCTTGGGCACACCCGCGGCCTTCTTGATCAGCTCGGCGGCCGGCGGCGTCTTGGTGATGAAGGTGAAGGAACGGTCTTCGTAGACCGTGATCTCCACGGGGATGACGTTGCCGCGCTGGGACTCGGTCGCAGCGTTGTACGCCTTGACGAACTCCATGATGTTGACGCCGTGCTGGCCGAGGGCCGGGCCGACGGGCGGGGCGGGCGTGGCCGCGCCGGCCTGGATCTGCAGCTTGATGAAGCCGGAGATCTTCTTGCTCTTGGGAGGCATTGCTGTGTTCCTTCTGTTGTGGTGGGCCTACGCCGTGGGCGATGACCCGGTTGCATGCTCCCGGGATGCCGGGAACAGGTGCTGTCGTGCGCTCAGATCTTGGCGACCTGGTTGAACGACAGCTCGACCGGGGTCTCCCGGCCGAAGATGGAGACGAGCACCTTGAGCTTCTGGGTGTCGGGGTTGATCTCGGAGATCGTCGCGGGAAGGGTCTCGAACGGCCCCTCCATGACGGTGACGGACTCGCCGACCTCGAAGTCGACGACCGCGGCTTCCTTGGCCTTGCCCGCGCCACCCCCGGCGGCGCCGGCAGTCGCCGGGCTCTCCAGGTCGGCCGGAGCGAGCATGGTGAAGACCTCGTCGAGGCTCAGCGGCACCGGCTGGTGGGCGTTGCCGACGAAGCCGGTGACGCCGGGCGTGTGGCGCACGGCGCCCCACGACTCGTCGGTGAGGTCCATGCGGACGAGCACGTATCCGGGCATCCGGACGCGGCGCACGAGCTTCTTCTGGCCGTTCTTGATCTCGGTGACCTCTTCCATGGGCACCTCGGCCTCGAAGATGAAGTCCTCCATGTTGAGGGAGGTCGTGCGGTTCTCGAGGTTGGCCTTCACGCGGTTCTCGTAGCCGGCGTAGGAGTGCACGACGTACCAGTCGCCGAACTTGGCGGCGAGAGCGTCCTTGAACTCCTGCACGGGGTCGGCCGGCGGGGCGTCGAGGTCCTCGGTCAGGGCGTCGGAGTCGTCAGCCGAGTCGCCCTCGGTGGCGTCGTCGGCGGCTGCGTCGTCGGAGGCTGCGTCGTCGGAGGCTGCGTCTCCGGAGAACGTCAGGCTCGACACCTGCGGCTGGTGGGCCTCGCTGTCGGCGGCGTCGGTCTCGTCGCGCTCGACCTCCAGGTCGGACTGGGGGTCGGCGTCCTCTGCGGCAGCACCGTCAGCCGCGACCTCATCGGTCTCGGGCTCGGCGTTCTCGGTGGTCCACTGGTCGGACACGCTGATGACCTACTTCCTTCTGGTATTCGCCGGGTGACCCCGGGGTGTCTGTGGCAGGACGGCGGTCAGCCGCCGAAGACCCACAGCACGAGCTTGGTGAAGCCGAAGTCCACGGACGCGACCAACGCCATCACGAACGTCACGAACACGATCACGACGATCGTGTAGTTGACCAGTTCGGACCGCGTCGGCCGGACGACCTTGCGGAGCTCGTCGAGGATCTGGCTGACGAAGAGGGACATCGAGCGGAAGAACCGCGAAATCGGGTTGCCGCCCTTGTCACTCTTGCGGCCGGTGCGACCAGAGCCGCGGGTGTCCGCGCTCACGTCCGTCACGATGCCTCTGCTTTCACTCATGTATGCCGTGACCGGGTCCGGTCACAGGTCCTGCTACGCAGGGCAGGAGGGACTCGAACCCCCAACCGCCGGTTTTGGAGACCGGAGCTCTACCAATTGAGCCACTGCCCTACGGAACTCTCCGCGGGGGCGGTGGGTTCCGGGAGGCTGACCTGACCCGTTCGCGGGCATGCCAGAAGCATGGCCAATGTCAACCGAGGAGAAAGCATACGTGAGGCCCGCTGCCGAACGCGAACTCGCCGGTGAGGCCCGCGAGCGCGACTCCTGTCACCCGCCCGCGGCGCGCCGCCGACGCCGTGCCGGCACCTCTAGACCAGGCCCAGCTCCGAGGCTCGCCGCACGACGTCGCGCCGGGTCCCCAGCCCCAGCTTCGTGAGCACGGCGGAGACGTGGTGGTCGGCAGTGCGCGGGGAGATGTACAGCTTGTCCGCGAGCTCGGCGTTCGTGAGCCCCAGCGCCACCAGTCGGGCGACGTCGAGCTGGCGGGAGGTCAGCCCGGACGGGTTGGCGACGGTGGTCGCGCGGCGACGGGCGGGCACCCTGGACAGGCCGCGCTCGCGCAGCACGCCACGGGCCCGGTCGGCGGCTGCCCACGCACCCATCGTCTCGAGGTCGGTGAGGGCACCGACCGCCACCTGCTCGTCGGTCGACCCGATCCGCGCCAGCGCGGACTCGTAGGGCGCTCCCAGGGCCCGCCACTGCTCCGCCGCCTCCTCGTACCTCCCGTCCAGCTCCAACGCACTCGGCTCCGCGACCACGGCTCCGGCCAGTGCGTCGCCGACGGCGTCGGGGTCCAGCCGGTGCAGCCACACGGCGAGGCGCCCGGTGGACCACTGCACCCCGGGCAGCCTGCCCACCTCACGCAGCAGGGCGCCGGCCTCGTGCACCACGGCGTCGGCGTCGACCGGCGCCGGTCCGTGCGTGTCCAGCAGCCAGGCCCGCTCGGCCTCGGCCGCCATGACAGCCAGCAGCGCCAGGGGCTCGTGCATCTGCTCGGCGAGGATGCGCGCCTGCCCCAGGTGGTCCTCGCCCTCCCGCGCGGCCTCGCCGCGACGCAGGGCCACCAGGCCCGCCACCAGGTGCGGCCACAGGCTGGCGATCGGCGCCCCGCCGTCGAGCACAGTCCGCGCGTCCTCGAGGCCGGCCTCCCACCGACCGCGCTCGAACTGCAGTCGCGACCGCACGCCGGTCTGCCACTGCTCGCAGATCGGGATGTCACGGTCGACGGTGAAGGGGATGGACTGCTCCAGCAGCCTCTCGGCGTCGCGGAACCGTCGCTGCTCCACGTCGATGGCGACCAGCTGGGACCACCCGGTCGAGGCCGTCTCGTCGAAGAGCCGCGCGGCCGCGTCATGGACCAGCGTGAGCAGCCGGTCGCGCGCGGCGAGGTCGTCGCCCATCAGGAGGTCGCCGGCGGTGCCGAGGATCTCCGATCGCACCAAGAGCTCGTCGTCCGACCGCTCCTGCGCCAGCGAGCGGGTGACCGCCCTGCCCTCCGCGGTGGCGTCGGCGTCGTTGCGACGGAACGCCAGCAGCATCTCCAGGGACAGCGCTGCCCCGTATGCCGGGGCGTCGCGGTGTCCCAGGGCCAGCTCGACGTGGTGCTCGGCCGCGGACCTCCGGGCCGAGTAGTACTCGATGAGGGCGCGCCTGCTGTGCGCTGCCGCGACTCCGTCGTCGTCGCGGGCCTCCGCCCACAGGCGGGCGGCCTCGGTGATCGAGGAGACGGCTTCGGACAGCCGGCTCACCATGTACTGCTGGAAGCTGAGCCGCTCCAGCAGCGCGGCCCGCTGGGCCTGGTCGCCTCCGGGGGCTGCACGAGCCAGCTCCAGGAACGAGACGGCCTCGCGGTGCGACCCAGCCTGCGCAGCCTCAGCGGCTGCCCGGTCGGCGTAGGCGCGCGTCCGCTCGGAGTCACCTGCCGCATGGGCGTGGTGGGCCAGCACGGCCGCATCGGCGCCCACGGCCTCCAGTGCATCGAGCACCCGCGCGTGCAGCCGGGCGGCCACCCCGGGCGCGATGGAGTCCTCGACGGCCCTGCGTGCCAGCTCGTGGCGGTATCCGACGCCGCGACGTGACCGTTCCAGGAGACCCGTGGCCTCGAGCCTGCGCAGCTGGGGCATGTCGATGGCCAGCCTGGGCAGCACGCGGTCGTCGAGGGAGTCGGGGGCCGTGGCGATCACCTGGAGCACCTCCAGGTCGGCGCCGCCGACCGCGCTCGTGCTGGCGAGCACGGCGTCGCGGACCGACGTGGGCAGCTCCTCCCCCGGGTGCCGGGCGATCTCGGTGACGAAGAAGGGGTTGCCGCCGGTCAGCGCGAGCACCGACGGCGGGTCGATCCCCGTGCCCTCGAGGACTGCGCGGATGGCGCCGATCGACAGACCCTTCAACGTGATGGTGCTGCCGGCGTCGAGCCGGGCGATGTCACCGAGCAGCGGACGGAGGGCATGGTCGGGTCCGACCTCGGCGTCACGGTAGGTGAGGAGGACGACGAGGGGCAGGGTTTCCACGCGTCGGGCCACGAAGCGCAGCACCTCGACCGACGCCTCGTCCACCCACTGGGCGTCCTCGATGACGAGGGTGGTCGGCTCACCCGCCACCGCGCCGAGCAGCCGTTCGGCCAGCGGCACCGGTGATCCCGGGTCCGCCCCCACCTCGACCCCGAGGTCGGCCAGCACGTCACGCAGCGGCCCGAGCGGTCGCGGGGTCTCCAGGGGATCGCAGAGCCCCCGCGCGACCCGGGTCCACCGTTGTCCTGTTGTCGCCACCCTGACGAGGGCGGACTTGCCGGCGCCAGCCTCCCCGGCCACGGCGACCACGCACCCTTGGGTGCGGCTGCGCTCCAGGGCCGCACGCAGATGCTCCAGCTGCGGCTCCCGCTCCACGAGCTCCACCCCGACAGGGTACGAGCCGCCGGTTGCGTCCCGAAAGCCCTCCGAGCCGGCCGGGCGACTCGGGGTGGTGGGCCTGTGGGCGCCGGGAGACGCCGACCGGGGACGGGCGGGCTGGGTGGCCGTTCCGTCCCCGGTGGCGGTGCCGCGACGGTCAGGGCGACCGACGACGGCGAGGTGGGTCACCGGGATTCGGCCCGGCGCCGGCGACGGACGTCGAGGACGATCCGGCGGGCGCTGCGCGGGCCGACCGGCCGCATTGCCCCCCTCCGGCCTCCGTCGGCCACGTCGTTGAGGAAGACATGCATCTGGGCGTCGATCATGCCGTCGCCCCCGCTCGTTCGCGTTCGAGCTCGGCCGCGGTGTGCGACCCGAACTCGGCCACGACCTCGGCGACCACCTCGCACGGAAACCCGCCCCGGCGGGCGTGCTCGCGGATGGTCTCGGCGTCCTCGGCCTCGTGGACGCAGTAGATCTTGTCGCCCGCGACGTAGCTGGTCACCCAGGTGTAGGGCACTCCCAACGACTCCACGGCCGCGTTGGACGTCCGGGAGATCTCGGCGAGCTGCTCGTGCGTGAGCTCACTTGCACCCTGGACCTGGCGCTCGATCAGAAAACGCTTCATTGGACTGTTCCTTCTTCTCGTGAGGTGCAACGGCCTCGTGCCGCCGCCCTCCAAGAGTCCGGTCGGGAGTGCCTCCCGGGCATCGGTACCCACTGCCCATCTGTCCTCCGCTCACCTGCCCACGTTCCCGACCCGCCTGGCGCCCCGACCCCCAGCGCCCCGACCCGGGTGCGGCACCCCGCCGCGCCCGCGGTGACCGGGCTGCGGACGGTGCCTTCGCGGCATACCGGGGCTCTGGGAGCATGGGAGGCGTGACCGAGCAGACCGCCACCGCCACCACCCCCCTCGCCGAGCGTTCACCGCAGGAGCTCGAGGCCTTCGCCGCCGAACAGCAGGAGGCGTATGCCGCGCTGAAGGCGCGCGGCCTGTCACTGGACCTCACGCGTGGCAAGCCCGCCGCGGCCCAGCTCGACCTGGCCGACGACCTGCTCAGCCTGCCCAAGGGCGTCAAGGACGCGAGCGGCGTCGACACCCGCAACTATGGCGGGCTCGAGGGGATCAAGGAGCTGCGCGAGATGTTCGCCGAGCTGCTGTGGGTGGAGCCCGAGCAGGTCGTGGCCGGCGGCAACTCCAGCCTGGTGATGATGCGCGACGTGCTGGTCGACCTGTGGCTGCACGGTGCCGTCGACAGCAAGCGCCCCTGGAGCCAGGAGGAGAAAGTCACCTTCATCTGCCCCGTGCCCGGGTACGACCGCCACTTCACCCTGCTCGAGTGGTTCGGCATCGACATGGTGACCGTGCCCATGCACGAGGACGGGCCCGACGTCGAAGCCGTGGCGACGTTGGCGGCGAGCGACCCGAGCATCAAGGGCATGTGGCTGGTGCCGACCTACGCCAACCCGACCGGGTCGGTCGTCACCCAGGAGATCGCCGCCCGACTGGCCGCGATGGAGACGGCCGCACCCGACTTCAAGATCTTCTGGGACAACGCCTACGCGTTCCACCACCTCACCGAGGACGAGGCCAAGAGCGCCGACATCCTCACCCTGGCTGCCGCCGCCGGACACCCGCACCGGCCGATCATGTTCGCCTCGACCTCCAAGATCACCCTGGCCGGCGCCGGTGTCGCGTTCCTGGCCGGGTCGGTCGAGACCGTGAAGTGGTACACCGGCCACCTGGGCAAGGGCGCGATCGGACCCGACAAGGTCAACCAGCTGCGGCACGCGCAGTTCTTCGGCTCACCGCAGGGCGTCCGCGACCATATGGCCAAACACCGCGAGGTCATCGCCCCGAAGTTCGCCGAGGTCGAGCGGATCCTGACCGAGCGGCTTGGCGGCCTGGGCGTCGCGACCTGGACCAGGCCGACAGGTGGCTACTTCGTCAGCCTCGACGTGCTCGACGGCACCGCCTCCCGAGTGGTGCAGCTGGCCAAGGAGGCCGGGATCGCCCTCACGCCCGCCGGTGCCTCGTTCCCCCACGGGACCGACCCCCGCGACCGCAACATCCGCCTCGCCCCGACCTTTCCCCCGCTGGAGCAGGTCAGCGAAGCCATGGAGGCCGTGGCCACCTGTGTCCTGCTCGCCTCCGTGGAGAAGGTGCGCGGCGAGGGGTGATGGCTGGGCGCCGCCTGTGAATCACGCAAAAGCTCCGGCGGTGCCCGCACGGCATACCTAGAATTGGCGGAACTGGCCGGGCCGACTCCGGCGCCGAGGGGGCGCGCGTGTATCTCAGCGACCGGCCGCGGGACGCGGCCGGCACCGAACGCCCCGCTGCCGCGCCCGAGAGCGGGCTCACGAGCGGGCCCACGAGCCCGTCCACGCGCACGTCCACGACAGGGCGCCGAGTGGGGTCGACCGTCATCCTGCTCGGCTTCGTCAGCCTGCTCACCGACATCTCGTCGGAGTCGCTGTCGGCGGTGCTGCCGCTCTACCTGACCGCCGTCCTCGGCCTCTCGCCACTGGCGTACGGCTTCGTCGACGGGCTCTACCAAGGGGTCAGCGCGCTGGTCCGGATCCTCGGTGGATGGCTGTCGGACCGGGCGGACCGGCCCAAGTGGATCGCCTTCCTGGGCTACGGGCTCTCGGCCGTCACCAAGGCCCTGCTCATCCCGGCGCAGGGGCTGGCCGCCGTCACCGCCGTGATCACGGTGGACCGGCTCGGCAAGGGTCTTCGCACCGCACCGCGAGACGCGATCATCGCCGCGTCGACCCCTGAGCCGTCGTTGGGCCGCGCGTTCGGCGTGCACCGGGCGCTGGACACGACCGGGGCGGCGATCGGACCGCTCATGGCGTTCTCGATCCTCTGGCTCGTGCCCGGCGACTACCGCGCGGTCTTCATCGCCTCGCTGGCCGCGGCGTTGTTCGGGCTGGCGCTCCTGGGCCTGATGGTTCCCGACGTGCGACCCCGACGGGCCGCGCGACGGGCGGCCGCACCGCCCGTCGCACCGTCCTGGCGCAGCCTGGCCGACCCTCGGTTCGGTCGCGTCGTGGCGGCGTCCGCGGTGCTGGGGGTGCTCACGATCAGCGACGGCTTCCTCTACCTCTCGTTGCAGCAGCGGGACGACTTCGCCGGCACGTGGTTCCCCCTCCTGTTCGTGGGCACGAACCTCGCCTACCTGTCGCTGGCCGTTCCCTTCGGCCGCCTGTCCGACCGGCTCGGTCGGGCCAAGGTGCTCGTCGGCGGCCACCTCCTGCTCGTCGGCGCCTACCTGTGCGCAGCCCTGCCGACCGGGGGGCTGGGGCTGACCGTCGCCTGTCTGCTCCTGCTCGGCGGGTTCTACGCGTGCACGGACGGTGTGCTGGCCGCGCTGACCTCCACGCTCGTGCCCGCGCCGATGCGAGCCAGCGGCATCGCGACGGCCCAGACCGTCGTGGCACTGGCCCGGTTCGCGTCCTCCCTGGTCTTCGGTGCCCTCTGGACGGGGCTGGGTCGTTCGACCGCCGTGTATGCCGTGGCGGCAGCCTTGGTCGTGGCGGTGGCCGTCGCGTGGTGGTTGCTCCGCGACGTCGACCGGACCGCGCAGGAGCTGGTGGCGGCATGAGCCTGCGACAGCGCGTCGTCGCCCTGGTCGCCGTCGGTGTGCTCCTGGTCGGCGGGACGACCGCCTACCTCGTGCTGTCGCGGGCCACGCAGCAGGAGGCTGTTCGCAGCGCCACCCCACAGAGCACGGTGTCGTTGGCCCAGGTGGCCAGCAGCCCACGCATCGTGTTCCGCAACACCGCGATCGGGCCGGTCTACGGTCGCGTGGCGATGGTTCCGCTCACCGATCCCTCAGGTCCACGTGCCGTCACGGCGACCTCTTGCGACCGGGTCTTCGTCGCCCGCACCCGCACCCTCTGCCTGGCCTCCGACGCAGGCATCGTCACGACCTACACGGCCAAGACCTTCGTCGACGCCGAGGGGCCGGTGCAGGATCTGCCGCTCACCGGCATACCCAGTCGGGCTCGGTTGTCCGACGACGCGTCGCTGGCCGCGACGACGAGCTTCGTGTCGGGCGACTCCTACGCCTCTGCCAGCTTCTCCACCCGCACGGTCGTCTCCCAGATCGGCACCGACCGCAGCTACGACCTCGAGAACTTCCGGCTGGTCCACCAGGGCAAGGCCATCGCCCCGTCCGACCGCAACTACTGGGGCGTGACGTTCGCGAGCGACGACGACGCCTTCTACGTCACGGTGAAGTTCGGGAAGACGACCTGGCTCGCCTCGGGTCGGCTCTCGACCAGGACCGTCCAGACCCTCCGCTCGGACGCAGAGTGCCCCTCCCTGTCCCCGGACGGGACCAAGGTGGCCTACAAGAAGCTCGGCACCCGCGGTCCCGGTGACTGGCGCCTGGCGGTGATGGACATCGCGACGGGCACGGAGGTCGCGCTGACCGAGCAGCACAGCGTCGACGACCAGGTCGAGTGGCTGGACGACCACCAGATCCTCTACGGGTTGCCGGGTGAGGGCACCCACGCCGCCGAGACCAACGTCTGGGTGGTGCCCGCAGACGGCACCGGGGCGCCGCGGCTGCTGATCGCGAAGGCCTGGTCACCGGCCGTCGTCCGCTGAGGCCCCCACCCACCGCCTTGCGGTGCCGGCCGCGCTGTCGCAGGGTGGGGACATGAGCGATCAGCCGGGAACGGAAAGCTTCGAGGACGACCTGGGCAGTGTCAGCCTGGACGACGGCGTGGACGCCGGCAGCGGTCAGGACCAGCTGCTCGACTCCAGCGAGGGCGACAACGAACCGTCCTCACCGCCCGACCTCCAGCCGCGCGCGACCGAGTGGGGCACGACGGCCTCCGAGCAGGGCCAGGAGGAGACCATCGAGCAGCGCATCCGGCAGGAGGTGCCGGACCCGGACTCCGCCTACGGCGCCCCGGACGACGAGGGCGGCCTCGACGCCGAAGCCCGCGTGGGTGGCGCGGACCCCGACTCCATCGCGGCGGAGGACGACTACCTCGGCGACGACGCCGTGGGGGACGCGAGCGTCGGACAGCTGACCGATCCCGACGAGGGGGACCGTCCGGACGAGGAGAGTGAGCTCGTCGGCGACGAGTCGAGCCCCAGTGGCGATCTGCAGAGCCCGGAAGAGGCAGCCATGCACATCGTGGAGGACTAGCCCTGCCAGACTGCTCCGCATGCGCCCGGTGACCGCCCTCCCGAAGGCGCACCTGCACCTGCACTTCACCGGTTCGATGCGCGTGGAGACGGTGCGCGACCTCGCGCAGAAGCACGCCCTCCACCTGCCCGAAGCCCTGACGACCGGGTACCCGCCGCAGCTGAGCGGACGGGACGAGCGCGGCTGGTTCCGGTTCCAGCGCCTGTACGACGCTGCTCGCGCGTGTGTGCGCGACGAGTCCGACCTGCGCCGGATCGTGCGTGAGGCAGCGCAGGACGATGCTGCCGAGGGCTCGCGCTGGCTCGAGATCCAGGTCGACCCGACGTCGTACGCGCCCTTCGTCGGTGGCATCACCCCAGCCCTCGAGATCGTCCTCGACGAGGCGGCGGCCGCCTCCCGCGAGGAGTCCACTCAGGTGGCGGTCGTGGTGGCAGCGAGTCGGATCCGCCACCCGCTCGACGCCAGGACGCTGGCCCGCCTCGCGGCGCACCACGCCGGCGAGGGGGCGGGCACCGTCGTGGGTTTCGGACTCAGCAACGACGAGCGGCGCGGTCAGACGTCCGACTTCGCGCCGGCCTTCGAGATCGCCCGGCGCGCCGGACTGGCCCTGGTGCCGCACGCAGGGGAGCTCCTCGGCCCGGCGGCGGTCGAGGCGACACTCGAGGCCATCCACCCCGACCGGATCGGCCACGGCGTCCGCAGCGTGGAGGACCCGAGGGTGCTCGACCTCGTCGCGGAGTCCGGGGTCGCCCTGGAGGTCTGCCCGCGCAGCAACATCGCGTTGGGGGTCTACGACAGCCCCGCGCAGGTGCCGCTCCGCATGATCGTGGAGCACGGCATACCAGTGGCGTTGGGCGCCGACGACCCGCTGCTGTTCGACTCCCGACTGGCCGACCAGTACGAGCTGGCGCGCACCGCCCTCGGCTTCACCGATGACGAGCTGGCCGAGCTGGCCCGGGGCTCGGTGACCGCGTCGAGCGCGCCGACGGCGGTGCAGAAGGCGGCGCTGGACGACATCGACGCCTGGCTCGCGGCCCCGACTGCCTGACTGCCTGACTGCTGTGAGTTTGCAGGATCCGCCGGGTCAGGACGCGGCGGATCCTGCAAACTCGCTACAGCTCGTGGCCCACGAACACCGGCTCGTTGACCAGGGTGACCCCGAACGCGTCGTGGACGCCTTGCTGGAGGTGCCGCGCCAGGGCCGCGACGTCGTATGCCGTGGCCTCACCACGGTTGGTGATGGCCAGGGTGTGCTTGGTCGACAGGGCGGCCCCGCTGCCGGGCAGTGCGAAGCCCTTGCTGAAGCCGGCCTTGTCGATCAGCCAGGCCGCCGAGGTCTTGACCCCGCCGTCCGAGTCCGAGAAGCGAGGGGGCGCCGACGCCTCTGGTCCGAGCCGGGACGCTGCCCGGGTCGCCAGGGCTGCGAACCGCTGGGCCGACAAGACCGGGTTGGTGAAGAAGGACCCGCAGGACCAGGTGTCGTGGTCGTCGGCGTCCAGGACCATGCCCCGCAGCCGCCGCTGCGCCAGGACTGCCTCGCGCGCGTCCGTCAGTGGCACCCGCTCCCCCGGTGACACACCGAGCTGACGGGCCAGGTCGGCATACCCGATCGGCTGGCTGAGCTCGCTGGGGATGAGCTGGAAGAGGACGTCGAGCACCACGTAGCGCGTGGTGGCCTTGAAGGCGGAGTGTCGGTAGGTGAAGGCGCAGTCCGCGGCCGCCAGGGTGCGCACCTGCTGCTGGGCGCGGTCGTAGACCCTGACCGACGCGATGGTCTGGGCGACCTCCTGGCCGTAGGCGCCGACGTTCTGGACCGGGGTGGCGCCGCTCGACCCGGGGATCCCGGACAGCGCCTCCACGCCCGACCAGCCCTCGGCAACGGCTCGCTCGACGAAGTCGTCCCACACCACACCGGCAGCCACGCGCACCATCACCCCGCCGCACAGGTCGGCGGACTCGACGGTGACGCCGTCGGTGGCCAGTCGCACCACGCTGCCGGCGAAGCCGGCGTCGGCGACGACGAGGTTCGAACCGCCGCCGATGACCAGCAGCGGCTCGTCGGCGTCGTCGACCTCGCGGACGGCGTCGACGACGTCGTCGATGGTCTGGGCGGTGACGAGCCGGGCAGCGGGACCGCCGACCCGCATGGTCGTCAGGGACGCCAGGGGGACGTCGTGCTCGTCGTGCATCGAGGGCCGGTCAGTCGAGCTGGACGACGGCGATGCACCGGCCGAGCACCTTGGCGCCCTCGCTCGTCGCGGTGAGCTCGACCGTGGCACGCCGGGTGTCCTCGTCCACTGCTTTGACGACCCCGGTGACCTCGACCTCGCCACCGGCCTGAGGGACGACGACCGGCTTGGTGAAGCGGGTGCCGAACTCGACGACCCGGCCTCCGTCGCCGGCCCACTCCTCGACGACCGAGCCGACGGCCCCCATCGTCCACATGCCGTGGGCGATGACGTCGGGCAGACCGACGGACTTGGCGAAGGCCTCGTCCTGGTGGATGGGGTTCTGGTCGCCGGAGGCGTCGGCGTAGGCCACGAGGGTCTCGCGCGCGACGGTGAGCGTCAGCGGCCCGATGGTGTCGCCGACGGTCGCCTCGGCCAGGGTGCGTGCGCCCACGATCACTCCCCTCCCCGGATGACGATGGTGGACGTGGAGGTGCACAGCGCCTCACCGTCCCGCGTCGCCAGCTCGGTGCGCGTGGTGACCATCGCGTGGCCCCCTGCCTCGCGGACCGAGTCGACCGTCAGGATGCCGAGCACGGAGTCGCCCGCCGTGATGGGTCGGTGGTGGACGAAGCGCTGCTCGCCGTGCACCACCCGGGTGTAGTCGATGCCCGCCTCGGGATCCTGGACGAACACCGCGTCGCACTGCTGCGCGAGGGTGACGGCAAAGGTGGGCGGCGCGATCACGTCGCGGTAGCCGGCGGCCCGGGCTGCCTCGCTCGAGGTGTGCACGGGATCGGTCGAACCCACCGCCGAGGCGAACGCCGCGATGGTCGCCGCGTCCACGGCATACGGGCCACTGGGCGGGTAGCTGCGCCCTGCGAAGTCTGCGTTGACGGCCATGGCGACCACTCTATTCGTGCCCGACGACGACGCGACCAGGCCGCCCACCGGGGACACGACAAAGCCGCCCTGGGACCGAAGTCCGGGGCGGCCGTCGAGGCGCGTCAGGTCAGCGGGTCTCGCGGTGGACCGTGTGCTTGCCGTCGCGGGGGCAGAACTTCTTCATCTCCAGGCGGTCGGGGTTGTTCCGACGGTTCTTCTTGGTGATGTAGTTGCGCTCCTTGCAATCCACGCACGCCAAGGTGATCTTGGGGCGGACATCGGTGCTCTTGCTAGCCACGGGGCAACCTGCTCTCGGAACTGACTGGTGGTCTGTCTTGGTTCAAACAGAATGATGAGGAGCGCACCGATGAAGGCGCGACGACGCATCAGAATACGCGAATCCAGGGGTAATCCTGAAATCGCGGTTGTAGCGGGAGCGGGGCTCGATCCCGCGACCTCACGATTATGAGTCGTGCGCTCTAACCAGCTGAGCTACCCCGCCATGGGGTGTGCGCCTCACGACGCCGTTCCCAGAGCCCCCTGTCGGAATCGAACCGACGACCTTTTCCTTACCATGGAAACGCTCTACCGACTGAGCTAAGGGGGCCTGCCCACCCGGGGCTCGTGAGAGCCGCGCGGAAGTGCGACGGTGAGACTACACGGTCTTGAGCCTCCACCGAAAATCGAGGGTATGCCGCGTGGCCGGCCCCGTGCGACGGCTTTCCCCACACCGGTCCACCGGGGTCTAGCGGAAGGCCTGCTGGCCGGTCATCGCCTGCCCGATGACGAGGGTGTGCATCTCCACGGTGCCCTCGTAGGTGAGGACCGACTCGAGGTTGTTCATGTGCCGGATGATCGGGAACTCGAGGCTGATTCCGTTGGCGCCCAGGATGGTTCGGGAGGTGCGGCAGATGTCGAGGGCTTCCCGGATGTTGTTGAGCTTGCCGAGGCTGACCTGCTCGGGGCGCAGCGTGCCGGCGTCCTTGCGACGCCCCAGGTGCAGGGCGAGCAGCTGGCCCTTGACGAGCTCCAGGGCCATGTCGGCGAGCTTCTGCTGGGTCAGCTGGAAGCCGGCCAGCGGGCGACCGAACTGGTGCCGCTCCATCGAGTAGCGGCGGGCCGTGTCGAGGCTCGACCGAGCGGCGCCGAGGGAGCCCCAGACGATGCCGTAGCGCGCCTCCGACAGGCAGGCCAGTGGCCCCTTGAGGCCGGTCACGTCGGGGAACACCGCGTCGGCGGGTAGCCGGACCCCGTCGAGGACGAGCTCGCTGGTCACCGAGGCGCGCAGCGACAGCTTGTGCTTGATCTCGGGGGCCGAGAACCCGGGGGTGTCGGTGGGCACCACGAAGCCCCGGATGACGCTGTTGCCGTCCCCGGACTCGTCGACCTGGGCCCAGACCACCGCGACGTCGGCGATCGAGCCGTTGGTGATCCACAGCTTCGAGCCGTCGAGCACCCAGTCGTCGCCGTCCCGACGGGCGCGGGTGCGCATCGAGGCGGGGTCGGAGCCGTGGTCGGGCTCGGTCAGGCCGAAGCAGCCGATCGCCTCACCGGCCGCCATCCGTGGCAGCCACTCCTGCTTGTGCTCCTCCGTGCCCCAGCGGTGGATCGCGAACATCGCGAGCGACCCCTGCACCGAGACCAGGCTGCGCACGCCGGAGTCGGTGGCTTCCAGCTCGAGGCAGGCCAGGCCGTAGTCCACAGCGCTCATCCCGGCGCAGCCGTACCCCTCGAGGTGCATGCCGAGCAGCCCGAGCGAGCCGAGCTCTCGGGTCAGTCCGCGGACGTCGTCGATCTCACCGCGTTCGAACCAGTCCGCGACGAACGGCTCGACACGCTTGTCGAGGAAGGCGCGGACGGTGCCGCGGATCGCCTTCTCCTCGTCGGTGAGCAGGTCGTCGATGCCGGCGAGGTCCATCGGGTCGAGCGCAGACGGCGGGGTCATGCGCGCCAGTCTGGCAGGCCGACGGCCCGCGGCCGCCAGCTGCCGCTCAGTGGCGGTCGGGCTCGGCGACTGCCGTCGACCAGGGCTCAGTGGCGGTCGTCGATGAGCTCGGAGATCCGGGCGATCGCGTAGGCGTAGCCGCTGGGGCCGCAGCCGCAGATGACACCGTCGGAGACGGCGGACAGGTAGGAGTGGTGCCGGAACTCCTCCCGCTTGTGCACGTTGCTGAGGTGCACCTCGAAGACGGGGATGCTCACCGCGGCGAGCGCGTCACGCAGGGCGATCGAGGTGTGGGTGTAGGCGCCGGCGTTGATGACGATGCCGACCGCGCTCTTGCGGACCTCGTGGACGGCGTCGATCAGGGCACCCTCGTGGTTGCTCTGCCGGAAGTCCACGTCGAGGCCGGCCAGGCCCGCCGCCTTGCGGCACAGCGCCTCGATCTCGGCCAGGGTGTCGGAGCCGTAGACCTCGGGCTCGCGCTCGCCGAGCAGGTTGAGGTTCGGTCCGTTCAGGACGACGACGGTCTGCTGGCTCATCGTGGGCGCTCCTGTGCGTGCGGTATGCCGTGTGACCGCGGCTCTGCGGGTGCGGCCACCTTGCCATGCGGCCGGTCACTTTCAGGGTAGGGCACCTCAGGTCCGCATGACCGGCTGATCCGGTCATCGTCCGTTTGGCGGGGAGGCGGCCGGACCCCTAACCGCTCATCGCCCGCCAGATCACGATCACGGCCACCACCACGACGACGCCGATGGCTATCTGCTTGCCGTAGGACCTGAGGAGCACCGGCAGGACCGCGCTCCCGAGGTCGAGCGCGTCGTCCGTGCTCGCGGGTGCAGGTTTCGTTCCAATGGGGTGAGATACCTGCGGCTCGGGGGCCATCGGGGCTTCCGGCTCGGGCTCGGGCTCGCCAGAGGGCTCCCCCACGGGCGGGACCTCAGTGGGGTCCCCCACGGGCGGGACCTCGCCGATCTTGCCCTCGATGCAGCCGATGAACTGGCCGAGCAGCTTGTCCGACACGTCCTGCATGACGCCGCGGCCGAACTGCGCGGGCTTGCCGGTCACGGCGAGGTCGGTCTGGACGTCGGCGCGGGTCGACCCGTCCCCGACGTCGGTGAGCTGGATGGTCACGGTGGCACCCGCCGTGCCGTTGCCCCGCTTGTCCTTGCCCTTGGCCTCGATGACCGCCCGGTGGGCGCCGTCGTCACGCTCGACGAAGGCGCCCGTGCCGGAGTAGACCAACGCGATCGGGCCGAGCTTGACCTTCACCGTGCCCGCAAAGCCTTCCTCGGTCACCTCCGTGACCGTGGCGCCGGGGAAGCAGCCGCCGACCAGGGGCAGGTCCATGAAGGTCGCCCAGGTCCGGTCGACCGTGGCAGGCACGGTGAAGGAGTGGCTCAGCTCCACGGGCTCAGCCTCCCGCTGCCGACAGGACGGCCCGTCGGGTGAGCACCGTCGCGAGGTGCTTGCGGTAGTCGCTGTCGCCGTTGAGGTCGGACGGCGGGTTGGTGCCGTCGGCAGCGGCGGCGCACGCGTCCCGAACCGCCTCGTCGGTGGCCGCCTTGCCCACCAACGCCTGCTCCACCGTCGTGGCGCGCAGCGGCGTGGACCCCATGTTGGTCAGTCCGATGCGCGCCTCGGCGATCGTGCCGCCGTCGACGCGCACCGTCGCCGCCACGGCGACGATGGACCACTGGTGCGACACCCGCACGAACTTCTCGTAGCGGTGGCCCCACCCGGTGTGCTTGGGGATCCGGATGGCGGTGAGCAGCTCGCCCTCCCCCACGGCCGTCTCGAACAGGTCCTGGAAGAAGTCGCCGGCGGCCACGGTGCGTTCGCCGCCACTGCCGGCGATGACGAACTCGGTGTCGAGCGCGAGCGCCGGAGCACCCACGTCACCAGCCGGGTCGGCGTGGACGAGCGCTCCGCCGACCGTGCCCCGGTGGCGGATCTGCGGGTCGGCCACCTCGGCGATGGCGTCGGTGAGCAGCCCCGCGTGCTGGCGGACGAGATCGCTCGCCAGCACGTCGGCATACGTGGTCATGGCACCGATGACGAGGTGGTCACCGTCCTCGGTGACCCCCTTGAGCTCCTCGATCCGGCCGAGGTCGATGACCTTCTCCGGGGCGTTGAGGCGCATCCGAAGGATGGGCAGGAGGCTCTGGCCACCGGCCAGCACCTTGGCGTCGTCGCCGGCCTCGGCGAGGGCCGCCAGGGCGTCGGCCACGGACGTGGGTGCCACGTAGTCGAACGATGCGGGGATCACTGGTCTGCTCCGTTCGTCGAGGCACCGGTCGGGCCGGCGTCCTGGTTGGGCGCATCCGCGTCAAAGTGCGGCTGCGCCTGGTCCGTGGTGGCCTCGGACTGGTTGGATCCGGCCGACTGGATGGCCCTCCAAACGCGCTCCGGGGTGCACGGCATCTGGATGTCGCTGATGCCCAACGGTCGCAGCGCATCGACGATGGCATTGACGACTGCGGGTGTGGAGGCGATGCAGCCCGCCTCGCCGACACCCTTGGTGCCGAGCGTGTTCGTCGTCGACGGGGAGGTGGTGTTCTCCGAGACGAAGCTGATCGTGTCGGCGGCCGTCGGGAGGGTGTAGTCGACGAACGACCCCGTGACCAAGGTCCCCTGGTCGTCGAAGACGGCCTCCTCCCACAGCGCTTGCGCGATGCCTTGGAGCACGCCACCGTGCACCTGGCCCTCGACGATGAGCGGGTTGATGATCTGCCCGACGTCGTCGACGCTGACGTACTTGCGCATGGTGACCTGGCCGGTCTCGGTGTCGACCTCCATGGCGCACAGGTGCGTGCCGTGGGGGAACGAGAAGTCGTCGGGGTCGAAGGTGGCGTCGGCGTCGATGCCGGACTCGACACCGGGCGGCAGGTTGTGCGACGTGAACTGGGCGGTCGCCACCTCCGTGATGCCGATGCCGTTGTCCGTGCCGCGGACGGTGAACCGGCCCGAGGAGAACTCCAGGTCGTCGACGCTCGCCTCCAACAGGTGGGCGGCGACGACCTTGGCCTTCTCGACGACCTTGTCGGCGGCACGCACGACCGCCTCGCCGCCCACGACGAGCGACCGCGAGCCGTAGGTGTCGAGCCCACGGGGTGAAATCTGGGTGTCGCCGTGCAGCACCTCGATGTCCTCGAAGGGCACCCCGAGGCGATCCGCCGCGATCTGGCTCCACGCCGTCTCGTGGCCCTGGCCGTGGGGTGAGGTGCCGGTGATGACCTCGACCTTGCCGGTCGCCAGCATCCGGATCGAGGCGTGCTCCCACCCGCCGGCGCCGTAGTTGAGGGCGCCGAGGATCCGTGAGGGTGCGAGGCCGCACATCTCGGTGAAGGTGGAGACGCCGATCCCGAGCTGGACCGGGTCCTTGCGCTCCCGGCGTTCGCGCTGCTCACGCCGCAGCCCTTCGTAGTCGAAGAGCTCGACGGCGCGGGCCGTCGCTGCCTCGTAGTTGCCCGAGTCGTACGTCATGCCCGCCACCGAGGTGAACGGGAACTCGTCGCTCTTGATCCAGTTCTGCTCGCGGATCTGCAGGGGGTCGACCCCCACCTCCGCCGCCAGGTCGTCCATCAGCCGTTCGATGGCGTAGGTGGCCTCGGGACGGCCGGCGCCGCGGTAGGCGTCCACCCAGGTGGTGTTGGTGAGCACCGTCTGCACCGTGAACCGGTAGGCACGGAACTTGTAGATGGCGTTGTACATCCACGCGCCGAGCACGGGGACACCGCCTCCGACCAGACCGACGTACGCGCCGAGGTTGGCGATGAGGTCGACCTTCAGGGCCGTGACCGTGCCGTCCTTGGTCGCCGCGAGGGTGAGCGTCTGGTACTGGTCGCGGCCGTGGTGGCCGGAGACGAGCGACTCCGACCGGGTCTCGGTGTACTTGACGGGCTTGCCGACGTGGCGGGCGGCGGCCAGCGTCGCGAACTCCTCGGCCGTCGTCTGCAGCTTGCCGCCGAACCCGCCGCCGACGTCGGGTGCGATGACCCTCACCTTCGACTCCGGTATGCCGGTCGTGGCAGCGATGAGGAACCGCAGGATGTGCGGGACCTGGGTCGAGGTCCACACCGTGATCTGTTCACCCGTGGGGTCGACCACGGTCGACCGGGGCTCCATGAAGGCCGGGATCAGTCGTTGCTGGCGGATCTCCCGCTCGATGACGATGCCGTCGGCGCGAGCCTTGGCGATCTCGTCGTCGACGGAGGTGCCACTGCCCTGGTCGGCGGAGTCGAGCCGCCACAGTGCCGACTTGTTGGTGCCGAGGTCCGGGTGGGCGAGCACCGCGTCCTCGACCGCCTCCTTGGCGTCGAGTACCGCTGGGAGCTCGTCGTAGTCAACGTCCACGAGCTCCGCGGCGTCGCGGGCCTGGGCCGCGGTGCGTGCCACGACGACGGCCACGATCTCGCCGGCGCAGGCGACGTGGTCGACCACGATCGGCAGGTGGGCGGGCGCCTTCTGGTCGGTGGTGATGGGCCACGCGTTGGCCACGGCGCCCTGACCGTCCTTGACGTCCGCTCCGGTGACGACCGCCATCACCCCGGGAGCCTTGCGGGCCGCTGCCGTGTCGATGCCCCTGATCATGGCGTGGGCGTGGGGGCTGCGGACCATGGCGGCGTGGAGCATGCCCGGCAGGACGATGTTGTCGGTCCAGCGGGTGCGACCGGTGATGAGGCGCTGGTCCTCCTTGCGCAGGCGCCGGCTGCCGATCTCGGCGGCCGGACGCGTCTCGACGGCGGTCATGCCTGGCCTCCGTCCGGGCCCGAGCCCCCAGCGGCGGAGGCCCCCGCGGCCTGCTGCACCGCCTTGACGATGTTGACGTAGCCCGTGCAGCGGCACAGGTTGCCCTCGAGCCCGACCCGGATCTCCTGCTCGGTGGCGTTCGGGTTCTCGTTGAGCACGTCGATGGCCTGCATGATCATCCCGGGGGTGCAGTAGCCGCACTGCAGCGCGTGGCACTGGTGGAACGCCTCCTGCATCGGGTGCAGCTCGCCGTTCGTGGAAAGCCCCTCGATGGTGGTCACGTCGTGGCCGTCGGCCTGGACCGCGAGCACGTTGCACGACTTCACGCTGCGCCCGTCGAGGTGCACGGTGCAGGCCCCGCAGTTGCTGGTGTCGCACCCGACCACCGTGCCGGTCTTGCCCAGCTGTTCCCTCAGGTAGTGGACGAGGAGCGTCCGCGGCTCCACCTCGTCCGAGTAGTCGACTCCGTCGACCGTGACGCTGATGCGGGTCATTCGCTCACCTCTCTGTGACGAAACACCTCTGACGGAACACCTGTGACAAACGCTGGGCGCGGCCGCCGCCGCACTTCGGATACTTGTCGTCAGGACAAGTGCTGGCAACGGTCAATCCGGGTGGTTTCCGGTGACCTCCTCCATTCCGGTGGATGCCCCCACCAACCCCGTCGCATGGTGGTGGATCGGCCCCTCGCGGTGGCCCAGCCGATCTCCTCGGCCTCCCCACTGGAGCGCGATGATCTCCGCCGCGATGCTCACGGCCGTCTCCTCGGGAGTGCGCGCCCCGAGGTCGAGACCGACCGGGCTCGAGAGCCTGGCCAGCTCGTCCTCCGTGAGGCCGGCCTCCCGCAGCCGTCCCATCCGGTCGTCGTGGGTGCGGCGCGATCCCATCGCCCCGACGTAGCCCACCTCGGGCAGGCGCAGGGCGAGCTCGAGGACCGGCACGTCGAACTTCGGGTCGTGGGTCAGCACGCAGATCACCGTGCGGGCGTCGATCCGGCCGGCGTCCCGCTCCGCCGCGAGGTAGCGGTGCGGCCAGTCCACGACGACCTCGTCGGCGGACGGGAACCGCGACGCCGTGGCGAAGACCGGTCGGGCGTCACAGACCGTGACCTGGTAGCCGAGGAAGTGGCCCTGGTGCGCCACCGCCGCGGCGAAGTCGATGGCTCCGAAGACCAGCATCCGGGGCCTGGGTGCGAAGGAGGAGACGAAGACCCGCATGCCCTCGCCGCGGCGCTCCCCGTCCGGGCCGTAGGTGAGGGTCTCGGTGCGACCGGAGGCCAGCAAGCCGCGCGCGTCGTCGGTGACCGCGTCGTCGGCTCGCGACGACCCCAGCGTCCCCGTGTCCCCGGCGGCGCCGTTGACTCCCGCGGGTCCAGGGGGATCGGACTCCGGACGGACGACCAGCCGGCGCCCGAGCCACGCCGGGTCGGGGTGCTGGATGACCGTCGCCACGGCGACGGGGCGACCCGCCTCGATGTCCCCGGCCACCGCTCCCAGCTCGGGGAAGGTCTCGCGGCTCACCTGCTCGACGAAGACGTCGAGGATCCCTCCACAGGTCAGCCCCACGGCATACGCGTCGTCGTCAGTGACGCCGTAGCGCTGCAGGACCGGCACGCCGTCGGCGACCACACCCTCGGCGAGCTCGTAGACAGCGCCCTCGACGCACCCGCCGCTGACCGACCCGACGGCCTCGCCCCCGGGGCCCACGAGCATGGCGGCTCCCGCCGGGCGGGGCGCCGAGCGCCACGTGGCGACCACGGTGCCCACACCGACCGTGGCACCGGCCCGCCACCAGCGGAGCAGCTCGGGGAGCACCTCACGCACGCGCAACCACCTCCACGAGCTCCTCGAACGTCGCCATCGAGTGACCTGCCACGAAGTCGTCGACGTGCGGGAGCGCAGCGACGATGCCCTGCTGGACGGGCTCGTAGCCCGGCTTGCCGCGATGCGGGTTGACCCACACGACCCGGTGGGCCAGCGCACTCAGCCGGCGCATCTGCTCGCCGAGCGCCGCGGGCTCGTCGCGTTCCCAGCCGTCGCTGAAGAGCACGACCACCGCGCCCCGGGCCATCCCTCGTCGCCCCCACCTGTCGAGGAAGGCTCCGATCCCCTCGGCCAGCCTGGTGCCGCCCGACCAGTCGGGGACGCAGGCACCGCAGGCGACGATCGCCCGCTCTGGGTCGCGCTGTCGGAGCGGGCGCGTGACGTGCGTCAGCCGCGTGCCGAGGGTGAACACCTCGACCGGCAGACCGCTGGCGGCGTAGGTGTGTGCCAGCCGCAGCAGGGCGTCGGCGTAGGCGCTCATCGAACCGGACACATCCACGAGCAGGACCACCCGGCGAGGGCGGGCTCCCTTGTGCCGCCACGCGATCGGGCCCGGCTCCCCCATCCGTCTCAGCTGTTCCCTCAGCGTCCGGCGGGCATCGACGCCGCCCCTCCGCGACGGGGTGTGCCGGTGGGCCGGACGGCGCGGCGCGCGTGGCCGCAGGGCCGCGAACATGGCCGCGAGCCGCGCGCGGTCGGCGTTGCTGAGGGAGGCCACGTCGCGGTGGCGGAGCACCTCCAGGGCGCTGGCCGACGCGCGCACGAGGTCCTGTGGCGACTCCGGGTCCTCACCCTGCCCCTGCCCCGCGTCGAGGGGGGCGTGGGCGACGGTGTGGGACGTGTCGCGCCGCGCGCGCCGCGTGGCACGCTCGAGGCCGAACCACGCGGCATACACCTGGTCGTAGCGCTCGAGGTCGGCCGGTGAGGCACACAGGGTGGCGCGCCCGGCCCAGTAGGCGCCGGACTCGTCGTCCATCCCGACGGCCGCCACCGCGTCGAGGTAGGTGCGCTCGCGGTCGGCCGTGACGTTGACGCCCGCGGCCCTCACCGCCCGGGCGAAGCCCAGGAGGATCTCGTCCGCGGCGTGAGCGGGTGCGGCAGGCGACGGGGCAGCCATCGGCGGGACCGGCGTCGGCGAGGCCGTCATCGGGCCAGGATCCGGTCGAGCGCCGCGCGGACCTTCTCGGCGTCCTCGCGGTACTTCACGGCGACGCCAAGGCTCGCCGACGCGGTGTCGAAATCGAGGTCGGACGCACCCAGCTCCTGCAGCGCGCGAGCCCAGTCGAGGGTCTCCGCGACGCCGGGAGGCTTGATCAGGTCTTGCTCATCGCGCAACCGGTGGACAGTCGAAACCACTTGCGCGGCAAGGGATTGTGAGACTTCCGGAGCGCGCGTCCTCACGATCTCCAGTTCGCGCTCGAGGCTGGGGTGGTCGATCCAGTGGTAGAGGCACCGACGCTTGAGCGCATCGTGGAGCTCGCGGGTGCGGTTGGAGGTGAGGACCACGATCGGCGGCGTCGCGGCCGTCACGGTCCCCAGCTCGGGGATGGTCACCTGCCACGTCGAGAGCACCTCGAGCAGGAACGCCTCGAACTCGTCATCGGCCCGGTCGATCTCGTCCACGAGCAGGACGACCGGCGACTCGCGCAGGGCACGCAGCACCGGCCGGGCGAGGAGGAACCGCTGGTCGAACAGCTGCGCCTCGACCTCGGCCAGGTCCTGCCCACCCGCCGCCACGGCCTCGACGGCTCGCAGGTGCAGGATCTGGCGGGGGAAGTCCCAGTCATAGAGCGCCTGGGTCGCGTCGATGCCCTCGTAGCACTGCAGCCGGATCAGCGGCAGGTCGAGCGCTGCCGCGATGCCCTCCGCGAGCGCGGTCTTGCCGGTGCCGGGCTCGCCCTCGAGCAGCAGCGGGCGCTGGAGTCGCAGCGCGAGCCAGGCAACCGTGGCGAGGGCGTCGTCGGCGAGGTATCCCGTGTCGGCAAGCCCCTGCGTCAGCTCCCCCGCGGACTCAAAGGCCTCGCGTGGCTCCATGTCCACAGCATCACCCATGCTGGCGACTAATTGAAGGGGCAACCCCGGTCACAGGTCGTCAGGGGTGTCGACGTCGTGCCCCGACGCGAGGTGACCGACCTCGACGACCGCGTGGGGGTGGGTGGCGAGGTAGTCACGGGCGCCGTGGTCGCCCGTGGCGGTGTCGGCGATCGCGGTCCAGTGGTCGCGCCCGATCACCACCGGGTGCCCGGGCACTCCTCGGTATGCCGCGCGCGCCAGGGCGCTCGGCGCGTCACCTGCGGCGGTGAGCACCGTCGCGACGACGTCGGCGCCCACGTCGGGGAGGTCGACGAGCAGGACGCAGGCCACCTCGGCGTCCGTGGAGTGGAGGGCGTCGATGCCGCGGCGCAGCGAGGCACTCTGGCCCTGTGCCCAGTCGGCGGCCTCGACGACCAGGTCCGCTCCCGCCGCGGTCGCCAGTGCTTCCGCGCGCTCGCCCTCCGCGCCCACCACGACGACGACCGGCGCGCAGCCTCCGTCGCGCAGCACCCGAACGCCCCGCTCGACGAACGTGCCACCGGTGGGGTCCCCGAGCACCGCCTTGGGGGTGCCCATGCGGCGGCCTCCCCCGGCAGCGAGGAGCAGCCCTGCGGGTTTCACCCGGCCAGACTGCCACGGGACCGCACCGGAGCGCCGGAGGGCGCGGGCGCACGTCAGACGGGGGGCTCGGCCTGGCGTACGTCCTCGACGTAGCGGTGACCGACGGAGAGTCGCTCCGCGACGGTCTCGACCCAGCGTGGCGGCTGCTCCCCGATCCCCCTCGCGGCGAGACCGGCGGTCAGGTCGGCCTGCACGTCGAGCGGGTCGCGGCCCTCCGCACCAGGGGCGAGTGCGTCGATCACCTCCTGGATCACCGACTGCACGACCCGGTGGCGGTCGACGTCACCCTCGTCCATCGACGCGAGGTCACGGTTCTGCTCACTCATCGTTCCTCCTGCGGTTAGAGGGGTGTTCACCCGTCTCGTACCCACAGCCGGGTCGCGGCATGCGTCAGGCCGGTCAGCT
Organism: Pedococcus sp. P2_F6; assembly: GCF_056403675.1. Classification (NCBI taxonomy): domain Bacteria; kingdom Bacillati; phylum Actinomycetota; class Actinomycetes; order Micrococcales; family Intrasporangiaceae; genus Pedococcus; species Pedococcus sp. P2_F6. The sequence goes on from NZ_JBFUEZ010000002.1 coordinate 135,625, forward strand.
GCTGCGCGCCAGCCCTGCCTCGATCGCGGCGATGATGCGGGGCCGCAGCTCGTGCGGGTCGATGACGGCATCGACCGATCCCACGCTGACGGCGCGGTGGATGCTGTGCACGCCGTCGAACTCCGAGGCGACCTCGCCGAGCTTCTCGCTGCGCACCGCGGTGCGCAGCTCGGCGAGCTCGGTGGACAGTCGGGCGCGCTCGGCGCCCCATGCCTCGCCGAGCCGTGCCTCGAGGTCCTTGACCCGCGGGTCCGCTGCGGTGCGGGCGTCGACGTCGCGGGAGAAGACGACGGCTGCTGCGGGCGCGCCGCCGATGACCGACGCGAACGACCCTTCGACGGCCAGGACGGTCATGTTCGGGTTGAGCGCCTTGGAGAACACGACGAACGCCCCACCGTGGTAGCGGCTCACGACGCAGAACACGATCGGACCCTCGAAGTTGACGATGGCCCGGCCGATCTCCGCGCCGTACTCGAGCTGCAGGCTGCGCATCGACTCGGGCGACCCGTCGAAGCCGGACAGGTTGGCGAGCACGACGACGGGACGGTTGCCGCTCGCGGCGTTGATCGCCCGCGCGGTCTTCTTGGACGAGCGCGGGAAGAGGGTGCCCGCGGTGTAGGTGTCGGGTCCGTCGGTGGGCGGGAAGCCCCGTCGCGCAACGGTTTTGGACTCGATGCCGATGAGGCAGACGGGGATCCCGCCAAGGTGGGCGTCCTGCACGACCGAGGTCTCTGCGTCGGCCATGCCGGCCCAGCGCTCGAGCGTCGCGTGGTCCTGGTCGGCCACCGCCGCCATCAGGATGCGGATGTCGAAGGCCTTCTTGCGGTCCGGGTTCGTGGCCGCCGAGAAGATGTCGCCCACCGTCGTGAAGCCGGAGTCCGGCATGACGTGCGGGTATGCCGTGACGTCCCGGGCGACGTCGTCGCTGGACTTCGCGCGACGTGGCCCGGCCTCACCCGGGTGCACGTAGGTGTGGTCGTAGTGGGCCATCAGGACGCCGTAGGCGCCGGCGAGGTCGCGCGCCCAGTACTGCGCCTGGCCGTTCGGCCCCATGACCCGGTCGTAGCCGCCGATGCCGAAGTTGTCCTCGGCCGACACCCCGCCGGAGAAGTCGAGCGACTGCTTGCCGGTCAGCACCATGGCGCTGTCCGGGGTCATCACGAGGATGCCCTTGGTGTGCATGAGCATCGTCGCCTCGGCGTTCCAGTAGGGCTGGGCGCCGACGTTGATCCCGGCGACGACGATGTTGATCTCGCCACCGTCCTGGGTGAACTCGATGATCCGCTTGAGGGCCTTGGCGACCCAGTCCATGTTCTCCGTGCCGGAGTCCATCGAGATCCTGGCGCCGGCGGACAGGGCGAACCACTCGACCGGCACCTCCATCCGCTCGGCCAGGTCGAGGGCCGCGATGACACGCGCGCACTCGGCCTCGGAGACTGCACCGAGGGCCTTGAGCGGGTCGCCGCAGAGCAGCACCCGGGTCATTCCCTCGGGATAGCGCTCGGTGGGCGTGGTGATGACACCCGCGATGATGCCCGCCTTGTTGAGGCCGTAGGGCCGGTCGACGGGGACGAGCACTCCGGCGTCGTCCAGGTCGTACTCGGTGGCGGTCCCACCGGGTCCGGCGATCATGGCCTGCAGCTCGTAGGGGTAGACGACCCCACGACGACGGGCACGCACGACCTTCTGCGCGTAGTCGTCCAGCGGCTTGAGGCGGGTGGTCGGCGGCTCCTCGACGGAGGTCACGACGCCCGACCCGGGCTGGTAGTGGAACCGTGCCGCGAGAGGCGCGCTGGCACCGTCGGGCGTCGCGATCCGGCCCTGGACCAGGACCTCCTCGATGCCTGCACCGGCGGTCAACGGGGCGATCCGGGCCTGGAGGGCGGTCAGCTGGTTGAGGTCCGCCTCGATGGGTGGCCAGATGTGGACCCACACGTGGTTCATGTCGAGCCGGGCACCGGCCGCTCCACGAGCCGACCGCGCCCGGCGGATGGCCTCGAGGCAGTTGGCGATGGCGCGCTCGGCGTGGGGCAGGGCCGTCACCCGGCCCTGCTCGTCGCGGACGACGACGAGCTGACGGACCTGTGCCAGCGCGACGAGGCGCTGGTCGGCCTCGTTGCCCGGGGCGGTGCACAGGTAGAGCAGGACGTCCTCGGGGGCTTCGAGACGGGTCACGTCGAAGTCGCGAAGCCGCCAGAGGTTGAGGCGCCGCCCGACCATGGGGTGCACCCCGCGCACGAGCCGGTCCTCGACCATGGCGCCCTCGCCGTCGGGACGGAAGGTGAAGTACGCCACCGGTCGTCCGGCACCGGGGCAGACGGCGACGGCCACGCGGCGCACCCGCTGCGCGAACGGCATACCGGCGAGGAAGTCACCCAGGCGGTCGGAGGCGTCCTCGGGCGACTCCGGCTCGTCGGGCCACGACAGGTAGAGGTCGACCACGCCGTCGGAGCCCGCGGCGCTCTCGTCGAGCTGGGCCGACACGGCCTCGGCGAGCTCGCCGTCAGCCGTGAGCTCGTCGACCCGGCCGACACTGGTGACCAGGTGCGTGGGCCGACCGTCGAGCGTGTAGTCGGCGATCGCGAAAGGCCTTGTGCCAACTGAGATCTCGCGCAGAGCGGTCAGGTCGTGGTCGCGGTAGTGACGCTTGATGAGGACGGCCAGCATCGGCTCGCGCCGAGGCACGCCCCGGTCCAGCCGCTCCGCGAGGAACTGCACGATCTGCTCGGGGATGGCGGCGAGGGCGTCGATCCGACGGGCGCGCTCCTCGCTCTCGGGCATTGCCTCCAGGGCGGTCAGCTCGTCGCTGACGCCACCGAGGATGCTGGCCCGGTCGGCGTCGACCAGGGGCTGGTCGAACCAGCGGAACCGCACGCTGCGGGCGAGGTCGCCAACGACCGGGAAGCGCAGCTGGGTCGCGACGACGAGCCGGTCGAGGACCTCTCGGGCGGCACTGTCGAGAGGGGCTTCGGGACAGGGCTCGACCATCCAGCGCTGCAGCAGTGACGTCGCGAGCGCGACATCAGGGGCTGACCGCTGCTGCGAGAGGAAGACCCGGAAGACCGCCTGCTCCAGCTCGGCGGTGCGGTCCAGGCTGTCGATGCCGTAGTGCCGCACGACGTTCGACAGCTTGGCGCGGAACTGCTCGGGCAGCGCCCCGCGATCGGGGTCGAGGCTCTGGAGGTAGGTGTGGAAGTGCTCGCGGGGGCTGTGCACCCGGTTCTCGACATGGGTCTCCTCGCCGGCCGGCCGGTTGCGGCTCAGCTCGGCGAAGTCGGCGAACACCTCGAGCACGGCGACCTCGGCACAGACCTGCGAAACACCCTGCGCAGTCAGCTCGTCGCGGGCGGCGAGGTAGGTCGCCAGGGTGCTGCCCTCGTCGCGCTGGTCGAGGTCGTAACCGAGGAGCATCGCGGCCAGGGCGGACCGGGCGTGATCCGCGGAGGCGGCAGCACCGTCGCCCGTGGTGGAGTCTTCGGGCAGGTCGAGGTCCACGGCCTCGTCGGCGTCGCCGGCCTCGGCCGCCTCGTCAGCGTCACCCACCGGTTCCAGCCGGACCAGGGGCGTGCCGGTCTCGACCTGGCTGCCCGCCGACACCAGGAGCTCCTTGACCCGGCCGGCGAACGGCGCGGGCAGGACGGTCTCCATCTTCATCGACTCGAGCACGAGCACCGGCGCGCCTGCCGCGACCTCGGCGCCGACGGCGACAGGGGTGGCGACGACGAGCGCCGGAGCCGGCGAGCGCAGCACGCCGCCCTCGTCCCGGCTGACGCGGTGCGTGACCCCGTCGACCTCCACGAGCTGGACCGGGCCATGGGTGGCGGTGATGAGTCGATGCGTGCGCCCGGAGATCGTGAGGCGGCTGGTGTACTCGTCGAGACGGTCGAGGTCGGCATCGACGGTCTGCTCGACGGCGCCGGCGGCGAGGGCCACACGGAACTTGTGCGGCCCGATCCGCCACACCGTGACCTTGTAGGCCGTGCCGCGCAGCTTGAGGTCGATGGCCCGTCCGGTGCGGTGCTGCACCTGGGGCCGCCCACCCCGGGAGGTCTCGAGCAGGCGGGTGCGCTCGACCTCCTCCTCGTCCTCGTAGCCCTCGATACCCGCGGCGACGAGGGCCACGCCCGAGTGGCGGTGCGAGACCAGCCGGCCCTCGGCCCGGACCCGGTCGATCCATCCCGTGTCGGCGCTGCCGTCGATGATCTCCGGCTGGTCGAGCAGGTCGAGGATGAAGCTCTTGTTGGTCGAACCCCCCTCGATGACGACAGTGGTCTCGCCCATGGCGCGACGCAACCGGGCCAACGCCTCGTCACGGTCACGCCCGACCGCGATGATCTTGGCGATCATCGAGTCGAAGTCGGCGGGGATCGAGTCCCCTTCTCCCACACCGGTGTCCACCCGGATGCCGGGGCCGCTGGGGAGCTGCAGCAGGGCGATCCGACCCGGCGACGGGGCGAAGTCACGGTCGGGGTCCTCGGCGTTGAGGCGCGCCTCCACGGCGTGGCCCTCTTCGCGCGGGCGCTCACCCTCGAGCCGGCCGCCGGCGGCCACGTGGATCTGGAGCTTGACCAGGTCGGTGTCGGTGGTGACCTCGGTGATCGGGTGCTCGACCTGGAGGCGGGTGTTGACCTCGAGGAAGGCAAAGAACTTGTCGCCCGGGTGGTAGAGGAACTCGACCGTGCCGGCCCCGGCATACCCCACTGCGACGGCGAGGCGCTCGGCACTGGCCTTCACCTCTGCCACCTGCTCGGGGGCGAGGACGGGCGACGCGGACTCCTCGATGACCTTCTGGTTGCGTCGCTGCACAGAGCAGTCGCGGACGCCGATGGCCCAGGCGGTGCCCTGCCCGTCGGCGATGACCTGCACCTCGACGTGGCGGGCGCCGGTCACCAGCCGTTCGAGGAACACGACGCCGGAGCCGAACGCGCGCTGGGCCTCGTCGCGCGTGCGCTCGTAGGCGTCGGTGAGGTCGGCGTCGGAGGCGACCATTCGGATGCCCCGTCCGCCACCGCCGGCGGTCGCCTTGAGCATGAGGGGGTAGCCGATCCGGGCGGCCGCCGCCTTCGCGTCCTCCAGGGTGTCGACGCCGCCGCCGCTCCACGGGGCCACCGGGACGCCGACCTCCTCGGCGATGATCTTGGAGCCGATCTTGTCCCCGAGCTTGCGCATCGCCTCGGGACTCGGGCCGATGAAGGTGACGCCGATCCCGGCGCAGACCTCGGCGAAGTTCGGGTCCTCGGCGACGAAGCCCCAGCCGACCCAGGCGGCATCCGCTCGGGTCTCGGCCAGCGCCTTCTCGAGGACGGCGTAGTCGAGGTAGGGGCGGTTGGCTGCCGGTCCGAGGTTGTAGGCGTGGTCGGCCTCGCGGACGAACATGGCCCGCTTCTCGCCCTCGGTGTGCAGGGCGATGGTCTCGATGCGGTGCCCGTCAGCCCCCGCCTGCGCGTTGAGGTCGCGCACCGCGTGGATGAGCCGCATGGCGGCCTCGCCGCGGTTGACGATGGCGATGCGCGAGAACATCGGGTGGGCCTCCCAGCGACGACGGACTGCGGAACGGTGCCGAGCCTGCCACCGATCACGGGTGACGCGCGAGTAATGCGATGCGTCGGCACGCGGCATACCGTGGTTGCCACCTGCTTGCTTGCCAACACCCGACGGCACCTGAGACACTATTACAGACCGTTCGGTCAGTTATTGGCCCCACCGCGGAGGGTTGCATGACGGACACCACCACTGCCCCGGCCACGCCGGGTGGCGAGGCCGACCTCCTGGCCGGGTTCGAGGCGACGATCAGCCACAACGACCGCATCGAACCCCGCGACTGGATGCCCGAGGGATACCGCAAGACGCTCATCCGCCAGGTCGCCCAGCACGCGCACTCCGAGATCATCGGCATGCAGCCGGAGGGCAACTGGATCGGCCGCGCGCCCTCGCTGCGCCGCAAGGCGATCCTGCTCGCCAAGGTCCAGGACGAGGCCGGCCACGGGCTCTACCTCTACTCGGCTTGCGAGACGCTCGGCGTCAGCCGCGGCCAGCTCACCGAGATGCTCATCGAGGGCCGCCAGAAGTACTCCTCGATCTTCAACTACCCGACCCTGTCCTACGCCGACGTCGGCACCATCGGGTGGCTCGTCGACGGCGCCGCGATCTGCAACCAGGTGCCGCTGTGCCGGACGTCGTTCGGGCCCTACGGCCGCGCGATGATCCGCATCTGCAAGGAGGAGTCCTTCCACCAGCGGCAGGGCTTCGAGCTGCTCATGACGATGATGCGCGGCACCGACGAACAACGCGCGATGGTGCAGGAGTCGGTCAACCGGTTCTGGTGGCCGGCGCTGATGATGTTCGGCCCGCCCGACGACGAGTCCCCCAACTCGGCCCAGTCGATGGCGTGGGGCATCAAGCGGAACACCAACGACGACCTGCGCCAGCGGTTCGTCGACATGTCCGTGCCGCAGGCGAAGGTGCTCGGCGTGACCTTCCCCGACCCCGAGCTGCGCTGGAACGAAGGGCGCCAGGCCCACGACTTCGGCCAGCCGGACTGGGACGAGTTCATGCAGGTCGTCAAGGGCAACGGCCCGTGCAACACCCAGCGCATCGCCCACCGACGGGCCGCGCACGAGGACGGCGCCTGGGTCCGCGAGGCAGCGACCGCGTATGCCGCTCAGCAGCTTTCCGAGGAAGGCACGGCATGAGCGACGCACTGTCCCCCGACGAGCGGGTGCGCGCCGAGTGGCCGCTGTACGAGGTCTTCGTCCGCGGGAAGCGCGGGCTGAACCACGTCCACGTGGGGTCGCTGCACGCGGCCGACGACCAGATGGCGCTGCGGCACGCCCGCGACGTCTACACCCGTCGCAACGAGGGTGTGAGCATCTGGGTCGTGAAGTCGCAGGACATCGCCGCCTCGAGCCCGGACGAGAAGGACCCGATGTTCGCTCCGAGCGGCGACAAGGTCTACCGGCACCCGACGTTCTACGAGATCCCCGACAACGTCCCCCACATGTGAGCTGCTGACCCATGCCTGACCACAACGTGTCGCCCGAGAGCGCGCTGCCCGACGGGCTCGACGCCCTCCAGTCGGTGGCCGACGACGTCGTCCACCAGCCGTCCCACCCGGCGCCCGACCCCAACGACGCTCACGGGTCGGTCTACGACGGTCTCCTCGGGGGCGACCCGTCGCACTGGGCGTTCGGCACCGACTTCGAGGACCCGCTCGCCGGGGTCGACACGACGATGCCCGACGGCGTGGAGGCCGCGGACCTCGGTGCCTACTGCGTGATGCTCGCCGACGATGCGCTGATCGCCTCGCAGCGGCTCTCCGAGTGGTGCAGCCGCGCGCCCGACCTCGAGGACGACATCGCGCTGTCCAACATCGCGCTCGACCTGCTCGGCCAGGCCCGGCTGCTCCTCGCCCGCGCGGCCGCGGCCGACCCCTCGCTCGTGCCCACGCTGCCCGACGGGTCGCCTGTCCCGCCCGAGGACGCCTTGGCCTTCTTCCGCGACGCGGGGCAGTTCCGCAACGTGCGCCTCGTCGAGCTCGACAACGGCGACTTCGCCGTGACGATCGTCAAGCTGCTGCTGCACTCCAGCGCGCGCATCGCGATCTTCGAGCAGCTCGTCGACAGCCGCGACCACGTGCTTGCAGCGGTCGCGGCCAAGGGCGTCAAGGAGCTGACCTACCACCGCGACTACGCCGGGCGCTGGTTCCTCACGCTGGCGCGTGGCACGCAGGAGTCCCGGCGGCGGCTCGAGGACGCCCTCGACGCGGTGTGGCCGCTGCACGCAGAGCTGTTCCGGACGCACGACGTCGAGGCGCGGGTTGCGGCCGCCGGCGTCGGCGTCGACCCGGCGACGGTCGCCGACGACGTGGCCGTCGTCCTCGCGCAGGTGTTCGCCCTCAGCGGCATCGAGCAGCCGACCAGGGCGCCGCTCGCAGCGGTCCAGGGCCGACAGGGGCGCGACGGCATGCACACCGAGGCCCTGAGCCGGATCGTCGGCGAGATGCAGGTCGTCGCCCGAGCCCACCCGATGGGTCAGTGGTGACCATGACATCGACCACCCAGACCTCTCGGCGGTTCGACCTGGACGCGCCCGGCGATCTAGGCGCGTCTGCATCGAACCGGGAGCTGCGGAAGCGCGCGCACGCCGTGGCCCGCACCGTGACCGACCCCGAGATGCCGATGCTGACCCTCGATGACCTCGGGGTACTGCGCTCCGTCGAGGTGTCGGACACCGGAGCCGTGACGGTGGCGATCACGCCGACCTACACCGGGTGCCCCGCGATGGCCACCATGCGTGACGACCTCGTCCGCGTGCTCCGTGAGTCCGGCTTTGCGGACGTGACGATCCGGGTGTCCCTCTCCCCCGCCTGGTCGAGCGACTGGATCACCGATCGTGGCCGGCAGGCGCTCGTCGACCACGGCCTGTCAGCCCCCGGCCCCGTGCCGGCCCGCTCTGGACCGATCGCCTTGTCCCTCAAGCCGATCCGACGCGCGCTCCACTGCCCCCAGTGCGGATCCGGCGCCGTCGAGCTGACCTCCGAGTTCGGGCCGACGGCCTGCAAGGCGCTGTACCGGTGCTCGACCTGCCTCGAGCCGTTCGAGCACGTGAAGGAGATCTGAGTGACCGCCGCCACCGGCTCGTTGCTGCTCCCGAAGACCAAGCGCACCGCGCCCACCTTCCACACCCTGACCGTCCACTCCGTCGAGCAGCTGACTGACGATGCCGTGGCGGTGAGCTTCGACGTCCCGGCCGAGCTTGCCGCGGCATACGACTTCGTCGCGGGGCAGTCGCTGACGCTGCGGCGCACCATCGACGGGCAGGAGCACCGCCGCACCTACTCGATCTGCGCCGCCGTCGGCGAGCGCCCGCGCATCGGCGTGCGCGAGATCCCCGACGGGCTTTTCTCGCGCTGGCTGGTCCGCGAGGTGCGGCCAGGGACCGAGATCGAGGTGCAGACACCGTCGGGGAGCTTCCGGGCCGACCCTGCCACCGGCGGACGTCACCTGTGCATCGCTGCCGGTTCGGGCATCACGCCGATGCTGTCGATCGCCAGCACCATGCTGAGCAACCCGGCGGCCGAGGTCACCCTGATCTACGGCAACCGCACCACCGGCTCGGTGATGTTCGCCGAGGAGCTCGCCGACCTCAAGAACCGTTACGGCGCAAGGCTTCAGCTCATCCACGTGCTCTCCCGCGAACCCCGCGACGTCGAGCTGTTCTCCGGCCGCATCGACGCCGACCGGCTGCGCAGGCTGCTCGCCGTGCTGGTGCCGGTGGACGACATCGACGACGTGTGGCTCTGCGGGCCGTTCGCCATGATCGGTGCCGCCCGCGAGGTGCTCGCCGAGGTCGGCGTCGCCGAGGACCGCGTGCACTTCGAGCTCTTCTACGTCGACGAGCCCCCACCGGAGCTCCACCGTGCCGACGCCGTCGTCGAGGGAGAGACCAGCGACGTCACCGTCGTGCTCGACGGGCTCAGCTCGACCACGCCCATGCCACGGAGCCAGTCGATCCTCGACGCCGCCCAGGCCTCCCGCACCGACCTGCCATTCGCCTGCAAGGGCGGCGTCTGCGGCACCTGTCGGGCCCTGGTCCGCGAGGGCGACGTCGACATGCGGCGCAACTACGCCCTGGAGAAGGCAGAGGTCGCCGAGGGCTTCGTCCTCACGTGCCAGTCCTACCCTGTCAGCGACACCGTGACCGTCGACTTCGACGCCTGACCGTCCCCCAGAACCAAGGAGCAGAGCGTGACCGAAGCCTTCATCGTGGACGGCGTGCGCACCCCCATCGGCCGGTATGCCGGTGGGCTGGCTTCCGTGCGCGCCGACGACCTCGCGGCCCTCGTGGTCCGCGAAGCCGTCACGCGCGCCGGTGTCGACCCGGAGCTCATCGACGAGGTGGTGTTCGGCGCGGCCAACCAAGCCGGTGAGGACAACCGCAACGTCGCACGGATGGCGGTCCTGCTCGCGGGGCTCCCCCAGTCGGTGCCGGGCTTCACCGTCAACCGGCTCTGCGCCTCGGGCCTGACCGCCATCGCCACTGCGCGCCAGATGATCGCCGCGGGCGACGCCGACCTCGTCGTGGCCGGCGGCGTCGAGTCGATGACCCGGGCACCCTGGGTCACCGAGAAGCCCACGAAGGCGTTCGCCCGACCCGGCGCGACCTTCGACACCTCGATCGGGTGGCGCTTCACCAACCCGCGGTTCGACGCCGACACGACGTTGACCATGCCGCAGACCGCCGAACGCGTTGCGCAGCAGTGGAACCTGACGCGTGAGGAGCTCGACGCCTTTGCCCTTCGGTCGCACGAGCGTGCGCTCGACGCGATCAAGAACGGCCGCTTCGAGGCCGAGACCGTCGCCGTGCCACTGCGTGACGGCGAGTTCACGACCGACGAGGGACCTCGGGCCGACACGAGCCTCGAGCGCCTCGCCGCCCTGCGCCCCTTGCACGGTCCCCACGGGCTGGTGACGGCCGGAAACTCCAGTGGCCTCAACGACGGTGCAGCCGCGGTGGTGGTGGCGAGCGAGCGGTTCATCGCCGAGCACGGCCTCACCCCGCGAGCGCGGATCGTCGCTGCCGCGAGCGCCGGAGTGGCTCCCGAGATCATGGGCATCGGCCCCGTCCCCGCGACGCGCAAGGCCCTGAACCGCGCTGGCTGGACCGTCGAGGACCTCGAGGCCGTCGAGCTCAACGAGGCCTTCGCCTCCCAGTCCCTCGCCTGCATCCGCGACCTCGGGCTGCACGAGGACCTGGTCAACGCCGACGGCGGCGCGATCGCCCTCGGCCACCCGCTCGGCTGCTCCGGCACCCGCATCGTCGTCACCCTGCTGGGCAGACTCGAGCGGGCGAACGCCCGGCGAGGCCTGGCCACCATGTGCGTCGGCGTCGGCCAGGGCAGCGCCCTGCTCCTCGAGCGCCCATGACGAGCCACGAAGGCTCGCTGCCGACGCGTGTCGGCGTCTACGGCGGCGGCCGCATGGGCGCCGGGATCGCGCACACCTTCCTCGCGGCGGGCTGCACGGTCGTGGTCGTCGAGAGCGACGAGCCGACGGCCCAGGCCGCGCGGGAGCGGGTCGTCACCAGTCTGGGCAAGGCCGCCGAACGTGGCCTGCTCGCTGACGTCGACGCAGCCGCGGCGCGCCTCACCGCCACCAGCGACACCGCTCACCTCGGCGACGTCGAGCTGGTCGTCGAGGCCGTCCCGGAGGACGCCGCCCTCAAGCTGGCCGTCTTCCAGCGGGTCGAGCGGGTCGCACCCGAAGCGGTCCTGGCCACCAACACGAGCTCGCTGTCGATCGACACCATCGCCTCGGGGCTGCGGGCGCCCGAGCGGTTCATCGGCCTGCACTTCTTCAACCCCGTCCCCGCCAGCGACCTGGTCGAGGTCGTGGTCGGCGAGCACACGGCATACGCCCTCGTGGAGCAGGCTCGCGGTTGGGTGGCGGCGCTGGGCAAGACGGCGATCACGGTCAAGGACTCACCGGGCTTCGCGAGCAGTCGCCTCGGGGTGGCCATCGCGCTCGAGGCGATGCGGATGGTGCAGGAGGGCGTGGCGTCCGCCGAGGACATCGACACCGCGATGACGCTGGGTTACCGGCACCCCGTCGGACCGCTCAGGACCACCGACATCGTCGGCCTCGACGTCCGGCTGGCCATCGCCGAACACCTGGCGCGCGAGCTCGGGCCCCGGTTCGAACCTCCTCAGCTCCTGCGCGACAAGGTGGCGGCGGGCGAGCTGGGTCGCAAGAGCGGGCGCGGCTTCTACGACTGGTGAGGCGGCCTGATCGCCAAGCCGTCGAAGGCGATGGTCGTGATCGCCTCGGACAGCTGCGCCCCATCGACCCCGCCACCAGCGCGGTGCCACTCGACCAGCGAGTTCACCATGCCGAAGAGCAGCCGGCTGACCAGCGCCGGAGCCACGTCGGTGCGCAGCGAACCCTCGTCGATGGCTTCCTTGACCAGCGCGGCAAGGCGCGCGTCGATCTCACGGCGGCGGCCGAGCGCGGCAAGCTCCACCTCGCTGTTGCCGCGCACGCGCAGCAGGAGCGTGACGGCCGGCTGGTGCTCGACCAGCACCTCGACGCTCTTGTGCACCGCCTGACGCAGCCGTTCGTATGCCGTGCGGCCGGCAGCGTCGCTGCTCGCCTCCTCGATGACCTGGGTGAGCCCGTCCAGGGCCTCGTCGAGGGCGAGGGACAGCAGGTGGGTCTTGCTCGGGACGTGGTGGTAGATGGCGGACTTGGTGAAGCCGAGCTCGCGGGCGAGGTCACCCATGCTGGTGCCGTCGTAGCCCTGCTCGTTGAAGAGCTCGATCGCGCGGCGCAGCACCGTCTCCTGGTCGTAGCCCGGACGACCCCGGCGGGGGGTCACCGGCGCGGTGTCGCTCACGCTGGTCAGACTCTCACAGGGTCGCCGCTCAGCCGACCACCTTGTCGAGGAACGCGTTGCCGAACTTGCCCTCGGGGTCGGCGCCGGCCCGCAGCTGCCGGAAGTCATCCCAGCGCGGGTAGAGCGCAGCAAGGTCGTCGGCGGTCGCCACGAAGCACTTGCCCCAGTGCGGCCGAGCACCCAACGGCAGCAGGGCGGCCTCGATGGCCGGCAGCACGGCATACACCCCTGCTTCGTCGAGCTGCCAGGTGAAGTGGAACCCCACCGTAGGCCGCCCGTAGGAGCTGCTGAGCCACAGGTCGTCCGCGGCAACGGTGCGGATCTCGACGCTCTGCAGGACCGGGGCGAGCAGTGGCTGGAGTCGCCGCAGGGCTGCCAGGGTGTCCAACGCCGCGGACCGGTCGACGAGGTACTCGCTCTGCAGCTCCTCACCCCGGCTGGGGGTGAACTCGCGGCGGAAGTGTGGCAGGCGGTCGAGCCACGCGCCGGCCACGCCGCTCTGGTCGGTGACGGAGTCGGTCGGGGCGCCGTCGAGCATGTGCAGCGGCTCCGTGGCCCGCGGCGACCCCAACAGGTCGTCGCGGGCCTGGGCCGACCGGCTCTTGCACCAGACCTGGAGGACACCGCGATCATCCAGTCGGGTGAACAGGCTGACACTGTCGGCGGCGCTCGTGATTGCGTCGAGCTCGGATTCGACCACGTGCCAAGGCATCTCGGTGTAGACGTCCTGGCGCATCGAGTAGCTGGGTTCGACGTCGAGCGTCAGCCGGGTGACGATGCCCAGGGCGCCGAGGGCCACGACACTGCCCTCGAAGCCGGCGTCGCCGCGCGCGACCGTCCGCAGCTCGCCGTCGGGACCTACCAGCTCGACGGCCGCCACCGCGGCGGCCAGAGAGCTGAGCTCGTCGCCAGAGCCGTGGGTGTCCGTCGCGACGGCCCCCGCGACGCTGATGTGCGGCAACGACGCGAGGTTGCCCAGCGCCCAGCCGCGCGCCTCGATGGCAGCGGCCACGGTGCCGTAGTCCTGGGCCGCGCAGACGGTGGCGGTGCCGGCTGCCTCGTCGACCTCCAGCACCTGCGGCAGCTGCGAGAGCTCCACGAGGATGCCGTCGGTGTCGGTCAGCCCGGTGAACGAGTGCCGGGACCCCAGGGCCCGGATCCGCGCAGCCCCGGCCACCAGGTCCTGGAGCTCCGCGACACTGGTTGGTCGCGCTACCCGCTGCGCCCCGTAGGTGATGTTGCCCGCCCAGTTCCGCTCGACCATGGCACCAGTCTGGCGCGGCGGGGCCGTTCGCATCCCGGCGGGCCACCGGCGGAACCATGGACCAGACTCAGGGCATGTCGGTCTTCTCAGCCTCCAAGCGGTCCACTGCCGTCGTACCCCATCCCCGGGACGCCGTGTGGGCCGTCCTGACCGATGCGAAGCTGGTGGCGAAGCTGACGCCGATGGTCCGCTCGATCGAGGACCACGGCGAGACCTGGCTGTGGAAGCTCGCTCCCATCGAGGTCCTCGGCAAGAGCGTCGGGCTCTCCTTCACCGAGCGCATGGAGTTCACGCCCGAGGAGCGCATCAGCTACACCCATGCGCCCAAGGGCGACGAGCGCGCCGGCGTCAAGGGTGTCTACGTCCTGGCCGACAGCGGCGAGGGCACCCGGCTGTCCATCGAGCTCGGCGTCGACGTCGACCTGCCCTTCCCGAGGCTGGCCAAGCCGGCCGTCCAGGCCTCGATGCAGGCAGTGATCGCGGCGATGGGCGTCGGGTTCGCGCACAACCTCGAGCGACAGCTCAGGCTGCGCCGCTCCTGAGTCAGCCGGCCACCGAGCCGACCCAGGTCGCGTCCGACGTCAGCGGTCCGATGACGTCACGCTGCCGGTCTGGCACTGCCGCGTCGGGCACGGCGAGGGCGCGGTCGAGGGCGTCGGCCACAGGGGTGAGCGAGTGCCCCCTGGGCATCAGCTGCACCACGAAGTCCTGCCGTCCGCAGACCATGTCGTGGCGCAGGCTCTCGACGAGCGACTGCACGGTCGAAGCCGGGGCCCGGGTCAGGATCGGGGCGAGCCTGGACACCAGGCCGGTCGGCAGCCCGGGCACGCTCACCTGGACCCGCCGCAGACCGGCGCGGTCGGCGTAGAGCCGCAGCAACGCGGCATACGCCATCCGCTCCCCGCTGCCGAGGTCGAAGGCCCGGCTGCGCGGCGGGGCGGAGAGCGCGCCGACCAGGGCGATGAGGACATCGGTGACCGCCACGGGTTCGACCTGGCTGTCCATCCATCTCGGCAGCACCTGGACAGGCAGGCGCTCGCTCATCTGGCGCATGATCTCGAACGACGTGGAACCGCTGCCGACGATCATCGCCGCACGGAGCGCCAGGGTCGGCACCCCCGAGTCGGTGAGCACCTGCTCGACCTCGAGCCGGGACCTCAGGTGTGGCGACAGCTCGCGGTCCGGCACGTCCGGGACCAGTCCCCCGAGGTAGACGATGCGCTCCAGGTCCGCGCGGACGGCGGCGTGCGCCGCGTTGTAGGCGCCCTCGCGGTCACTGGTGGCGAAGTCGTCACCGCCGAGCCCGTGGACGAGGTAGTAGAGCGCCTGGGCACCTTTGCACGCCGCCCGCACGGAGGGCCGGTCGAGGACGTCCACCTCGACGACGTCGACCTCGTCCGACCACCAGAAGCGACCCGCCGACGAGGCATCAGTGAAGGTCGCCGTGACCGCGTGGCCCTGCGCGAGGAGCGCCGGCACCAGCCGACTGCCGACATAACCGCCCGCGCCGATGACCACGACTCGCACCAGCGACCCCCGGTTTCGGAACGGCTAAGGACGGCTAACGACGGCTCTGACTGGGCCGCCGACGGCGTCCCACGGTGGTTCGACGGGCGCGCTAGACGATGACGCTCATCAGCATGACCAGGGCGAAGCCTACGACGGAGATCACGGTCTCCATCACCGACCACGACTTGATGGTCTCTCCGACGGTCAGGCCGAAGTACTCCTTGACCAGCCAGAAGCCTGCGTCGTTGACGTGGCTGAAGAAGAGGGAGCCGCAGCCGATCGCCAGGACGAGCAGCGCGAGGTGGTTCGCGCTCAGGCTCGCGCCCAGCGGTCCGACGATGCCCGCCGCGGTGATGGTGGCGACCGTCGCGGAGCCGGTGCCCAGCCTGATGAGGACGGCGACCAGCCAGCCGAGCAGGAGGACCGAGATGTTGACGCCTTCTGCCCAGTTCTTGATGACGTCGCCGACGCCGGCGTCCACGAGGGTCTGCTTGAAGCCACCGCCGGCGGCCACGATGAGGATGATCCCGGCGATGCCGGGCAGGCTCGCACCGAAGGAGTCGCTGACCTGGGACCGGTTCATGCCGGTGGCCAGGCCGAGGGCGAAGTAGCAGAAGATCACGGCGATGAGCAGGGCGACGACTGGGGTGCCCAGGAAGTCGGTCACCTTCCGGAAGCCGGACTCCTCGTCGGTGACCACGAGCTTGGCGATCGCGTCGATGAGCATCAGCAGGACGGGCAGGGTGATGGCGATCAGGGCCGAGGAGAACGGCACCTGACGGCGCCCCGGCTGCATGGCCTGCGTCGACTGCGTCCCACCGGTTCGGTCGCCCCGGTCGTCGACCCGCACGCCCACGCGCTCGTCGGTACGGTCGCCGGCACGCTCGTCGTGCACCTCGGCCGCTCGCTCGAGTGGCGTCCCGGCGCCTCCGCCCGGTGCTCCCGCGCCGGCATACGCAAGATCGGTGGCGTGCTTGGGCACCCAGTTGTGCACGAAGCGCGCCAGCACCGGCCCGGCGACCACGACGGTGGGGATCGCGATGATGATGCCGAACAGCAGCGTCAGGCTCAGGTCGGCCTTGAGGAGTCCGATCGCCGTCAGTGGCCCCGGGTGCGGCGGCACGAGCCCGTGCAGCACGGACAGGCCGGCCAGCGCCGGAATGCCCACGTGCATGAGCGACAGGCCGGTGCGTCGGGCGACCATGACCACCACCGGGACCAGGAGGACGACGCCGACCTCGAAGAACAGCGGCAGGCCGAGGATGGCCGCGATGGCGGCCATCATCCACGGCAGCCCGTTGCGTCCGACCCGGGCGATCATGGTGGTGACGATCTTGCTCGCGCCCCCGGAGTCCTCGAGCATCTTGCCGATCATCGCGCCCAGCGCGATGAGCACGCCGACGGAGCCCGTGGTGTTGCCGAAGCCCTTGATGAAGCTGGCGACGATGTCGGCCGGGGGCATGGTGGCGATGGCGCCGAGCACCGCCGACCCGAGCATCAGCGAGAGGAACGGGTGGAGCTTTGCCACGGTGATGAGGAGCACCACCGCCAGGATGCCCACGACGCACGCGACGACGAGCACGCCGTCACCGGCATACGGCTCGTCGGCCGCCGCGAGGGAGATGGTTCCGGACAGGGCATGCTGCAAGGACGCGGTCATTGGTGTTCCTTCCTGAGGCCCAGGGCAGACAGCGCGCGGTCCAGGACCACGGCAGCCGTCCCCTCATTGGTGATGGCGACCCCGGGCTCGTCGGGCTGCAACGGCTCGAGCGTGGCAAGCTGGCTGGGCAGCAGCGAGGCGGGCATGTAGTGGCCCGGGCGGTGTTCCATCCGGTCCCGGATGACATCGGTGTGCGCCGTGACATGGAGGAACCGCACATGCGGCCGGTCCTTGCACAGCACGTCGCGGTAGGCGCGTCTCAGCGCCGAGCAGGTGATGACCGCGGACTCCCCGGCCTGTTCCTTGGAGCTGATCCAGGCCCCGATCGCTTCGAGCCACGGCCAGCGGTCCTCGTCGGTCAGCGGGTCCCCGGCCCTCATCTTGGCGACGTTGGCGTCCGAGTGGAAGGCATCTCCCTCAGCGAACTCCCACCCGGTGACGGTCGAAATCCCTTTCGCCACAGTCGACTTGCCCGAACCCGACACGCCCATGACCACCACGTGGTCGGGTGTCGTCGCTCCGGTCGGCGCAGGATCGCCCATGCCGCGACTGTAGCCCTGAGGATGGCGGCGGGCATCCGCAAGCGCCCGTCCGGCTCAGGGCAAGGCCGTGGACGTCCTCAGGAACGCTCGGGTCCGACTGCGGATGGTTGCACGCGGTCGGGCTCGTGGGTGGCGGCCCAGGACGCGAGGAGCTTGAGGGCGTCGGACGTGGGCGTTCCCTCGGCGGCCGTGTAGATGTTGAGCTGCAGGCCCGGCTCGGAGGGGAGCTCCATCGCCTCGAAGTCGAGGTCCAGCTGGCCGACGACCGGGTGACGGAGCCTCTTGCGGCCGCTGCGGTGGTAGCGCACGTCCTGGGATGCCCAGCGTTGGCGGAACAGCTCGCTGCGGGTGGAGAGCTCGCCGACCAGCTCGATGAGCGCCTTGTCGTGGGGGTTGCGGCCCGCCTCGAGCCGGAGCATGGCCGCCGCGTCGCGGGCGATCTGGTCGTAGTCGACGAACAGCTCACGCGCTTCTTCGGGGTGCAGGTAGACGAACCGCGTCGTGTTGGCCGGGCGGCGGGGATCGGCCAGGACCGGGGCGTAGAGCGCTCGCGCGAGGTCGTTCATCGCGAGGATGTCGTGCCGGCCGTTGCGAACCCAGGCCGGCGCGTCGGTGACGGCGTCCAGCACCTGCTGGACCGCGGGTCGCACCGTGGGCGTGGCGCTCCTGCGGCGGCGGGCCGACCCGGCACCGGACTCCCGGGCGAGCGAGTAGAGGTGGTCGCGCTCGGCCTCCTCGAGGTGAAGGGCGTTGGCCAACGCGTCGAGGACGCTCTCGGACGCGCCACCGAGGCTGCCACGCTCCATCCGAACGTAGTAGTCGACCGAGACCCCGGCGAGCATGGCGACCTCTTCGCGGCGCAGCCCCTTCACACGGCGGTTGCCCCCGTAGGCAGGCAGGCCAGCCTCCTCGGGGGTGATCCGAGCCCGGCGCGAGCGCAGGAACTCCCGGATCTCGTTGCGCAGGTCCATTGATGCCATGGCTCCACGGTAGGTGCGTTCCCGCACCGGTGGGAGGCACTGCCGGTACCCGGAACGAGCGGGACTCCCGCATCCCGCCGGAGTCGCGTGCACTGGTGGACATGAGAGCAACGCACATCTTCGGCGCGGGCGACATCCGCGTCATCGACGCCCCCGACCCGACGATCCAACAGCCCACTGACGCGCTGGTGCGAGTGACCCGCGCCTGCGTCTGCGGCAGCGACCTGCACCCCTACCACTCGCTGGCCCCCACGACCCGGGGAGCGTCCATCGGGCACGAGTTCGTCGGCGTGGTCGAGGAGACCGGGACCGACGTCGCCACCGTCCGTCCCGGCGACTTCGTGATCGCTCCCTTCGCGGTCTCGTGCGGCGTCTGCGAGTTCTGCCGCGCCGGCCTGCAGACCTCTTGCGTCAACGGGGGGTTCTGGAACGACGCCCGGCTCGGGACAGCCGGCGGCCAGGCGGAGGCGGTCAGGGTACCCCTCGCCGACGGAACGCTCGTCGCCGTCCCTGACATGACGCCCGAGACCGGCGAAGCGATGCTCGCGTCCCTGCTCACCCTCTCCGACGTGTACGGTACCGGCTGGCACGCCGCCGTCCGGGGCGGCGTGACCCCGGGCAGCACCGTCACCGTGATCGGGGACGGCGCGGTCGGCCTCCTCGCGGTCCTGTCCGCCAAGCAGCTGGGTGCGGATCGAGTCGTCCTGATGGGACGGCACCAGCAGCGGACCGACCTCGGCGGCGAGTTCGGCGCCACCGACGTGGTCGCCGCCCGCGGTGCCGAAGGGATCGCGGAGGTCCGTGACCTCACCGACGGCGGCAGCCCGATCGTGCTCGAGGCCGTGGGGCACCTGCCCGCCTACGAGCAGGCGCTCGGGATCGTGCGGCCGGGTGGGGTGATCAGCCGGGTCGGCGTGCCGCAGTACGAAGAGGCACCGGTCGGCTTCGGCACCCTCTTCGGCCCCAACGTCACCCTCACCGGCGGCCCGGCCCCGGTGAGGGCGTACATCGAGCACCTCCTGCCTGCCGTCCTCGACGGCAGCGTGCAGCCCGGCCGCGTCTTCGACCGCACGGTCGCGCTCGACGACACGCCCGCGGCATACCAGGCGATGGATGCCCGGCAGGCGCTCAAGGTGATGGTGCGGCCATGAGGCGTGCGCCGCGCACACCCACGGACGTCCGGCGCGGGCCCATCCTGGCGATCATCCTGATCAGCTACTTCATGATCCTGCTCGACAACTCGGTCGTGTTCACCGGACTGCCGAGCATCCGGGCCGACCTCGATCTGTCGGCCACGGAGCTGTCGTGGGTCCAGGACGCGTACACGTTGGTGTTCGGTGGTCTGCTCCTCCTCGGCGCCCGAGCGGGAGACATCCTGGGCCGACGGCGGCTGTTCGTCTCGGGGCTGGTTGTCTTCGGTGTCGCGTCCGCGCTGATCGGCCTCGCGCCGACGGGGTGGTGGATCGTCTCCGCGCGTGCCCTGCAGGGCATCGGCGCCGCAATCGTCGCGCCGACCTCCCTGGCCCTGGTCACCGCCTACTTCGACGGCGAGGCCCGCGCCAAGGCGGTGGCCTGGTATGCCGCGACGGCGGGCATCGGGGCGAGCCTCGGCCTGTTGGTGGGGGGTGCGCTGACAGACCTCGTCTCGTGGCGGGCGGCGTTCCTCGTCAACGTCCCCATCGCGGTCGCCATGGTCATCGGCGCCCGCGCTGTGCTCGTCGAGACGCCACGTCGGCCGGGACGTTTCGACGTCACCGGCGCAGTCTGCGCGACGCTTGGTGTGGGTGCGCTGGTGTTCGGGACGATCGAGTCCGCCGACTCCGGTTGGGGGTCCCCTCGGGTCCTCGTGGCGTTCGCCGTGGCCGTCGTCCTTCTGGTGGCGTTGGTGGTCAACGAGCGACGGGTGCCGCACCCGATCCTGGCCCTGCGGCTGTTCGCCAGCCGCGAGCGCAGCGGGGCGTATGCCGCGCGGATGCTGTATCTGGGCGCCATGATCGGCTTCTTCTACTTCACCACCCAGCTGATGCAGGACGGGTTCGGTTTCACCCCGCTGCAGGCGGGCCTCGGCTTCCTCCCGATGACGGTGGTCAACTTCGCCGTCGCACTGGCCATCCCTCGGCTCAGCCGGGTCGCGCCCACCTCCGTCCTGCTCGCCGCCGGCACGGCGACGACACTCGTCGGGATGGCCTGGCTGAGTCACGCCGGGTCCGTGGGCCACTACCTCGTGACCGTAGCGGCCCCCATGGTCCTCATCGGGGTGGGCCAGGGACTGGCTTTCGCGCCCCTCACCAGCTCGGGGATCGCAGGCGTCGACACCGCGGACGCGGGTGCGGCCTCCGGGGTCGTCAACACGGCGCACCAGCTCGGGATGGCGCTCGGCCTGGGCGTGCTCGTCACCGTCTCGGCCCACGCGGGGAACCACCGTGGGGGTCCCGCCGCCGTGGCGGACCGGGTTGGTCTCGCCCTGACGGGCAGCACTTTCCTTATGGCCGCTGCCCTGCTGGTGATCCTGGCTCTGGTCATACCGGCACAGCGCCAGGCAGCCAACCTGGCGAGGCGACGTTCCAGGGAGGCACTGCCGGTACCCGTCTCGACAGGGACTCCCGGGACGCCCGCAACCTGCTTAGCGTGGAAGGCATGACGACTCCCACGGTCACCCTCCACAACGGCCTCGCGATGCCCGTCCTCGGCTTTGGTGTCTTCCAGACCCCGCCCGACGAGACCCTGTCCGCCGTCAGTGCTGCCCTCGACACGGGCTACCGCCACATCGACACCGCCGCCGCCTACGGCAACGAGCGCGAAGTCGGTGAGGCGATCCGCCGCTCCCACGTGCCCCGCGACGAGCTCTTCGTCGAGACCAAGGTGTGGATCAGCGACTACGGCTACGACGCCACCCTGCACGCGTTCGACAAGAGTGCCGGCAAGCTCGGCCTCGAACAGCTCGACCTGTTCATCCTCCACCAGGCCCTGCCGGGCGAGTTCGACCTCACGATCGAGGCGTACCGGGCGCTGGAGACGCTCCTCGCGGACGGCTCGGTCCGTGCGATCGGCGTCAGCAACTTCATGCCCGACCACCTCGAACGGCTCCTCCAGGAGACCACCGTGGTGCCCGCCGTCAACCAGGTCGAGGTCCACCCCTACTTCCGCCAGCCGGACGTCCTCGCCGCCAACTCGGCGCACGGCATCCTGTCGCAGGCCTGGTCGCCCATCGGCGGCATCACGTTCTACCGCGACGGCTCACACGGCTCCACGTTGCAGGACCGCACCATCGCCTCGATCGCCGAGGCACACGACAAGTCCCCGGCCCAGGTGATGCTGCGCTGGCACCTGCAGGAGGGACGGCAGGCGATCCCCAAGTCCGTGACGCCCTCGCGCATCGCGGAGAACTTCGACATCTTCGACTTCGAGCTCACGGTTGACGAGCTCGCCGCGATCGACGGGCTCGACACCGGAGTCCGCGGCGGCCCCGAGCCCGAGGCCATCACCCGCGAGACCTTCGGCCGCGCCATCCCCGAGGCCTGACAGGAGCCACCATGCAGATCGACCCCCGGACACCCACGACCAAGAACCCGCCCGAGCAGTTCACCGGCGACGTGTGGCTCGACCCCATCGCCCACCCGCGCGAGGACGGACAGTCGATGTTCGTCGCCAAGGTCCGCTTCGCCCCGGGCGCCCGCACCGCCTGGCACTCACACGCCCGAGGCCAGACCCTTCACGTCACCCAGGGCATCGCGTGGGTCCAGTCCCGCGGCAGCGACAAGGTCGAGGCCCATGCCGGGCAGACGCTCTACTGCCCCTCGGGCCAGGAACACTGGCACGGCGCCGCACCCGACTCCTTCATGGAACACCTCGCCATGCTCGACCAGGCCGACGACCCTGCCACCAGCACGACCTGGCTCGAGCACGTCAGCGACGAGGAGTACCTCGCCTGACCGGCGAGGTACTCCTCGAAACCTGGCTACCCGGTCACCCGGCCAGCGCGCTACCCGGTCGAGGGTTGGGCGCTCTGCGCGGCTCCACGCTCCGCGATGCCGGTGTGCGAGCGACTGGCGTTGCGGAAGCCGGCGCCCTCCTCCCCCTCGGAAACCGGAGTCGAGGGACCGGTGCCCCCGGTGGGGCCGCTCGGACCGTCGCCTCCTCGACCACGTTGCACACCCCTGAGGATCATCCCGATGAAGCTCGGCTTGCCCTGGCTCTTGGAGTACACGTCGAACGCCACGGCGCCGAGGAGTACGAGGCCCTTGATGATCTGGACGAAGTTGCTGTCCACGCTCATGTTGGCCAGGCCCAGGTTGAGCACGCCCATGACGAGGCCGCCGATCATCGACCCCGTCACTGTGCCGACGCCGCCGGCCACCGCCGCGCCGCCGACGAAGACGGCCGCGATCGCGTCGAGCTCGAAGTTGACGCCGTCCTTGGGGTTCGCGGCGTTGAGGTATGCCGTGAACACCATGCCCGCGACCGCGGCCAGGAAGCCCATGTTGACCATGACGAACAGGTCGATGCGTCGCGTGTCCACGCCGGAGAGGCGAGCCGCGTTGGAGTTGCCACCGACCGCGTAGATGTGACGACCGAGAACGGTGCGCTGGGTGATGAACGTGTAGAGGACGACGAGGCCACCGAGGATCAGGCCGACGACCGGCACTCCCTTGTAGGACGCCAGCAGGAGGCCGAAGCCGAGCAGCAGCCCGCAGATGACGACGAGCTTGATCACGCTCAGGGTCAACCGGGGCACGTCCATGCCGTAGCGGCGAAGGTCGGACCGCCGCCGCAGCTCGAGGTAGACGATCACGGCGACGGCCAGCAGCGTCAGGACGAGCGTGGGGTTGTGGTAGCCGGTCACCGGCCCCACCTCGGGCAGGTAGCCGTTGGCGATCTTCTGGAAGCTCTCCGGCACCGGGATGGACTCGGCGTTGAGGATCATCAGGTCCAGGCCGCGGAAGAGCAACATGCCGGCCAGGGTCACGATGAAGGCGGGGATGCCCACGTAGGCGACCCAGAAGCCCTGCCAGATCCCGACCAGGATGCCCAGCGCCAGTCCGAGGAGGATGGCGGCCGGCCAGGGCAGGTCGAGCTTGGCCATCGACAGAGCCACGGTGGCACCGACGAAGGCGCTCACCGAGCCGACCGACAGGTCGATGTGGCCGGCGATGATCACCATGACCATGCCGATGGCGAGGATGAGGATGTAGCCGTTCTGCACCAGTAGCGACGTGACGTTGCGAGGCTGGAGGAACAGGCCGTCGGTGAGCACCTGGAACATGAGCACCAGCAGCAGCAGCGCGATCATCATCCCGTACTGGCGGATGTTGCCGCTGAGGGCCTTGCGCATCTCGCTCACCAGTGACTGGGTGGGCGGCGGCGCGGGGGCCGTGGGCGCGGGGGCGATGTCGGTCGCCATGTCAGTCTGCCTTTCGCTGGGTCATGTAACGCATGAGGATTTCCTGGTCTGCTTGGGCGCGGGGGACGTCGGCCGTGATGACACCGGCGCTGAGCGTGTAGATGCGGTCGCACAGCCCGAGCAGCTCGGGCAGCTCGGAGGAGATCACGAGCACGCCGCGTCCGCTGTCGGCGAGGCGGTTGATGATCTCGTAGATCTCGTACTTGGCGCCGACGTCGATGCCCCGGGTGGGCTCGTCGAGGATGAGCACGTCCGGCTCGGTGAACATCCACTTGCCGAGGACGACCTTCTGCTGGTTGCCGCCGGAGAGCTTGGCGACGCCCTCCTCGATGCTCGGGGTCTTGATGTTCATGCTCTTGCGGTAGCGCTCTGCGGCGAGGACCTCCTCGCGCTCGTCGACGACGCCACGCCGCCGGATCTTCCGGAGCCCGGCAGCCGTGATGGACACCTTGATCGTGTCCAGCAGGTTCAGGCCCAGGCTCTTGCGGTCCTCGGTGACGTAGGCCAGCCCGGCGTCGATCGCCTTCTGGACGGTGTTCGCCTTGAGCGACCGGCCGTCCTTGACCAGCTGGCCGCCGACCTTGTGGCCGTAGGACTCACCGAAGACGCTGCGGGCCAGCTCGGTGCGACCTGCGCCCATCAGACCCGCGAGGCCGACGATCTCGCCCCGGCGGATGCTGAGGTTGGCGTTCTTGACGACGAGCCGGGAGGCGTCATGGGGGTGGCCGACGGTCCAGTCCCGGATCTCCAGGAGCACCTCACCGATTGTCGGCTCGTGCGGGGGGAACCGGCGGTCCAGGTCGCGGCCGACCATGCCGCGGATGATCCGGTCCTCGTTCACCTCACCCTTGGTGATGTCCAGCGTCTCGATGGTGCGGCCGTCCCGGATGATCGTGATCGAGTCGGACACCTCCTCGATCTCGCCCAGCTTGTGGCTGATCATGATCGAGGTGATGCCCTTGGCCTTGAGGCCCAGGAGGAGGTCCAGGAGGTGTCGGCTGTCGGTGTCGTTGAGGGCGGCCGTCGGCTCGTCGAGGATCAGCAGCTTGACGTCCTTGGCCAGCGCCTTGGCGATCTCGACGAGCTGCTGCTTGCCGATGCCGATGTTCTTGACCTGGCTGTTCGGGTCCTCGTCCAGGCCCACCCGCGCGAGCAGGTCGAGGGCACGCTGTCGCGCGACCGGCCAGTTGATGACGCCTGCCTTGCCCTGCTCGTTGCCGAGGAAGAGGTTCTCCACGATCGACAGCTCCGGGATGAGCGCGAGCTCCTGGTGGATGATGACGATGCCCGCGGACTCGCTGTCGCGAATCCCCTTGAACTGCATCTCGCTGCCCTCGAAGACGATGTCGCCGAGGTAGGTGCCGTGCGGGTAGACACCGGAGAGGACCTTCATGAGGGTCGACTTCCCGGCACCGTTCTCACCACAGATGCTGTGGATCTCGCCGCGCTGCACCGACAGGTTCACGTCCGAGAGCGCCTTGACGCCCGGGAACTCCTTGGTGATGTCGCGCATCGTGAGGATCGGGGTGGACATCCGCTCAGCCTCCGTGGGTCTTCTGGGTCCCGTTGGGTTTCGGGTCTTCGTGAGGTTCGTGCAGGGTGCAGGGCAACTGCCCCTGTGTGGTGTCCGTGGCGGCGGACGGTGATCCGTCCGCCGCCACGGAGCTGGTGGGGCGACTAGGAGAAGTCGGCCTCGGTGTAGTACTTCGCCTTGAGCAGGATGTCCTTGACGTTGGACTTGTCGGCGGCGACCGGCTCGAGGAGCTGGGTCGGGACCTTCTTGACGCCGTTGTCGTAGGACTCCGTGTCGTTGACCGTCACGGTCTTCTTGCCGGCGATCTCGGTGATCATCGTGACGGTGGCCTGGGCCAGGTCACGCGTGTTCTTGAAGACCGTCGAGTACTGCTCGTCGGCGAGGATCGACTTGACCGACTCGAGCTCGGCGTCCTGGCCGGTGACGACCGGCAGCTTCTTGCCACCGGTGCCGTAACCGCTGCCCTTGAGCGCGGCGAGGATGCCACGGGACAGACCGTCGTAGGGCGACAGCACGCCGTTGACGTCAGCCTTGGAGTACGACTTCGTCAGCACGTTCTCCATGCGCTTCTTCGCCACCGCCGCGTCCCACCGCAGGGTCGCCACGGTCTTGAAGTTGGTCTCACCGGACGCGATCTTGATGTCGCCGGCGTCGATCTTCGGCTGCAGGACCTCCATGGCCCCGTTGAAGAAGAACGTGGCGTTGTTGTCGTCCGGGGACCCGGCGAAGAGCTCGACGTTCCACGGCTTGGGAGCGCCGCTGGCCGCGAGGCCGGCGAGCAGGGACTCGGCCTGCAGCTTGCCCACCTTCAGGTTGTCGAAGGTCGTGTAGTAGTCGACGGCGTCGGTGTCACGAAGCAGGCGGTCGTAGGCGATCACGGGGATGCCCGCGTCCTTGGCCTCCTTGAGGGCACCCTTCAGGGCAGTGCCGTCGATGGAGGCGATCACCAGGACCTGGTTCTGCTTGGTCACCATGTCGTTGACCTGGGTGACCTGGGTCGGGATGTCGTCGTTGGCGTACTGGAGGTTCACCTTGTAGCCGGCGGCCTCGAGCTGCTGCTTGATGTAGTCACCGTCCTTGATCCACCGCTCGGACGTCTTGGTCGGCATGGCCACCCCGATGGTGCCCTTGACGTTGGCAGCGCCGCTGCTGCCGGACGAGGCGTTGTCCGTCTGGCGACCGCAGGCGCTCAGGCCGACTGCGAGGAGGCCGACGGCAGCTGCCGCGATGATTCTGCGCACTGTGTGCTCCATTCCATGGATGTCAACCTGCGAAGGTGCCGGCTGAGGTACTGACGGGTGTTCGGGTATTCAGTTGTGCGCCAACGGCGCGGCGCCTCACAGGCCTTGGGCCAGCCGGTGGTAAGCGGTGTTCCACCGCAGCTCGCGAACGAAGCCGCGGGTGGTCGTGTGGGCGTCGATGAGGGCCAGCTCGAGGCCCGTCATCTCGGCGAAGTCGTGCAGGTGCTCGGCCGTCAGGGCGGTTGACAGCACCGTGTGGTGCGGACCCCCAGCGACCAGCCAGGACTCGGTGGATGTGCGCAGGTCAGGACGCGGGCTCCAGACCGCTCGCGCGACCGGGAGGTTGGGAAGCTCGGCCATCGGTGGCACGACGTCGATCTCGTTGGCAGTCAGCCGGAACCGGTCGCCCAGGTCGGAGATGCCGACCACGATGCCTTCCCCTGCAGCGGCGGTGAACACCAGCCGCACCGGGTCCTCGCGACCTCCGATGCCGAGCGGGTGGATCTCGAGGCTCGGCCGTTCGGCCGCGATCGAGGGACAGACCTCGAGCATGTGCGCGCCGAGGATCAGCTCGCGGCCCGGCTCAAGGTGGTACGTGTAGTCCTCCATGAACGAGGTGCCGCCGGGCAGTCCCCGCGCCATCACCTTGAGGGTGCGGAGCATGACCGCGGTCTTCCAGTCCCCCTCGCCACCGAAGCCGTAGCCGTCGGCCATGAGGCGCTGAACCGCCAGCCCGGGCAGCTGGCGCAGCCCGCCGAGGTCCTCGAAGTTGGTGGTGAAGGCGCCGTAGCCGCCCTCCTCCAGGAACGTCCTCAGCCCTAGCTCGATCCGTGCTCCGTAGCGCAGGGACTCGTGACGCCCGCCGTCCGAGCGCAGGTCCGCTGCCACGGCATACAGGTCCTCGTACTCCTTCACGAGCGTGTCGATGTCGGCGTCGGCCACCTGGTCCACGACGGCCACCAGGTCGTTGACGCCGTAGGTGTTGACCGAGACGCCGAGGCGCAGCTCGGCCTCGACCTTGTCGCCGTCCGTGACGGCGACGTCGCGCATGTTGTCGCCGAAGCGCACGACCCGGAGCGTGCGCAGGGAGGCCCGGGCGACCGCGGCACGGGCCCACGTCGCGATGCGTTCGACGGTGGTGGGATCGCTGACGTGTCCGGTCACCGTCTTGCGCGTGACCCCGACCCTGGTCTGGATGTAACCGAACTCCCGGTCGCCGTGGGCGGCCTGGTTGAGGTTCATGAAGTCCATGTCGATCGTGGCCCACGGTAGGTCCCGCCCCGCTTGCGTGTGCAGGTGCAGCAGCGGTTTCGCAAGGGCATCGAGCCCGGAGATCCACATCTTCGCCGGGGAGAAGGTGTGCATCCACGCGATGACTCCCACCACGTCGTCGTCACCGTTGGCATCGAGCATCACGCGGCGGATGGACGCGGCATCGGTCAGGATCGGCTTGGCCACGACCTCGGCGGTGAGGGTCCCCGCGGACTGGAGGGCATCGGAGATCACCGCGGACTGTGCGGCGACCTGGCGCAAGACGTCCTCGCCATAGAGGCCCTGGCTGCCCGTGAGGAACCAGATCTTCGGCTGAGTGGTCATGAGGCGGGAGTTCCCTTCTGCCCGTATACGTTCTGGTAGCGGTCGTAGAGCCGGTCGATGTCTGCCTGGTCCAGCCGCCAGGGGTTCCCGAGCTGGCTGGCGACGTGCACGGTGCGGGCGACGTCCTCGAGCATCACGGCCGTCTTGACGGCCGCGCGGGCGTCGGGCCCCACGGTGAAGGGGCCGTGCCCGCCCATGAGGACCGCCTTGGACCTGCTGCTCGCCAAGGTCTGGACCAGGCCCCGGCCGATCGAGTCGTCCCCGATCAGGGCGAACGGGCCCACGGGGATGTCCCCGCCGAACTCGTCGGCGATCATCGTGAGCACGCAGGGGATCGACTCGCGCCGGGCGCACCAGGCCGTGGCGTAGGTGGAGTGCGTGTGCACGACTCCTCCGACCTCGGGGAGGTGGGCGTAGACGTAGGCGTGCGCGGCCGTGTCGGACGACGGAGCGTGCGACCCCTCGACCAGTCGACCCTCGAAGTCGGTCACGACCATCGCGTCAGCGCTCAGCTGGTCGTAGGCGACCCCGGACGGCTTGATGACGAGGAGCTCCTCGCCCGGCACCCGCGCGGAGACGTTGCCCGCGGTCCAGGCGACGAGGGCGTTGCGCGTGAGCTCGCTGTGCAGGTCGGCGACGGAGGCGCGCAGCTGGTCCACGGCTTCGCGGACTGCCGGGAGGGCGAGGGCGTTCATGCCAGGGCCTTGCGGCGGATCGCCTTGAGCCGGCGCATGACGTCGTTGCCGCCCCGTCCGAAGTGGTCGTGGAGCGCGACGTACTCGGCATACAGCTCGTCGTAGGCGGCCACGTTCTCCGGGACCGGGACGAAGGCAGCGACCGTGCGGCCGCCCATCGCCTGCGCGGCCTTGCGGATGTCGGGGTAGGCCCCCGCCGCCACGGCCGCGTGGATGGCCGAGCCGAGCGCCGGGCCCTGCTCCGACCGGACCGCGGACAGGGGGAGGTTGAGGACGTCCGCATAGATCTGCATCAGCAGCGGGTTGCGCAGCAGGCCACCCGCGACGACGAACTCCGTGACCGGCACGCCGGACCCCTCGAAGGCCTCGACGATGACCCGGGCGCCGAACGCGGTGGACTCGAGCAGTGCGCGGTAGGTGTCCTCAGGCGTGGTCGCGAGGGTCTGTCCGACGACGAGACCGGACAGCTCGTGGTCCACCAGGGTCGACCGGTTGCCGCTGTGCCAGTCGAGCGCGACCAGGCCGTGCCCACCGATCGGCTGGGCCTCTGCCAGCGCGGTGAGGTGCTCGTGAACGGAGACCCCTGCCCGGGCGGCCGCCTCGTGGTACGCCGGCGGAACGCACGAGCTCACGAACCAGCCGAAGATGTCACCCACTCCCGACTGACCGGCTTCGTACCCCCAGAGCCCCGGGATGATGCCCCCGTCGACGACACCGCACATCCCGGGGACGTCGCGCAGGACGGTGCTGCTGAGAACGTGGCAGGTCGACGTGCCCATGATCGCGACGAGCTGGCCCGGCTCGACCGCCTGCGCAGCGGGTGCCGAGACGTGCGCGTCGACGTTGCCGACCGCCACCACGATGCCCTCCGGCAGCCCGGTCCAGGCAGCCGCCTGCGCCGTCAGCCGCCCGGCAGGGTCACCCAGCTGTCCGATGCGGTGGGCGAGCTTGTCGTCGACGAAGCCGGCGAAGCCCGGGTTCAGAGCGGCGAGGAAGTCGCGGCTCGGGTACTCCCCGTCCTGGTAGATCCCCTTGTATCCGGCCGTGCAGGCGTTGCGCACGTACTCGCCGCACAGCTGCCACACGATCCAGTCCGCAAGCTCCACGAAGTGGGCCATGGCGGCATACACCTCGGGGGCCTCCTCGAGGATCTGCAGGCCCTTGGCGAACTCCCACTCCGAGGAGATGAGGCCGCCGTAGCGACCCAGCCACGGCTCGGCGCGCTCGGCGGCGAGGGCGTTGATGCGATCGGCCTGTCCCTGGGCCGCGTGGTGGCGCCACAGCTTGACGTAGGCGTGGGGCGAGGAGGCGAAGCCGGCGGTCTCGCTCAGCGGGGTGCCGTCCGCGAGCGTGGGCACCATCGTGCACGCCGTGAAGTCGGTCCCGATGCCGACGACCCGTTCGGGGGCGATCCCCGCGGCGCGGACAGCTTCGGGAACCGCGGTGCGCAGCACGTGGACGTAGTCCGTCGGGACCTGGAGCGCCCACTCAGGAGGGAGCCGCTCGCCCGTCCCCGGGAGTGCCTCGTCGATGACAGCGTGCGGGTAGACCGACACCGCGCTGCCCAGCTCGGCCCCGTCGCTGACGCGTACCACCACCGCACGGCCGGACAGGGTCCCGAAGTCGACGCCGACGACGTAGCTGTCGTCGCTGTCCTCGTTCGTCATCGAACGCTCCTCGTGCTGTTGGTTCGCCAGTGAGCCAGTGCGCCCGCCACAGGTTCGTGTTAGCGCTAACAGCAAATGTTAGCGCTAACACTTTGCTTGTCAAGACCTCGCGCCAAGAAACCTCCGACCGTGCTCGACTCAGCCGGGAGGACGGCCGGTCGAGGCACGCACCACGAGCTTGGGCGGCACGGTGACGGTGCCCTCCTCCAGCTCGCCACGGATCGCCGAGGTGAGCAGGCCCATGGCCCCGCGACCCAGGGCCACGAAGTTCTGCCGGACCGTCGTGAGCGGCGGCGTGAAGTACTCGGACTCCGGAAGGTCGTCGAAACCGACGATGCTGACGTCGCCGGGCACCGTGCGACCGGCCTCGGCCAGGGCGCGCAGCACGCCGATGGACATCTGGTCGTTGGCGACGAAGATGCCCGTCACCTCCGACTGCGCGGCCAGCTGACGCCCGAGGCGGTAACCACTCGAGGCGGTCCAGTCCCCCACCAGGGGTTCGGGGGTCGCCAGCCCGGCCTCCTCCAGCGCGCCGCGCCAGCCGAGCGTGCGGGCTTCGGCCTGGTACCAGTCCGCCGGACCACTGAGGTGGGCGATGTGGCGGTGCCCGAGGTCGATCAGGTGCTGGGTGGCCAACCGTGCCCCGGCCTCGTGGTCCACCCCAACCGACAGGCGCGCGCGCACGGGGTTCGCGTCCAGGACCACGACGGGAACCGGCAGCCGCGACCGGACACCCAGGTCGAGGCCGGTGTCGACAGGAGCGATCAGCACGATGGCCTCGACCGACTCGCCGACCAGGTGGTCGAGGGCATCCTGGGTTGCCTGCTGGGTCACCTCGGGCAGGGAGGCGAGCACCATGCCGTAGCCCTCGGCGCGAGCCGCCAGCTCCAGGCCCACCACGGTGCTGGACGGGCCGAAGAAGCCAAGCCCCGCCACGACGACCCCGACCACACCGCTCTTCTGGGTGGCGAGCGCCTTGGCCGCGCTGTTGCCGCGGTATCCGAGCTCGGCGACCGCCTCGAGCACCCGGGCGCGGGTGGCCGGCGCCACGCGCGCGGACCCGTTCACGACCCGTGAGACCGTCTGGTGCGACACCCCGGCAACGCGCGCGACGTCCTCCAGACGAGGGGCCGTCCGAGGTGCCGAGCTCATGAGGACGCTCCCTCGACAGGGTCGGCCAGCACCATGACGGAGGCAGGCGACGGGTTCACGCCTCGGATTGTGCCACCCGCCCTGTGGGCGACCGCGCCCCAGGCCGCACCAGCCGGTCCCGGACGTTTGAAAGGCGCTCGGTCCGGGCAGTATCTTGGCGGCACGGGACGAAGGAGGTACCCATGATCATCCTCGGCCTCATCCTGGTCGTCATCGGCTACTTGGCCGATATCCCCGTCCTCATCACCATCGGCGTCATCCTGGCGGTCATCGGGCTGGTGCTCCTGCTGCTCGGCTCGACCGGCCGCGCCATCGGCGGCCGCCGACACTGGTACTGACCGCCGTCGCGGCACACGCCACCTCGAGTTCGGCCATCGCCGGCGCCATTCTCCAACCGGGTGAACCCGGGCGCCGGTTGAGGGTGTACTTGTCCGTCGACTGGGTAAGCAGCAGGGGCACGCTCATCGCAAGCCGCCTCGACGGATGGAGTTTTCATGCCCGGTGTCATCACGCTCATCAAGGACGACCACAAGACGCTCGAGTCGGTGTTCAAGCAGCTCGAGAAGGCCGAACCCGCGGACATACCCGGCTTGCTCCAGCAGGTCGCCGAGCTGCTGATCCCGCACTCCAAGGCCGAGGAGCAGGTGGTGTACCCGGCCATCAAGGCGACCGTCCCGGACGAAGGCACGGACGTGGACGACGGTCTCGCCGAACACCACCACGTGGAGCAGACCCTCCAGCAGCTCCTGGCGGCGGACCCCGAGGCGCCGGGCGTGGACGGGCTGATCGCAGCCATGATCGGAGAGGTGCGCCACCACGTGGAGGAGGAGGAGCAGGAGATCCTGCCTGCCTTCGCCGCGAGCGCCTCCAACCAGGAGCTGTCAGACCTCGGCGACCGCTTCACCGCAGCCAAGGAGCAGGCCCTGGCGGCGCTGCAGTCCTGAACGGAGCGCAGCCGTTGACCCGAACCTGAACGCGACGTCCACACACTGCTAGCCGCCTGGCTCCGCAGCGTGTGGATGTCGCCAGTTCTGGCCTGCCCGGAGCGTGACCCGTTGCTCGGCCCAGTCGATGTGGGCGACGTCATCCCAGGTGGCCTCGCGGTCGTCACGGTGCCACCAGCCGAAGGAGCGTGCGAGCAGCCATGGGCCCTGGTCGGTCAGGGTGGTGTAGCCCAGCTCGCCACCGAGAGCCCGCGGCCCGAACACGATGCTGGTCACGCGCAGCCGGCCGACCTCGAGGCCGGTCTGCTCGAAGGGCAGCCCGCGAAGCTCCAGAACCGCACCCAGGGACCCACCGGTGTCATCGACGACCTCTGCTCCGAGCAGGTCACTCACCAGGTGGGAGCCCTTGGGTGGCGTGAGCTCGTCGTGGTCGACTGGTTGGCCCACGGTCGTCCCGGACAGCCGGTCGTCGCCGGCTGTCGCCCCGGGGATGGCCGAGATGACGTGGCGACGTAGCCATTGCTCGAGCCCTGCGGCGCCCTGAAGGACGCCCTCTGCATAGTCACTCACGGTGATCGCCGAGCCGATGCTGCGCAGGTGGGACATGGGCACCATGAGCGGGCTGGGGTCCTCGCGCGGGTTGAGGCGTTTCCACACGGCGACGATCCACCGCCCGAGCAGCCCCGGCTGGCGTGGCCCGAACCCACCCGGCCCACTGAGCACCCCCACGATGAACAGCTCGTCCTTCTCCTGACGCACGACGAGGTTGTCGACGTTTCCCAGGAGCGCACCGCTGGGGCCGACGAGCTGGTGGTCCATCACCCTGAGGGTCACGTCGATGCTGTCGGCCCGAGATGTCCTTGGCATCATTGCCCCGCCTTTGTCAGGACCATCAGGGGAATGGCGGCCACCGAGGCCACGATGACCAGGACCAGGTAGACCATGCCCAAGGAGTTCGCCAGCCGCCCGTTGGCATGGCTGCCCATGTAGGTGCGGTCGTTGGCGACAACCAGGATCGGAAAGTACGTCAGGGGCAGGGCGATGGCACTGAAGACCACTGAGTACTCCGTGAGCATGATGGGGTCGACCGTGGTCAGGAGCAGGGCCACACCGCCGATGCACGACAGCAGCAGGACCGTGTGGAAGCGGGCGGCACGAAGGGGTGCCACGTACTTGCCCCACTGCCAACCCAGGTACTGGGCGACGCTGTAGCCGACGGACAGGCCGGTCTCGCACGCAGCGCCGAAGGTGGCGGCGAAGAATCCCAGCAGCAGGAACGCGAGTCCGAGCTTTCCGACGGCGAGGACCACTGGCAGTCCTGTCTGTCCCAGGGTGTCGACGCTGATGCCGTGCGGCAGGAACACCAGGGAGGTGCAGGCGGCGATCGCCACCGACAGGATGCCGCCCAGTGGGAACCCGATGAACACGTTGGCCCTCATGGTGCCCAGGTCCTTCGCCGTCCACTTCTCCTCGACCCCGCCGGAGCTGAAGAAGAACACTTCGTAGGGGGTCATGGCGGCGCCGAACAAGGCGATTGCGTAGTAGAAGTACACCGTGTGCGACTCGTTCGGCGGCACCGTCGGGTTGAACGCGTGCTGGGCCAGCGAGCTCCAGTCAGGGCCGAGCTTCCACACCGCGACAGCGAACACGACGAGGGACAGGCCTGCCAGCCCGAAGGCGTTCTCGAGAACGGCGAACTTCACCCGCCACAGCACCAACCACACCGCGGCGCCGGCCACGGGCATCCACAGGAACCGGTTCACGCTGGTTGCCAGCTCCATGGCCAGCGCGACCCCGCCTATCTCGGCGGCCAGGGTCAGGAACGTGACCAGCATGGACGCGACCAGGTTGGTCAGCCCGACCCGCGGACCGAGTCGCTCGCGGATCAGGTCGAACGTCCCGCGTCCGCTGACCGCGGCGACCCGACCGCTCATCTCCGCGAAGACGCAGATGCCGACCACCCCGACGAGGACCACCCAGACCAGGGACAGCCCGAACCGGGACCCGACGAGGGCGTTGGTGATCAGGTCGCCGATGTCGACGAACCCGCCGATGGCGGTCAGGATGCCCAGCGCGACCGCGAAGACCTTCTTCACGAAGACTCGTCCCCGTTCACTTGAGGTCTGCCCTGGCTGACTCCAGGTGGGAGCTGACGTCGTCAAGCTCCTTGCGGGCGTCCGTCAGCGAGGAGACGTCGCCGCGACGGATCGCAATCCGGGCATGGGCCAAGGCGTCGTCGGCGTCGCCGAGCAGGGTGAGCACTTGGTCGCGCAGCTCGTCCTGGGTCGGGGTGGGCGGGTCGACGACACCGAAGCTCGTCTCGATGCCCCCCATGGCGTTCTCGCTGTCGGTCACCACGGTGTCGGCGTAGGCGTTCGTGGCCTTGCCGGACAGCAGGACGTCCACTGCGATCTGCGCGGTCGAGGTCTCACTCGCCGCCGACTCCAGGGCGCTCTTGGCGTTCTGCTCGAAGGCGCCCCGGTCCAGGGCGGGAGCGATGCAACCGCCCACGATGAGTGCCGAGCCGAGGGCCAGCAGGGTCCGTGCCGCCCGCATCACGGGCGTCTGCGCAGGATCGTGAACACCAGGGCGGCCAGCATGGCCAGGAAGAGCCACCAGGCGATGCCCAGTGCCCAGCCGTCACTCATGTCTGCATCAGTCCTCCTCTTGCCCACACCGACTCAACCCGTCACGACAGCTTGGGGAGCACCTCCTCACCGTAGAACGCGATCATCTCCCTCCACAGGGGGCCCATGTTCGCCACGTACACCTCGTCGAAACCCGCCTTCTCGAACGGGTCGAACGCTGCGCGGTGCTCCCCCGCGTCACTCCCACACACGACCGACTCCCCTGTCGACTCCTTCGTCACCAGGGTCGCCGCTTGTTCGAAGTGCTGCGGGGAAGGAAGCACCTGAGCGAGCTCGCCCGGTAGCCCGGAGTTGGCCCACAACCGATGAGCATGGTCGCGCCCCTCCTCGGCCGTCGCGGCATACGCCACCTTGAAGCCGGCCATGGCCGGCGCCTGGTCGTCGCCCTTGAGCCGTCGGAACTCAGCCACCGCATCACCGTCCGGCTTGGTGGTGATGAACCCGTCACCGATGCGCGCCGCCACTTCCAACGCCTTGGGCCCGAAGGCGGAGACGTAGACCGGCGGGGGTTGCTCAGGGAGGGTGTAGATCCGTGCGGTGTCGACCGTGTAGTGCCGTCCCTCGTGCGAGACCACCTCACCGGTCCACAGGGCACGCATCACCTCGACGGCCTCCTCCAACATCTCCAGCCGCCGTTCGGCGTGCGGCCACGGTTGCCCGAGCACGTGCTCGTTGAGCGCCTCGCCCGAGCCGACCCCGAGGACGAAACGCCCAACGAGCATCACGGCCGAGGTCGCCGCAGCCTGCGCAACCACGGCCGGGTGCACCCGAACGGTGGGGCACGTGACAGCTGTGGTGACCGGCAGGGAGCAGGCCTGCGAGATCGCACCGATCACCGACCAGACGAAGGGGCTCTGTCCCTGCTCGTCGTTCCAGGGGTGGTAGTGGTCGCTGATCCAGAGCCGCGTGAAACCCGACTTCTCCGCGAGCACAGCCTGCTCGACGAGCTCTTGGGGACCGTACTCCTCACACGACAGGAAGTAGCCGATCTTCATGCCTGTCCTCCTCCACGCTTGTCCCGGCGGCAGCCGTCCACCGGGTTGGGTTCATGCAGCAGGTGCCAGCAGGTCGCTGCGAAGCTTTCCGAGGATGACGGCAAGGAGCCGGGAGACCTGCATCTGGCTGACACCGAGCACGACCCCGATTTGCGACTGGGTCTGTTCCTCGACGAACCGCAGCCTCAGGATGAGCCGCTCGCGGTCACTCAGGCCCTCGAGCGCCCGCGCGAGCAGGTCCCGGTCGGCGATGAGGTCATCGACGCCGGGCTCGTCGTCGACCACGTCCGGCACCCCAGCCCCCGGCGGCAGGTCGAGGGACACGGCGCGATAGGCCCGTGAACAGGCGTGGGCATCACGCACGTCGGAGCTGGGCAGCCCGAGGCTCTGGGCGAGCTCTGCCTCGGTCGGCTCGCGGAGCAGCAGGTGCCGCAGGTGATCCTCTTCGCGGACGAGCTCGGCGCGCAGCTCTTGCAGCCGCCGTGGCGGCCGGACCGCCCAGGCGTTGTCGCGGAAGTGTCGTTTGATCTCGCCGGCGATCGTGGGGACGGCGTATGCCGCGAAGCTGCTCCCGTAGCCGCACCGGTAGGCGTGGGCAGCCTTCAGCAGGGCCACCCGACCCACCTGGACGAGGTCCTCGACGTCCATCCCCCGGCCCCTGAAGCGGCGTGCGACCCCGTCGGCGAGGTCCAGGGTGAGGACGACGGCTTGGCGTCGCAGCTCGTCCCGCCGCTCGGGGTCCGAACAGTCCTGGACCTCGGCGAGGAGCGCTTCGGCGCGCTCGTGGTCCTGAACGGTCGATGCCGGCTCGGCGAACGAAGCGGTATGGGAAGTAAGGACAAGCGGTGCTGACACGGTGCATCCCCTCGAGTTCGAGTTGGGGACAAGGCACCACTGCTGGACCGGTTGTCTTTGCCCCAGACAACCACCGCACCCGAGCAAGCGCAACAGCAGGCCTCGCCTCGCGCCGTGGGAGCTCAGCTGGCGGGAGTGCCGTCCTCGCTCTCGGCATCCTCGGGGATGCCCCCGCTCGCGGGGTCGTTGGCGGTGCCACCGGTCTGGTCCTCGGTGTGGGACCCGGGGCCTCCGTCCTGAGCGTCGGTGGATGCCGGGGCACCCGAGCCCTGATCGCCTTGGGGACTCGTAGCGGTGCCGGCGCTGTCGGGCTTGCCCATGGACTGCCTCCTCGGTGACGCGGCACAACTCGGTGTTGCGCTCGCGACGTGCCGTACCCACTTGCCGGCCGCGCCAAACCGCCCGACCCATTCGAGTCACCGCCGTGCGTTTGTCCGCCGTCCGTCCTGGGTACCCAGTCCTTGGGTAACCAGTCGTTGACGGAGGACAATTGGTCCGCGAAGCGTTGGGACAGTAGGTCCGCGAAAGGGTTGGAGACTGTATGTCCGCGAACGGTGACACGGTGAGAGTCGGGGTGCTCGTACGGCATACCTGCACGGCGGGCGGCCGGTAGATGGGCACGCACGTGTGCCCGCAGTGCGGAAGCGACAGGGCGACGACCGTGATGCTGCCAGGGCCGGCTGGTTCCAAGGACTCGCGCCTGCACCCTGCGTTCCGGTGCATGGTCTGTGACACGCAGTGGACTGTCGACCAGGCGCGCAGCCGCGCCGCGGACCCGACGAGTGCGAGCGACGGCCAGGCGCCGCCGTCTCGGTCAGGTGGTTAGGGGCAGGGCTTGCCTGCATCTCGCGAGTGCGCCCGAGAACCACATGCATCCAGCGGTATGACGCCACGCGTCACCTCTTCCCACCTGGGCGAGCCAGGTCCTCGACCGGGCGAGATCCGCGTGGGCACCTCCGGCTGGCGTTACCCGTCATGGCGCGGGGACTTCTACCCGGCCGGCCTGCGCCAGCGTGACGAGCTCAGCCACCTCTCCAGGGAGCTGACGGCGGTCGAGGTCAACGGCTCCTTCTACTCGCTGCAGCGACCCAGCAGCTATGCCGCCTGGGCAGCGCAGGCGCCGGACGGCTTCGTGTTCGCCGTCAAGGGCGGTCGCTTCATCACCCACATGCGCCGCCTGGTGGACGTGGAGACCCCGCTCGCGAACTTCTTCGCCTCCGGGGTGCTCGCCCTGGGCGACAAGCTCGGCCCCGTGCTGTGGCAGCTGCCTGCCCGCCTGGCGTTCGACGAAGAGCGCCTGCAAGCCTTCTTCGACCTGTTGCCGCGGACGACCGAGGCCGCGGCCGACCTGGCATCGAGACACGACGAGAAGGTGGGGGCGGACCGCGCCCTCACGACACCCCTCGTCCGCGCACCGCTTCGGCACGCCCTCGAGCCGCGCCACGAGAGCTTTCACTCATCACGCGCTCGAGAAGTGCTGCAGCGCAACGACATCGCCATGGTGATCTCCGACAGTGCCGGCACCTGGCCTCAGTTCGAGGTCGTCACCTCCGACCTGGTCTACGTCCGGCTGCACGGGGACACCGAGCTCTACCGCAGCGGGTACTCACGCGACGCTCTGGAGTCGTGGGGTCGTCGCATCCGGCGGTGGGCGCACGCCGGGCTGGATGTGCACGTGTACTTCGACAACGACGCCCGCGGACACGCACCCCACGACGCCCGCGCTCTGCTCGGGCTCCTCCAGGGCGGCCCGGCACCCCGTCGGAAATAGCCACATTGCGACGTTTGGGCAGGTCAGACGCGGGTAAGCCCCCCGTAGCGGCGGTGGACATACCGCCGGTCCAGCACTCGTTGACAGGACAGGAATGGACATGAGCGAGACCTACGGAACAGCCCGCACGCAGGGCGACGACGCCACACGCGAGCTCGGCGCGGTCGAGACCTCCCCCGCCGCCGGCACCGACACCTACGGCACCGACAGCCACGGCACCGACAGCCCCATCAGCACGAGTTCCACCACCCCGAGCGCTGGTGGTGCTGGCAGGGATGGCGGCACGGGCGGCGGCATGGACGGCGGCACGGGCGGCGGCACGGCGACCCCGGGCTCCACCGACACGAAAGAGGTCGCCAAGGACGAGGCACGCGCCACGGGCGAGCAGGCCAAGGAAGGCGCCCGCCACGTGGCCGAGGTCGGCAAGGAGGAAGCCAAGAACGTGGCGCAGGAGACCAGCCAGCAGGCCAAGGAGCTGTGGCAGCAGACCCGCAACCAGCTGATCGACCAGAGCGCCCAGCAGCAGACCAAGGTCGCCGAAGGCCTGCGGTCGCTCAGCCAGGAGCTGTCCAGCATGGCTCAGGGTTCGGACCAGCAGGGCGTCGCCAGCGACCTGGCCCATCAGGCCTCGCAGCGCATCGGCGATGTCGCCGGCTGGCTCGACCAGCGGGACCCGGGCTCGCTGGTCTCGGAGGTGAAGCAGTTCGCCCGGCAGCGTCCCGGCACATTCCTCGCCACGGCCGCCCTCGTCGGGTTGGTCGGGGGCCGTCTGAGCCGCGGCCTGGTCGCGGACCACCAGGACCGATCCGACACGGCTGGCCCAACGGGTGGTGCGGGCGCCGCCCCTGCGCCGGTGGATCACAGCACTGCTGGCTACTCCGCGTACGGCTCTGCCAGCGGGACCAGCACCGCCACCGGCAGCCATCCCGTCAGCGACACGCCCAGCGACGCAGGAGGCGTTCACGGCGGGACCGCGCCGATCAGTGGGAGCGGGGCCGACGCGAGCGGGCTCCCCCGATGAGCCAGGACCCCCGGCTCGACGAGACGCCGACACGGTCGCTCAGCAATGTCGGCGAGCTGTTCGCCGACATCAGCCGCGACCTGTCGACGCTCATCCGCCAGGAGACGGAGCTCGCCAAGGCCGAGCTGCGCCAGTCGGCCACTCAGGCCGGCAAGGGTGCCGGAATGCTCGGTGGCGCCGGTGTCGCCGGTCACTTCGTGCTGCTCTTCCTGTCGGTCGCCCTGTGGTGGGGGCTCGGCAACGCGACCGGGCGCGCCTGGTCGGCCCTGGTCGTGGCGGCCATCTGGGCACTCGTGGCTGCGGTACTGGCCGCCACCGGACGACGTGAGCTCAAGCAGGTCAAGGGAATTCCGCAGACGACAGAGACGGCGCGGGAGATCCCCGACGCGCTCAAAGGGAACGAGGACAAGCGATGACGAACACCCCAGATGAGATCCGCCGGGACATCGAGGACACCCGGGGCCGGTTGAGCAACGATGTCAACGCGCTCACAGAGACGGTCAGCCCCTCCAACGTCGCACGCCGTCAGGCCGACAAGGTGGCTGGTGTCGCGACCTCGGTCAAGGACCGGGTGATGGGCACGGCCGACGACCTGCGCGCCACAGGTTCCGACGCCGCGTCCACGGTCGCCGACGCGCCGGGGGCCGCTGCCGACAAGGCTCGCAGCAAGACGCAGGGCAACCCCCTCGCGGCAGGGCTGATCGCCCTCGGTGCCGGGTGGCTGGTCGGCTCGATGCTGCCGGCCTCCGAGAAGGAGAAGCAGGCCGCCAGCGCGCTCAAGGACAAGGCGCAGCCCGTCGTCGAAGAGGCCAAGAGCGTGGCGCAGGACACCGCGCAGGAGCTCA
Organism: Pedococcus sp. P2_F6; assembly: GCF_056403675.1. Classification (NCBI taxonomy): domain Bacteria; kingdom Bacillati; phylum Actinomycetota; class Actinomycetes; order Micrococcales; family Intrasporangiaceae; genus Pedococcus; species Pedococcus sp. P2_F6. Next base: position 176,335 of record NZ_JBFUEZ010000002.1, read on the forward strand.
AGGAGCCCGCGAAGCAAGCGGCTCAGAGCGTGAAGGACACCGCGATGGAGGCCAAGGACAACGTCGCCCAGGAGGGAAGGTCCACCGCCGAGGACGTCAGGACCCAGGCCCAGTCCTCAGTGGAGAACGTGCGCGCCACCCAGTAGCTCGGCGGGGGCAACTGGGTCGAGGGGCGGGAGGCCTGCTTCCGCCCCTCGTCAGCGCCCGCAGGTCGACGCGTGGGCGTGCCAAGGACGAATGAAATCGGCGGGCGTGGGTACGGGGCGGCCATGAGCGATGCACAGCCGCCAGTCACCGTCACCGAGGTCGAGCGCGTCACCAACCAACGTCGCACGACCGCCGGAGTGGCGCACGACGTCCACGTCACCCTCACGGGCCCGCTCACGGTGGACCAGGCGGAGGAACGACTGCGTGCGGACTGGCCGCACCAGTCCAGCTGGCCGCTGACCTTCGAGTCGGCCGGGGCCGACGCGGCTCCGAAGGTGGTCCTGCGTTGGGTGCCTGACGACCGGCAGGACGAGGCCGTGGAGGCCCTCCGCGACGCTCTGGACCGGCTGCAGCGGTCCTGAGGTCGACCTACTGCACGACCGGACCACCTGGTCGCGCCCTGGGCTCGTCTCGGTCCGGGTCCGTGTCGGGTCCGTGTCGGGTCCGTGTCGGGTCCGTGTCGGGTCCCCGGATCGCCGGGCCCTCGGAGCTCTGCACGTCCACTCAGCTGAGGCGGGCATGGCTTGCATTGGCCCCCGCCGCCCCTACCATTGAATGTCACCTGCCCGGACCCGCAGGTCACGGTCGATGGCCACCGTCCGGGTCCAACAGCGTGGCTCAGGTCCTAGGCCATCCCGGCGACGTCCCGCTTTCAAGGGGAAGTCCGACGACGTCGACCGAAGCGGTGCCCCCTCTCGCGCGAGTGGGGGCACCGCTGCGACCTCCTCCGCTCGGTGAGGACACAGCTCTGCGACTCCTCAGGATCCTCTAAGGCCGCAGACGTAGCGTCGTGGTCTGTGGAGCCGCGCCCAGACCTCGAGGTGGCGCGTGACCGCGCGCCTGTCCTCACCCGACGTGCCATCCTGTCGGCGGGCCTGACGGGAATCTCGGGCGTCGCGCTGGCAGGCTGCAGCCTTGCGCCAGGTACCAGCCCGCCCTCCGCCAGGGTGCCGAGCCAGGACGCGCAGGGCCCGAGCCAGCAGCCGCCGTCGAGCGGATCGCCCTCCCGCGCTGCGGGAAACACCTCCCACACCGCCGGTTCGGCTCCTCACCGCGATGGACCGCCGCGCCTGGCCATGACATCCGGACCTGACATCACCCACGGACCTACCACCGGCCGCCAGGTGGCCCTCACCTTCCACGGCCAGGGGCCCGTCGGGATGGCCCGCGAGATCCTCAGCGCCTGCGCCCGTGCCGATGCCGCCGTGACGGTGTTCGCCGTTGGCACCTGGCTGGACCAGAACCCGCACCTCGGCGCCGAGATCGTGTCGGCCGGGCACGAGCTCGGCAACCACACGTGGAGCCACCAGCAGATGAAGCAACTGACCCGGGCGCAGGCTGTGGCTGAGGCCGTGCGCGGAGCCCAGGCCCTGGAGGCAGCGGTGGGCAGCGCCGGCTGGTGGTTCCGCCCGTCCGGAACCCAGCACAGCACCGCCACCATCCGCGCTGCCGCAGCCGCAGCGGGGTACCACCGCTGCGTCTCCTACGACGTGGACCCCGAGGACTTTCGAGACCCCGGCGCCACAGCCGTTCGGGACCGCACGCTCAGGTCCGTGCGCCCGGGCTCGATCGTGAGCCTGCACTTCGGCCACCGCGGCACGGTGGACGCGCTTCCCGCCATCCTGACCGGCTTGCGCACCAAGGGCCTTCACGCCGTCACCCTGTCGACCCTGCTGCGTGACGCATGATGCGAGCCGAGGCTGCGGTGGGACCCCCACCTCGGGCCCTCCGATCCATGGCCAACCGCGTCACCCTGATCAGCAGCGCCCTGACCCTGGCGTTGGTCATCGTCACAGGGGTGGCGGCCTGCGCCTCCCGCCCAGCCACGCGGCATACCTCGTCATCCCTCGTGGGGGCCACCGTCTCGTCGTCTCGCGCCACAGGCGCGGCCCCCAGGGCAACCGCCCCGGCCGATGCCAACGGCGGGACGCCCCCTGCCGCAGCTCTACCCAATGTGTATGCCGCGGCCGGCGCCGGGGCGCTCGGTCCGGCGGCCCTCGCTGCGCGGCCGATGGTCTACGTTCCGAACACGTTGAGCAACACGGTGCAGCTGATCGACCCCCGCACGTACCGGGTCGTCGGACGGTTCCGCACGCCGCGGGAGCCGCAACACGTGGTGCCGTCGTGGGACCTGAAGACGTTGTGGGTCAACGCGGACCAGGGCAACAGCCTGACCCCGGTCAGTCCGGTGACGGGGAGGGCGGGCCGACCGGTGCACGTCGCGGACCCCTACAACCTGTACTTCACCCCGGACGGGAAGCACGCGCTCGTCATGGCAGAACGGCTGCACCGCATCGACGTCCGCGACGCCCACACCATGAGGCTCCAACGCTCGCTCGCGGTGCCGTGCGCCGGCATCAATCACGCCGACTACTCGGCCGACTTGTCGTTCCTCGTGGCGAGCTGCGAGTTCAGCGGCAAGCTCGTCGTCATCGACAAGGCGGCGACCAGGGTCCGGCAGGTCATCGACCTCAACACCGTGAAGACGCCCGGAGCCACGTCACCTGGCGAGGCGATGGCGATGCCGGGCAGCCCCAAGAACGGGTTGCGCCCCGGTGCCAGCTCAATGCCCCAGGACGTCCGGCTCGCCCCTGACGGCCAGCACTTCCTCGTGGCTGACATGCTGCGCAACGGCGTGTGGGTGGTCGATGCCCGCACCCTCAAGGTCGCGCGGTTCATCCACACCGGGCTGGGCGCGCACGGCTTGTACCCTTCGCGCGACGGCAGGCAGGTCTACGTATCCAACCGCGACGCGGGCACGATCACGGTCCTCGACGCCGTCACGCTCGCGACCGCGGCCGTGTGGAGGATTCCCGGGGGCGGGTCGCCGGACATGGGCGGGGTGACGGCCGACGGGTCGCAGCTGTGGCTCGCAGGGCGCTACGACGCCGTGGTCTACGTCTTCGACACCAGCACGGGCAGGCTCCTGCACACGATCGCCGTCGACTCCGGACCACACGGCCTGTGCGTCTGGCCGCAGCCCGGCTTGTTCAGCCTGGGCCACACCGGCAACATGCGTTGACCGTGGACTCGCCTCGGAAGTAGAAGGTCCCGCAGGGAAGGCTTTGGCGGGGACGGTCACGATCGTCGCTGACGAGCATCGGCAGGCCCCTGGGGTGCCGAACGTGTGCAGTATCCACACAGCACCACCTGCGAACACGCCGCGGCACGGGGACGTATGGCCCTGTGCCCGCATCGGCCGCGAGGGCAGGTTGAAGGTCAACGCCCCCAGAATCAGGAGTGCACCATGAATCCCATCTCCCGCCCCATCCTCGTCGGAGTCGATCTGTCCGGCACGAGTGACCTTGCCCTGGATTGGGCCGCCGCTGAAGCCGCGCGACGCGCAGTTCCCCTCGTGGTCGTGCACGCCTACTCACCGCCGCCCTACCCCGCAATGCGCGCCGGAGCACCCGGCGGTACGGCGATCACCGGCCTGGACGAGACGTTCAAGAACGTCGCCGAGCGGGCGGTAGCCGCCTGCGCCGAGCGAGCCCGGACTGCTCATCCGGGTCTGGCAGTCCAAACGATCATCCGCCTCGGACTTCCCGGCATGATCCTGGTCGAGGCCTCCAGCGACGCCGAGATGGTCGTCGTAGGGGCCCGCGGACTTGGTGCAGTCAAAGGCATCCTGTTCGGCTCGGTCTCAACTCATGTCTGCGCCCATGCCCACGCTCCTGTCATCGTCGTGCAGGAAGCCGCCTCCCACACCATCACCGACGCGCGGGTGGTGGTTGGCGTAGACGGGTCCGAGACGTCACAGGCGGCCTTGGCCTTTGCCTTCGCTCAGGCCTCCTCTCGCGGTGTCGGGCTCACCGCCGTGCACACCTGGCTGGTCGACGGTTTTGAGGGAGCTTCGGCCTCCTTGACGTGGTCGATCGACGGGGCACAGCTCGAGGAGCAGGAGCGTTCCGTTGCCGCCGAAGCCCTGGCCGGGTTTGGCGAGCAGTACCCCGACGTCGATGTGAGACGCCACGTCGCCCAGGGTCACCCCGCCGCCGAACTCGGACGGCTGAGCGAGAACGCCGCACTGCTCGTGGTCGGCACCCGCGGACGCGGCACGGTGTCGGGGTGGCTCAAGGGGTCCGTGTCGCAGGCGGCCCTGCGCGCAGCGCGCTGCCCGGTCGCGGTGGTCCACGCGGAGACCCCTGAGGACAGCCACACCAACGAGCGCCACGGCGGGGGCCGCGAACGCCACGGCCTGCACCTGCCTGTGCCTCCCGTGCGAGAACGCGTCTGAGCCGGCGCTGACCAAACCAGACAGCTCCCGCCGAAGAAGCCCACCGGCAGCTGCGGCTTTGGTCTTCCACGCCCAAGGCGATCACCCGACGAAGGACCCGTGGCACCCGGATGTCGGGACCTACGACCCTGCTGCGCGGCTTCCGATGGTCGCAGAGTGGGGCTGTCAGCACACCGCAGTCAGCGGCGAGCGGCCCCAGTTGGGAGAGCCACCATGAGCACCATCAGCCGATCGCAGACCGATCAGGAGCGCGGCACCACGAGCCAACCGCTGGTGGCCAACGCCGACACGACGGTCAGCTCGCAAGTCCTGCCCTACGTCCTGGGCGCCATCCGCCTCAGCCTCGGCTGGGTCTTCCTCTGGGCCTTCCTGGACAAGGTCTTCGGACTCGGCCACGGGACGCCCACCAAGGGTGCTTGGATCAACGGCGGACACCCGACCATGGGCTTCCTGAAGAATGCGGCGACCGGACCGTTCGCCGACTTCTACCACGGCATCGCCGGCGCAGCGTGGGCAGACTGGCTGTTCATGCTCGGCCTGCTCGGCATCGGTGTGGCCCTCATGGCTGGCGTGGCCATGCGGTTCGCCGCCTTCGCCGGAGCCCTGCTCCTGGTCCTGATGTGGACCGCGGTCCTGCCCCCCGAGAACAACCTCTTCATGGATGACCACCTCATCTACGCCATGACCCTCGTGGCGCTCATGTTGCTCGGCGCCGGCAAGGCGCTCGGGTTCGGCCAGCAGTGGGAGCAGCTGCCGATCGTGCGCCGCTACGCCTTCCTGCGCTGAACGCACCCCTCCCCGCGCACCTCCTGAGCCCGCAGCTCCGGAGGTGCGCGGTCGTTCCTTGTACAGCTCGGAAGTACAGCAGCGATGCGGGCCCTGCTGATGCGGTCGGACACCCGTCTCCGCGCAGGTCATCGGCGTGGGGGTCCGACCGTCACGGCCTTCGGCACCTGCATTTGCCCACTGATCATCGACGCCGGCCGGCGTGAGTCATGGCGGGTCCGCGTCTCCTGGGCCGGACTCGCGCGCACCGGATCGCGCGCGTCTGTAAGTTCCAGAGATGTCATGTCGCCACCCTGTCCCGGCGCACCTCGGGGCGTCGCCGGAGGGGCAGCGCCGCACGCGTCGAAATCGACTCTGCGGGAGTGAGCGGTGGCATTGAGCTGGACGCTCATGGTCGTGGCAGCCCTGTTGGTCGGGTTCGCCAAGACGTCCATCGGTGGCGTGGCCACGATCGCCGTCGCGTTGTTCGCCTTCTCGCTCCCGACGCGGGAGTCGACTGCAGCCCTGCTCCTGCTGCTGCTCGTGGGTGACTGCGTGGCCGTGTGGCACTACCGCCACGCTGCCGACCTGCGGCTCCTGCGGACACTGATCCCCGCCGTCTTGCCGGGACTGGTGCTCGGGTCCCTGTTCCTCAGCGCTGTGGACGACGCCGTCCTTCGTCACGGCATCGGAGTGATGCTCTTTGTCCTCGGCTTGCTGCAGCTGGTGATCCATCGCGCGGAACGAGAGTTCGCGACACACGCGTCGTCCAGGTGGGCCAGCCTGTCGACCGGCCTGGCTGCGGGCTTCACCACCATGACGGCGAATGCGGCAGGGGCGGTCATGACCCTCTACCTGGTGGCGAGAGGGGTCGACAAGCGACGCTTCCTGGGGACCAACGCGGTGTTCTTCCTCTTGATCAACGTGTGCAAGGTGCCGTTCAGCGCCGGTCTTGGCCTGTTCTCGGGGGCAACCCTGGTGCGATCCCTCGTCCTTGCTCCGGCGGTGTTGCTGGGCACCTGGGTTGGACTTCGGACCGCCCGGCGCCTGAGCCAAGCCCACTTCGACAGGGCCGTCCTGATGGCAACCCTCGTCTCAGCCGCTGTGTTGGTGTTGGCGTAGGCCCGACGTGAACCCCGACCACGACAGCGGCAGGTCAGTCTCCGCGGGTCAGCGCACCCATCGCGGCGCTCGGGTGGGCACCGAGGTGGCGGCACGCTGAGCGGGCCGCGCGGACTGCTGTTGTCATCCGGTCGCTGTGCTCCCGGCTGCGTGCAGAGAGCCGTCCACGTGTCGGTCGCACACGGCGACCGCATTCCCGGTGGCGGCGTTCGTGCCCTCGTACACGTGGCCGATCACTGTTGAGCTGGAACCGGATTCGTGGGCGGAGGCGGTGCCCGCGGCGGCCGGCGAGCATCACTGCCGCCGTGGTGGCCGTGACTGTGGCAAGGATCGCTGTGTCGAGAACCGCATGCAGCGGTCGAGCATCTGCACCCTCCCGGGTGCGCCTCTGCGTGACCCCCGCCGGCCGACGATGATCGAGTCAGGTCGCCTGCGCCAGGGCGGCAGCGATCACTACAGCGGTCTGTTGAGGAGCCTCGTCCGGGAGGAGGAACACCGCACCAGGGATTGTCACCAGGGTCACGTGCGCAGCCGCCTGGAGGGTGGCGCGCTCGGCATCGGTGAGACCACCGTCCCCCTTCTCGGCGTGAACCACCCACGCCGGTATGCCGGACGCGGCCAGCCTGGTGGCGTAGTCGTTGTCCGCGGCGATGTAGTCGAGGTACTCGCGGCTGGTCCGGACCGAGTCTCCGGCCTTGTTCTGCTTGAGGTCCTCGATCAGCTCTCGCTTGTGTGGCTGGGGTGTCTTGGCAGATCTGGCCATGAGGGGCAGGAGCCGGAGCATGGTGGCCATTGGCCAGCTGCCCACCTTCTGCGATGTCCGGACGACGGCGCGGAAGAACCTGGCCTCGTCCTCAGTTGTCAGGCTGATGCCTAGGAGGACGACCGGGCCGCGGAAGTGACCGGACAGGTGCGCCTCCAGCGCGACCGTGGCGCCGTGGGAGAAGCCGACGATCACGTCACAGCGCTGTGCTTTGGCCAGTTCACCGACCAGGCGGGCCAGTCCGGGGATGGACACATCCCCGACCAGCGGGGCGCCGGCCATTCCCGGCAGCGTGGTGGCGACCAGGCGAACGCCGGACAGCGCCGGCTCGGCCATCACCAGATCGAACGAGCGGGCCGCGTTGGCTCCGCCCGGTATGAGCAGGACCGACTGGTCCGCATCCTCGGGTCCCGCGGTGACAAGCTCCCAGGCTTCCCTCATGGCATCTCCGCAACGACGGCTCCTGGTCTCGACGGTAGGCCAGGACGGCTCCTTGCGGAACGGTCTGGGGCGCAGTGGCTGCAGAGGAGCTCGTGGCTGGCCGAGCTGAACGGACGTCGTGCAGACCGCGCCCGAAGGCCTGGGCCGACTGGACCCACTCACCCCACCCACCTTCATCTGAGCCGAGGGCACCCCTCCGACAGCACCCTCACTGGCTCGGGCGTCGTCGCCCCATCTGACGGCGCGGGGCAGCATCCACCTCTTCACCCTTCGGCATCACGCGGCTCGACCGGGCCGCGTCCGAGAGGCGGTATCTCGCCCGAGAACAAGAGCGCACACCAAAGCAACTCCGCCACTGTCCGACGGGAGCTGCCCACAGCGAGATATCCACGCCCAGATCCCCTCCGGCGTGGATACCTCTTCCCACCGGACAGCATGCGCCCTCGCCGACCAACCCACAATGACCACTTCTGGGCATGTACGCCGCGGCGCATCGGTGGGAGCGTGAGCGTGCGCGTCCCCCCGCCCTCCCTGCGGGCGGGGGGACGCGTCTTCGCCCCGCATTGACCGCAGGGTTTCGACCCTTCAGTACCCACCGACTTCCGGGCGCACCATGGACGACAACCGCAGCGGATCCGCCCCCATCGAGGGCGACCGACTCATCGCAGTGGCAACCGGTGTCCTCATGGCATGGCTGGGGGTGAAGGCCGCCGGGCCGAGAAGGGCCTCCGTCGTGTCGTGCTCCTGACAATCCCTCGACATCAAGAACAGCGGCGGCGCCCCCAACGGTCCGAATCTACGGCCCCGCTTGCTGCAGAAGCTCGAGCAGGGGCTCGAGGTCCACGAATGCAAACCGCACCTCGGCATCGCTGCAGCCGTATGGCAGCACCAGCTGTCCGTCGTGGACGAGGCCGCCGCAGGAGTAGACGACGTTGGGAACGTATCCGTCACGCTCGTGCTCCGTGGCGGTCAGCATGGGCTTGGCGAGCGAACCCAGGACCCGCGAGGGGTCCTCGCGGTCAAGCAACATGGCGCCGAGCCCGTAGGTGCGCATTGGTCCGACGCCGTGGGTGATCACCAGCCAGCCGGCCTCTGTCTCGATCGGCGAACCGCACTGGCCGAGCTGCACGAGCTCCCATGGCCGCTCGGGACGGATGAGGGTCGTCGATGCTGCCCACGTGACGGCATCCTTCGACCGCGTAAGCCCCAGCGTCTCGCGGTCCCAGCGGGTCAGCGCGAGGTAGTCTCCGCCCACCCGCCGCGGGAAGAGGGCCATCCCCTTGTCGCGGGCGGACGGCCCCACCTGATGCCGGCTCTCGAAGGTCACGAAGTCCTCGGTCGTGAGCAGTCGTGGCGCGACGTTCGAGCCGTCGTAGGCGGTGTATGTGGCGTGGTAGGTCACCCGCCCGTCGTCGGTGAAGCGGACGAAGCGTGCGTCCTCGACGCCGTTCGCCTCGACCGGGACCGTGGGGAACACCACGCGTGAGGAAAGGGGTCGCTCGGCGTCGAAGCGCAGGCGATACGTCGCGTCGGGTGGCGCTTCGACCGTAGCCGCTGGAAGTGGGGCCGCTCTGCGGTTGCTCGACATCGTGCCGGGGGTCACGACGCCTGTGTCGGGGTGTGGGTCTGGCTCGTCGAGACGCACCTCGCGAGCGCCGCCAGCACCGTCAGCAGCGCCAAGGCCAGAAGAGCCGAGGACACCGGTACGGAACTCGATGCTCGAGATGTGACCCTCACCGACGGCGCGCAGGCTCATGACGAACCGCAGCTCCCCGTCCGCGAGCCCGCTCTGGTCTGGGTGTGCGACGAGCGAAGGGTTGAACAGGGCGGCTGCCTCGAGCGCGTACTCCTGGGTGAAGTAGGCGCCGAGGAGGTTCCGCCGGGTGGTGGAGAGGTCGCCGGCACCGTCGATCCGGTGGGCAACGAGGTCGAAGTGCTCGCGGAACATCGCGACCAGGTCGTGATGTCGGTGCGCGAACCCGGCAACCGTGTCGGCGAGCACCCGCGCGGCTTCGTCCTCGTCGAGCGACAGAACCCGGGCAATGACCGCGTCGGCCCGCGACTTGCCGGTGGTCAGCAGCTCCTGGCCGGGGAGGAACAGCCGCCCCAGCACCCGGCTCGGGTCCGGCCGAAGGGCGAGGGCGGCCCGGTGCACCCAGGCGTGGTCGTCAGGTGCCACGCGCACTTCGGTATGCCGGCCGCTCACCGCGGTCACGACGCCGCCGACGACGACGCGAAAGCGAGCGGGAAACCCGGGCCGTTGGTCACCCCGAGCCGCTGCGCCTGCTGGAACGTCGAGATCATCGCGATGGTCGACTCGGCGCCCTGGTTCTCGTTGCGACCGCCTGGTTCGAGGCCGTCGCAGCCACCCCCGCTGATGGGGTCGTGCAGGGAGGTGCGGGAGTCATTCGCCCCCTGGAACCAGGCGGAGCACCGGGAGACGGCAGCGCTCCAGCGCGGGTCCGCCGTGACGTCGAAGGCCCGCGCGCAAGCGTCCGCGAGCGCCGCGACCTCGATCGGCTGCTGGTCGAACTGGGGTCGGGTTTCGCCGAGGCCCCACCCGCCGGCCGGTGAAACCGACAGGTGGCCTCCGGCCGTTTCGGTGTCGAGCAGCCAGCTCAACATCCGTAGCCCCTCCGTCAGCCACTTCCACACCCCGAGCAGCGAGCCTGCGGCGACCAGGGTCTCGGCGAGGGCCGCGTTGGCGTAGCTGAGCCGTGACTCCGGCCAGTGCCAGCCGGCCACAATGGTTTCCGTCATCCCGAAGAGGGGGTCGGGGCGCGCGATGAGGGTTGCGGCATCTGCCAGCAACGCCTTGGCCACGTCGTCTCGTGGTCGCACGGTGAGGACCTCGGCCGCCCCCAGACCGGCGAACGCCATGGACCTCGGCCATGGTGAGCGGAGGGCGGCTCCTGCGCTGAAAGCTTGAGTAACCCGCCAGTCGACGACCTCGGGGGCCCGGGCAACGCCGGTGCCCAGCGCCCAGAGGGCACGCCCCCAGCAGTCCTCGACCGTCGGCTCATCGGACCACGATCCGTCGACGGCCCGGCGGTTGCGGAACTTCCCGCTCTCACCTTGGGCGTCGAGCACGAAGTTCAGGTAGGTCGATGCGAGCGCGGCGAGCTCGACCGTGTGGTCGGGCTGACGGACCGTGACGATGAAGGCGCGAGCGACGTCGTCGAGGCAGTAGCCGTGCTCGCGGCGGGGGACGGTCAGCTCGGCGTGTTCGAACAGTCCGACGTCGTCGGAGAGGTGGTGGAGGTGCCGGAAGGAGACCGGTGCCAGCGTCAAGGGCACGGCGGGGGCGTCGGTTGCCAGTGACGACGTGGTGAAGGTCGTCATGTCAGACCCTCACCGGGGCGGATGAGGCGATGACCTCGCGGGCGAGGGCGTCGTACTGCTGGGCGACTGCAGGCCAACGCATCTGAGGCGCGATCCGCTCGGCCTGGGCCGACATCGCGGCAGCGAGCCCCGGCTCGGTCAGCACCCTCCGCAGTCCCCGGGCGATGGCGCCCGGGTCTTGCCGTTCGACGAGCAACCCGGCACCGCGACCAAGCAGTTCTACGGCGTGGGGAAAGGCGGTGGACACCACCGGCCTGCCTGCTGCGACGGCCTCGGCGAGGACCCCCGAGGTCACCTGCTCCGTGGAGTCGTAGGGGAGCAGCACGACATCCGCGGCTGCCACGGCGAGGCCCAGCGCGTCCGCGGTGAGGTATCGCGCGTCGAACTCGACGAGGTCGCCGACCCCGAAGACGCGGGCCCGTTCGACGAGGGCGTCGCGGTAGCGCTCCCCCTCGTGCTCGATGATCTTGGGATGCGTCTGGCCGACGACGCGGTAGAGCGGCGCGAGGTCACGTAGCTGGGCGAGCGCCTCGATGCCCCACTCGATGCCCTTGCCTTCGCCGAGCAGGCCCCAGGTGAGGACGACGGGGCGGCGGTCGGCCGGCCGGGGAAGGTGCGCGTGGGCCGGCAGCACGCCCGGGGGCGCTCCATGGGGCACGACGCGGATCCGGTCAACGTCGAGGCCGTAGTGCGCGACCAGCCGGTCTCGGGCGGTACGGGTCATGGTCACGACGACCGCGCTGCGCTCGGCGAGCTCCCGCACGATCTCGCGCTGCCGGTTCGACGGCGCGACGAGGACGGTGTGGACGACCAGGACCATGGGCGCGACCAGCTGACGGGTGACGCCCAGGACGTCGATCCCGTCCTGGCCGCCGAAGATGCCGTACTCGTGCTGCACCACGACGACGTCGAAGCGGTCGAGGACGGCGGCGGCGGCCTCCGCGCCGCCCGCACTGCCACGCACCCACTGGTGGACCACCTCAGGCAGCGGGACCGGCTCCTGGACATCCACGACCTGCACGACTCCGACGGCGCCATCGCCACCGCCTTGACCGGCGAGGGACTCCGCGAGGGACCGGCTGAAGGTCGCCAGCCCACAGGGAGTCGGGGGGTAGGTGCTGAGGACTCCGTATGACACGGACATGGCGAGCCTTCCTTTGGTCGCCCCGCGTCGACAGCCGACGTGGAGCACAGCCACCCACAGGGGCGGCGACCTGCACGCACGGTGCGCTGGGGCCTACGCGGCGTGGTCACACGCAGGCCAGTCGAGACATCTTTGTCGCGATGCGTCTCGTTTCCTGACGAGACGGCGAGACTTCGACGGTAGCACCCTGCGGGCTCCCGCCCCCGGGACAATCATCCCTCGGGACCCTCGTGGGCGGGGTGGGGCGCTCCACGACGACTAGGGTGATGACGACGCCCCGTACCGCCCGCAGCCTCGCCGTAGCCGCGACCACGTCGGCACGTGCCGCGCACCGACGGACGGAGCTCCATGAGGATCGGCGTCATCGCCTCGATCGCCCACAGCCTGCCCCCTGTCGGCTACGGACCGTGGGAACAGATCGCCTCGACCCTCACCGAGGGGTTCGTCGAGCAGGGTCACGACGTCACCCTGTTTGCGACGGCAGACTCGACGACCTCCGCTCGACTGCACGCCACGGCACCGCACGGCTACGAGGAGTCCCCCGGCCTCGATGCCAAGGCCTGGGAAGGGCTGCACAACGCAGCCGTGTTCGAGCGGGCCGACGAGTTCGACGTCATCGCAAACCACTTCGACTTCATGCCGCTGACCTACAGCCGCCTGGTGCGTACCCCCGTCGTGACGACGATCCACGGGTTCTCCTCGCCCCGCATCCTCCCCGTCTACCGGGAGTACGACGACGTCGCCCACTACGTAGCCATCAGCGACGCCGACCGGCACCCCGACCTGCACTACGCCGCCACGATCCACCACGGCATCGACATGACGGCGTTCACCTTCGTCCCCGAACCGGGCAGCTACCTGCTGTTCCTCGGCCGCATCCACCCCGACAAGGGCACCCACCTGTCCATCGAGGTGGCTCGCCGCGCAGGGCTGCCACTGGTCATCGCGGGAATCGTCCAGGACGAGGACTACTTCGCCGAGGCCGTCGCGCCGCACGTGGACGGGATGGCGGTGACCTACATCGGCCCGGTAGGGCCCAGCCAGCGTGACGCCCTTCTGGGCGGCGCACTCGCCCTGCTGCACCTCATCGACTTCGCGGAGCCCTTTGGCCTCTCCGTGGTTGAGTCGCTGGCCACGGGCACACCAGTCATCGCCACACCCCTCGGCTCGATGCCCGAACTACTCCGAGACGGCCGGACCGGGTACCTCGTCACCGACGTCGAGGCCGCAGTCTCCGCGGTGGCGAACGTCTCGCAGCTCGACCGGCAGGAGTGCCACCAAGAGGCGATCACGCGCTTCTCATCCGACCGCATGGTCCGCGACCACCTCGCCGTGTTCGACCGGGTCGTTCGAGCCGGTGATGAAGGCCGCGCGACCGCATCGCCGCGGTCCGAAGGATTCGGCACCGCACGAGTCGGCGCCAGTCGGCTCGGCAAGGGCTATGGTCGGGACAGGTCCAACTCGTCGTCGCCCTGGACCCGGTGACTTCAGCTGCTGCACCGCTTGGCAGAGGAGACACCGTGTGGCACCACCCGGGAGCAGCGTCCCGACAGGCTCGAAGAGCCGACCGGGCATCTCCGACGAGCAGGACCTTTGGCCCTGATACACATGCACCGAAGCCACTGTGCTTGTTTCCGCGCCGCCCCACCACCGCCGGTGGGCCGAGAAGGAGACCAGCCATGGCCGAACAGGCCACCGCAACGCCCGTCGTCAACAGCTCCGTCGTCAGAGCACGACTGTGACCACCCCGATGACCACCACCCCGTTGACCTCGGACCATCAGCCCCGAGCGGCAACCAGATCGCCCTGGCTGATGCTGGCGATGGCCACCCTCGGCTTCGCGGTGAACTTTTGGGCCTGGGCCCTGATCAGCCCACTCGGACCACTGTTCCGGGCCACCGGGTCCCTCGGCACCCTGACCGAGTCCGACGTCGCCCTCCTCGTCGCTGTCCCCGTCGTGGTGGGCTCCCTCGGCCGCATCATCGTGGGCGGGCTGACCGACCGGTACGGCGGACGGGTCATGTTCCCGATCGTCTCAGGCGTGACCATCATCCCGACCCTCTTCATCGCCTTCTTCGCCCTCGACTCCTACGCCCTGCTCATCCTGGGCGGCTTCTTCCTCGGCATCGCCGGCACCGCCTTCGCCGTGGGCGTCCCGTTCGTGAACGCGTGGTTCCCGCCAGAGAAGCGCGGTCTCGCGGTCGGCATCTTCGGCGCCGGCATGGGCGGTACCGCGATCAGCGCACTGACCACCGTCAAGCTCACCGACCACCTGGGCGCAAAGGCACCCTTCCTCATCACCGCGGTGGTGCTGGCCGGCTACTCCCTCGCCGCCTGGCTGATCCTTCGGGACGCACCCGACCGAGTGGTGCCCACCACCTCACTGGCCTCGCGGATCTCTGCCAACGCCCGGCTCCCGATCACGTGGCAGGCGTGCCTTCTCTACGCGGTGGCCTTCGGTGGGTACGTCGCCTTCTCGGTCTACCTCCCGGCATACCTCAAGACCGCCCACCACCTCACCCCGGAAAGCGCGGCCAACCGGATGGCCGGCTTCGTGCTCATCGCGGTCATCCTGCGCCCCGTCGGCGGCTGGCTCGCCGACAAGGTGGGTTCGATCCCTGTGCTGGCCACGGGGTTCGGCGTCGTCGTCGTGGGCGCCGCCATCTCCGCCGGCACACCACCATTGCACGGCATCGGCACCGTCGCGTTCCTCGCGATGGCCGCCGCGCTCGGCTCCGGAAGCGGCGCCACGTTCGCCCTCATCGCCAAGGTCACTGAGCCCTCTCGGGTCGGGGGCGTGACCGGACTCGTCGGCGCAGCGGGAGGTCTGGGCGGTTTCGTGCCGCCACTGATCATGGGCTACGTCTACGGCCGCACCGACTCCTACGCCATCGGGCTGTGGATGCTCAGCGTCACCGCCGCGCTGGCACTGCTCCTCACCGTCACGGTCGTCCGCCGAACCGCCGCCCAAGGACAGGAAGCTCGTTGACCCCCTCGCACAAGAAGTCCACGTCCGACATCGGGATGGACGGCTCCCTCACGGAGGCCCTGGTCCGCACCCGGAGGTTCTTCACCAAGGGAACCGTCTCGGACGACCTCCGGACCATCTCGCAGGTCGGAGGGCGCGAAGCCGACGACTTCTACCGCGACCGCTGGAGCCACGACAAGGTCGTGCGGTCCACCCACGGGGTGAACTGCACCGGCTCCTGCTCGTGGAAGGTCTACGTCAAGGACGGGATCATCACCTGGGAGACCCAGCAGACCGACTATCCCTCGGTCGGCCCGGACTCCCCCGAGTACGAGCCCCGCGGCTGCCCCCGTGGCGCGGCGTTCTCCTGGTACACCTACTCCCCCACTCGAGTTCGCTACCCGTATGTGCGCGGCGTCCTGCTCCAGATGTTCCGCGAGGCCAAGTCCCAGCACGACGGGGACCCGGTGAAAGCCTGGGAGCACATCGTCGAGAACCCGTTGCGGGCCAAGGCCTACAAGTCGGCGCGCGGCAAGGGCGGCCTGGTCCGCGCCACCTGGGAGGAAGCCAGCGAGATCGTCGCCGCTGCGCACGTCCACACGATCAAGAAGTACGGGCCCGACCGCGTCGCCGGATTCTCGCCCATCCCGGCGATGTCGATGGTCTCGCACGCCTCCGGCGCCAGGTTCGTGAACCTCATCGGCGGCTCCATGCTGAGCTTCTACGACTGGTACGCCGACCTCCCCGTCGCCTCCCCGCAGGTCTTCGGCGACCAGACCGACGTCCCTGAGTCCGGTGACTGGTGGAACGCGGGCTACCTGATCATGTGGGGCTCCAACCTCCCCGTCACCCGCACCCCGGACGCCCACTGGATGACCGAGGCCCGCTACCGCGGCCAGAAGGTCATCGCTGTAGCCCCCGACTACGCCGACAACGTGAAGTTCGCCGACGAGTGGCTGGCTGCCAAGCCGGGTACCGACGCCGCCCTCGCGATGGCGATGGGCCACGTCGTGCTGAAGGAGTTCTTCGTCGACCGACAGACGCCCTACTTCACCGAGTACGTGAAGACCTACACCGACCTGCCCCACCTGGTCCGGCTCGAGGAGACCGCCGACGGTGAGTTCACGGCGGGCAAGTTCCTCACCGCCGCCGACCTGCCGGACCACGCCGACGTCGAGAACGCCGCCTTCAAGACCGTGCTCATCGACTCAGCCACCGGCAAGCCCGTCATCCCGAACGGGTCGCTGGGCCACCGGTACGGCGAGGCAGGGGTGGGCAGCTGGAACCTCGAGCTCGGCGACGTCGACCCGGTTCTTTCCCTCCTGGACACCGCGACTGAGTCCGTCGTCGTCCGTATGCCGCGTTTCGACACCCCTGACGGCGCGGCCGCCGACCTCCCTCGGGGCATACCCGTGCGCCGCGTCGAGGGTCACCTGGTCACCACCGTCTACGACCTGCTCCTCGCGCAGTACGGGGTTGGCCGGTCGCACGAGGGTCAGGCCCTTCCGGGAGTCTGGCCGACCGGTGACAACAGGGGTTACGACGACGCACAGTCGCCGTACACGCCCGCCTGGCAAGAGGCCATCACGGGAGTGCCGGCCGCCACCGCCGCTCGGATCGGGCGCGAGTTCGCCCAGAACGCCGAGGAGTCCAAGGGCCGGTCCATGATCGTCATGGGCGCCGGCACCAACCACTGGTTCCACTCCGACACGATCTACCGCGCCTTCCTCACCCTCACCAACCTCACCGGTTGCCAAGGCGTCAACGGCGGCGGCTGGGCCCACTACGTCGGTCAGGAGAAGGTCCGCCCGATCACCGGCTACACCCAGATCGCCAACGCACTCGACTGGAACCGGCCGCCGCGCAACATGATCCAAACGGCGTACTGGTACCTGCACACCAACCAGTTCCGCTACGACCAGTTCGGCGCCGACACCCTCTCGGCGACCACGGGCAAGGGCCAGCTCGCGGGCAAGTCCACTGCCGACGTCATCGCCCAGAGCGCCCGGATGGGCTGGATGCCGTCCTATCCCACCTTCGACCGCAACCCGCTCGACCTCAGCGACGACGCGGCTGCCGCGGGGAAGCCGATCGGCGAGTACGTCGTCGAACAGCTCAAGTCCGGCGAGCTGGACTTTGCCGGCGAGGACCCCGACGCGCCCAGCAACTACCCGAGGATCCTGTCGATCTGGCGGGCCAACCTCCTCGGCTCGTCCGGCAAGGGCAACGAGTACTTCCTCAAGCACCTGCTCGGCACCGACTCCTCGGTGCGAGCCACCGAGACACCTGAGGGGCAACGACCCGTCGATGTGAAGTGGAGGGACGAGGCACCGGAGGGAAAGCTCGACCTGCTCATGACGATCGACTTCCGCCAGACCAGCACCACGATCTTCTCCGACGTCGTCCTCCCCGCCGCCACCTGGTACGAGAAGCACGACCTCAACACCACCGACATGCACCCTTTCGTGCACTCCTTCAACCCCGCCATCGCCCCGCCGTGGCAGACCCGCACCGACTGGGATGCGTGGCAGACGATCGCCGAGAAGTTCAGCGAGCTCGCCGCCACGCACCTCGGTGTCCGCAAGGACGTGGTCGCCGTGCCGCTCACCCACGACACCCCCGACGCGATGGCCAACCCGCACGGGGTCGTGCGCGACTGGAAGAAGGGCGAGTGCGAGCCGATCCCCGGTGTCACGATGCCCAAGCTCGTCGAGGTCGAGCGTGACTACGGCGCAGTCGCACAGAAGATGAACGCACTCGGCCCCCTGGTGGACAAGCTCGGCGCGACCACCAAGGGCGTCACGTTCGCGCTCAGTCAGCAGGTCGACTACCTCCGGGCCAAGAACGGGGCGGTCCGAGGCGGCGTGGCCGACGGCCGGCCGTCACTGAAGAAGGACGTCAACGTGTGCGAGGCGATCCTCGCGATGTCCGGGACCACCAACGGGCACCTGGCGACCCAAGGCTTCAAGACCCTCGAGAAGCGCACCGGCGTGCGACTGGCCGATCTGGCCGAGGAGCACGAGGGCAAGCAGATCACCTTCGCCGACACCCAGGGTCCGCCCGTGCCGGTGATCACCTCGCCGGAGTGGTCTGGTTCGGAGACCGGCGGGCGGCGCTACTCACCCTTCACGATCAACGTGGAGCGCAAGAAGCCCTGGCACACCCTGACCGGGCGGATGCACTTCTACCTCGACCACGACTGGATGACCGAGCTCGGCGAGGGTCTTCCCGTCTACCGGCCCCCGCTCAACATGGCGGCGCTGTTCGCGGAGCCCGCGCTGGGCACCGTGTCGGACGGTTCGGCCGGCCAGGTCGAAGGGCTGACCGTGCGGTACCTGACCCCACACAACAAGTGGTCGATCCACTCGGAGTACCAGGACAACCTGTTCATGCTCTCGCTCTCGCGCGGCGGCCAGAACATCTGGATGAGCGACCGCGACGCGACCAAGGTCGGCATCAAGGACAACGACTGGATCGAGGCGGTCAACCGCAACGGCGTCGTCGTGGCCCGGGCGATCGTCTCGCACCGGATGCCGGAGGGAACGGTGTACATGTACCACGCCCAGGACCGGCTGATCGACGTACCGCTGGCGGAGACGTCCGGCAAGCGCGGAGGAATCCACAACTCACTGACCCGGCTGCTCGTGAAGCCGTCCCACCTGATCGGGGGGTACGCCCAGCTGACCTTTGCATTCAACTATCTCGGCCCCACCGGCAACCAACGTGACGAGGTCACCATCATCCGCAAGCGCAGCCAGGACGTGACGTACTGATGAAGGTCATGGCCCAGATGGCGATGGTGATGAACCTCGACAAGTGCATCGGGTGCCACACCTGCTCGGTGACCTGCAAGCAGGCATGGACCAATCGCTCGGGCACCGAGTACATCTGGTTCAACAACGTCGAGACTCGGCCAGGGCTCGGCTACCCGCGCACCTACGAGGACCAGGAGAAGTGGAAGGGCGGCTGGGAGCTCACCAAGAGCGGCCGCATGAAGCTCAAGGCAGGCGGACGCCTCAAGAACCTGATGACGATCTTCTCCAACCCGATCCTGCCCTCGATCGGCGAGTACTACGAACCGTGGACGTACGACTACTCCACCCTCACCGACGCGCCCGCCCAGGAGCACACTCCGGTCGCACGACCCAAGTCGCTGATCAGCGGCAAGAACATGAAGATCGAGTGGTCGGCCAACTGGGACGACGACCTCGGCGGCTCCACCGAGACCGCGCACCGCGACCCCATGCTGAAGAAGATCGCCGACAAGGTGAAGTTCGAGTTCGAGCAGACCTTCATGTTCTACCTGCCCCGGATCTGTGAGCACTGCCTCAACCCGTCGTGCGCCGCGTCCTGTCCCAGTGGCGCGATCTACAAGCGCGAGGAGGACGGCATCGTCCTGGTTGACCAGGACAAGTGCCGCGGCTGGCGCAAGTGCGTCTCGGGCTGCCCCTACAAGAAGATCTACTTCAACCACCGCACCGGCAAGGCCGAGAAGTGCACGTTCTGCTTCCCGCGTATCGAGGTCGGCCTGCCAACCGTGTGCGCCGAGACCTGCGTGGGTCGGCTGCGCTACATCGGCCTGATGCTCTACGACGCCGACAAGGTCCTCGCGGCGGCCTCGACCACTGACGACCAGGGGCTCTACGAGGCCCAGCGCGACGTGTTCCTCGACCCGTTCGACCCCGAGGTGATGCGTGAGGCGGAGAAGGCCGGCATCGCCCGCGACTGGATCGACGCGGCACAGCGCTCACCGATCTACGCCCTGATCAACACCTTCAAGGTCGCACTGCCGCTCCACCCGGAGTACCGCACCATGCCCATGGTCTGGTACATCCCACCCCTGTCCCCCGTCGTCGACGTCGTCGCAGAGACCGGGGAGGACGCCGAGGACAAGGGCAACCTCTTCGCCGCGATCGACGCCCTCCGGATCCCCATCGAGTACCTCGCCGAGCTCTTCACGGCCGGCGACGTCGAACCCGTTGACGCCGTCCTCAAGAAGCTCGCCGCGATGCGCTGCTACATGCGCGACATCAACATGGGCCGCGACCCCGACCCCTCGATCCCGGCTGCTGTGGGGATGAGCGAGGAGGAGATGTACGACATGTACCGCCTCCTCGCGATCGCGAAGTACGACGAGCGCTACGTCATCCCGCCGGCGCACGCCGAGCAGGCCCACTCCCTGGAGGAGCTGTCCACGGAGTGCTCCGTGTCGGACTACGGCGGCGGACAGCAGGACCTGTTCGGCGAGGGGTCCGGAATCCCGACGCCGATCGCGGTCGAGAACTTCCAGATGCTGCAGGACCGGCAGACCTCCGACTCGCTGGCCGGACCGAGCAACACCAAGGGCCGTGTCAACCTCCTCAACTGGGATGGCAAGGGCTCCCCGCCGGGGATGTTCCCACCAACGGGCTCCGACTCATGAGCAGCCGCCGTCAAAGACCGACCCTGCCCCCCGACCAGCTCACCATCGTGTGGCAGTCGGTCTCCCTGCTCCTCGACTACCCGGACGAGTTCCTCCTCGCCCGCGCCGACCTGCTGAGGTCCGCCTCGCAGCAGCTGACGCCGGCGGTAGGGGGCTCCATCCGGGCCTTCCTTGACCACCTCGAGTCCACTCCGCTGCCGGAGCTCCAGTCGGACTACGTCGAGACGTTCGACACCCGGCGCCGCTGCAACCTGTTCCTGACCTACTTCGCCCACGGGGACACCCGCAAGCGCGGGATGGCACTGCTCCGGTTCAAGCAGTCGTACCTCCGCGCCGGGTTCGAGCTCGACGACGGGGAGCTGCCCGACCACCTCTGTGTCGTGCTCGAGTTCGCCGCCACCGTCGACCAGGACATCGGCCGCGACCTGATGCTCGACCACCGGGCCGGCCTCGAGCTGCTGCGACTCTCGCTGCGGGACATGGGCTCGGCGTGGGCGCACCTGATCGATGCAGTCACCGCCACGTTGCCGCCCCTGCGTGGCGACGAGCGCGATGCCGTCCGGCGGCTCGCTGCCGAGGGGCCACCCGAGGAAGAGGTCGGGCTCGCCCCGTTCGCCAACCCGCAGTTCAGCCCCGGCGCGGACACCCGTGCCACGGCATCCATCGCCCTGCCCATGCCGTCGTTCCCGGGAGCCCGCACATGAACGAGTTCCTCTTCGTCATCCTCCCCTACCTGTGCCTGACGACCTTCGTGGTCGGTCACCTGTGGCGCTACCGCTACGACAAGTTCGGGTGGACCACGCGATCGTCCCAGCTCTACGAGAACAGCCTGCTGCGCATTGGCAGCCCGCTCTTCCACTTCGGGATGCTCGGCGTCGTCGGCGGCCACATCATCGGCCTGCTGGTGCCGCAGTCGTGGACGAACTGGGCCGGCGTCAGCCAGCACGCCTACCACGTGGTGGCCGTCACGGGAGGCCTGCTGGCCGGCGTGATGGCCGTGGTCGGCATGGCGATCCTGATCTACCGCAGACGCACCGTCGGCCCCGTCTTCTCCGCCACCACGCGCATGGACAAGGTCATGTACGCCTTCCTGGGCGTCGTGATCATGCTGGGCATGTGGAACACCATCGCCGGCTCGATCATGACGATCGGCGGCGAGTACAACTACCGCGAGGGCGTATCCGTCTGGTACCGCTCGTTCCTCGCGTTCCACCCCGACGCCTCCCTGATGGCGGACGCGCCGCTGGGATTCCAGCTGCACGCGCTCGTCGCCTTCGGGCTGTTCGCCCTGTGGCCCTTCACCAGGCTGGTGCACGTGTTCAGCGCGCCGGTCGGCTACCTGACCCGCCCCTACATCGTCTACCGCAGTCGCGACGACACCCAGCTCGGCAGCCACCGGCCTCGTCGCGGCTGGGACCGCGTCGGCTGAGGGCGCTCCGCCCCGGCCAGACCTGAACCACAACCCTGGAGATGAGCCCGATGCAGAACGAGTCCCTCAACGACCTGACGCGACACCACCTCGAGCTCGCCCGGACGGCGACCAGCGGACGGAGTGCGCAAACCGTGTTCGGAGGTCACGACCATGTCCTTCGCCAGACCCTCATCGCACTCCGCGCCGGCAGCGCCCTCGACGAGCACGAGAATCCGGGCAACGCGACGGTCCAGGTCCTGCACGGGCACGTCAGGCTCATCTCCGGGGACACTTCGTGGAGCGGGTCAACGGGGGACCTGCTGGTCGTGCCCGATGCCAGGCACGCCCTCGAGGCCGACGAAGACTCCGCGATCCTCCTGAGCGTCGGCAAGAAGAACGGCTGACACCTGGCCGCCTGCCTGCGCACTGCCCCAAGGTCGGGCGGCTGGCCCTTCACCAACCCGGCATCACTGCCCGATCATGCTCTGACCCGGGTGAGCCTCCTGCCACGCCAGCATCGAGGCGTCCCACTCGGCGCCTCCCAGCGCGATGAGTGATGCAGGGAAGAGGCCGTCCTCTTCCTTCGCGATGTGTTCGTGCAGCTCGGAGACCGCAGTCCGGATGCGTTCCTGGTCGGCCGGGTCAGCCAGGTCCACGGTGACAAGCAGGTCCGCCAGCTCGCGGTGCTCCCGCACCAATGGACCGATGTGCTCCGCCGCCAGGGGGTCGCGACCCATCACCGCGAACAGGCCGTTCTCCTCGCCCTGCCAGTGGGACCGCAGCTCGGCGCCCATCACGCGTAGAAGCTCACTCGCCACGGCCAGCTCACCGCGGTCGATGGCGCGCACCGCATCGCCACCGAGGTTGGTCGCCCGCTCGTGCTCGGCGATGTAGTCCCGGATCAGAGGCATCTCTCGACACCCGCAGTAGTGGCACATGGCTCCATCCCTCTACGGGGTCGGACCCGTTTCCCCGACCCTAGGCGACGTTGCCCTGGTTGACGCCGCGACAAGGCCGCAGGTCTCCTTCACGACATACCCCTAGCGGGTACAGACAGAGGCGCCAGGCTCGCGTTTCGGGGGTCAGGCGCCCTCTGGGCACGTGGTGGCAGGTGAAAGGATTCGAACCTTCGAAGCTTTCGCGATGGATATTCAGACCGACGTATGCCGCCCACCCACGTGCCGCTTCACCGCACCGGGCCCGACACGTCCCTGTCGGGCGCGGGAGGCTGTTCTGGTCCGCCGTCCTTCGCCCGCGACGACGACGGACTGGGCGGCGCGGGCTGGGCCGAGGGCCTTGCTCGAATGCCCACCTATCGGCGGCGATCATGCCAGCGCACGGGACCGGCCTGGATGGGTGGCTGGTCAGGTGCGCTGCGTGCGAAGGGCATTCCGCGGCGAACCCGGGTTGCGGTGCTGGTCTGGGGCGGGCTTGGGGGGTGGTCGAGGTCGGCTCGGCGGGCCGGGTCGCCCAGGATCCGTATGCGGCGTTGGCCTGCTGCAGTGTCCTGTCTGAGGCTGCGTTGTCGGCGGGGTTGCCCCGCACGCGGGTGTCGGGGTGATGCCGGCGCAAGAGGGTGAGGTACGCGCGCCGGATCTGGCCTTGGGTGGCCTTCGGGGTCAGGCCCAAGACGGCGTAGGGGTCGGTGCGGTCAACGGTCATGGCTGCGCCGGAAGGTTCAGATCATTGATGGGCGGTCCCGTCGCTGTAGCACGGTTGGCGACACCATCGTGGGGTTGTGGGTGTCGCTGATGGGCCTCGCCTGGGCCGCGAACGGGTACGCCGTCAAGGCGTGGGCGTCGCGCAGCCTGCGTCGGGCGCGATGGCACGAACGCGGCCCAGGCGAGAGTCTGTTCGCATGCTTCATCCTGTGGGGTGCTGGGTGTCGGGCGATCACCTACCTTCGTCGATCCTTTTCGTTCGGTCTCAGATCGTGGTTGCGGCTGAGCCGCGGGGGCGAGCGTTGCCGGCTCCACCCGTCGGCACCGGGGTGGTGTGGTCGACGCGGGGACGCCACGCCACCGGCCGGCGGCCGATGCCGCCGCGGTCCAGGGCCGGGTCCAGGTGACGCGGCGGGTGGGTCAGCCGGAGGGGGACGGCTCAACCATTCTTGGTCGATGATCGCGTCGAACTCGGCCCGCAGCAGCTCTTCGTCCGCGCAGATCAGCTCGAGGAACTCCTCGTCCACACCGCGCACGGCGCTTTGCATGGCGGAGGCGTCGGCCTGGGCAGCAACAACGGCGAGCATGTGCCTCACCACCCAGGGTCAGGCGGTGATGGCCTGCTGGCCTTCGTTCCGGCTGCTGATCTCGATCTTGCGCGGCTTGGCCTGCTCAGCAACCGGAATCTTCAACGTGAGCACTCCGGCGTCATAGCTGGCCTCGATGCGCTCAGTCTCCAGGGTGTCCCCCAGGACCAGTTGCCGGCTGAACACCCCTCGGGGACGTTCCGCGGCGATCAGCTCTGCGTCACTGGCCCGCGCCGGCCGTTCGGCCCTGACGGTGACCACGTTTCGCTCAACGTCGATGTCGATCGAGTCGTGACTGACGCCTGGCAGGTCGAACTCGACATGGAAGACGTCTCCGTCCCGCCATGCGTCCAGCGGCATCGCCGAGGGCCGCGCCATCGTGCCCAGCGCCTGTTGGGTGAGCCGGTCGAGCTCACGGAAAGGGTCGGTGCGCATCAGCATCGTCTTCACCTCCGTCGTTCTTGCCTGATGCTGCGAGCGTCGCCACAGAAATCGCGGATCTATGGCATTCGCTATAGGTTTTATGTAGCACCAAGGCCATACTGATGCAAGGGGGAACTCCATGAATTCTCGAGGAAGGAGGCGCAACCCGTCACCTTGCCCGCTCCCGACAGTGGCCGCGGCGTGTTCGGCATCTCCGTAGCCGCCGAGCTGGTCGGCCTGGGTGTGCAGACCCTTCACCTCTACGAGGCGCGCGGGCTTCTCCGACCGGAACGCACCAAAGGCGGCACCCGCCGGTACAGCGCGAACGACGTGGACCGGCTGCGCCGGATCGCGGACCTGCTGGACGCCGGTCTCAACCTGGCCGGCATCGGCATGGTCCTCGACCGCCCCATCGGCGTGCGGCATTCCGCCACCAGGGCTGTTGGCTAGGAGCCCGTTGGCGGTGGGTGCTTCTCGTGATGGGCGCCGTAGCTGTCGACGAACCAAATGCGTCCGTCCTGCAGCACGCACTTCATCGGGTCAGTGACGGTGCCGATGAAGACATCGTCGACTCGGTTGATGAACGCGAGGAACATCATGTCGCCGGAGGTTCGGTCGCGAATGAACCGGCCGACGTACAGCTCATCGGTGGTCAGCAACTGTGCACCTTCGATGTCGTACGGACCCAACGGTGTTTCGGCCCTTGCTGCCCACACTCCCCCCGTGGTGCCCGTCGCGCGGCGCCACTGTGCGGCGTCCTGTGCCAAGCAGCTGAACGTGACGAAGTGAGCGCCATCGAAGTCCAGGAGGTTGAGGACTTCTAGTTGGCCGAAGCCCTGGCCCGGCTCTGTGAGCGGGCCACGCAGCTCCCACCCTGTGAGGTCCGCGGACCAACCGTGGCCGATGACGCCTCGATCGAAGTTGTCCGGCGGACCGGAGACCGCCCGAGCCGTGATCAGCATGTGCCATCCGCAACCCTCCGGGTCCGGAAACACCCAGGGGTCGCGGAATGCCTCGTCGTGCCAACGCCCGGCGGCAAGCTTCTCGTACCATCGGTCATCTGTTGCCAGGACGGGACCCGTGCCCTTGTCCCAGTGGATCAGATCGGTACTGGTGGCGAAGCCGATGGTTTGGATGTTGCTGCTGGCGGGGGCGCGGGTGGCGCCGGTGTAGAACATGAACCACCGACCGTCTGGATGCCTGACGACCGACCCGGTCCAGGTGGCGAGGTCATCGAATGCTGGTGCGTCGCTGCGCACGAGCGCATCCTCAACTCGTATCCAGCTGCGGAGGTCCTCCGACACTGCATGCCCGATGGAGGCTCGGTCATGCCTGGCGTCTGGATCCTGCAACGCCCTCGAGGCGAAGAGGAAGAACATGTGGTACTTCTGGCCGTCGTCGACGAGCCAGAAGTCCCACACCCATGAGTCCGGGAGTCGAAACACCAATGTCTCCTTCGTTGTTTCGCTGCCGCCGAACGAACATCCCCATGCACAGAGCCGAGTTCGCGGCGGACTGGGAGTCGCTAGGCACGGGTGCGCCGGATCGACGCTGCCGCCTCGTTGCGTTCGTACCCGAGCGCCGTGATCGCGTGAAGCACAGCAGTCCGGGCGGCTTCGCTGACGTGGGTGTTTTGATTCACGACCCGCGAGACCGTCGCAGTGCTGACTCCAGCGATTCGCGCCACATCCTTGACCGTCGGCGGACCAGGTGCGTGGTGGTCTTCGGGTCGCGCTCGCGCCACGGCGCAGCCCTCGTCCGAGGCTGGCTGTAGTGGCTCGGTACCAGCCTGAGGGTCTATCTGCGGTGTCACGATAGGCCGCCAGGGTTGGTCGGGGACACGGGCGCGGCTGCCGGCACGGGCAGTTGCGCTCCGGCGATTGAGGTCCCCGTGCAGACCTCCAGAACAGGACCGTCGACGATGACGGTCAGGTTCTCGGCAGGCCTGCCGCGCACTGATGGGATGCGCAGGTGTGTCGAGCCGATGCTGACCACGAGCTCGTCGCGACCGGACGTCACGTCGATGCCGTTGTGGTGGAAGCCGTCGATCTCGTCAACCTCGAGCAGCTGGACGTTCGGGTCGGCGCCGTTGGTTGGGAATGCGTTCATCGCGTTGGGGTGCGGTCGAAGGTGCAGCGCACCGTCGACGACCGAGAGCCGGTAGGGGATGCTGAGGGCGCCCGACCAGCCGGCGTCCAGGTCGGCTACTCCCCGGATCCAGAAGATGGCGCACGGGAGGTTGTCGGCGTCGAGGAACGCTGTCGCGGCGTAGTGGCCTCCCCCGTGCGTAATCTGCGTCCATTCGGTGCTCTCGAACCGGCCGTCCTGAAGCTCTCCGACGGCAGCGAGTACTTCGCCGGTGATGCCGTCCTTCCAGGAGCCGACGAAGAGGACGTCATGCCCGTCCACCCTGACCAGGTGGGGACATTCCCACGCAGTGCCGAGCCAGGGTCCGTCGTTTCTGAGGACTCCGACCGCGAGCTCGCCATCGAAGGCCCAGGTGGTCAGGTCCTTGGACACCCAGCTGAGGACTGCGGGGCGCCCGTCTTCATATCCAGCGCCCACCACCATTCGCCAACGATCATTCTCTCGCCGCACTGACGGGTCACGGAAGACGGTGATCCGCTTGCGCGTCTTCACATCGAGAGGAAGGGCGACGCGTTCCCCGTTCGTCCACGTTTGCCACGTGGAGTCTGCGGGAGATGCGGCTCGCACGTCCGCAAGATCAAGATGTGGTTCCCGGGCCGAGGTGTACAGGATCAGCGGCTGCCCGTCCGGGCGGAGGCAGAGGGTTCCCGTCCAACATCCGGTCTCATCGGGGGCAGGCTCGAGCGCGGTCGCCTCCGGGACCCAGTTCATCAGGTCGAGGCTTGTGGCGTGCCCCCAGCTGATCTCGGGACTCCATGACACCCGCTCGGGAAGGGCTTGGTGGAACAGGTGGTATCTCCCGTCGTGGAAGACGACTCCATGGGGGTCGTTGAGCCAACCCTGTCGGGGTGTGAAGTGAAAGGCTGGTCGCCCATTCTTTGCGTGGCTCATGGGCTGACTCCGCTGGATAGTGAGTTGGAACGGGCGCGAAAGAAGGTGTGGCTTGCGCAGCTGACGCGGGCGCTGAGGAAGGACGTGTGGTGCTTCTGGCCGTCGTCGTCGAGCCAGAAGCACCACCCGCTTGTCCCGGGAAGTTGGAGCACCAAGCTCTCAGCCCTTGACGCCGGAGGATGCGATCGAGTTGATGAACGATCGCTGGAAGGCGATGAACAGGATCAGCACCGGGACGGTGATCATGGTCGCGTACGCCATGATCTGGCCCCAGGCGACGTTGAGCTGTTTGAAGTAGCCGATGCCGACCATCACCGGGCGAAGTTCCTCGGACTGAACGGACATCAGCGGCCACAGGTACTGGTTCCACATCGGCAGGAACGTCAGGATCGCGACCGTGGCGATGGCGGGGCCTGACAGCGGCATGATGATGCTGCGGTAGATGCGGAACCAGCTCGCCCCGTCGACCATGGCAGCCTCGTCCAGCTCCTTGGGGATGCTGTCGAAGTACTGGTAGAAGAGGAACATCGAGAATGCGTTGGCGATGAACGGGACGATCTGC
This sequence comes from Pedococcus sp. P2_F6, assembly GCF_056403675.1. Lineage (NCBI taxonomy): Bacteria > Bacillati > Actinomycetota > Actinomycetes > Micrococcales > Intrasporangiaceae > Pedococcus > Pedococcus sp. P2_F6. The sequence continues at coordinate 204,429 of NZ_JBFUEZ010000002.1, forward strand.
ACCTGGTAGGTGTCCAACCATCCTTGGCTGAAGCCGCCCGGTCCGAAGAAGGGCAGCTTGTTGGACCACCACAGCAAGGGCAGGGCCAGGGTCTCGAACGGCACGATGAGGGTCGCGAGGATGATCCCGAGGACGAAGGATCCGCCGCGGAACTTGATCCGGGCGAGTGAGAAGGCCGCCATCGAGTTGACGATGAGCCCGAGCACCACGGTGACGACCGTGATGAGGATCGAGTTCATCATGAACTGAGCGAACGGGACCCTGTTGAAGACTCCCGTGTAGTTGTCCAAGGACAGGTCACCGACGGGCAGGAACGCCTTCGGGCCGGTGAGGTCGGCGAAGATTTGGGTGTCGGGTTTGAAGCTGGAGATGATCATGAACACCAGGGGCAAACCGAACACCAGGCACAGGGCCGCCCGAAGGAGAACGCCCAGGGCGACGCTGATCCGGCTGGGGCCCTGGTCGGGGCGGTGGGTTGCGGGGGCCGCCGTCTCGGCGACGTGGGGCAGGGTGGTCATGGTCAGGCCTTCTCACGAGTGAGGTAACGGTTGACAAGAGTGACTGCGAGGACGAGCACGAAGAAGGCCAGCGAGATCGCGGAGGCATAGCCCGTCTGTTGCTGCTGGAACCCGGTCCGGACCGCCATGAGCACCAGCGTGGAGGTCGAGTCCAAGGGTCCTCCTTCGGTCATGATGTTGACCTGGGTGAACAGCGAGAACGCCGAGATGGTGATGGTGATCAGGATGAAGGTCCGGGTTGCCCGAAGTCCCGGCCAGGTCACGTAGCGGAACTTCTGCCACGTTCCGGCGCCGTCCAGGTCGGCGGCCTCGTACAGGTCGCCCGGGATCGTCTGGAGGCCGGAGAGCCAGATGACCATGTGGAAGCCCATGGCCTGCCAGGCGGACATGAGGATGATGGCGATGAGCGCGGTGTGCGGGTCGCCCAGCCAGTCCGGCCCGGCGATCCCGAAGTTCGACAGTGCTTGGTTGATGAGGCCGTTCTTCTGGTAGAGGAACAGCCACAGCATCGACACGACCACCATGGAGGTGACGACCGGAAGGAAGTACACGGTCCGGAAGAAGTTGACTCCGCGCATCTTGACGTTGACCAGCAAGGCCAGCCCGAGGGCGCAGGCGGACTGCAACGGCACGATGACGATGGCGAAGATGATCGTGTTGCGCAGCGACTTCCAGAAGGTCTCATCGCCGAAGAGCCGGGTGAGGTTGTCCAGGCCGGTGAACTGGGCGGGCCTGGGAGAGATCAGTCTCGCGTCGGTGAAGGCGAGGATGAAGGTGAGGCCGATCGGGATCAGCAGGAAGGTGATCAACAGGACAGCAGCGGGCAGCAGCATGAGCACTGCGGTGCCGGTCGCCTGCCCGGGCCGTCGAGGCTTGCCGGTCGCCGTTGGCCTCCCGCGCTTGCCGGTCGCGGCCGGCTTCCCGCGCTTGTCGGCTCGAGGCGTCGAGATGGTCGTCATTGTCCGTCTCCTTTGATGTGCACAACGGGTCACGCACGTTCGGTTTGATGTCAGGCCGAGGTTGTGAGGTCAGGTCGTCAGGTCGGTATGCCGCGGGTGGAACACTCGCCGCGGCATACCGGGTCCTGTCACGGCCTCACTTGAAGTAGCCGTTGCCCTTCTGGTTGGCGTCGATGTCCTTGACGGCCTGGTCGAGCGCCTTCTTGGGGTCGGCACCGGTCAGGATGTCCTGGGCAGTCTTGGTGAACTCCGTCGCGATGAACGGGTAGCCGGGGGTGATGGGACGCAGCACCGCGAACTTCTTGGCGTACTGACGGAAGACGTCGTTCTCACCACCAGCCTGGTAGCCGGGCACGGTGGCGGCGGCCGCATCCGTCGCCGGGATGTTCTTGGTTCCCGCCGCCACCGACGCGACGTACTTGTCCTGGGCGGCGAACTTCATGTAGTCCTGCGCGCCGGCCTTCTCGGCGCAGCCGGTCGAAACGCCCCACTGCCACGAGCCGCCCCCGATCTTGGGGCCGTTGCCGAGGTCCGGCGGCGGCAGGAACAGGGTGTCAGCGCCGAATGCATTGCGGGTGTCCGTCGCTGTCCAGGTGCCGTTGTAGAGGATGGCGGTCTTGCCGTTGACGAAGTCCTTGGCCGGGTCGGCGCCTGACTTGAGGGGCACCAGTCCGTCGGTGACCAGGCCGCGGAACCACTTGGCCCACTCAACCGCCTTGTCACCGTTCAGGGTCCCGTCCGCCGACTTGTAGTCGGTCCGGTTGACGAGGTCACCGCCGAAGCTCTGCAGCATCGGCGAGTAGGCGTACGGCCACCACTCACCGGTGAAGCTGGTCGCGATGTCGAGGGGGTTCTGGTACTTCCCGGACGCCTTGAGCTTCTGAAGTGCGGCCGTGAACTCGTCCTTGGTCCAAGGCTGGTCGATGGTGGGGACCCGGATGCCGTTCTTCTCGAGGATCGTCTTGCGGGTGACCATCACGAGGGCCACGTCGTAGTACCCGTAGGAGTAGGTCTTGCCGTTGTACTTGCCGAGCACGCTGGGCAGGAACTTGGAGAGCGTGCTGTCCAGGCCTTCGAGGGGGGCGAGGTAGCCGGCCCAGGCCCAGTTGGGGACGTTGGGGCCGTCGATGTCCAGGATGCAGGGCAGCTTCTTCGACGCGGCCGCGGCGACGACGGACTGGTTGTAGGAGTCCTGTGGGAAGGCCTGGATCTTCACCTTGTACTTGGTCTGGCTGGCGTTGTAGTCGTCGACGATCTTGGTGATCGCGGCGAGCTCTTCCTTGTTTCCGGCGTTGTGGGTCCACATGGCGAGTTCGCCGTTGCCGCCACCGCTGGAGCTGCCGCCCTTGGCGCAGGCGGTGAGTGACAGGGGTAGGGCGGCGACAAGCAGGCCGACGACGATGCGTTGGGTTGGGTTGAGCTTCACGGAAGTCCTCCGAGGGGTCCAGGTGCAGATGAGGATGTGCAGATAGGGATGTGCAGAGCCGGGATGACGGGCTCCGTTGGTTGTCTGGGTCAGTGCCCGTGCGCACGGTCGTGCCGACTCCATCGTGTGATGACCGACGTTTCAAGGCCGGGCCTCAGCGACGAAAGTGCGGGCCACGGCCTCGTCGTTGGGGCTGCCGAGGGACCCCTGGGGTGGGAGGGTCCTTCTAGTGCTAAATTGATTCAGCAGACTGCAGGCTAGCAGCGTCGAGATGACACCACAAGGGCTTGCTAAAACCTTTTCAAGTGCAACTTCGTGACTGAGTACTGGTCCCTGTGGATAGGATCAGCCCTACGTGGCCGAGCGCGTCACAGCCAGGAGGGAGTAGCGGATGACCAAGCGCGTCACCCTCGCTGATGTCGCAGCCAAGTCCGGGATGTCAAAAACCGCTGTCAGCCTGGTGCTCAACAACCGTCCCGGGTCGCGGCTGTCCGCGGATGCCATGGAGCGGATCCAGGCGGCGGCGCGCGAGCTGAACTACCGGCCCAACCCCGCCGCGCGGTCCCTGAGGATGGGCAAGACGCACACGGTCGGCTTCATCTCCGACGAAGTGACCATCACGCGGTTCGCCTCGGCCATGATCCGGGGGCTGCTCGACGTTGCCGACGAGCGCGACCACGGGGTGCTGATCGCGGAGACGGGAAACCACCCCCTCCAGCTGGAGAAGGCCCTGGAGTTCATGATCGACCGCCAGGTCGATGGAATCGTCTTCGGCTCGCTCACCGCACGGCTGCTTGAGCTGCCGGACCTTCCCGAAGGCCTCCGCGCGGTCACTGCAAACGCCACCAGCACCAGTGCTCACTCAGCCGTCCTACCGGCGGAGCAACAGGCGGGCTACCGGGTGACCCGGCAGCTGCTGGACGCCGGCCACCGCCACGGAATTGGGATCGTCGGATACGCCCCGAAGGCCATCGCCAGCCCCACCATCTCGGCCACCATCGGCAGCCGGTTCGCAGGCATCTACCAAGCACTCGACGAGGCAGGGGTTGCGCCTGCCGTCACGGCCGAATTCGAAGTGTGGGAGCCCTGGAATGGGTACGACGCCACCAGGAGCATCCTCGATTCGGGAGTGAAGGTCACCGCCCTGATCTGTCTCAATGATCGCGTCGCCTTCGGCGCGCACCAGGCGCTGACGGAAGATGGCGCGACCGTTCCCGACGATGTGTCCATCGCCTCTTTCGACGACGACGAACTCGCCTCCTACATGCGACCGGGCCTCACCACCGCAAAGCTCCCCTATGAAGAGATGGGTCGACGCGCGATGACACAGGTCCTGGATCCCGATGCCCCCCGGGGAATCCAGCTCATTGACATGCCGATTCAACTTCGCCAATCCATCACCGCCCCCCGCTCGTAGCCCTCGGGCATCCGAGTCCGCGGCGAGCAAGACAAGGACTGCGGCTCGCAATCGCAGCGGTCTGGGAGTCCACCTCGATTGGATACCCCTACCCCGCACAGAGGGCGCCTGATCCGCGTTTCCGCGGGTCAGGCGCCCTCTGGGCACGTGGTGGCAGGTGAAGGATTCGAACCTTCGAAGCTTTAGCGATGGATTTACAGGCCGACGTATGCCGCCCGCCCGCCTGCCGCTTCTCGGCTCGCCAGCAAATTTCGCCGCGATTTCCCCACGGACACTCGACGCCGGCCGGCGTCTTTCGTGCACACCCGGACTGTTAGGGCACGGGCTTAGCCTGAGGCGCTCCGCCCAGGATGGATGTCCCACACCGCCGCGAATGGCGGCTGACCCCTCAGGACTGCCGCAGTACCGGAGTACGACCGCCGGATCGGTTGGCCGACCTCGTCGCGGCCGATGGTGGGACAAGCTCTCCGGGCAGCTCCTGGCGGATCAGGTCTCCGGACTCGTCGTAGGCAGCGCGCTCAGGGCCATGGTCGGCGACTGACGGAAGGTAGTGCAGCTCGCAGCGGTCGCGGATCGATGAGGTCATGATGGGCGTTCGAGATTCCGCGTGACGCACCGGCCTTCCGTCGCTTTGATTCCCTTGTGCGCAAGGCCTCCGGTGACCTGGCTTGAGTGCTCACGCTCAGTCGCGGCCAGAATCAGAATGCCGAGGTTGTCCCATGGGCCAGCCGTGAAGGTGAGGGCTTGCCATGTTCGTGGGTGATGGCGTGACCTCATGGGACCACGACGATCTTGCCTGTGGCGCGGTTCTGTTCCATGTAGGCATGGGCATCGCCGATCTGGTCGAGGGGGAACACTCGATCCAGTGGGATGAGGTGGTGGTCGTCGGCGGCTGCGGCTAGGAAGTCCTGCAGGACCTCTGGTGGGAGGTCGGCGGCTTCGCCTGAGTAGGCGGTGAGTCTGACGCCTGAAGGCAGGTAGTCGATCGGATAGAAACTCTCGACGACCCATGAGTTGCTCAGCATCCCGGTGAAGCACGCCACCCCGTGCACCTTCAGGGTCCGCAACGTGTCTCGAAGAGTGGGGGCGCCGACGAGCTCGAGGGCCGCGTCGACCCCGTCGGGCAGGAGCTGCCGCACCTGGGGGGCGATCTCTCCGTCGTCGATGACAACGTGGTCCACGCCGAGCTCGCGCAGGCGCTCCGCCTTCGACGGGGAACGGGTCGTCGACACGACGGTGAGCCCCATGCGCTTCGCGAGCACGGCGGCCGCCATCCCGACCGAGGAGGTGCCACCACGCACCAGCAGGGTTTGCCCGGGCTGGACGTCCAGTCCAGTGGTCAGGCTCCCGTATGCCGTCTGGAGCATCTCCGGGACTGCCCCCAAGAGCTCCCAGGGTAGCTCGCTGCGGAAAGGGACCACCTGGCCGACCGGCACGCAGGTGTACTCGGCATATCCGCCGTCAAAGGTGCGGCCCATCCCGCCCATCATCGTCATCACCTGCTGCCCGACAGCAAACTCACTGTCGGGGCAGGCGACCACCTCACCGGTTGCCTCGATGCCGAGGACGCGCGGGAAGGTGACTCCTTCGGCGAGCCCGAGTCGGGTGTGCAACTCGGAACGGTTGACTCCAACTGCTCGCACCCGGATGAGCACCCAACCAGCTCTTGGCTGTGGGACCGCAATGCGTTGCACGCGCAGGGCGTCGACACCCCCTGGAGCTGAGAGGACCACTGCACGCATGGTGTCGGGGGCGGCGTTCACGCGGCACCATCCTGCGCGGCGGAGGGCGAACCAAGCGACCCGAGCAGGACTGCGAGCTCCCCGGCTCCCTGCGACCCGATGGCTTGCTCGAACCGCGCCGACAGCCACTCCTCGCTCATCGTGGAGCCCTCCTTCACGGCTCGGCGTCCGCGCTTCGTGAGGCGCAGACGGCTCACTCTTCGATCGGCGTTGTCCGCGGTCCGCTCCACGAGCTCTGCGGAGACCAGGCGATCAACGAGCTTGCTCGCTCCACCGGGTGAGATGTCGATCTCGTCGGCCAGATCTTGGACCCGGCTGCCCGGCGCGGCCTGCAGCACGCGCAACGTGAGCAGCGAGGCAAGGGAGAGTCCGTGTCCGTCGCTCAGGGACCTGTCGAGCTGATTCCACAAGCGCGTCTCGACCCGCACGAGGGCTTCGAAGATGGGCAGGTTCTCTCTCATGGGGAGGGCAACTTTCTTCCGGGGAAGACTATTCCCTGGAATGGAGATCTGGACTCGAATCGCTCGCCCGGCCACCCAAGATTTTGCGCCCATTGGCTCCCATCCGGCTGCACCCTGAGTCCTGTAGGTGCCGGGTCGGACTTCAAGCGTCCGACCAAATCTTTCACTATTGTGCATTGACTTCTGTATAGGTGAAATCTATCTTGATTGCCAGCACCAAACTCGAGCGTCCTCAACACCACTCAGCCCACTCTCTTCGCCAGGAGAATCACCATGTCTGTCACCGTGTCCGGCAATGGCGCCGGATCCCGCCGGGAGCTCCCCGTTCTGCTCATCGCCGGCGCGTTTGCTGCCCTGGAGGGCTATGACCTCGCCTCATATGGCGTCACCATCCCCTCCCTTCTCAAGTCCGATCTGAACGTCACTAAGCAGTCAGCCGGCCATGTCGGATCCCTACTCGCCATCGGCATGCTCATCGGGGCCGCCCTCTGCGCCCTGCTCATCCGCAGGGTAGGAAGCCGACGGCTCCTGCTCAGCGGAGCCGGACTCTTTTCGGTCGGCATGCTGGCCTGCGCCCTCGCACACACCTTCGGCCTTTTTGGCCTCGCCCGTACCGTCGTCGGCCTCGGCGTCGGCATCGTCCTGCCCACCCTGACCGCATACATCGCGGACATCTCCGCTCCCGAACGACGCACCCGAAACGTGGGCGCGATGATGGCCGGATATGCAGGAGGCGCCCTCCTGTCAGCCCTGCTCGCAGCCTTTCTGCTGCCCGAGGCGTCATGGCGGTGGATCTACGCTGCCGGCGCCCTTCCCGCCATCGTCCTTCTCCCGCTCGCCGTGCGGGCACTTCCCGAGAGCCCCTACACCCCATCCACCACTGTGCTCCCGACCCAGCGCGGTGACCTCGGCGGTCTGCGCTCGCTGTTCGGCAGCGGTGTATGGCTGCCGACGCTGCTCTTCTGGGCCATCTCCTTCTGCGGTCTGTTGCTCGTATTCGGCATCAGCACGTGGCTGCCCACCATCATGCAAGCGGCTGGCTACTCCCTTGGCTCCTCCCTGCTCCAAGCCGCGGCGATGTGGGTTGGCGCCGCCGTCGGCATGGTCGCCGGAGGGCGCCTCGCTGGACGGCTTGGCATCAAGCCCGTCGTCGTGACCTCATTCCTCGCCGGCGCCGCCGCCCTCCTCCTGATGGCCCTGAAACCGCCGCTCCCCTTGCTCTTCGTCCTCATGTTCGTCAGCGGTCTGGGCTTCATCGGTTCACAGGTCCTCACCAACGCCTTCATCGTCACTCGCTACCCTGACCACCTTCGCGGTCCCGGCATCGGGTGGGCCCTGTCCATCGGCCGTGTCGGCGCCATAACGGGCCCAACCATGGGCGGCGCCATCCTGACCTCATCCCTTGATGTGTCGTGGAACTTCTACCTGTTTGCCATCCCCGGCGTCATCGGAGCCGTCCTGGCAGCATGCGTCCCCCAAATCACCAGGTCGAACGGCGCGACCCGACGGCACGAAGCGAAGGAAGCAGGGCTCAAGGCATGACCCTTCACGCCCTCGTGAGCAAAGACCAGGAGACCTGAAATGACCATTACCGCAGAAGGCGTCGATGTTGTCGTCGTCGGATATGGCCCCACCGGAATGAGCCTCTCAGCCCTGCTTGGGCAACAAGGCATCAGCGTCCTGGCCATGGAGAGGTATGAGGGCCTCTACAACCTGCCGCGGGCCGCGGCCTTTGACGACGAGACCATGCGGACATTCCAGAAACTGGGCGTAGCCGAGAAGATGCTGGCTGGCACGAACGTGCAGCGGGGCTACGTCTGGGTGAACGGCCGTGAAGATGTACTGCTCGACATCGAATTCGACAACCCCGGCCGCTGTGGCTGGCCCGCTCAGTACATGATGTACCAACCGCACATCGAGACCGTGCTGCACGAACTCGTTGAGACCCTCCCCACCGTCGAGGTCCGCCGTGGCACTCAGGTGACTGGCATCGACCAGCATCCCGATTACGTCACCGTGACGAGCCGTGACGCACACGGCAACGAACAAGAGGTCCGCGCCCGTTACGTGATCGGATGCGACGGCGGCAACAGCACAGTGCGCAACGTGATTGGCGTCGGCCTCGACGACTACGGGTTCTTCGAAAACTGGCTCGTGTGCGACTTCCAGCTCCGGCACGACGTCCCCGGGCTGCCCACTTTCCGTCAGGTCTGCAACCCCGCCGAACCAATCGCCATCGTGAACATCGGGCCCGGCCACCATCGGTTCTCGTTCCGGCTGGAGGCCGACACCTCGGCCGAGGAGGCGATCCGGACCGACCGGGTCTGGGAGCGCGTCGGGGACTACCTCACCCCCGCCGACGCCAACTTGATCCGCACCGCGAACTACACCTTCCGCTCCAGCATTGCTCAGCAGTGGCGGCAACACAGGGTCCTGCTCGCCGGAGACGCAGCCCACCAGATGCCCCCCTTCCTCGCACAGGGAATGGTGTCTGGCATTCGCGACGCCAGAAACCTGGCCTGGAAGCTTCAGATGGTCGTGGCCGGCGGCGGACCCGACGACCTGCTCGACACATACCAGGTGGAACGCGAACCGCACGTCCGCTTCATCACTGAAAAGGCCATCGAGCTCGGTCGGGTCCAGACGATGCGGGACGTCGAACAAGCCGAACTTCGCGACGCCCAGATGATCGCCGCACGCCAAGCGAACATGAAGCCGGACAAGCTCGTGTACCCGGCCCTGCGCGGCGGACTCATAGTCAGTGGCGGAGACATGCTCCCCCAGGGCATTGTCTCGTCAGCCGAACGCACCGCCCTCTTCGACGACGTGGTTGGCACAGGGTGGCTTGTTGTTGCCAACAGCGCCCTCTCTCTGGCAGCCATCCCCGACGACCTTCGCGCGGCCTTCGGCTCGCTCGGTGGGCGCGAAGTCACCTTCGGGATCGAGTCCATGTTCGAACCCGCCGACCTGTCCGACACCGGCGGAACCTACACCCGCTGGTTTGCCAGCACAGGCTGCGTCGCGGCAATTGTGCGTCCGGACAGCTACATCTACGCCCTGGCGGGTAACGCAGAGGAGCTAGGCGCGCTGATCAAAGAGCTGCTCGGCCAGCTCCGCACCTCCGCCTGACACCCCCGCAGACAAGGAGAACATCATGAAAGGCAAAATCGCGCTCGAAGAGCACTGGGCGATTCCCGAGACACTCCAGGACTCCGCCGGCTTCGTACCCGGCACCTACTGGGACGAACTGCAGAACCGACTCCTGGACGTCCAGGGACGTCGCCTGGAACTCATGGACGAACATGGCATCGATACAATGATCCTGTCCCTGAACGCACCTGCCGTCCAAGCGATCCCAGACCGCCGGCGCGCCATCGAAATCGCCAAACGCGCCAACGACGCCCTCGCCGAAGAGTGCGCCAAACGTCCGGATCGGTTCCGAGCCTTCGCCGCGCTGCCCCTCCAGGACCCCGACGCCGCCGCCCAGGAACTGCACAGGTGCGTCACAGACCTCGGTTTCGTCGGCGCCCTCGTCAACGGGTTCTCCCAAGACGACCAACATGGCAACGGACAGGAGCCGCTCTACTACGACCTACCCCAGTACCGCCCATTCTGGGCCGAGGTTGCACGGCTCGACGTCCCGTTCTATCTCCACCCACGCAACCCGCTCGCACAGGACGCCCGAATCTACGACAACCATCCCTGGCTGCTCGGCCCCACCTGGGCTTTCGCGCAGGAGACGGCCGTCCATGCGCTGCGACTCATGGCCAGTGGCCTGTTCGACGACCACCCCTCGCTTCAAATCGTCATTGGCCACATGGGCGAGGGCATCCCGGCAATGCTGTGGCGCATGGACAACCGCAATGCCTGGGTCGACCTTCCACCCACCTACCCGGCCAAGCGACGCTTCGTCGACTACTTCACCGAGAACTTCCACATCACCACGTCGGGCAACTTCCGCACCCAGTCGCTCATCGACGCGATCCTCGAGCTCGGTGCCGACCGCATCATGTTCTCGACCGACTGGCCCTTCGAGAACATCGACCACGCAGCCAACTGGTTCGACGCAGCCTCACTTTCAGAGGCGGACCGCACCAAGATCGGGCGAACCAACGCAGCCTCGCTCTTCGGCCTCGACCGATGAACGCCGAACCGGCACCCCAATCCGCACTCCACGGGTTCACCCACACGACAGGGCCGGCCCGCATCGTGTTCGGGCGCGGCTCCCTGGCACAGATCCCCGAGGAGGTCGCACGAGCCGGGGTACACCGCGCGCTGGTTCTCACGACCCCCGAACAGGCCGAGCACGGCGCCGCGCTGGCTGCCTCCCTGGGCGACCTGTCTGCAGGCGTCTTCAGCAACGCGACCATGCACACTCCAGTCGCCGTGACCGACGAGGCCGTCACCACATTGCGCGCATCCGGCGCAGACGGAATCGTTGCCCTAGGCGGGGGATCCACCACAGGGCTTGGGAAGGCAATCGCCAGCCGCACGGGAGTGCCCCAGATCGTGGTCCCCACCACCTATGCGGGCTCAGAGGTCACCCCGGTTCTAGGCGAGACCCAACATGGGGTGAAGACCACTCGCAGCGGCCCGGAGATCCTGCCCGAGGTCGTCATATACGACCCATCCCTGACCGACACCCTGCCCGAAGCCCTCACGGTGACCAGCGGCCTGAACGCGATGGCGCACGCTCTCGAGGGTCTTTACGCACGCGACGGCAGTCCACTCTTCGCCGTGCTAGCCACGGAGGGTCTCCGGGCCTTCCGGGAAGCACTGCCTGCACTCCACCGCGACCCGAGCGACCAGCACGCCCGTGATACGGCCCTTTACGGGGCGTGGCTGTGCGGCACCGTGCTCGGAGGCGTAGGCATGTCCATCCACCACAAGCTGTGCCACACCCTCGGTGGAAGTCTCGACCTGCCCCATGCCCCCACCCATGCAATCCTCTTGCCGCACACCATGGCTTTTGTCGCTGAGGCAGCCGCGGAACAACTCGCCCCGGCACGTGAACTTTTCGGAAGCCCGCTCGGGACGAGCCTCTATGACTTCTCCAGCGTCGTCGGTGCCCCGCAACGGCTTGCTGACCTGGGCGTGACGGAAGCCGACCTCGACCGTGTGGCAGACCTTGCCCTCACCTCCCCGTACTGGACTCCCCGACCCCTGGAACGTCACGGCATTCGCTCCTTACTTCAAGATGCGTGGGCGGGGCACCGGCCCGGCTCAAGCGCCTCGGACGCAGGCAAGTCATGACGTTCTTCACCGAGGAGCGCTCAGCCGAGGAAGTCCTGGGACGCACAGGCCCCGACGCCAACCCACGCATGGCACAGATCATGACAAGCCTCATCCAGCACCTTCACGCGTTCGCGAAGGAGGTGGCCTTGACCGAGGCTGAGTGGGAGCACGCAATCGCATTCCTCACCAGCACGGGACAGTTGTGCAACCACGAAAGGCAGGAGTTCATCTTGCTCTCCGATGTGCTCGGACTCTCGATGCTCGTGGACGCGATCAACCACCACCGCCCTAAGGGCGCGACCGACAGCACCGTGTTCGGCCCGTTCCATGTCACCGACGCACCCATCCGCAGCATGGGTGAGAACATCACCTTCGACGGCAAGGGTGAGAGCTGCCTGTTCACCGGACGCGTTCTGGACCTCACGGGCTCCCCTATCGCAGGCGCATGTGTGGACGTGTGGTCAGACAACGCTGACGGCTACTACGACGTCCAACAGCCCGACATCCAGCCGCAGTGGAACAACCGCGGCAGGTTCATCACCGGTGCCGACGGCGCTTACTCCTTCCGCGGAATCAAGCCAACGTCATACCCCATTCCCGACGATGGCCCCGTCGGTCAACTCCTCGGTGCGCTCGGCCGCCACCCGTACCGGCCAGCGCACGTGCACTTCCTCATCACCGCCGTGAACTACGAACGACTCGTCACGCATACATTCGCAGCAGGTGACGACTACCTCCGCTCCGACGCTGTCTTCGGGGTCAAGGAGTCCTTGGTGACCAACTACGAGCGCGCGGACCACGACACCACTTGGCGGTGCAATTTTGACTTCGTGCTCACCCCGGACCCCCCTGACAACCTCGCATTCCCGCACCTGATCCACCGATAGACTCGTCCACTGTGCAACCGAACGACGTGCCTCAGCCGCAAGAGGCACCTCCAAAAGGCCAGCAGCAGGGCATCCAGTCCGTCGAACTGGCCATGTCGATCGTTGAGACCATTGAAGCTGGCCTCGGTCCAATGAGCCTCACCCAGATTGCCCATGCCGCCAACATGGGCGCGAGCAAGGTCCACCGCTACCTCGTGAGCCTGGTCCGCACGGGCATGGTCGTGCAGTCCCACAGATCCGGGCTATACGACCTTGGTCCGGCGATGCGCCGAATCGGTGTCGAGTCTCTGCGTCGCCTCGACGAGGTCGGCCTCGTGTCTGAACATCTTCCTGACCTGCGCGACCGAACCTCCCACGCCGTCAACCTCGCCGTGTGGGGTGACCACGGACCGATTCTGGTTCGCTGGGACTATGGGTCCTACGCTCTGCCGATCACGGTACGCGTCGGCGCAACACTGCCACTCTTGACGTCCTCGGTCGGCCGCGTCTACCTGGCCTACCTGCCCGACTCCCTCACGAGGCCAGTCCTGGAAAGTCAGATGTCGACAGACACGGGACGCCCGCCGAACGCGGCAGAACTCGACCGGATCCGGTCCGAAGTCAAGCGTCGCGGTGCCGCCGTCACGTCCGGCGGGGTTATCCCCGGCGTGGCGTCCATCGCCGCCCCGGTATTCCCCCCGGGAGAGTCCATCCCGCTGGTCATCGCAGTGGCGCTACCCGCCCGCATCGCTGACAATTCGGAACTGGCACGCATCGAGTCCGAACTGCAGCAGACCATCGACCGTATTCGTCTCGACCTGGGCTCGTCTCGTGGAGCCTGACCACCGTCACCCTGGCGGCCCTCGACCCAGACCCATCGGCAATGGCTTCCATGGCACGGCCAGACTAGGGGACAAGAACGCAGCAAGAACTGCCGCTACGGCTCGAGCGCGCCGCCCGTCATCTGCGTGAGGACTTCGGCGGCCCGCGCCACATGCGGGGCGCGCTCACCTGCCCGCGTCGCCATACAGAGCTCAACCGCAGACCGTGGCGTCAGCGGCCTGAACGTCGCCCCGGGCACGCCGAGAGCAGACACTGGCTCAGGGACGAGGGCAACCCCCAGCCCGGCAGCGACAAACGTGACCATCGTTGAGGTCTCGGCCACCTCCTGCCTCACGCGGGGCACGAAGCCGGCATCCTGACACAGGCTTGCGACGACACCGCTCATCACTGAACGTCCCTGGCCCGCGTGCATGATGAAGTCCTCATCCCTGAGGTCACTGACTTTGACACGCTTGCGCGCACTGAGCCGATGCCCCTCCGGCAGCGCCACGATCAGCTTGTCGTGGCGCAGCGTCCGCAGCTCGATCTCAGAGCTGTCAACTGGTGGTCTCAGAAGGGCCAGGTCGATGTTTCTTGCGACCAGCGCCTCAACCTGCGCCGGTGCGAGCATCTCGCCGCGAAAGCTGAAGTCAACGCGCGGCAGCTCCTCTCGCAGCCTGCGCGCCAGGGCTGGCAACAGGCTGTACGTCGCGGACCCCACACAACCCACGACCAACCTGCCCTCCGTGCCGGCCGCCACTCGCCGCACCTCCCTCGCGGCGTCCTCGACCTCCCACAGCACAGAACGCACCCGGTCCAGGTAGGCCACCCCTGCAGCCGTCAGCTCAACCTTGCGCGTCGTACGCCTCAAGAGCTCCACCCCGAGGCCCGCCTCCAGCAGCCGGATCTGCTGCGACAGCGGAGGTTGCGCCATGTGCAGCCGAGCCGCAGCCCGCCCGAAATGCAATTCCTCAGCAACCGCAACGAAGTAGCGCATCAGACGAAGTTCCATCTACTCATACTCGCACAGTTCTAATAACGCTCGAATAGGTACTTCTCTCTTCTGAGCCGACTGCGTACCTTCGAAGGCATGGACATTGTGATCTGCCACCCGATGCGCACTCCGGTGGGCCGGTTCGGAGGCACGCTGGCGGCTCTGACCGCGGCCGACCTCGTGGCCGGGCTCCTGCGAGAACTGGCGCACCGCGCGAACCTGTCCGATGGCGACGTCGACGACGTCATCCTCGGGCAGGGCTACCCCAACGGTGAAGCCCCCGCGATCGGACGCGTCGCTGCACTCGACGCCGGCCTGGGCACATCCGTGCCGGGAGTGCAGGTGGACCGTCGATGCGGGTCCGGCCTGCAAGCGGTCCTCTACGCCGCAGGCATGGTGTCCACCGGAGCGGCCCGACTGGTTGTCGCCGGAGGCGTCGAGTCCATGTCCCAGGTGGAGCACTACGCCCTCGGACTACGCACCGGGATCCGCAGCGGCAACGTCCAGCTCGCCGACCGCCTGGCACGGGCCCGCGAGACCGCGGGCGGGCAGCACCACCCCATACGCGATGGAATGATCGAGACCGCAGAGAACCTACGTCGCGAACATGCGATCAGCCGTCGCGCACAGGACGAGGTCGCCCACCGTTCCCACCAGCGAGCCATCGCCGCCCACGCAGCAGGCCGATTCGCCGACGAGCTCGTCCCCGTCGTAGTAGCCGGCACCCGCGGCAAGCCCGACCTGGTCATCGACCAGGACGAGCATCCACGGGCCGACACGACGATGGACACCCTGGCCGCCCTCCCGCCCGTGCGCCGCACGGTCGACCCGGGCTCCACCGTCACCGCCGGCAACTCCAGCGGCCAGAACGACGGAGCCGCCCTTTGCATCGTCACCACCCGCACCGAGGCCAAACGCCGGGCACTTCAACCCATCCTCGCGCTGCGCTCGTGGGCTGTCGCCGGGGTCGCACCGGAGACGATGGGTGTCGGTCCAGTGCCGGCAACTGCAGCGGCCCTGACCCGGGCGGGCCTGAGCCTCGCCGACATGGACCTGATCGAGCTCAACGAAGCATTCGCAGCCCAAGTGCTGGCGTGCCTGGGCGAGTGGAGAATCGACGCGCAAGACAACCGGCTCAACCCGAACGGGTCCGGAATCTCCTTAGGACACCCGGTCGGTGCCACAGGAGCACGCATCCTGGCGACGCTGGCATACGAACTGCGGCGCCGCGGGGGACGATTCGCACTCGAGACGATGTGCATAGGCGGCGGTCAAGGGATTGCCGCCGTCTTCGAGAATGTGGACGCCGCATGAGCCTGGACAAGGTTGTCAGTTCTGCAGCCGACGCAGTATCCGACATCCCCGACGCTTCCAGTCTCGCCGTCGGGGGGTTTGGCCTGGCCGGCATTCCTTGGTTTCTCATCGAGGCACTCGTGCACGGAAACGTCACCGATCTGACCGTCGTCTCCAACAACTGCGGTGTCGATGGTGCGGGGCTTGGGCTCCTGCTGGAACGCGGCCGGATCTCACGCGTTATCGCTTCATACGTCGGTGAGAACAAGGAGTTCGCTCGCCAGTTCCTCGCCGGAGAGCTGCACGTCGAACTCACCCCACAAGGAACGCTGGCCGAACGACTCCGGGCTGGTGGGGCAGGACTCGGCGCCTTCTACACACCCACGGGTGTGGGCACCTTAGTGGCCGACGGGGGCCTTCCTTGGCGCTACGGACCCGACGGCTCGGTCGCCGTCGCGTCCCCGCCCAAGGAGGTGCGCACGTTCCACGGCAGACCCATGGTCCTGGAGGAGTCCATCGTTACCGACTTCGCCCTCGTGCGTGCGGCCGTGGCAGACCGGGCCGGCAACTGCGTCTTCCACGCGTCGGCACGCAACTTCAACCCCAACGCCGCCATGGCCGGACGAGTCACCATCGTCGAAGCCGAGCGAGTGGTAGAGGTCGGCGAGCTCGACCCCGACAACGTTCATCTACCAGGGGTTTTCGTGCAACGTGTCGTTGCCCTCACCGCCGAGCAGGCCGCGCGCAAGGAGATCGAGAAGCGCACCACCCGCCACCGTCCATCACCCATGACGCAGGAGAGCTGATATGCCGTGGTCCCGTGACGAAATGGCAGCGCGCGCGGCAGTCGAGCTGGGCGACGGTGAATACGTCAACCTCGGCATCGGTCTACCCACACTGATACCGGCTCACTTGCCCGATGACTCCACGGCGACCCTGCACGCAGAAAACGGCATCTTGGGCGTCGGACCCTTCCCGTACGACGAGGGCGTCGACCCAGACCTGATCAACGCCGGCAAGCAGACCGTCACCGTCCGGCCAGGCGCCGCCTACTTCGACTCCGCGCTCAGCTTCGCAATGATTCGAGGAGGCCACATTGATGTGGCTGTTCTTGGCGGCATGCAGGTAGCCAGCAACGGGGACCTAGCAAACTGGATGGTGCCCGGCGCAACGGTCAAAGGCATGGGCGGAGCCATGGACCTGGTGAGCGGCGCTGGACGAGTGATCGTGTTGATGGAGCACTCCACTCGCACCGGCCAGGCGAAACTGGTGGCACGCTGCACCCTGCCGTTGACCGGTCGGAATGTGGTGAAACGCGTCGTCACTGACCTGGCTGTTCTCGACGTGATCGACGACAGGTTCGAACTGGTCGAGCTTGCTCCCGGCGTCACCGTGGACCAGGTTGTGCTCGCCACATCGGCGACAGTCGTCGACCGCACCGGAAGTGGTGCGAACCAGCCCGGAGGCGCACCGACCCACGCCTGAGCACGACAGACAGACGCAGGAACGCGCCCCGCTCGCACGGACTACTTCAGCGTGTCCACCCTGCGGGATCGCGCCATGGCCGATGCGCTTGGCCTGGGGCGTCGTGCGCCAGTCAGGGCGATGGAGCTGAACGGAGGGAGTCGAGGAGCTGGTCCAGTTCGGTCACGACAGTGTCAGCGCCTTCGGCAGCCAAGGTGGCGGCTCCGACGCCGCGGTCCAGCCCGACGATGAGCCCGAACAGGCCGGCACGACCAGCGCGCACTCCGGATGCGGCGTCCTCCACCACCGCTGCCTGACCTGGGAGGAGCCCAAGAAGTGAAGCCGCTCTGATGAACGTGTCCGGGGCGGGCTTGCCTGGCAGCCGCTCACCCGCGGCGTATCCTCCGTCGACGACGACTTCAAACCAGTCCGCAAGGCCCGCAGCTGCGAGCACCTCAGGGGCGTTCTTCGAGCTGGAAACGACAGCAACCTGGCAGCCTCGTTTCACCACTGCGTCTAGGAAGGCGACACTGCCCGGATAGGGAACGACGCCGCCGCTGCGCAGAACGAGATGGAACGCGTCATTCTTGCGGTTCCCCAAGCCGCACACGGTCTCCACGTTGCTCGCGTCCGATGGGTCCCCCTCGGGAATGTGTATGCCGCGACTCTCCAGTAGGGCGCGTACGCCGTCGTATCTGGGCCTGCCGTCGATGAACGAGTAGTAGTCGGCATCCGTGTACTCGGCCACGCCCGCAGCGGCCAGGTACGGATCGAAGACTGCTGCCCACGCCCGCATGTGGACGTCGGCCGTGGGAGTCAGGACTCCGTCGAGGTCGAACAACCATCCACGGATCTCAGCCACCGTCACCGGTGTCCGATCGCCGCTCACAGTGCTGCGTCCCAGTGTCCGACGAATGGATCCACCGGGCTTTGCCCTTGCGCGGGCTGTTCACCGAAGAGCACAGCCAGGGCCGCATCGACCGTGGAAGGGGTCGGGGTGTACCCATTGATTGCCGTGCGAATCATGGGCACGTCCTGCAAAACGTACGGGTCAGCGATCGAGACGAGCGCCGTGGGAAGGCTGGCAACATGCCTCGGCGCGTCGTGGCCCTGCCACGGCGTCCAGGCGATCCTGAGGCTGTTGCTGTTGCCAGTGAATCGAAGATTCGCGAAGTACAGACACAGGTCATAGCGCTCGTTGAGGTGCTCAGCTGCAGCCGGGTCCCCATGCTCTGACGGCACTTTCACCACATCCACCGTGAGGCCACGCTCGCGCAGGCCCTCGACGAACCGCGGCGCGAATGGGCCGCTGGGGTCGTAGAACGTGGGTTCGTCACCGAGAACGAACACCAAGACCCGGCGGTGCACGGCGGGGTTAAGGGGCAGCAGTTCCTGCGTGTCCTTGACCAAGGTGACGGATCGGCGCGCGACATCATCTCGCGCGACGGCATCGACCTCGCTCGAGCCCAGATGGCCTGGGTCACGCGTCGCTGGCCGGTGGAGACCGGCGGACGCCTTCGTGGCCAGTACTCGCCGCACCGAGTCGTCGAGACGTTCGGCCGGCACAGCGCCCGAGCGGGCGGCGTGGAGAAGGATCTCGAAATCCTCGACCACTGACAGGTTCCCCAAGAGCATGTCGATGCCGGCATTCAGGGCGGTGGGCAGCGCCTCTCGGCGCGTCATGACCGAAGTGAATCCGGTCATCACGGTGTTGTCGGACACGATCAGCCCGTTGAACCCCAGTTGGTCGCGCAGCACGTCGCCCAGCAGTTCCGGCGCCAGCGAGGCGGGCATGAGCTGGTGGGGCTCTATGCCGGGTCGCAGGGACCGGCTCAGTGCCGGCTGGCGGATGTGCCCGACCATGATCGTGCGGGCTCCGGCGGCGATCACGGCACGGTACACGTCACCGAAAGTCGCCTGCCAGGCATCGACGTCCAGATCGTTGTTGGACGTGACGAGGTGCTGATCACGTCCGTCGACACCGTCGCCGGGAAAGTGCTTGGGCGACGTCACGATCGAACGCTGCTCCAACGCTCGGATGTAGGCGGAGCCGAACGTCGCAACCGTCTCAACGTCCTCACCGAAGGTGCGAGTGTTGGTTATGGGGTTGGCCGGGTTGACCGCAACATCAACCACAGGCGCAAAGGCCCAGTTGATGCCCACGTCGTAGGCGATGCGCGCGCAGTGCGTGGCCAAGAGCTCAACAGCGGTGACGTCGCCAGTGGCCGCGAGCTGCATGGGGTTCGCGAACGCTTCAGCGTCGGTGAGGAAGTTGACGGCACCGGACTCGAGGTTGGCTGCCACGAGTAATGGGATCGGGCTACGCACCTGCAAGCTACTGACGTCGTCACGCGCCTTGTCTGTCGGGCGGGGCAGCATCAGCACACCACCCGGTTCGATCCCGTCGCCCTGCAACTGTCCCCACCAAGTCGGAACGTCGTCCGTGCGCAGGTAAAGGCACAGCAGTTGACCGACCTTCTGCTCGAGTGTCATCCCGTCGAGGGTCTGCTCGACCCAGAAACGGTCATCGACGTCGAGGTTGAAAGGTGCTTCACCAACGTCGACGGGGCGGTGCGTCATGGAGGAAGAAGTGCGAGCAGTCATGTCGTGTGATCGACCAATCGGGAGAGGGGCGGAACAGTAGGTCCCACCGGGTGGTTGTGTGGCGGTGTTGGCGCGGCGGCCGGTTCCCAGCCCGGCCGTTGCCTGTGACGTGCCTTTGCACGAGTCGTTTCGCGTTGTGGGAGCTAGAAGATCGCGATCGGGTTGACGGGTGAGCCGGTAGCCCCAGGAAGCGGAAGGGGGACAACGACGGACATGAACTCCCACGTCGACTGCGTCTCACATGCTTGGGCGATCGGGGTGAGGTTCGCCATGTCCACCAAGGGCACTCGCAGACTCGTCAAGAGCAGCACATGCCACGGCACTGGGATCCCTTCGACCTCTGAAGGTGTTCCGTCCATGCCGAAGTCGGTGACAACCACCGACGGCTCCACGCTGGCCAACCACGTCGCGCACGCGATGCTGAGCCCGGCCTCGGGCTCGTGACCCAGACTGTCGTCGGAGAACCGCTGTCGAGTCCGCCCGAACCGCAACCACAGAGCATCACCGCGCCGGACCTGGACGTTCTGCCGTTCTAGCGCACCGGCGATGTCGAGAGGTGTAACGACGTGCCCTGGTGGCACGGGTGAGCCAACCAGTCCAGGCACGTCCACCAGCACGCCGCGCGCAACGATGGCTCCGCTAGTCAAGACCTGACCGGCATCGGTGTGCGCGGCGTTGGCAGCCTCCGAGGTTGAGGGCGCCAACCCTTTCCCCTCCTCGCCACCGTTGCCATCGCCGTCGGCGAGCCAAGCGAAGTGCGAAAAGGCGTCGATGTGAGTCATTGACGCCGAGCCATGGAGGTCGAGCTCGATTCGGTCATTGACCGAGTGCCACGCATCAGCCTCGTCGACCCATTGGACCAATCGGTAGGGTCCTCCCGGGCCGTCCGAAGTTTCCCCCGGGGCGGCTGGTCCCTCACCTGCAGCCACCACCAGGCCATGACGGACCAAGCCGGCAGCGGCGACGATGGTCGAGGGGTCCGGCCGCCGGGCCGTGGAGACCCGCAAGCTACTGCGCAACCGGTCGAATTCGTCCCTCGAGAGCAGCGTGCGAGCGGGCTCAGGCATTGCGGGTCCCTTCGTCAAGCTGAGGGCGGCGGCGCGGTCGCGCCGCCGCCCTGCGATCAGCAGCCGGCGCGGTACAAGAAAGGCTTCGTAGCCGGGTCGTCCACGTTCTTGGACGTAATCACCTGGTTCGCGACGGCCTCCTTGCCGGCCGGGGTGACCGGACCGCCGTTCGGGTGCGCCTTCAGGTAGTCAACGAGGGCCTGAACGGACTTGGCTCCGATGTCGGTGGGGTTCTGCGCCACCAGCGCGGTGATCGTGCCAGCGCGCAGCGCGTCAACCTCACCCGGGACCGCATCGAAGGCGATGAGGGCGATCTTGCCGGCCTTGTCGGCCTGCTTGATGGCGGCCGCGGCCCCCAGGGCATCCGGGCCGTCCGCGGCGATGACAAGCTTGAGGTCCGAGTGAGCAAGGATCAGAGAAGAGACGGTGGTCGTCGTCTTGTTGACGTCAAAGCCGCTGTAGTCCGTTGGGAGTGCCTTCAGGTCCGAACGCTGCTTGGCCACAGCTTCCACGAAAGGCTTCGTGCGCTGTTCCAAGGGCGGGATGCCGGGGGCCCCTCCCAGGAAGACCATGCTGCCAGCGCCCTGCGGGATCAGGTCAGCAACGTCCGCGGCCAGTGGGGCCGTGTCCGTGTCGCTGAAGATCGCCTTGAACTCGCTCTGCGGGTCCGTGCTGGACTGAGTGACGACCGGCACGCCCTTGGCCATCTGCTGCTTGTACTGGGCGATGAACTGGTTGTTGTTGAACGGGCTCACGAGCACGCCGTTGGGCGACCCAAGGAGCGCGGTCTGGAAGTTGGACGACATGGTGTTGGCGTCTGGGGTCGTCGAGTTGTACGTCTTCAGCTCGACGCCGAGCTCCTTCGCCTTGTCCAGCGCCCCACACGAGATCGATGCGAAGAACGGGTCTGAGGTATTGGGCAGAACGGCTGCCAAGCGAATGCTCTTGGCGGCGCTGGTGGATCCGGACCCTGCGTCGTCGCTGCCGGCGCAGGCACTGACGGTGAGCCCGAGGGTCGCGACGGCCGCGACGACGCCGGCACGCCGCCAGGTGTGAAGGTTGTTCATGAGAGTCTCCAAATGTGGTGTGAGAGGGGGTGGGCGAATCAGACAGCGGAGCGGTTACGTCGGAGCGTGGCGACGCGGTCGAGGAGAACGGCAAGGAGTAGGACGCTGCCGACGACGATCAGCTGCCAGAAGGCAGAGACGCCGAGGATGACCAGGCCGGCTTGCAAGATCACGGCCAAAGCGGCGCCCCACAAGGTTCCAACGACCGAGATGTACCCGCCCTCAAGCAGCGTCCCGCCAATGACGGCAGCGGTAACTGCCCCGAGCGCGTCGTTGCTGTGTCCGGCGATCGACGTGGAGCCAAACCTGGACAGGTCGATGAAGCCGGCGATTCCCGCGAGGCCCCCGCCTAGAACAGTCAGTGTGATCAGGTACCCGCGGACACGGATCCCCGCGCGCTCGGCTGAGGTTCGGGCCGATCCGATGGCGCGGACGCGCATTCCGAAGCGAGTGAACCGGACAACCGCCCACAGGGCCGCGAGCGTCAGGATGGCTGCGATGGCAGGCACGGGCACCGGGCCCAGGGTGCGCAGTCCGATATCGGTCTGCAGCGCGACGGGCAGGGCGCCGATGTCGGTTCCTCCGCTGAGCAGTAGCGCCGTTCCGGTGCCGATACCCAGCGTTCCCAGCGTCGCGATCAGTGAGTTGATTCCGCCGACAGCAATGAGCAGACCGTTGATCAGCCCGAAGAGCATGCCGGTAACGACTGCGGCGGCCAGACCCACGACGATGGCGAGCCAGGGTGAGTCGTAGGACGATGCCGCACCAGGAGTGCTTTGGAAGTTGTGCATCACCTGAGCGCCGATCACCGACGACAGCACGAGGTTCGCGCCCAAGGACAGATCGAAGATCCCGGCGCCGAGCATCATGGCCAAGCCGAGCGCTAGCAGGAGTGTCTGAGAGATGCTGAGCATGAGTGCTTCGGCGTTCGCTTGGGACCAGAACACGTTGTCGGGCGACAACGCCGTGAAGATCGCCACGAGCGCGACGTCCAGCAGCAGGATCCAGGCTGCGCGGGTGCGCAGCCAGGTGGCAACGCGGGATGTCTGCGCTCGTGCGCGGTCATCCGCCGTTGTCGCAGCGGTGGCGGTGTTCGCGCTCATGCGACGTCCTCCTTTCGGTAGCCGACCATGGTGGCGACCAGGTCGGGCACGGTGAGTCCGTCGGCTGGGGCGTCGAGGACGGTCTCCCCGCGCCAAAGAACGGTGATGGTGTCGGCGGCCTTGAGGATGCGCGGCAAGTCGTGGGAGATCACCAGTACTCCGAGGCCCCGGGCGGCTACCGTCCGCATGAGCTCGGCGATGATTTCGGACTGGCGTGCGCCCAGTGCGGCGGTGGGCTCGTCCATCAGCACGGCGACACGAGCCCACATGACTGCGCGGGCTACGGCGACGGCCTGCCGCTGTCCACCGGAGAGCTCACGCACCGAGACGGTCAGCGACGGTAGCTTGATGCCCAGCTCGGACAGGGCGACATCGGCACGTTCTGTCATCTCGCGTCTTGAGAGTGTGCCAAAGGCCGGCCCGGTCAGTTCGTGTCCGAGGAACATGTTTTCCACGACCGACAGGTGAGGCGCGAGCGCGAGGTCCTGATGGACCGCCTCGAGGCCGAGGGCCTGTGCGTCTCGAATGCTGTGTAGTCGAACCGGTTCGTTGTTGATGATGACGTCGCCGTGATCGGGCTTGTTGATGCCGAGCAGCGTCTTCATCAGCGTTGACTTTCCTGCGCCGTTGTCGCCGACGAGGGCGACAACCTTGCCCGCGGGGACGATCACGTTGGCATTGCGCAACGCCTCGACGTGACCGAAGCGCTTGGCCACCTTCTGGCATCCGACTACGCAGTCGTCGGCTGCCATGGAAGTCCTTGTGAAGAGGTGAACATCGTTGGTCTCCATTTCACGCACCGCTTCAGTGCGATGCCCGTACGCTAACATGAAAACTAACGCATGTGTAGGTTTTCATTTTGAGAATCTGTCAGCCACCGCGCAACGGGCCGCGGCCGCACGGCGTGAAAGGATCACGGCGCACGGGAAGACCAAAAACCTGGGAGGTCGGATGGGCAGCGGACGGCCCCGGCATTACGCACCAGGCATCGCGCGGCGCGAGGCGATCATGGTGGCTGCCTTCGAAGCCTTCGGGAAGATCGGCTACTGGAACACGACCATCGCCCAGATCGCGGAGGACTGCGGTGTGACTCGCGCGGGGCTGCTACACCACTTCCAGACCAAGGAAGCCTTGCTCGAGGCTGTGCTGCAACGTCGCGACGAGCTGAACCGTGGGCAGATCTTCCACGGCACCCTCGACCCGCGTGGGAATCCGCGCGACTTCTTGCAACGAATGGTTCGCCTGGTCGAGCGCAACGCGTCACAACCCGGAATCGTCAACCTCTTCGCCGTCCTCGCGGCGGAGGCCACACACCCAGAGCACCCAGCGCATGCCTACTTCGTCGCCCGGTACTCCACTGTCCGCGGGTGGCTTCGAGATGCCCTCGAAGCCCTTCAGTCCAGCAACCAGATGCGCGAAGAAGTTGACGTCGAGCGCGTCGCGATAGAGCTGACAGCCCTGCTGGACGGACTGCAGGTTCAGTGGCTGTACTCCCCCGACCTCGTCGATATGCCGTCTCAGTTTCGAGTCAGGGTCGATGAACTCCTCAGGGAACCGCTGAACATGGCGCTTCCACATCGTGGCTAGGTGTACTGACCGTGCGCATTGGTTCGGTCGGCACCGATCGTGGCTTCTCCCTGCGGACTCACAAGACGCTGGTCAGCGTCCCAGCTGGAGTAACCAATGAACAGCTGACCACCGCGTGCCAATGGAGGTCGCCCGGCTGAGTCCAAATATTGGGTCCGACAGGCGCTGATTGTGCGGGTCGCCCGCTTGGCGTGGTCTCGGCTGGTCAGGAGGGTGTTCCAGGGGGTGTGCCGAGCCGCCTGGAAGGTCTCCCGCACCAATGGCAATACCCAGAGTGTTACCGGCCAGGGAGCGCATGCCCTGCAGTGCGCGTCGGAGGCTACCGATCTCTTCTCGCGGATCCGCCGCAAGCACTTACTTGATGAAGTGCCGGCGCAGGACGAACGCCTTGCCACCGATTAGGATCGCGCCTCGCCGTCAGGGAGGCGACGAGCGGCGGGCTCTCGCCGTCGGTGAGGCCGACGAGTCAGACTCGGCGAGTAGATCTCCGCCTTCTCCGCCGATCCAGACCAGATGTGGACCCGATTGCGGGACCACCAAAACGAGCCACCCATCCCATGGGGGAGCCGGTAGGTCGCCTCTTGCGGTGTACCCGCGCCGGTCGGCCCCAGTCGGGTGAAGGCCTTCGCCCTCTGCCACCGCGAGGAACGGCACCCCGGCAGCGGCAATCCCGCGCGGCAGAAGGCTCGGCGCTACGAGGATCAGGGCGCCGGCAGGGCACCGATCTGCTGCATCGCCCCAAGGAGATCGGGCTGGCCTCGTTCGCCGACGATCCGGCCGTCGGCCAGGTAGTAGAAGTTCATGGCCTGCACCGAGATCTTGTTGCCGCTCGCCGGGATCCCGAAGAATTCACCCTCGTGGGTTCCCCGCATGGTGAACCGCGCGGCCACGGTGTCGTCTTCGGTGACCGTCTCCTCCAGCGTCCACTGGATGTCGGGGAAGGCGCCGCGCATCATCCCGAGGACTTCCATGTACCCATCGGGCCCATGCAGTGGTTCCGGGTGACTGGGCGCATGGAACACCGCGTCCGCAGAAATGACCTCGCGGGCGAGATCCTCGTTCCCCGTGTTGATGAACTCGACGAAGCGGTTCATCACTGACTCGGTGGACTGCGATGGCATCTTGCTGTGCCTCTCCGGAGACGTTTGGGTGGGCAACTCGAGCGTAACATCGATTCGATGTCGCGTGCGAAGATGGACTCATGCTGGAACTCGCGATACTCGGCTTCCTGGCCGAGGGACTCCTGCCTGGACACGAGCTGCGCCGCCGCACCTCACAGCTGACCGGCTACACGCGGCCGGTCAGTGACGGCAGCCTGTATCCAGCGATCAATCGCCTGACCAGGGCTGGCTTGATCGAACGGCGCTCCGACCCAACCGCGGGGGCGGCCCGATACATGCTCAGCCTGACCGCGGCCGGACGGACCGAAATGCTTCAGCGCCTGCGCAAGCCCGCCGACCACGAGATCACCGACTTCACCCGGTTCTACGTCGTCCTGGCATTCCTCTCCCTCCTGCCCGCCGTGGCCGAACAGCACGCGGTGCTGCGCAGACGGTTGGAGTTCCTGGAAGAACCGGCGAGCTTCTTCTACGACAACGAGCGGCCCCTGCGTGCCGAGGAGATCGCTGACCCCTACCGGCGGGGGATGCTGCTCACCGCCCGCGCCACCAGTCGCGCCGAGCGGGCCTGGCTGCGCGAGACCCTCGGGGAGAAGCAGCCCGCATTCGACACCACATGACCGACAGCGATCCGCACGGGTCCGCCGCTCCCGCGAGCAGACTGCGTCCACGGAGGTACCCCCAATTGCCAAGGGCTGAACATGCCGTTGTCCCTAGTGGCACATGCGCCGGCTCAATGACGTGCGAACAGGCAGCGGCTGGGATGCAGGGTTCCCCAAACCGGTCTCTTGCGACGATCGCCGACGATGACGCGGGCGTTCGCACACTGGTGTCCGTGGCTGTAGTCGGGCTGCGCTTGCATCGGTACAGGTTGAGGACGGACGACAGGCAATCGAAATGCTGCTCGACCAGTCCCCCAGCGTGGACCTACTCGACGTGACGATGTCCGGTTTCAGTGGGATCGGAGTCTGCTGGTGTGCAGCTGCGGGTCACGCACGCGGGAGTCCCAGTGATCAAACCCCGCCGCGACCACACCACGGACCGGTTCACTGACTACCCGCCACGACCGGTCCGGGTGGTGAACACCTCACGCGCAGCCCGATGACGAAGAAGTTTTCACTTATGTGCAAGTCAATGCATACTCGTGAATACTATGGATGTCACTTCACGAGTCGCATCGAGGCCCCTGGGCCTCGCCATGGCTGAGCCGTCCATGCGTAGCGGGCTAACCCGGCTTTGCCCCGCGGCTCATCCACGAGAGGCGCGTGGTGCCGAGGAGGGTCGGCGGTGTGTTGCTGGTGCCGTGCTTCGGCTGCGCCACGTAGCCAGACGCAGTGTGGATGGCATTTGCGCCCCTTGTCCATCCCCACAACTGGCTACAGAGCCCGGGCCTGTTTTTCCCGAATTCCTGTGAGTTCCCGATGCCTGCGTCCGTCCTACGCTGAGTTGAACGCGAATCGTGGTCCACGAGCGCCTGTCGTACCGGGCGCTAGTCGCGGCCGAAGCAGGGTCCCTTCTCCCCAAAGGATGTCAACGTGAAGATCAATCGCCGCCGTGCTGCTGTTGTCGGCGTCGTAGCAGCCGTTGCTGCAGCGACCACGGCATGTGGGGGTAGCTCTGACGCAGGAACACAGTCCGCGTCGTCGACCTCCCTGAAGGTCGCGACACTGCCCATCATTCCCAGCGCGCCGGTCTATGTCGCGGCAGACCGTGGCTATTTTAGCGATTCTGGCTTGTCGGTCACGACCACTGTCGGCGCAAGCGAAGGTGCCGTCGTGACGTCTCTCGCGTCAGGACAGTTTGATTGCGCCGTCGCTACTCCGACGGCCACAATCCAAGCGGCAGGGCGCGGGCTTCCCGTTGCCCTCGTCGCCCAGGTCAGTCGGACCCCTGACCACCCTGTGGAGGGCCTTGGCCCGCTACTCATCACCAAGACCAGCGGAATCAAGAGCGCGAAGGACCTGAACGGCAAGACGATCGGCGTGGGTTCGTTGGGCGGTGGTGGCGAGATCTCCCTCCGTGCGGCAATCGATCGGCTCGGGGGCGATAGCAAGTCCATCAAGGTGATCCAGATTCCCTTCCCCAACATGAAGACGGCCCTCGAGCGTGGGCAGGTGGCGGCGGTCAGCACAGTTAGCCCCTTCGATGGCCCAATCAAGGCGGCCGGAGCAGTGGAACTCTTCCAACCGTCCACGGTTGCAGCACCTGGCAGCATGCTGGCGGGGATCGCGTGCAACACGGCCTTCATTCAGAAGAACCGGGCAACTGTCCAGAAGTTTCTTAGCTCGGTCAAGCGCGCTACCGACGACATCACCAAGGACCCCACGCTCGCCAAGCAGGTCCTTCCCAAGTTCAGCCCGATTCCGAAGGCACTTATTCCGGTTGTGGTGACACCACCGTTCGACAGTTCGCTGGACCCTCAGGGCGTGCAGACCTGGATCGACCTGACGGTTAAGTACGGATTCCTCGACAAGGCCCCCGACATCGGCAAGGTGCTGGTCACTCCGTGACTGAGCAAGCGCCGTCATACCTGGAGCGAGGAAGTGATGACCATGAGCGGCCTGAATAGGCGCCGAATCCGCCGAATTGGTGTGTTGGCTGCGGTCTTCTTGGTGTGGCAGTTGGCAAGCATTCTTGGACTTCTTGCACAGGAGGCCGTCCCATCGGCAGCCGCAGTACTCGGCGAAGCGGCTCGCCTGCTTGTGTCGCGCGCGTTCTGGAATGACATGGCCCTCACCGCCAGCGCGTGGGCGCTCGCGGTGGCGATCTCGGTGAGTGTGGGAACGGGGCTCGGCCTCCTCATAGGGAGCTCCAACTGGGCCCATCGTCTCACCCGGCTACTTATCGATTTTCTTCAGAGCGTGCCGGCGATCGCAATGCTGCCGCTACTCACCCTCGTCTTCACAGCGAACCAGCTGATGTGTGTGATCGTCGGCTGCGCGGCGGCTATCTGGCCGGTCCTGGTGCAGACCTCGTACGGAGTTCGCGATGTGGACAAGGTCTCATCCGACACCTTCGCGGTTTATCAAATTACCCCACTACGCAGGCTGCGGTACCTGGTTCTCCCCTCAGCCTGGCCGTACGTAGTCACCGGTCTGCGGATCAGCTGCGTCGTAGCGCTGCTGATGGTGGCCTCCGCCGAACTACTGGCTGGGGCCCCGGGTATCGGAAACAGCATCTCGATCGCGTTGTCCTCGGCTGCGCTACCGCTGATGTGGGCCTATGTCCTGTTGATCGGTTTGGCCGGTCTCGGCGTCAACGGGCTGGTTGCCCTGGTGGAGAGGCGAACGTTGAAGTGGCACCCGAGTCAACGAACGGTGGAGCCATGAAGAAGAAGCTTCGGATCGGCGCGGAGATGTGGCTGCCCGTCGGCCTCGTTCTCGCGTGGTGGTTCCTCAGCGCAAAGAGCACCAGCGTTGCATTTCCCCCACTGTCGCAGATCATCGCGGCCTTCCACGATCTCTGGCTGTTCGAGAACTTCCGCAGCGACATCGTGCCCAGTCTCGAGCACCTTGTCCTAGGGCTTGCGATCGCCGCCACCGTGGGGATTTCGCTGGGTACGATTTTCGGAATCTTCCCAGCGCTCTACGACTCTCTCAAGATCATCTTCGACTGGATCCGTGCCACCCCGGGAGTCGCCCTCCTCCCAGTGACCCTGCTCATCTTTGGTCCTGGGGACCATCTCAAGGTCGCGATCATTGCGGTCGGCACGTTCTGGCCGATCTTTCTCAGCACCATCGACGGCGTCCGATCGTTGGACCTCGTGGCCCGCGACACGGCCTCCACGCTCCACCTCCGAAGGAGGGACTATCTTCTGCGCGTACTGCTGCCCTCGGCGTCACCGCAGATAGTTGCTGGACTCCGACTCGCGCTACCACTGGGAGTAACTCTTATCGTCGCCAGCGAATTTATGGCGTCGACGAATGGCATCGGATATCAAGAGCTGCTGGCCGCCCAGACCTTCCAAACAGCGAACATGTGGGCGGCCCTCATTCTCCTCGGCTTGCTCGGGTACACGCTCAACCTCGCCAGTCGACTTGTCGAGCGACGGATTCTTGCTTGGCACATCGGATATAGAGCATCCAATAGCAGAACGGCGGCGAAATGACAGACGTCAAGAACAGCGGTCCCATCCTTCCAGTCGTTGCACAGGCCGGGGTCCTCGTCTTGGACCGCGTTGCAAAGACGTACGGCGAGGGTCCAACTGCGAAAGAGGTTCTAAAGGAAGTCTCCCTGGCCGTCAACCCCGGCGAGTTCGTGTGTGTTGTTGGGCATTCCGGGGCAGGCAAGACGACTCTCCTCAAATCGATGTGTGGGCTTCTCAAGCCCACGAGTGGTGCTATCTACTTCGAGGGAAAGCGGGTCGACTCCCCGCCCGAGCATCTGGCTGTGGTCTTTCAGGACTACAGCCGATCGCTCATGCCTTGGATGACAGTGGGCGCCAACGTGCAACTGCCTCTCAGGAACGATCGGAGCATCACCCAGCACCAGCGGAGCGAGCGCGCCCGCCGCGCCCTCGCCGCAGTGGGCCTGGCCAACTGTTTCGACATGTATCCATGGCAGCTGTCTGGCGGCATGCAGCAGCGTGCGGCGATCGCACGAGCGATCGCCTGTGAACCCTCGCTGCTCCTAATGGACGAACCCTTCGCATCTGTGGATGCGCAGACTCGGGCGGAGCTGGAGGACCTGATCCTCGACGTTCACCGCAGCCTGGGCATGACCATTGTCTTGGTAACGCACGACATCGACGAGGCCGTCTATCTCGCTGACCGTGTGGCGCTGGTGATGGGAAGTCCATCGAGTGTGGCAGAGGTCGTCGTCGTCGACATACCCCGACCCCGCGACCAGGTGGCGTCGAAAGAAAATCCTGAGTTTGCGCGCCTGCGGAGTCACATTCTGAAACTGGTCCGGAGCCACTAGTCGGCCCTCCTGAGAAGAAGCATTTTGAAAGGATTTTGATGAAGTACATTGCGCTTGAAGAGCATGTTCTGCCCGACGAGTTTTGGGAGGAAGTCGGGAACACGGCCACCGCCGAATTCGGAGTTTCCCATGCACGCGGCGTGCTCGACGACGTCCATGGTGACAGGGTGCGGCTGATGGATGAGGCTGGCATCGCCATGCAGGTGTTGTCCGTGGTCACGCCTGGGGCTCAGCACGCTTCCCCTGCCGAAGCGGGACCACTAGCAGAGCGCCTCAATGACCGTGTCGCAAAATTGGTGGAGCAGGATCCGTCCCGATTCCAGGCTCTCGCGAGTCTGCCCACGCCCGATCCGCTGGCTGCGGCCGACGAGGCCTATCGCGCGGTCCGCGAACTGGGAATGCGGGGCTTTGTCATCAACGGTCATACCCAGGGCAAGTTCCTCGACGACCCGTCCTTCGACCCGATGCTGGCCGCCATCGAGGAGCTTGATGTGCCGATCTATCTCCACCCCACATACCCGCCCGAGGCTGTCTTCCGAGAGTATTTCGGCGGACTGGACCCGGCGATGGCCGCCACGTTGTCGACGGGCGGTTGGGGATGGCACGCGGAGACCGGCCTCCACATTCTTCGGATGGTTGTGGGAGGTGTCTTCGACCGCCACCCAGGTCTGCAGATGGTCGTTGGTCACATGGGGGAGAACTTGCCATTCTCACTCATGCGTGCGGACAACGAGTTGGGAAGATTCCGTGCCGGCCTTGCCGGAGTGGCCGACACCGTGCGCAGCCACGTGAATGTGACTATCTGTGGATATACCACGTTGCCCCCGTTTCGCTGTGCGCTTGAGGTGTTCGGTCCGGAGCGAGTATTGTTCTCGGTCGACTACCCGTTCGGAGACTGCAAGAAGCACGTGGACTTCCTCGAGTCTGCGCCGATAAGCGACGCTGATCGCGAGCTTATAGCTCATGGGAACGCGGCTCGTCTGTTTGGACTCTGATCGGCCGCCAGTCAGCGGAAGGTCTTCGAGCCCCTCACGGGGCGCCAGCCTTAGTCGAACGGTGCGGCGTCTCAAGGGGACTCCCCCGTCGCGGTAGGCCATTCCAGGTCTGAGGAACGCGCGCCTGGGCCTTATGCGCCCCATCGGTGCTGCAATGCGCTGCGTTTCCCGCCGCCCAATTGCGCGCGACCGGACCACCTTGTCGGAGGCCGAGATTTACCGATTTCCTGTGATGCGAGCGAATGAATCGCGGCCGCATCATTGATTGCACTTATCCCTGCTACCGAAGGAGGAACAGTTGTGAACAGTCCTACCCCTGCCGTGGTGGCAACCGATGCTGCCCCAACCGGGGCACAGTTTCGAACGGTGATGGGCCATTACCCCACTGGGGTCTGTGTCGTGACCACAATGGATCCGGACTCTGGCCATCCAACAGGGATGACGATCGGCTCGTTCACATCGGTCTCCATGGACCCTCCCTTGGTGGCCTTCTTTCCGATGAACGGCTCCAGCTCTTTCAGCAAGATTGCGGAAAGCGGGCTCTTCTGCGTGAACGTCCTCTCCAGAGATCAAGAGGAGTACTGCCGAAAGTTCGCCTCCCGCGAACCCGACAAGTTTGTCGGCATTTCGTGGCGCTTGTCCCGTCTCGGATCTCCGATCCTTGATGGAGTTCTAGCCTGGGTGGACTGCAAACTCGAGCGAATTCATGAAGCTGGCGACCATCTGATGGTGCTTGGCGCTGTCGAGAGCCTTTCCATCGACACCATCGGGCCACCGTTGATGTTCTTTCGGGGTGGTTATGGAGGCTTCACGCCTATGTCCCTCGTTGCCGATTCGGAGCATGGACTCGCGGCCCATCTGCGGCTTGCCGAACTTGCGCGCCCCCATCTCGAGTCGATGTCCAGCCGGTTCGGAGTGGAGTCCTACGCGAGTGCCGCGGTCGATGATCGCGTGATCCAGGTGGCATGGGTGGCCGGCAAGGGTGCTGGCTTGGCAAACAGCAAGGTGGGCATGCGCCTGCCGCTCTTGCCGCCTATGGATCTCCTTTTCGTGGCTTGGTCGGATGATGCGCAAAGACGTCGCTGGCTTCAGACATGCGCGGCGATGTTCGGATCCGAGGTGGGAGACCAATATGCGGGGGTTCTTGAGAAGACACGGTCCCGTGGGTGGATCGCAACTCCGGACCATGCCAGCCTGCGAACAATAGAGGCCACTGTCCGGAAGATCGCGAGCGCAGGTCCTTCAGCCGGCCTGGATCGATCGCTTGAGGCGCAATTGCGGGTTTACGCGGAGCACTACCCCCGTATGGCGGGGTCTGCGCAAACCCTCGGGGCTCAGGGAGCTGTGTCGGCACCCGTGTTTGATGCGAGTGGATCCGTTGTCCTCGTGGTCACTGTTCACGGTAACCCCACGCTGGAAGACGACGCGTTCGATCCGTGCCTCACGCAACTGAAACGGGTTAGTGATGTGTTGACGCGGCAGATTGGTGGATCGCCGCCGTGATGGGCATCCCCCGCATCCCTAGTGTCTTCCCGAACCCCACGATTGCGGCCACCTTCTGCGCTCATGGCGTCTGGATGGACAATGTTCCCATGCACGAGTCCGCCGAGTCTGGGACAGGACTTCCGAATCGAGGCCTCGACCCCCCTGTCGTCGGTCGCGCGGAGGACGTAGCGGCAATCGTGGATCTTCTCGACCGGCCGGAAGTTGGGTGGGTGACCATCGTGGGGTCGGGTGGGGTAGGCAAGTCGACTGTTGCCACACTAGTGTCCGATCAGTTCGCGTATCGGGGAAGTACGGTCGCGAAACATGATCTGGGCGATGATGCGACCGCCGAGGACGCACGAGCCGGGATCGAGCGTGCGCTGGAGAGCCTGCCTCAAGGCGAGCCAAGCCTCCTGACGCTCAATGGCGTCGAACGACACCGCAATGAGTGCGCTCTGTTCGCGGGCGCCGTCCGATCTAGACGGCCGCAGGCCAAGGTCCTGGCGACCAGTCGAGTGGCCACTGAGCTATCTGTTGACTTCCAATATGCATTGAGCGCTCTCCCTTGGCGATCCCAGGTCTCCGAACCGCCCACGGGCGAGATCCCGGCAGCTCAGGAACTGTTCCTTCATCACGCGGGGCGGTTCTCCGACCCGATTTCACCCCCGGATTCTCGTGCCGTTGCCGCGATCTGCCAGAGGGTGGGTGGTCTCCCACTCGCGCTCCTTGCGGCTGCCAACCAACTCGGGGGCATGAACATGTCCACCCTCAGGGTGCAAGTCGACAAGGGCGTCCTTCCCCTTCTCGATGGGCCAAGCGACCTACCTTTGCGGCAACGAAGTCTGATTCGGGTGACTGAGGACAGCCTTAATCTCCTTGCCGAGCCCAATGCGCAGGCCCTCAGGGCCTTGGCCGTGTTTGACGGGCAGATCGAGTTGTCGGGCGCGGAAGCTGTGCTCGTTGGCGCTCTCGGTCTCGCCGACGCGCAAGTCTTGCCGACGCTGGGGAGCCTCGTTCGTCACTCCCTCCTACTTGTGACCTCCGATCCGGGCACGGACGTCACGATGACGTACCAAGTTCCACCAGCAACACGCGATGCGTTGCTTATTACCAGCGACGAACAGATCCTACGAACGGCTCGTGAGGCGCACGCTGCTCACTTTCTCCAGCGTGTAGCCAACGGGCATGAGTTGTCGGGGCCTGAGTCGGGTCTCTGGATGAGGCGCGTGGATCTCGCCATTGAAGACGTTCGGGCTGCCTTGCGTTTCCTGATTGATATCAAGGACGCGCGGGCAGCGCAGCTCGCAACCGTCCTGCGCAACTACTGGCTCAGACGTGGCCTTCTTGAAGAGGGTCTAGAGACGGTGGCCGAAGTGGTCCAAGCCATCGGAGATTCGGACAGCCTGCAACGAGTTCGCTTGGTCGAAACAAGGGCGGCTTTGACAATAGCCGCACGTTCCTCCGCGCAAGCCCGCGAGGACCTTCAGTACTGCGTGGATGAGTGGGAGCGCCTTGGCGACCGCCGCGCTCGGGCCCGGGTCCTTCCGGACCTGGCTCTGTCTGTTGTCGAGTCGGAGGGCACGACGCCCGCGATGCCGATGTTTGAGGAAGCAATATCAGTCTTGGACGACCTTGAAGACCGTTGGTGGGCCGCACGTGCTCGCAGTCTCATGGGTGCTACGGCAGCTGGGAGCCCAGAGCTCCGTGATCTGGCTCGTGTGACGCTGGACGAGGCGATCGAGATGTTTCGCGGGCTCGGCGACTTGTCCTACACGAACGTCCCCCTACAGCAACTGGGTCGAATGCTCCTCGAGGACGGTCACGACGCGCAGGCCGCCACCATCCTTACTGAGGGTCTTCGTTTGGCGCGGGACGTTGGAGACGCTTGGAACGCCTCGATCTTCCTCAACCTGCTGGCGGAGGTGGAATTGACCCGGGCACGACCGGCCGACGCTGCCGCGCGATTCACGGAAAGCCTCACTCTGGCGGTGGATATTGGAGCTCGGCCGAGGTACATCTGGTGTCTGGAGGGACTGGCTCTGGCTTTCATGCAGTTGGGCGAGCAGCCATACGCGTGCCGCCTGGTTGGCATGGCCTCCAGTGTTCGGGCGTCGCTCGGACTGCGGAACTGGACGGAGTTCCCTGCGCGGCCAGCCGACCTGACCGAGGTCCAGTCCGGTGTGTCTCAGGAGGCCTATCTTTCGGCTTGGTGGTTAGGAGCCCATATGAGCGTGGACGACCTCCTGAAAGAACTCCCGGGCATGCTCTCCGAGCAGCCAGGGGCAAGTCGCGCACGTAGCTCGCCGAACCCTGACGGGCTGACAAATCGCGAGTTCGACGTCTTGCGTCTCATTGCCTCGGGCGCGACAAGCAAGTCAGTGGCGGCAGAGCTGTACATCAGCATTGAGACCGTGGGGCGGCACATCAGCAACATCTATCGAAAGATCTCTGCCACAGGGCGTGCCGAGGCCACGGCCTATGCCATCCGCCACGGATTCGTTTGAGTCTGCCATGCGCTGCCTGTCGAGCGAGGGTGCGTCGCAGTGGCCAGAATTCGCGAGGCACCGGGCCTCGAGAGGTTCCTCGCGTCGATCGTTTCATCGCATGGCGGCCAGACGAGTTTTCCGGTTGAGTCCGTTTTCTACGGCGGGAAGTTCATCCCCTACCGCACGGGACGAAAGCTGCACGGTGGCGAAGACGTCCTCGAACGTCGCCAGGGCAACTGCTCCCAGTCGGGGTAGACATTGCGACACGCGATGTCGGACTTCGCGCCCGGCTCGCCTTGGTAGGCAACGGCTTTGGGGATCAATTCCATAGCATGTCAGGCTTGAGCACCTGTGCCTCAACCGTCAGCCCGCAGATCCTGAGCCTCAGCTATTCCGGCGCCTGATCTCTTTGCGGCCTGGCCGGTCGGGCCGTGGCGTCCGAACTCGCCCGGTGGCGACCTCAGCCGATCGCGCAACCGGGGCATCGAAGTCCCACCACGTGCCCACGTCGGGCTCGGGGGGCGTGTGTTGGTTGGGTCGACATTCGCCAGGTCGCTTCAAAGCGTGACAACCCAAGGGTCCACTGCCGAAGCATGTCCCTGCGGAGGAGTTTGGTCGCGGGGTGGCACTCGGGGCGTCGTGTACGTCAGCGGCCGGCTTGCCGGTGAAATGCCCAGTTCTCGGGATGTATTTTGCCGGGCGCACCCGCGAGCATTGAACTCAACGATCCACCTACCCAACGCAAAAGGGGCTACGTCCATGACGATCACGAACGCGGCAGTGCAGTGGCCAGCCGACCGAGAGGCGCGTCGCACTAGCGCTCTGGCTGCACTGGAGGATGTCAGGGATGACCTTACAGCCGGTGCAATTGAGTCTGAGGCTCTCAACCGCATGAGCGATACCGCTTTCGACGCGCTACAGCGGGCTGGCGTGCTGGGGATCATGACTCCGGACGACCTGGGCGGAAACGTGGTGGACCCAGTGACGGCCTTCGAGATCATTGAGAAGGTCGGGTACATCGACCCTGCGACAGCGTGGACCGCCACGATCCTGCTGGAAGGTGCAGGTGAACTTGCGACAATGCTTCGACCCGAACCGGCCGAGCGGCTCTTCGCTGACAAGCTGGCATTGAAGGCCATGTCGCTCAAGCCTGGGCCGGCCACGCGCGCGGATGGCGGTTATGTGCTTTCCGGCAAGTGGGACTTCGTCAGCGGGCTTCACCACGCCGACTTCGCTAGCGCCACCTTCCTAATCGATGGCGAGGACGGCCAGCCGGTACGTCGGGCGGCGGTGATCCCCCGCGACCAGATCACAATCTTGGACGACTGGCGAGTTCTCGGCATGCGAGGAACCGGAAGCAGCAGTTTCGCCGTGACCGACGTGTTTGTTCCCGATGACATGATCTACGACCCACTCGGACCTGGCGAACGCTTCGACACTCCGCTGGCGCGACTGGGACTGACGCCGTTTCTCCTGCAGATGCACCCGGGAATGGTTCTTGGCGCGGCGCGCCGAGCATTGGACACGCTTATCGAGCTGGCGCCCAACTTGCGCCGCGGCAGCCGCATCAACCTCCAGCGCTCCTCCTCGCTGGCTGAGGCGACGTGGTTTCAACGCGAGCTAGGCGAGTTGGACGTTCGCGTCCGAGCTGCCCGCAGCCTCTGCATTGAGACGCTGTCGGACGTGCGTGTCCACCTGGACGGAGGGAATCGCGCCGAGTTGCGCGAACTGGACCGGATGCAGACGGCGGCGTCCTACGCGGCGAAGACGTCGGTTGAGGTCGTGACCCGCTGTTTCCGACACACGGGTGCCATGTCAATCGTGGCGGACTCCCTGCTGGGCAAGCTGTTGCGCGACCTCAACACGATCTGCGCCCACGGCGTTTTGTCCGAGGCGGGGTTCGAGACGCACGCCGAGTTCATCCTCGGCCTGCAGACCGCCGAGACCCGACGAATGGTCTGAACGACGGCAATCGACGGCAGGGACCGATGAAGGAGAGTCAGCTAGTGAATACTTTTGAGGGGCCTCAGGCGGTGGCTGTGATTGGTGCCGGAAAGATGGGTGCTGCGGTCGTACGTGTGCTCGCCGAAGCCAAGGCGGAAGTTAGGGTCTGGAACCGCTCGCCTGAGCGCGCTAAGGCGCTCATGGCCGAGAGGGTAACCGCCTGCACGAGCCCTGAGGAGGCCGTGCATGAAGCCGATGTCGTAATAAGCCTGCTCAGCAATGGCGCTGCGGTCACGGATGTCATGATGGGGATCGGCGGTGCGCTTCAACGTGACGCTGTTCTGGTCGAGGCCTCGACCATCGACCCGTCGGTCATGGTGTCGCTCGCAGAGGCTGTGGGAGTTGAACGAGTGGTCTCTGCGGCGGTGAGTGGCACCCCTGGTGTACTGATGGCGGGCAAGGCGAGCGTGTTGATGAGTGGGCCCGCCGAGGCTCAGGCCAAGGCGCGTGAGGTTCTTTCGCTATTCGCTGCCAGCACCGTCGACCTGGGGATGCCTGTGGCCAACGCCAAACTCGTCAAGATCGGGATCAACGCAGTGCTGGCCGGAACGATGGAGCTGCTCGGAGAATCTGTCGTCCTGCTTGAGGCCAGCGGAGTCGACCGCGACACCTTTGCTCAGGCACTCGCCGGATCTGTGTTGGGCTCCACGTATAGCGGATACAAGCTTTCCGCGCTCGCTGCACATGACTACCAACCGACCTTCTCCACAAAGGACATGCGGAAGGACGTGGCGCTAGCGCTGGACCGAGCCAAGGCGACTGGCGTGGAGCTGCCGTTCGCTGCACGGCTTGCGGAGTTGCTTGACGAGTGTGTGGCAGCCGGCTGGGCGGACCTGGACTTTCTCAGCTTGGTCCCGCGGCTGCAACTAGCGGCGGGACAACCGAGTGACCTGTCTTCCCTATGAAGGCGGCATCAACGTAGTACCTCTCGACGGTCGCCAGCCGTGGGATCTTGCGGCGGGAGTCGGTCGGGGCAGGGCGCGGATCTCTCCAACCTCGGAGCAAGGTAGGTGGGCGCCCTTGAGGCGGGGCGTACAGCCGCGCTTTCATCGATCCTGGCTAGCGTCCCAAGAGGCTCCCGCTAGCGTGCCAAGGCGGAAGCAACGAGGTTCTAAACGTGAAATTTGCCCACGAGTCTCTCGCGCAGCGCATCGTCTTTGCCACCGACGAGGCAGCGAGCGCTGTAGCGGCGGAGGTGGAGGCGCTCGGCGCCTCAAAGGCAATGGTGATTGCCTCCGATCGCGAGGCCGTTCTAGCCGATCCGATCGTCGAGCGGATCCCCGTGGCAGTACGTCATCGGGAAGTGGCTATGCACGTTCCCGTAGAGGTCGCCAAGCGAGCCCGCTCCGTCGCCGCCAGCCATGGCATCGACGTGCTGGTGTCAGTGGGCGGCGGTTCGACGACGGGGCTCGCGAAGGCGGTTGCACTAGCCACAGGTCTCCCGATCGTTGCCGTCCCGACGACGTACGCGGGTTCGGAGGCCACGAACGTGTGGGGCATGACTGAGGGGGCACGAAAGACAACCGGCGTCGACCCTCGGGTACTTCCTACTGCGGTCGTTTATGACGCCAGTCTCCTGACCGGTTTACCTGGACAGATGGCGGTGGCATCTGGGCTAAACGCTATAGCTCACTGCGTCGACGCCATGTGGGGACCACGTGTGGACCCTCTAGACAAAGTCCTAGCAGGTGAAGGCCTCGCTGCTTTGGTTGATGGGTTGACCACCCTCGCGCATCAGCCAGGCTCAGTGCGCGGTATTGAGCAAGCGCTCTACGGTGCCTACCTTGCGGCGACTTCCTTTTCCTGCGCTGGCTCGGGTATGCACCACAAGATCTGTCACGTGCTCGGGGGGATGTTCAATCTTCCACATGCCCAGACGCACGCGATCGTGCTGCCGCACGTCCTGGCCTTCAACGTCCCAAACGATGTAGGGGCGGAGCGCCGCATCGCTCGCGCCCTGGCCTCAGACACGGCCACTGGTGGTCTCGAGTCACTACGTCGGACGCTGAACGCACCGCGTGCCTTGCGCGACTACGGCATGCCTGAGGAGGGGATCGCTCAAGCTGTCGGCCCGCTCATGGCAGCCATCCCGAGTAGCAATCCAACGCCCGTCACAAGCGAGAACCTGACCGCCCTGCTTAGGGCAGCGTGGGCAGGAGAGGAGTCCGCATGACCTCAGACAACCCGATCCATGCAGCGAGCAATGTCAGCGCTGAGCAGACCGAGCGCGAACGGGAACTCGTTGAGCGAGTGGTGAGATCCTTCGACCACTGCCAGAGCGAACGTCTACAACAGCTCATGGTTTCGCTCACGCGCCATCTCCACTCGTTCATAAGGGAGTCACGGTTGACCGAGGCTGAGTGGGCAATCGCCATGGAGTTCCTTACGGCAGCAGGCAACATCACCAACGAGCGTCGGCAGGAGTTCATCTTGCTCTCCGACGTCCTAGGCGCCTCCATGCAAACCATCACGGTCAACAACGAGGCCTACCGGAACGCGACCGAAGCCACGGTGTGGGGACCATTCTTTGTGGAAGGTTCACCCGAGATCCCGCTCGGTGGCGATATCTCATTCGGCGCAGGCGGACAGCCGTGCTGGGTTGAAGGCACGGTCAAAGACACGAGCGGCCGAGTCCTGCCCAACGCCTTAGTGGAGGTGTGGGAGGCTGACGAGCACGGGATGTACGACGTTCAGTACTCCGATGAGCGAAC
Organism: Pedococcus sp. P2_F6; assembly: GCF_056403675.1. NCBI lineage: Bacteria > Bacillati > Actinomycetota > Actinomycetes > Micrococcales > Intrasporangiaceae > Pedococcus > Pedococcus sp. P2_F6. The sequence goes on from NZ_JBFUEZ010000002.1 coordinate 244,773, forward strand.
GGCTGCGCGGGCGCACCTGCACGCAGACCATGACGGAGCCTTCTCCTTTTGGGGAATCACTCCCACCCCATACCCCATTCCTCACGACGGCCCGGTCGGTAAGTTGCTGGACGCCGTTGGACGATCGCCCTACAGGGCATCACACTTGCACTTCCTCGTGAGGGCCCCCGGTTATCGCGAGCTCGTCACGCACATATTCGTCGCGGATGACAAGCTCCTTGAAAGGGACAGCGTCTTCGGCGTGAAGGACTCGCTCGTGAAGGACTTCGTGGAGCAACCAGCCGGAACGCCGACCCCCGATGGCCGTCCTGTGAACGGCAGCTGGTCGCGCACGCGCTTCGACATCGTCTTGGCCCCGGTCGGCGTCTAGCGGTCCAAAAGGGGCAGGGCCGAGGGACAACTTCGCGGGCGAGACCGTCCTTGCAGGACTGGTGCCCGGTCTGACGTGGGCACCTCGGGCAACCGGCGGTGCTCTGACCAGCGCGGAGGCGGCACGCCCTCCGAGTTTCAGGTGGAGGGACTGAGCTGCGGTGACCAAGCGGCATTGTGAGATAGAACCTGTATGGACGCTCCATCGAAACGGGTCTCTGACCTGCACATTCATCTCTGCCTGAAATCGCTAGTCTGCGGTCCGCCGAGGGCTTACATCCAGCAGCACACAGGCTCCTTGGGTCTCGTGGCCCCAGCTGCGCGCGTGGCGACATGCAGATGCTCACCGCTCTAGGCCAGGTGGCGGTCCGTGTTCCAGATGGGCGCTGGACCAATGACCAATGCAGTCTGCGATCCGCCGCTGCCTTGGCGAAGGTCACACAAAGCCCGTATCCCGGCCTCGAAGCGCGCTAGCGAGTCAGTACGTGCCATCTGTGGTACGGCTGGAAGAGCGGCCTGCAGGTCGAGGCCCAGCTGTTCGGCTCGGCGCATTTGGTCGAGCAGCGGACGCCAGCGGTCGGCCGCCTTGGCTGCATCAATGTGTTCGGATGGGAGGCCGGCGGCGAGCAGCAGGTTGGTGTAGCGCTGGTGGCGGCGGTGGCGCTGGATGGCGACACCTTCGGCGTCCAACCGCGCGGGCGTGCTGGCCGCGGTGGCCTCGTGGTCGCGGGTTTGGGTTGCTGAGAGCTCCGCACCGGTCGTGGCGAGCACCTTCTTGAGGACTTCGTCGGCCGGGACCGGGTCGCCAAGGTGGTGTGCGGTGTCGGTGTCCGGGTCGTGGCTGGTGTCGACGTAGAGCCGGTTGGCCTCGCGGCCTCGGGTGGCCATCACGTAGAGCGGTTCGCGTACGGTCGCGGCGCTGACGTAGGCGTGGCAGGTGTCGACGGTTCGGCCTTGGGCTCGGTGGGCGGTGGTGGCGTACCCGAGCTCGACATGCTCGCCCACGTAGTCAGCCGGCAAACGGGTCGCCGTGCCTCGCTTCCGAGTGCGGTGGACGGTGAGCGACCCGTCGTCGTGGACGGCGGTGACCGTCCATTGGTCGCCGTTCTTGACCCACCCGCCGGTGGCGTGTAGGTCGCGCTGGTTGAGTCGGGTGACCACGACGTCACCCGTCCCGATCGTGGTCCCGTCCGCGACCGACACTCCATGGTCAATGACTTGACCTGTTGCGACCAGGTCGGCGCGGGCGCGGGCGTTGAGCTCGGCCACCGTGGCGGCGTCGGCAGCCACCATCAGGGAGGTTCGGCCGGCTCGAACATCTTCGCGCCAGGCCTGGTAGATGGCTTCGATCATGGTGTCTCGGTCACCGTCCTGGACGCGCCCATGCTGGAGGTAGGGGTGGGTGGCGGTGGGTTGGCCGTCGCGGATGGCCAGGCTGGCTTTGCGTTCCCATTCGCGCCGGAACCGGCGCACGTCCACCAGCTCGGGGGCATCGTCGCGGTCGGTGACCAGGAGCCGGAAGGCGCCGCCGGCGGCGACCGGAGACAGCTGGGCCGGGTCCCCGACGAGCAGCACCTTCGCCCCGACCTCGCGGGCTTTGGTGGTGAGGGTGTCGAGTTCGAGGGTGCCGGCCATGGACGCTTCGTCGACGATGACCAGCTGCCGATGGCGCAGGCGCCACCGGTCCAGCTCCGCCTTCACCTGGCGGGCGCGGCGGGTCAGGGCGCGGGTCCGCAGTGACGGGCTGGCGCCGCGCAGCTTGCCTTGCAGGGAGGCAAGTTCGGCCAACCGCTGGTCCTGTCGACCTTGTTCGGTGAGCCATTTGGCGGTGTTCTCCGTCGGCACCCCGACCGCGTCCGCGAGGACCTCGGCGGCTGCCGCGGAGGGGGCGAGCCCGACCACGCTCCCCCGCCCGAAGGTCACCTCCCACGCGACCCGCACCCCGGCCATGGTGGTCGACTTCCCGGTCCCAGCCGCACCCACCAGCACGTCGAGAGCGCGCCCGGAGGTGACGACCCGGCATACCGCATCGGCCTGTTCGGCGGTGAGCCGGCGACCATCCGTCCGTCCTGGCAACGGCGCACCGGCCGCAGTGGCGGCCACCACTGCCGGTACCTGGGGTCCGTCAGTAGCTCGCCCGGCGGCGAGGAGATGTTCCTCCGCCGCCAGCACCCCGGTCGTGCTGTAGATGGTCGCGTCACGGGCCCGCAACCGCGTGCTGCCATCGGGACGCTGCAGCGTCGCGGGGACGCGTCCGACCTCTGGCGGGGTGAGCTGCACCGAGGCATCCAGCGCCATGGCGGTGACCCGTTCGGCCGCGTGGGCGCGCTCGTGCGGGGTGGTGAAGCGGACCCCGTGCAGCTGCCGCAAAGCCTCAGCCAGCACGTTGGAGCGGGTGAACGTCGCCCGCCTGGCGGCCACGGCATCCACCACCACGGTGGCGGTGTCCTTGAGCATCCCGTCCTCGAGGTCGGCCGCGCTCAGGGCCGGGAGGTTGCACCGGTTCGCCAGCCCTGCCACCCATGCCTGCGGCTCCTGGCCTAGGTGCGGCTCCGCCCGGTGTCGCCAGCCGCGGACCAGGTCGGCCAGGGGTAGCAGCTCCTTGGCGGGTCGCGTTTGCAGGGTGGCCTGCTGACGCAGCCGGATCACCTCGGCCGCGGTCGGTTGCCGCCCGTGGCTGGCGGCGAAGCCCGCGATCAGGTCGCGGGCTGCGGCGTTGATCGCGGTCGAACGCTGGGAGAACGCCTCCCGCAACGCCTTAGCAACCCCGGCCACCTCCCACGTCGGAGACGTGGACCGTGCCCGGGCCTGGGCTTCCCAACCCCACCCAAGGTCGGCGGTGAGCAGGTCCATCAGGGCGCCGTTGTACAGCTCCGACAATGCGACGTTCGCCTTGAACAACGCCCGCGAGTCCAGGGTGCGCCACGCCCCGTCCGTGGCGGCCTGGACCCGGTTCAGCACCACCACGTGGGTGTGCAGCTGCGGGTCCCCGGCGCGGGAGTCCCAGTGGTCAAACCCGGCCGCGACGACGCCGCGGACGGCTTCGCTGACCACCCCACCGCGACCGGTGCGGGTGGTGAACACCTCCCGCTCCGCGTAGCCGAGGACGAACTCCAACGCCCGCTGGTGCGCCGCGTATATCCGCTGCCGGGTAGGCGCATCGGCCATCGCCCACGCCACGCTCACGCTCTTCGGGGCGGAGAAGGTCAGATCGAACCCGGCCACCGTCCGCGACACAGGGCGCGGCCTTCCTGCATCGGGGCAAGCGGGGCGGTCCGCCGCTGGGGAACGCCCCAGCGGTTGACCAGTGACCGGGTCCTGCAACATCCCGAGCATCCGCCACAGGTGCTCCTCGGTCACGACCGACCCGGCCGCGACACCCCTCCCGCCGTCCAAGTCAGCCAGCCCGGACCCGAGGAACCGGCCCGGCGGAGTGCCCTCCTGCGTGTAGTAGCCCGTCAACGGATCCGCCGTCGGACCCTCCCGATCGCCGCGCGCGACCGAAGACATCAGGTACCGGAACCCCGCCCCCAACGTCATCCGCCGCATCGACATCGTCACGCCAAGGCAACGACCACGACGGGGCACCATTGGCCCACCGGCCCACCTTTGGTGCCTGACGTGTGGCACGAGAATGAGGGCTGGATCAGGGTGGTCGGCTGGGCGTGGCTGCGGGGCGAGTGCGGTTGGGGCGGGCATGACGGGAGACAGGCGGGGCATGGAGTCTGGGCGTCGGGACGTGAGGCAGGGCCGGAAGGGCGTATCGATGGGTCACCGGTGAGGAACGGGATTGGCCAGCTTGGGCCGAGGGGCGAGTCGAGGAAGGCTCCCCGGCTGCCCGGGGTAGGACCACACACGCGTCGTCGGACTTCGAGTTGGGCTGTCGTGACAGAGCCCGGTCCTCAATTTCGGCCTACCCGGGTCATGCTGGTCGGACGGCGCCTCCGGTCGGTCCCGTGGCGAGGCGCCCATTGTCGACAGACATACGGCCCCGCGGCGCATTGCTCCTCGATGCTTGCAGGAAACCTATAAATCCTTATAGGGTTGCTGCAAACCTCTAAGAACTTATAGGGAAGTGGCGACATGTCCGATGCGCATCTGAGTGTGGCCGAAGCCGCCGAGGTGCTCGGCGTCCACCCGCAGCGCATCCATCAGCGAATCCGGGAAGGCTCCCTGCCTGCAGAGAAGGTTGGGAACCAGTGGGCCGTCGAGATGAACGACCTGCGTCGCCTCAAGCACCACGCCGGGCCTGGGCGTCCGCTTTCGTCAAAGTCAGCATGGGACCTGCTCGCTGTGGCTGCCGGTGACCGGGCCGCCTCAAAACTAAGCCCCTCGGCCAGGTCCCGCGCCCGGTCGCGGCTAGCGCGCCTGCTCGCCCTCGCCTCCTCCGCCGAGCTCGAGGACGCCGCAGCCCATCTCGGACACGCTCTGCGTAACCGGGCCGAGCGCGCCCTCTTCCTGGCTTCCCCGCGCGACCTGCCGGACGTCCGCGACGACGAGCGCGTCCACCTGTCCGGTGTCTCGCTTCCCGACTCGAACATGTCCGTCGGTGCTGTCGCCGAAGGCTACGTGTCTGCCGACGACGTCAAAGCCCTCGTCGACGACTACCTGCTCTCCCCCGCTTCCCGGTCCCGAGCCAACGTAATTCTCCATGTCGTGCACGCCGACGCCATGAGCCGGGCACTTGTCGCCCTCGACGACGTCGCCCGCTCCCCGCTCGCGCTCGCTGCCGACCTCGCCGAGCACGACGGCATCCGCGAGAAGAGCGAAGCCATCCGCTCGGTCGCCGACCTGCACGCCCGGTTCGTCGCCCCTGGAGCCCGCGTCGTCGGAGAAGACCGTGGCTGACCCCGTCGAACTGCCCGCCATGAACGAAGCCCAGACGCAGTCTTGGCATGCCCTCATGGACCTCTACGAGCGCGTTGACTCCAACTGGGCCCTCATCGGCGGTCAACTGGTGCACTTGCACTGCGCCGAACGCGGTGTCTCGCCAACGCGTCCGACCAACGACGTCGACACGGTCGTCAACATCAGGGCCTCCCCAACGATGCTCGTGACCTCTACTGGCGCGCTGCGCGATATGGGCTTCACCCCCGATATCTCCGGTGACGGCATCCAGCACCGCTGGCGCCGCGACCAGGCCCAGATCGATGTACTGATCCCCGAAGGCGTCGGCGAACGCGCAGCGTCCCGCATCGGCGCCGGAGGAGCCCCGACCATCTCAGCGCCCGGCACGACGCAGGCCCTAGATCGCAGCGAGCCAGTCATCGTTCGGGCCATGGGCCGTACCGGCACCGTCCTGCGCCCGAACCTTGTCGGAGCCCTCGTCGGCAAGGCCGCGGCCCGTACCGAGATCGCCTCGGACCGGGCTAGCACGCGCCACTGCACCGACTTCGTTGTCCTGGCCAACCTCGTCTCGGCTCGCGACTTCCGGGAGACTGAGTTGATGAAGAAAGACCGCACACGGCTGCGCAAGATGCTCACCTATTGCCGCAACGACGACTCCGCGATGTCTGTCGAGAACGCCGTCGAGGCCCTCGACCGACTGGAGCGCGCAGCGAAGTCGAACGGCTAAGCCGCTACTGCTGCCTCTTCGTCCACATTCGCTTCTTCATCACTATCGCTTTCATCACCCTGATGATGAAGACGCTTCATGTCTTCCCCAGGACCTGATCTGCGACAAGTCGTCAGCTGTCGACGCACCACACCTTCAGCAGTCCCTTTGCACTCTCGGCCGGCCCGCTGACATTGAAGAGCCCGCTTGTCGGCGTCGGCTGCACATGGTGCCCCGGTCGCCGCGTTGTCTATTCATAGCCGGTAGCTGAGAAGGGGCGCCCATGTCTGAGGCGAAGCGCGTGGAACGGATCCATCTGACAGTCAGGGACGTCTGCGACGAACTGGGAGTTGCGCGATCAACGTTCTACGACTGGCGAGCCGCCCACAAGGCGCCGCCATGTCTCAAGCTCCCCAACGGCGACCTGCGGATCAAACGCAGCGACTTCGACCGCTGGCTCGAGTCGCTAGAGCAGTCGGCCTGACCTATGAGCTCTACGAAGACCTTCGAGGTTCAGGTGTGGGGCGTTCGCACCTACAAGGGCAAACTCAAGACGACTCACACGGTCCGCTGGCACGTCCACGGACGGACGTTCCAGCAGACCTTCGGCACGGTGAAGTCCGCAGAGTCGTTCAGGGCCACCCTGTTGGTCGGCCTGCGCAACGCGGAACCCTTTGACCAGAACACGGGCCTTCCGGTCAGCGCAGCCGAGGCGTCCACCAGCCCCAATTGGTTTGAACACGCGTGCGCCTTCGTAGACATGAAGTGGGCACACGCTTCTCCCCAACACCGGCGTGGGCTGGCGGACGGCCTCGTCACAGCCACCTGTGCCGCGCTGCCTGCCGGTGGACCTGACAGGGCACTTCTGCGAAAGGCGCTGTTCAGTTGGGCCTTCAACTCCGGAGCAAGACGGAAGGACGCCGCCACCGCTTGCCCGCCGGAGGCTTTCGCCGAGGTGATCGCCTGGGCTCGGCGCCGATCGCCCACCCTCGAGGAGCTCGCCGAACCTTCGCGACTAAGGCCTGTGCTGGATGCTCTTGCACTCAGGCTGGATGGCACCGCGGCGTCGTCCAGCACAGTCGCACGAAAGCGTTCGGCGCTCTACAGCGCTCTCGAGTTCGGCGTTGAGATCGGTGCTCTGACGGGGAATCCCATGGACAAGGTGAAGTGGAAGGCGCCAGCCCACACCGACGTCATCGACCGCCGCGTCGTCGTCAATCCGGACCAGGCACGCGCCCTGCTCACAGAAGGGAGGCGCATCTATCCCTCGCTGGAAGCATTCTTCGCGTGCATCTACTACGCCGCGCTCAGGCCCGCGGAGGTCCGGCATCTCACGCAGAAGGACCTGGATCTCAAGGGCAGCCCACCTGGCTGGGGCACGCTCCACCTCGTCGGCTCGACGCAGACGACGGGGGCTGAGTGGACCGATAGCGGGCGACCAACGGAGGACCGGCAGCTCAAGCACCGAGCCCGGCGCGCGACCCGGCTCGTTCCAGCAGTGCCCGAGCTCGTTGAGATCCTGAGCCGACACCTCGAGCAGTTCCCACCTGGACCTGCGGGTCGCCTCTTCGTCACCCGCACAGGCAGGGCCGGCGTGCCCGTCGCACCACCATTCTCGAATCCCCAGTCGATGGCCATCGTGTACCGGGTCTGGGACCGAGCCCGCCGCAAGGCGCTCACCGAGGATGAGTACAACTCGCCACTCGCCAAGCGTCCCTACGACCTGCGCCACGCAGCAGTCTCCCTTTGGCTGAACGCTGGTGTCCCGGCAACTCAGGTCGCCGAGTGGGCAGGCCACAGCGTGAACGTGCTTCTCCGCGTCTACGCCACATGCATCTCGGGACAGGACGAGGCGGCGCGTCGACGGATCCAGTCGGCCCTTGTGTCCAGGGAGACTCCGTGAACGCCAAGGGCCAGGGCCCGAATTTCCCCACCAGTTCCCCACTGGCACCCGTAGAACACCGTTCAGGGCCGCTGTCAGCCGGACACGAGATGGGGCGACGAAGAAGGCCCCAAACCTGCGTTTCCGCTGGTCAGGGGCCTTCTTGAGCACTGGGTGGCAGGTGAAGGATTCGAACCTTCGAAGCTTTCGCGATGGATTTACAGTCCACTCCCATTGGCCGCTCGGGCAACCTGCCGTGGTGCGCGTGGAAGGATAGCAAGGACACCCACGAATGCCGAAACCGGTAGGCGCCCCCACCCGGCGCCTGCCGCGTGACGCCCAGGAAGGACACGCCACCATGGCCGACAGCTCGTTCGACATCGTCAGCAAGATCGACCACCAGGAGGTCGCCAACGCCCTCAACAGCGCCTCGCGTGAGGTGGCGACGCGCTACGACTTCAAGAACGTCGGCGCCTCCATCGAGGCCAGCGGCGAGGACAAGGTGATCATCAAGGCGAACACCGAGGAGCGCGCCAACGCCGTGCTCGACGTCTTCCAGACGTGGCTGGTCAAGCGCAAGGTCTCGCTCAAGCACCTCGACGTCCCGGAGCGCGGCCCCCAGCTCTCCGGCAAGGAGTACCGACTCGAGCTCGGCCTGCAGGAGGGCATCTCCCAGGAGAACGCCAAGAAGGTCGGCAAGATCATCCGCGACGAGGGCCCCAAGTCGGTCAAGTCCCAGATCCAGGGCGACGAGCTGCGCGTCACCAGCAAGTCTCGCGACGACCTCCAGGCCGTGCAGGCACTGCTCAAGAGCAAGGACGACCTGGACTTCGCGATCCAGTTCACCAACTACCGCTGAGCCCGCGGCGACTCACTGCCCGCTGAGCTCGCGGCGGCTCACCCGCCGCCAGGCAGAGGTATGCCGCCGTCCCCGAGCCGGGGACGGCGGCATACCTGTCTGCTGTGGGCGCCTCGGCGCGGGAGCTAGGCGCTGCCGGGCTCGGCCTGCAGGGCCATCGTCGGACCACCGAGGTCGGGGAACCGGATCACCGAGCCGTCGGTGTCGGGCGAGTCGTCCTCCGTCCAGCTGTCGAGGGCGCTGGCCAGACCCAGCGCCAGCCCGGCCATCTCGTGGTCGCCGATGCCGACCCGGGAGGCGACCTCACGAGCGTTCGCGGGACGCTCCGCGGGATTCTTCGCCAGGCAGTCCCTCACGAGTGACGCGAGGTCCTCGGGGACACCATCGGGCAGCGGCGGGGGTGGTTCGTTGACGTGGCTGAGGGCCGTCGCGACGGGGGTTCCCCTGTCGAACGGCCTACTCCCCGAAAGCATCTCGTGCGCGACCACCCCGAGGGCATAGAGGTCGCTGGCCCCGGTCGCGGCCTCGCCCATTGCCTGCTCCGGGCTGAGGTAGTCCGGCGTGCCGAGCATCTCCCCAGCCCGGGTGTGGCCCGCGGCGTCGAGGGCTCGCGCGATGCCGAAGTCCGTCAGCTTCACGAGTCCGTCGGGACGCACGAGGATGTTGGCCGGCTTCACGTCACGGTGGATCACCCGGGCCTCGTGGGCCACGCCCAGGGCGAGGGCAGCCTGTCCGACCAGGGAGCGCACCTCTGCCGGGTCGAGGGGTGCGCGGCGCTTCAGGAGCAGGGACAGCGGCTCACCCTTGACGAGCTCCATGACGAGGAAGGCCAGGCCGTCGTCCTCGCCGTAGTCGAACAGGGTCGCGATGTTGGTGTGCAGCAAAGCCGCCGAGTGCACGGCCTCGTCACGGAACCGGAGGGCGAAGAGCTCCTCGTGACCGGTGTCCGGTCGCATGACCTTCACGGCCACGGTGCGCTGCAGCACCGTGTCGGTGCCGGCCCAGACGTCCGCCATGCCACCGGACGCGATCCGTGCACCGAGCACGTAGCGACCGCCGAGCGTGTCACCCTCTTCGAGTCGGTTCATCCTGGCGTGTCCATTCATACCTCCGCAGACGGAGGTGAACGTCAACTGACATCGCAAAAGCCCTCGCCACCTCTGATGGTAGCCCCGAAACAGCCGCGGTGCGCCCTTGCGCCTCGGGCAATCAACCCTCTGACCTGCACCGACGCCCCTGAATCCCTCATTTGCGCGGGGTCTGTGCGACGGAATCCGTGCGGCCGGCCCACCAACCCCCACGCAGAGGTATGCCGCCGTCCCCGAGCCGGGGACGGCGGCATACCTGCCACGGGTGGTGAACTCAGGGGAGGTGGATCGTGATCTCCCGCTGCTCGCCGCGGCCGAGCGACACCGTGGTGGCGTCGGCCTCGGAGGTGGCCGAGTCGTACCAGACCGTCTCGCCCTGGCCTTCCTCGGTGTACCGGGTCAACGCCAGGGTGAAGTCGCCCGGGGGCAGGGACGTCGAGCTGAACGTGTTCCCGTTGTAGACGTCGAAGTCACCGATGTAGTCGCCCGACGTGGTGCGGATGATGCCCACCCAGTAGTCGGTCGTGGGCTGGCCGTCGGCCGTGACGACACTTCCGGTGATGCGGGCGCCGGGCTGCAGGACGGCGTCGTAGGACGACGTCCTCGTCGCCTTGACCCGCAGCGGGACTGCGTCCTCGCGGCGGTCGGCGTTGCCGGACCACAGGGGCGCGAGCCCACCCCACTGGCTGGGCTCCGCGAAGACCGTGTGGTCGCCCGCAGGGACGCCGTAGATCGTGTAGCGGCCGTCAGCACCGGTCTGGGCGTACGTCGGTCCGTTCGGCCCTCCGGCCCGACCGCTGTAGCCGCCGTCGATGCTGACGTAGGCACCCTCGACCGGCTGCCCCTGGTAGTCGGTGATCCGGCCCGAGATGCGCCCGCCCGGCTTGAGCTGGACGTTGCGGACCTTCTTGACCTGGCCCGCGCCGACCGTGATGAGGTCGGCTGTTGCCTGCGAGGTCGCCTTGAAGGCCCACGTGTCGCTGTAGGTGCGTGGCTGGGTGTACACGCTCAGGACCACGGCGAAGTCACCCGCCGGGAGACCCTTGATGGTCCAGCGGCCGTCGGCGCCACTGCACACCGGGACGGAGAACTGGACGTACCTTCCCGCATGGCCGGAGTACGCACCCGGGCAGGCGTCGCGGACCGGAGCGCCGGACTTGGCGTCGACGGCGAGGCCCGTCAGGACAGCGCCCTTCGCGAGCGAGGCGTTGACGGTCGCCGGGGCACCCCTGTCCACGGCAAAGGTCTGCGCGGAGCCGATGGCCTGGGTGTTGCCGCTGTACTCGCCCGCGTACCGCCCCTCGGGGTCGGAGACGGCGGCGATGTACTCGCCCGGCTCCGAGATGTCGATCGAGTACGTGCCATCGGGTCCCGTGCAGCCCTCGCCCGCCTGCATCGTGTTGTCCGGGTCCTGGGTCGGCGTGAGCACCGCGACACACGCGCCCTCCACGGGGCCACCCGTCGCGTCGCTGGTCACTGTGCCCTGGACCGTGGCCGCGGCGAGGAACTGGTCATCGACCCGCACGGAGTCGCCCGCCGCGACGGTGAAGCGCGCCGCGTCGTCGCGGGACGTCTTCCCGAAGGCGTACTGGTTCGCGGGCCACGCGTCGAAGTTGACGACGTACTCGCCGGGCCGCACCAGCGCGCTCCAGGCGCCGTCCTGGTCGGTCGAGGCGAACGCAGCGATGGTTCCGTCGTCGGTGGAGCTCGAGATGCCCACGCTCGCCCCCTCTGCGGGCTGCCCGTCCGCCCGGGTGAGCGTCCCCAGCAGGTGCCCGCCGGTGGCCAGGGCTGCATCCACGGTGGCTGGCGCGGTGATGAGGTCCGCGTCCGCGTAGGACGTGGCGTCGTTAGCCCACTCGCCCACGTGCACGTCGTCATAGGCCTCGAACTCGACCTTGTAGCCGGCGCCGGCGACCAGGCCGCCCACCGCCCAGGTGCCGTCCTCCCCCGCGCACGTGGAGGCGACGTAGCCGTCGGCCTCGTCGGCCAGCGTCACACACGCCTGGAGCGGGGCGCCGGTGTCCTCGGCGGTGATCGTCCCGGACAGGGTCGAGTCGCCGACCTCGCGGGAGTACTCGAGCGGGAAGTCGAGGTGGGTGGGAGCCTCGACGACGGCGGCGTCCTCGAACGTGCTCGCCCCGCCGCTCCACTGTCCCTTGTAGAGCGAGTCGAACGCGTAGGCCTCGACCTTGTAGCCGACCCCCGTCTCCACTCCCTCGGCGGTCCACTGACCGCTGTCGTCGGTGCAGCCCGAGGCGATGAAGGAGTAGCCGAGGTCGTAGACGCTCACGCACCCCTGCAGGTTCTCCCCCGTGGCTGCCGCGGTGATGGTCCCCGTGATGGTCGATGGTTCTGCTTGCGCGGGTGCGGCAAGGACCCCGGTGGCCAGCGCAGCCGCCAGCACGATCCCCCCGACCCGCCCGAGTGCTGCGCGCATGAGCCGCTTGCCTTCCGCCGGTCTGTGACTGCCAATCCGGCGGAACATAGCAGCGACCGAGATCATGGCGACGGGTTCTAGACCAACTCCTTACCTGCCCACCGCCCGGCCGGTCGGGGCCGGCGGCATACCTGCTCGTGGGTCGAGAGCGCACGACACGCTGGGCCGACGACGAGTCGGTCAGCGTGTCGTGCACTCTCGATGGCGCGCGGCCCAGCTCAGCCGAACGTGGCCCGCGAGCGCAACGCCTCGCGGAGCTCGGACTCCGCGTCCACCACGCTGCGCCGCACCCCGACGCTGAGGCCGCCGCTCGCCACCGCCGCAGCACTCAGCTCGGCCGTCGCCTCCTCCACGATCCGCGCGGGGTAGGCCAGCGTCGCGACCCGGGCGATCGCGTCCTCCCCCACCCACGCGGTCATGGCTGGGACCTCGGTGAAGTAGCGCTCCGCATAGGGCCGCACGAGGTCGAGGTCGTCGGCGAGCCAGAACCCCTGCGCCAGCGCGTTGAGCTCGTAGTTGGAGCGAGACCGGTTGGTCGTCAGCTCCTCCCAGGCCCAGGCCTTCGCGTCGGCCCACGGCATCGAGGCGCTGGCGAACAGCGCGTTGAGCCGGCCCTGGAGCGTGTCGTCGTCGGCGTGCCGGGCTTCGACGAAGGCGCGGTCGACCAGGCCACGGGAGGCGAGGTTGCGCACCGCGATCCAGCCGAAGTCCGAGTCCTCCTCCAGGCCCGCAGGTCGGTCCTTGCCCGCGGCCCAGGCACGCAGGAGGGACTCGTCGGCCGAGGACCGCGCCACCGTCCGGGCCGCCACCAGGGCATGGGTGGAGCCCGCCTCGGCCGACCGCAGCAGCTGCCCGGCCGCCTCGGCAACCACCTGCTCGGCCCAGGCGTGCTCCTCGGGCGGCAGGAAGGTCGGGATGAAGCGGGCCGACAGCGCGAGCGACGTCCGGCTCAGCACCGAGTCGTTGTCCTCGGCCGGCCAGGCGTTGCCGAAGGTCCGGACGAGCACCCGTGGGTCGACGGTGCCGAGGCAGACCCCGTCGAGGAGGGCGATCCAGACGACGGCCCGGGCCTGGGTGTCGGGCACCGACGCCAGGGCGGTCGGCACGGCGGCAACCGAAGCCGGGTCGAGGGTCACCGTGGCCCACGTGAGGTCGGAGGCATTCGGCACGACCAGGTCAGCGGCCGGCACCTCGCGCAGCGCCTCGACACTGGTGCGGTCCTGCGTCACCGTCACCGGGACCCGGAACACCTCGGCGCCCTCGGTGAACCCTGCGACGTCCAGCGTGTGCGGCCGGTCCGCCGGAAACCGTGGTGGCACGTCCCTGTCGACGACCCCGGTCACCGGGTCCACCGAGATCACGTCGAGGCCGGCCGTGAGCAGCCAGGCCTCGGTCCAGGCGGTGAGCGACTGACCGGACGCCCGCTCCATGAAGCCCAGGAAGTCGGCGAGCGTCCCGTTGCCGAACGAGTGCTCGCGCAGGTAGGCCGACACCCCGGCGATGAAGGCGTCGTCACCGATGTAGGCGATCAGCTGGCGCAGCGTGGCTGCTCCCTTGGCGTACGAGATCCCGTCGAAGTCCTGCAGTGCCGCCTGGGTGTCCAACGCGGCAGACCCGGCGACGGGGTGCGTCGAGGGGGTGCGCTCCGCGGCATACCCCCAGCCCTTGCGGGCCATCGTCGAGTCGATCCAGGCATCGGTGAACTCCGTGGCGTCCACGCAGGTGCGGTGCGACATGTACTCGGCGAATGACTCGTTGAGCCAGAGGTCGTCCCACCACCGCATGGTGACGAGGTCGCCGAACCACATGTGTGCCATCTCGTGCGTGATGGTGTTGGTGCGGGACAGCACCTCGTCGCGCGCGGCAGCCCCCCTGAAGATCATCGTGTCGCGGAACGTCACGCAGCCCGGGTTCTCCATGGCTCCGGCGTTGAACTCCGGCACGAACACCTGGTGGTACTCCCCGAAGGGATAGCGGATCCCGAACAACGAGTGGTAGTAGTCGAAGCTCGCCCTGGTCACCTCGAGCATCTGCGGCGCCTCTCGCTCCAGGTGCTCCTTGAGCGAGGCCCGCGCATGGACCCCGAGCGGTATGCCGTCGTGCTCGTCGCGCACGGAGGCGTAGGGACCGGCGCAGATCGTCACGAAATACGTTGCCAGTGGTTGGGTTTCGGCCAGCTCCCACCTCCCCGGCCCCACCCGCGTAGCCGCGCCGTTGCCCAGCACGATCCACGTCTCGGGGGCGCTGACCTTGACGACATAGGGCGCCTTCAGGTCGGGCTGGTCGAAGCAGGCAAACACCCGCGGACCTGCGTCGAGGAAGAGGTGGCCGTAGACGTAGTGCTCCCCGTCGGCGGGGTCGACCGCACGGTGCAGCCCCTGACCGTCACGGCTGTAGGCCATCAGCGTCTCTACCTCGAGGACGTTCTCGGCCGCGAGACCCGCGAGCTCGATGCGCCCGTCCCGGAGGCCTTCACCATCGACAGGGGTGCCGTTGAGCGTCAGCGACCGCAGCTCCAAGGGATGGACGTCGAGGAAGGTGGAGCGCCCGGGGGTGTTGCAGGAGAACGAGATCCGAACTCGCGACTCGAAGCTTTCCTCACCGCGGTCGAGGTCTAGATCGACCTCCATCCGCGTCACGTCGATGAGGGCAGAACGCTCTCGGGCATCGGCCCGGGTGAGGGAAGGCATGGGACCGATTCAACCAGCCGCACTGCTTGCCGGTTTGCGCGGCGTCGCCAGGGTCCTACCCAAAAGTAACCTACCAACAGTAACAACAAAGGAGTTGTCTCGATGCGTCCTACCTTGAGCCGGGGACTGGCAGGGGCTGCCGCTCTTGCCACCGCTCTCACCGTCGTCGCCACCGCCACACCAGCGAGCGCGGCCACCTCCAGCATCACCGACCCACTGCGCTACGTAGCTCTCGGGGACAGCTACTCCGCCGGGGCCGGCATCTTGCCCAAGGACCTCTCGGCGTCGCCGCTGTGCATCCGCACGACCAAGAACTATCCCCGCCTCATCGCGTCGGCGACGGGAGCATCCCTCAGGGACGTCACCTGCTCGGCTGCCGAGACCCGGCACTTCTACACCTCGCAGTACCTCGGCGTGCCGGCGCAGCTCAACGCCCTGAGGTCCGACACCGACCTGGTCACCCTCACCATCGGTGGCAACGACAGCCAGGTCTTCCTCGGCGCGATCGTGTCCTGCGGGACCAAGGGCATGTTGACCCTCGGCTTCGGCAGCCCGTGCAAGAACTGGTTCGGCAGCTACTACGACGACCTGATCGAGACCAGGACCTACCCGGCTGTGAAGAAGGCCCTGCGGGACATCCACGCCAAGTCCCCGAACGCCGAGGTCGCGATCCTGGGCTACCCCACGATCCTTCCGCCCACCCGGGGGTGCTTCGCCCAGATGCCGATCGCCTACGGCGACGTTCCCTACGTCTACAACATCCAGGCGCACGTGAACGCGGTGGTCAGGCGAGCCGCCGCCGAGACCGGCACCACCTTCGTCGACATGTCGGCGACCGGCCGCGACGCGTGCCAGCCGATCGGCACGCGGTGGGTCGAGCCGATCCTGTTCGGGACCAACACCGTGCCGGTGCACCCGAACGCCCTCGGCGAGGCGGCGATGGCCAAGCGCGCGATGGTGGCCCTCGGCCTCTGACCCTGCACAGACCAACACCGTTGGTATGCCGCGTGGCCGGCTCGGCCGCGCGGCATACCTCGCTGCGCTCCTGGGAGAACGCCGAAGCCCCCGGCCGAGATGGCCGGGGGCTTCGATCTTGTTCAGAGGGTGGGGCAGGTCAGATGACCGTGACCTTCTCCGCCTGGGGACCCTTCGGGCCCTGCGTGATGTCGAACTCCACGCGCTGCGCCTCGTCGAGCGAGCGGTAGCCGCCGGACTCGATCGCGCTGTAGTGCACGAAGACGTCGGCGCCGCCGCCGTCCTGCTCGATGAAGCCGAAGCCCTTCTCAGCGTTGAACCACTTCACTGTTCCCTGTGCCATGGGATAACTCTTTTCCTAATTGGCCGATGTGGCCGCGGATGCGGACCACCAGCTGCGACATCACCACGACACGGAATACACCGCTTACGGAAAAGGCCCGCGCTTGGCGGGCCCACTCACACGAGGAACTGCAACTGCTGACCATCGTAACGCCTATCGCGCCGACTTTCATTCCCAGCCCTCCGCGAGTCTCGGGAGGAGGTCGTCCAGACCCCGTTCCCGAGCACGCGGAGGGCCCGTCTCAGCGTTGGCGGAAGCCGTAGGCCTGGGCCTCGAGCCGGGCGATCCGCTCGGTCATCGGGGGGTGGGTCGAGAAGAAGCGCGACACGTCCTGGGGGCGGAACGGGTTGGCGATCATCATGTGGCTCGAGTTCTGGATGGCCGGGGTCGGCTGCAGCGGGGCTTTGGCCACCCCGGTCTCGAGCTTGCGCAGGGCGGACGCGAGCGCCAGTGGGTCGCCGGTGAGCTTGGCGCCGTCCTCGTCCGCGTCGTACTCGCGGGTGCGGCTGATCGCCATCTGGATCATCGCCGCGGCGAACGGCGCGAGCAGGGCCATGGCCAGCATGGCGATCGGGTTGGGACGGTCCTCGTCGTTGCCGCCACCCCCGAACATGCCCGCGAACATGAGCATCTGGGCCACAGACGTGATGACACCGGCGACCGCGGCAGCCACCGAGCCGGTGAGGATGTCGCGGTTGTACACGTGCATGAGCTCGTGTCCGAGGACCCCGCGCAGCTCACGCTCGTCGAGCAGCCCGAGGATGCCCTCGGTGCAGCACACGGCGGCGTTCTCGGGGTTGCGGCCGGTGGCGAAGGCGTTGGGCGCCGCGGTGGGGCTGATGTAGAGCTTGGGCATCGGCTTGCCGGCGGCGGTGGAGAGCTCGCGCACGATCCGGTACATCGCGGGCGCCTGGGCCTCACTGACCGGATAGGCGTGCATCGCCTTGATCGCGAGCTTGTCGGAGTTCCAGTAGCCGTAGGCGGTCATGCCGACGCCCAAGAGGGCGAACAGCCAGATGAAGGCGGGGCTGCCGGTGGAGCTGGCGATGACGCCGCCGATGGCCAGGAGGAGGGCGAAGATGCCGCCGAAGAGGGCTGCCGTCTTGAGCCCGTTGAAATGGTTGTGCATGCCTGCCTCAACGCTCCCTTCCGTGCTCGCGTTCCCGATCCAGCGCCGTCCGGCCCGTCCGGCAGCGCGTCATCCTGCCCCTCAGCCTGCCCGTCATCCAGCCGCTCAGCCGAGCAGGCCGAACAGCAGCTGGGGCATCACGCTGGTGGCCACGAGCGCGAGTCCGGCCAGCACCAGGGCGGCGAGCGCGGGACGCGGGATGGTGCGGATGACGGGCCGTGCGGGACCCTCCTCGGGGTCGCGCAGCAGCACGGCGAACCAGCGCAGGTAGACCGCGACGCCGATCACCGCGTTGAGCACGGCGACCACGGCCAGCGCCCACTGCCCCGCCCCGACCACGGGGCGCAGGGCGACCACCTTGGCGATGAGCCCGACCACGCCCGGCGGGAGCCCGGCGAGAGAGAGCAGGGCCAGTCCCAGCGCCCCGCCCAGCAGCGGGTGGGCCCGCAACAAGCCGGTGTATGCCGTGAGCGTGCGTCCGAGGTCCGCGGCGCCACGGAGGCGCGGGGTCGACGTCACGACGTGCACCACGACGAAGGCGACGAGGGTGGCGATGACGTAGGCCAGCAGATAGCCACCTGAGGCGGCCGTTGCCCTGCCGTTGAGGGCCGACAGTGGCAGCACCACCCACCCTGCCTGGGCGACCGTGGACCAGGCCAGCAGCCGCACCGGGTCGTCCTGCACGAGGGCGAGGACGTTGCCGAGCGTCATGGACACCGCTGCGAGGAGGCCGATGCCCACGATGACGGGCGCTCCGGCCCCCACCAGGGCCTGGACGACGACGAGCAGGGCGGCCAGCGCCGCCACCTTGGAGGTGGCCGCGAGGAAGGCCGCGACGGGTTCGGTGGCGCCGGCATAGGCCTGCGGTGTCCAGACGTGGAAGGGCACGAGGCTGAGCTTGAAGCCCACCCCTGAGAGCAGCAGGAGGGCCGCGAGGAGCAGCACCACTCGCCGGTCCGGCTCGGACAGCGCATCGGCGGCGGCACCAGGGGCGAACACCGCCTCGCCGGTCGACACCAGCCACAGGGCGGCGCCGAGCACCACCATCGCGAACGACACCAGGGACGTGGTGAGCAGCGCGAGCGCGCCGCGGCCCGCGGGGGCGTCGCCACGAAGGGCGACCAGGGCGATGGGGGGCAAGGTGGCGAGCTCGAGGCAGACCAGCCAGGATCCGAGGTCGTGGGCCGCGGCGACCCCTGCGGCGCCCGCCGTGGCCGCCAGGACGAGGGACACGAGGACAGCCGGACCACCCCGCAGGTCCTCTCGAGGATCGGTGCCCGGCCAGCTCAGCAGCAGCACCACGAGCGCCGCCCCGAGGGCGCCGAGCTGCAGGGCGCTGGCGAGGGGACCGGCTTCGAAGAGGCAGGCACCGTCGGGCGCCGGCAGGCAGAGCGATCGGAGCGGGTCGTCGCCGGAGCGCAGGGCGCCCGGGACGGCCAGGGCGAAGCCGGCGGCGAGGGCGAACACGCCCATCGCGGCGTGCAACCGGACCAGGCGCGGGGCGATGACGTCCAGGACCAGCACGGCCACCGCACCGATGGCGGGGACGAGCACCGGCCCGAGGACCGCCCAGTCGAAGCTCACCAGGCCGGTCGTGGCCAGCACCGCCGCGGGCACCGCCGTGGGCAGAGCGGCCACCGCCGTAGGCGCGATCGCGGCGATCATGGTGCGGCCCCGATGATCGTGGAGACCGCACCGCTGGTCATGGCCAACAGGGGTCCGGGTGCGATGCCGAGCAGCAACACCCCGAGGACGAGGACGGCGATGACGTCCCACTCGCTGTCGCGGCTGTCCTCGATAGGGGGCGTCGTGCGCTCCCCCGCCCAGACGGCGCGGGCCACCCGCAGCGCGTAGGCGGCAGCCAGGACGGTGCCGACGGCGGCGACGACGGCCAGAGTGCGGAACAGCCCTTCGGGACGGTCGGCGGCCGGCGACCACGCGGCATACACACTGAGGAACTCGCCCCAAAAACCTGCCAGGCCAGGCAGGCCGAGGGATGCGGCGAGGCCCACGATGAGGGCGAACCCGAGCCGCGGGGTGACCTCGCGCAAGGCGGCCCGGGCGGTCTCGAGATCGGCGTTGCCCCACCGCTCCTTGAGGCCGCCGACGACGACGAACAGCAGGGCCGAGATGACACCGTGGGCGACGTTGGCGAACAACGCCGCCTGGAGTCCGGTGCGCGTGCCGCTGGACAGGCCGAGGACGACGAAACCCATGTGCGCGACCGAGGAGTAGGCGATCAGCCGTTTGAGGTCGCGCTCGACGAGGCAGGCCAAGCCTCCCCAGATGATGCCGACGGCACCGAGGACGGCCAGCACCGGCGCCACCCTCGCGAATCCGTCGGGGACCGAGGCGAGCGGCAGCCGCACCAGGCCGTAGGTGCCCATCTTCAGCAGCACCGCCGCCAGCAGGACCGACCCGGCCGTGGGAGCCGTGGTGTGTGCCGGTGGGAGCCACGTGTGCACCGGGAAGACCGGCACCTTCACCGCGAGCCCCGCCACGAGCAGCGCCGCGACCAGGGTCTGGGTGCCGACGGGTATGCCGTGGCCGCCACCCTGGGCGATGACGTCGAGGTCGGACGTGCCCGCCTTGGCGACGAGCGCCAGGATCCCGACGAGCATCAGCGTCGAGCCGAACGCGGTGTAGAGGACGAACCGGCCACCGGCGTCGGCGCGGGCGTCAGCATCGTGGGGGTCGCCGAACCTGGTGATCAGCACCCACATCGGCACGAGGACCAGTTCGAAGGCCACGAAGAACAGGACCGCGTCGCGGGCGTAGAACGTCGCCAGGGCTCCGAACTCGACGAGGAGCAGGCAGGCGTGGAAGGCGGCGGTGGTCCCGCCCAGCGGAGGTCGGTCGAGGGTGTGCAGCACCACGCCCACCCCCAGGACAGCGGTGAGCAGCAGCAGCGGCGCGCTGATCCCGTCGACAGCGAGCTGCCAGCGCAGTCCGAGTGAGGGCACCCACGCGCGGTCGACCGTCGGACGCGCGATCACGGCGACGATGACGGCGGCCAGCGTGACCACGCTCGCGGCGCTGGCGAGCAAGTTGGCTGAACGGTGGGAGACGGCGCGGCCACCGGTGAGCAGCCAGACGGCCACCGCCGCCGGGACCACGAGGCTCAACAGGATCACCACGGTCTCGCCTCCACCGCGGTCTCTCCTCCACCACGCCTTCCGGTCACCACAGCGCCACCCCCGCGAGGGCGACGGCGACGACACCGGCCACGACCCAGGCCAGCCCGGACGCCGCGCGTTCGGCCTGGTGGGCCCGCTGGCCACCCGCGCCACCGAACCGGGTCGCGGCTGCCGCACCGCGCACGTAGGCGTCGACGACCTCGCGGTCGAGGAAGACGACGAGGTGCGCAAGGGCGACGACTGGTCGCGCCACGTAGTCGACGTAGAGGCGATCGACCCCGAAACCGTCGTCGAACGACGGGATCCGTGCCCCGACGATCCGCACAGCGGGATCCGCACCGTGGGCCAGTGAACGCACGGCCAGGCCGGCGCCGACGATCAGCAGGATGCTCAGCAGCGCCACCAGCCACCCGATGTGGCCGCCGAGGTCGATCAGAGGGGTGAAGGCGACCAGCCCGCCGGCAACGGTCAGGATGGCCAGGACCGTCACCGCCGCAGTCACGGGGAAGCTGGCGGTGTCGGCCTCGTGACGTTCGATGTCCGCGGCGGCCAGGTCGTCGAGGACGATCCACGCGCGCATGCAGTAGGCAGCGGTGAGGACCACGGTCAGCAGGCCTGCGAGCAGGACGATCCAGGCCCGCGCCTGGCCGTCGGCCGCGCCTGCCTCGGCTGCCGCGAGCACGTGCTCCTTGGAGACGAAGCCGACGAGCGGAGGCACCCCGGCCAGCGCCATCAGCCCGACGAACATCGCCGGCCTGATGAACAGGTGTCCGCGCAGACCACCGCGCATCGTCGCGGCCGCGGTGCCGCCGACGGTCACGCTCAGCCAGCCGATCGCGAGGAAGAGCAGCGCCTTGAAGAACGCGTGCGAGTAGAGGTGAAGCACTCCGGCGCCCGGTCCCTCGTCGACGGGGGCGACCGCCAGCGCCGAGAGCATGAGGGCGACCTGGCTGAGGGTCGAGTAGGCGAGCAGCCGCTTGAGGTCGCTCTGCCCGAACGCCAGCCCCGCGGCATACACCATCGTCACGGCGGTGCTCAGCGCGAGGACCCAGCGTGCACCGTCACTGGCCGCGAGGACGTCGAACAGCTGCGCGAGGACGAACGTGCCGGCGGCAACCATGGTCGCCGCGTGGATCAGGGCGGACGCGGGGGTCGGGCCTTCCATGGCGTCGGGGAGCCAGTCGTGGAACGGGACCATGCCGGACTTGCCGAGGATGCCGATGACGAGCAGCACCATGGCCGCCGTGCGCAGGGTCGCGTTGGGCGCTGCACATGCGGCGGCGTCCGGGCAGTCCGTGGCGGCCCAGGCCTGGAGCACCTGCGGGTATGCCGTGGAGCCGGCCCCTGCGGCGAGGATCACCACCCCGAGCACGAAGCCGACATCTGCGAGGCGGGTGACGAGGAAGGCCTTGAGCGCGGCCCGGCGGGCGGACTCCTTGCGGCTCCAGTGCCCGATGAGCAGGTAGGAGCACCAACCCATCACCTCCCAGCCCACCAGGGTGAGCACGAGGTCGGCGGACTGCACGACGAGGAGCATGCCTGCTGTGAACAGCGAGACCGTGGCGGCGAAGATGCCGTAGCGGTCATCCTCGCGCAGGTACCAGCCGGCGAAGGCCTGCACCGCCCAGCCGACGATCGCGACGACCAGGGCGATGAGGGCAGTCGCGGTAGTCGCCTGCAGCTGCAAGGGAATTCGCAGCTCGCCCGCGTCGAGGGCGGGGATGGTGCGGGCGATGGTAACCCTCGACGAGCCGTGCACGGCGACGACCTGGAGGAGGGCCGCGAGGACCGCGAGCAGGGAGGTGCCGACGGCGACGAAGCGGGCCGGCCGTGGGTCGGTGTGACGGGCCAGCAGGAGCCCGAGGAATGCGGCGACGGCAGGGATGAGGACGACGAACCGGGCGGCAGCGGCGCTCATCGGGGAGCCTCGCTCACCGTGGGGTCGCTGACCGTGGCGTCGCTGAGGGTGGGGTCGCTCAGGTCGACGTCGCCCCGCAGCCGGTAGACCGCGAGGACCACCGCGAGCGCCACGACGACCTCTGCGGCAGCGATCGTGATGACGAACAGCGTGAGCACGTTGCCTGCGGCCCAGCGGTCAGCACCCGCGGCGGCGACCGAGACGAGCAGCACGTTGGCCGCGTTGAGGATGAGCTCGACCCCGATCAGGACGAGCACGGCGTTCCGTCGCGCCAGCACGCCGTAGGCCCCGATGCCGGCGAGCACGGCGCAGAGCAGGTACGGCCCGGCGAGATGGATCATGCCGACTCCCTGGCCGCGAGGTCGGAGCCGAGCGGGTCAGCGGCAGGGTCGGGGCGGGTCATCCGCGACACCGCCATGGCCGCGATGAGGGCGACGAGGAGTAGCAGTGAGAGGACTTCGAAGGGCCAGAGCCAGGTGCCGAAGAGCTGTTCTGCGACCCGGGTGGTCGAGGTTTCGTGCCGTTCCACGGCGGGGCCCGCGATGGGGAGGAGGGCGGCGGCCAGCAGGGCCGTGACGCCGGCACCCAGCGCCGCCGCGAGCACCCGGTGCAGGCGGCTGGTGCTGATCTCGCTGTTGGGCCCGATCGGCGCGCGGGTGAGCATGAGGGCGAACAGCACGAGCACGACGATCGCGCCGACATAGACCAGGAGCTGCACCAGTGCCACCAGCTCCGCCCCCAGGACGAGGTAGCAGCCGGCAAGGGCTCCGAGGCAGACCACCAGCCACAGGGCGGCATGGACGACGTGGCGCGTCGTCACGGCGAGCAAACCGCTGGCCGCCGTGATCAGCCCGACCGCGGCGAAGGCCACGTCCAGAGCCGTCATTCCCCGGTCTCCGGTGCCGTCTCGGGGGCTGGCTCCGGACTTGGCTTCGGGGCCGGCTCCGGGCTTGACTTCGGGGCTGGCTGCGCCTCCTGCCCGGTCGGCGTGACGCGCGCGGGAGCGGGACGCGCCGGCGCCGTGCGCACCAGCCGTCCGGGTCGGGTGGTGGCTCCGATCTCGGCCGGCTCGGCCGAGTGCTCGTCCAGGGCCGAGGGTGGGGGCACGGTGGGCATCCACTGGCCGAGGCGGTCCTTCTCGTGCAGCAGGTCGCGGATGTCCAGCTCGGCGTACTCGAACTCGGGACTCCAGTGCAGCGCGTCGAACGGGCAGACCTCGATGCAGATGCCGCAGTACATGCAGAGGCTGAAGTCGATGGCGAACCGGTCGAGGACGTTCCGCTGGCGCTCGCGCCCACCAGGCGTGGTGGCGGGGATCGTCTCCTTGTGCGAGTCGATGTAGATGCACCAGTCGGGGCACTCGCGGGCGCACAGCATGCAGGAGGTGCAGTTCTCCTCCAGCAGCGCGATGACGCCACGGCTCCGGGGCGGCAGGTGCGGCTGCGCGTCGGGGTACTCGGCGGTATGGGTCGGCCTCGACATGGTGCGGGCGGTGGTGGCCAACCCCTTGAGGATGCCCGGTATGCCGATGCCTCCCGGCTTCTTCTCCTGCTCGCTCATGCGGTGGCCACCACCCAGACACCGGTGAGGGCCAGCTGGGCCAGGGCGAGGGGCACCAGGACCAGCCACGCCAGTCGCTGGAGCTGGTCCTCGCGCAGCCGGGGCCACGCGACCCGGAGCCAGATGACGAGGACCGCGATGCAGAACCCCTTGAGCAGGGTCCACAGCCACCCGAGCTGGTCGCTGAACAGCCCCTGCCAGCCACCGAGGTAGAGCACGGCGAAGAGGAGCGACATGACGACGATCCCGGCGTACTCGCTCAGCAGGAAGAACGCGAACCGCAGCCCGGTGTACTCGGTGTAGGCGCCGAAGACGATCTCGGAGTCGGCCACCGGCATGTCGAACGGCGGTCGCTGGAGCTCCGCGACGGCCGACACGAGGAACACGATGGCTCCCGGCAGCTGGAAGACCAGCCACCAGGGAGACCAGGCCGCAGCGATCCCGGAGAGGGACAACGAGCCGGCCGCCAGGCAGACGCTGGCGACCGCCAGCACCATCGGCAGCTCGTAGGAGAGCAGCTGCGCCGCGGCACGCATCGCACCGAGCAGCGAGTACTTGTTGGCGCTGGCCCAGCCGGCCATGAGCGTGCCGAGGATGCCCACCGCGGTCACCGCCAGGACGAACACGGCCGACGCGGGGAGGTCCGCGGCGACCAAGTCGGGGCTGAGCGGAATCGCTGCCAGCGCAACGAGATAGGGCACCAGCGCCACCGCGGGAGCGAACCGGAAGATCCTCTTGTCGGCAGCCGCAGGGGTGATGTCCTCCTTCTGCACGAACTTGACCCCGTCGGCCACCAGCTGCGCCCACCCGTGGAACCCACCGGCATACATCGGGCCGAGCCGGCCCTGCATGTGCGCCATCACCTTGTGTTCGGTCTGGCCCACCAGGAGGGGCAGCACGAGGAAGGCAGCCAGCACCCCCACCGCCCGCAGGGTCACCTCGACGGCGTCGTTCATCGCGGCCCCCACTCGGGGTCCGGGACACCGGGCGCTGACACCCGGCGTCGCCCGGTCGGCCTGGCGTGCTCGGACTCGCCCGGCTCCTTGGCTCCGGGCCACGGCTTGGAGGCTCGAGCCGCGAGCACGAAGGACTTGCGCAGCGGCGTGCCCTCGAACCCGTCGGGGAGCAGGAGCGGGCGCAGCCCCAGACCGGTGCCGTCGTCGAACCCCTCGAAGTCGAGGCCGAACATCTCGTGCGTCTCGCGCTCGTGCCACGCGACCCCGCGGAACACTCCCGTCAGGCTGTCGAGGCTGGCACCGCTGGGGACGCGGGTGCGGAACAGCTTGCGCCGCAACGCCCTTGGCGTGGACCCGTCCATGAGGTGGCACACCACGTCGAGACCGGGTGCCGCCTCGTCGTCGCTCTGGTCGACCGCGGTGAGCCAGTCGAAGAAGGTGTAGCCAGCGTCGCGGGCCGCTGTGATCGTCGCCACCCAGTCAGGCGGGTCGACCTCGGCGCGCTCGAGGGCGCTCGGATCCACCACACCGGTCGGGTCGCTCACGGCGCGAGGGCCGCTCATGAGACGTCCTTGGTCGGTGGCTGCACCAACGGTCGCTTGACCTCGCCTGCGGACGCGAGGCGGTGCCCGGCATACTTCGCGCGAATTCCCTTGGTGGACAACGTCTCGGCTGCGATCTTCTCCTGCAGCTTGAGGATGCCCTGCAGGAGAGCCTCGGGCCGGGGCGGGCAGCCAGGGACGTAGACGTCGACGGGGATGATGGTGTCGACGCCCTTGGTGACCGAGTAGGAGTCCCAGTAGGGTCCGCCGGAGTTGGAGCAGGCTCCGAACGAGATGACGTACTTGGGTTCGGGCATCTGGTCGTAGAGCCGTCGCACGGCCGGAGCCATCTTGTCGGTCACGGTGCCCGACACGACCATCAGGTCGGCCTGTCGCGGGCCGGGGGCGAACGGGATCACCCCGAGCCGGATGAAGTCGTGCCGGGCCATCGAGGCGGCGATGAACTCGATCGCACAGCACGCGAGGCCGAAGTTGAAGACCCACAGCGAGTAGCGGCGGCCCCAGTTGAGGACCACGCGGATCGGCTGGGGTGCCAGGTCGGTGGCGGGACCGACCCGGGGCATCGGCAGGGGGACGGGCTGCGTCGTCGTCATCAGAGCCACCTCAGCAGACCGCGCCGCGCTGCGTGGACGAGTCCGACCAGCAGGACCCCGATGAACACCGCGATCTCGAGCAGCGACACCGCACCGAGGTTGCTGCGGGCGACGAGGGCCCAGGGGAACAGGTAGACGGCGTCGACGGCGAAGATGACGTAGAGGAACGCGTAGACGAAGTAGCGCACCTGCGTCTGGGCCCAGTCCCGACCCACCGGATCGACTCCGGACTCGTAGGTCGTCAGCTTGGCCCGGGTCGGCGCCTTCGGAGCCAGCAGCGCCCGGGCGCCCATCGCGGCCACGAACAGCAGCAGGCCGACAGCGACCACCGCGGCGATGACGACGTAGGGCGACACGGTTGGCAGCCTAGTGGCCCACCTCCATGAGGGGGTGTTGCGCCGGGTCGTGGGCACCTACCGTGACGACATGGCGCGGGTCCCGCTCTTTCCGCTCGGCACGGTCCTGGTGCCGGGCGCCGCGCTGCCGCTCCAGGTCTTCGAGCCGCGCTACCTCGAGCTGCTCAGCGACCTGGTGAACGTCATGGAGGCTCCCGAGTTCGGCGTCGTGGCGATCCGCCAGGGTCACGAGGTCGGGCCCGACTCGGTGCACGACCTGCACGAGGTGGGCTGCCTGGCCCGGCTGACGAACGCCGCCCCGGTCGGAGACGGTCGCTACCTCGTCCTCAGCACTGGCATCCAGCGCTTCCACCTGGAGGCGCTCGTGCCAGGTGCCGGCACGGCATACCTGATGGGCGAGGTGACCATGCTTGAGGAGAACACCGGCGACGCCGAGGAGGTCGCGGGGCTCGCCGCGCGGCTGCGGCAGGCGCTGCACGAGTACGCCCACACCGTGGGCGCCGACGAGCCCACGTGGCCCTCCGACGCCGCCGAACTCTCGTATGCCGTGGGTGGGGCGGTGGGGCTCGACCTCGGGGAACGGCAGCAGCTCCTCGCCGCCGACGACACCGAGACGCGGCTGCGACTCGGCCTCCAGCTGGTCCGGCGCGAACGGCAGCTGGCCGCGATGCTCGGGGTCGTGCCGCCGTCACCGGAGCACGGGTTCAACCTGAACTAAGCGGTGGCGCGCGGCCGGCCGGTGCGACAGGGTTCGGACCATGACGCGAACCGACACCCCCAACGCCTGGGACGAGCGCTCGACGCTGCTGGCGATGCTCCAGTACACCCGGGACACCGCAGCCGAGAAGTGCCACGGCCTCGCCGACGAGCACGTCGGGAGCGCGCCCCTGCCGACCTCACCGCTGATGACGCTGGGCGGGGTCGTCAACCACATGCGCTGGGTGGAGCACTCGTGGATCGAGAACAGGTTCGTCGGTGGACCGGACCTCGGGCCCTGGACCGACGAGGAGCCGGACCGGGAGTTCAGCCTCGGCGCCACCACCCCCCTCGCGCAGACGTTGGAGGAGTATGCCGCGCAGGCAGTCCGCACCGATGCGATCGTCGCCGGGCTCGACCTCGACGACCTCTCGGCCACACCGTTCAGGAGCGGGGAGCGCCCGACCCTGCGGTGGGTGCTGCTGCACCTCGTCGAGGAGAACGCCCGGCACAACGGACACCTGGACATCCTCCGCGAGCTCGCCGACGGCCGCACCGGAGACTGACCCGCCCCGGGTTCCGGCACCACGGCGGTGGAGGTCGGAGGGTGCGTCAGCGGGCGACGAGGTAGCCGTCGGCGTCGAGGGTGACCGGGATGGGGTCGCTGATCTCGAACCCGTCGAGCCCTTGCGGTTCGAGGTTGTGGAACCCGACGAGCACCCACGACCCGTCGCGCTGCTGCACCAGAGGCGCGGCGAACAGGTCGGGCTCCGCGGCGAACGGACGGGCGGCGTCGATGTCCCACGGGCCGAGCGGTCCGGGACCGGGCACCGACCAGGTGCAGTAGCTGCCGGTCCGCTCGATCCGCTCGGGTGTCATCTCCTGCGGGTGGCAGGTGAAGACGAGCACCCACCGGCCGTCGATCTGCTTGTTCTGCAGCACTTCCAGCTGTCCGAAGCCGGCTCCGGGCGCGCACAGCGGCTCGCCGAGGGCCCAGGTCTCGAGGTCGGTGCTGGTGGCGTGGGCGATGACCCCGTCGTCGTTGCGCGCCGCGTCCCTGGCCCGCGCGGTGACCAGCAGGTGCCAGCCGTCGCCTGCGGGGTCGGCGAAGACGAGCGGGTCGCGCCAGGTCTCGCTCGCCCCCTCCAGATCGGGCCCTTCGGTGGGGGCCGGCGTGTTGGCCAGCGTCTTGTACCAGCGACCGTCCACGCGCACGACGGGGTCGGGGCCGCCCCGTTGCCAGTGCTGCAGGTCGTCGGACACGGCCGAGCCGATCCGCTGGTCGTAGACGTGGTGGCCGGTCGTCGACACCCCGGTGTAGAACATCCGCCACCGCTCCCCGTCGTGGAGCACGGAGCCGGTCCAGATGGCGAGGTCGTCGAACCGACCCGCGCCGCTCTGGTCAGGTCCGAAGCACTCCCCGAGGTCGGTCCAGCTCACGAGGTCCGCGGAGGTGGCGTGCCCCACCCGCGCCGAGGTATGCCGCTTGCCCGGGTCCCCCAGCGCGCGCGGCGCCTGGAGGAAGAACAGGTGGTAGAGGTCGCCGTCGTCAGCGATCCAGGAGTCCCAGACCCACAGGTCATCCAGCCTCAGCATGACCAGAGTGTGGCAGGGCGGAGGCGGTGGCACCCGGCGAAACCAGAGGGTGGTCACGGGGTGGACAGCGGCCACTGGACGGCCGGGGAGGATGGCCGCTGCTAGGTCCCGACGACTTCTCCGACCGTCCCACCGGCACGCCAGTAGAGACCGTCGCGGCGCTCGAGGAAGCCCTCCTCGACGAGGTAGCGACGCAGGGCGGCGACGTCGTCGTGCCAGCTGCGCAGGATGTTGTTGACCTGGGTTTCGTCATAGGTCTCACCGATATCGAACTGCTGGGCCAGCTCGTTGAGCACCACCAGCCGTTTGCGGATCTTCGTGGGGATCCTCGAGAGCCTCCCGTCCGCCGTGAGGAACGCTCGCAGAATGGCCTCTCGGTCCTTCAGCGCGTCGTCGAGCACGGGTCGATCCATCCACCGACCGTAACCCTCACAGCCTGAAACCCGCAGTCCTTCGAAACCCTCCCTGGCTTCCCGCGAATGGGGAACGCGCGCACGTCCAGCCGTTGTCAGTGGCTTCCCATAGGATCGAACACATGTTCGAAGATGCCCGCACCGTGGAGGCGACCGACCCGGCCGTCCTCGCGAGCGCGCTCTTCACCCTCACCGACGATGAGATCGAGGGCATGTCTCTGGCGCAGGCCGAGGCGTTGACGGTCGCCACCCAGCGCGTCGTGAGCGCCGCGACGGCGCGACAGCGTTCGGCCATGGAGACGGTCGCCCGACGGTGCGACGAGCAGTCCGAGCGCGACGTGGCCGATGGCGTGGCCGTGGGGATGCGCCCCCACCACCTGTCGGGCCACGCGGTCGCCGCTGGCTCGCTGGCCGCCCTCCTCCATGTCTCACCGCGCACCATGTCGACCCGCATCAGCCACGCCCGTCGCGTCGTCTGCTCCCTGCCCCAGATCCAGGCGCTGGCGTGGTCCGGCGACCTCGAGCCCTACCGCGTGGATGCGGTCGTGTCGGAGTCCCTGGCCGCACCGACCGACCGGTTGCACGAGTTCGAGGCCCGGGTGCTGGAGGGTGGCGCGACCCAGCTCTCCTGCGCCGCTCTCAGGCGTCGAGCGCGTCGCAGCGCCGAACGGTGCAACCGAGAGGAGGCGGCACAAGCAGCCGAGCGGGCCAGGGCTCGGCGTGCCGTCAGCATCCGTCCGGGTGACTGTGCCGGCATGACCCGACTGGTGGTCGACCTGCCGACCCCGACCGCGCTCCGGCTGTGGAGTGCTGTGGACGGGCTCGCCGCGGAGTACGCACGGGCTGAGCCGGGTCTGCGGATGGGCGCCGCTCGCGCCGACGCACTGTCCGACCTCATCGAGGCCAACGCGACGATCAGCACCACGATCGAGCTGGTCGCACCGATTGACTGCGAGCGGCCGGGCTTCGTCGCGCCTCCCGTATCGACGGCGTGCTTGGGCGTCCGCGAGGACGCCCCCGACTCAACCGGAATCCACGCCACAGACGTCCAGTCGCCGATCCCCGACGCTGCTGACCGCGCCGACGACGGTCGCGACCCGGCCGCGCTCGGCTCCGCGGGCACCGACACAGCAGTCGAGCTCACCCAGGTGTCCGGCTGGTACCACGACCTTGGCGGCTGCGAGCAGCTGGACGACGGCGTCCTGCACGACCACGAGGACCGCCTGTGGTTCGTGTCCTCGCACACCGAGGTACCAGTGCTCGGCTCGCTGCTCCCGTCCGACGTGGTCGCCGTGCTGAGCGACCCAGACGTCGTCCTGCGACTGGCCCGCAGCGACTCCGTCACCGGAGCCGTTCGATGGCAGGACCCGACCACCTCCCGACCCGGCGCGGCGACGGCGCGCGCTGTCCGCTCACGGGACGGCACCTGCCGCTTCCCTGGGTGCGCCACCGCGGCCAAGCGGTGCCAGCTCGACCACGTCATCCGTCACCCCGACGGCCCCACCTCCGTCCCCAACCTGCAGTCCCTCTGTGCCACCCATCACGGGTTCAAGCACCATGCCGGGTGGCGGGTAGAGATGGACCCGCTCGGCGTCTGCACGTGGACCGCCCCGGATGGCCGCACCCACACGACGTGGCCGCTTGACCGCCACGGATTCCGCGCGGCCTGACCGCCACACCCCTTTCTACTGGCACCCGGCTCAGGCGCCGACGTGCAGCGCGGCGCAGAGCTCGACGACGACGTCGGCGACGCGGTCGGGCTCGGCGAGGTGCGCCAGGTGGTGACCAACCTCCTGACGGACCACCCACCCCGCGCCGCGCGCGAAGGCCAGCTCGGCGGCATACGTGTCACCGAAGGCAAGGTATGCCGCCGGCCGCACCTCCCAGCCGCGTGGCACCTGGAGGGGCGTCGTGAAGTAGGCGGGCGACAGGCGTGGCGCCTCGCGGATCGCCAGGTCGAGCCAGTCGTCGTCGGGGAAGAGCGCAGCGACGTCGGCGCGGTCCCACCAGAGGGGCCACGGCGGCAGCAGTCCGTCGCGGAGCGGCAGGGAGCCGATGAACTCTGCAAAGGCTGGAGGCGCCAGGCGGGTCTCGGACTCACCCACGGCAGGCAGGGCAGCATCCATGAAGATGGTCGGCACGCCACGATCCAACGCCGCGGCCGGCGCGAAGTACCCGGCATTGCTGTGCGCGACGACCACCGTCGCGCCCTGGTCCGCGACCTGCGAGCGGAAGAACGACAGCACCTCTGACGGGGAGAAGTCGCGGTCCGGGAGCTCGGCGACGGTGGTCGCCATCGCGCGAGCCGTCAGTGCCGCAGCGAGGGGCGCATAGGTCGCCGGACCCAGCAGCGGGCTGGGCAGGACGACAAGGCCGGGCGACACCTTGGGCACGCTAGTCCAGCGAAAGTGCTCGACGCGACGGGTCGGTGTGAGCCCCGGGTGGCGCTGTTGAAACGCCCGCGAAACACTGCCTTGGTCTACTGGGCCAGCACCCGCCAAGGAGGCCGCATGCACCTGTCCCCCGCGGACACCGAGAAGCTCCTGCTTGCGGTGGCCGGGATGGTCGCCCGTGACCGGCTCTCGCGCGGCGTGAAGCTCAACCACCCCGAGGCCGTGGCGCTGCTGTCCACCTGGGTCATCGAGCGCGCTCGCGAAGGCTCGACCGTCGCCGACCTGATGGAGCAGGGTCGCGATGTCCTGCACCGCGACCAGGTCATGGAGGGAGTCGCCGAGATGGTCAGCGATGTGCAGGTCGAGGCGACCTTCCCCGATGGTCGCAAGCTCGTCACCCTCCACCACCCTATCGCCTGAGAGGACGGAACTCCGTTGAGCAGCAACAGTTCTGGACCCGGTGCAATCAGGGTCAAGCCGGGCACCGTGACCATCAATGCCGACCGCACCGACGGCGAGCGGCTCACCCTCGTCATCGTGAACACGGGCGACCGTCCCGTGCAGATCGGCTCGCACCTGCACCTGCCCGACAGCAACACCGCGCTGGACTTCGACCGGGCGGCGGCGCACGGCTTCCGTCTCGACATCCCGAGCGGGACGTCCGTCCGGTTCGAGCCGGGCGTCAGCCGAGAGGTCGCCGCGGTGGCGCTCCGTGGACGACGCCGGGTCCCGGGCCTGCAGGTGCCAGGACAGCGCGTCGGCGAGCGCGGGCCGGACGGTGAGCTCGATGGCTGACCTCGACCGGGATCGCTACGCGGCGATCTACGGCCCCACCACCGGCGACCAGGTGCGTCTCGGCGACACCGACCTGTGGGTCGAGATCGAGGACGACCTCACATTCGGGGGCGAGGAAGCAGTGTTCGGTGGCGGCAAGTCCATCCGGGAGTCGATGGCCCAGGGCACCCGCACGAGCGCCGGCGGGGCGCTGGACACCGTCATCACCAACGCGGTCGTGCTCGACCACTGGGGAGTCATCCGCGCCGACGTCGGCATCCGCCACGGCCGCATCGTCGCGCTCGGCCGCAGTGGCAACCCTGACATCGCGGACGGCGTGCACCCCGACCTGGAGATCGGGCCCGGCACCGACGTGATCTCCGGCGAGGGCCGGATCCTCACGGCCGGCGGGGTCGACCTGCACGTCCACTTCCTGTCGACCAGCCAGGTGCACGAGGCGCTCGCCGCAGGGATCACCACCCTCGGCGGCGGCGGCACGGGACCCTCCGAGGGTTCCAAGGCCACGACCGTCACGCCCGGACCGTGGCACCTCCAGTCAGTCCTTCGAGGGCTCGACCACCTCCCGGTCAACCTGCTACTCATGGGCAAGGGCAACACCGTCAGCGCCGAGGGGCTGCGCGAGCAGGCGCTGGGCGGAGCGGCGGCATACAAGGTGCACGAGGACTGGGGCAGCACCCCGGCCGCCATCGACGCGGCCCTGCGCGCGGCGGACGAGTACGGCCTTCAGGTGGCGCTGCACAGCGACAGCCTCAACGAGGCTGGCTTCGTCGAGTCGACCCTGCGAGCGATCGGTGGGCGGAGCATCCACGCGTTCCACACCGAGGGCGCCGGCGGTGGCCACGCCCCCGACATCATCACCATCGCCGGTCACGCCAACGTGCTGCCCGGCTCGACCAACCCGACGCTCCCCCACACCGTCAACACCGTCGCCGAGCACCTCGACATGTTGATGGTCTGCCACCACCTCAACCCGTCCGTGCCGGAGGACCTCGCCTTCGCAGAGAGCAGGATCCGGGCCAGCACCATTGCGGCAGAAGACATCCTGCACGACCTCGGCGCGCTGTCGATGACGAGCTCGGATGCCCAGGCGATGGGGAGGATCGGCGAGGTCGTCACCCGCACCTGGCAGGTGGCCCACGTCATGAAGGCACGCCTCGGCCCACTGGGCGGCACCATGCCCGCCGACAACGAGCGGGCCCGTCGCTACGTGGCCAAGTACACGATCAACCCGGCCATCGCCCACGGCATCGACCACGAGGTCGGCTCGATCGAAGCGGGCAAGCTCGCCGACCTCGTCCTCTGGGACCCGAAGTTCTTCGGGTGGCGCCCCGACGTCGTCCTCAAGGGAGGAGCGATCGTGTATGCCGCACTCGGCGACCCGAACGCGTCGATCCCCACGCCCCAGCCGGTCCTCATGCGCCCCGCGCTGGTCGGCGAGGGCGGAGCCGGTGCCGACCACTCCCTGGCGTTCGTCGCCCCCGCCGCGCTCCAGGACGGACTGGGCCAGCGGCTCGGCCTGCGACGCACCCTCACCCCGGTGCGTCCCACCCGGGAGGTCACCAAGGCGGACATGATCAACAACGACACGCTCCCGGTCATCGAGGTCGACCCCGAGTCATTCGCGATCCGCATCGACGGTGTCCTCGTCGAACCCGCCCCCGCGACGGAGCTCCCACTCGCCCAACGCTATTCACTCTTCTGAGACTCGACTGTCGATGCTCCCCCACCCCGAGTTCGCCGCGATGCTGCTGGCCGACGGACGCCTCCCTGTCGGCGCTCACACCCAGTCCTCCGGGCTCGAGCCCGCGCTCCTCGGCGGGCTCGAGCCGCGCGACGTCCCCGGACTCATCTCCACCAGGCTGCGCACCGTCGTGCTCGTCGACGCGGCGACGGCCGTCGTCGCGCGCCACCACACCCTGGCCGGCTTGCCCCTCGACGACGTCCAGCTCGCCTGGGCTGCCCGCAACCCCAGCGAGGTGATGCGTGCCGCCTCGGTCGCCGTCGGCCGGGGACAACGCCGCCTGGCGCAGCGGCTCTGGCCCGGCACCGCGACCGCCTCCGCCTTGGCGACGATGCCTGCCCCCGCGCGACCGGTGGCCGTGGGCTCGATGGCTGCCGCCGCGGGCCTGGACGGCGCCCGGACCGCCCGGCTGGTCGCCTATGACGACGTGCAGTCGCTGTGCGCGGCCGCCCTGAAGCTCTGCCCGCTCGACCCCGTCGAGACGACGGAGTGGCTGCTGCACGCCGGGCCCGAGATCGAGGAGGTCGTCGGCGCGGTCGCGCACCTCACCGAGCCGGACGGCATACCCGCGCCGTCGGCGCCGCTCCTGGAGCAGTGGCAGCACGCCCACCCCACCCACCCACGGAGGCTGTTCAGTGCCTGAGACCACCCGGGAGACGACCTCAGAGACCACCCGCGAGACCACGCGTGCCACCACGCGCGCGTTCCGACTCGGCGTCGCCGGGCCGGTCGGCACCGGCAAGTCCTCGCTCATCGCCATGGTCTGCCGCGAGCTCGGCTCAGAGCTCGAGCTGGGCGTCGTCACCAACGACATCTACACCGACGAGGACGCCCGCATGCTGCGGGCCGCCGGCGTCCTCGACCCCGACCGGATCCGCGCCGTCGAGACCGGCGCATGCCCCCACACCGCGATCCGGGACGACGTGACGGCCAACCTCCTCGCCGTGGAGGACCTCGAAGCCGACTTCGCTCCGCTGGACCTCGTCCTGGTCGAGTCCGGCGGGGACAACCTCACGGCGACCTTCTCGCCTGCCCTGGTCGACGCCCAGATCTTCGTGCTCGACGTTGCCGGCGGCGGCGACGTCGTCCGCAAGGGCGGTCCCGGCATCTCGCGGGCCGACCTGCTCGTGGTCAACAAGACCGACCTGGCGCCGCACGTCGGAGTCGACGCCGACCTGATGCAGCGCGAGGGCCGGGACGCCCGCGACGGACGCCCTGTCATCGGCCTGTCCCGCACGGACGCCGCATCGGTGGCCGAGCTGCGCCGGTGGGTGCTGGCCATGCTCGCCTCCCATCGCGGCGGCCGGCATGTCCCCGTCGACCCCGGCCCCATGGCGCCCCACAGCCACCTCGAACAGGTGCACGGCGACGACGCCCACGCCCACCCCCACGACGGCGGTGAGGGTGTCCACGCACACTGAGGTCAACACCGCCAGGGTCGAGCTCTGGCCCGGTCAGGAGCGCAGCCGGCTGGTGCTGGCCGCCGGCCTGCTGACCCCCCGCGTCGTCCGGCACGACGCATCCGGCGCCGAGGTCGCCCTCATCGCCACCACCGCCACCCTCCTCGGCGGCGACGCGCTGCGCCTCTGCGTCGATGTGGGCCCCGGCCTGCGGCTCGACCTGCGCGACGTCGCCGGCACCGTGGCCTACCACGGTCGTGGCCTGGGCTGCGTCATCGACGTTTCCCTGCGAGTCCACGCGGGAGCCACCCTCACCTGGGCCTGCCAACCGCTGGTCGTGGCGGATGGTGCCGAGGTCACGCGCAGCCTGCACGTGGACGTCGCCGAGGGAGGCCGACTCCTGCTGCACGACCAGGTCTCACTGGGACGCAGCGGCCAGGAGGGTGGTCGCCTCGACTGCCACACCACCATGACATATGCCGGCGGGCCGGCCCTCGTGGAGCACCTCGGGGTGCGAGCGGGGCTGGGACCCGGGGCGCTCGGCACCGCGCGGGTGGTCGACTCGGTGACCGCCGTCGGATGGCGACCCGAGACCCCTGCCGGCCACGCGGCATACCGGCTGCACGAACCGGGAGCGGTGAGCAGGCAGCTTGTCACCCAGGCGCACGACTCGACCCTGGCGGCCCTGTGGGCCGACTGGAACCGCCAGCTCTGACGCCCCGGCAGATGCCCGCCGCCAATAACGACATGCCCGGGTGTCCGAAATGCGGGTTGCCCGCATGCGGCGACGGCGGCAGTCATACCATGGAAGAACGTCCGCAGGAGGAGCGCGACGCGCAAGAAACAGCAGATGAACAGGTGGCGGAAACACGTAGTGACGCAGACACAGTCGAGCAGCAAGTCGGTCAAGCGCCTCGATCGGGTCGTGATCCGGTTTGCGGGTGACTCGGGCGACGGCATGCAGCTCACGGGGGACCGCTTCACATCGGAGACCGCCGCGCTGGGCAACGACCTGTCCACCCTCCCCAACTTCCCGGCGGAGATCAGGGCGCCCCAGGGCACCCTTCCCGGCGTCTCCAGCTTCCAGCTGCACTTCGCCGACCACGACGTGCTCACCCCCGGCGACGCCCCTGACGTGCTCGTCGCCATGAACCCCGCGGCGCTCAAGGCCAACCTGCGCGACCTGCCCCGCGGCGCGACGATCATCGCCAACACCGACGAGTTCTCCAAGCGCAACCTCGCCAAGGTGGGTTACGCGGCCAACCCCCTCGAGGACGGCAGCCTCGAGTCCTGGCACGTGCACCCCGTGGCCCTGACGTCGATCACCGTGGAGGCCCTCGCGGCGTTCGAGACCCTGTCCCGCAAGGACAAGGAGCGCGCCAAGAACATGTTCGCGCTCGGGCTGCTGTCGTGGATGTACCACCGCCCGACCACCGGCACCGAGTCGTTCCTGGAGAAGAAGTTCGGCTCCAAGCCCGACATCCTGGCCGCCAACCTCGCTGCCCTGAGGGCCGGTCTGAACTATGGCGAGACCACCGAGGACTTCGTGGTGTCCTACGAGATCGCGCCGGCCAAGATGGCTCCTGGCACCTACCGCAACATCACCGGCAACGCCGCCCTCGCGCTCGGGCTGGTGACCGCCGCTCACCGCGCCGGCATCCCGCTCGTGCTCGGGTCCTACCCCATCACCCCCGCCTCCGACATCCTGCACACCCTGTCGGGGCTCAAGCGCTACGGCGTGACGACCCTGCAGGCCGAGGACGAGATCGCCGGCATCGGAGCCGCCCTCGGCGCCTCGTTCGGCGGCGCCATCGGCGTCACCACGACCTCCGGACCCGGCGTCGCCCTCAAGTCCGAGACCATCGGCCTGGGCGTCTCGCTCGAGCTCCCCCTCGTCATCGTCGACGTGCAGCGCGGCGGCCCCTCGACGGGTCTGCCGACCAAGACCGAGCAGTCCGACCTGCTTCAGGCGATGTTCGGCCGCAACGGCGAGTCGCCGGTGCCGATCATCGCCCCGAAGTCGCCGGCGGACTGCTTCGACGCAGCCGTCGAGGCGGTGCGCATCGCGACGGCCTACCGCACCCCGGTCTTCCTGCTGTCCGACGGCTACCTCGCCAACGGTTCCGAGCCGTGGTCGATCCCCTCGGTGGCCGAGCTCCCCGACCTGACCGTCGAGTTCGCCACGGAGCCCAACGACACCGACGACTCGGGTCAGCCGGTCTTCCACCCGTTCCTGCGCGACGAGGCGACCCTCGCCCGGCCGTGGGCGGTCCCCGGCACTCCCGGTCTCGAGCACCGCATCGGGGGCATCGAGAAGGCCAACATCACCGGCAACATCTCCTACGACCCCGATAACCACGACCTGATGACCCGGCTGCGGGCCGCCAAGGTCGAACGCATCGCCGACACCATCGGCGACCTCGAGGTCGACGACCCGAGCGGCGAGGCACGGGTGCTCGTCCTCGGCTGGGGCTCGACCTACGGCCCGATCGCCGCTGCGGCCCGCAACGTCCGCAACTCCGGCACCGACGTCGCCACCGCCCACCTGCGGCACCTCAACCCGTTCCCGGCCAACACCGGCGAGGTGCTGCGGCGCTATGACAAGGTCCTTGTCCCCGAGATGAACATGGGCCAGCTCGCCCTGCTGCTGCGCGCCAAGTTCCTCGTCGACGTGCACTCCTTCACCCAGGTGCGCGGCCTGCCGTTCACCACTGTCGAGCTCGCCGACGCCATCGTGTCGCTCGCCTCCGGCGACGATCACCCAGCCCCCGACACGGTGGCTGTCAAGGGAGGACACGCATGACCACCGAACTCGGTATGCCGTCCATCGGCGTCCGCAGCGGCACCGCCGGTGTGCCGCGCCTCGCCGACGACGACCCCAAGCAGACGAAGAAGGAGTTCACCTCCGACCAGGAGGTGCGCTGGTGCCCGGGCTGCGGCGACTACGCGATCCTCGCCGCCGTGCAGGGCTTCCTGCCCGAGCTCGGCCTCAAGCGCGAGAACACCGTGTTCGTCTCCGGGATCGGCTGCTCGTCACGCTTCCCCTACTACCTCGACACCTACGGCCTGCACTCGATCCACGGCCGCGCCCCCGCGATCGCCACCGGGCTCGCGACGAGCCGTCCGGACCTGTCGGTGTGGGTCGTGACCGGCGACGGCGACGCCCTGTCGATCGGTGGCAACCACCTCATCCACGCGCTGCGCCGCAACGTCAACCTCACGATCCTGTTGTTCAACAACCAGATCTATGGACTGACCAAGGGGCAGTACTCGCCCACCTCCGAGGTCGGCAAGATCACCAAGTCCACCCCGATGGGTTCGGTCGACCACCCCTTCAACCCGGTGTCACTGGCACTGGGAGCCGAGGCCAGCTTCGTCGCTCGGACGACCGACACGGACCGCAAGCACCTCACCGGGATCCTGCGCGCGGCAGCCGAGCACCGCGGCACCTCCCTCGTCGAGATCTACCAGAACTGCCCGATCTTCAACGACGGCGCCTTCGACCTGATCAAGGACCGCTCCGAGCAGGAGGCCCGCATCGTCCACCTGGTCGACGGCGAGCCCGTGGCCGTCGGACCCGAGGACGACCGGCAGGTGCTGGTCCGCGGCGAGGGCGGCGCGATGGAGTTCGTGCCGCGGGCGGAGTCCTCGGGCCGTGACGTGGTCGTGCACGACGCCGGCGCGGCCGACCCCACCCAGGCCTTCGCGCTCTCGCGGCTCGACTCCCCCCAGATGACGCACGTCCCGATGGGCATCTTCCGCAGCGTCAACCGGCCGACCTACGACGACCTCGTCCGGGCCCAGGTGGACGCCGCGATCGACACCGCGGGCGGCCGCCCCACCGACGCCGACATCGACCAGCTCATCCACGGCCGAGACACCTGGACCGTGGCGTGACGACCCGGCCGGTTCAACCGGCAGTCGAGTGGGCGCGACACGCTGGCGAAGCGGCTGCGGCGCCAGCGTGTCGCGCTCTCTCGACTTCTCCCTGCCCTGCCACCGCCTGAGGTGCCGCGGGACGACGAACAGCGCGGCGCGGCATACGGCCTGCTCGCCTATGCCATCTGGGGGATCTTTCCCCTCTACTTCGCGGCGCTGAAACCCGCCGGCGCCTGGGAGATCCTGTCGCACCGCATCCTGTGGACGCTGCTGCTCTGCGCCCTGGTGCTGGTCGTGCGGCGCGACCTCGGCTGGACCCGGCAGCTGTGGCAGCGACCTCGGCTGGGTCTTGGCGTCACGGCGGCCGCGCTGCTCATCGCCGCGAACTGGGTGATCTACGTGGCGGCGGTGCTGGGCGGCAGGACGACCGAGGCCGCGCTGGGCTACTTCCTCAACCCGATCGTCACAGTGGCGCTGGGCGTCGTCGTCCTGCGCGAACGGCTGCGCCCCCTGCAGTGGGTGGCCGTCGCCATCGGGGCGATCGCCGGCATCTACCTGAGCATCGCCGCGGGCTCGGTTCCGGTCGTCGCCGTCAGCCTCGCGATGTCGTTCGGGCTCTATGGCTTGGTGAAGAAGAAGATCGGCGCGTCCCTGGAGGCCATGCACTCCCTCGCCGCCGAGACGGCGGTGCTCGGCCCGGTCGCCGCGGTGATGCTGGTGGTGCTCACTGCCCGGGGAGACACCACCTTCACGACCGACGGCGGCTGGCACACCACGCTGCTCGTCGCGGCCGGTGTCGCGACGGCCACGCCGCTGCTGCTCTTCGCCGCCGCCGCACGCCGGGTGCCGTTGGTCACGATCGGGCTGCTGCAGTTCATCACGCCGGTGCTCCAGCTCCTCTGCGGGGTGCTGCTCCTCGACGAGCACATGTCCGGCACCCGCTGGATCGGCTTCGGCATCGTCTGGATTGCGTTGGCAGTGCTGAGTTTTGACTCGCTGCGCAACCTCCCGGGCCGCGGCCGCCCGGACGTCGAGGCCGTACTTCCCTGAGCGCCCCCCCCCGACGAGGAGTCGACCTCGCGAGCGAGGGGCCGTCAGTCGGTGAAGACGTCGGCAAGGCCACCGGCCCACGCCTGAGCCCGCGCATAGACGGGGACGACGTCGATCGGCACTGCTCGGTCGACGACCTGGCCGCCGCTGACCGCCCCACCCGTCCACACGTCGACCCAGTCACCCTCGGGGAGGCAGGTCGCCCAGGAGTCGTGCCCGGGCGCGGTCACGGGGTTGACCAACAGGTCGGCCCCGAGCATCCACTGGCGCGGGTGCTGCCAGACGTACGAGTCGTCAGGGTGGTCGAAGAACAGCGGGCGCATCAGCGGCCGGTCCCTCGCGACCGTCACTGCGGCCTGCGCCGCGAGGTAGGAGACCAGGCGTTCCCGGAGCTTGGCGAAACGGCGGAAGACCGGCACGACGCGCTCGTCACCGGTCACGTCGGCGACGTGCCAGGGAGTGCGGTCGCGCAGCGGGAGCTGGTGGTGGTTGAACTCGGAGTGGTACTGCATGATCGGCATGAACGTCGACGCGCCCGCTGCCCGCAGGTAGAGCTCGGCATCGGGCACCGGTCCGGAGAAGCCTGCGAGGTCCCAGCCCCAGTAGACGATCCCGCACGATGCGGCCGTGAGTCCTGCGGTGATGGAGTTGCCGAAGGCCTCCCACGTCGAGTCCTCGTCGCCCGCCCAGAACACGCCGTGCGCCTGCGCTCCGGTGAACCCGCTGCGCGAGAACGTCACCGGCGCCTTGCCGTGCTTGCGCAGGAGGTCGCCGAAAGCCTTGGCGTAGTGCACCGGATACAGGTTGTTGCCCTCGTCGCCCCGGCGCCCGTCGGCGTACTCGAGGTCGTGGCCCCAGGCGTGCTCGCCGCCATCGGTCTTGAACCCGTCGATCCCCAGTCCCTCGACGAGGTAGTCCCGCTTCGCGGTCCACCAGTCGCGGGTGCGCTGGGTCGACAGGTCCGGCATCAGCGACTGGGGGAACCACCAGCCCCGGTTGAGGTATGCCGTGCCGTCGGCTTCGCGCACCGCGTGCCCGCCGTCGACCATCGCGGCCCCCTCCGCGAGCACCTGCTCGTGCAGGCCCTCCTCGGAGCGCGCCGTCTTGAGCAGGGGGATCTGCCAGAGCAGCACCTTGACGTCCCGGCTGTGGAGCTCGTCCACCATCGCCTTGGGATCCGACCACGCACCACCCTCCGGGTAGGTGAAATCCGTTGCTGCGAAGGGTGTCCCGTCGGGACGAACGTCGTACGTCGCATCGCGGGGGATCATGATCCCCTCCTCGTCGCTCCACGCCTCGATCACCACGGCACCGACCGGGATGTCGAGCTCGCGATGCGTGTCCATCCGCGCCATGACGAGCTCCTGGGTGTTCCACTCGTTGCCGGAGGCCCAGAGCCGGAAGACCCAGTCGGGGAGCTCCTCGGCTCGACCCACCTCGTCCAGGAAGGCCGACAGCACCTCGGTCGGCGACCCGTCATAGGTGCCCAGGTCGACCTGGGCCACGGGGCCGCCCCCCGCCTCGACCTCGACGCGCAGCTCGT
Organism: Pedococcus sp. P2_F6; assembly: GCF_056403675.1. NCBI lineage: Bacteria > Bacillati > Actinomycetota > Actinomycetes > Micrococcales > Intrasporangiaceae > Pedococcus > Pedococcus sp. P2_F6. The sequence goes on from NZ_JBFUEZ010000002.1 coordinate 286,691, forward strand.
CCTGCGCACTCGCCCCGACGTCGTACCAGGAGCGACGGGTGGTGCGGAGGTGGAAGCCCCATCCCCCGCCATCCGTCCCGACCACGTGCGCGAAGGGCATGGGCAGGTAGGTGCGCCCATGAGCACCCTGCGACTTGTACTGCTCGAAGACGACGGCGTCGAGGCGACGGCCCTGCTGGTCGAGGTGGTCGAACCGCTCGCCGAACCCGACGACGTGGTCGCCTGGGGCCAGCGCCAGGGCGAACCTGGCCCGATGCACGCCGGTGGTGGTGACCAGCCACTCGACCGAGTCGGCGACCAGTCGCGTGCCGCCGCCGGAGAACCTCGCCTCGAACCCGTCGGGAAGCGTGCGGGTCCAGTGGGCCGGCCGCACCTCGAACCAGTCAGTGGCAACGGCTTCGTCACCCACCGCCGTGAAGCGGTAGGTGTAGCCCGCGTCGTCCTCGACGGGCGGGCTCTGCACTGCCCACCCGCCGTCGCCTCCCAGCGACGCGGCCTGGGCTTCGGCCAGGTGTCCCTCGCCGCCCGCAAGCGCCGCGGCCGAGGCTGCGTCAGCGCGGCGTGGGGTCAGCGGCAGGCTCGTGACGTGACCGGTCGCGTCCCGCCACTCACAGGTGACGCTGACGATGCGGGGATCGGCGACGACGCCGAGGAGAACGCTCTGGCCGGTCTCCGGAAGCACGGGGATGCGCTGGTCGAGTGAGGTCGCATAGGGGTGCTCGATCCCGTGGGGTCGGTGCGTGAGCAGCGGATCTGAGGTGGTCACGGGTGGAGCCCTTCGAGGAGGCCGAGCTCGTCGGCGAGGATCAGGTACATGCCGTGCGACCACAGCAGGGGGGTCGCGACCGGGCCCCAGCGGTCGAGCCACTCCTGGCGAGCGTCCGGGTGCCGCAGGTCGTCAGGGACCTGTTCGGGGAGGTCGCCCTCGGCGGTGGCGTGGTCGGCGATCCACCGCAGGTGCCGCCAGGCGCCGGCGAGGTCTCCGGCGCTGGCCTTGTTCCAGCCGAGCAGGGCACTGAGCAGGAGCCACTGCCCGCCGCCGTAGAACACGTCGGCGCGGAACCGGTGGACGCCGCCGTCGACGTCGAGGTCGGTCCCGACTGCCGCGATGGTCGCGACAGCGATCGGGTCGTCGACTGCGACGACCCCGAACGGCACTATGCAGGCCGGCAGCGACCCGTCGACCGCGGCCGAGCCGAGCCACTTCGACAGGTGGCCGTCGACGACGCCCTCGCCCAGGATGAGGGCCCGTGCCTGCGCGGCCGTTTCGCGCGCCGCCACGGCGCGGTCCGGGTCGAGGACGTCCGAGTCGGCGATCGCAACGAGGCCGCCGTGGATGGCTCCCAAGGTCGAGGTGTGTCGGTGCTCGACGTGCTCCTCCCACCAGTCGTAGCAGGGGAGGTCCCAGAACGCAGCGGTGAAGTCGAGGGCGACCTCGATGCCGGGGAGCCACCGACCCAGGTCGCGCCCGTGCCGCTGAGCGTGCGTGACCACCGACCAGAGCCACATGCCGTAGCCGTCGGTCTGGAAGTCCCACCAGGGGTCCGACCCGTCCTTGCCCGCGAAGGTGAACCGCGTGGGCAGCATCCGGTCCAGCGGGACTGCGGCGCCGGAGGCCTTGAGCACGAGCAGGTCGTCCACCTGGCCACGACGGCCGGCGAGCACCCGGCATACCCAGTCGTGGAACGCCTCGGCGGAGGCGACGTCGCCGAAGCGCGAGATTCCTTCGGCCGTAAAGGATCCGTCACGCAACCACGCATAGCCGCGATAGGCGGAGAAGGTCGGCGAAGCCGGATAGGCGCCGCCCCCGTCCTGGTGCGCCGTGATGACGGCGTGGCTGTGGCGTGCCAGGTCCTGCAGGCGAGTGCGCTCACCGGGCGCCGGGGGCGCAGCGGTGTCGTGGAGAAGAGTCATGGGTCTCTCGTGGTCGAGGAGCTGCCGGGACCTCGTAGGGGGCCGAGGCCCCGGCAGCGACGGACGGGCTACTTGAGCAGCGCGTCGACGGCTTTCTGGGCGTCGGCCAGCGCCGCAGACACGTCCTTGCGCCCGGCAGCGGCCGCGGTGAGCTCCTTGTTGACCGCGTCCTGCATCTCCTGCTGCCGCTCGATGACGGGCGGGAGCGCGGTGGCCTCGAGCGAGTCGAAGACCGCCTTGCGGTTGGCCGGCTTGCCTGCATCGAGGTAGCTCGACAGCTTGGCCTGGTCTGCGACCGGCGGCAGCTCCCAGCTGGTCGCGAGACGTGCCGAGACCATGTCGTCGGACGACGTCAGGAAGGTGACCCACTTCTGGGCCGCGGCCTGGTTCTTGCTCTTGGCCGAGACGACTGCCCCGTTGGTGAACATCGCGGAGGCCTTGGTGGTGTTGCCCGGCTCGACGGCGATGTCCCAGGCGAACTTGGCATCGGCCATGCCGGAGAACATCCAGATCCCCGAGTGCCACATCGCCAGCTTGCCGTCCTTGAACAGCTTCGAGTCGAAGTCGGGCGTGCCGGCGCCCTGGGCCTCGGTCGGCATCGTGGTGCCCGACTTGGCGACCAGGAAGGTCGCGGCCTGCTTGCCGGCGTCCGAGTTGAAGGTCGCGGACTTCTTGTCAGCAGAGAGGAACTCGCCACCGGACTGCGCCAGCGCCTTGTAGAACTCGAAGAAGGACACCGGCTGGTAGTCGCCCCAGACACCCTTGGCCTTGTTGGTCAGCTTCTTGGCCGCGGCCTGCTCGTCAGCCCAGGTCCACGACGACGTGGGCTCGGCAACCCCGGCCGCCTTGAAGAGGTCCTTGTTGTAGAACAGGACGACGTTGGAGAACGACTCCGGCAGCCCGTACTGCTTGCCGTCCGCGCTGAACGCGTCGAGCAGGGACTTCTTGTACGCCGCGCCCTTGACGCCCTTGAGCTCCGCGAGCGAGCCGTTGGAGGAGTACGTCACGAAGTTCTCGTAGTTGAGCTCGAAGGCGTCGCCCGCCGTCCCGCCCGCCACGGCGGTCTGAAGCTTGGTGAAGTAGGCGTCGTAGGGGGTGGTCTCGATCTGCACGGTGATGTCGGGGTTGGCCTTCTCGAAGGCTGCCTTGATCGCGTCGAGGTCCTTCTCGTGTCCGCCGTTGGCGGAGAAGTTCATGTAGCGGATGGTGGTCTTCCCACCGGACGCCGCGGCGTCGACCGACTTGGTGGCCGACCCCTGCGCGCAGGCGCCGAGCGCCAGCACCAGACCGGCAGCGATGACAGGCGCGACGCTGCGCCTGGCGATGTTCCTCATGGTGTTTCCTTTCGGGCCTGCCGCGTTCCGGTTGGCGCGCGGTCGGGACTGCTTGGGGGTGCGGGTGACTACTTGATGCCGGTGTGCGCGACGCCGGCGATGATGTGCCGCTGGGCCAGGAGGTAGACCACGGCGATGGGGAGGATGGAGAAGACCGAGCCAGCCATGACGACGTCCCACTGCGTCGTGAACTGGCCCTGCAGGGTCGCCAGCCCGAGCGGCAGGGTCATGAACTCGGGAGAGCGGATGACGACCAGGGGCCACAGGAAGCTGTTCCAGCTGCCCATGAAGGCGAACACGGCGACCGTCGCCAGCGCGGGTCGGATGAGCGGCAGGATGATCGTGACGAAGATGCGCAGGTGTCCGGCACCGTCGATCGTGGCTGCCTCGTCGAGCTCACGCGGCACGGACTCCACTGCCTGCCGCAGTAGGAAGACCCCGAACGCCGAGGCGATCGACGGCGCGAGCAGCGCCATGTAGGTGTCCTGCAGGTTGAGCGACTTCATCTCGATGAACAGCGGCACGACCAGGACCTGCATCGGCACCATCAGCGTGGCGAGGTACAGCGCGAAGACGACGCCCTTGCCGCGGAACTTGAGCCGCGCGAAGCCATAGGCCGCCATCGACCCGGTCACGAGCTGCAGGAGCGTCGACACCACCGCGACCCACAGCGAGTTGGCGACGATGCGCCACATCGGCAGGGCGTCCAGGAGCGTCCGGTATGCCGCCAGCGTCGGGTTCTCGACGAACAGCTTGGGCCCGCCGGCGAGACTTCCCTCCGGCGTGATCGAGGTGACGACGGTCCACAGGAACGGGAAGAGCATGACGACCGCGCCGGCCAGCACCGCGGCATACCGAAGGACGGTCCAGGCCGACAGCGGTCGGCGCGGTCGCGAAGGCGCGGTGACCTGGGTGGCAGGCGGGGCCAACGGCGTCAGCGTGTCAGGCATAGTTCACCCACCGTCGCTGGCCGCGGATCTGGACCACGGTGATGAGCAGGATGACCGCGAACAGGATCCACGAGAGCGCGCTCGCCTCGCCGGCCCGGCCATAGCGGAAGGTGAGGTCGTAGACCTGGCCGACGACGACCTGGCTCGACCCGGACGGGCCCCCGCCCGTCATGACGTAGACCTGGTCGAAGACCTGGAAACCGTTGATCAGCGAGATGACCACGACGAAGAACGTCGACGGGGACAGCAACGGCAGGGTGATCCGCCAGAAGCGCTGCCACGAGTTGGCGCCGTCCGCCCAGGCCGCCTCGAGGACGTCCTGGGGGATCGCCTGCAGCCCGGCCAGCATGATGACCATGACGAAGCCCAGGTCCTTCCACGCCGAGGAGAGGATGACGGCGGGCAGCGCCCAGTTCGGGTCGGTCCACCACCCGGGCTGCGGCGCGCCGACGGCTCCGAGCAGCGTGTTGACCAGGCCGTTGGTGGGGTTGAGCAGCCACTTCCAGACCAGCGCCACGACCACCCAGCTCGTCACGACGGGCAGGAAGTAGGCCGCGCGGAAGAACGACCGTCCCGCGAGCTTCTGGTTGAGCGCGAGGGCGAGCGCCAGTCCGCCGGTGAACACCAGCGGCAGGTAGCCGGCGCAGTAGATCAACGTGTGCAGGAAGACGCTGCGCGTGCCGGGGTCGGTCAGGAGGCCGCGGTAGTTGTCGAGGCCCACCCAGCGCATCGGGGAAATGAGGTTCCACTCGTGCAGGCTGACCCAGATCGACGAGGCCATCGGGGTCGCGGTGAACAGAACGAGGGGGATGGCGCTCGGCGCGAGGAAGAAGACGACCCAGCCCAGGTTGCGCCACCGGGCCCGGCCGGTCACGAGACACCGCCCACGGCAGCCGTCTGCATGCGCTCGCGCACCAGCTCGCCCTGCGCCCCGGCCGTCTCGGCGTCGAATGGTGCTGCGAGGACGAGCGATGCGGCGCCGACCGCCCACTGGTCCTCGGTCCAGGACTCGACGGCACAACGGATTCCGCGACGAGTCGGCATCAGGCAGGCGCGGAAGGAGTCCTCGAAACCGTTCTCCCAGAACTCCCACTCGGTCATGCCCTCGCCCATGAGGAGGACCAGCTCGGGATCGAGGACGTTCACGACGCCGGCGAGCGCGCTGCCGAGCATCCGGCCCGCCTCGCGATAGACGGCAAGGGCATCGGCGTTGCCTCCGCGGGCCTCGCGGACGAGGTCCTTGATGGTGTCGCCGGCGTGGATCACACCGCGCTCCGTGGCAGCGGCGACCAGACCGGACTCGCCGATGTGCGCCTCGAGGCAGCCGGTGTTTCCGCAGCCGCACACCGGGCCGTCGACGGTCACGGGGATGTGGCCGATCTCGCCGGCTCCACCGTGGGCCCCCCGGCTGACCGATCCCTGCTGGACGATGCCGAGCCCGACCCCGAAACCGATCGTCACGACGAGGTAGGACTCGTGTGACCGCCCGATCCCGTAGACGCTCTCCGCCGCCGCGAGCGTGTTCACGTCGTTGTCCACGAGGACGGGCACTCCGAGCGCCTCCCGCAGTCGAGGACCCACCGGCGCCCGGTCCCATCCGAGCGTGGGGGCGTCGACGATGCCCGATGCCTGGGAGTCGACCGCGCCGGGCAACCCGACGCCGACCCCGAGCAGTCGACCCTCGTGCTGCGCCACTGCCTCGCGCAGGATGTCCGCCAAGGCGTCCAGCGCGGCCGGTCGGGCGGCGTCGAAGGGCACCGCCCTGGAGGAACGCACCGTGCCGTCGAGGTCGATGGACACCAGCGCGACGTGGTTCGGGGTGACCTTGGCTCCGATGGCACCGCCGGCACTGCGCACCAGTCCCAGGAGCGTGGCCGGACGACCGCCCTGGCTCGGCACCGACTCGAGCTCGGTCACGAGCTCGCGGGCGAGGAGCTCCTTGATCGTCTGGGTCACGGTCGCCGGGCTGACCCCCAGCACCCGGGCGATGTCGGCACGGGACGAGGGACCACGGGTGCCGAGGAGGCCGAGGACGGCGGCACGCACGAGGTTGCCACGTGCGGCAACTGGTCCGGTCGGAGACATCTGTGGCTCACCCTTTGTTTGATACTAAATTTAGGGTGAACCTAAGTCGCGATCACGCTGCTGTCAACCCCCTCGACGAAATTGCCGCAGGGGTGCAGGGTCAGCGCGGCACGTGGTGGCCGGTGCCGCCGTCGATCAGCTCGCGCAGGATGTCGGCGTGACCGGCATGGCGGACGGTGTCCTCGATCATGTGCACGAGCACCCAGCGCAGGCTCACCGTCCGACCGGTGTAGGCCGTGCCGGTGTGGTCGAGCGACAGCTCGTGGATCGCGGCGTCCGCTGCCGCCCAGGCCCGTCGGTAGAAGGCCACGATCTCGTCGGTGGCCTCGCCCTGAGCGGCCCGCATGTCGGCCTCGGGGTCGTCGGAGATGTCGGTGAGCGGCTCGGCGGGACGCCCGAACGTCTCGCAGAACCAGCCGTACTCGGCGTTGGCGAGGTGCTTGACCAGCCCCACGAGGTTGGTGCCGCTGGGCACCATGGGTCGGCGGATGTCCTGGTCCGACAGGCCCTCCAGCTTCCACACCATCACGTCGCGATGGCTCTGCAGCGCCGCCAGGAGGACGGCCTTCTCGTCGGCGACGAACGGAGAGGTCTCGGCGGATTCTGGCGTCATCACCCGAGGCTAGCGACGGCTGGTGTCACCCGAGCCGGCGACGGCTGCTGTCGCCCGAGCCGAGCCAGGCGAGCGCAGACAAGACCCGACGGTTGGCGAACTGGTCGTCGGGCAGCTGCAGCTTGGCGAAGACGTGCTGGGCGTGCACCTCGACGGTGCGTTCACTGATGTCGAGTCGTCGGGCGATGCCAGCGTTGGTCATCCCCTCGGCAATCAGGCCGAGGACCTCGCGCTCACGATCCGTGAGCCCGCTCGGCCCTTGGTCCGGCCCGCCCGGCAACAGGTCGGCGACGATCGAGGGGTCGACGACGCACTCGCCGGCGGCGATGCGCCTCAGGGCGTCGACCAGGGTGCTCGCCTCGAGCACCCGGTCCTTGAGGAGGTAGCCCACGCCTCCGGACGCACCCTCGAGCAGAGGCAGGACGAACTCCACCTCGACGTGCTGGGACAGGACGAGCACCCCCGTCGAGGGGTACAGCGAACGGATCGTGGCAGCGGCCCGAAGTCCCTCGTCGGTGAACGTCGGGGGCAACCGGATGTCGAGCAGGGCCACGTCCGGCCGGTCCACCGCCACGACGGCCATCAGCCCCTCGAGGTCACCCACCTCGGCCACCACGTCGACGCCCGCACGCTCGAGGGTGCGCACGATCCCCTCGCGTGTCAGCAGCTGGTCCTCGACGACTACGACGCGCACGGCAGCACCACGGTCAGCACCCCGTCAGCATGGCCGACCCGTCCACCGAGCGCCTCCACCATGTCGGGGAGCACCCCGGCGAGGTCCGGGGGACCCCCCGCGACGCGCAGCGTCATCGCGGTGGCACCAACCCGCGCTTCGCCGGCCACCTCCACCGCCCCTGCGAAAGTCACCTCGACCTCCACGGTGACCCCCGCGGGATCCCCCCGTGAGACCGAGTCGGACACCACGGCATACGCGGCACGCTCGACCGGCGCTGGGAGGCGTCCGTGGGGAAGCCCCTCAGGCCTGGTGCCGACCACGAGCGGCACAGCCGACCGGCGGGCCAGGCTGCGCAGCGCGGGGCCCAGCCCGCTGGTGGCCAGCAGCGGGGGGTACAGCCCGTGCGACAGCTCACGCAGGTCCTCCAGCGCCTGCTTGGCCTGACCCAGGCAGCTCTCGAGGACGGGCCGTTCGGGATGCCCGGGCGGCAGGTCCGCGAGCGCGCCGCGCAGATCGAGGCCGAGGGCGAGGAGCTGTTGCTGGACTCCGTCGTGAAGGTCCCGCTCGAGGCGGCGGCGCTCGCGGTCGCCCAGCTCGACCACCAGCGAGCGGGACCTCGACACCCGGCGGACGCGCGCTGCCAGCGCCGCGGACAGCCGCTCGTTGTCCAGGGTGAGCCGAGCGGGCACGTCGAGTGCGTGCTCGAGGTCGGGGAGGGCATCGCGCGAACCCTGTTCGACGGCTGCGGTGACCGCGCCGGCCCAGCGCAACCGCGTCGCTCCCGGGGTCGGCGGGCGCCGGGCCACCCCCGCCGGCGTGACCCAGCCACCCTCGTCGGGCACCCAGTAGGACACCTCGACGTCGTCGTCGCCCCACGCCTCGCGAAGGACGTCCGCAAAGGGGCGCCCTGAGCGAAGGGTGTCCACGAGGCCCCTGAGCCGCCGCTGGGCGATCGCGCCGCGATAGTCCTCCACGGCGACCACCCCGGTGGCTGCCACGAGGGCCATGGCGCCCCCGACTTCGGCGCTCACGAGGGCGGCAACCAGGCCCGCGGCCACGAGGGCGCTTCCCGCCGCCGATCCCCTCTGCCACCTCCTGGCCCACGCTCCGGCCCACCTCCCGGCCCGTCCCCCGGCCCACCTTCCGGCCAGGTCTGGTCTCGCGGCGTGGACCCCCAGGGCAACGACCCCCAGCACCGGACCGACGGCCGACAACCATTCCGCCACGACCGGGTGTGGTGCGAGGACGACTTCGCTGGGACGGCAGTCGACACAGCCCAGCTGCAGGAAGGGGTCGTAGACGAGCGCGCGCACGGGTCCAGCGAGCAGGGCCCCCGACAGGGCGACCCACGCGCCCCGCCGCGGCACGAGCACGGCAGACGCCCCCAACAGCCCCGCCATCGGGCCCAGGGCGATGCCGAGGTCACGCGCCCGCAGGGCCGTCGTGGGGTCGTCGACCGCCGAAAACGCAACGAGGGCAACGCCACCCACGACGAGGACGGCATACCGGCGCCGCTGTCGTCCGACCACGAGGCCGAGAGCGCCGACCACCACGACGGCCACGCCCAGTCCCACGGTCATCGCGAAGTCAGCCATCAGCCACGTCCGGCGAGGGCTGGCCAGGGTCGACCAGCCGAGCGGTTGGACCCGTGGTCGGTGCCGCTACGGGGTGACACGGTGCATCCCTCCGGCGAAGAATGCCTGGTCGAGCGCGACGTCGTAGAACCTCTCGGCCAGCCACGTGAACGACACGACGTCTCCGTCACGGTGGTAGGTGCCGGCCATCAAGCCGTAGCACTCGGTGTTGCCGTCGACCCCGAAGTGCAGGGTGACCTTCTCACCCGCGGTGACGAACACGGCGGTGCAGTCGGCGCCATGGGGCTGGTCGACGGCCACCTGACCGTTGCGGACCACGAAGGTCCACACCCCGGCGTTGCTGACGGCTTCGGCGTCCGAAACTCCCGCCGCCCGGAGGACCGCGATGTCGGCGTCGACCCGCCAGGTGCCGTCGAGCAGGGTCTGAGGCCCTTGCGGCGCAAGGGAGTAGACGTCGGTGCCGGCAGTATGGAGGTTGTCGCAGGTGGCCCCCACCGGTGCGGGTTCCGATCCTCGGAGGGCCACGATCCGGTCCACCAGCTTCGCGACCGTGGCGTCCCGACGGGCCGCGGCGACGACGGGCGCGAGCGCGGCACCGAAAGCCTCGAGCTCGGCCGGCGTGAGCTGTACGGACGCCGCCGAGGGTGTGTTGCACCAGCGCTGCAGGCCACGCGCCTCGGTGTCCCGTCGCGCCACCCCAGCACGTATGCCGTCGCGCACGACCGCGCCGAGCCGTCGCCGTTGCTCGGCGGAGAGGGCGGCGTGCGCGCTACGACGCATGACCACGACGTCGAACTTGGTGTAGAGCGTGAGGTTCGAGGTGAGCACGGCGGGGAGGGTCACTGCTCCCACCTGTTGCAGCGACGTCTCGATCCCCGTCACCGCGCGCTTCTCCACCTTCCGGGTCCGGACCTCACCCACGCTGTGGTCGGTCCTGGCGCCCAGGGTCGTGACCATGGCCTCGACCCCGGGGCCGACGCGGGTGTTCACGACCTCCCCGCGGTAGTCGGGCGGAGTGCGGAACGCCTTGGCGCCGTGCGTGAACGGATGCCGCGCGCCACCCGGCACCAGCGCGAGCCCGACGAGCCCGATGCGGTCAAGGTCGGCCATCAGGGCCGCGGCGACCGGATCCGCGGCGACGCGAGCCGCGTGTTCCGGGGCCTCGACGAGCAGCGGGAGCTGGAGCGGTGTCAGTGACGCAACCCCGGCCCCGACGAGACGGTCGGCCCGGATCACGCTGAGGTCCGCCCGCCCCGCCCGGAGGGCGGCCAGCGTGCCGCCTTCCTCGTCCTCTGACTGGGCGGCCGAGGGAAGCTGCGTCCCCGCGCCCAGCACCAGCGACGAGCCGGCGGAGGCCCGGACCAGCTCCTCGAGCACGTCGGCGCCGATCCCGCCGGGTCCGTTGCCGTACATGGTCCGCAGCAGGACCGGGTCGGCATCGCGCCCGCTGCGGGCGGGCGGACCCGCGCACGCCGACAGCACCAGGGCAACGCACAGACCTAGCAGTGCGACGACTCCCGACTGGGCGCGGCGCGTTGCGCGCGCCGGCCCGTCACGGTCCGATCGCCGGTCATGCGACGTCGGACCCGATCCGTTCGACGTGACGGGCAGCCGCAGCTCGAGCTCCGAGCCGCCGCTCGCTCCAGACCGCGCGGTGAGGGTTCCCCCCAGGGCAGTCGCGCGCTCCACCAGGCCGCCCAGCCCGTGACCGCCCACGTCGACTCCACCCGGCCCGTCGTCGCGGACCAGCAACCAGAGCTGGTCACCGCTGAGCCGGGCGCTGATGACGACCGCGGCACCCGGAGCGTGCTTGGTCGCATTGGCCAGTCCCTCGGCGCACGTGAACCAGGCAGCCCGGGCCACCGAGGCCCGCGGCCGCCAGCCATGCGGCAGGTCGCAGGCCAGCCGCGCACCGGTGCCGCTGCGCGCGACGAGTCCGGTCAGCGCATCCTCCAGGCTTTCCGCGCCCACCGGGTCGACACCGCGGGCGACCCGCAGCAGCTCGTCGCGCGCGCCGGCCGCACGCGCAGACAGCCCTGACGGCGCATCGGGCAGCTCGGGTACGGATCGCCCACACCCCTCCAGGGCGGCAACCACCTGGTCCATCCGCGCGACCGGTCCCCGAGCCAGGCTGGCCACGAATCGCTCCCGCTCCGCCTCCGCCGCCCGCACCAACCGCTCCCTCGAGGCGGCGAGCTCGGTGGCCCGGTCCCTGAGCTCGGCCTGCAGCAGGGCGCCACGTCGGGCCAGCCGGAGCACCTCCCGGACCGAGTCGGCGACACCGGGGTCACCGCCGAGTCCGGGGGCGAGGACGGCCACCAGCCGGCCGTCAGGGTCCACCACCTCCTCACCGTCGGCGGGCGGAGTCGTCGGCGAACCACCGGAGTCCACGGAGGCGCCGGCCAACGGAAAGGCCACCTGCACCTGGTCCCACCCCAACGTCCTGGCCAGGGCGTCCTCCAGGCCGTGTGGCGCCTCCCCTTCCTGACCTGGTCGCCACTCCCGCGGCTCCGGACCGGCGGCCACCACGAGCGCTCCGAGCCCCAGCGCTCCCTCGAGCAGGGTGCTTGCCGTTGCCGCTGCGGCACCCCCCACCCCAGCGGTCACCAGACCCGCCAAAGCCAGGGCGCCGGCGACCCCCATGGCGATGACGGCGGCGCCCCGGAGGGCGTCCTGCCCGGGACGACGCACGAGTGCGCCGTGACGAAGGTCTGTGCCGTGAGGGGCTGTGCGCTGACGAAGGGCGAGCAGGACGAAGGCCACCCCCGCCGCGCCGGTGGCCGTGTGCGCCCACCGGCCGTAGCCGAGGGCCGCCACGCAGGCCGGCAGCAGCACCAGTCCCGGCGCCCAGCGCACCCAACGAGAGGGCACGTGCGTGGCGGCAGTCGAGAGCCTCGCGGCGGTCGACAGTCCGAGGAGGGCAGCCGCGACCACGAGGCCTCCGGGCAGGAGGCCGAGGCGCAGGACCGGTCCCTCGAGGGGAGTCGGGAGCAGACCCGCGAGCCCGACGACGACCCACAAAACACCGGCTGCCAGCAGAAGCCAGGCCACCCGCAGCCGACCACGCCAGGCAGCACCGGCCCCGGCGGCGAGGAGGGCCCACCCGGCGAAACGATCGCCGAACAACGGCTGCGGCGCTTGGGCGACTCCCGGCGCCAGCCATCCCGCCAGGGCGACCACGCCGGCCACACCGCTCGCGACGAGCGGTGCGGTCAGCCCAGCAAGGCCGTGATCGCGTCGCATGCCAGGTCCTGCTTGGCGATGAAGCCCGCCACTGGCGCTGCGACGACCCGGGGATCGGAGGCCGCATCGGCGTCGCTCGAGATGATGATCAGGATTCGGCGGGGGTTGGCCTCGGCCAAGGCGCCCGCGAGCCTCAGACCAGCCTCGGAGTCGGGCAGGTTGAGGTCGAGCAGAACCACCTCGGGGTCCAGCTCCCGGGCCTGTTCCAAGGCCTCTGCGCTGCTGGCGGCGGCCCCCACGACCGTGAACCCCTCACGACTCAGCCACGCACTCGCCGACGCCCGGAACTGGGCGTGGTCGTCGACCAGGAGGACGCGGTGGCCCGTCATGGGCCAACGCTACGCGCGCGGAGACACCCTCACCTCGGGGTTTCCCCTTAGTCGCCTTTGCCCCTTTGCGATCCCGCGGTATGCCGGGTGCTCACCTCCCCAGGACGTGGTCCAGGTGTGCGTTGGCGAACAGGCGCTGCGGGTCCAGGCGGTCTCGCACCGCGAGGAAGTCACCGAACCGCGGATAGAGCTCCGCCAGCCGGTCGGCGTCGAGGGTGTGCAGCTTGCCCCAGTGGGGGCGACCGGCATGCTCGGCCACGATCGCCTCGAATACGGCGAAGGCACCGTAGTCGTCCATCCGGTGGTACTGGTGGATCGCGAGGTAGGCGTTCTCCCGCTCGTAAGCGGTCGACAACCAGATGTCGTCGGCGCCGATGAACCGGATCTCCAACGGAAAGGTCAGTGGCGCCCTGTGCTTCTCGAGCCAGTTGCGCACGGCCACAACGACATCCGCGACGGCGGCCCGGGGCACGGCATACTCGCTCTCCCTGAAGCGCACCGTACGCTCGGCGACGAAGACGCGCCACGAGTCGTCGGTGTACTCACGTGCGCCGAGCAGTCGCGCGCTCACCGCGTTGAGCCGCGGGACGATCCCCGGCCAGCGCCTCGCGCCGCGGTTGGTGAGCTCGAAGAGGCGGTTGGAGAGCAAGTCGTCGTCCAGGACCGCGCGCCACCGCGGCAGGGGGCTGCCAGGGTGGTCGTCGTCGATGCGGTCGTTGTGCTTGACGAGGACCCGGTCGGTCAACGGGAACCAGTGCATGTCGACGTGGTCGTGGCGCTCGACGTCCTCCTCGATGCGTTCCAGGACCTCGAACAGGTGGGCGCCGAACTCCTTGGCGTGCAAGCGAAAGGCCGGCACGCACTGGAGCTCCACCTCGGTGATCACCCCCAGGGCCCCCAGGCCCACCCGCGCAGCCTGGAACACCTCTGGCTCGACCTCGATCGAGCACTCCAGCAACGAACCGTCGGCCAGCGCCAGCACCAGCCCCGAGACCGCCGCGGCGATGCCCTGCAGTCGCAGGCCGGTGCCGTGCGTACCCGTCGAGATCGCCCCCGCGATCGACTGCCGGTCGATGTCGCCGAGGTTGGGGAGCGCCAGCCCGAGCGCCTGCAGCGCCGGGTTCAGGACGTGCAGAGGAGTCCCTGCGAGCACCCGGACCCGGCGGCGATCCCGGTCCACGTGGGTGATCCCGCTCAGCAGGTCGAGGCGCAGCTGGAGGCCGTCCGTGGCCGCAACGGCCGTGAACGAGTGCCCCGCCCCCACCGCCCTCACCGGTATGCCGCGTGCCTGCGCCCGCAGGATCGCCGCCGACACCTCGTCCGGACGTCGAGGGGTGGCAACCTCCGCCGGGTTGCTCGTCTGGTTGCCGGCCCAGTTGGTCCAGGCCGTCATCCGAAGTTCTTTCCCTCACCGCGGTAGGTCGGGACCGTCTCGACCAGCTGGTCCCCCCTCACCAGGTGGAGGGCGTCGAACCGCTCACACATCTCCCCTGCCTTGGCATACCGGAACCACACCCGGTCGCCCAGCTTGAGGCCACGAACTCCGTTGCCCTGCAAGGGGGTCTGCACCTCACCAACGCCCTCTGACCTGACCAGCTTGACGCCCCGACGGCCGAACGGCGAGGGCACCCGCGCCCACCCCGGCGGCCCCGACGCCACGTAGCCGCCGCCGAACGCCGTGACGAACCCCGCGCCGGGGTGTCGCACGACGGGGAGGGCGAAGGCCGCCGCGGGTCGCGGGGTGAAGTCGTCGTAGCCGTCGAACAAGGTCGGGCCGTACAACCCTGACCCGGCCGCGAGCTCGGTCACCGCAGGGTCCTGGCCCGTGATGTGCAGCGACCCGGTGCCGCCACCGTTGACGAACTCGAGGTCCGCCACTTCGCGCACGGCAGCGACGACCTCGCCGCGGCGTTGGAGGAGGGACTCGGCCGAGCGCTTCTTCACGAGCCGCACGACAGGCGAGGAGTCGGGCAGCCCCGCGATCTGGGCGTCGTAGAACATCAGCCCGACCACCGAAAGGCCAGCAGTCGCAGCGGCTCGCGCCACGGCAACGGCGTCAGAGGGCTCCCGCAAGGGCGACCGCCGGACACCGAGGTGCACGCGCCCGACCCGGAGCGAGGCGTCGACGTCGAGGGCCACCCGCAGCCCGTGCGGCCGGTCGAGCCCGGCGAGGAAGTCCACGTGCTCGAGCGAGTCCGCGGTCACGGTGACCTGCGCAGCCTCCCGCTCGTCGGATGCCACCGCCGCGAGGGCCGCGCGGTCGACGCTGGGATAGGCCACGAAGACGTCCTCGAAGCCTGCGGCGACCAGCCAGCGGGCTTCCGGCACGGCATACGCCATCACACCGGCGAAGCCGGGCTGCGCCAGCGCCCGGGACAAGAGGCTTCGACAACGCACCGACTTGGACGCCACGCGGATCGGCGTGCCCGCAGCACGCCGCACGAGGTCGGACGCGTTGGCGTCGAAGGCGTCGAGGTCGACGACGGCGAACGGAGGTTGCACGGCCGCGGTCGCCGCGTCCCACAGGAGGGTCACACACGCGACCCTATCGACGGCGTACCTCCTGTTCACCGGAAGTCACCGGACCTTCACCTGCGCGCCCCCGACAGTCGGCCGCGTGTTCCTAGGTTTGCCGGTGACCGCGCCTCCCGCGCGAGCCCGCGCCCCGTGCGCGACCCGAGACCCGGAGGAACCCTCAATGTCAGCAGTTTCGCCCGAGCGCACCACCCTCCCCCTCCTGACTGTCCACCAGGGCGGCCGCAGCGCGATGACCTGCCACTTCAAGTGCGACGACGCGTGCAGCAAGCCCGTCCCGAACGAGACCCGCAACGGCTACTTCGGCGACCTCGTCGCGGCCGGAGCCTCCCGGCGAGCGGTCCTCAAGGGCAGTGGCGTGATCGCAGCGGTCGTCGGCCTCGGCACCCTGGCCGGAGTGCAGTCCGCCGCCGCCGCGCCCGCGTCGACTCCCGCGGCGCCGTCCACCGCCGGCGGCACCAAGTCCCCCTTCGGTTTCACGGCCATCGCGCCCCAGCCGGCGGGCACCGACAAGGTCGTCATCCCCGACGGCTTCGAGTGGTCGACCATCATCGCGTGGGGCGACCCGATCCTGGCCGATGCTCCCGACTTCGACTTCGAGGACCAGAGCGCGGCCGCGCAGGAGGGGCAGTTCGGCTACAACAACGACTACACGACGTTGGTTCGCGGCCGCGACGAGAACCACGCGACCCTGGTGTGCAACAACGAGTACACCAACGACGAGCTCATGTTCCGGGGCTACACCGGGTCTGCCTCCCTCACCCCCGAACAGATCCGCATCACCATGGCCGCGCACGGGATGTCGGTCGTCGAGCTGCGCCGCACGAACGCCACCGCACCGTGGAGCCACGTGAAGGGCGCCGCGGCGAACCGTCGCGTCACCGCCACCACGCCGTTCCACTTCGACGGCCCTGCTGCCGGCCACCGGCTCCTCCGGACCAGCAAGGACGTCTCCGGCACCAGGGTGCTCGGCACGTTCGGCAACTGCTCGGGAGGCCTCACCCCGTGGGGAACCGTCCTGTCCGGCGAGGAGAACTTCAACGGCTACTTCTCCGCGGCAGCTGCCCCGGCCGACCAGGCAGACGCCTACAAGCGCTACGGCCTCACGGGTTCCAAGGGGCGCGGCTGGGAGCGGGTGGACAGCCGTTTCGATGCGACCCAGGAACCCAATGAGGTCAACAGGTTTGGCTGGATCGTCGAGCTCGACCCGTCGGATCCGTCCTCCACCCCGGTCAAGCACACCGCGCTCGGCCGGCTCAAGCACGAGGGAGCCAACGTCACCGTTGCTCCCGACGGCCGCGTGGTCGCCTACCTGGGCGACGACGAGCGGTTCGACTACCTCTACAAGTTCGTCTCGCACGGCCGGTTCCGCCCCGGCAGCTCCCCCAAGGCACGGGCGCACAACCTGACGCTGCTGTCCTCGGGCGACCTCTACGTCGCGAAGTTCACCGGGGACGGTTTCGAGGACGGCATCAGCGACGGCTCCGGCCAGTGGCTGCCCCTGGTCGTCGACAACCAGAGCCAGGTCGCCGGGTTCACCGCCGAGGAGGTGCTCATCTGGACGCGGCTCGCCGCAGACAAGGTGGGCCCCACGAAGATGGACCGGCCCGAGGACGTCGAGCCCAACCTGGTCAACGGCCGCACCTACGTCGTGTGCACCAACAACACCAGCCGCCAGCCGAGCCAGATCGACGAGGCCAACCCGCGCGCCAACAACAAGCACGGCCACATCATCGAGATCACGCCGGCCCTGGGCGACGACACGACGACCACCTTCACCTGGAAGATCGTGCTCATCGCCGGTGACCCGAACGACCCGACGACCTACTTCAACGGCTACGACCGGTCCGAGGTCTCGCCCATCTCCTGCCCCGACAACATCGCCTTCGACCACGACGGCAACATGTGGATCGCCACGGACGGCAACGCCCTCGGCGCCTGCGACGGCATGTACCTCTTCCCGCTGTCGGGCCCGCACCAGGGTCACCTGCAGCAGTTCCTGTCGGTGCCGGCCTACTCCGAGTGCTGCGGACCACTGGTCACCTGGGACCAGCAGACGGTGCTGGCCGCCATCCAGCACCCGGGTGAGACGACCGGCGCCTCACCCGCCGTGCCGCGCAGCCAGTTCCCCTACCTCGGCGGGGGCCAGCCCCGCCCGGCAGTCATCCAGATCCACCGCGCCTGACCACCTCGGCAAGGAGGTATGCCGCGGACTCAGGTCCGCGGCATACCTCAGCCGACGCGGGAGACGACGCTCGTCGCCAGGGCCCGCAGCGCCGCCTTGGCCTCGCTGTCGGGCAACGGGTCGAGGACGTCCTGGGCGGCTCTGGCCACGGCGGCGGTGTGTTCGCGGGCCTGCTCCATGGCCGGGTGCACGCGCAACAGCCCGAGCGCCTCGTCGAGCAGCGCCTGGTCGCGCAGCTCGGTCCGCACCAGCTCGCGGAGCCGGTCGTCCGCGGGGTCTGTCGAGGCGAGGGCATAGAGCACCGGAAGGGTCCGCTTGCCTTCGCGCAGGTCCGTGCCGGGGGTCTTGCCCAGGTCCTCGGCCTCCGACGAAACGTCGATGAGGTCGTCGGCGAGCTGGAAGGCCATGCCGAGCCGTTCGCCGTACTCGCGCATGATCTCGACGGTCTGCTCGTCACACCCCGAGAACATCGCGCCGTAGCGTGCGGCCGTCGCGATCAGGACGCCGGTCTTGTCGGCCAGCACCCCGAGGTAGTAGTCGACGGGGTCCTGCCCGCTGGGGCTGGGGCGGTCGTCCCGGATCTGTCCGGCGCACAGGCGCACGAAGGTCTCGGCCTGGATCTTCACCGCGACGGCGCCGAGGTCGGCGATGATCGACGACGCGGTGCCGAAGAGCATGTCGCCGACGAGGATCGCGGTGGAGTTGCCGTACTTCGCATTGGCGCTGGGGGCGCCGCGACGGACCTCGGCCTCGTCCATGACGTCGTCGTGGCACAGCGAAGCGACGTGGGTCAGCTCTACCCCGGCCGCCGCGGCGACGACGTCCGCGTTGATGCCGGTCCCCAGCTCGGAGGCCAGCAGGGTCAGCAGCGGACGGAACCGCTTGCCCCCGGCCTCGATGAGGTGGGTGTTCGCCTCGGCGATGAAGTCGTCGTCGTGGTCGACCTCGCGGCGCAACAGCGCGTCGACCTCGTCGAGACCGACCTGCAGGCGCGCTGAAAGCCGTTCCGACGTGCCGGGCAGGACGATGACGGGAGGAGTCGAGCTCGCCCGGCGAGGTTGTGTCATTTCACCAAGAACTGCGACGACCGCTCGGCGAGGTCGAGGGCCTGCGACGGGAGCACCCCGAGGGCGAGCGTCACGAGCGTGCCGATCGTGATCGCGATCGTGGTGAACGGGGAGGCCGTCTCGGCGACCACTGCCTCACCTGCCGGCGGGTCGGTGAAGTACATGAGCACGATCAGGCGGACGTAGACGAACGCCGTGATCACGCTGCACAGGACACCGATGATGACCAGGGCCACCCCCGAACGCCCGCCGAAGCTGATCGCCGGCGAGAAGGCGGCATACTTCGCGGCGAAGCCGGAGGTCAGGGGGATCCCCGCGAACGCCAGCAGCAGGAAGGCGAAGACCCCGGCGACCACGGGGTGGTTGCGACCCAGACCCGCCCACTGCGAGAGGTGGGAGGCCTCGGAGCCGCCCTGGCGCACGAGGGACACCACGGCGAAACCGGCGATCGTCATGAAGCCGTAGGCGACGAGGTAGAACATCGTGCCCGAGACGCCGGTGCGGTCGAAGGACAGCACGGCGACGAGGATGAAGCCCGCGTGCGCGATGGAGGAGTAGGCGAGCAGCCGCTTGACGTCGGTCTGGGTGACCGACAGGACCGCACCCACGACCATCGTCAGGGCGGCGACGGCGATGACCCCACCACGCCAGTCCCAGCGGTTGGCCTCGATGCCCACGTAGACGACGCGCAGGATCGCGCCGAAGGCGGCGACCTTGGTGCACGCCGCCATGAAGCCGGTCACCGGGGTGGGGGCACCCTGGTAGACGTCGGGGGTCCACGAGTGGAACGGCACCGCGCCGACCTTGAACAGCAGGCCGATCAGGACGAGGAGCACCCCGGGCAGCAGCAGGCCCTCGAGCGCTCCGTTGGCCGCGCTGACCGCCGTCGCGATGTCGGCGAGGTAGAGCGATCCGGCGTAGCCGTAGAGCAGTGCCGCACCGAAGAGGAAGAACGCGGAGCTGAAGGCGCCGAGCAGGAAGTACTTGAGCGAGGCCTCCTGCGACAGGAGCCGGCGACGACGGGCCAACCCGCACAGCAGGTAGAGCGGGAGGGACAGGACCTCGAGCGCCACGAACATCGTCAGGAGGTCGCCCGCGGCAGGGAACAGCAGCATGCCGACGACCGAGAACAGGGTCAGCGGAAAGACCTCGCTGGTCGCCAGCCCGGCGCGCAGTGCTGCTGCCTCGTGGGGCGACCCGGGGACGGCCGCACCCATGGGGGTGAACGCATCCGCACCCTGGCCGCCGAACTTCTCGGCCATCGTGAGGATGCCGAGGGCAGCCATCGCCAGGATCGCGCCCTGGAGGAACAGCGCGGGGCCGTCGATGATGACCGCCTGGGCCAGCGTGCCCCCGCGGTGGCTCGCCTGGGTCGACACCGCCACGAGGACGACGAAGGCCGCGACGAGCGTCACGAGGGCCAGGCTGACCTGGATCGCGTGCCGCAGCCGACGCGGGGCGAAGGCCTCGACGAGCACGCCGATCATGGCTCCCGCGACCACGATGAGCATCGGGGCGATGGCGCCGTAGTCGACGTCGGCAGCCTTGAAGGCGGACGTGAGCATCGGCGGGGACAGGACCGTCATGGCGGGCATTACTTCGTGCTCCCGTCAGCAGCGGAGGTGGGGTTCGGGTCGGTCACGCCGACGTGCTTCAACGTGGCGGTCACCGCCGGGTTGAGCATGTCGAGGGCGGGCTTGGGGTAGAACCCGAGCACCAGGAACGCCGCGATGAGTGGGGCCACGACGAGCTTCTCCCGCACCGTGATGTCGCGGACCGGCGCATCGAGCTCCGGCCTGGGACCGGTCATCATCCGCTTGTACATGAGCAGGATGTAGAGCGCCGCCAGCACGATGCCTGCCGTCGCGATGACCGCGGGCACCGGGTAACGCTGGAACGTCCCGACGAGCACCATGATCTCGGAGATGAACGAGCTCAGTCCGGGCAGGGCCAGGCCCGACAGGCCGGCCACCAGGAAGACACCGGCCAGTCCGGGCGTGATCCGTTGCCAGCCACCGAAGTCGGGGATCCGCTTGCTGCCCCGACGGGCGACCAGCATGGCTCC
Organism: Pedococcus sp. P2_F6; assembly: GCF_056403675.1. Taxonomy (NCBI): domain Bacteria; kingdom Bacillati; phylum Actinomycetota; class Actinomycetes; order Micrococcales; family Intrasporangiaceae; genus Pedococcus; species Pedococcus sp. P2_F6. The sequence continues at coordinate 307,282 of NZ_JBFUEZ010000002.1, forward strand.
GATGAGGAACAGGGCCGCCGTCGAGAAGCCGTGGTTGAGCATGTAGAGCGTGGAACCCGCCCCGCCCGTCTTCGTCAGGGCGAAGATGCCCAGGACGATGAAGCCGAAGTGGCTGATCGAGGTGTAGGCGATCAGTCGCATGATGTCGGTCTGGCCGATCGCCAGCAGCGCACCGTAGAGGATCGAGATGACCGCCAGCGTCAGCACCACCGGGGTCGCCCACTTGGACGCCTCAGGGAACAGCTGGAGGCAGAACCGGATCATCCCGTAGGTGCCGACCTTGTCGAGCACGCCGACGAGCAGCACTGCTGTCGCGGGGCGCGCCTCGGTGGCGGCGTCGGGCAGCCAGGTGTGAACGGGCCACATCGGAGCCTTGACGGCGAACGCGATGAAGAACGCCACGAACATCAGCCGCTCCGGCGTCGCACCCAGCGACAGGCCGGTGAGCTTGGACACGAGGAAGCCGTCGGACCCACCCGGCCCGTAGTGGTAGAGCGCGATGACGCCCACCAGCATGACCAGCCCACCCGCGAGTGAGAAGAGCAGGAACTTGACCGCGGCATACTGCCTGCGCGATCCCCCGAAGGAGCCGATCAGGAAGTACACCGGGATGAGCATCGCCTCGAAGAAGACGTAGAAGAGGAAGACGTCGGTGGCGGCGAAGACGCCGACCATGAACGTGGCCAGCACCAGCATCAGCGCGAAGTAGTTCTTCTCGCGTTTGCCGCCCTCGGGCACGTCGTCCCAGGCGGCCAGGATGCAGACGGGGGTCAGCACCAGGGCCATCAGGATCATGACGAGCGCGATGCCGTCGACGCCCAGCGCGTAGGACACCCCGAACTGCGGGATCCACTCGTGCTGCTCGGTGAGCTGGAACTGCGCGCCCGAACCGTTGTCGAACTGGAGCGCGGCGGCGATGCCGAACACCAGCGTGACCAGCGAGAAGCCCAGGGCGACGTGCTTGGCCCGGTCGGTCAGCCCGGCCGGGAGCCCGGCCACGACGGCAGCACCGATGAGCGGGATCAGCCCGATCACGGTCAGCCAGGGGAAGTTCGTCATCACTGGATCACCCACATGGCACCGAGGATCACGACGACGCCGGCGAGCATCGTCAGGGCGTACGAGCGTGCAAAGCCGTTCTGGAGGCGACGCAGGCGGCTGGACGTGCCACCGACGAGGGCGGCCAGACCACCGACCGCGCCGTCGACGCCGCGGTTGTCGGCGAAGACCAGCGCCCGGGTCAGGTGGACACCGGGTCGCATGAAGACTCCTTCGTTGACGTCGTCCTGGTAGAGGTCACGGCGCGCGGCACGGGTGACGAGCGAGCCCGCGGGCTGGGCGTGCGGCACCTCGTCGCGCCAGTAGCGCATCCACGCGAGGGCGATGCCGCCGGCGACCAGCAGCAGGGTCAGCGTCATGAGCAGCCACACCGGCAGGACCGGCTCCTCCCCCTCGTGTGCCCCCACCACCGGCTCGAGCCAGGAGGTGAACGTCCCGCCGATCGACAGGACGAGGCCGAGCAGGGCCGAGCCCACCGCGAGCACGATCATCGGGACGGTCATGGTGAGGGGCGACTCGTGGGGGTGCACGTCGTCGGTCCAGCGCTTCTTGCCGTGGAAGGTCATGAAGAACAGGCGGGACATGTAGAAGGCCGTGATGCCGGCACCGATGAGAGCGGCACCGCCGAACACCCACGGCCGCCAGCCCTCGCCGATGAAGGCCGCCTCGATGATCTTGTCCTTGGACCAGAAGCCCGAGAACGGCGGCACGCCGAGGATCGCGAGCCAGCCGAGCCCGAAGGTCAGCCAGGTGATCTTCATGGCGCCGGACAACCCACCGAAGCGGCGCATGTCGACCTGGTCGTTCATGCCGTGCATGACCGAGCCTGCGCCGAGGAACATGCCGGCCTTGAAGAAGCCGTGGGTCAGCAGGTGGAAGATCGCGAAGGCGTAGCCGACCGGGCCGAGGCCGGCGGCGAGCATCATGTAGCCGATCTGCGACATGGTCGAAGCAGCCAGTGCCTTCTTGATGTCGTCCTTGGCGCAGCCGACGATGGCTCCGAAGATCAGCGTCACGGCACCCACGGCGACGACCGCCAGCTGGGCGTTGGGCGCGTTGTCGAAGATGAAGCTGCTGCGCACCACGAGGTAGACGCCGGCGGTGACCATGGTCGCCGCGTGGATCAGCGCGGACACCGGGGTCGGGCCGGCCATCGCGTCGCCGAGCCAGCTCTGCAGCGGGAACTGAGCCGACTTGCCGCAGGCACCGAGCAGCAGCAGCAGGCCGATCGCCGTGAGCACACCCTCGCCCGCACCGCCCTTGGCGGCCTCCTGGACGCCCGCGAAGGTGACCGTGCCGAAGGCCGCGAACATGACCATGATCCCGACGGACAGGCCGAAGTCACCGACGCGGTTGACGACGAACGCCTTGTTGGCGGCGGTGGCGTAGGTGGGGTTGTGGTTCCAGAACCCGATGAGCAGGTAGGACGCCAGACCCACGCCTTCCCAGCCGACGTAGAGCAGCAGGTAGGAGTCGGCCAGCACCAGCAGCAGCATCGCGGCCACGAACAGGTTGAGGTAGGCGAAGAACCGGCGCTTGTCGGGGTCGTGATCCATGTAGCCGAGCGAGTACACGTGGATCAGCGACCCGACGAAGGTCACCAGCAGCACGAAGGTCACCGACAGCTGGTCGACGAGCATCCCTGCGTCGAGGTTGAACGACCCCGCCGGCACCCAGTTGAACAGGTGCAGGTGCGCGGCACGCTCCTCGGCGCCGCGACCGAGCATCGAGATCCAGACGACGAGGCCGACGACGAAGGCCGCCCACGACATCGCGACGGCGAACAGCGGCCCCCACTTGTCGGTGGCGCGGCCACCGAACAGCAGCACGGCAGCACCGAGCAGCGGGAGGGCTACCAAGAGCCAGGCGTATGCCGTGACGCCGGTGGCCGCTGTTGCGGCCCCATCAGCGGCGGCGAGGTGGGCGAGGGAGGTCACCTGGTGGCTCCTTCTACAGCTTCAGCAGGTTGGCGTCGTCGACCGAGGCCGACCGGCGGGCACGGAAGATGGCCATGATGATGGCCAGGCCCACGACGACCTCGGCAGCGGCGACCACCATGACGAACAGGGCGATCACCTGGCCGTCGAGGTTGCCGCGCATCCGGGAGAACGTCACGAACATCAGGTTGGTCGAGTTGAGCATCAGCTCGACACCCATGAACACGATGATGGCGTTGCGCCGCATGAGGACTGCCGCACCACCGATCGCGAACAGTAGGGTCGCGAGGTAGATGTAGTTGACGAGGTTCATCGCTGCGAGCCCTCCTCGATCTCGTGCTCCGTGTCGTGTTCGAACTCGATGTGGCGTGCAGGCGCGACGTTCTGCTCACGGGCGGTGAGCACCCGCGACACGGACAGCTCGCTCGGCGACCCGTCGGGCAGCAGCGCCGGGGTGTCGACCGCGTTGCTGCGGGCGTAGACACCCGGAGCAGGAAGGCCTGCGACGTTGCGGTTCTCGAGGACGCGGCGCTCGGACCACGCGCGCTGGCTGGGCTTGGTGCCGATGCGCTCGCGGTGGGCCAGCACCATGGCGCCCAGGGCGGCCGTTATGAGCAGGGCCGACGTGATCTCGAACGTCCAGACGTACTTGCCGAAGATCAGGTCCGCGACGCCCGAGACGTTGCCCGTGCTGTCGTTGATGCCCGACAAGCCCTTCATCGGTCCGAACTCGGCCCGGCCGATGGCGGTGAAGAGCAGGCCGGCCAGTCCGAACGCGAGCAGGAGGCTCGCCCACTTCTGGCCCTTGAGGGTCTCGACGAGGGAGTCCGAGGAGTCGACGCCGACGAGCATCAGCACGAAGAGGAACAGCATCATGACCGCGCCGGTGTAGACGAAGATCTGGATGATGCCGAGGAACTCAGCCTCCTCCGCGATGTAGAAGATGCCGAGGTTGATCATCACCAGAGCCATGCCGAGCGCGGCGTGGACGGCCTTCTTGGCAAAGATCAGGCCGAGTGCGCCGAGCACGCTGATCGGCGCGAGGACCCAGAACATGATCTGCTCACCGAGGCTGGTCATGCGGACTCACCACCCTCGGCGGCGTGTGCTGCCGCCCACTCCTCCTGGTCGGGCGTGGCGCGGGCCACCTTGCCCAGGTAGTAGTCGCGCTCCTCGAGGCCCTCGACCATCGGGTGCGGAGCCGGGAGCATGCCCTCGGAGAGCGGCGCGAGCAGCTGCTCCTTGGTGAAGATGAGGTCGGCACGGTTGTTGTCGGCCAGCTCGTAGAAGTTGGTCATCGTCAGCGCCCGGGTCGGGCAGGCCTCGATGCACAGCCCGCAGAAGATGCAGCGCAGGTAGTTGATCTGGTAGACGCGGCCGTAACGCTCACCGGGGGAGAACCGGCCGGAGCCGCCTTCGGAGTCGTCGTTCGAGGCGCCTTCGACGAGGATCGCGTCAGCCGGGCAGGCCCAGGCGCACAGCTCGCACCCGACGCACTTCTCGAGCCCGTCGGCGTGCCGGTTGAGCTGGTGACGTCCGTGGAACCGCGGCTGGGTCGGCCGCTTCTCCTCGGGGTACTCCTCGGTCTCCAGCTTGCGGAACATCGTGGCGAACGTGACGCCGAACCCGCCGACGGGAGCGAAGAGGTCCGCGAGGAACCCGGGCTTCTTCTGGTCGTCAGCCACGAGTGGCCTCCTCCTTGTCGGTGGCGCGCTCGCCGATCGCGAGCGACGGCTCCTTGAGCCGCTGCCCGGGCAGCGGGGGCACCGGGTAGCCGCCGGCGAAGGGGTCGATCTCCTCCGGCGGGGGCATGTTGCGGATGGCGTCCTGTTCGATCTTGCGGTTGTCACGCAGCCAGGCGATGACCAGGACCGCCCCGGCGAGGATGACGACGAAGGCGATGCTGAGGACGGGGAACTCCCGGCCGCGGAAGGTGACGCTCGGCCCGTGGATGAAGCCGAGCTGGCTGGCCTTCATGAACGAAGCGACCACCACCCAGGTGAGCGTGACGGGGATGAGGAACTTCCAGCCGAACCGCATGAACTGGTCGTAGCGGACACGGGGCAGCGAGCCGCGCAGCCAGACGAAGAAGAACATGAAGAGCCAGAGCTTGATGACGAACCAGAGCAGGCCCCACCAGCCGTGGTTGAACATGCCGTCGTTGATGGCCGCGATGCCGGGAGGGGCCATCCAGCCACCGAGGAACATCGTCGTGGCCAGGGCCGAGACGGTGAACATGTTGACGTACTCACCGAGGAAGAACATGGCGAACTTCAGCGACGAGTACTCGGTGTGGAAGCCACCGGTCAGCTCGCCCTCGCCCTCGGCGAGGTCGAACGGCAGACGGTTGGTCTCGCCGACCATGGTGACGACGTAGACCAGGAAGCTGGGCACCAGCGGCAGGATGTACCAGAGGCTCTTCTGCGCGCCGACGATCTGCGAGGTCGACATCGACCCGCTGTAGAGGAACACCGCGACGAGGGACAGGCCCATGGCGATCTCGTAGGAGATGACCTGGGCGGTGGAGCGCAGCCCACCGAGCAGCGGGTAGGTCGAGCCCGAGGACCAGCCGGCCAGCACGATGCCGTAGACCCCGACACCGGCCACCGCGAGCACCAGCAGCACGGCAACGGGGATGTCGGTCAGCTGCAACGGAGTCCGGTGACCGAACATCGAGACGGTCGGCCCCATGGGGATGATCGCGAACGACACGAAGGCCATCGCACCCGCGATGGCGGGGGCCAGCGCGAAGACGACCTTGTCGGCGTTCTTGGGCGTGAGGTCCTCCTTGAGGGCCAGCTTCACGCCGTCGGCGAGGGTCTGCAGCAGGCCGAACGGCCCGGTGCGGTTGGGGCCCGGACGCTGCTGCATCCGGCCGATCACGCGGCGCTCGAACCAGATGACGACGAGGGTGTTGACCAGCAGGAAGACGAAGACGAGCAGCGCCTTCACCAGGTGCAGCCACCACGGGGTGTCGCTGAAGTCCGCGCTCGGGTTGTCGGCGAAGGGCGCCGAGGCCCCGAGCCCGACCGCGAGGTGCGGTATGCCGGCGACGGCGTCCGCGGCATACGTCAGGGTGCTCACTGGGCGCCTCCCTTCGTGAGGGTCACGACGTCACCGGCGACCGCCCCCAGGGCGGCACGGACGGTGGAGCCGTCGGAGTTGGTCGGCAGCCAGACGACGTGGTCGACCATGCCTGCGGTGACCGCGACCGGCGCCGACACCGAGCCGGCGGCGGTGGACACGGTGACCGTGTCGCCGTCGACGAGGTCGAAGGACTCGGCGGTCGCGGCGGACACGCGGGCGAACGCCTTGGCAGCCGTGCCTGCGAGGAACGGCTCGCCGTCCTGCAGCGAACCACGGTCGAGCAGGTGGTGCCAGGTCGCCAGCACGAGCTCGCCCGCCCCTGCACTCGGCAGGTCGCCGACCTGCACCGACGGGGCAGCGGCGCGCTCGCCCGTCGCCGGGCCGAGTGCCGTCATCTCGCGGCGGATCTCCCCGAGCGTGCGGGTGCCCAGGAAGGCACCCATCTCGGAGGCGAGCATGTCCAGGACGCGGAAGTCGGACTGGGCGGCGCTGTCCAGCGCAGCCTCGAAGGCCCGCGGACGTCCCTCCCAGTCGACGAACGTCCCGCCCTTCTCCGCGTGCGGAGCGACCGGGAGCACGACGTCGGCCACGGCGGTCACCGACGAGGGCCGGAAGTCGAGCGAGACCACGAAGGTCTTGGCGAGGGCTTCCTCGGTGTGCGGGCTGGCCAGGTCGGCTGCATCCACGCCACCGACGACCAAGGCGTTGACCGAGCCGGTCGTGGCGGCTCGGAGGATGCCGGCACCGTCGCGGCCGGGCACGTCCGGGAGGCCGACGACGTCCCACAGTTCGGCGACCCGCTCACGAGCGGCTGCGTCGGCGACCAGGCGGCCGCCGGGCAGCATGGTCGGCAACGCGCCGGCCTCGAGCGCGCCGCGCTCACCGGCCCGACGCGGCACCCAGGCCAGGCGGACGTTGTCCGACGTGGCCAGCGCGGCTGCCGCTGACAGTGCGCCGGGGACGGTGGCGAGGCGCTCGCCCACGATCACGATGGCGCCCGGCTGCTCGAGGGCCTGGGCCGCGCGTGCGGCTGCCCCGTCACCGGTGACCCCGTCGGCCAGGGCACGCAGCACCTCGGCCTCGGTGCCCGGTGCGGCCGGGATGAGGGTGCCGTTCAGCTTGGTGAGGCCGCGCGTCTCGAAGGGCGCCACGGCATACACGGCCGTCTTGGTGCGGCGCACTGCCTTGCGCAGCCGCAGGAAGACGATCGGGCTCTCCTCCTCGGGCTCGAAGCCGACCAGGACGACGGTCTTGGCGGCCTCGAGGTCGGCGTAGGTGACCGCGTCGCCATCCGGACCGGTGGCGACCACCGTGGACGCGAGGAAGTCGGCCTCCTCCGCCGAGTGCGGGCGGGCGCGGAAGTCGATGTCGTTGGTCGCGAGCACGGCCCGGGCGAACTTGCCGTAGGCGTAGGCGTCCTCGACGGACACGCGTCCACCGGTCAGCACCCCGACACCCTTGGAGGCGCGCAGTCCTGCGGCAGCGGCGGCCAGCGCCTCGGGCCACGAGGCGACCTGGAGCTCGCCGTCCTGGTCACGCACCATCGGGTAGTCGAACCGATCGCCGGTGCTGGCGTACTGGAAGGCCCAGCGACCCTTGTCGCAGTTCCACTCCTCGTTGACAGCCACGTCGTTGATGGCCATCCGCCGCAGCACCGCGCCGCGGCGGTGGTCGGTGCGGATCGAGCAGCCGGACGCGCAGTGCTCACAGACGCTCTTGGTCGACATCAGGTCGAACGGGCGGCTGCGGAAGCGGTAGGCAGCACCGGTCAGCGCGCCCACGGGGCAGATCTGGACGGTGTTGCCCGAGAAGTAGGACTCGAACGGCTGCTCCTGGTAGATGCCGACCTGCTGGAGGGCACCGCGTTCGACCAGGGCGATGAACGGGTCACCCGCGATCTGGTCGGAGAAGCGGGTGCAGCGGGCGCACAGGACACAGCGTTCGCGGTCGAGCAGCACCTGCGAGGAGATGTTGATCGGCTTGGGATAGGTGCGCTTGACGTCCTCGAAACGGGACTTCGCGCGACCGTTGCTCATGGCCTGGTTCTGCAGGGGACACTCGCCACCCTTGTCGCAGACCGGGCAGTCGAGCGGGTGGTTGATGAGCAGCAGCTCCATCACGCCCTGCTGCGCCTTGTCGGCGACCGGGGAGGTCATCTGGGTCTTGACCTCCATGCCCTCGGTGGCCGTGATGGTGCAGGAGGCCTGCGGCTTGGGCATCGGTCGCAGGGTGCCGTCCGGGCCGGGGGTGGCGATGTCGACGAGGCACTGGCGGCAGGCGCCGACCGGCTCGAGGAGCGGGTGGTCGCAGAACCGCGGGATCTCGACGCCGACCTCCTCGGCGGCCCGGATCACCAGCGTGTTCTTGGGGACCGACACCGAGACACCGTCGATGGTGAGGGTCACCAGGTCGGCGGCCGGGGGTGCCGAGGCGTTGCCCCCGGTGCTGACGGCGTTGCCGCCGGCGCTGGGGCTCGTGGTCACGCTCATGCGGACACCGCATCCTTTGCGAACAGGGTGGAGTCTCGTGGGTCGAACGGGCAGCCGCCGTGCGTCAGGTGGGCGAGGTACTCCTCGCGGAAGTACTGGATGCTGCTGGTGATCGGGCTGGTCGCGCCGTCACCCAGGGCGCAGAAGCTGCGGCCGAGGATGTTGTCACAGATGTCGAGCAGCTTCTCGAGGTCCTCCTCGGACCCCTGTCCGTGCTCGAGCCGGCCGAGGATCTGCTTGAGCCACCAGGTGCCCTCACGGCACGGGGTGCACTTGCCACAGGACTCGTGCTTGTAGAAGTCGGTCCAGCGGTCGACCGCCCGGACCACGCAGGTCGTCTCGTCGAAGATCTGCAGGGCCCTGGTGCCGAGCATCGAGCCGGCGGCGGCCACTGACTCGAAGTCGAGCGGGGTGTCGAGGTGCTCGTCGGTGAACAACGGCGTGGACGAACCACCCGGCGTCCAGAACTTGAGCTTCTTGTTGGGGTCGCGCATGCCACCGGCCAGGTCGAGCAGCTCGCGCAGCGTGATGCCGAGCGGTGCTTCGTACTGGCCGGGACGCTTGACGTGGCCGGAGAGGCTGAAGATGCCGAAGCCCTGCGACTTCTCCGTGCCCATGCCCGAGAACCAGTCCGCGCCATGGAGCAGGATCGGCGGCACCGAGGCGATCGACTCGACGTTGTTGACCACGGTCGGGCGGGCGTAGAGACCCGCCACGGCCGGGAACGGCGGCTTGAGGCGCGGTTGGCCGCGACGCCCCTCGAGGCTGTCGAGCAGCGCAGTCTCCTCGCCACAGATGTAGGCACCGGCACCGGCGTGCACGGTCACGTCGAGGTCGAACCCCGAACCCTGGATGTTCTTGCCGAGGTAGCCCGCGGCATACGCCTCCTCCACCGCGCGCAGCAGGCGGCGGTAGACGTGCACGACCTCGCCGCGCAGGTAGATGAAGGCGTGGTTGCAGCCGATCGCGAACGACGTGATCGCCACACCCTCGATGAGGAACTGCGGCGCCGCCATCATCAGCGGGATGTCCTTGCAGGTGCCCGGCTCGGACTCGTCGGCGTTGACCACGAGGTAGCGGGGGCCGCCGTCCGGCGGGGGCAGGAAGCCCCACTTCATGCCGGTCGGGAAGCCTGCGCCACCACGGCCGCGCAGCCCGGAGTCCTTGGTCATCTGGACGAGGTCGGCGGGCTTCATGCCCAGCGCCTTCTTCAGCGCCTGGTAGCCCTCGTTGCGCTCGTAGGTCTCCAGCGTCCACGACTGGGGGTCGTCCCAGAACTTCGTGAGGATCGGGGTCAGCGTGGTGCTCATGCCTCGTCCTTTCCATCTGCCTTGGTGGTCTCGTCGAAGAGGGTGGCCGGCTTGTCGTCGACCACCTCGTCGGGCTCGTTGGCCGTCGAGTCGGTGGAGGTATGCCGTCCCGGCGCCACCTCGTCGGACGTCGCCTCGGGGGCGTGCTCCTCCTTGGGCGTCTCGCCGGCCTCGCCGGCGTCGCCGTCCGGCGCGGTCCAGCCGCGCTCGTTGGCGATCCTCAGGCCCTCCAGCGATGCGGGGCCGGCGCCCACGCCCTCATCCGCGAGGCCGTCGTGGAAACCGGCGAGGACGCGCGAGACCTGCTTGAAGGAACACACCTTGTCGGGGCCGCGGCTGGGCTTGACGTCCTTGCCGGAGCGCAGGTCGTCCACCAGCTGCTTGGTCGACTCGGGAGTCTGGTTGTCGAAGAACTCCCAGTTGGCCATCACCACCGGGGCGAAGTCGCAGGCCGCGTTGCACTCGACCCGCTCGAGGGTGACCTTGCCGTCCGGCGTCGTCTCGTCATGACCGATGCCGAGGTGCTCGGAGACCTCGTCCCAGATCTGGTCGCCGCCCATGATCGCGCAGAGGGTGTTGGTGCAGATGCCGACGGTGTACTCGCCGTTGGGGTGCCGCTTGTACTGCGTGTAGAACGTCGCGACACCCGAGACCTCGGCGGTGCTCAGGTCGAGGACCTCGGCGCAGAAGTCGATGCCCCGACCCGTGACGTAGCCGTCGACCGACTGCACGAGGTGCAGCAGCGGCAGCAGCGCCGAACGCTTCTGCGGGTACTTCGCGACGACCAGCGCAGCGTCCTCGTGGAGACCGGCCAGCACGTCGGCGGCATACGGCTCCTTGGACTCTGGAGCGACGGTCAGGTGCCCTGCCGCCGTCTGGATCCCGTAGTGCTCCATCAGCGGTCCACGCCTCCCATGACGGGGTCGATCGAGGCGACGGCGACGATGACGTCGGCGATCTGGCTGCCTTCGCACATCACGGCCGTGGCCTGAAGGTTGTTGAACGACGGGTCGCGGAAGTGCGCACGGTAGGGGCGCGTGCCGCCGTCGGACACCACGTGGCAGCCGAGCTCGCCCTTGGGGCTCTCCACCGCGGCATACGCCTGGCCCGGGGGGACCCGGAAGCCCTCGGTCACCAGCTTGAAGTGGTGGATGAGGGACTCCATCGAGGTGCCCATGATCTCGCGGATGTGGTCGAGGCTGTTGCCCATGCCGTCGCCGCCGATGGCCAGCTGTGCGGGCCAGGCGATCTTCTTGTCCTCGACCATGACCGGGCCGGCCTCGGACTGGAGCCGGTCGATGCACTGCTCGGCGATCTTGAGGGACTCGTACATCTCGTCGATGCGGATCCGCAGCCGGGCGTAGGCGTCGGACTCCGTGCGCGTGATGACCTCGAAGTCGTAGGTCTCGTAGCCGCAGTAGGGGTCCAGCTTGCGCAGGTCGTGGGGCAGACCGGTCGAGCGCAGCATCGGGCCGGTGATGCCCAGCGCCATGCAGCCCGAGAGGTCGAGGTAGCCGACGTCGACGGTGCGGCCCTTGAGGATGGGGTTCTCGTTGAGCAGGAGCTCGAGCTCGCCAAGTCCCTTGCGCACCAACGGAATCGTGTCGCGCACCTTGTCGATGGCGCCAGGCGGCAGGTCCTGGGCGACACCGCCGGGACGGATGAACGCGTTGTTCATGCGCAGGCCGGTGACCATCTCGAAGATCGACAGGATCCGCTCGCGCTCGCGGAACCCGACCGTCATGACGGTGGTGGCACCCATCTCCATGCCACCGGTCGCCAGGGCGACGAGGTGGGAGGTGATCCGGTTGAGCTCCATCATGAGGACCCGGATGACGCTGGCGCGCTCGGGGATCTGGTCGGTGATGCCGAGCAGCTTCTCGACCCCGAGGCAGAACACGGCCTCGTTGAAGAACGGCGTGAGGTAGTCCATGCGGGTGCAGAACGTCACGCCCTGGGTCCAGGTGCGGAACTCCATGTTCTTCTCGATGCCGGTGTGCAGGTAGCCGATCCCCGCGCGGGTCTCGGTCACCGTCTCGCCGTCGAGCTCGAGGATGAGGCGGAGCACGCCGTGCGTCGACGGGTGCTGCGGCCCCATGTTGACGACGATCCGCTCCTCGTGGAGGGCAGCGGCCTCGTCGACCAGCTGGTCCCAGTCGCCACCGGTGGCGTTGAAGACGTGCGCACCCGCTGAGGCCGCCGCGTCGGCGCCCGAGGTCGCGTAGATGTCCTTGTCCTTGAGTGAGTTGGCAGTCATCAGCTGTAAGACCTCCGCTGGTCCGGCGGGGGGACGGTGGCGCCCTTGTACTCGACGGGGATACCGCCGAGGGGGTAGTCCTTCCGCTGCGGGTGGCCCGGCCAGTCGTCGGGCATGAGGATGCGGGTGAGTGACGGGTGACCGTCGAACTCGATGCCGAACATGTCCCAGGTCTCGCGCTCGTGCCAGTCGTTCGCCGGGTAGATCTCGACGATCGACGGGATGTGCGGGTCGTCGTCGGGTGCGGTGACCTCGACGCGGACCCGGCGACCGCCGTGGGTGATGGACAGGAAGTGGTAGACGGCGTGCAGCTCGCGGCCGGACTCGCTCGGGTAGTGCACGCCGGAGACGCCCGTGCACATCTCGAAGCGCAGCGACGGGTCGTCGCGCAGGGAGCGGGCGACGGCCGGCAGGTGCTCGCGTCGGATGAAGAGGGTCATCTCGCCGCGGTCGACGACGACCCGCTCGACGGCCTCGGCATAGGAGGCGGTGCCGCCGTTCAGGCCACGCTCGAGCTGGTCGGCGATGGTGTCGAAGTAGCTGCCGTAGGGACGGACCGCCGCACCGGGAAACCGGATCGGGCTGACCATGCCGCCGTAGCCGGTGGTGTCACCGGTGTCGGTCGCGCCGAACATGCCGCGGCGCTCGCCGACGACGACGGGATCGGGAGTGGTACCGGGGGCCGCAGGCAGGCGCTCGTCGTCCGCGCGGTCGACGACCTCGCCGGGCTGGACGCCGATCGTGGCCGCAGCCGCTTCGGGGGCCGGCTGGTCGGGAGCGTCCTTCTTCTCTTCGCTCATGCGACACCGCCCTGCGTCACGTCGGTCCCGTGCAGGTGGCCGTGCGCGTGGGTGTGGCCGCTGCCGGCGCCCTGGGCGAGCAGGCCGGTCATCTGGTGGGTCGGCGTCGCGGACAGCGCAGCCGCCTCAGCAGCACGCGCCGCGGCCACGCGGTTGACGCCGAGCTTGGAGCCCTGGATCTGCTCGTGCAGCGTGATGATCGCGTTGAGCAGCATCTCGGGGCGGGGAGGACAGCCGGGCAGGTAGACGTCGACGGGGATGATGTGGTCGACGCCCTGCACGATCGCGTAGTTGTTGAACATGCCGCCGGAGCTCGCGCAGACGCCCATCGAGATGACCCACTTGGGCTCGGGCATCTGGTCGTAGACCTGGCGGACCACGGGTGCCATCTTCTGGCTCACGCGACCGGCGACGATCATCAGGTCGGCCTGGCGCGGCGTCGCGGAGAACCGCTCCATCCCGAACCGGGCGATGTCGTAGTCGGGCGTGCCGACGGCCATCATCTCGATGGCGCAGCAGGCGAGGCCGAACGTGGCCGGCCAGACCGAGCTCTTGCGCATGTAGCCGGCGACCTGCTCGACAGTGGTCAGCAGGAAGCCGGCGGGCAGCTTCTCTTCGATTCCCATTGGTTGGTCCTAGTCCCTCGTCAGTCCCACTCGAGGCCGCCGCGGCGCCACACGTACGCGTAGGCCACGAACACGGTCAGGATGAACAGCACCATCTCCACGAGCGCGAACAGGCCGAGCTGGTTGAAGGCCACCGCGAACGGGTAGAGGAACACCGACTCGATGTCGAAGATGATGAAGAGCATTGCGGTCAGGTAGTACTTGATCGGCACGCGTCCACCGCCGACGGCGTGGGGGGTCGGCTCGATGCCGCACTCGTAGGCGTCCAGCTTGGCGCGGTTGTAGCGCTTGGGGCCCGAGACGGCCGCGGCGCCGACCGAGAAGACGGCGAAGCCGCCACCGATGGCCAACAGGAAAAGCAACGGGACGTAGGGGTTGCTCATCGCCGTGCCACTCCCTTTCTGTGGTTGCTACTGCCGTGGGTGCTGCCGTCGTCGTCCCTGCCGACTGTGGCACCGGTCACATCCTTGCGGTGCGGCCCAATCCTAGGGGCGCCGCCAGAGAATGCACGCCGGGTCATGCGTCCGGCGCCATCTTGGACAGGGCGGTGATCAGGCGGTCGCTCGCGTCGCCGCCGTGCGGCTCGGCGAGGTTGGCCATCACCTTCAGGAGGAACTTCATCAAGGTGGTGCGGGGCAGCCCGTACTTGGTGGCCAGACGCATGATCTCGGGGTTGCCGATCATCTTCGCGAAGTAGCGGCCGAGCGTGTAGTAGCCGCCCAGCGCGTCAGCCATGACCTTGGGGTAGGACTGGAGGACGCGCTCGCGCTGGGCGTCGGTGCCGCGCGCGAACGCCTGCGCGATCACCTCGGCGGCCAGGCGCCCGGACTCCATCGCGTAGGCGATGCCCTCGCCGTTGAACGGGTTGACCATGCCGCCCGCGTCACCGACGAGCAGCAGCCCGTTGTCGTAGTGCGGCTGCCGGTTGAAGCCCATGGGCAGCGCCGCGCCACGGATCGGGCCGACCATCGTCTCGTCGTTGTAGGTCCAGTCCTCGGGCATTGTCGCGACCCAGCGACGCATGACGTCCTTGTAGTCGGTCTTGCCGAAGGCGCTGGAGGTGTTGAGGATCCCGAGGCCGACGTTGGAGGTCCCGTCGCCGACGCCGAAGATCCAGCCGTACCCGGGCAGCAGCACCTTCTTGCCGTTGTCGTCGGTGGACCACAGCTCGAGCCAGGACTCGAGGTAGTCGTCGTCGTGGCGGGGGCTCGTGTAGTAGGTGCGTACGGCCACGCCCATCGGACGGTCCTCGCGCTTCTCGCGGCCCATCGACAGGGACAACCTCGAGGAGTTGCCATCCGCAGCGACGACCAGCGGCGCGGCATACCGGAGCTCGGGGCCGGTCGACCGGCCCTTCTCGTCGACCGCCTTGGCGGTCACGCCCACGATCGCGCCCTTGGAGTCGAGAATGGGACCGGTCACGTTCGTGGACTCGCGCAGCCGCGCGCCGTGCTTCACCGCGTGCTTGGCGAGGATGTCGTCGAAGTCCTGCCGCGTGCGGACCAGGCCGTAGGGCGGGAAGCTCGCGAGGTCGGGCCAGGGCAGGGACAGCCGCATGCCGCCGCCGATGATCCGCAGGCCGTGGTTCTTGATCCAGCCGTCGTCCTCGGGCGTGGGGATGCCGAGGGTGATGAGCTCCTTGACCGCGCGGGGGGTGAGCCCGTCGCCACACACCTTCTCGCGGGGGAAGCTCGTCTTCTCGAGGACGAGGACGTCGAGCCCCGCCATGGCGAGGTATGCCGCGGTGGCCGACCCCGCAGGACCGGCACCGACGACGATGACGTCGGCCGTCTCCGTGGGAGCCCCGCTCGCAGAGATGCCTCCGGCGGCCTCGCTGATGGTGTCTGTCACGCCTGCCTCACCCGCTTGTGAACGTCTTCACGAACTTCAACTGCGGAGTCTATTCCCGACCCGCCGTCCGGTCACCAGTAAGGCGACCCTTACCCCTCGCCCGTCACGCCGGCTTCGTCGCTCGGTGCAGCGCGACGATGCCGCCCGTCAGGTTGCGCCAGCCGACCTCGCTCCAACCGGCCGCGGCGATGCGCTCCCCCAGCTCGCGCTGCGCGGGCCAGGCCTGGATCGACTCGGCCAGGTAGACGTAGGACTCGGGGTTGCTGCTGACCTTGCGCGCGATGGGGGGCAGCGACCGCATGAGGTACTCGCTGTATACCTTGCGGAACGCGCCGTTGACCGGCTGGCTGAACTCGCAGACCACGAGCCTGCCACCGGGCCTGGTCACCCGCAGGAACTCCGCCAGCGCCCCCTCGACCCCTGAGACGTTGCGCAGGCCGAACGACATCGTCACCGCGTCGAAGCTGTTGCCCGCGAAGGGAAGCCGCATCGCGTCGGCCGCCGTGAAGCCCAGGTCCGGACGCCGCCGGTTGCCCACCCTCAGCATGCCGAGGGAGAAGTCGGCCGGCACGACGTTGACACCGTGGTCGGCGAACGGCTCGCTGCTCGTGCCCGTGCCCGCGGCGATGTCCAGCACGGTCTCGCCGGGCTGGGCGGCCACCGCCTTGAGGACTGCCCGTCGCCACAGCCGGTCCTGGCCCAGGGAGAGGACGTCGTTGGTGAGGTCGTACTTGCCGGCCACGTCGTCGAACATCGCGGCGACGTCGCGGGGATCCTTGTCGAGGCTGGCGCGGGTCATGGTCGCCATCCTCCCATCCGGCCCGGCGCCCTCTCCCCGCGGCTGCTGTCGCCCATCGCGCGCGGGCTCACGCCCACCTCCCGCCGGGTGGAGGTGGGTGCGCCGTAGGCTTTCCCCGACATGACCAGCCTTCCCACGCCCCAGCCTGCGAGCCGACCCCACGGCTCGCCCGTGGTCGCCCGAACCGTGGCACTGCACGACCCCGGCATGCTGCTCTCCCTCCTGCCCGACCGCGTCGACCCGACCGAGCTGTTCAGCTGGGTGCGCCGCGGTGAGGGTCTGGTCGGGTGGGGTCGCGCGCTGGAGTTCACCGCTGTCGGTCCCGACCGGTTCGAGCGGGCCGAGGCGTGGTGGCGCGACGTCGTCGACGGCGCGGTCGTGCGCAACGACGTCGCCCTGCCCGGCACGGGACCGGTCGCCTTCGGGTCCATCTCGTATGCCGCGGGCTCACCGTCCGGCGCCACCCTCGTCGTCCCCGAGGTCGTCGTCGGTGCGCGGGACGGTCGATGGTGGGTGACCACCATCGGGACCGGCGACGAGCTGCCCACGCCCGTCATACCCCAGCAGTCACAGCCTCGTGAGCCGTCCGGGGTGGCGTTCGCGGACGGTGCGCTGCCTCCGGCGCAGTGGGCCGGCGCCGTGGAGCGCGCGGTCGAGCGCATCACCGGCGGCAGCCTCGACAAGGTGGTCCTGGCGCGTGACCTCAGGGTCAGCGCCGAGGCGCCGATCGACCCGCGCTGGCTGCTGACCCGGCTGGCCGAGCGCTACGACACGACCTGGGTCTTTGCCGTCGACGGGCTCGTGGGCGCGACGCCCGAGATGCTCGTTCGCCTCGAGAAGGGCCTGGTCACGTCGCGGGTCCTCGCCGGGACCATCCGCCGCACCGGTGACGACGAGCACGACCTCGCCCTGGCGGCGTCGCTGGCGCGCTCGAGCAAGGACCTCGAGGAGCACGAGTACGCCGTCCGGTCCGTCGCCGACGCCCTGCGCCCGCACTGCTCGTCGATGAACGTGCCCGAGGCGCCGTTCGTCCTCCACCTGTCGAACGTCATGCACCTGGCGACCGATGTCGCCGGTGTGCTCGCCGACCACGCAACGTCGCTGACCCTCGCCGCGTCGCTGCACCCGAGCGCCGCCGTCTGCGGCACGCCCTCGGCCGCTGCCGACGCGCTCATCAGCGAGCTCGAGGAGATGGACCGCGGACGCTATGCCGGTCCGGTCGGCTGGATGGACGCCACCGGCGACGGGGAATGGGGTATCGCCCTGCGGTGCGGTGCCTTCGAGCGCGAGGACGCCTCGGCCATGCGGCTGTTCGCCGGCTGCGGGATCGTCGCCGGTTCGGACCCGGAGTCCGAGGTCGCCGAGTCCGACGCCAAGCTCGTCCCGATGCGCGACGCCCTCACCGCCGAGTGACCATGTCCGACGACCTCGTGCCGCGACCTGCCGATGCCGTCGTCTTCGACCTGGGCAACGTCCTGATCTCCTGGGACCCGGTGCGTGCCGTCGAGGTAGCGGTCGGTGCCGAGAGGGCTCGCGCCTTCGTGGCGGACCATGACTTCGACTTCGCCGCCTGGAACCACGCCAACGACGCCGGGCGCGGGCTCGACGAGGCGGAGCAGGTCGCGCTGGCGTCACACCCGCACTACGCCGAGGAGATCGTCGCCTACCGCGCGCACTTCGGCGCCTCGCTCGTCGGCGAGATCGCAGGCAGCGTGCAGATCCTGCGCGAGCTGCACGCGGCCGAGGTGCCCCTGTTCGCGCTGACGAACTGGTCCGCCGACCTGTTCCCGGTGGCCCTGGACCGGTTCGACTTCCTCGAGCTGTTCGAGGACATCGTCGTGTCGGGCGAGGAGGGCGTGGCCAAGCCCGACCCCGAGATCTTCGAGGTCCTGGAGGAACGCGTCAGCCACCGCGTCGGCCTCGACGACTGCATCTTCATCGACGACAGCCTCGCCAACGTCGTCGCCGCGGCCGAGACCGGGATGGACGCGGTGCACTTCACGGGTCCCGACCACCTCCGCGAGGACCTCATCGCCCGCGGTATGCCGCTGCGCCGCCACCCCTGAGCGCCACGTGCCGCACGTGGCCCTGACCGTACCTGCGCCCCGTATCCTCACCGGATCTGACCACGATGATTCGTGATCCGACCACGGTGACTCGTGGCAGAAGTGGCACAGATCGCCCCTGATCCCCCTCGGCGGAGTCGATCCGCGCCACTCCTGTCGCGATTGGCCTTGGGCGGTCGGCTGAAGGAGCTGCGGTAGGCCCGAACCGCGCCGAGAGCTCAGGTCGCGATGGCGGCGGCGGCGCGCTCGCGCAGCCGGGCATGGAGGTCGCGGTGGCCGTCGCGGTCGACCCTCACCTCGAGGACGGTGAGACCAGACGGCCGTGCTCCGAGGGCCGTGACGAGCTCGTCACGGGTCGAGACCTGCTGGTGCCTGACGTGGTGCGCTGCGCACAGTGCGGCCAGGTCGGTGCCCGTCGGAGTGCCGAAGAGTCGCTCGAACTCGGCGGCCCGCGCCGGCTCGCCCGGCTCGAGGAGGGTGAAGATGCCGCCCCCGTCGTCGTTCGTGACGACCACGGTGAGGTCCGGTCGACGCTCCAGTGGTCCGACGAGCAACCCGTTGGCGTCGTGGAGGAACGTCAGGTCACCCATCAGGGCGTAGGTCGGCGTCCCGTCGGCCAGGGCCAGGCCGCTCGCGGTGGACACGCAGCCGTCGATGCCCGCGAGCCCGCGACTGGCCACCACACGCAGCGATCCGGACCGGGGGGCCGCGAGGTCGACGTCGCGAGCGGTGTTCGACGAGCCGAGGAAGAGGGTGGCGCCAGCCGGTAGACCCTCCATGACTGCGTTGGCCACGGCCGCGCCACTGGGCCAGGGCGACTTCTCGCCGGCCAGGGCGCTGGCCACACGCTTGCCCGCTGAGCGCCACGCGTCGCTCCACGCCTCGTCGCCGGCTTCGCCGTCGAGGTCGTCTAGGTCGTCAGTGGGAGCGACGAGCGCGACCGTCGCGACGGGCGCCTCGAACACCGAGACCGGGTGGACGACCTGGACATCGGGACGCGACATGATCCAGGCGTGGGCACCCACGGCCTCCACCCGGACGCCGGGTCGGCGCAGGAGAGCCGCGACCGGCCGCGACAGGGTCAGCCGTCCGACCGCGATCACGCGGTCCGGGGCGTGCTCGTCGAGCCATCGCGGGTCGGACAGGACCAGCGGGCCGTGCGGCAGCGCGTCGCCCCGCGGGTGGGTGCCGAACGGTTCGGCGAGGACCGGCCAGCCCCTGGCCGTCGCCCAACGGACGGCGCGGTCGAACTGGTCGGGCTCAGGGAGGTCGCCCACCACGACCAGGGTCCGTGCAGGCTGGCGCGCGACGTCGTACGCCGCGTCCGGCCCGGGCACCCCGGAGGACGGCGTGGCGGACGGCGTGGCGGTCGGCGTGGAGGTCGAGGGCGCAGTCGCCGTCGGAGTCGCTGTCGGCGTCGCCGCCATGAAGTCGTCGGCAGCTTCGGGCAGCACGCCATCCAGGGACTCCGGCCAAGGTCCCTCGTCGCCGGTCGGGACCAGCGGTTCGCGCAGCTGGACGTTGACGTGGACCGGTCCCGGCTCGCCGACGTCGGTGGCGCCGGTGGCATGCCGAACGGCGTCGGCAGCGATCCGCCGCCAGCGCGCGACCTCGCCTGGGGCGCGCCGCGGGGCGGCGGCGTCCACGGACCAGCGGACGGCCCCGGCGAAGATGCCCGGCTGCACGGTGGTCTGGTTGGCACCAGTGCCGCGCAGCTCGACCGGCCGGTCGGCCGAGAGAACGACAAGCGGGACGACCCCGTGGTGCGCCTCGAGGACGGCGGGGTGGAGGTTCGCGACCGCCGTGCCCGAGGTGGTCACGACGACCGCCGGCACCCGGGTGAGCTTGGCCAGTCCCAACGCCACGAAGCCTGCCGACCGCTCGTCGACGCGCACGTGCAGCTCGATCAGGCCGGCGCGCTCGGCCTCGCGCAAGGCATAGGCCAAGGGAGCCGAGCGGGAGCCCGGGCAGAGCACGGCGTGGCGGACCCCTTGTCGGACCAGCTCGTCCACCAGGACCGTCGCGAGCGCGGTGGACGGGTTCACGGGTCGGATTGTGCCACCCGCTGTCCGGCCGGACCGCGCCTCATGGCACGACCCGCTCGATCGCGTAGTCGCGGACGACCGGATCGCCATGCGCGTCACCGGCGAAGAAGCGTGCGCTGCCGGCCCGCCAGGTGGACACCGACGGATCGGTGGAGTCGTCGACGAGCGCTGCGGTGGCGGCATACAACCGGGCGTCGTGGGCCTCGCTCGCCCGGTCCAGCTCAGCCCGGTCCAGCTCAGCCCTGTCCAGCTGCGTCCGGTCGCGCTCTGCCGGCGCCGGGTCCGCCCGACCCGAGTCAGTGGCGCCCAGGTCGCGCGACACGGTGACCCACGTCGAGCGATCGGGGTTGGGCGCACCGTCAAGGCGAGGCACGGCGTCCTGCGAGTGTTCGAGGGAGAGGACGGCGATGTCGGCCGGCACGGGCATCCGTCCCACGGGTGCACCCATCGTCACGACGTGGGTCACCGGGTGGGCCTCGGTGAACCGTGGCGACGAGGCGAGCCCGGCCGCGGCGATCCCGCCGAGGCTGTGCCCGACGAGCATGACCGGTCCATCGCTCCGCTCGCGACCGCCCGTCCCGGTGGCCGTCGCCGCCGATGCGGCCTGCGCCTGCTCCAGTGCCCGGTGGACACCGTCGGCGAGAACCGTCGCGTCCTGGGCCATCGAACGGACGTCGGTCGTGACGTCGAACGGGTTGGCGCCGGCCGTGGGATCCCACACCTGGGTGCCACTGATCTCGACGATCCAGGCAGAGCCTTGGGGCTGCGGGACCTCGATCACCCGAACGTGCCCGGCGTAGTCCTCGCCGTCGCCCACGTTGCGTTGGTCCACCGCCAGGTCCCGGAGGGTGCGAGGGACGCGGGCTCCGGGGCGCGGCCGGGCTTCTGCGGTGACCCGCGCGCGACCACCGTCGGACAGCAACCCCCACAGGGCAGCTGAGTCCGCGAGCAGGCGCAGAGCCACCTCGTAGTCCAGGTCCGCCTCGTGGTCCTGCTCGGAACCGACACGCTCGGAACCGTCAGGCTCGGAACGGCCACCCGCGGGGCCGTCTGCCCCGGAGGCGAGCCCGTCAGCGCGCGGGCCCGCGGGCACGAAGGGGGCGGTCAGCGGGTTGGACCGAAGTCCCACCACGAGCCCCTCCGCTCCCCCGGCCAGATCCGCGATGGCCGGCTCGTCGAACACGGCCCGGTCCAGCAGACCCGCCACGTCGACGCCGAGCGCGTCGAGGGCAAGCACCCCGACGAGGAGCTGAGGGGCCAGCTCGCCCACGACCAGCATCACGGTGTCCTGGGCGAGCTCGACAGCCCTGGCCGCCTCCGCCTCTGCCCGACGGTAGGACGCGGAAGCAGCCATCACGGCGGAGGAGAGCGAGACCATCGACGCGACGTCGCCCAGGAGGCCGCGCGGCCCGACCGCCTCCGCGAGCGCCGCGTCGGCCCGCACCCCCGTGCTGGGGCTGAGCAGGGACCCTGCGACCAGGTCGGGATCTGCCGCTGCAGCGACGGCTCGACAGGCCACGAGAGCCACGTCCCCCGCCACGTCGGCGAGGGCAGCGGCAGCGGCGTCCAGCGAGTCCAACCCGACGGAGGTCCCCGCGGAACCACCGCGGACGTGGAGGAGGTCGCGGCTCATGCGCGGCCCGCGGCCCGCGTAGCAGCCTCACCGGCGGCGCGGGCAAAGTCGGCCCCGAGCGCTGCGACGCGGAGCACCTCCGCCCGGGCGGCTTCGACACCGTCGGCATGGGCCTGAACCCGTCCGGCCGCCTCGTCCAGATGCTGCGCCGAGCGTTGTAGCGCGTGCGTACGCTCGCCAACGCGCTCGCGGAACAGCGTCGCCGCCCTCGACCGCCAGGCGAGGTCGCGCGTGCGCCCCACCCTCACGGCGAGGTGACGAAGCCGGTCCGCGTCGGCGTGCAGCCGCGTCGCCATGGCCCTGATCTCGTGCGGGTTTCCGATCATGCGACCACGGTGCCGCGCGGACGAATCGTGCGCAGCGCGCTCTTCGAACCCTGTGGGCCGGTCGCCTTCGAGGTCGAGGCATGTGGACAAATCAGTCCGCAGCGGCCCCATCACTGAGCGGAGCCGGCCCCACCGCCTCCGCCACAGCCTCGCGCGGAGCCGGCCCCACAGCCTCGCGCTCAGGCTCGTCCCCAGGTTCGTCCCCAGGCTCGAGCAGCCCACCGAGGTCGGCGAGGAACAACGCCTGGGTGAGCGCGGTCCGCCGCAGCTCCTCGGGGTCGACGCTCTCGCCGGGCGAGTGGATCCGGGACTCCGGCTCCTCCACCCCGAGCAGCATGATCTCGGCGTCGGGAACGAGCTCGGCCAGGGCGGTCGCGAGCGGGATCGATCCACCTTGCCCGGTGGTGACCGCGTCGCGGCCGAACGCCGTCCGCATCGCCCGCCGCATGGCCGTGTATGCCGGTCCGTCGGTCCGCGCGCGGAACCCGTGCCCCAGCGAGACCGGCTTGATCTCCACCTGTGCCCCGAAGGGTGTGTGTGCCCGCAGGTGCGCGATGAGCAGCTGCTGGGCGGCAGCCGCATCGGTGTCGGCGGGCACCCGGAGGTTGACCACGGCCCGCGCCTCGCCCTGGGCTGCGGCCGTCACCTGCGAGATGGGAGGGCAGTCGATGGCCAGCACGGTGGCTGCCGGTCGCGCCCACAGGAGGTCGGCCACGGAGCCCGTGCCCGTCAACGGCTCGACACCGTCGAGGAGTCCTGCGTCGCCGCGAAACCTGTTGGTGTCAAAGGGCGCCCCGTCCCACAGTCCGTCGTGGTCGAGCCCGTCGATCGTCGTCTCGCCGCTCGCGTCGCGCAGGCTGGCCAGAGAGGTGAGCAGGGCCTGGAGGGCGTCTGGCGCGGCGCCGCCGAACATGCCGGAGTGCGCCGCGTGCCGCATCGTGCGCACCGTCATCAGGACGCTGCCGGTGCCGCGCAACGAGGTCGTGAGGGTCGGGAGGCCGGCCTCGACGTTGCCGGTGTCTGCGAGCAGCAGGGCATCGCACTGCACGAGCTCGGGGTGGGCCCGGGCGAGCCCCTCCATCCCCCCACTCGACTGCTCCTCGGACCCCTCGCAGACGACGGCCACCTCGACCGGCCACTCGCCGAGCACCTCGCGAAGGGCCCGCAGGGCCAGCACGCTGGCCATGAGATTGCCCTTGCAGTCGGCTGATCCCCTTCCATACCAACGCCCATCGAGCTCGGTGAGCTCCCACGGCGGGGTCTGCCAGGCGGCCGGGTCACCGACCGGAACGACGTCGTAGTGCGAGTACAGCAGCACTCGCGGAGAACCGGCGGGCCCGGCCGAGCGCCCGACCACGGCCAGCGACCCGTCCGGTGTCTCGTGCGCGCGTATGCCGTCCACGCCGGCTTCGGCGAAGAGGTCAGCGACCAGCGCGGCTGCGGCCCGGCACTCGCTCTCGGGCTCGATCGCCGGGTTCGCCACGGAACGCAACGCAACCAGGCGCGCGAGGTCCTCGCGGACCCGCGGCATACCTGCGTCGACGGCGGCCGCGAGCCTCGCGGCGAGGGAGGCGCCCACCGGAGCGCCAGCCGGAGACGCTTCGCTCACGGCACCAGGTCGTCGAGGTAGAGCGGGAGCATCTCCCACCAGGTCGGCCAGTCGTGGTCGTAGCGGTCGCCCCAGTCGTCGACTCGATTGGGAACTCCCTTGCGGCCCAACGCATCCCCGGCCGCCCAGGACTCTCCGACGTCCTCCCAGCGCCCACTACCCGAGGCGAGGACGACGTAGCGACGGCGCAGCATCTCCAGCGCCGGGCCCTCGAGCCCGGGGAGGAACTGCAGCGGCGACGCGAAGTACCAGTCCTGGGTGGTGTCGCCGCCGATGAACTTCTCCACCCGGAAGGTGCCGCTCATGCAGACGGCCGCGGCGAACAGGTGGGGGTAGCGGCAGATCATGGCGTAGGAGTTGAACGCGCCGATGGAGGCGCCGGCCACGACCACGGCCTGGGGGGAGCTGTCGGCGTGGATGGCGGGCACGACCTCCTCGGCGACGGCCTGGTGGTACTGGTTGAACAGCCACATCCGGTGCTCTGGCGACCCCTCGTTGCGCTGCAGCGCCTGACCGGCCGCACTGTCGCACGAGTAGACCTTGATCCGGCCGGCCTCGATCAGCGGGGCGAGCGTCCCGACCAGGTGGTGACGCTCCACCTCCTCGGCGTCTCCGCCGGCGGTCGGGAACAGCAGCACGGGCACGCCGTAGTGGCCCCAGCGGACCAGGGTGATGTCGCGCCCCATCCGCTCCGAATGCCAGCGTTCGGTGACCTTCATGCCGTCCTCCAGGGGGTGGGGAGTGAGGTGGAGTGCATCTACTCGTACACGAACTTCTGGGGTCCGGGGAACAGCCAGGACAGCCCGTCGCGCAGCCGATCCCGCCAGTCCTCCCAGTTGTGGCCGTCCCGCGCCTCGACGTACTTGACGGTCATGCCCGCGCCACGGAACACCGGCACCATGGACCGGTTGGGCGTGATGAGCGGCTCGTAGATGCCGCAGCTCATGAACAGCCGCTCGACGGGTGCGGTGGGCTTGGCCCGGTAGCGGTTGACGAACTTCACGACGGGGTCGAACGCCGGCCCGCCGCCGTGGTCGGTGCCGATGTCGGTGAACACCAGTGACGCGGACTGCAGGAACAGTGACCCGAACACGCCCGGATAGCGCACCGCGGTGGACAGCGACGCGATGCCGCCGAAGCTCGATCCCATCAGGGCTCGAGCGTGCGGGTCGTCGATGAGCGGGAGCCGTTCGGCCAGCATCGGGAGGAGCTCGCGGGCGATGAAGCGCGCATGCGGCGCGTGGTTGGGGTACTCCCGCAGCCGGTCCCGGGGTGGCACGAAGGCAACGATCAGCGGTGCGACGTCGAGCCGGTGGATGAGGTTGTCCAGCACGGTCTTCATCGCGGCGTAGTCGAGGTAGTCGGTGCCGTCGTGGACGACGAGCAGCGGGTAGCGAAGAGCAGGGTTGTACCGAGCCGGCAGGTAGAGCTTGACGTGCTGCTCGCGGCGCAGCGCCTTCGACTGCAACGTGTCCTCGATGATCTCGCCCGGTCTGGCCTCGGGGTCGTGGTGCACCCAGTCCGGCACCTCGTAGCCCGTGGCCGCACACACCGAGCTCGATCCCATCGGGGAGTGAGCCAGCCGCTGGTTCAGCGGGTCGTTGAACGTCGCGTAGTGCTCGCCGTTGCGGGTCTCGAGCTGGTACTCCACCCGCGAGCCGCTGGGCAGGACCGTCGTGACCGCCCAGAGGTCGGTGTCGGGCAGCCGCTTCATGACCAACGGGTCGGGCAGCCCCACGACCCGGTGCCGGACCCTCACCTCGTCGGCCTCGCCGCGGAAGAGGAAGGTCGCCCGCTCGTTCTCGATGATCGGCGCCCCGTGCCGGGCGATGAACCGGTCGATCACAGCGCCGTCCACCGGCAGGCGCTCGCGCAGCCTGTTGACCGCCAGCCGTCCCTCGCTCACGAGCCGGCCCCCCTGCCGTCCATGACCTGCGTGCCGGTCGCCGGCGAACCATTCGCGCCGCCCAGCTCGTGGACCGCTCCGTCGATGCCCAGGATCCGCGCACCCAGGGGCAGCCCACCGGACTCCGTGAGCTCGAGGGCTGTCCCGTCGTCGAGCAGCACACAGTGCTGGTCGGTGAACCGCCGAGCCATGACGGCGCACCGGTCCCGGTCGTCGAGGCGCAGCCGGCGGCGGGCGTGCGGCAGTGCGACGATCCCCCGCACCCGACCCAGGCCGCGGTCGAAGACCTCGGCCTCGGTGTTGCCCTCGGGACCGTGGTCGTGGAAGAGCACGACCCGCTCGGTCAACGCCATCGCGCCGGCCGACCACGCGATCACCGGCACCTCGTCGGGCAGGCGGATCGCGAAGAGCCGCAAGGTCCGCAGCAGGGTGCCGACGTGTCCGCCGGTGAGCACGACCGCGGCCGACTGGCGGAGCAGATCGGCGAGCTCGCCGCGGTGCCAGCCGATCACCCCGCTGGCGTCGATGGGCGCCGCCTCGTCGAGCTCGGTGTACAGCGCCTTGAGCTGTGCGGCGTACCACTGGTCGACGTGGCGCACCACCTCGATCGAGTCGTCGAGCGCCGCGTAGGCCGTGGCCTCGCCGCGGACGCGGCCCTCGCCTTCGCCCGTGCGTCGCTGCACGGCATACACCCCGTCCATGGCGTTCTGGAGGCGTAGGCGGTAGAGCGAGAGGAGGGCGTCGTGGCGGTCGCGGAAGGCCAGCGCCGCGGAGCCGAACGCCTCGTCCTTGGTGATGACGTCGAGGCTGCGGTGGTAGAGACGCAGGTGGCGGGTGTCGCCCCCGAGGACGGTGTCGATCTCGTCGGCGTCGTCCTCGCGCTCCTCCCAGCCCGCGTTGATCGTCGCCACGGGTCCCTCGACACCGAGGGAACGTAGGGCGGTGCCGGCCGTGGTCATGAACCGTTGCGGCCCGAGGAGGACGGTGCGCATCAGGGGAGGGCGGTCAGCCTGCGTGGACGTGGACGGTCTGGCCCACGTCGTCGAGCATGCTGCGGAGGGTGTCGTAGTCGGGGTGGCGCATGCGCACATAGGCGTTGGCCATGTAGCCGGCCTCGACGGGCTGGGTGTGGTGACCCTGCGGAGGGAAGTGGCCGTCGATGATCCACTGGCCGTGTCGGGACTGGATCTCGTCGATGCCGGTGTAGCCGGTGATGTGGCCGTCGGCCTCGGGACGCAGCGCGATGATCCCGGCGGAGTAAGGACGCCTCATGGGCTGCTCCGGGACGCCGTGGGTGATGATGTGGGCCCACTCGCGGTAGACGTCGACGTCGTTGCTCGCGGAGTAGAGGTCCCAGCACCCCACGCCGGGCGGGCGGCACCCGATCTCGGAGAACTTGAGCCCCTTCGGGCCGTGGAACCACTCCATGTGGGTGGCGCTCGTCCCGATGCCGAGGGCCTCGATGACACGGGCGCCCATCGCCGCGACCTCTGCGTAGAAGGGTGAGTCGGACATCCGGTTCGTCGTGGCGAACTGGGGCGAGATCCAGCGGCTGCGCATCGCCTCCAGGACGTTCGGGTAGTAGTGCGTGGTCCAGTCGTGGACCACCCGGCCGTCCTTGGCGATGGTGTCGTAGAAGCCCTCGTGGCCCTCGACGAACTCCTCGATCGCGATGGACGCGGCACCGTGCGACCCGAACTCGGTCAGCGCGTGCGCCAGCTCGGTGTCGTTGTCGACCCGCATCGTGTCCTTGGCGCCGGCTCCGTCGCGCGGCTTGAGGATGAGCGGGTAGCCGACGCGCTCGGCGAAGGCCCAGGCCTCGTGGGCGTGGTCGACGGCCGCCGAGGCAGCCGTCGGCACCCCTGCCTCGCGCAGCGCCTGCTTCATCGACGGCTTGTCGCGGCAGAGCCACGTGGTGCGGACTGAGGTGCCCGGGACGCCGGTGGCCTCGCGGACCTGCGCGGCGACCATGGTGTGCGCCTCGACGGTCGCTTCGAGGCCGTCGACCCACACCTTGGACTGGATGAACCGCACCGCCTCGACCATCGCCTTCAGGTCGGTGACGGATCCGACCTTGTAGTAGCCGCTCATCGCGCTGCGGAGCTCGTCGTCGTGGGTGTACTCGTCGGACTCCCCGATGCCGATGACATTGGCCCCCACGGAGGCCAGGGCGAGGGCGAAGCGGCGCTGGTTGGCGGGGAACCCCGGCTCGACGAAGACGATGTTCACGGACCCGACCCTATGCCCGCCCCGGGCCCGAGTGCTCGTCGTGGTGCAACGAGGTGGGCGTACGCTGCCTCGACCCGCTCGCGCCACCAGTGCTCCCGCTCGGCCGTCGCCGCCCACCGGGTCAGCAGGGCCTCGTCCGGCGCGACCCGGCCCACTGGCAGGGAACCTCCGCGGGGCACCAAGGGGTCTGCGCACACGTCCCCTTCCAGCAGCGCAACGGTGCTCAGACCGCACGCGAAGGGCAGGTCGGGCAGCGCGGCCGCCAGCGCGACCCCCGCGGCCATCCCGACCGACGTGTCGAGCGCCGAGGACACGACGGCCGGGAGTCCACAGTCCGCGACCACCTCCAGGGCGCGCTGGACGCCCCCCAGCGGGGCCACCTTGACGACCACGAGGTCGGCGGCCTCCTCGCGCGCCACCCGCGCAGGGTCCTCCGCCTTGCGGATCGACTCATCGGCGGCGACGAGGACGTCGATCCCGTTGCGTGCCAGCGCCAGCCGCAGCTCTCGCAGCTCACTCACCTCCGCGCACGGCTGCTCTGCATACTCCAGCCCGTACGCCGCGAGCCGGCGCAGCGCGTCCGTCGCCTCGGCCACGGACCACCCGCCGTTGGCGTCCACCCGGATCCGGCCGCCAGGTCCCATCGCGTCGCGAACCGCGGCCACGCGGCATACGTCGTCCTCGATGCTCTGGCCGTGCTCGGCGACCTTGACCTTCGCCGTCGTCGCGCCGTCGAACCGGGCGAGGACGCCCACGACCTGGTCGGCGGCCACGGCGGGCACGGTCGCGTTGACGGGGATGCTGTCGCGCCTCGGTGACGGCCACTGGCCCCAGCCCGCCTCGACGGCGGCCGACAGCCACCTGGACGACTCGTCCGCGGCGTACTCCAGGAAGGGCGAGAACTCGCCCCAGCCCGCCGGGCCGTGCAGCAGTGCGGACTCCCGCACCGTGACACCACGGAAGCGCACCCGCATCGGGATCGAGACCACGCGCATCCCCGCGAGCAGCTCTTCGAGCGGCGGCAGCGGCATCGGAGGCGGCGAGGGCACCCGGGGCACGGTCATGTGCCCATTGCAGCAGACGCGCCCGGACCGCCGGCGGCGGGCCGGGCGCGACCCCTGCGGTCAGTGGTCGTGCGGGGTGAGCTGGTTGCGGATCTCGCCCCCGGGGTACTTCGTGCTGTGGACGTTGGCGTAGGTCGAGTCGGCCCGGATCGCCGCAAGCAGCTCGGCGAACTCTCCCGCCACGATGCCCTGCCCGCTCGGGCCGATCACGTCAGCGGCCCGCAACGTCCCGCTCACTTCGCCCGGGTTGGTCGTAGGGCATGCGGGCGTGACGATTCCGGGAGGAGCGCCCACGTTGCTGCAGAGGAAGACGCTGACCCCGCCCGTCTGGGACGGGGAACCGAAGTGGATGTGCGACTGCGTGACGGTGCCCTCGAGGTTGGCGTACCGCACCCGGTAGTCGATGGTGCCAGCGTCGGGGTTGATCCGCAGCCGGATCGACCCCGACCCGCTGGTCGACAGGGCGAGCGGTGTCTCGTGGTAGCCGCTGAGCCGCTCGGTGACCGTGAACGACTTGTGGCTGCCGTCGCCTGCAGAGGCGACCGCGCCAGCTCCGAGGATGCCGACGGCACCGAGCCCCACGGCCGACGCGATGACGCCCCACTGCTTGAGTGTGTTCATGCAGACCTCCTGAAAAAGGGGGCGAGACGGGAATCCGCCCGCCCTTCTGCTACGAATCCCCATCCACAAACGTTCATCGACGGTGCCCAGAAGCCGTCCGACGAGAGGGCACCCGTGCCGACCCTGTCCGATTTCTCCGCAACCACCCTGTCCGGCGAGGACCAGCCGCTGTCGACCTATGCCGGCCAGGTGGCCCTGGTCGTGAACACGGCGAGCGAGTGCGGCTACACGCCGCAGTTCGCCGGTCTCGAGGAGCTGTACGCGGCGTACTCCGAGCAGGGCCTGGTCGTGCTCGGGTTCCCGTGCAACCAGTTCGGCGGCCAGGAGCCCGGTCACGAGGACCAGATCGGCGAGTTCTGCCAGCGCAACTACGGAGTGACCTTCCCGATGTTCGCCAAGGTCCAGGTGAACGGCGCCGAGGCGCACCCGCTGTACGACTGGCTGAAGTCGGAGAAGCGTGGCCTGATGGGCGCCAAGATCAAGTGGAACTTCACCAAGTTCCTCGTCGGCCGTGACGGCGCCGTTCTCAAGCGCTACGGCTCGAGCACCAAGCCCGAGGCCATCGCCAAGGACATCGAGGACGCCCTCGCCGCCTGAGCCCCCGTGGCCAGGGCCCGCTCAGCCTTCGCGTGGACGAACCGCCTCGAGGTCAGCCAGGGCACGCTGCACCATCAGGAAGTTCCTGAACCTGCCGACCAACAGGTCGGCACTCCCCAGTCGCCACACGTCCGGTGCACGGTGCGGGTGGCCAAGCCGCACGTCCACACCGTCCGGGCCGGACACCGCGTGGGCGAACCTGCGTGCCCTGTCGTGGGGAGACGACCTCAGCCCCATGTGCGTCCACAGTGCGGTCGACGTGAGGGCGCGGCCGGGGCCGAGCAGGTCGTTGGCCATGGCCACCGCGTGGATCACGGCACCTGCCGCGATGTCGTCGCGGTCGTACCCGCGCAGCAAGGCTGGCTCAGCGGCCACCGCACGGGCCAGGAGACGTCGACAGGCGGTGCGGCCCTCGACGCCGATCAACGACTTCGCCACGGCGTCGGTGCGCGCGGCGATCGCGGCCACTCGATCTCGCAGGTCCGCCGGTACCAGACCCAGGTCGAGCGGCTCGTCGGGTAGGGGCTCCCTGGTCAGGGCATCCAGCTCCTCCGCACCGCCGACCAGGGAACGCAGCCAGGTCCTCGCCAGCTCGTGTCGCGGTTGGATCGGCACGTGGATCACCGCGGGCGGTGGCGCAGGTCGAGTCGCGCCACGTCCGAGCTCGAGGGCGGCGCACTCGTAGCCACTTCCCTCGACGGGTCGGCGAACGGTGCCACGACCTTGTCGTCCATCATGACGACCATCGTCAGCTGACCGAGATCACGCCCGCATCCCCGACCGAAGCCGTCGTCGTCGTCGTCGAAGCTGTCATCAGCCAACAGGTCCTCGTACCGGCGCTCGTCCCTGCCCACTCGGCCGAACGGCAGCACTGCTGCCTCGTCTCCCCACTGACCTGCGCCGTCCCACTGATCTGCACCGTCCCACTGGCCTGCGCCCTCCCACTGGTTTACGCCCTCCCACTGGTTGGCGCCCTCAACCTGACCCATCTCCTGCCCCCCTCTGCCGGTGCGGCCCAACCCGGGCCACCGCTCTGGGATCACCCTGACAGCCCCTGGTGACACTGCAGACGACTTGTCCACAGGGTCGCCCGGGCAGGCCTTCATCGCCTTTGCATCATGATGCATGACGTGATGCACTGATGCAGTGCGTACCACCATCACGATCGACGAAGCCTTGTTGAGGGAGGCAAAGGTCATGGCGGCCCGGACCGACCGCACCGTCAGCAGCGTCCTCGAGGAGGCCCTGCGCGAGATGCTCGCGCGGCATACCGAGGCGGAGGAACGACGCCGGCGGGACTTCACCCTGCCCAGTTATCACGGCGGCGGCTTCCTCGTCGACATCCTCGACAAGGAAGCCCTGGCCGACGCGTTGGGCGACAACGACCGACTGTGATCATCTTCGACGTCAACGTCTTCGTGACCGCGATGGACCTCGACGCCGCAAGCCACTCGGTGGCGAACCAGGCCCTGGTCCGAGCGCTGACGGGTAGCGAGCCCGTCGGCGTGATCGACGACACCCTGACGGCGACAATGCGCATCTGCACCAACCGGCGCATCAAGACCCAGCCTGCGTCGACCGAGAAGGCACTGGCCTTCTGCGAGCGCATCCGATCCGCGCCCATGGCCGAGCGCGTGGAGTCGGGCGCTGCCGCCTGGCAACGCTTCGTTGGGCTGGTCACCGCCTTGGAGCTGCGCGGCAACGACGTTCCTGATGCGTGGCTGGCGGCCCAGGCGATCGAGCTCGGCGCGCACTTCGTCACCTTCGACAAGGGCTTTGAACGATTCGCCGGCCTGCACGTCACGATCCTCGGCAAGCCGTCACAAGGGTGAGGTATGCCGCGTGGCGACCACGCGGCATACCTCGTCGTGTGCGCGGCTAGGCTCGCGCAGGTGAGCGAGCAGCCTGTGGTGAGCCAGACCTTCGACCCGGACGCGTGGGACGTGGTGGAGGGGTTCGAGTTCACCGACATCACCTACCACCGGGCGCGTGGAGTGGGGGCCGTCCGGATCGCGTTCGACCGGCCCGAGGTGCTGAACGCGTTCCGGCCGCACACCGTCGACGAGCTCTACCAGGCTCTCGACCACGCACGTCGCACGCCCGATGTCGGCGTCGTGCTCCTCACCGGCAACGGCCCAGGGCCCGAGGGGACGGGCAGCGAGGGCCAGTGGGGGTTCTGCTCCGGCGGCGACCAGCGGATCCGGGGTCGCTCGGGCTACCAGTACGCACAGGGCGACACCGCCGAGACGGTCGACGAGCGCAGGGTCAAGGCGGAGGGCGGACGGCTGCACATCCTCGAGGTGCAGCGGCTGATCCGCACGATGCCCAAGGTCGTCATCGCGCTGGTCAACGGCTGGGCGGCGGGCGGCGGGCACTCGCTGCACGTCGTCTGCGACCTGACCATGGCCAGCCGCGAGCACGCCCGGTTCAAGCAGACCGACGCCGACGTGGGCTCGTTCGACGGCGGCTACGGCTCGGCCTACCTCGCCAAGATGGTCGGCCAGAAGTTCGCCCGCGAGATCTTCTTCCTCGGTCGCACCTACACCGCCGACGACATGCACCGGATGGGCGCGGTCAACCTCGTCTCCGACCACGCGTTGCTCGAGGCCGACGCCCTGCAGGTGGCGCGCGAGATCATGGGCAAGAGCCCGCAGGCGCAGCGAATGCTCAAGTTCGCGTTCAACCTGCTCGACGACGGGTTGATGGGACAGCAGGTCTTCGCCGGGGAGGCGACCCGGCTCGCCTACATGACCGACGAGGCAGTCGAGGGGCGCGACCAGTTCCTGGAGAAGCGGGACGCGGACTGGTCACCCTTCCCCTGGTACTTCTGAGCTGAGCGGGCCGACCCGCTCGCACGTGTTGCCGGCTCGTGGTCACCGGACCCCCGAAACCCCTTTCCGTGACCACCGGCGCGCAACAAGTCGGGGAGCCATGGCACGTGTTGCCGGCTCGTAGTCACCGGACCCCCCGGAACCGCTCTCCGTGACCACCGGCGCGCAACAAGTCGGGGAGCCATGGCACGTGTTGCCGGCTCGTGGTCACCGGACCCCCCGAAACCCCTCTCCGTGACCACCAGCGCGCAACAAGTCGGGGAGCCGTCAGCCGGAGCCGCCGAGGTCGACCTCGAACGCCTCGTACACGAGGTCCGCCCCGCGCTGGCGGTGCCGCACCAGCTGCCCCATCAGCGTGGTGACCTCCTCGCGGAAGGCCGGCAGGTCGGCGATCGTGCCACCGTGCTCGAGGACTGCGAGGTAACCCGCGATCGCCTCGGCATAGCTCGCGTGCTCACCGGTCAACCGGTCGACCGCCCTCATCAGGCGGGGCGCCCCGCGTCGCACCCCGTCGTAGATCCCACCGGGCCGTTCGGTCAGGTCGACGTGGTCCCGGAAGTCGTGGGACAGCTCGGCGAGCGCCGCCCGGACCCGTTCGCGCCACGCACCTCCCCGGGCGATGGGCGAGGCCAGCGCCTCGTCGACGGCGACGACCGAGTCGCGCAGCTCCCCGCGGTGAGCCCGCACCCGATCGATGTATGCCGCGAAGTCGGCGTCCATGGCACCTCCCGTGGTCCATCGTCCCGCCGCGCGTCGGGCGCGTCCACCCGGCGGCTAACCTGACCGGGTGACGTCGCTGCGACCGCTGGCCATCCCCGCCGGCCGAGCCGCTGCGTCAGTCCTGCCGACGCTCCGCCGGGCCCTGGACGGCGAGTTCGCCGTCCTCCCCCATGCCGTGGACGGCCCCCCGCCACCGGTCCCCGAGGGCGCCGTCCCCGATGCAGGGACCGCACTCGTCGTCGGGACGTCGGGATCCACCGGCACTCCCAAGCTCGCAATGCTCCCGGCAACCGCCCTCGCCGCGAGCGCCGCCGCAACGCACGAACGACTCGGCGGGCCCGGTGCCTGGCTGCTCGCGATGCCGGCCCACCACATCGCGGGAGTGCAG
The DNA here is from genome assembly GCF_056403675.1 of Pedococcus sp. P2_F6. Classification (NCBI taxonomy): domain Bacteria; kingdom Bacillati; phylum Actinomycetota; class Actinomycetes; order Micrococcales; family Intrasporangiaceae; genus Pedococcus; species Pedococcus sp. P2_F6. The sequence goes on from NZ_JBFUEZ010000002.1 coordinate 341,532, forward strand.
GTGCTGCTGCGATGCCTCGCAGCGGGCACCGAGCCCGGGTTCGTGGACCTGTCCGAGGGTTTCACCGCCCACGCGTTCACGCAGGCGTCCGCGACGTTCGGTGGGAGCCGCCGCTACACCTCCCTCGTGCCCACCCAGCTGGTCCGACTGCTCGAGGACGAGCGTGCCACCGCTGGGCTCGCCGGGTTCGACGCCGTGCTGGTCGGCGGCGCCGCCTGCCCACCGGCACTGCTGAGTCGGGCTCGCGAGGCACGGATCCCCGTCGTCACGACGTACGGCATGAGCGAGACCGCCGGCGGCTGTGTCTACGACGGAGTCCCGCTCTCGGGCACGGAGGTCCGCGTCGACGACGACGGTCGGCTCCACCTCGGGGGCGCCACCCTGGCGACCGGCTACCTCGGCCGTCCGGACCTCACTGCGGCAGCCTTCAGCACCGACTCCGCTGGGCGCAGGTGGTTCCGCACCGACGACCTGGGGCATTTCGGAGACAAGGGCCTGCCCGCGGGTGCCGCGGTCGGTGCGGATGCCGACGCCCGGTGGCAGTTCGACGGACGCGTCGACGACGTCATCACCACCGGCGGGCTCAAGGTCGCGCCCCGCCTCGTCGAGGACGCGCTGACTGCCCTGCCCACCATCGCGGAGGCCCTCGTCGTGGGCACCCCCGACGACCACTGGGGTCAGGTCGTCAGCGCCGCCGTCGTCCTTGCGGCCACCGAGGCCCCCGACGCCCCCCACGCCCCCCATGCCCCCGACGCCCTCGGTGGCTCCCCCGCACCCACGGTGGAGGAGCTGCGAGAGCTGCTCCGCGGCATACTCCCGGCGCAGGCGCTGCCCCGACGACTCCTGGTGTTGACGGCGTTACCCCTGCGGGGGCCGGGCAAACCGGACCGGTCGGCGGTCGCCGCACGCTTCGCCGACCACGCGTGACACCATGGGGAGATGATCCGGCTGCTGCCCTGGCTGCTGACGATCGCGGTGACCGTCTACGCCGTCGTCGACTGCATCCAGACCGACGATGCGCAGGTCAGGGGCCTGCCCAAGCTCTTGTGGCTGCTGCTGATCCTGCTCTTCCCGGTCGTGGGGTCGATCGCCTGGTTCATCGCCGGACGACCGCAGCGTGGCACCACGGGTGGTGGGCCGAGTGGGCGTGGGCCATCTCACCGGCCGCCGCCCCCGCGTGGCCCCGACGACGACCCGGACTTCCTCCGTAGGCTCTGAGCAGCACCCGCCGTACGGCTCCGCCCGCACCACCGCCCTGCCCGCACGACCTGCCCGCCCCACCGCCCTGCCCGCACGACCTGAGTGAGAACACCACCCGAATGGCCACCCTGAACCAGTGGATCGCCGGCGCCCGCCCGCGCACCCTCCCTGCCGCCATCGCCCCCGTCGTCGCGGGTACTGCCGCAGCCATCCCGCTCGACAAGGCCAGCTTCGGTCTGGCACTGCTCGCCGTCCTCGTCTCCCTGGGCCTCCAGGTGGGGGTCAACTACGCGAACGACTACTCGGACGGCATCCGCGGCACCGACGGCGAGCGGGTCGGTCCGGTCAGGCTGGTCGGACAGCACCTCGCGGATCCGAGCAACGTCAAGCTGATGGCCTTCTCGTTCTTCGGCGCTGCCGCCCTGGTGGGACTGGCCCTGGTGGCCATCACCGAGACCTGGATCATGATCCCGCTGGGAGCCCTGGCCGTGGTCGCCGCCTGGAAGTACACCGGTGGCGACAACCCCTACGGCTACCGCGGCCTCGGCGAGCTCTACGTCTTCCTCTTCTTCGGCCTGATGGCCACCCTGGGCACGCTCTACACGCAGGCCCACCGGGTCACCTGGACGGGCCTGGCGTGCGCCGTCGGGGTTGGGGCCATCGCCACGGCCATCCTGGTCGCCAACAACCTGCGCGACATCCCCACCGACCGCGAGAGCGGCAAGCTGACGCTGGCGGTCCGGCTGGGTGACCGCGGCACCCGCGCCCTCTATGTCGGGCTGCTCGTCGTCGCCGCGGTGGCGCTGGTGGCGGTCGCCCGCGACTACCCGTGGGCCTTCCTGGGCCTGCTCGCCTTCGGCATCGTCGGCAAGCCGCTCAAGTCCCTGCTGTCCGGCGCCACGGGACGCGACCTCGTTCCGGTCCTCGCCGCGACCGGCTTCTTCGAGATCGGGTATGCCGCGCTGCTGGCTGTCGGGATCGCCGCCAGCCACTAGCGAGTCGCGCTAGCGGTACTCGGCCGGTCCGCGCTCGTCCTCGGCGTCCTCGGCCTCCTCGTCGGCCCCGTGAACGGCAGGCTTGCCCGCCTGCTTGGCCTCGACGCGACGTTGCAGGCGGTCGGCGATCGCCGCCGTGCCCTCCTCGCGGAACCGGGCGAGCACGAAGAACGACAGCACCATCGAGATCAGGGCACTGAGGACGAGCAGCATCCACTGCTGGTCCTGGTCGCGGAGCCCGAGCAGCCACAGCAGCGACAGCACGCCGAAGAAGAGGAGCAGGCGAAGGACGGAGTAGCGGAGCATGACCTGGTCAGTCCTTAGAGCCCTGAGTAGGAGTGCTGGCCGACGAAGAAGACGTTCACGACGGCGAAGTTGACGATGATGCAGGCATATCCGGCCAGGGCGATGTAGGACGCCGTCTGGCGGGAGATCCCGCTGGTGGCCCGCGAGTGGAGGTAGGCCGCGTAGACGACGAAGATCACGAACGTCCAGACCTCCTTGGGATCCCAGTTCCAGTAAGACGCCCACGCCTGACGGGCCCAGATGGCGCCGGCGATGAGGGTGAAGGTCCACAGCGGGAAGGCCACGATGTGCAGGCTGTAGGCCGTGCGCTCGATGGACCCGGTCTCCGGGAACCGGTCCAGGACGCTGCGTCGGCCGGACCGCTCGAACGCGTCCTTGAGCAGGTAGACGGCGGTGAGCGCCGCCCCGATGGTGAAGACCGCCGTGGCGAGCGTGGCGACCGTGACGTGGATGACCAGCCAGTAGCTGCGCAGTGACGGCATGAGCTCGGCGGCCTCGGTGTACCAGACCGCCACGGCCATCCCCAGGATCAGCAGCACCGGCCCGGTGATGAACAGCCCCAGCCAGCGCAGGTCGCGTCGCGTGGACCAGATCGAGTACGCGAGCACGGTGAACATCGAACCCATCACGGCGAACTCGAACATGTTGCCGAGCGGCCAGCGGTGCACGGCGAGGCCGCGCAGCAGCACCGAGAGGACGAGCAGGAAGCCGCCCAGCCAGGTGGTCGTGGAGGCGATGCCCGCTGCGGTGAGCGCCCGGCGGGACAGCTCCGCCTCGGTATGCCGCGTGGGCGCGGCGGGGGCGCCGGCACCACCGCTGGTGCCGGCACCGGCCGTCACCAGCTCACTGTCGCGGTCGGCCACGAGGGCTGAGACGCCCTCGCGGCCACGGTCTCGGGCGGGGAGCAGCGCTGCGAGGTAGATGGCGTGGCACACCATGGCGATCGTGAAGACAGCCATCGCCGAGTAGAGGCTCAGGTTGGCGTAACCGGCCAGGTTTTCGTTCGTCATGTGCTGGTGCCCAATCGTCGTTCGATGGCGGCAAGGAACTCCTCGACCACGTCCTGGAGCCCGTCGTCGTCGCCCTTGGCGAGGCCGCCGACGGCTACCACGGTACGACCCGGCACGGCGGCGGGGGAAACCCGCACGAACACGCGTCGGCGCCGGACCACCAGGGAGGCGATCAGGCCGGCCAGGGCGAGCAGGGCGGCAGCCAGGGTGACGAACTTGCCGGGGTCGTGACGGATCGACAGCCCGGCGAACCGCTCGACCCCGTCGAAGCTGATGCTGCCGCGCCCGCCGGGGAGCTGATAGGTCTGCCCCGGCTCCAGCCAGATGCGCAGCGGGTCACCCTTGTCGTTCTCGAGCTGGGTGAGCTCGGCGATGTCGAGGACGTAGACCGACTGGGGACGTCCGCCGGGCAGCAGGTCACCCTCGTAGGCGGTCAGGGCCAGGGCCGGCTTCTTCGCATCGGGGAAGACCGAGATCGGGCCGCTCTCCTTGTCGATGACGGCCGTGGGCAGGAACAGCCCGGAGAAGCCGAGCTGGTTGGGCTGGGCCCCGGTCACCTTGATGACCCCGACGGACGTGTAGTTGTTGTCCCTCGCCAGGAACGGCGTGGCGCCGTGGTAGATGCTGGTGCCCTTCGCGTCGCGGACCGTCACGACGGGGGCGTACCCGTTGCCCAGGAGGAAGACCCCGGCGCCGTCCATCTCCAGCGGGTGGTTGACCTTGATCGTCGACTTCTTTGCGGCCGCACCGGGAGTCGCCTTGGTCGTGACGTGCGCGGTGAAGTCCCGTGGCTGGCCGAACTGTCCGCGACCGGTGACGGTCTCCTCGAAGGTCGCGTCCAGCTTGTCGACCGTGAGCTGGAACGGCGACAGGCTGGCCGGGTCGACCAGGGGACCGGGGCTGAAGGTGTCGTAGTTCCCGAGCGTGTTGGCGAACGACTCCCCGACCGGGACGATCACGTCGCCCTTCCAGCCGAACAGGTGCCCGATCGCGACGCCGATGATGACGAAGATCAGCGCCAGGTGGAAGACGAGGTTGCCCGTCTCCTTCAGGTAGCCCTTCTCGGCGCTGACCGATTCCCCGTCATGGTTGACGGTGCGGAACCGCTTGCCGCGCAACACCTCCCGTGCCGCGTCGATGACCACCTCGGGCGGGCCCGCAACCTCGACCGTGCCGCCGGCCGGCAGCCGGGCGGGCCGGGCCGGCGCCTTGGGCGGCGAGGACGTCATGGCCTTCCAGTGCACCTTGCTGCGGGGCAGGACGCACCCGACGAGCGAGATGAACAGCAGCAGGTAGATGGCGGCGAACCACGGGGACGCGTAGACCTCGAAGAAGCCGAGCTTGTCGAGCCAGGGTCCCGCGTCGGGGTGGTCGGCGATGTACTGCGCCGTGCGCGCGGCGTCGATGCTGCGTTGTGGCCAGATGGATCCGGGGAGGGCCGCGATCGCGAGCAGCAGCAGCAGGAACAGCGCCGTGCGCATGCTCGTGATCTGCCGCCACATCCAGCGCAGCCAGCCGACCAGGCCCAGCTGTGGCTGGGTGATGGGGTCGGTCACCTCAGATCACCGTCCGGAACCCGGCGACCAGCGTGGTCTGCACGTGGCGGGTGATCGACTCCCAGAGTCCGGTCACGAGCAGGATCCCGACGACGAACAACAGGGCACCACCAAAGAGCTGGATGCCGCGCTGCCGCGTGCGCAGGAAGGCGGACACCCGCCCGAAGCGTTCGTACCCGGCGGCGATGAGAAGGAAGGGAAGGCCCAGACCCAGCGAGTAGACCACCGCCAGGATGACCCCCCGGGTCACCGCCGACTGGTTGTCGGTGGCGGCGGCGAGCACCTGCACGGCGCCCAGGGTGGGACCGGTGCAGGGCGCCCACCCCAGGCCGAAGACGGCACCGAGCAGGGGCGCTCCCGCGAGCCCGGAGGCGGGACGGCGGTGCAGCTTGAGCTCGCGCTGGGAGCCCGCACCGATGAACACCAGGGCCATGAGGATGACGAGCACGCCACCGACCCGCTCCAGCACCTCACGGTGCCGGATCAGGGTGGCGCCGATCCCGGCGATGACCACGGTGGTCGCCATGAACACCACCGTGAACCCGAGGACGAACAGCAGGGCACCAAGCACCATCCGGTGCCGCTTGCGCTCCGCCAGCGACTCGTCGGACAGGCCGGTGACGTAGCCGAGGAACCCCGGCACGAGGGGCAGCACGCAGGGAGAGGCGAACGACACCAGGCCGGCCAGGAGGGCGACCGCCATCGCCACCGGCAGGGCGCCGGAGGTCACTGCGTTCGCCGCGTCGGCAGTCATCAGTCGTCCGTCATCAGTCAGGGGGTTCTACTGCTCGGCCAGGACGTCGTCGACCAGCCCGGTGAGGGTCGACGCCTTCACCTCACCGCTGACGCGAGCGGCGATGCGTCCGGTGCGGTCGAGCACGAGGGTGGTGGGCGGTGCCGTCACCTTGCCTTGCAGCGCGAGGATCGTCAGGCCCGCCGGGTCGTCGAGCGACGGGAAGGGAATGCCCCACCGTTTCGCCGTCGACCGACCCGAGTCGGCGTTGTCGCGGTAGTTGATGCCCATGAAGGCAACCGGCTTGTCGGCGGCGGCGATCTGCTCGGCTGCCTTCCTCAGCTCCGGGGCCTCGCTCTGGCAGGGCGGGCACCAGGAGGCCCAGACGTTGAGCACCGCGACCTTGCCCACGACGTCCTGGGACGACCACGGCTGGTTGTCGAGGGTCGTGCCGGTGAGGGCGACCGGCTTCTGGCGCTTGGCGGCAGGGATCGTCTCGAACGCACCATCCTGGGAGACGTAGCCCTGCTGGTTGCCCGACTTCGCTTGCGCCGCAATGGAGTTCGGGTCATCCGTGCATGCGGACAGCGACACGACGAGCAGGGGCACCGCGAGCAGCACAGCCGCACGCGGCATGGCGGGACGTGTCATCCGGTGCCGCCGTGGGACTGGGCGAGCAGCGACGCGGCGGGCTCGGAGTAGGTGATCGACTCGAGGTTGTCACCGACGTAGGTGAGGGTGGTGAGGGAGGCGAGGCGGCACTCACGCTTGCGTGGGTCGTGCCACAACCGCTTGCCCATCACCGCGTTGCGGGCGGTCCAGATCGGCAGCTGGTGCGACACGATGACGGCCTCGTGGCCGCGCGCGGCGGCCCTGGCGTCGGCGATGGCGGCGGACATGCGCTCGGCGATCTCGGCGTAGGGCTCACCCCACGACGGACGCAGCGGGTTGACCAGCTTGGACCAGTGGGCGGGGCGGAGGAAGTCCAGCGGCTTCATCTCGCCGACGCGCTCACCCTCGAACGCGTTGCCGCCCTCGATCACGCGGTCGTCCGTGGTGACCGGTATGCCGTGCGCCTCGGCGACCGGCGCGGCCGTCTCCTGCGCGCGCAGCAGGGAGGACGCGACGACGTGGGTGACGTCGTGGTCGGCCAGGTGGTCAGCCACGGTGCGCGCCATCTCGTGACCGAGGTCGGACAGGTGGTAGCCGTCGAGCCGTCCGTAGAGGACGCCATCGGGGTTGTGCACCTCCCCGTGGCGCATCAGGTGCACCACGGTGTGGTCGGTTGCGCTGGTCACGAGTCGATTGTCGCAAACGCCTCGGCGGCAGCCGACGCCGCTGCCGGGATCGCCGCCAGCACCCGGTCGACGGCCCGGTCGTCGTGGGCCCCGCTGACGAACCAGGACTCGAAGGCGCTCGGCGGCAGGTAGACCCCCTGGCTCAGCATCGAGTGGAAGAACGCCGCGAACGCCGGGACGTGCTGGGCCCGCGCCTCGTCGTAGTTGCTGACCTGGCCGTCACGGAAGAAGACGCTGAACATGCTGCCGGCCCGCTGGATGACGTGCGGGACACCTGCGGCACCGAGATGCTCGTGGAGCCCCGTCGTGAGCGCGTCAGCCACCTCGCCGAGGCGGGCGTAGAGGGCCGGGGTGCACTGCTGGAGGGTGGCCAGCCCGGCGGCGGTCGCCACGGGGTTACCGGAGAGGGTGCCCGCCTGGTAGACCGGCCCGACGGGTGCGAGCAGCCCCATCACGTCGGCCCGTCCGCCGAAGGCGGCGGCAGGGAAGCCGCCCCCCATGACCTTGCCGAAGGTGAACAGGTCGGGTGCGCCCGCGGCATACCCCTGCTCTCCTGCCTCGAGGCCGAACCACCCGGCCTCGCTGCACCGGAAGCCCGTCATCACCTCGTCGGAGATGAGCAGCGCACCGTGGGCGGCGGTGATGCGACGCAGCCCCTCCGTGAAGCCGGGCGCGGGCGGGACGACGCCCATGTTGCCGGGGGACGCCTCGGTGATCAGGGCCGCGATCTCGGCGCCACGCTCGGCGAAGGCGGCTTCGACGGCGTCGAGGTCGTTGAACGGCAGCACGATCGTCTCGGCGGCCATCTCCTTGGGCACCCCGGCCGAGTCCGGCAACGCGAACGTGGCGACGCCCGAGCCGGCCTGCGCCAGGAGGGAGTCGACGTGCCCGTGGTAGCAGCCGGCGAACTTCACGACGAGGGAGCGCCCGGTGTAGCCGCGCGCAAGTCGGATGGCGCTCATCGTCGCCTCGGTGCCACTCGACACCAGGCGCACCTGCTCGACCGGAGCCACCCGCCGGACGATCTCCTCGCCGAGGGCTACCTCGTTCTCCGACGGGGTGCCGAAGGAGAAGCCCTTGGCCGCCGCCTCGGTGACCGCCCGCTGGACCTCCGGGTGGCCGTGGCCGAGGATCATCGGCCCCCACGAGCAGACCAGGTCGACGTACTCACGGCCGTCGGCGTCGGTGAGGTAGGGGCCTTGGCCGGACACCATGAACCTCGGCGTCCCGCCCACGGCCCGGAACGCGCGGACCGGCGAGTTCACGCCTCCGGGCGTCACCGCCAGGGCCCGCTCGAGGAGCGCCTGCGAGGCCGGTGCGTCGAAGGGGTATGCCGTCATGGTGCCAGTGTCCCAGCCGTACCTGAGCGCTTGCGCCCCTGGGGGTCAGGCGCTGCCCACCCGGCGGGCCTCCGCCTGGGTGTGGACCTCGTGCGCCACGGCTTCGCGGGCCACCGCGGGGTGGTCACCCTCGTCGCCGCCCGGCGCCAGAGCCGTCCGGATCGCGTCCATCGCCTCGCCCAGGGCCTTGAACAGCGGCGCCGGGACAGGGTCGATGACCGAGCGCCTGACGCTTGCGACGTGCACTCGCGCCATGTCCTGGACGGCCTGCCACCCTGCGTCCGTGAGCACCAGCTCCACCCCGCGCCTGTCGTCGAGGCAGGACTCTCGCACCACCCAGCCACGCTTCTCGAGGCGCGAGGCCGTGTGCGTCAGGCGGCTGCGCGACTGCACGACGAGGTCGGCCAGGCTCGACATGCGCAGTCGCCGGCCGGGGCTCTCGGAGAGCATCGAGATGATCTCGTACTCCGTCAGCTGGACGCCGTGCGACTGGAGGTCCTGGTCGAGGGCCTCCTCGATCAGGCGGCTCCCCCGCAGGTAGGCACGCCAAGCCCGCTGTTCGTCGTCGCTGAGCCACTGCGGCTCACCGGTGGGAGTGCTCATGAGCGTGAGTATGGCATCCCAAGCGATAGTTGAAATATAAATGAGGTCTGCTATGTTCGAAGAGATGAAGCGCTCGGGAACTGCCCGGTCGCACCCCCCACCACAGGAGACCCCCATGGCAAGCATCAACGACCTCCCCGCCGGCACCTGGACCGTCGACGCCTCGCACAGCGAGATCGGCTTCGTCGCCCGTCACCTCATGGTCACGAAGGTCCGCGGCCAGTTCAAGGAGTTCGAGGGCACCGTCAAGGTCGGCGACGACATCACCGACTCGCAGGTGACCGCCGTGGCCCAGATCGCCTCCGTCGACACCGGCTCCGCCGACCGCGACACCCACCTCAAGTCCGGCGACTTCTTCGACGCCGAGGCCAACCCCACCATGAGCTTCACCTCGACCGAGGTCACCCCCGACTCGCTCACCGGCGACCTGACCATCAAGGGCGTCACCAAGCCGGTCACCTTCGACCTGGAGTTCACCGGTCTGGCCACCGACCCGTGGGGCAACGAGAAGGCCGGCTTCGAGGCCAGCGCCGACATCAACCGCAAGGACTGGGACCTCGGCTGGAACGTCGCCCTCGAGGGTGGCGGCGTGCTCGTCTCCGAGAAGGTCAAGCTCAACCTGGACATCCAGCTCACCAAGGCTGCCTGACCCAGCGCTTCACACACAGACTGACGACGGGCCGGTTCGGGGGAACCGGCCCGTTCGTCATGTCCGGGCCCCTCAGGGGCGCAGGAGGCGGGCGGCGTCGACCGCGAAGTAGGTGAGGATGACCTGGGCCCCGGCGCGCCGGATGGTCAGCAGCGACTCCATCATCGCCCGGTCGCGGTCGATCCAGCCGTTGGCCGCGGCCGCCTGGATCATCGAGTACTCCCCCGAGATCTGGTAGGCCGCCACCGGCACGGTCGACACCGCCGCAGCGGCTGCCACGATGTCGAGGTGCGGCCCGGCCGGCTTCACCATGACGATGTCGGCGCCCTCGACGATGTCGAGCTCGAGCTCGCGCAGGGCCTCGGTCGCGTTGGCCGGGTCCTGCTGGTAGGTCGCCCGGTCACCCTCGAGCGAGGACTGCACGGCCTCGCGGAACGGGCCGTACAGAGCCGAGGTGTACTTCACGGCATACGCCAGGAGAACGGTGTCGGTGTAGCCCTCGGCATCGAGCGCCGCACGGACGTGGGCGACCTGGCCGTCCATCATCCCCGAGAGCCCGAGCACGTGGGCGCCGGCGCGGGCCTGCGCGAGGCCCATCGCGGCATACCGCTCGAGCGTGGCGTCGTTGTCGACCCGTCCGTCCTCGGACAGGACCCCGCAGTGGCCGTGGTCGGTGAACTCGTCGAGGCACAGGTCGGCCATCACGACGAGCCGGTCACCGACGGCGTCGGCGACGGCTCGGAGCGCCACGTTGAGGATGCCGTCCGGGTCGTCGGCGCCGGAACCCACGGCGTCCTTGGCCGTCGGCACGCCGAAGAGCATGAGCCCGCCCAGCCCCGCGTCCGCCGCCTCACGTGCGGCGACCACCAGCGAGTCCAGCGTGTGCTGGACGACGCCCGGCATCGCCGAGATCGGCTGCGGCTCGTCGATGCCCTCGCGCACGAACACGGGCAGCACCAGCTCGGCCGGGTCCAGCCTCGTCTCGGCGACGAGCCGGCGCATGGCCACCGACTGCCGCAGCCGACGGGGCCGGATCACCGGCCCCACCGGCTGCGAGTGGTCAGTCATGCGGGACGGCTACTTCGCCCGGCGGCGTGACGCCGACTTCTTGGCGCTGGGACGCACCACGGGCTCGCCCGCCTCCGCGGCAGCGGTTGCCAGCCCCAGGCCGTAGTCGGCCAGCGCGTCGACGAGCGAGTCGGACGACGCCTCGGGCGCGAGGACGTCGACCCGCAAGCCGTGCTCCTCGGCCGTCTTGGCCGTGGCCGGACCGATGCACGCGATGACCGTTGACGGGTGCGGCTTGCCGGCGATGCCGACCAGGTTGCGCACCGTCGAGGACGACGTGAACACCGCTGCGTCGAACTGCCCGCCCTTGATGGCCTCACGGATGTGGGCGGCCGGCGGAGCGGCGCGCACCGTGCGGTATGCCGTGACGTCGTCCACCTCCCAGCCCATCTCCTGGAGGCCTGCGACGAGGGTGTCGGTGGCGATGTCGGCGCGCGGGAGGAAGACCCGGTTGATGGGGTCGAGCACCTCGTCGAACGGCGGCCACTCCTCGAGCAGCCCGTTGGCGGACATCTCGCCGGACGGCACGAGGTCGGGCACGATGCCCCACTCGCGCAGCGCCGCGGCGGTCACGCCACCGACCGCAGCGATCTTGAGCCCGGCGAAGGCCCGTGCGTCGAGCCCGAACTCCTCGAACTTCTCCCGCACGGCCTTCACGGCGTTGACCGAGGTGAACCCGATCCACTCGTAGCGACCGGTGACCAGGCCCTTGACCGCACGCTCCATCTGCTGGGGCGTGCGCGGCGGCTCGACCGAGATCGTGGGGACGACCTCGGCGGTCGCACCGAAGGACTCGAGCCGGGCGATGGTCGAGCCGGACTGCTCCTTGGTGCGGGGCACCAGGACGTTCCAGCCGAACAGCGGCTTGGTCTCGAACCAGGACAGGTTCTCGCGGAGAGCCACGGTCGTGCCGACCACCGCGAGGGCGGGGAACTCCAGGGTCTTCATGACCTTGGCGACCTCACCCAGGGTCGTGACGCGGGTGGCCTGACGGATCGTCGTGCCGCGCTCGGTGAGGGCTACCGGGCTGTCGGCTGACCGACCCGCCCCCAGCAGCTTGCCCAGCGCGACACCGAGGTCCTCGGGCTGGCCGAGCAGGACCACGGTGACCGAGTCGGCCACCGAGGCCGACCAGTCGACGTGCCGGTCGTTGGCGGAGATCACGTGCACGGCCGGCGAGCTGCTCGACGTCAGCGGGATGCCCGCGTAGGCCGGGACGGCCGAGACCGCGCTGACCCCGGGGACGATGTCGAAGCCGATGCCGGCCTTCTGGCAGGCGAGGGCTTCCTCCGCGAGGCCGTTGAAGGTGCCCGGGTCGCCGTCCATGAGCCGGACGACCAAGCCGCCGGTGGCGGACTTGGCGGCCTTGACGACGAGCTTGGCCCTCATGGCGTGGGTCAGTGGCTGCCCGTGCTCGCCGTGGCCGGCGTCGATGATCTCGACGTCCGCACGGCAGTAGCGGGCAACGACGTCCTCACGAGCCACCTGGTCGATGACGACCACGTCGGCTGCGGCGAGGAACTCCAGGGACCGCACGGTCATGAGTCCGGAGTCGCCGGGGCCGGCGCCGACGAAGGCGACGCGTCCCGGGACCCGGCTCTGACGAGGGGTCTGGTGGGTGGTGGGCTGGGTCGAGCGCGTGGGGCTCACAGTGCACGCTCCGTGCTGTCGTGTTCTGGGTGGCGGTCGGGGGCGGCGAGCGGAGCTGGTCCGTTCGCCTCGGCTGGGTCTGGTGTCAGTCCGTCGGTGACGGCGCTCGAGGGACCCGTGCCGGGCGGCACCGGTCGGGCAGGGGGGCGGTCCTCGGGTCCCTGCAACAGGTCGGCGCCGTCCTCGAGCAGCACGGCGGCGAGCCGGCGGCCGAGGGCCTCGCCGTCGTCGACGCCGCCCACGAGGGACCGGCGCAGGTCGAACGACCCGTCGACGGCACCGACGAAGGCACGCAGGGACAGCTCGAGCCCGTCCTCACCCTCGACGATCTCGGCCAGCGCTCCGACCGGTGCCGAGCAGCCGGCCTCGAGGGCCGCGAGGACAGCACGCTCGGCCGTCACGCACGCGCGGGTGTCGGGGTCGTCGAGGACCTCCAGCGCGGCGCGGGTGATGTCGTCGTCGGCCCGGCACTCCACGGCGAGTGCACCCTGGCCGGGGGCGGGCAGCATCTGGAGGGGGTCGATCGCCTCGGCGACCTCATCGAGCCGCCCGAGCCTGGCCAGACCCGCGCGAGCCAGCACGACGGCGTCGAGGGCGCCGTCCCTGACCAGCCCGATGCGGGTGTCGACGTTGCCGCGGATGTCCTTGAACGACAGCCCGAGCCCGAGGGCCGCGAGCTGGGCCACGCGCCGCGGCGAGCCGGTGCCGACGACCGCGCCCTCGCCGAGCTCACCGAGGGTGCGACCGCCCGAGGAGACCAGCACGTCGCGCGGGTCCTCACGGACCGGGAGGGCTGCCACGACCAGACCGGGCTCGGGCGTGGTCGGCAGGTCCTTGAGCGAGTGCACAGCGAGGTCGACCTCACCCGCGAGCAGGGCGCGGCGAAGGGCGGCCGCGAACACCCCGGTCCCGCCGATCGAGGCGAGCGAGGCGGTCGACGTGTCTCCCTCGGTGACGATCTCCACGAGCTCGACCGCATGACCCCGGGCGCGCAGCAGGTCGGCCACCCCGGTGGACTGGGTCGTGGCCAGGGGGCTGCGTCGGGTGCCCAGACGCAGGGCGAGGGGTGCGGCGGCAGGTGCGCTCACGGCATACCTCCACGCTCTGGCGGGGGCACGGACGCGATGACGGCCTCGCCGGGACGCAGGTCGAACAGCTCACGCAGGGCCTGCGCGTAGTCGGCGCCCTCACCGCCCACGGCGCGTTCCTTCATGCGGACCGTCGGGGTGTGCAGCAGCTTCTCGACGATGCGGTGGACGGCGAGCTGGACCTCTGCCCGGGCGACGTCGTCGAGGTCGGGGAGCCGCTGGTCGAGCCGGTTGAGCTCGCCCGCGACGACGTCGGCGGCGTGCGACCGCAGCGCCGCCACGGTCGGTGCGACGGTCTCCGCCGCCCGCGAGGTGAGGTATGCCGCGACCTCACCGATGACGAGGTCCGCCACCTCGCGCACCTGGGGCGGGGTCTGGCCTCCGGAGAGCTCCTCCCCCAGCGCACCCAGCCCGGCGAGGGTGACCCCACTCAGGGAGGCGACCTCGGGGGCGACGTCGTGGGGAAGGGCGAGGTCGACGTAGGCCTGCGGGCGCCCGGCGCGGGCCACCTGGGCATCGCCGGCGGTGGCGAGGTCGACGACCACGCCGGTCGACCCGGTGCAGGAGATGACGACGTCGGCGCCGGCCAGGGCAGCCGCCAGGTCGTCGAGGGGGCGAGCCGTGCCGCCGGTGCGCTCGGCGAGCCGAAGCGCCTTGGCCAGCGTCCGGTTGACGATCGTGAGCCCAGCGGCGCCGCGGCGCGAGACGGTCGTGGCGGCCAGCGAGCTCATGCCTCCGGCGCCCACGACGAGGACCTTGAGCCCGGCCAGGGACCCGAGCTCGCGTTCCGCGCGGGCCAGGCCGGCCTCGACGAGGGAGACGCTCACGGCGTCGATCCCGGTCTCGGTGTGGGCGCGCTTGCCGACGCGCAGGGCCTGCTGGAAGAGGGTGTTGAGGGCGGGGCCGGCGTGGCCGTACTTCTGCGACTCGCGCAGGGCAGAGCGCATCTGGCCGAGGATCTGGGCCTCACCGACCGCCATCGAGTCCAGGCCACAGGCGACCGTGAACGCGTGCGCGATCGCGCGGTCCTCGTAGTGCACGTAGAGGTGCTCGCGCAGCTCGTCGCGACCCACGCCGGTGACCTCGGTGAGCGCGTCCGAGATGTCGGTGACCGCACCGTGGAAGGTCATCGACTCGGCATAGACCTCGGTGCGGTTGCACGTGGACACGACGATCGCCTCGGAGAGGTTCTCGCGGCCGGTGAGGCCGGCGGAGAGCGCGCGGCGGCGGTCGGCGTCGAGCGACATCGCCTCGAGGAGGGGCAGCGGCGCGGTGTGGTGGGACAGGCCCAGGATGACCAGGCTCATCGGCTGACCGCCTGGGCCACGTGGTCGAGCGAGCCGGCCGAGACCTGGTCGAGCGCGCCCTCGGCGGCCAGCGCCCTGCGCTGCTCGTGGAAGGCGAGGATCTGCAGCTCGGTCGAGAGGTCGACCTTGCGGACGTCGACGTCGTCGGGCACGACGAGCACGCACGGGGCGAAGTTGAGGATCGAGCGCACCCCGACTGCCACGAGCTGGTCCGCCACGTCCTGCGCCGACGCGGCGGGCGTCGCGATGACGCCGATCGCCAGGCCCTGGTCGGCCACCAGCGACGCGAGGGCGCCCATCGGCTGCACGGTGATCCCGGCTATCTCCTGCCCCAGCAGGGCGGAGTCCTGGTCGAGCAGGGCGACGACGCGGAACCCGCGCGTGGCGAAGCCGCTGTAGGCCGCGAGCGCGTGGCCCAGGTTTCCCATCCCGATGATGGCGACCGGCCAGTCCTGGGTGAGGCCGAGCTCGCGGGAGATCTGGTAGGCGAGGTGGTCGACCTCGTAGCCGACCCCGCGCACGCCGTAGGACCCGAGGTGGGACAGGTCCTTGCGGAGTTTTGCACTGCGGACGCCCGCGGCGGAGGCCAGCTCCTCGGAGGACACCGACGTGATCCCGCGCTCCGCGAAGCCGGTCAGGGCTCGGAGGTACTCGGGTAGCCGTGCGACCGTGGCGTCGGGAATACCCCGACGGGCGCTCGGGTCGGCAGACACAGTCTCTTCCGGCTCCTTCTCATCACGGGCAGTCCGCGCCTGGCTGGAGCGGATGGGAGCCCGGCCAGATTACGCTTTTGTGAACGGATGCACAAAGTCACAAGCGTCCGTCTCAGGACCCGCGTGATCCACGTCACTTCGTGCTCGTGAGCGCGCTCCTCAGCCGGGTCTCGTCGACCCGCCAGTAGTCGTGCTGGCCCCCGTCCACGAAGGTGACGGGGATCTGCTCCCAGTACTGCTCGTTGAGTGCCGGGTCGTCCTCGATCGACAGCTCCACCCAACCCACCCCGAGGTCGGCGGCCACGCGCTCGATGACGGCCCGCGCCTCATCGCACAGGTGGCACCCCGGTTTGCTGACCAGGGTGATGCGCACCTCGGCGGGCGTGGGGGTTGCGGACACACCCCGAGCGTATGCCGCGTGGGCCCAACGGCCGCTTCCCGCCGCCGCTCGCGGTAGCGGGCGCCTCACCCGCCCCACGGGGCTCGCTGGACACCGCGGCATACCGAGATGTGTCGCAGGTCTCCTGACAATCTGGCAGATATCGGGGAAACTGTCCGATCAAGGAGGCCCCGATCCGGATTCGTGCACCACGCAGCGCCGCGAGACGACTCGCGGTCCCTCGTGCTGCCCACTGGGCCGGAGACCAGGGTCCGCTCTGGGCAACGAGCCGCCCGGCCTTCGGTTACGCCACGGTGGGCGACCACGGCATGGGAGCGGCCACGGCGGACTTCCTCGGCACCCTGCGAGTGCTGCTGAGCCTCGCCGGCGAGGCCGGCACGGCCGGCACCCTGTCGGGAGGTGGCCACGAAGGTTCAGGCGGCGGTTCGGCTGCGCGCGCCGGCTTCGGGCCGGGTGAGGCGCCCCAGGACTTCGAACGCATCTCCGCGCTGGTCGAGCTGGCCCAGCGTGGCGACGCCGAGGCGTTCGGGATGCTCTACGAACGCTACGTCGACGTCGTCTACCGCTATGTCTACGTGCGGGTGGGAGGCAAGCAGCTGGCCGAGGACATCACCTCGGAGACCTTCCTGCGTGCACTGCGCCGGATGGACTCCTTCTCCTGGCAGGGCCGCGACATCGCGGCCTGGTTCATCACCATCGCGCGGAACCTGATCACCGACAACGCCAAGTCGGCTCGCTTCCGCATGGAGGTCACCACCGCCGACATGCTCGACGCCGACCGTCGCGTGGACGCCCCCGACCAGGAGGTGCTGGACCGGCTGCGCGACCAGCGCCTGCTCGCCGCCGTCAAGGGTCTCAAGCCCGAGCAGGCCGAGTGCGTGGTGCTCCGGTTCCTGCAGGGACTGACCCTCGCGGAGACCGCCAAGGTCCTCGGCAAGTCCGAGGGCGCAGTGAAGCAGCTCCAGCTGCGCGCCGTGCGCGCCCTGCACCGGGAGCTCGCCGATGTCGACATCTGAGACCCGCAGGTTTCGCTACGTGGCGACGCGTAACTTCCGGCATCGCACCTCGTTCTCAGCACGACACACGTTCGGTGACAACACGCTCACCGACCACATGACCGGGACATCATGACCGGGGACACCGCAGGGCTGGGGAGGGAGAAGCCGACATGCCAGTACTGAACCGTTCGGCAGACCGTTTCCAGCGCGCCCTCGAAGGCGAGCGGATCACCGATGCCCACCTCGTCGAGCTCGTCGAGACCAGCCGCCACCTCGTGGACCTCGTCCCGACCATCCCGGCTCCGGACACCGCCTTCGTCACCACGCTGCGCGAGCGGCTGATGGCCGAGGCCGCACGGATGCCCGCGCCCAGCCCGGTCGCCGCCAAGGCCGCGGCCGCCCGTCGTGCCGCCTCCCGCAACACCCCCGTCGTGGTCCTGGTGGGTCGTGGCCTGCCCCGCCTGGTCGCCGGCGCCGCCGCCTCGGCGCTGCTCGTCGGCGGCATCGTGGGCGCGGTCTCCCGCAGCGCGGTGCCCGGTGACGCGCTGTACCCCGTGAAGGGCTGGCTCGACGGCGTGGCCGTCCGGCTCGCCGACAACGACTTCGACCGCGGCCAGACCTACCTGTCCCAGGCCCAGGGACACATCTCCGATGCCCGTCAGCTGGCCGAGGCCGACCGCGAGGACCCCACGGACGTCGACGTCGCGCTCGAGGGTGCCATCGACACCGTGCGCAAGGGGCGGCAGGCGCTCGACACCTCCTATGCCGCGACCGGCAACCCCCAGTCCCTGCTCGCCATGCGCGACTTCACGGAGCGGGCCCTCCCTCAGGTCGACGCCCTGAAGGCCGAGGTGCCCGCCCCATCGCTGCTGACGCTCGGGCGGCTCGAGGCCCTGCTGCGCGACACGCAGGAGAGCACCTCGCGACGGATCGCTGCCTGCGGCAGCTCCTGCAGCTCAGACCTCGCCTCGACGATCGGCCCGGGTTCGCTGCCCGGCGCCACGACCACCTCGGGTCCCTCCGCGTCACCGACCAGCGGCGCGTCCGGTGGCATCACCGTGCCCAGCACCGCCGTGACGGCACCGGCGGGCGGCGTGCTGCCCGGCGGCTCGAGCGGCTCCGGAGCGGTCGTCGGAGGCGGTGGCGGCAGCGCCAGCCTGTCGACGGGCGGCGCGAGCGTGCGCCTGCCGACCGTCAGTGCTTCGGTGCCGGGAGTGCCCTCCGCCAGCGCCACCGTGCCGCTCCCCTCGGTGTCGCTCGGCACCGGAGGCGGCAGTGTCGCGGTCCCGAGCAGCACCCTCGGCCCGGTCACCCTGCCCGGCGTCACGGTCACGCTGCCCTCAGTCACGCTGCCCTGAGTCACGCTGCCCTCAGTCACGCTGCCTGATCCAGCCCCGTGGGGCCAGCTCCCGTCAGAAGAAGACGGAACGGCGCTGCATGAGCAGGGAGTAGAGCGTCTGCTGGATGGTCTCGCGCACCTGGTCGGTGAGGTCGAAGACGAGCATGGGGTCGTCGGCGGCGTTCGGCCCCAGGTCTGCGGTCTCCACGGGTGCGCCGAACTCGATGATCCACTTGCTGGGCAACGGGATCAGCCCGAGCGGGCCGAGCAAGGGCCAGGTGGGCGTGATCGGCGCGTAGGGCGCCCCCAGCAGCCGCGCAACGGTCTTCATGTTGCCGATGATCGGGTAGATCTCCTCGGCGCCGACGATCGAGCACGGGATGATGGGCGCGCCCGTCTTGAGCGCAGCGGAGACGAAGCCGCCCCGCCCGAACCGCTGCAGCTTGTAGCGCTCGCTGAACGGCTTGCCGACTCCCTTGAAGCCCTCGGGCCAGACCCCGCACAGCTCGCCGCTCGACAGCAGCCGCTCGGCGTCGGGGTTCGCGGCCAGCGTCGAGCCCGACTTGCGCGCGACCTGGCCGACGACGGGGGTCTGGAAGACCAGGTCGGCACCCAGCATCCGCAGGTGACGGTGCGCAGGGTGCTCGTCGTGGACGGCCACCTGGGTCATCAGCGAGTCCATGGCGACCGTGCCGGAGTGGTTGGCGACGACCAGGCCGCCGCCAACGGTCGGGATGTTCTCGATCCCGCGGACCTCGACGCGGAACCACGACCGGTAGAGCGGCCGCAGGATCGGCAGGTAGAAGTGTCTGGTGAAGTCCTCGTCGAAGCCGAACTCGTCGACGGTGTAGTCGCCCGTCACCCGACGCCGCACGAACGACAGCAACGAGGCGATGTGGCGCTCGACGTCGTCCGACGAGATCCCCGCCGCCTCCGAGGCAACCCGGACCGCAGCGATGCCCGCAGTCAGCAGCTCCTCGACTCCCGGCGCGATGCTGCGAGAGGTCGCCGGTTCCGGCACGTCAACCGGCACGACGGTCTCGTCCGTCACCGCCTTGAGGGTGCGCACCTTGGCGTCAGGGGTATGCCGCTCTCCTGACGTGGCCGCACCCGTCACCTCCCGAGGTGGCCGGGCGGGCTTGGCGGCCTTGCTGGGCTGGGTCGTGCGGGCGCCGGAACGGGACACCGCCTTGCGGCTTGGCACCGCCTTGGCCACCGGGCTCGGGCGATGTTTGCCACTGGCCGTCGAGGGGGTGGTCGCCGAGGCGGCCGATGCCGACGCAGATGCGCGTGCGGGAGCGGGAGCTGTCGTGGGAGCGGCAGCTGCGGGGGCAGCCGGGGTGGTCGACGCGAGCAGGGGCGTGCTGCGGCGCTTGGCGCGTTCCCCGGATGCCCTGGCGGCGCCCGCTGCGAGGGCGCCCTTGCGCGCGGTGGGTTTCGCCGGCTTCTTGGGCGTCGAGGCCATCAGTCGTTCCTCCCTGCAGCCCACACGTGGCTGATCGCGCCGGCGGCACTCTCCGCGGCGCCGGTGACGGCCGACCCGAACATCCCGGCCCCCGGGATCGCCGAGCCGACCCCCTGCGCATAGTCGGCGAAGGCAGCCCGCGTGGTGTAGTCCGGCTCGTACCCCAGCACCTCACGCATCCGTCGGGTGTCCAACCCGCGACCGAAGGCGAGGAACTGGATCTGGTCGCTGCTGAAGTCGGCGAGCCCGGACCGCTTCACGAGGTTTCCGAAGATGCCCGCAGCGGGCATCGGCACGGGGATGATCGGCCGGCCGGCCATGCCCGCCGCCTGGCTCACGGTGATGACCCCGTCCCCGGCGATGTTGGTGATGCCCGTGCTCGGGCCCGTGGTGGCGAGCAGCAGCGAGCCGATCGCGTCGCTCTCGTGCACGAACTGCAGGCGGGCGTCGTAGCCGAAGGGCACCGGCACGACGGGCAGGGCGAAGTAGTCGGTCAGGGACGTGCGGATGCCCCGACCGATGATGTTGGCGAAGCGCAGCATGGAGATCTCGACGTCGGGACGGCGACGCGAGAAGCCGCGGACGTAGCCCTCGACCTCGACCGAGTCCTTGCCGAATCCCGCTCTGGGCAACGACTTCGGGCCCATGTCCTCGGTGAACATCGCAGGGTCGCGCGGGCTGGAACCGTAGATGGCCGCGGACGACTTCACGACGAGACGCTTGATGCTGGACGCCTTCTGGCACGCAGCGAGGAGCTGCATCGTGCCGATGACGTTGATCTCCTTCATCGACGTGCGGCCACCGGCGCCGGTCGGCGTCGCGATGACGTTCATGTGCACGACGGTGTCGACCTCGGACTGCGCGATGATCTTGCCGATCATCGGGTTCCGGATGTCAGCGCGGACGAACTCGGCCCGGCCGATGTCCCCCGGCGGGGGGATGACGTCGACGCCGATGACGCGCTTGACGGTGGGGTCCTGGGTCAGGGCCCTGGCGAACTGCCCGCCGAGGTAGCGGGAGACACCCGTCACGAGGACGACCTCAGCCACGATCCCTCCCGCGGGGTCCGATGGTCGCGAGGCTCGCGACCCGTGCCAACCCTACCGAGAGCCGTGCCCCGGCCGACGGGAGTGCGCCTTCCGTGGACGCGTGCCTCGTCACACTTTCGGACTGCCGCACTCATACCCCCGCTCAAGACAAAAGGCCCCCGCTCAGCGGGGGCCCTCGATCACTTCTTGTTGCGACGCTGGTGGCGCGTCTTGCGAAGGAGCTTGCGGTGCTTCTTCTTCGCCATGCGCTTGCGGCGCTTCTTGATGACAGAGCCCATGGTGTCCTCTTGATCGTGGTCGGTGTTGCCGGACGGGGCAACGAACCAACGCACCACGCCGAACTGTGGACGTCACTCTAGCGGCCCGCGACCCTGCAACCCAAACCCACGTCCAGGCAAGGCCCCCGAGGCGCACGTGGCGGGGATCCGCCACCACGAGGGCGTCAGCCCGACATGACCAGCCAGTAACCACTCGTGGGGAGCCCTCGTTGTCAGGCCACCCGGGCCAACGAGGGCCCGCAGAGCGCAGGAGACGTCGACCATGTCCCGCAGGCACCCCTCTGTCAGACCACTGGGAATCGGGGTGTGCCTGCTGACCGCGGCGGCCACCGCCCTCCCCCTGTCCACCGCGTCCGCCGCCCTTCCCGGTGCACCGGTCCTCCCCGCGCTCGGCGACACCGTCGACGCGCTCGGCAGGACCCTGGACACCCGGGCGGTGAAGGACGCCGTCGTGCCCACGACGTCGGCCCGCAACGCCGCGTCCGCCCTGCTCGCCAAGGCCGGCAGCGGCACTCGTGCCACCTGGGACGAGCGGTTCGGCACGCTTCGCTCGGTGCGCACTGACGGTTACCTCACGTCGGCGACCACCGGCACCGCCGTGGACGTCGCCCGTGGCTGGCTGCGCACCAACGCCGCGGCCTTCGGGCTCACGACCGCCCAGGTCGACTCGCTCGCCGTGGTGCGCGACCACGCCCTGCCCACCACCGGCACGCACGTCGTGGACTTCGTCCAGACCGCCGACGGCGTCGCTGCTGCGCGCGGAGGGCGGCTCAACGTCGCCGTCACCAAGGACGGCAGAGTCCTCTCGTATGCCGGCGACCCCACCCCGGGTGCGAACCTCACCGGCGGCTGGGCGCTCGGCGAGGCAGCCGCGCTGCTGAAGGTTGCCGGTGGCCTCGCACCAGACGTGTCCTACGCCCCCAAGGCGAGCGGCACCCAGGCCGGCTACACCACCTACGCGGCCGGACCCTTCGGCGGACCGTCGTACGTCAAGAAGGTGACCTTCGGGACCAAGGCCGGCCCTGTCGCGGCATACAAGGTGTATTTCATCAAGAGCCCGCAGGAGGCCTGGGAGGTCGTCGTCGACGGCACCACCGGGCGCACCCTCTACCGGACCTCCGTCGTCGACTTCGAGGGCGACCCGCAGGGAACGGTCTACGACAACTACCCGGGCGCGGCCAAGGGCGGCCAGCCACGGCAGCAGTCGTTCGGGCCGACGACGCAGTCGCCGAAGGGCTGGGTCGACCCGACCGGGCTGCTCGGCACCGGCGTCACGACCTACGGCAACAACGCCGACACCTACGCCAACTGGTCCAACTTCATCGGGCCGGTGGACAACGCCCCGCGCCCGGTCGCCCCGACCGGGAACTTCAGCTACACCTACACGAACCAGTGGGCGGCCACCAAGGGGCAGACGGTCCCCCCGTCCTACGCCGAGGACCTGAACCCCGCTGCGACCAACTTGTTCTTCCAGCACAACAGGATCCACGACGAGTACTACGACCTCGGGTTCACCGAGACCGCCGGAAACTTCCAGCTCGACAACGGGAGCAACGGCGGCAACGGCGGTGACCCGGTCCGCGGGCTGGTCCAGGCCGGTGCCGCGTCCGGTGGCAACCCGACCTACACGGGCCGCGACAACGCCTACATGCTCACCCTCGACGACGGCATCCCCCCGTGGAGCGGCATGTTCCTGTGGGAACCCATCGACGACGCCTTCGAGGGGCCCTACCGCGACGGCTCGTTCGACATGAGCGTGATCCAGCACGAGTACACCCACGGCCTCTCGACCCGTTACGTCGCGGGCGGCAGCGCGCTCGGCTCGCAGCAGGCGGGGTCGATGGGTGAGGGCTGGTCGGACTGGTACGCCCTCAACCACGGCTTCAAGACCGGGCTGCTCACCCAGCCGATCGTCGGCGACTACGTCACCGGCAACCCCACGCGGGGCATCCGCAACTGGAACTACGACCAGAACCCGACCACGTTCGGGGACATCGGCTACGACCTGACCGGTCCGGAGGTGCACGCCGACGGCGAGATCTGGACCGCGACCCTGTGGGACCTGCGCAAGGCCCTGGTGGCTCGCTACGGCGCCACCCAGGGAGCCGAGGTCGCCGCCCGCCTGGTCACCGACGGAATGCCGCTGACCGCACCGGACCCGAGCTTCCTCGACGCCCGTGACGGCATCCTCTCCGCCGACCTCGACCGCTACCACGGTGACAACACCGACCTCATCTGGTCGGTCTTCGCCAAGCGCGGTGCGGGCGCCGGTGCCCACTCGAACACCGGTGACGACACCGACCCCACCCCCGCCTTCGACCACCCTTCAGCGGCCAAGAACGGCACGGTCGCGCTGACGCTCGTCAACGCGACCACGGGTCAGCCGATCAACAACGCCAAGGTGATCCTCGGTCGGTTCGAGGCCAGGGTCACCCCGCTCGTCCGCACCGGCTCCGCGGGCGGCGCCAGTGTCAAGGCGCTCGCAGGCACCTACCCGCTGACCATCCAGGCACCGGGGTTCGGCGTCCAGACCATCGACGCCTTCGCCGTGACGGCAGGACGCAACACGGCCAGGACGATCAAGCTCGCCCCCAACCTGGCCTCCACGGCCGCAGGTGCGCAGATCGTCAACGTCTCCAGTGAGGACGACGGAGCCCCCGCCAAGTTCGCCTTCGACGACACCGCCGCGTCGGTGTGGTCCACGAAGCCCGGCGCCACGGCATACAACGCAGGCCCGGACCAGCGGGTGACGGTGAAGCTCGCGGCTCCGGCCACGGTCAGCAGCCTGCGCGTCAGCGCGTTCAAGGCCACCAACGCCTCACGTTTCGTCGCCCTGAAGGACTTCACGGTCCAGACGTCGACGGACGGGGTCAGCTGGACCACGGCCCGCACCGGTGGCTTCGCGTATGCCGCGCCGCGGCCCACCGCGCCGGACCTCAACTTCGCGACGTTCTCACTGGCGAAGCCGGTGAAGGCGGGCTACGTCCGGTTCTTCATCGACTCGGTGCAGGGCAACACGTCGACGTCGGCCCAGGTGGCGGACATCGAGGTCTTCGGGGCCGGGGCGACCGTCGCCAACGGCTCGGTCACGCCTGACCCGGCCTACACCGACTCGGGCACGATCGTCGCGCCCAACCCGGCTGCGGGCGACCCGACCGGTCTGCAGAACGTGTTCGGCGTGACCGGCACCGAGATGAACACCGCGTGCACGTTCCCGCCGGCCAGCCAGGGTGCCGACGGCTGGGTCACGAAGTTCCCGCTCGGGTTCTCCGACGGGCTGCACTCGGTCTCGGTCAAGGGCACCAGCGACGCCGACGCCACGGTGGGCCACGACCTGGACCTGTACTTCCTGGACAGCGCCTGCCAGCTGACGGGCTCTGCGGCGACGTCGGCTGCTGACGAGTCGGCGGTCATCCCGCCCGGCTCGGTCTACCTGGTGACCCAGCTCTACACCGGGGCGAACGTGAAGGTGGACGTCACCGCGGTCGACAACCGCTGACCGCTGCTCCGCCCGCGTCAACGGACAGGGTGGGCCGGGACTTCTCGTCCCGGCCCACCCWGTCGTCGTGCGGTCAGCACCAATCAGGCGGTGTCGACGTAGGACGTGCGCAGGTACTTGTGCACGGCGTCCTCCGGAACCCGGAAGGACCGTCCCACGCGAATGGCGGGAAGCTCTCCAGCGTGCACCATGCGGTACACCGTCATCTTCGACACGCGCATGATCGAGGCCACCTCGGCAACGGTCAGGAACCGCACCTCGGCGAGCTGTCGCTCGTTGGACATGATTACCTCGATCTTCTACACGCGCGCATCGCCGGCTTCCCGTCCGGCGGACCTCTACGCTCGTGCAGAAGGAACTGTAGGGGCTGATGTGACTCGTGGGGAAGCCAACGGGGAAAACTCTTTCGACTTGTCCAGTCGACACGCCGCCAAGGTCCTGTGAATCACAGAGGTGTCACTCCGCCGGCGACCCCGGTCAGTCGAACCAGACGTCCAGGCCGTGCAGCCCGAACACCGACTCACGCGTCGCCATGATGGCCCGGTCCACCTCGTCGTGGGGGTTGTAGCCCATGTCCCAGGGCTGGTGCCAGATCGGACCGTCGGCCGGGTCCAAGTCGCCCATCCGGCGGGGACCCTCGCGGCCGAAGGCCTGGCGCACGTGGTCGAGCCAGTCCTGCGGCACCTGCTCGGTCAACGGGATCGGGCGGTGCGCAGCGATGGCGGTCAGGTGCGTCCACGTCCTCGGCACGACGTGCACGAGCTCGTAGCCGCCGCCACCCAGGGCGACCCAGCGCCCGTCGCAGACCTCGTGGGAGAGCCGGTGCAGCGACTCCGCCGCCCCCCGCTGGGCATCGACCGACATGGCCAGGTGGGCCAACGGGTCCTGGGCGTGGGTGTCGCAGCCGTGCTGGGTGACCAGGACATCCGGCTTGAACGCCCGCACCAGGGGCAGCGCCGTGGAGTGCAGCGCACGCAGCCAGGCGGAGTCGCCCGTGCCAGGCGGCAGCGCGATGTTGACCGACTCGCCCTGCGCCTTCGGGCCCCCGATGTCGCCCGCGAAGCCGGTGCCGGGAAACAGGGCCCGGCCGGACTCGTGCAGCGAGATCGTCAGCACCCGGGGGTCGTCCCAGAAGATGCGCTCGACGCCGTCGCCGTGGTGCACGTCGATGTCGACGTAGGCGACTCGCTGGGCACCGTGGTCGAGCAGCCACTGGATGCCGACGGCGATGTCGTTGTAGATGCAGAACCCCGCGGCGTTTCCGGCCATCGCGTGGTGCAGCCCGCCACAGAAGTTGACGCCGTGCTGGGTGCGTCCCTCCCAGACGTCGGCGCACACCTGGCGGGTGCCCTCGACCACCCGGGCACTCGCGTCGTGCATGCCGGGGAAGGCCGGGTCGTCCTCGGTGCCGAGGCCGTAGGCCGGATCGGCCGACGACGGGTCTGCCGACGCCGCCCTGACCGCCGCCACGTAGTCGGCCGTGTGCACGGTCGCCAGGACGTCGTCGCCCGGCACGTCCGGGGAGAAGACCTCTACGTCGTCGGGATCGAAGACGCCGAGGGCGTCGCAGAGCCGGGCCGTCAGGTCGAGACGGACCGGGTTCATGGGATGACCCGGTCCGAAGTTGTAGGCGGTGAAGCCGGGATCCCAGACCACCCGCACCTGTGAGGGCATGGGCCGACGCTACCGGGCGAGGGGTCATCGCGGACAGCACGGTCCCACCTGCAGGGACGCGCTAGCGTGGGAGGTCTCACCATCCCCGATGCCGCGGAGGACCGCAGTGGCGAAGAAGCTCTACGAAGACGACGTCCTCGTCATCGGCCTCGGCCGGTTCGGCAGTGCGGTCGCGATCGAGCTGACGAAGCTCGGGCACCACGTCGTCGGCGTCGAGCGCGACCCTCACCTCGCCGAGTCGTTCCTGGGCAAGGTGGGTCGCATCGTCCAGGCCGACGCGGCCCAGCCGCAGTCGGTCGCCAACCTCAAGGCCCGCAGCTTCCAGATCGCGGTCGTCGGCATCGGCTCGTCGGTCGAGGCCTCGGTGCTGTGCGCGATGAACCTCGTGGACGCCGGCATCCCCACCATCTGGGCCAAGGCGCTCTCCCCCGAGCACGCCCGCATCCTCGAGCGCATCGGCGTCCACCACGTCATCTCCCCCGAGGTCGACAGCGGCCGCCGCGTTGCGCACCTGCTCAACGGCAAGCTGATGGACTACATCGAGTTCGACGACGGCTTTGCCATCGTCAAGATGAAGCCGCCGCAGGAAGCCATCGGTTTCACGTTGAAGCAGAGCGCGATCCGCAGCAAGTACGGCGTGACCATCGTGGGCGTGAAGGCGCCCGGCAGCGACTTCACGTATGCCGTGCCCGAGACCAAGGTGACGGCCCACGACACGTTGATCGTCAGCGGCCCGACCGACCTGCTCGACCGCCTCGCCGCACGCCCCTAGCCAGCCGTTCCTCCCCCGCCAGGCGAGGTATGCCGCGTGGCCGGCCACGCGGCATACCTGGCGGTCAGAGGTTGGGGACGCCGCGGTCCTCGCCGAGGGGAAGCACCATGGCGACCTCGTCCTCCGCGGCGTCGTCACCCTTGACGCGCATCGGTCGGCGGCTGTCGGTCGGGCGGAAGCCGAAGCCGCTGGCGAAGGCGACCGCGCGGCCGTTGTCCACCCCCACCCAGTAGGCGAGGTGGCTGCGACCCTGCTGGCGCGCGGCGTCGGCGCCGGCCTGCACCAGCTGGGTCGCCACACCCGTGCCTCGGGCAGTCGGAGCCACCCACAGACCGAACAGCTCAGCGATCTTCTCGTTGTCCTTCTCGCCCTCCTGGCGGGCTTGGCCGACGCTGGCCACCCCCACCGGCGCCCCGTCCTGCTCGGCGATCAGTCGCTGGGAGCGGCGCATCCTGCGGCGCCAGAAGTCTTCCTCGTAGCCGCGTTCCTCGTCGGCGCTCGCCACGAAGGCGTCGGGCGACTCCTCGAGCGCGCTGAGCCGCACCGATCGGTACTGCTCCCACTCGTCCTCACCCAGTGACCGCACGGTGATGTCGCTCATGGACCCACTCTCGCATGATCCACGCGTGTTCGGTCAGGTGGGTTGCTGGGTGTTCACCCAGAGCCGACTGGGAGTTCCCCGAGCACGCAGACGGTCGCGCCCGGCCGGCTGGGGTGGGTGGGGCAGCCCTCAGTCGTTGCCCGAGGCGAGCTCGTGCGAGCGGTTGGCGGCGGCCTCCATGGCCGTGATGAAGGCGGCCCGCACCTTGTGGTCGTCGAGCTGGCGCAGCGCGGCGGCCGTCGTGCCACCGGGCGAGGTGACCTGCTCGCGCAGGACGGTGGGGTGCTGGCCGGTCTCGCGCATCATCGTCGCCGCACCGAACAGCGTCTGGACGACGAGCTCCGTGGCGGTCGGCCGGGGCAGCCCCAGCACCACGCCCGCCTCGATCATCGCCTCGACGACGTAGAAGATGTACGCCGGTCCGCTGCCGCTGATCGCGGTGACGGCGTCCTGGTGCTTCTCGGCGACCTGGACGACGCGACCGCACGAGCGCAGCAGCTCGGAGGCCTCCTCGAGGTGGGCCGCGTCAGCACTGCGACCGGGGCTCACGGCAGCCATCCCCTGGTCGACCAGGGCCGGGGTGTTCGGCATGACCCGGACGACGGCGACCCCCGCCGGGAGCCGGTGCTCGAGGTAGGCCGTGGGGATGCCCGCGGCGAGGCTGACCACGAGGTTTCCGGGCGAGACGTGGTCGCGGATCTCCTCGACGAGCCCGCCCATGTCCTGCGGCTTGACGACCAGGACCAGGGTGTCGGCGGCCTCTGCCGCCGCGATGTTCGACATGGCACGCACGCCGTACTGCTCGGCCAGCTGGTCGGCCCGGTCCGGCCGACGAGCAGTCACGACGAGCTCGTCAGCGCTGCGACCAGACCGGATCAGCCCGGACAGCAGCGTCTCGCCCATCACACCGGCACCGAGGATTGCGACAGTTCCCATGGCGGCAGTCTTCCAGTCGCGGGAGGTGTGTGCGCCTCAGTTCTTGGTGGCGAGACCGCGCAGGAAGAACACCGTGTTGGCGGGACGCTCGGCCATCCGGCGCATGAGGTAGCCGTACCACTCCTCGCCATAGGGGATGTAGACCCGCATCTGGTTGCCCCGGTCGGCGATCCGCTTCTGCTCCTCGGGCCGGATCCCGTAGAGCATCTGGTACTCGTAGCTGTCGGCGTCGCGGTGGTGGTGCGAGGCCAGCGCGCCGGCGATCTCGACCAGCCGCGGGTCGTGGCTGGCCACCATCGGGTAGCCGTCGCCCGCCATCAGGATCTTGAGGCAGCGCACGTAGTTCTGGTCGACGTCCGAGCTGCTCTGGTACGCAACGGATTCGGGCTCCTTGTAGGCACCCTTGCACAGCCGCACGCGGCTGCCCTCGTGGGCCAGGTCGCGGCAGTCCGCCTCGCTGCGGTGCAGGTAGGACTGGATCACCGCGCCGACCCACGGGAAGTCCTGGCGCAGCTCGCGCAAGGACTCCAGCGTGGCGTCGGTCGTCGTGTGGTCCTCCATGTCGAGGGTCACCGTCGTGCCGGCGTTCGCCGCCGCCTGGCAGATCTCGCGGGCATGGTCGAGGGCGATCTTGTGACCGTCGCCGGGGAGGTACTGGCCCAGCGCGGACAGCTTGAGGCTGACCTCGCCCATGCCGTGCTGCGACAGGTCGGCGTCCGCGAGCGCCTCGAGCAGCTCGATGTAGTGGTCACGGGTGCGGATCGCCTGGGTGAGGTCGGCGGTGTCCTCGCCCAGGTAGTCGATCGTCGCGAGCCGGTTGGTGGCGCGCAGCTCGGCGGTCGCGCTGACGGCGTCCTGCGTGCGGTCGCCGGGGACGAACCGCTTGACCACGCTGCGGCTCACCGGCGCCTTCTCGATCGTCTGTCGCACAGCGCCGCTCTTGGAGAGCTGGAGCAGGCTGTTGCGCAGCAGGTCACTGGCGTCCACGTGAGTCCTTCCGACCGGGTGCCGCGGAGGTCGCGGCCGCCGACAAGGCTAACCGCCAACCAGCAGGTATGCCGCGCCGCGGGGTGCCGCGCCCGCCTCAGGCGGTGCGGCGACGCAGGGTGAGGCTGCCGAGGACCAGCGCGACCAGCACCCACAGGCCGATGACGGCAGCGTCCGCGGTCACGTCGGCGCCCGGGGTGGGACTGGACGTCACCGACTTCATGGCGTCCACGGCATACGACAGGGGCAGCACGTCGGAGAGCCAGCGCAGGACGTCGGGCAGCCCGTCGCGGGCCACGAGCAGTCCGCACAGCAGGAACTGCGGCAGCACGAACGCCGGCATGAACTGCACCGCCTGGAACTCGGTGCGCGCGAAACCGCTCGCGAGCAGGCCCAGCGCGGTCCCCAGCAGGGCGTCGAGGACGGCCACCACCACGAGCTGCCACGCGGGACCGGCGACGTCGAGGCCGCACACGTAGACCGCGAAGGCCGTCGCGATCAGGGCCTGCAGGACCGCCATCACCCCGAAGGCGAGGGCGTAGCCGAACATGAAGTCCCCCTTGCCCATCGGCGTGGTGAGCAGCCGCTCGAGGGTCCCCGACGTCCGCTCACGGAGGGTCGCGACGCTCGTGACGATGAACATCACCACGAACGGGAACACACCGAGCAATGGTGCCCCGAGGCCGTCGAAGACCGGGGTGCCGTTGAAGATCCAGGCCAGCAGGCCGATCAGCACGCAGGGGACGACGAGCATCAGCCCGATGGTCCGGTGGTCGGCACGCAGCTGGGCCAGGACCCGGCCGGCCGTGACGAGGGTGCGGTGGGCGTTCATCGGGCAGTCTCCTCGGCGCGGTCGATCAGGGACAGGAAGGCGTGCTCGGCGTCGTCGGCGCCGGTGCGGGCGAGCAGCTCGGGCAGGGTGTCGTCGGCCATGATGCGGCCCTCACGCAGCAGGAGCAGGCGGTCGCAGCGACTCGCCTCGTCCATCACGTGGCTCGACACCAGCAGCGAACGCCCTTGGCCCGCAAGGCGTTTGAACAGCTCCCAAAGGTCGCGCCGAAGCACCGGGTCGAGGCCGACCGTGGGTTCGTCGAGGACCAGCAGCTCGGGGTCGCCGACGAGCGCGGCCGCGAGCGACACGCGCGACCGCTGCCCACCGGACAGGCGACCGACCAGGGAGTCGGCGTGGCTCGTGAGGTCGACGGCCTCGATGGCCTCGTCGGCTGCCGACGGGGCCGCCCCGAGGATATTGGCGAAGTAGCGGACGTTGGCCCGCACGGACAGGTCGTCGTAGACGCTCGGCGTCTGGGTGACGTAGCCGATCCGGTTGCGCAGCGACGGCGAGCCCGCGGGCTCCCCGAGCACCGTGACGTCGCCGGACTCGACGACCTGGACCCCCACGACCGCCCGGATCAGGGTCGACTTGCCGCTGCCACTGGGCCCCAGCAGTCCGACCACCTGCCCGGCCGGGACCGACATGGTCAGGTCGGGCAACACCTCACGACCGCCGCGCACCACGCGGAGGTTCGTGATCTCGATGGCTATATTCATCATGCGATGAATATAGCCCTGCTCCTTCGCCCGGACAAGACCTTTGTCAGCCGTCGCCGGACGACCATGGTCGGGGGCGGGGCGACAGGCGCGAGCACGACCAAACCCGCGCACCTGCCGAGCCTGGTCGTCCTCCGGTATGCCGCGGGGTCGCCCTACGGGGCGAGGTAGCGCTGGATCGTGGGCCCGACCAGGGCGGCCAGCTCGTCGTGCTCGGCGTCCACCACCGCCGGGAACTCCACGATGTAGCGCATCATCGCCAGCCCGACCATCTGGGACGCCGCCAGACCGGCGCGCAGCTCGAGGTCGGCCGGCCGGTCGCCGTCGGCTGCCATCGCCCGCAGCACCCTGCCGAAGACCTCGCGGGTCAGGAACTCGCGCAGCATCCGGGTCGCCTCCTCGTGGCTGACCGCCGCCCGCATCAGGGCCTGGAAGCGCTGCCTCCCGTCCTCGGAGTCCCAGACCGCGAGGAAGGTCCGCACCAGCGCCTCGCCCACCTGGTCCCGTGGCCCCTCGACCACGGCGCTGATCAGCGCCGCCGGGTCGGCCGGGATGTCCATCACGGCCGCGAACAGCTGCGCCTTGCCGCCGAAGTAGTGGTGCACCAGGGCCGGGTCGACCGCAGCCCGGCGGGCGATGCCACGCAGCGAGGTGCCGTCGTAGCCCTGGTCGGCGAAGTCGACCCGGGCGGCCTCGACGATGGCCTGGCGCGTGTCCACACCTCCGGGGCGGCGTCCACGGGGGCTCATGACGCGCCGACCGTCGTCGCGGTCGCGAGGTGCAGCCGGGCGAACGCCAGGGACTCGGCGAGGTCGACCTCCCGCTGCTCCTGGGTGAGCTTGCGGGTCCCCACCTCGACGACGACCGATCCCGAGAACTGTTGCACCGCAAGCATTTCGAGGAACTCCGCACAGGGCTGGGTGCCGCGCCCGGGGACGAGGTGCTCGTCCTTGAGGGAGCCCAGGCCGTCGGCGAGGTGGACGTGGGCGAGCCGGGGCCCGAGCGCCGCGGCCATGGCCATGGCGTCGGAGCCCGCCGTCGACGTGTGCGAGAGGTCGAGGGTCACGTTGTCGTAGGCCTGGGGCACCGGGTCCCAGTGCGGCAGGTAGGCCTCGAACTCCCGCTGCCGGGCGCGCCAGGGAAACATGTTCTCGACGGCCAGTGCGACGCCGGTCTCGTGCTCGCGCAGCGCCACCCCCTCGACGAACTCGCCGGCGTACTCCTTCTGCCACCGGAAGGGTGGGTGCAGCACCACCGTGGACGCCCCCACCTCCTGGGCCAGGGCGATCGAGTTGTCCACCTTGGTCCACGGGTCGGGTCCCCAGATGCGCTGGGTGAGCAGGAGCGTGGGTGCGTGCACCGACACGACGGGTATGCCGTGGAGCCGGGACAGCGCCGCGAGCGCGCCGGCCTCCTGCGAGACGGGGTCGGTCCAGACCATCACCTCGACGGCGTCGTAGCCGAGCCGGGCCGCCGTGGCGAAGGCCGACGCGCAGGTGTCCGGGTAGACCGACGCGGTCGAGAGGGCCACCGTGGCTCCTGGGATCGACACGGCTTGGGCCATGCACCGAGCCTACCCAGCGCGGGTCAGCGCATCGCGTCGAGTCGGCTCAGGATGACCCCCTCGCGCAGCGCCCAGGGGCAGATCTCGAGGCGCTCCAGGCCGAGCAGGTCCATCGCCGCCTCGGCCACGAGGGCACCGGCGAGCAGCTGTGGCGAGCGACTGGCCGAGACGCCCGACAGCCGCTCCCGCTGGTGTGCGGTCATCCCGCCCAGGTCGGCGACGAGCGAGGCGAGCGCGCTGCGCTCGAGGCTGCGCGCGGCATACGGACCGTCACTGCTCGGCGCCGCGCCGGTGACGCGGGCGAGCGAACGCATCGTCTTGGAGGTGCCGACGGCACGGTCGGCGGTCCCGGCCTTGGCCAGGGGCCGCATGGCCGCGGCCATGCGCAGCCGGATGGCCCGGCGCGCCTCCCTGACCACCTCCGCCGTCGGCGGGTCACCGGGGAGGAGGTCGCGGGTCAGCCGCCCGGCCCCGAGGGGGAGGGAGACGGCGGCGTCGGGGTCCTCGTCCATGCCGGCGGCGAGCTCGAGCGACCCGCCACCGATGTCGACCACCAGGAGCGTGCCGCTCGACCAGCCGAACCACCGACGTGCGGCCAGGAAGGTCAGCCGCGCCTCGTCCTCACCGGAGAGCACCTGGAGCTCCACCCCGGTCCTCGCGCGCACGCGGGACAGCACCTCCTCGCCGTTCGGAGCCTCACGAATCGCACTCGTGACGAAGGCCATCACCTCCTCCACGCCCTGGTCCTCCGCAACCGTGAGGCACTCGCCGATGAACTCGATGAGCGCGGCCTCGCCCGACTCGGCGATGTCACCGCCGTCGGTCACGTGTTCAGAGAGCCGCAGCTCGATCTTGTGCGAGGTGGCGGGGAGGGGCTGGGCCCCGCGATGGGCGTCGACGACGAGCAGGTGGACGGTGTTGGAGCCGACGTCGATGACCCCGAGGCGCATGGCTGCACGGTATCGGCTGAGGTGGCCGGCCACTGGGACGGTTCACCGCAGAGGTATCACGAAGTCCTTCCCGAGCCTCCTTGCCTGCGGGGACGGGGCCGTCGGGGCCTTGTCGAACAGGGGGGAACAAGCATGGATGCAGACCTGCGTCTGGACGGGAACACCACGACGGCCCAGGGGGACGTCTTCAAGACGACCGCCGCCGATGTCGTCATCGACGCGCCGAGCCGTCGCTCCACCGGTGCTGGGCAGCGCCGCGCGATCGTGCACGACTTCAAGGACGGCATGACGCTGAACTGGGACTCGGACTACCCCGGTGGCGTCACGGTCGAGGGGTTCCGGCTGACCTGTCACCAGGCCGACGTGGTGCTCGACCACGCGGCGCGGCGCAAGAGCTCCACGCCGTGGCGACGGGCACTCGTGCACGACTTCGACGACGGCCTGACCATCAACTGGGCGCACGACTACCCGGGCGGGGTGACCATCAACGGACCCCTGAAGATCAACGGGGCGGTCGTCGTCAACGGCACGCTGACGGTGAAGAGCCCGTTCGGCCACCTCAGCCTCGAGGACACGCTGGCCCGCTACAGCGACCTCATCAAGCACCTCGACGCCAGAATCAAGAAGCTCGAGGGCTGACCCGTGGCCAGCCTTCGCCAACGCGCCGCCTGCATCGGCATCGCGACGTCGCCACTCTCGGTCCGCCGTGACTTCATGGGGCAGCTGACCAACTCGGTCCCCGTGTCGCTGAAGACCCAGCTGGACCGGCTCGGGAGCAAGTTCGTCCACGTGAACTGCATCGAGGTCGGGTCCGACCAGTTCACCTTCAACGACGCGGTGGAGATCGACCGCGCCGTCGCCAAGACCCGGGACCTGTATGCCGGTGCCGGCCGGTCGATGGGGGTCGGGCGGATCCAGCACTTCGTCATCTCGACCGGCGACGCCAACGGGCGGGACGTCATCAACTCCGACGGGGAGGCCGAGACGCTCACCGACGAGTGGACCGTGCCCAACGACGCGCTGGACCTGTTCTTCGTCCGGATGTACGTCGGCAGCACCGCCGGCCTGTCCCGGGTCGACGGTCCGTGCGACAAGAACGCCAAGGGGATGGACGGCAGCGTCGTCGAGATGAACGCGGGGGGCGGGGTCTCCGACTTCGCCACCGCGCACGAGCTGGGCCACTACCTGGGCCTCAGCCACCGCAACAGCTCCACGGCACTGATGAACCCGACGATCCCCAACGGGGGCGTCATCACCACGTCCGAAGCCGACAACATGCGGGACCACTGCCGCATGAAGAACCCCTGCTAGGAGGCGACATGTCAGTCATCATCGGGTCCCGCAAGGACCGCACCGTGTCGGGGGCCATCGCGGCCCTCGCCGGCAAACCCACCACACTGACCCCTGGGGCAGCGATCGCCATCCTGTCCGAGGCGGCCGCCGCCGGCCCGGAGAAGGTCGCCGGGCGCCGGGCCACCAACGCCCTGGCCAAGGTGGTCTCGGACCATCACGAACCGCAGGTGCGCGTCGCCGCGGCCAAGGGCCTGGCACAGGTGCACTCGCCGACCTCGCTGCGCGCCCTGCGCAAGGTGGTCGACCAGGCCGAGGACGGCCAGCTCGTCGCGGCGGCGTCCGCAGGCCTCACCAACCTGGGCGCTCGCAGTGACGTGCGGCGACTGCGGACGGCGAGCGAGCTCGCTGACTGGCCGCACGCCAGCACTCGCGCGAGCGCCTCGGCACGCCTGCTGGCCCACCGGGTGGGAGCGGCCGTCGACCCGGCCGACCCCCGACAACAGCTCCCCGGTGAGACCGCGCCGGTGCTGCCGGTGACGGCGCGGCTCAAGACCCGCGTCCAGCCGGTCGAGCTCCCCGTCGCGCGGAAGGCCGCCACCGCGGACCTGCCCTGGCGGTCGCTGGTGCCCGAGGGCGCCGCGCCAGTGGGTGCGTTCAGCTGTGGGGACCGCACGCACGTGGTGCTCGCAGGCAAGGACCCGGAGTCGCTCGCGTCGGCGCCCGGCATCGCCGGCGCGCTGCTCGGCGTCAACGAGTCGATGGGCACGACCTTCGTCCGCTGGGTGGTGCTGACCCGGCCCGACGGAGACGGCCTGGCCGTCACCGTGGCGCGGCCGACCGGTGAGGTCGGCTTCGTGGGGCGGGGCACGGTCGTCGAGGGCGGGCTGTCGGTGACCGTGGACGCGGTCGACACCCCGGGCGCCACCGCGGCGCACGTCACGGTGTCGCTCGTCGGCGGCAAGCTGGAGGTCGACGGCCGCACCGAGAAGGGCATCACGACGCCGCGTCGGCAGCCGGCGCCAGTGCCCCTGCAGTTCGACCCCTCCGGTCCGGTGCCCGCACCGATCGGCTGAAGGCCCGCGCCCGGGAGGCGGTCCGGCGCCTCCCGAGGAGGCGGTCTGCCGCCTCTCGGGCGGCGGTCTGCCGCCTCTCGGGCACGACCGGCATGCGGGCCACGCCGAGTGCGGCGCACTGCGCGACGTAAGGTTGCGAATGTGCCTGAGACCCCGCTCGACACCGCCCGCATCTGGGTGGAGTTCACCGATCCCGCCGACACGGGCCAGCGGTTCCGCTGCGACCTGACCTGGCTGACGTCGAGCTGGACGTGCATCTTCGGCAACGGCTGCCAGGGGATCTACGCCGGCCGACCCGACGACGGGTGCTGCACCCTGGGCGCCCACTTCACCGACGACGACGACGTCAAGCGGGTCAAGAAGGCTGTCAAGGAGCTCGGCGAGGACGAGTGGCAGCTGCACCCCGGCTCCACCAAGCTCGGCGCCTGGACCGAGAAGGAGGACGACGCCCTCAAGACCAAGGTCGTCGACGGCGCCTGCATCTTCCTCAACCGGCCGGGGTTCCCCGCCGGTGCCGGCTGCGCGCTGCACCAGCACGCGGTGCTCACCGGCAAGGAGCCGCACACCGTCAAGCCGGACGTCTGCTGGCAGCTACCGATCCGCCGCACCTACCGCAAGGTGGAGATGCCTGACGGGTCGAGCTGGCAGGAGGTCACCATCACCGAGTACGACCGCCGCGGCTGGGGGCCCGGTGGCCACGACCTCGACTGGTACTGCTCGAGCAACCCCGAGGCCCACGTCGGCCGGGAGCCGGTGTTCCGCAGCAACCGCGCTGAGCTGGTCGAGCTGATGGGTGAGGACGCCTACGCCGAGCTCGAGATCCGTTGCGAGGCGCACCTCGCGAGCGTGAAGGCTGCCCGAAACGCCTACTCACGCAAGATGCTTCCCCTCCTGGTGCATCCCGCGACGCTGGCCGCGCAAGAGGCCCGCAAGTCCCGATGAGCTCGACGCCGGAGCCGCCCGGGTCGCCGCCCGAGCCGACGCGCAGCCCCAACATCTGGGACTCCCCCGACGTCTACGAGGTCGAGAACCTCGGCGTCGACCGCGCCGGGCTCATCGAGGCCGCGATGGCGTCGCTGCACCCGTTCGCCGGCGCGGACCTCGTCGACGTGGGCTGCGGGACCGGGTTCCACCTGCCCCGGTTCGCCTCGCTCGGCTGCGCGAGCGTGGTCGGCGTGGAGCCGCACCCTCCATTGGTTTCCCTTGCGGAGCAACGCATCTCAGGTATGCCGGACGTGCGGGTCGTCGAGGGTGTCGCCCAGTCCCTGCCGCTGGCCGATGCCTCCATGGACATCGCCCATGCCCGGTGGGCCTACTTCTTCGGCGCCGGCTGTGAACCCGGCCTGCAGGAGCTGGAGCGGGTCCTGCGACCCGGCGGCACGGCATACGTGATCGACAACGACGCCACCCGCTCGACCTTCGGCAGGTGGTTCACGCGGGCCAACCCCTCCTACGATCCCGTTGCGGTGGAACGTTTCTGGGCCCGCCAGGGATGGTCACGCGAGCGGCTGGTGATCGACTGGGAGTTCGACTCGCGCGAGGAGTTCGAGTCGGTGGTGCGGATCGAGTTCCCCGAGACGGCAGCGGAGGGCATCCTCGCGGAGCACGAGGGCACCGGGGTCGACTACGCCGTCAGCCTGTGGTGGCGCCACTACTGACGCGGTGGTGTCGGCGGCCACCCGGGTGACGCCCGAGGTCTGGACACGGGCACCGTCGGGGGACAAGGTGGATGGAACCGGACACCCCGGCCCCCCCAGGAGGCACCATGACCGACCACGTGGCCACGGCCAGCACCACCATCGACGCCGACCCCGACAGGGTCTGGCAGGCGATGACCGAACCCAAGCTCGTCGCCGAGTACATGATGGGCAGCGAGGTCGCCAGCGACTGGCAGCCCGGCAGCCCGATCACCTGGACCGGGGAGTGGGAGGGCAAGCCCTACCAGGACAAGGGCGAGGTGCTGCAGGCCGAGCCCGGACGGCTGCTCGAGGTCACCCACTACAGCCCGATGACCGGGGACGAGGACATCCCCGAGAACTACCACCGCGTGCGCTACGAGCTGTCGCCGGACGGTGAGGGCACGACGGTCCAGCTCACCCAGGACGGCTGCGACAGCGCCAAGCAGGCCGAGCAGTTCTCGCAGAACTGGCAGGGCATGCTCGACGGCCTCAAGAAGGTCGCCGAAGGGCACTGAACCACTGGGCTCCGGCAGGTCGCGCGGCCGGTCCGCCGGCCTGTCGGTGCCGCGCCGTAGGTTGTCGACCATGGCAGCGAAGACGACGACCAGGTCGAGCGGTTTCCGCTGCTCCGAGTGCGGCTGGACCGCCGTCAAGTGGGTCGGCCGCTGCGGCGAGTGCCAGTCCTGGGGCAGCGTCAGCGAGATCGGCGCCGTCACCGTGCGCACCACCGCTGCCGCCCGCGTGGAGCGGCCCGCCGTGCCCATCGGTCAGGTCGACGCCCGTCGAGCCGAGGCGGTCAGCACCGGCGTCAGTGAGTTCGACCGGGTGCTCGGCGGCGGGCTCGTGCCCGGGGCGGTGGTGCTCGTGGCGGGCGAGCCCGGCATCGGCAAGTCCACGCTGCTGCTCGACGTGGCCGCCCGCGCGGCCAGGTCCGGCAACGGCCGCACCGTCCTCTACGTCACCGGCGAGGAGTCCGCGGCCCAGGTGCGGATGCGGGCCGAGCGGATCGAGGCGATGGCCTCCTCGTTGTTCCTGGCGTCGGAGACCGATCTCGCGACCGTGCTCGGCCAGATCGACGCGGTGCAGCCCGACCTCGTGATCGTCGACTCGGTGCAGACGATCTCCAGCGGCGACGTCGAGGGGTCGGCCGGCAACGTCACCCAGGTCCGTGAGGTCGCGGCCTCCCTGATCCAGGTGGCCAAGTCGCGCGGGATCGCCACCCTCCTGGTCGGCCACGTGACCAAGGACGGGTCCATCGCCGGCCCCCGCGTCCTCGAGCACCTCGTCGACGTGGTCGTGCAGTTCGAGGGTGACCGGCACTCCCGCCTGCGGCTCGTGCGGGCGGTCAAGAACCGCTACGGCCCCACCGACGAGGTCGGCTGCTTCGACCTTTCCGACGTCGGCATCGTGGGGCTGGCCGACCCCAGTGGGCTCTTCCTGTCGCGGGGCACCCTCAGCGTGCCCGGCACCTGTGTGACCGTGACCCTCGAGGGTCGCCGGCCGCTGATGACCGAGGTCCAGGCGCTGGTCGCCAAGAGCGAGATCCCCACGCCGCGGCGCGCCACCAGCGGGTTGGACTCGGCCCGGGTCGCGATGATCATCGCCGTCCTGGCCAAGCGAGCCCAGGCGCCCATCGGCAACGCCGACGTCTACCTCTCCACGGTGGGCGGTGTGCGGCTCACCGAGCCCGCCTCCGACCTGGCGATCGCCCTCGCGGTGGCCAGCGCGGTCAAGGACCAGCCGCTGCCCGACAACGCCATCGCCTTCGGTGAGCTCGGGCTCGCGGGCGAGATCAGGCCGGTGACCGGCATACCCCGTCGGTTGGCGGAGGCGGGACGACTGGGGTTCCGCACCGCCTACGTCCCCTCGGGCGTCCTCGGCACGGCCCCGACACCCGAGGGCATGCAGGTGATCGAGTGCGACGACATTCGGACCGCGGTGCGCGCGGCGCTGCAGCCCGTGCACAGTTAGACTCGCGCCAGACCGACGCCAGCGGCACCAAAGGGGTTTGACCAGTGGATCTTCGCGAGGACGAGGTGCTGCGCGCCACCCTCGCCGCCGTGGCACCCGGCACCGAGCTGCGTGACGGGCTCGAGCGCATCCTGAGGGGGCGCACCGGTGCCCTGATCGTCCTCGGCCACGACCGGACCGTGGAGCAGCTGTCCACCGGCGGCTTCCCGCTCGACGTCGAGTTCTCCGCCACCCGCCTGCGTGAGCTGGCCAAGATGGACGGCGGGATCGTGCTCGACCGTGAGGCCTCGCGCATCCTTCGGGCCGCCACTCAGCTGGTCCCCGACCCCTCGATCGAGACGAGCGAGTCGGGCACGCGTCACCGCACCGCCGAGCGGGTCGCCAAGCAGACCGGCTACCCCGTCATCTCGGTGAGCCAGTCGATGCGGATCGTCGCGATCTACGTCGACGGCCGCCGCCACGTGCTCGAGGACTCCAGCGCGATCCTGTCCCGCGCCAACCAGGCACTCCAGACCCTCGAGCGCTACAAGTCGCGCCTCGACGAGGTCACCGGCACCCTCTCGGCCCTCGAGATCGAGGACCTCGTCACCGTCCGCGACGTCGCCAGCGTGCTCCAGCGCCTCGAGATGGTGCGGCGGATCCGCGACGAGATCTCCGGCTACGTCGTCGAGCTCGGCGTCGACGGGCGCCTGCTCACCCTGCAGCTCGAGGAGCTCACCGGCGGCCTCGGCAACGACCGCGAGCTCGTCGTCCGCGACTACCTCCCCGTCACCAAGACCGACCTGACGCTCGACGAGGCGATGGCCGCCCTCGAGGAGCTCACCTCCACCGAGCTGCTCGACCTGTCCGCCGGGGCCAAGGCCGTCGGGTTCGCGGTCGGCGGCGACTCCCTCGACTCGGCGGTGAGCCCGTGCGGCTACCGCCTGCTCACCAAGGTGCCCCGCCTCCCCGGCGCGATCGTCGACCGGCTGGTCGAGCACTTCGGCAGCCTGCAGAAGCTGCTGGCCGCCAACCTCGAGGAGCTCATGGACGTCGAGGGAGTCGGCGAGGGCCGGGCCCGCGCCGTCCGCGAGGGCCTGTCCCGGCTGGCCGAGTCGAGCATCCTCGAACGCTACGTGTGAGCACCCGCACCGCTCCTGAGCACCTGCACCACCGGGTGCTGGAGTGGTACGCCGTGTCCGCCCGCGACCTCCCGTGGCGCCGTCCGGACGCCACTCCCTGGGGCATCTTCGTCTCCGAGATCATGCTCCAGCAGACCCCCGTGGTCCGCGTCGAGCCGGTCTGGCGCGAGTGGCTGGCGCGGTGGCCCACGCCGGGCGACCTGGCGGCCGACCCGCCTGGTGAGGCGGTCCGCGCGTGGGGCCGACTGGGTTACCCCCGCCGGGCCCTGCGGCTGCACGCCGCCGCCGTGGCGATGACCGAGCACCATGCGGGAGCCGTCCCCTCGACCGAGGCCGAGCTCCTCGCCCTCCCCGGGGTCGGCACCTACACCGCCGCCGCCGTCGCCACCTTCGCGTTCGGCGAGCGGACCACGGTCGTCGACACCAACGTGCGCCGCGTGCTGGCCCGCGTCGTGGCAGGCGAGGAGTATGCCGCGCCGTCACCGACCAGGGCCGAGCTCACCGTTGCTGCCGGCCTCGTGCCGGTCGATGCCGCCGAGGCCCGCACGTGGAGCGTCGCGGTCATGGAGCTCGGAGCACTCGTCTGCAGCGCCCGGTCGCCGCGGTGCTCGGACTGTCCCGTGGCGGACCTGTGCGCCTGGCAGGTCGCCGGCCGGCCGGCATACTCAGGTCCGGCCCGCAAGGGCCAGGCCTGGGAGGGCACTGACCGCCAGCTGCGTGGCGCGCTGCTCGCGGTGCTGCGCGCGAGCGACACGCCTGTGCAGCGCGCCACGCTGGAGGCGTTGTCCGACAACGAGATCCAACGCGAGAGGTGCCTCGACTCACTGGTCGCGGACGGTCTGGTCGAGCCGCTCGCGGGCGGTCGCTACCAGCTGCCCGCATCGCGCGAGGCGAGCTGAGACCTCGATGTCACCCAGCGACGAGGACGAGGGCCGGGGACGCGATGTCGGTGGCGGCTCCGCGTCAGGGCCGAGCGGCGGGCCCACCGAAGGGCCGACCGCCGGGCCGACCGCCGGGCCGACCGCCGGCAGGCGAGCTGCCCACGCACTGCGCATCGGCGCCTCACGCACCGGCCGGGTCGTCGGCCGGGGCACCGTGGCGGGGGCCAGGCTGGCTGGTCGGGGCAGCAAGGCCGGTGCCCGTCGGGCGCGGGCCTACACGCACTCGGCCGGTGCGGGCGAGAGCGGCCTCGCGAGGCTGGTGGAGCTGCACTTCGTCAACCTCATGGGCGACGCCGCGCTCACCGTCTCCCTCGCCGGCACGATCTTCGCGATCCCCACCGACGAGGCACGCGGCCAGGTGGCCCAGTTCCTCGTCCTCACGATGGCTCCCTTCGCCCTGCTCGCGCCCTTCATCGGGCCGCTCCTCGACCGGTTCCGGCACGGCCGCCGCTGGGCGATCGGCACCACCCTCGCCCTGCGGGCGTTCCTCTGCTGGGTGCTGGCGGGCGCCGTCGCCAACGACTCGCCTTGGCTGTTCCCTGCGGCCCTGGGATGCCTGGTCGCCTCGAAGGCCTACGGCGTGACGCGGGCCTCGGCGGTGCCGCGACTGCTGCCGCCCGGGTTCAGCCTGGTCAATGCCAACTCCCGCAACGCCCTGGCAGGGGTGGCCGGGATGGCTGTCGGTGGAGCGCTGGCCGGTGCGGCAGCGCGCGTGGGACCCGAGTGGTCCCTGCGGCTGGCCTTCCTCATCTACGTCGCGGGCACCGTGCTGGCCATCCGGCTGCCGTCGCGGGTGGACTCCAGCAGTGGCGAGCAGGACATCGAGGACTCCGGCCCGGTGCCAGTGGGCCGGCGCGACGGCCGCAGGCTCGGGTTGTTCGAGCGGCTGCGGGCACGGGTGGCGGCCCTGCCGGTCCCGGTGCTGACCGCGCTGTGCAGCGCGGTGGGCGCCCGACTCCTCACCGGGTTCCTCACGCTGTTCATGGCCTTCCTCATGCGCGAGCACCCGCTGCCAGGACACAGCGGCACGTTCGTGCTGGCCCTCGTCGTGGGGGCAGCCGGCGCCGGCAACGCCCTGGGCACGGTCATCGGCAACGCCCTGCGCCGGCTGCGACCGGACCTGATCATCGCGGTGGCCCTGATCGCCGACGTGGCAGTCGCCCTGGCCGCGGCACTGTTCTACTCCCTGACCACCCTGCTCGTCCTCGGCCTGGTGGCGGGACTCGGTGCCCAGCTCATCAAGCTGAGCAGCGACGCCGTGGTGCAACGTGACATCGAGGAGTCGGTGCGCACCAGGGTGTTCGCCTGGTCCGAGACCGTGCTGCAGATCGCGTGGGTCATCGGTGGCGGGATCGGCATCGCGCTGCCGCTGATCCCCCGCCTCGGGTTCGGGGTGATCTCCGGTCTCCTGCTGCTCGTCCTCGCCGCCTCGGTGCGGATCAGGATGAGCCGCCACCACCGAGCCCACCCGGCCCCCCTGCCTGATTCGAGGTGAGCGCGCCGCGTCACTCGAGGTAGATGCAGCTGGGCGTCCCCGGCGCGGTTACATCGAGTCCGCGACTGCGGTCCGGCGGAAGAGGTAGGCACCCACCGTCACGCCGGTCACCGCGGTGTTCTCCCCCGAGCCGAAGACGCGCTCGGCGCTGCTCTGACCCGTGACCGCGAAGTAGTAGCTCGCGTGCTCGAGGTGCCACCCGACGGCCTCGACCTCGGCCAGGGTCGAGGCCGAGCTCGTCATGGAGCCCGACGTCTTCACTGCACCGAACGACACTTGACCCTGCTGGTTCCGCACGTGGAGCTGAAGCTCGAAGAACTGCTCGCCGGCATCTCGGGCCGCAGTGGCTGCCCCGACGGGTGAGGCGAGGTAGGCCTGCCGCTGGCGCTCGGCCTCCTCCTCGTGGCGCTGCTGGTCCTGAGCGGCAGCCAGCCGCGCCTGCTCCGCCTCGCGCTGCTGGCGCTCGGCTTCCCTCTCCTCAGCACTCTTGAACACGGTGTCCCCCCTGGGTCGCTGGTCCGTGCGGACACCTTAGGCCAGCAGGGAGGCCCCCCGCCCCGGATCGATGCAAACGCGCAGAGAGCTCAGAGGGTGCGGAGCATCCTGGTGTTGCCCAACGTGTTGGGCTTGACCCGCTCGAGGTCCAGGAACTCCGCGACGCCCTCGTCGTAGGACCGGACCAGCTCCGCATAGACCTCGGGATCGACGGCCTGGCCCTCGATCACCTCGAAGCCGTGCCGGGTGAAGAAGTCGACCTCGAAGGTGAGGCAGAAGAGCCGCTGCACCCCGAGCTCGCGGGCATCGGCCATCAGCGCGTCCAGCAGCATCGAACCCACCCCGCGGCCCTTGGCCTCGGGCCGGACCGCCAGGGTCCGGATCTCGGCGAGGTCCTCCCACATCACGTGCAGGGCGCCACACCCGACGACCACGCCATCGAGCTCGGCGACCCGGAACTGCTGGAGCGCCTCGTAGTAGGTCACCGCGTCCTTCGACACGAGCACCCGCGAGTCGGAGTGCGGTCGCACGATCTCCCGGATCGTCCGGATGTCGCTGGTGCGCGCCGCCCGGACGGTGACCGACGCGGCGTCCCGAACGGGGGGCGCCGGCTCAGGGTCGGCCGACCCAACG
The DNA here is from genome assembly GCF_056403675.1 of Pedococcus sp. P2_F6. Lineage (NCBI taxonomy): Bacteria > Bacillati > Actinomycetota > Actinomycetes > Micrococcales > Intrasporangiaceae > Pedococcus > Pedococcus sp. P2_F6. Next base: position 385,812 of record NZ_JBFUEZ010000002.1, read on the forward strand.
GGCCCCGGCTCAGCCGACTCGGGCTCAGCCACCGAGACGGCCGTTCTTCATGTCGGCGAAGATCTTCCTGGCAGGGGAACCCAGCAGGACGACCGACTGGCCTTCCCGGGTGCCGATCGCGCCGGGCACCACCGTGTTGGGGACCTTGGCCGCGTTGGACAGGTAGAGGCTGGCCGACAGGTTGAGCACCTCGGACACGCTCAGGTCGGTGCTCAGGTGGGGACCCATCTTGGACAGGAGCCCCGCCAACGCGCCGGGGCCGGCCTTCTGGGCCATCACCATGCCGGCCCGGATGATCGCGCCCTGGTTGGCGGAGCGGCCGAAGTCGCCGTTGGGCAGGTGCTTGCGCTCCCTGGCGAGGGCGAGTGCGTGCGTGGCGTCGAGCTTGTTGCTCCCGGGCTTGACGATCGCCAGGCCGTCAACGCTCTTCAGCGCCTTGGCCGCCACGAAGACGATTCCGCCCAGGCTCCTGACCATCCCGCGGAAGCCCTTGAACCCGGTGATGACGTAGCCGTCGATCTGCACCCCCGAGGCACGGGAGACCGTCCTGACCTGTCCGTTGACACCACCGAAGACGAGGGCAGCGTTGATCTTGCCGCTGCCACCTCCGGGCAGCGGGACCCAGGAGTCGCGGGGGATGCCGACGATGCCACCGACACCCTTCGTCGCGTTCACCCCGATGATGTGGAGGGCGTCGGCCCGACACTTGGTCACAGGCTGTGGGTTGCGGGCGTCCGACCCGATGGCGAGGACCCGCATGGTGGGGAACGCCGGCCGCGCGACCTTGAGCGAGGGCCACCAGCCACCCACGACGGTCCAGCCGGCCTTGGCCTTGACGAGCAGGGTGACGTCCTTGCCCTGCACGACCGTGGCGATGGGCGCACCGTGCCACGTGCCGGTGGTGCCGGTCACCGCGACCGGGGTGGAGCGCGGCGTCCGCTTCGCGAGGGCGGCCGCGATGGTCGACCCACCGGTGGCCGGCTTGCCGCCGAGATAGAGGGCGGTCATCGTCGCGAGCAGGTCAGCCGGCAGCTTGCCCGTGACCCGCGCTGGGGGCGGCGTCGACGCGGGGGTCGTCGTGGTGCTGGAGGGACCAGCGGCGGGCTTGTCCTTCGAGCAGGCGGCGAGGGTCAGGGGTGCGGCGAGGAGACCGACGAGGACCGAACGGCGAGGCAGGGGGGAATGAGACACGCGCTCCAGAGTAAGCGTTCTGCGCGCAGCTTCGTGAACTCGCCCATGACAAAGCCGAGGTATGCCGCGTGGTGACCACGCGGCATACCTCGGCTTGTGTCTGGGTCTGGCGCCCCTCAGCTGGCGTCGGCGGAGTCTGCCACCGTCTGCACGACCGGCAGCTCGATGCTGCCGGGGTGCGGCGTGCCGACGAAGGTGAAGGTGCCGCTCTTGCCCTCGCCCTCGGCGCCGACGAGCACGAGTTCGCCCGCCTTGAGCTCGCCGTAGAGGATCTTCTCGGACAGGACGTCCTCGATCTCGCGCTGGATCGTGCGACGCAGCGGTCGCGCACCGAGCACGGGGTCGTAGCCCTTCGCGGCCAACACGTTCTTGGCCTCGATGGTGAGCTCGATGCCCATGTCCTTGTCCTTGAGCCGCTTGTCCAGCTTGGCGATCTCGAGGTCGACGATGGCCACGATCTCGTCCCGCGTGAGCTGGGGGAACACGATGATGTCGTCCACGCGGTTCAGGAACTCGGGGCGGAAGTGCTGCTTGAGCTCGTCGGTGACCTTGTTCTTCATCCGGTCGTAGCCACTCTGGGTGTCCGCGCCGGCGGAGAAGCCGAGCGAGCCCTTGGTGATGTCGCGGGTGCCGAGGTTGGTCGTCATGATGATGACGGTGTTCTTGAAGTCGACCATCCGGCCCTGGGAGTCGGTGAGGCGGCCGTCCTCGAGCACCTGCAACAGGGTGTTGAAGATGTCGGGGTGAGCCTTCTCGACCTCGTCGAACAGCACCACGGAGAACGGCTTGCGGCGCACCTTCTCGGTGAGCTGGCCACCCTCTTCGTAGCCGACGTAGCCGGGAGGCGAACCGAAAAGCCTTGAGACAGTGTGCTTCTCGGAGAACTCCGACATGTCGAGCTGGATGAGGCTGTCCTCGTCACCGAACAGGAACTCGGCGAGCGTCTTGGCGAGCTCGGTCTTACCGACACCGGTGGGACCGGCGAAGATGAACGAGCCACCGGGACGACGCGGGTCCTTCAGACCGGCGCGGGTGCGACGGATCGCCTGGGACATCGCCTTGATGGCGTCGTCCATGCCGACGACGCGCTTGTGCAGCTCGTCCTCCATGTGGAGCAGCCGGCTCGACTCCTCCTCGGTGAGCTTGAAGACCGGGATGCCGGTGCTGGCAGCCAGGACCTCGGCGATGAGCTCCTCGTCGACCTCGGCCACGACGTCCATGTCGCCGGACTTCCACTGCGTCTCGCGCTCGGCCTTGGCCTGCAGCAGCTTCTTCTCGTCGTCACGCAGGTGGGCGGCCTTCTCGAAGTCCTGGCCGTCGATGGCCGACTCCTTCTCCAGCCGCACGGCCGCGATCTTCTCGTCGAACTCGCGCAGGTCCGGCGGAGCCGTCATCCGGCGGATGCGCAACCGCGCGCCCGCCTCGTCGATGAGGTCGATCGCCTTGTCCGGGAGGAACCGGTCGTTGATGTAGCGGTCGGCGAGGTTGGCGGCAGACACGAGGGCACCGTCGGTGATGGACACCCGGTGGTGGGCCTCGTAGCGGTCGCGCAGGCCCTTGAGGATCTCGATCGCGTGGCTGAGCGTCGGCTCGGCGACCTGGATCGGCTGGAACCGGCGCTCGAGCGCCGAGTCCTTCTCGATGTGCTTGCGGTACTCGTCGAGCGTGGTGGCCCCGATGGTCTGGAGCTCACCGCGGGCCAGCATCGGCTTGAGGATGCTGGCGGCGTCGATCGCGCCCTCGGCGGCACCCGCACCCACCAGGGTGTGGATCTCGTCGATGAACAGGATGATGTCGCCGCGGGTGCGGATCTCCTTGAGGACCTTCTTCAGCCGCTCCTCGAAGTCACCGCGGTAGCGGCTGCCGGCGACGAGCGCGCCGAGGTCGAGGGTGTAGAGCTGCTTGTCCTTGAGGGTCTCGGGCACCTCGCCCTTGACGATGTCCTGCGCCAGGCCCTCGACGACGGCGGTCTTGCCGACGCCGGGCTCGCCGATGAGGACGGGGTTGTTCTTGGTGCGGCGGGACAGCACCTGCATGACCCGCTCGATCTCCTTCTCACGCCCGATGACCGGGTCGAGCTTGCCCTCGCGGGCAGCCATCGTGAGGTTGCGGCCGAACTGGTCGAGCACGAGCGAACCGGCAGGAGTCCCCTCCTGCTGCACGCTGCCCGAGAGGCCGGCGCCGGAGCCACCTTCCTTGCCCTGGTAGCCGGAGATGAGCTGGATCACCTGCTGGCGCACGCGGTTCAGGTCGGCGCCCAGCTTGACGAGGACCTGGGCGGCGACGCCCTCGCCCTCGCGGATCAGGCCGAGCAGGATGTGCTCGGTGCCGATGTAGTTGTGGCCGAGCTGCAGCGCCTCGCGAAGGCTCAGCTCGAGGACCTTCTTCGCCCGGGGCGTGAAGGGAATGTGGCCGCTCGGGGCCTGCTGCCCCTGGCCGATGATCTCCTGCACCTGCTCGCGGACCGACTCCAGCGAAATGCCGAGGCTCTCCAGAGCCTTGGAGGCGACGCCTTCACCCTCGTGGATGAGACCGAGCAGGATGTGCTCCGTGCCGATGTAGTTGTGGTTGAGCATGCGCGCTTCCTCCTGCGCAAGCACGACCACCCGACGGGCCCGGTCGGTGAACCTTTCAAACATCTTCTGCTCCTGCCTATCGAGATCACCTCGATGCTATCCGTGCTGTGAGGTCCCGGCGTACGCCTTTCGTCCACCGATACCCGATCGGGACGAAACAGTTCCTCTGACACGACTCGTTGGGGGAACGCGGGGCGTTCCTCCGCTGTTCCCCGCCCTGAGCGCCCTCCGCTCATGTTCGCCGTGGGCGGACGCAAACCGCTCGGTATGCCGCGAAGCCCGCTCCCCGGCACACCTCACCTGGGAAGCGCGCTCAGGCGGTGGGGCCCTTCTTGCGCACCTCGTCGACGTGGGCCATCGCCTCGCGCAGCTCGCCGAGCCAGCTGTCGGACTTGTCGGCCACGAGCTTGACGCACCAGGCGAGCGCCTCGGAGCGGCTCTTGGCCACCCCTGCCTCGACGAGGGTGTCGAGCACCTGGCGCTCGGGCTGCCTCAACCGCGTCATGACGGGAGCCGCGAGATGGGTGAACAGCGCCTCGGTCTCGCCCACCCGCACACCCCACGAGACCTTGCGGCCGCTCAGGTGCTCGAGCTCGCGGGCGATCTCGATGCGTCGCTCCCGGGTGTCCTCGCGGAAGGACTTGATCCGGCCCCGCGCGGCGATGGTGCGGTCGGTGTCGTCGACGCCGTCGTCCATGGTGGGTTCTGCGAGGGTGCCGATGATGATGAGCTCGTCGCGGTCGCGGGTGACCTCGACCGGGCCGGTGAACCAGTCGGTCGGGAGGCGGCCGGCCAGCCACGCCTCCGCTGTTGTCTTCGTTGCCATGTAATGATGATTACACGATTACGGGAGGTCGGGAAGGACTGTTCGCCGTCGGCGAACGCCGCCCCCCGACCCTCAGTGCGGGCGCTGGTCGCTGATCCGCCTCGCCTTGCCGAGCGAGCGCTCGAGGGCATGCGGTGCGAGCACGTCGACCCGGATCGTCACGCCGACCCGGTCCTTGACCCGCTTCGTGAGGTCGCGGGCCATCCGGGCACGGTCCTCCCCCGTGGAGGCCTCGGACGCCGCCTCGACCTGCACCGTGAGCTCGTCCATCCGACCGGGCCGGGTCAGCACGCACAGGTAGTGCGGCGTCAGGCCCTCGACGGTGAGCAGGTGCTCCTCGATCTGCGAAGGGAACACGTTGACGCCGCGCACGATCATCATGTCGTCGCTGCGTCCGGTGATCTTGGCCATCCGCCGGAACTGGGGGTAGGCCGTCCCCGGCAGCAAGGTGGTCAGGTCCCTGGTCCGATAGCGCACGACCGGCATCGCCTGCTTGGTCAGCGACGTGAAGACGAGCTCCCCCTCCTCGCCGTCGGGCAGCACCTCGCCGGTCACCGGGTCGACGACCTCGGGATAGAAGTGGTCCTCCCAGATGTGCAGGCCGTCCTGGGTCAGCCCGGACTCCTGCGACACCCCCGGCCCGATGACCTCGGACAGGCCGTAGATGTCGACGGCCCGGATGTTGCTGCGTCGCTGGACCTCCTCGCGCATCTGCTCCGTCCAGGGCTCGGCGCCGAAGATCCCGATCTCGAGCGAGGTCTGCCTGGGGTCGATCCCCTGCGCCTCCATCTCGTCGAGGATGGCGAGGAAGTAGGACGGCGTGACCATGACGATCCGTGGCCTGAAGTCCTGGATGAGCTGGACCTGTCGCTGCGTCATGCCACCGCTGACGGGCACGACGGTGCAGCCGAGCCGCTCGGCGCCGTAGTGCGCACCCAGCCCACCGGTGAACAGCCCGTAGCCGTAGACGACGTGGAGCAGGTCGCCCGGGCGGCCCCCGGCGGCTTCTATCGACCGCGCCATCACCTCGGCCCACATGTCGATGTCGTCGCGCGTGTAGCCCACCACGGTCGGCTTGCCCCTCGTGCCACTCGAGGCGTGGACGCGCACGACCTGTTCGCGCGGCACCGCGAACATCCCGAACGGGTAGTTGTCGCGCAGGTCCGCCTTGGCCGTGAACGGGAACCGCGCCAGGTCGGCCAGGTCGCGCAGGTCGTCGGGGCGCACCCCCGCCGCGTCGAACGCGGCCCGGTAGTGCGGCACGTTGCCGTAGGCGTGGGCCAGGCTCCAGCGCATCCGGTCCAGCTGGAGCGCGCGCAGTTCCGCCACGGTGGAGACGACGTTGTCCATGTCCGGCAATCTACGGCCGCAACGGCATGCGAGGTATGCCGCCGTCACCAGCCTGCGCCGACGAGCCCGTGCCGCCAACCTGAGAGTTGGCCGTGAATCCCCGGCTTCAGTATCGCCGAGCCGGGATCGGACGTACGCTGCGAAAGGTGGACCGGGTGGGCTCGCCTCTGGTCGTCGAGCCACCTCGGGAGGTGGTCGACGAAACCCCGTCGCGCGTTCGCAGGCGGCTGCCGCCGCGGCGGTGGCTGGTGGCCGCGATCGTGGTGCTGGCCCTGCTCTCGGTGGCCGTGCTCGCGGCGACGTGGGGCACCGACACCGCGCCGATCACGGGCAGAGACGTGGACAAGGCCGTCCAGGACGGCCTCGCCAAGGCCAAGGAGGAGGCCGCCAAGGCGCCTCCTGACGCGGCCGCGGCATACCGGGTGGCGTTGCCGTCACTGGTCACGATCGCCACGCAGCGCACCGGCAGCAGCGGTGCGGAGCGGGGTACCGGCGCTGGGGTCGTCATCAGCGCCGCGGGGGCGGTGCTGACCGCGCTGCACGTGGTCAAGGGGGCGAAGAGCATCGAGGTGACGTTCTCCGACGGCACGGAGTCGAGCGCGAGCGTCAAGGAGCAGGACCCCGCGACCGACATCGCGGTCCTCACGCCGGAGGAGCTCCCCCAGGTCGTGGTCCCCGCCGTCCTGGGTGGCGGTGCACAGGTCGGCGACCCCGTGTTCGCGCTCGGCCATCCCTTGGGCCTCAAGGGATCCCTGTCCGCCGGTGTGGTGTCTGCGCTCGACCGGACGATCGAGGTCGACTCCGACGAGACGCTCAAGGGGCTCATCCAGTTCGACGCCGCCGTGAACCCCGGCAACTCGGGCGGCCCCCTGCTCAACAAGGCGGGTCAGGTCGTCGGCATCGTCACCGGACTGGCCAACCCCTCGCAACAGAACTTCTTCGTCGGCATCGGTTTCGCCGTCCCCATCGCCACCGCCGGGGGTGTCGCCGGCAGCCCGCCGCAGTAGCCCGCTTCACCCCGCCGCACCAGCGCAACGAAAGCAACAGATCGCACCCGAGGAGAGCGCATGGATCCCCACCCCGAGCTCGGCCGGCAGCACCCGCTCGAGCAGGCGCTCTACGAGGTCAAGAAGACCATCGTCGGCCAGGACGTCCTCCTCGAACGCATGCTCGTCGCGCTGCTGGCCCGCGGTCACCTGCTCGTCGAGGGCGTCCCGGGGCTGGCCAAGACGATGGCGATCAAGACGCTCGCCCAGGCCATCGGCGGCGAGTTCCAGCGGATCCAGTTCACGCCCGACCTCGTGCCCGCCGACGTCATCGGCACCCGCATCTACAACCAGAAGGACGGCGAGTTCCAGGTCTCGCTGGGCCCCGTCTTCGCCAACCTCGTGCTGGCCGACGAGATCAACCGCGCCCCGGCCAAGGTGCAGAGCGCGCTGCTCGAGGTCATGCAGGAGCGCCAGGTCACCATCGGCCGGGAGACGTTCAAGGCGCCCGACCCCTTCCTCGTCATGGCGACCCAGAACCCCATCGAGTCCGAAGGCACCTACGCGCTCCCGGAGGCGCAGGTCGACCGGTTCATGCTCAAGGCGCTCGTCGGATATCCCACTGCCTCAGAGGAGTTCGTCGTGGTCGAGAGGATGACGACGACCTTCGAGGCGGCTCAGCGAGTGCTCGAACCGGGACAGCTGGTGGAGTTCCAGAAGCGGACCGACGCGGTCTACGTCGATCCCGCCGTGATCGAGTATGCCGTGCGGCTGGTCGGCGCGACCCGCTCACCCGGGGTGGTCGGCCTGCCCGACCTGGCCCGCTACCTGTCGTTCGGTGCCAGCCCGCGTGCGTCGATCAACCTGGTGCTCGCGGGCAAGGCACTGGCCTTCCTCCGGGGTCGCGACTTCGCGCGGCCCCAGGACGTGCGCGACCTGGCGCGCGACGTGATGCGCCACCGGCTGGTGCTGTCCTACGAGGCGCTGGCCGAGGGCATTGCGGCTGACGACCTCCTCGGCCCGATCCTGGATGCGGTGACGATGCCCGACGTGCCCCTGCGCGAGCGCCGCCAGCAGACCCAGTCCACTTCCGAGGCGCCATGGGCCGCCGGACCCCGCTGAGCCAAGGGCCCCCGGTTCCCGGGCCGTCCGCCGCGGGGCCGTTGACCGCGGAGCGACTGCTCCGGCGGCTCGAGTGGCGCGTCGTGCGCCGGCTCGACGGGCGGCTCCAGGGTGACTACCGGACCCTTTTCCGGGGGACGGGCGTGGACTTCACCGACCTGCGCGAGTACGAGCCCGGTGACGACCTGCGGCACATCGACTGGAACGTCACCGCCCGGATGGACACCCCGTACGTGCGCGAGTACGTGGAGGACCGGGAGGTCACGGCCTGGCTCCTGCTGGACCGGTCGGCGTCGATGGGCTTCGGGCCGGTGGACCGCCAGAAGTCGCTGGTGCTGGCCGAGATCGCCACGACGCTCGCGCACATCCTGGCCCGCGGTGGCAACCGCATCGGGGCGGCGTTGTTCGACGGGAGCATCGAGACGATTCCTCCGGGGCACGGTCGCAACCAGGTGCTCCGCATCAGCCAGGCCCTGTTGCGCCCGCCGCCGGGCACCCGGTCGAAGGACACCACCGACCTGTCCCGCCTGCTGCGCGCGGCACTAGGGCTGGCTCGCCGGCGCTCGCTGCTGGTCATCGTCTCCGACTTCATCACTCAACCGGGCTGGGAACAGCCGCTGTCGCTGCTGGCGCGACGCCACGACGTGGTGGCCATCCAGGTGGTTGACCCGAGGGAGTCCGAGCTCCCGGCGGTCGGGATGGTCTACGTCGAGGACGCCGAGACGGGCGAACAGATCTTCGTCGACACCAACGACCCGGTGTTCCGTGGGCGGCTGGCCGTAGCGGCCAGGGAGAGGCAGGACGCCCTGGTTGCGGCAGCACGACGGTCCGGCACCGAGACCTACCCCGTCGCCACGGACGACGACCTGGTCAGGGCGCTGGCCCGCATCTCCGAGCTCCGCAGGCGGAGGCGGAGATGACCTTCGAGTGGCCGGTGCTCCTGCTGTCCCTGCTCGCGGTCCCGGTCCTGGTGATCGCGTACCGGGCCCAGCTGCGCCGTCGCGACGAGCGTCGCGCACAGCTGGCGGCCGAGGGGCTGGTAGCCGCCAGTCCCGGTGGCCCCGACCGGTGGCGTCACGTCGCGCCCCTGCTGCTGCTCGCCGCCCTGACGCTGCTGCTCGCCTCGCTGGCCCGTCCTTCGGCGACGGTGGCCGAGCCGCGACGCGAGGGCACCGTCATCCTGGCCTTCGACGTGTCGACGAGCATGGCAGCCAAGGATCTCGCACCGACCCGGCTGGACGCGGCCAAGGCCGCGGCCCGCACCTTCGTGGCCAAGCAGCCGTCGTCGATCAGGCTGGGCGTCGTCGCCTTCGGGGACTCGGCCGTCATCTCGCAACAGCCGACCAACGACCGCAAGGAGGTGCTGGCCGCCATCGACCGGCTGGCCCCTCAGGGTGGCACGGCACTCGGGCGCGGCATCGTCTCGGCCATCAGCGCGATAGCGGGCAAGCCGATCAGCGTCGACGAGACGGGCCAGGACGGCACGGCCGGGGGTGACGAGCTCGGCTACTACGGCTCGGCTGCCGTGGTGCTGCTGTCCGACGGCGAGAACACGACCGATCCCGACCCGCTCGTCCTGGCCGAGCTCGCCTCCACCGCAGGCGTGCGGATCTTCCCGATCGGGCTGGGCAGCCCGCAGGGCACGGTGCTCGAGGTCGACGGCTTCCAGATCTCGACGCGACTCGACGAGGCCACCCTCAAGCAGATCGCCGACACCACCGACGGCACCTACTACGCCGCGAGCGACACCGCCGCCCTGAGCAAGGTCTACAGCTCCATCGACCTGACCTGGACCGCCCGGACCGAACGTCGTGAGATCACGTCCTGGTTCGCCGCCGCGGCAGCCGTCCTCCTCCTGCTCGGGGCGGGCGCCTCGGTCGTCCGCTCGGGAAGGGTGGTGTGACCGTGTCCTTCGCGCTCCCCGTCGCCCTGCTCGGGCTCCTCGCCGTCCCACTGCTCGTCGCGGCATACCTGTGGCAGCTGCGGCGACGCCGCCGGGCGGCCGTCCGGTTCTCCAACGTCGCCCTGATCCGGGCGGTCCTGCCCCGCCAGCGGATGTGGCGACGACACGTGCCGCTCGCCCTGGTGCTGGGCAGCCTCGCCCTCCTCGGCCTTGCCGCGGGACGACCCCAGGTGCGGGCGCAGGTGCCGATCTCGAGCTCTGCCGTCATCCTCGCCGTCGACGTGTCGGGATCGATGTGCGCGACCGATGTCAGCCCGAATCGCCTTGCGGCAGCTCAGGAAGCGGTCCGCGACTTCATCGGCAAGCAGGACAACCGCACCCGGATCGGCCTGGTCGTCTTCTCCGGGTTCGCCCAGGTGGCGGTCGCGCCGACCACCAACCACGACGACCTCCTGCACGCCGTCGACGGACTGACCACCGGCCGCGGCACCACCATCGGCGCGGCCATCCTCAAGTCGATCGACGCGATCGCCGAGATCAACCCCGATGTGGCGCCGGTCGACACGGGGGACACCGGCGCCGACGGACCGGACGCCCTGACCCCGACTCCGGACCCCACCGGCACTCCCGGCGCGACGCCACCCAAGGGGACCAAGACCGTGCCGGAGATCGTCGTCCTGCTGACCGACGGCGCCAACACGCGCGGGGTGACACCGCAGGACGCGGCCGTGCAGGCGGCGGCCCGTGGGGTGCGCGTCTACCCGATCGGCTTCGGCACCACCGAGCCGACCCAGATGGTCTGCACCCGCGACCAGCTCGGAGGAGGGCTGTTCGACGGGCCGCCCGGTGGCTTCGGCGGCGGCCTGGGGCCGGGAGGGCGCAACTTCCTCGTCGTCGACGAGGACGCACTGCAGGCGGTCGCCCGGACAACCGGTGGCGAGTACTTCAAGGCGAGCGACGCCGACCAGCTGCAGGGAGTCCTGAACGACCTGCCCAAGCACGTCGACCTGCAGGAGCGCAACGTCGAGATCAGTGTCGCCTTTGCCGGCCTGGCGGCGCTCCTGCTGCTGCTCGGGCTCTGGCTCGCCGGACGCTGGACCGCCCACCCCCAGTGACGGGTTCGGCGGTGCCGACCTCGGTCGTTCGGGAGTCAGCGACGGCGCTGGCAGCGACCGCACCAGAACAGGTTGCGGCCCGCCACCACCTGGGTGCGGATCCGTGAACCGCAGACCCGGCACGGCTCGCCCTGACGGCGGTAGACGTAGGACGTCCGCTCCGTCAGCCGGTCGACCTCCCCCGCTGCGAGCTCAGCCCGGATCTGCTCGACCTGCTCGGCCACGGTCACGATCTTGCCGGTGACGACCCCCAGCGGCAGCAGGTCGACGAGGTCGAGCCAGATTGCGTCCCACGTCGTGCGACGGATCTCCTTGCCCGGCCGGAAGGGGTCGACCCGCTGACGGAACAGCACCTCGCTGCGATAGACGTTGCCGATGCCCGCCAGGACGGACTGGTCCATCAGCAGCTCGGCGATCGCCTTGCTGCTGCGGGAGATCTTGCGCCAGGCGATCTCCGGATCCGGTTCTGGGTGAAGGGGATCCGGGCCGAGGCGGGCCATCACTGCCTCCACCTGGTCGGGGGTTGTCACGGCGCACAGGTTGGGACCGCGGAGGTCGGCGACGTGCTCGTCGGTCGCCAACCGCAACCGGACCTGGCCCACGATCGGCACCTCCCCGGCATACGGGCGGTCGTCGATGGTGAAGGTGCCGATGAGGCCGAGGTGCACGTGCAGCCAGGCGTCCTCCTCGAACTCGGCGAAGAGGTGCTTGCCCCACGAGGTCGCGTGGACGAAGGTGCGGCCGGACAGCAGCGCGGCGCCGGCCGCGAACCTTCCCTGCGGGCTGCTCACCGTCGGCTGCGTCCCCCTGTATGCCGCGTCGAGGTCGCGTGCGAGCGCGAACAGGGTGTGGCCTTCGGGCATGGGCCCATCATGGCCTGCGCCATGACGTCCCGCTCCGTGATGACCTGACCGTGATGACCTGATCCACTGTGGCCCCGCCTCCTACACTGCACCGCATGGCGGCCACCGAGACCAGACTGCTGCTCCTCGGCGCCGTCATGCTGTTCGAGCCGGTCAACGGGTACCAGCTGCGCCGCGAGCTGCTGTCCTGGCAGGTCGAGGACTGGGCCCACGTCAACCCGGGCTCGATCTACTCGGGCCTGGCCACCTTGGCGCGACAGGGCAACCTCGAGCGTCACGACCTGGTCGACGGCAGTCGCGAGGTGGCCGTCTACACGAGCACTCCCCTGGGCCGACGTGAGTTCGAGAAGCTGTGGCGCGCAGCCGTGGAGCGCCCGGACCTCCTGTCCCCCCTGCCGTTCCACACGGGGATGGCCCTGATGCCGCTGATGAGCCGCACCGCGGTCCGCGAGGCCCTGCAGACCAGGCTGGCCAACCTCGACGCCAACGTCCGCGAACAGCTGGCCCAGGAGCGGCCGGCCGGGGCTGTCCCCCCGCACGTCCTCGCGTTGGCCGACCTCTGGATGGGCATGGGCCAGACCGAGCGTGAGTGGCTGGTCACCCTCATCGCCCGCATCGACCGCGGCGACTTCGCCCTGCGGGGTGAGCCGGTGGACTGGCAGGCCCCCGCGGACGACCCGGGCTGGCAGATGGCCAGCGACCGGCAGCGCTACGTGGAGCTCATCTCCCGCGAGCGATGAATTGCTGTCAGCAGCCGGGTCTACCTTGGTGGCGCGGGCGGTAGATATCGGCTTGACGCCAGAGTATTCAATGTTGAACACTAGCGATATTCAAGTTTGAACAAACGGCGACCCAGCCGCCAAGGGGACGGTCCGTCAGAGGGAGTTGGGGATGATCCACGCACGAGGTCTGGTGCAGACCTTCCAGACGCGCGAGGGCAGGAAGAAGGGCGAGGTACGTGCTGTCGACGGCGTCGACCTCGATGTGGCCGAGGGCGAGGTCGTCGGGTTCCTCGGGCCGAACGGCGCCGGCAAGACCACGACGCTGCGCATGCTGACCACCTTGCTGAGGCCCACGGCGGGCACGGCCACGGTGGCCGGCTTCGACGTCGTCAAGGAGTCCGAGAAGGTCCGACGGTCGATCGGTTACGTCTCGCAGAGCGGGGCCACGGGGCAGTTCGCCCGCGCCGGTGACGAGGTCGTCGACCACGGCATGCTCTACGGCATGTCGGGCGCCGACGCGCGCCGTCGGGGCCAGGAGCTGTTCGGCCAGCTCGACCTCGAGGGACTGTGGGGGCGCCAGCCGAAGACCATGTCGGGTGGCCAGCGCCGCCGCCTCGACATCGTCATGGGGCTGATCCACGAGCCGACGCTCGTCTTCCTCGACGAGCCGACGACAGGCCTCGACCCGCAGGCCCGGGCCAACCTCTGGACCCACATCGCCGACCTGCGCAAGCGACGCGGTGCGACGGTCTTCCTCACCACCCACTACCTCGACGAGGCCGACGCCCTGAGCGACCGGATCATCGTGATCGACCACGGCAAGATCATTGCCGCCGACACCAGCGACAACCTCAAGGCCCAGGTCTCCGGCGACCTCGTCGACCTGGAAGTTGCGGACCCCGACCTGGTGGCCGAGGCGGCCAAGCGACTCGATGCGATCGCCGAGTCCGGCAGCGACGGCCGCGACGCCGTCGAGATCGACGGCAACCACGTGCGCGGCCGCGTGCAGCGCGCCGGCAAGGCGGTACCCGGCCTGCTGGCCGACCTGCGCGGCGCCGACATCGACCTCGAGTCGATCGAGGTCCTGCGCCCCACCCTCGACGACGTGTTCCTCACCCTCACCGGCCGCTCGCTGCGCGACGCAGAGGCCACCACGCCGGCCGACCCGACCTCGAAGGAGAAGTGACATGCAGTTCCTGCGTGAGTCCTTCATCGTCTTCCGCCGCCAGCTCCGGATGAACCTGCGCAACCCTGCCTGGGTGCTCATCGGCCTGATGCAGCCGATCCTCTACCTGTTCCTGTTCGGACCGCTGCTCAAGCCGATGGCCGCTCAGATGGGCTACGCGAACAGCTGGACCTTCTTCGTGCCCGGCATGCTGATCCAGCTCGGCATGTTCGGCGCCTTCTTCGCGGGCTTCGGGCTGATCTCGGAGTGGCGTGACGGCGTCATCGAGGCCGAGCGGGTGACGCCGGCCAGCCGGACGGCCCTGCTCATGGGACGGCTGTGGCGTGACCTGCTCCAGCTGTTCGTCCAGGCACTCGTGCTGGTCGGGCTCGGTTACTGGGTCGGCATGGCGGCGCCCCTGCGAGGGGTCGTCCTCGGCGTCGCGCTCACCCTGCTCGTCGGCGGCGCGTGCGCGGCGGCCTCCAACGCCCTGGCACTGACCACCAAGAGCGAGGACGTCATGGCACCGGTCATCAACGTCGTGATGATGCCGGTCCTGCTCCTGTCGGGCATCCTCCTGCCGATGACGCTCGGACCGGACTGGCTCCAGCGCACCAGCGACTTCATGCCGTTCCGGTGGATCACCGATGCCGTGCGTGGTTCGTTCCTCGGCGACTTCGGGACGAACGCGATGCTCTGGGGCTCCCTCTGGGCGGTGGGCCTGTTCGCCATCGCGCTCTGGTGGGGCACCTCGACCTTCCGCAAGGAGAACGCCTAGGTCGGAGGTCGGCCTCAGCTGGCCTTCTTCGCGGCCTTCTTGGTCGCTGTCTTCTTCGCGGCGGTCTTGGTGGCCGGCTTCTTCGTCTCGGAGGTGGACTCCCCACGCGACGCCTTGGCCTTGTCGACGGACTTCTTGAGGGCGGCGAGCAGGTCGACGACCTCGCCCGACTCGTCCTTGGACTCGGGTGCGAACTGCACCTCGCCGCCTTCGACCTTGGCCTTGACGAGCGACTGCAGGGCCGCGGCGTAGTCGTCCTCGTAGTCATCGGGCTGGTAGTCCCCCGCGAGCTGCTCGATCAGCAGGTCGGCCATCGCCAGCTCCTGCTTGGTCGCCTTGGCGTCGTCGTCGAGGGAGGCGAAGTCGGGCTTGCGGATCTCGTCGGGCCACAACATGGTCTGCATCAGGATCACGCCCTCGTGGACGCGCAGCACCGCCATCGTCATCCGGGTGCGGATGGAGACCGTCACGACTGCGACCCGGTTCTCCTTCTCGAGGGCGTCCCGCAGCAGGATGTACGGCTTGGTGGAGGCCTTGTCGGGCTCGAGGTAGTACGACTTGTCGTAGAGCATCGGGTCGATCTGCTCGGCGGGGACGAATTTCTCGACCGAGATCTCCTTGCTGCTCGTGGCCGGCAGGTCCTTGAAGTCCTCGTCGGTGAGGACCACCATCTCGCCGTCCTCGGTCTCGTACCCCTTGGCGATGTCGTCGTAGGACACGATCTCGCCGTCGATGCTGCAGATGCGCTGGTACTTGATCCGGCCACCGTCCTCGCGGTGCACCTGCCGGAACTGCACGTCGTGGTTCTCGGTGGCGGAGTAGAGACGGATCGGCACGTTCACCAGGCCGAAGGACACCGCGCCCTTCCAGATCGCTCGCATGCTTGTCGTCCTTCCGTCTGCCTGCCCGCGGACAGGCACCCATCCCTGACGAGGCGCCTCGGGCCTCGCGCGTGGAAACCAGCCTATGCGTCAGGATGGCCCCATGCGCCCCATGCTGGCCAGTCCCGCCACCAGCATCCCCGACGGGGACGACTGGATCCACGAGGTGAAGTGGGATGGCATGCGCGTGCTCGCGGACGTGCGCGACGGCGTGCTCACCCTGACCTCGCGCATCGGCAACGACGTGACGGCCAGCTACCCGGAGCTGGCCGACCTCGCGGCCTCCTACGACGACATGCTGCTGGACGGCGAGGTCGTCGCCCTCGAGGGGGGTCGCCCGTCGTTCGGGGCGTTGGCCGACCGGATGCACGTGCGCGACCGCCGCAAGGCCGAGCGCCTGGCCGCAGTCAGACCGGTGACGTTCATGATCTTCGACCTGCTGCGGCTCTACGGGTCCGACCTCACCGCCCAGCCGCTGTCGGCTCGGCGCGAGCTGCTGGAACGCCTCGACCTCTCGGGTCGGCACTGGCAGGTCCCACCGGTCTACGAGGACGGTCAGGAGCTCTACGCAGCGACCCTCGAGCAGGGTCTGGAAGGCGTGGTGAGCAAGCGCCTCACTGCGCCCTACCTCCCGGGCCGCCGCTCGGCCGACTGGCTCAAGTCACCCCACCGGGCAACCCTGTCCGCCGTCGTGGGCGGCTGGCGAGCGGAGAAGACCAACGACTCCGGGCGGCTCGGGGCGGTCCTGCTCGGGGTCCCCGACGGCAACGGAGGATGGCGGTTCGCCGGGCGGATGGGCAGCGGCATCGCCGGACGCGCGGCCACCCAGCTCGCCGAGGCCCTCGCCCCTCACACCCGCCCGGACTCGCCCTTCAGCGACGAGGTACCCCGCATCGACAGCGTCGGGGCGACGTGGGTCGACCCTGCGGTGGTGGTGGAGGCTCGCACCCTCGAGGTGACGCGCGACGGCAGGCTGCGCCAGCCGGCATACCTCGGCATCCGCACCGACCTCACGCCCGAGGACCTGCAGGAGATGGACGATGCCTGAGCGCTACGTCCCCCAGACAACGCGCGTCGAGGTGGGCGGCCGCAGGCTCAAGCTGACCAGCCTCGACAAGCTGCTCTTCCCCTCGACCGAGACCACCAAGGGGGAGGTGCTCAACTACTACGCGCAGGTCGCCGACGTGATCCTGCCGCATCTGGCCGACCGGGCGCTGACGCGGGTGCGCTGGCCGCACGGGACCGGCGACCAGAGCTTCTTCGAGAAGAACCTGCCGTCGGGGGCCCCGCCATGGCTGCCCCGGGTCACGGTCGACACGGTGACCTACCCGATGGTCGAGGACCTGGCCCAGCTGACCTACCTGGTCAACCTCAACTCCATCGAGCTGCACATCCCCCAGTGGCGGGTCGTCGGCGGCGAGCGGGCGCACCCCGACCGGTTGGTCATCGACCTCGACCCGGGGTCGCCCGCGGGCCTGCGTGAGTGCGCGCAGGTCGCGATCATGGTGCGCGACCGGCTCGGCGCGCTGGGCCTGGACCTCTTTCCGGTCACCAGCGGCAGCAAGGGGATGCAGCTCTATGCCGGGCTGCCGGGCGACCTCACCTCCGACCAGACCCGCGATCTCGCCATGCAGCTGGCCCAGGAGCTCACCAAGAAGCACCCCGACCTGATCGTCTGGAAGATGACCAAGTCGCTGCGACCCGGCAAGATCTTCCTCGACTGGAGCCAGAACGTCGCAGCCAAGACGACCATCTGCCCCTACTCCCTGCGCGGCAAGGAGACGCCGACGGTCGCGGCGCCCCGGTCGTGGGACGAGGTCGAAGCCGGAGCCGACGGCGCGAAGTTCGAGCAGCTGATGTTCGACGAGGTGCTCGACCGGCTCGAGTCCGAGGGGGACCTGCTCGCCGATCTGCTCAGCTAGCCGCGCAGCCGACCGCCGGTCTGTCCGCGGCCGGCCGCAGTCGCGAGCCGGGGGCAGCCGGAGCACTCGTGCACGCCGGGCAGCACGTAGATGAAGCAGCACGAGCCGCGCCGGGGAGGTCGCTGGCCGCTGGCTCGCGCCAGGGTCATCGCCCAGACGTCGTCGACCATCGCCCGCCTGGTGTGCTCACCCAGCTTGGCGTCGGACCGATAGCCCAGCGCCAGCTCGAGCCCCGCCACCCGGTATGCCGCCCGGGCAGCTTCCAGCCGGTCGTCGAGGCCCGCCTCGGTGACCGTGGGGGCACGGAACTGGGCTGCGACGGGGTAGAGCTGCGTCGGTTGCAGGGCGAAACTGAGGCCGGAGTCCTCGGGGTGCAGGACCCCTGAATGGTGCCGGGCGGCATGCACCCCGACTTCCGCGGCCACCTCGAGAGTCCACTGAAGAACAAAAGCCGACGGCATGGAGGCCGGGACGACGGTGGCGTACTGGTGGTTCGTCGAGATCGTCAGCCGCTGACGCCATTCACGTAATGGATCCTCACCCCTGCGCTGACCAGCAAGAATTGCCCGCCAGTCCCAGAAAAGGTCCGGAGTGCCTTCTGGGACGCGGCGGATATCCAGCGTCAGTGCGCCTTGTCGTAGGCGGCCTGGACCTCGGCGGAAATGCGGCCGCGATCGCTGACCTTGTGCCCGTTGGACCGCGCCCACTCGCGCACGTCACCGAGGTCGCGCTTGCCGGTGCCTCGGCCGCCGGCAGCAGGTCGACCCGCGGTGCGGCGGCCCGCCGAGCGCCGTGCATGGCCGACATAGGGCGCCAGCGCATCACGCAGGGCAGCGGCGTTCTTGCCGTTGAGGTCGATCTCGTAGGTGACCCCGTCGAGGGCGAAGGTCACCGTCTCGTCTGCAACCGAACCGTCGATGTCGTCCTCGAGCACAATGCTCACGCGCTGGGCCATGGAGTTTCCTCTCGGCAAAAATGAATGGGGCGGGAGGCCAAAGATAGTGGCCACGCCAGTTCATTCTCAAATGCCCGTCAGAAAGGCCCCTCAGGAAATCTTCTCGCCATTCGCAGAATGCCCTGAATTGTCCTTCGCACTCTCGTCCCCGGCGTGCGCCGCCTCCCATTGGGAATGCGCCAAACGCTCCTTGCGGTCGCCCTCGATCATGTTCTTGATGACCAGCCAGAAGAGGAATCCCACACCGGCCGAGGGAATCAGCGCGGCGATGTAGGGCCAGATGCCGCTCATCGGGAAACCTCCGGCTTGAGGTGCGGGAACAGGATCGTCTCGCGGATGCTGGCGTCGGTGAACAGCATCACGAGGCGGTCCACGCCGAAGCCGAGTCCGCCCATCGGGGGTGCGCCGTACTCCAGGGCCCGAAGGAAGTCCTCGTCGAGCTGCATGGCCTCGGGGTCGCCCCCGGCAGCCTTGACCGACTGGGCCGTGAGCACCTCGCGCTGGACCACCGGATCGACGAGCTCCGAGAAGCCCGTCCCGCGTTCGACCCCAGCGATGATGAGGTCCCAGGCCTCGATCAGCCCCGGCTCGCTGCGGTGCGGGCGGGCCAACGGCTGTGCGATCGCGGGGTAGTCGCACAGGAACGTCGGCTGGAGCAGCCCCGGCTCGACGAGCTCACCGAGCAGCTCGAGGAACACCTTGTCCTTGTCCCAGGCCGGGTCGATGGCCACGTCGTGCTTCGCGGCATACCCACGCAGGGTGTCGACGTCGGTGTCGATGGTGACCGTCTCACCCACCGCCTCGGAAACGCCCTCGTAGACAGGCAGCCAGCGCCACTCGCCGTCGAGGTCGACGGTGCCGGCCGCGGTCTCGACCTGGCGCGAGCCGAGCGCGTCGGCGACGCCGAGGAAGACGTCGCGCATGAGGGCGGCGATGCTCGTCTGGTCACCGTAGGCCTGGTAGGCCTCGAGCATCGTGAACTCTGGGCTGTGGGTGGCGTCGACGCCCTCGTTGCGGAAGATGCGGCCCATCTCGTAGACCCGGTCGACTCCCCCGACCACGGCCTTCTTGAGGTTGAGCTCCAGGGCGATGCGCAGGGTCATCTCCTGGTCGAACGCGTTCATGTGGGTGCGGAACGGACGAGCCGCCGCGCCGCCGTGGACGAGCTGGATGATCGGCGTCTCGACCTCGAGGTAGCCCTGGGTGTCGAGGACACCGCGGATCGCGGACAGCGCGCGAGCCTTGGTGCGCACCATGTCGCGGGCCTCCTGCCGGACGATCAGGTCGGCGTAGCGCTGGCGCACGCGCGACTCCTCCGACAGGTCCTTGTGCAGCACCGGCAGCGGACGCAGCGCCTTGGACGCCATCTCCCACCGGGTGGCCATCACCGACAGCTCGCCGCGGCGCGAGGAGATCACCCTGCCCTCGACGAACACGTGGTCGCCGAGGTCGACGGTCGACTTCCAGTCGGCCAGGGCGTCCTCGCCGACCTCCGCCAGGCTGAGCATGACCTGCAGGCGGGTGCCGACGCCCTCCTGGAGCGTCGCGAAGGCGAGCTTGCCGGTGTTGCGGATGAAGATGACGCGCCCGGCGACACCGACGACGTCCTGGGTCTCCTCGCCGGTCTCGAGGTGCCCCCACTGCTCACGGACCTCACCGAGGGTGTGCGTGCGCGGCACCTGCACCGGGAAGGCCTGCTTGCCCTCGGCCAGCAACCGGTCCCGCTTCTCGCGACGCACCTTCATCTGCTCGGGGAGGTCGGCGTCGGGCTGGGTCGCCACGTCAGTGGCGTCGGTCGCGCTGGGGGTCTGGCTCACCCGCAAAGGGTACCGACCGGCACACGGTGCCTCGCAGGGCGGACCGCGGCGGCCTCTGTTGGAAGCGGCGGGCGGGGCGAGGTCAGTCCGCGAGGTCGAGGGCGAGATCGAGGATCGGGGAGGAGTGGGTCAGCCCGCCGACACTGAGGTAGTCGACACCGGTCTCGGCGTACTCGCG
Source organism: Pedococcus sp. P2_F6 (assembly GCF_056403675.1). Lineage (NCBI taxonomy): Bacteria > Bacillati > Actinomycetota > Actinomycetes > Micrococcales > Intrasporangiaceae > Pedococcus > Pedococcus sp. P2_F6. The sequence goes on from NZ_JBFUEZ010000002.1 coordinate 406,162, forward strand.
CGCCACCTGGAGCGTGAGCCCTCCCGTGGCTTCGAGCTCGACGGCCTCACCGGTCGCACGCACGGCCTGCACCGTTTCGCGCAGCCGCTGTGGAGACATGTTGTCGCACAACAGGAAGCGTGCGCCGACCTCGACCGACTCGAGGGCCTCCTCCGTCGTGGTGACCTCCACCTGGATCGGCACGTCGGGGAACTTCGCCAGCACCGCGGCATACGCCTTGCTGAGCGAGCCGGCGGCGAGCTTGTGGTTGTCCTTGATCATGGCCACGTCGAACAGGCCCATGCGCTTGTTGGTGCCGCCACCCGCGCGGACCGCGTACTTCTCGAGGGCGCGCAGCCCTGGGGTGGTCTTGCGGGTGTCGAGGACCGTGGCACCGGTGCCTTCGAGCCGCTGCGCCCAGGCGTGGGTGTTCGTGGCGATGCCGGAGAGGCGGCACACGAGGTTGAGCATGGTTCGTTCGCCGACCAGGGTCACCTGGGTCGACCCGGCCAGCGTGGCGACCACGTCGCCCTTGCCGACGAGGTCGCCGTCGCGGTGCTTCGTGGTGATGCGCAGCGGCTCGGCGCCCATCCGCCTGGCCACCTCGTCGAAGACCATCGCAATGAGGGGTATGCCGGCCAGCGCGCCGTCCTCGCGCACCACGACGTGCGCCGTGCTCACCTGCTCGACCGGGATGGTGGCCGTCGTCGTGACGTCGACGCCGTCCGGCCCACCGAGGTCCTCGTCGAGGGCGGTGCGGATGACGGCCAGGGCGTCGGCCTCGGGGAACCGCAGGTCTGCGAGGTCGACAGGGTCGGCCGAGGGTGCGCCGGTCATGCGAGGTCCTGTTCGGGAACGGGTTCGAAAGTGGTGGAGAGCGTGCCGTCGGCGCCTCGGAGGACCAGGGTGTGGCCGCGCCAGCGGGGATCGACCTGGTCGGGATGGTCGCTGCGGACGTGACCACCGCGGGTCTCCTCGCGCAAGGAGGCCGCCAGCGTCAGGACCTGGCCGATGTGGAGCAGGTTGGTGGTCTCCCACGACTGCGGACCGGACTCGGTGGACGTGGCGGCCAGCGCGAGGTCGTGGAGGGCGAGCGCGGTGCTCGCGAGCGAGGCGGCCGACCGCACCGCGCCTGACCCGGCCGTCATCGCGGCCTGGACCTGCACCCTGGCCGAGCCGTCGAGCAGCGCGCCCTCACCACTGGGCGCGGCCGGGACGGCCTGGGGGAGCTCCCCCCGCGCCAGCCGTTCGCTGATGTCGTCAGCGATGCGGTGGGCGAAGACCAGACCCTCCAGGAGTGAGTTGGACGCGAGCCGGTTGGCACCGTGGACCCCCGTGCAGGACACCTCGCCGCAGGCGTAGAGGCCGTCGAGGGACGAGCGTCCGACGAGGTCGGTGCGCACGCCGCCGCTGGCGTAGTGCTGCGCCGGGGCGACCGGCAGCAGCTCGGTCGCGGGGTCGAAGCCGAGCTCGCGACAGCGCGCCACGATGGAGGGAAAGCGCTCCTCGAGGAACTCCTTGCCGAGGTGGCGGGCGTCGAGGTAGACGTGGTCCTCCCCCGTCTCCTGCATCCGGTCGACGATGGCCCGCGAGACCACGTCGCGTGGCGCGAGGTCGGCCAGCGGGTGACGTCCCTGCATGAACCGCTCTCCGTCGCGGTCGACGAGGAAGGCCCCCTCACCGCGCACAGCCTCGGAGATGAGCGGCTGCTGACCGCTGGAGCCCGGCCCCAGCCACAGCACCGTGGGGTGGAACTGCACGAACTCGACGTCGGCCATGACGGCACCGGCGCGCAGCGCCGCCGCCATGCCGTCGCCCGTGGCGACCGACGGGTTGGTCGTCGCGGAGTAGACCTGTCCCAGCCCGCCGGTGGCGAGCACCACCGCACGGGACCGGGCTGCTCCGACGCCGTCCATCTGCCCCTCGCCGATGACGTGCAGCGTCACGCCACAGACGCGGGACTCCGTGTCCTGCAACAGGTCCACGACCAGGGCGTGCTCGATGACCTCGATGCCTGGGTCGTCCTTGACGCGGTGCAGGGCGGCGATCAGGGCCCGGGAGATCTCCTTGCCCGTGGCGTCGCCGCCGGCATGGGCGATCCGGTCCTTGTGGTGGCCGCCCTCGCGGGTGAGCTTGAGCCCTCCCGCGTCGTCGAGGTCGAACTCGGCGCCGAGGGCGACCAGCTCGTGGACGCGCGCGGGACCCTCGTGGACCAGGGCCGTCACCGCGGGGACGTCGCAGACCCCGCACCCCGCCACCAGGGTGTCGTGCAGGTGCTCCTCGGGGGAGTCCCCCGGGTCGAGGGCCGCTGCGATGCCGCCCTGGGCCCACTGGGTGGACCCCTCGTTGAGCACCGTCTTGGTGACCAGCAGCACGCGGTCCACGCGCTGCCGCAGCCGCAGGGCGGTCGTGAGGCCGGCGATGCCCGAACCCACCACGATGACGTCCGCCGACGTCGTCCACCCGGGCAGGCCCGCGACCAGCCGGCGCGGGATGGTCGGTCCGGGCTGGTCGGTCGCGGCGCGGCCGGCGACGGGGGCGTCAGTCATGGTGGCGCCGCGTCACGGCCGAGGTCTTCAGTCCGAAGCCCTCGGGCACGTCCCCGCCGTCGTGGCCGATCTCGACGATCTTGTTGTCCTTGTCGACGAAGACGACCTCCGGCTCGAAGGTCCTCGCCTCCTGGTCGTCCATGGCGGCGTACGCGATGATGATGACCGTGTCGCCGGGTGAGATGAGCCGAGCCGCCGCACCGTTGATGCAGACGATGCCGGACCCCCGCTCCCCCTCGATCGCGTAGGTCGTCAGGCGGTTGCCGTTGTCGACGTCGACCACGTCGACCTGCTCCCCCGGCAGCAGGCCGGCGGCATCCATGAGGTCGCGGTCGATCGTGAGCGACCCGACGTAGTGCAGGTCCGCCTGGGTCACCGTGGCCCGGTGGATCTTGGCGTAGAGCATGAAGCGCTGCATGTGCTCGTTCCTCGGTTACTGCGTGGGGTGGTTGCCTTGGGTGTCAGCTGCCGGCGGAGTCGACGTCGGAGAAGACCTCGAGAGCCCCTCCGCCGGGTCCCACCGAGATGGGCAGGTTGTCGATCAGCCTCGTGGTGCCGACGCGGCCGGCGACCGCAAGGAGGGCCTCGCCCCGGTACCACTCCGGCACGTCCTCCAGCGTCGAAGGGTGCACGAGGACGAGGTAGTCGATCAGCGCCAACGGCTCGCGGACCAGCACGGTGCGGGCGGCCCGCCGGATAGCCGACGGTCCCTCGGCCGCCGCCGCCGCACCGGCACGCAGGGCCTGCGACAGGCACAGCGCGGTCTCGCGGTCGGAGTCGGTGAGGTAGGTGTTGCGGCTGCTCATCGCCAGCCCGTCGGACTCACGCACGGTGGGCACCGAGACGACCTTCACCGGGAAGTCGAGGTCGCGCACCATCCGCCGGATCAGCAGGAGCTGCTGGGCGTCCTTCTGCCCGAAGTAGGCGGAGTCCGCGCGGGTCAGGTGCAGCAGCTTGGCGACGACCGTCAGCATGCCGTCGAAGTGGCCGGGGCGGGCCTGCCCCTCGAGCACGTTGCCCAACGGCCCCGCCGAGATGCGCACGGCGGGGTCGCCGTCCTGGTAGATGACGTCCGGCGTCGGGGCGAAGACCAGGTCCACCCCTGCCCGACGGCAGATCTCCATGTCGTCGTCGAAGGTCCGGGGATAGCGCGACAGGTCCTCGCGCGGCCCGAACTGAAGGGGGTTCAGGAAGATCGTGACGACCACGTGGGCGGCAGCCTGCCGAGCCGTCTCGATGAGCGTCGCGTGCCCCTCGTGGAGGGCGCCCATGGTCATGACCACCGCGACGTCGCCGTTGGTGAGGGTGCGCCTGGCCGCGCGCAGCTCGTCGCGGGTCCGCGCCACCACGGGTTCGCCACCCCCGAGAGGCCTCGGGTCGGTGAGTGCCGTGGCCGCGGAGGCGGACGGCATACCGGAGTGTTCGCTCACTTATCGCTCCTGGTCGGTCGCGAGGATGTCCAACAGGGGTTCGGCCACGTGTGGCTTGAGCCGACCGCTGGCCAGGGCTCGTTCGGCGGTGGCCCGCGCGAGGGCCAGGTAGGTGGGTCTGATGTCAGGGCTGAGGCTCTGGAGTTGTCGCAGGTGCTCGGCAACGGTACCCGCATCGCCGCGCGCGACGGGCCCGGTGAGGGCAGCGTCACCCGCGCGCAACGCGTTGTCGAGTGCGGCGGACACCAAGGGGCCGAGCACCCGGGACGGCGTCTCGACGCCTGCTGCCCGCAGCGCCTGCAGTGACTGGGCGATGAGGGTGACGAGGTGGTTGGCCCCGTGCGCCAGGGCTGCGTGGTAGAGCGGCCGGGCCGACTCCTCGATCCAGACGGGTTCGGCGCCGATCTCGAGGACCAGCGCCTCGGCGACCGGGCGGAGCGGCTCGGGAGCGGTCACGCCGAAACAGCACTCCACGAGGCGTTCGAGGTCGAGTCCAGTGCCCGTGAACGTCATGGCCGGGTGCAGCGCCAGCCCGAGGACGTGCTGCTCGAGGGCCGGGGTGTAGACCTCGAGCCCGTGTCGACCCGACGTGTGCGCGACGAGCTGGCCCGCCTGCCACGTCCGGGTCGCGGCCAGCCCGGCGACGAGGTCGGCCAGCGCGTCGTCAGGGACCGCGAGGAGGACGAGCTCGGATCGCCGCACCACGTCCTCCGGGGAGACGACGGGTATGCCGGGCAGGAGCTGGGCGGCGCGGCTGCGGGACTCCTCGCTGACGCCCGAGACCGCGACCACGCGATGGCCGACCCGCTGGAGCGCCGCCCCCAGGACGGCACCGACGCGACCGGTCCCGACGACGCCGACGTCGAGTCGCGCTGGACGCTCGTCGGCCGAAGTCACCTGTCCAACCTATCTCGCGGGTTCTGCACCCGACGCAGCGCTCCTGCGTTGATTGCGCGAGTGCCGACCAACCTGGGTCGGCATAGGTTGGCTGGGTGACCCTCCTCGACTGGCAGGCGGCCTGGCAGGGCGCCCTCTACGGTCCCGATGGCTTCTACCGCGCCGCTCCGGGGCCGGCGGGTCACTTCACGACGGCCACGCACGGCGCCCTGGGGGAGGTCCTCGCCGGCGCCGTGGCACGCCTGGCGCGGGAGAACGGCCTCACCCACGTGGTCGACGTCGGCGCCGGCCGCGGCGAGCTCCTCACCCAGGTGCAGGCCGCGGACCCTGCACTGCGCCTCACCGGGGTCGACGTCGTGGCGAGACCCGAGGCTCTCCCCCCGTCCGTCGAGTGGCAGGTCTCGCCCGGGGGTCCAACACTGCCGGTGGAGCTGCGCGACCTCGACCGCGCGCTCGTCTTCGCCCACGAGTGGCTCGACGTCGTGCCGTGTCCCGTGGCCGAGGTGGACGATGACGGAGTGCTTCGGCTGGTTCAGGTGGACGTCCACAGCGGTGAGGAGACGCTCGGTGCGACGGTTGACGGCGACGACCTCGCATGGGCCGAAACACACTGGGAGGCAACGGAGAGCGGCGACCGGGTCGAAGTCGGGCTCCCCCGCGACCAGGCGTGGGCCGAGCTCGTCAGCCGGGTCGACCGCGGCGTCCTCGTGGCCGTGGACTACGGCCACCGCGGCGGTGACCGTCCCCGGGCGGGCACGCTCGCGGCATACCGGCGCGGTCAGCTGGTCCCGGCCGTCCCCGACGGGACGTGCGACCTGACCGCCCACGTGGCCATGGACACCCTCGACCACGACGAGCTGCTCGACCAGCGCACGGCGCTGCGCGGGCTGGGGGTGGACGGACGGCACCCACCCGTGGAGCTCGCGGGACGCGACCCGCAGGCCTACCTGCAGGGGCTGGCCGCCTCGTCAGCGGCGGCGGCCCTGACCGCGGCCGGTGGCTTCGGCGACTTCCTGTGGGCGGTCAAGCGCGTGGGCTGACGACCAGTCGCTCGAAACCGCGCAGCACGAACGTCGGGCGACGTCGCGCCTCGACGACCACGAGGTCCGGGAAGCGGGCGAGCATGGTGCGCACCGAGATCTCGAGCTCCAGCCGCGCCAGTGGCGCACCGATGCAGAAGTGGATCCCGGCCCCGAACGCCAGGTGCGGGTTGGGGTCACGCGTCGGGTCGAAGCGGTCGGGCTCGGCGAACACCGCGGGATCGCGGTTGGCCGCACCGAGCAGCGCCGCCACCTTGTCACCGGGCTCGAACGCCACCCCTGCCACCTCGGCTGGTTCCTTGGCGGTTCGCTCGAACAGGTGCAGGGGGGAGTCGTGGCGCAGGAACTCCTCGACGAGGCGTGACACGGCCGCATCGTCGGCGACGTCCACTGCAGCATGGTCGGCGGCGGTCAGCCACGAGTGCAGCCCGTTGCCGAACCCGTTGACACTCGCCTCGTGACCCGCGTTGAGCAGCAGCACCGCCGTGGCCACGAGCTCGTGCGCCGACAGCCGGTCCGACCCGTCACGAGCGGTGACGAGGTCGGTGAGCAGGTCGTCGCCCGGCGCCTCGGCGCGGTGCGCCGCAAGCTCCTCGACGTATGCCGCGAACGCACCGCAGGCCTCGCGCGCCGCCTTCTCGTCCGCCGGCGTCCGGCCCACCTCGTACATGCGGACGATGGCCTGGGACCACGGGCGCAGGTGGTGCCGGTCGGCCTCGGGGACGCCGAGGAGCTCGGCGATCACGAGGACGGGCAACGGCTCGGCGTAGAGCTCGATGACGTCGAACTCGCCGTCGGGCAGCTCCGCGAGCAGCCCTTCGGCCAGCTCCTGGATGCGGGGCGCCAGCCGCTGCACGTGCCCTCGCCCGAACGCGCCGGCAACCAGGCGGCGCAGGCGGGTGTGCTTCGGCGGCTCGCTGTCGAGGATCGAGTCGGCGTGCAGCCAGTTGAAGGTGTCCCAGTCGGCGTCCGGCGTGCGCGGCGCGAAGACCCGGCCCAGTCGTCGGTCGCGCAGGACGGCGCCGGCTTCGGCGTGCCCACTCGCGAGCCAGACACCCAGGCCGCTGTGCCAGGCCAGCGGTGCAACGGCACGCAGTGCGGCGAGGTGCGGGTAGGGGTCCGCGACGACTGCGGGGTCGCCCAGATCGAGGAAGTCGGCGGCGTCGACAGGGGGCTGGGCGGGCACAGGAGCAGCCTGCCGCAGGTTGCCCGGTTTTGTCAGGCGCTGCTTCGAGGGCAAACTTGACTGTTGCTGTCACTCGAAAGGACCCCTGTCCCCATGAAGCACCAGCACCACCTGCGCGCGACCACCGCCGCGATCCTGGCCGCCTCCGTGGCTGGTGCTCTGCTGTCCGCGTGTGGGTCCGACTCTCCTCGCACCGGCGGCGACGTCACGGTGACGGTGACGCCGACCGTGACCGCGACGCCTCCGGCTGACAAGACACCGGCCACGCCCAAGGCCCCCAAGTCGGACGTGAAGGGCCGCGCCTTCGACTTCGGCCTCGTGACCAAGGTGAGCTCCGTTGCCGGCACAGCCGTCATCGAGCTGGACCGCGTGACGTGGAACAAGCTGGACGATGCCAAGCTGGCGAAGAACGGCGTCCCCACGGGCCCGTTCAAGGGGGCGGTCCCCTACACGAACCAGAACACCAAGCTGACCTACACGATCCCGGTGGCTGCCGGGGCTCGGATCCTCTACAGCCACTGCATCGCCGCCGACCAGCCGCTGCAGATCAAGTCCGTGCCGCCGTCCGGCCTCACGGGGCTGGCGGACCGCGAGAACACCGTGCTCGTCCAGCTCGACGCCAAGGGCTACGCCACCTCGATGCAGAACATCCCCGGCTGCCCCGGCTGACCTGCGTCACCGCCTGACCTGACGCCCGTGCACCGCGGCGACCACGCGGCATACGGCAGACTGGCGCCGTGACCACGACGGAAGGCCGACGCGAGCTCACCGTCGGCATGGGTGCCGGCGGCCTGGCCACGGCGGACATGGTCCTCAACATCGGCCCGCAGCACCCGGCAACGCACGGCGTGCTGCGGCTGCGCATCGTCGTCGACGGCGAGCGCATCGTGTCGGCGGAACCGATCGTCGGGTACATGCACCGCGGCGCGGAGAAGCTCTTCGAGGTCCGCGACTACCGGCAGATCATCGTCCTGGCCAACCGCCACGACTGGCTGTCGGCCTTCTCCTCCGAGCTCGGCGTGGTGCTGGGCGTCGAGCGGATGCTCGGCATGGAGGTGCCCGAGCGGGCGGTGTGGGCCCGCACCCTGCTGGCCGAGCTCAACCGGGTGCTGAACCACCTGATGTTCCTCGGCTCCTACCCGCTCGAGCTCGGCGCCATCACGCCGATCTTCTACGCCTTCCGCGAGCGCGAGGAGCTCCAGGCGGTCATGGAGGAGGCGTCGGGCGGGCGGATGCACTACATGTTCAACCGGGTGGGTGGGCTCAAGGAGGACCTCCCAGCCGGCTGGCTCGACCGCGTCGCGTATGCCGTGTCAGCAGTTCGTGGGCGGCTGCCAGACATCGAGTCGCTCATCGTGGGCAACGAGATCCTGGAGGCCCGCACCCGCGGAGTAGGCGTGGTGTCGCCGGAAGTGATTGCGGCGTATGGGGTCTCGGGTCCCATCGCGCGCGCTGCCGGCGTCGACATGGACCTGCGGCGCGACGAGCCCTACCTCGCCTACGCCGAGCTGTTCGCCGAAGGCGGCCCCGGTCGCGTGGTGACGCGCACGGCCGGCGACTGCCTGGCCCGGCTCGAGGTGCTCCTCGAGCAGGTGCACGTGAGCCTCGACCTCGCGGAGGCGTGTCTGGACCGCCTTAGGTCGCTGCCCCAGGGCCCGGTCAACGTCAAGCTGCCCAAGGTGCTCAAGGTCCCCGAGGGCGACCTGTACACCGCGACCGAGAACCCGCTCGGCTTCAACGGCTACTACCTCGTCTCGCGCGGGGAGAAGACACCGTGGCGGCTGAAGCTCCGTTCGGCGTCGTTCAACAACGTCGCCGTGCTCGCCGAGGTGCTGCCCGGCAACCTGATCGCCGACATGGTGGCGATCCTCGGCTCGATGTTCTTCGTCGTGGGCGACGTCGACAAGTAACCCCCTCCCACCCTGCCCGCGGCGCCCGCGTCCCCCGCGCCCCCCGTCCACGCACAACGGCGGTTGCCGGTGGTCAGGTGCGGGAGTCGCGGTCCGCGTCTCCGGGCGGGTCGACCCGGCACATCCGCTGGGTCAGCATCCCGGCGGTCGTGAGCACCAACGACGCCGCGCACAGCGACAGCAGCCGCCAGAGCAGGTCGCGGTAGCCGGGCAGGTCCACGTCCGCCACCGCGTGAGCCGCCTGCGCGGCATACCACCCCAGCACGCCTGAACCGGTGAGCGCGGCGGCCTGGGCGAGCACCAGTGTGCGGGCCGCCCGGATCGGGCTGAGCGACTTGCGGGCCTCGCCGCGCAGGAAGCGGCGCACCGGCAGCCCGGCCCCGATGACCAGGACCGCCATGGCGACGAGCATGACGGCGGAGACCCAGGACGCCGGTCCCAGCAGGTGGCCGGCGTTGAGGTAGAGCCTCCAGCCCAGCCACGACAGCAGCCCGACGACGAGGGCGATCGCGCCGAGCTGCGCCCAGCGCAGGCCGTGGCCCTGGTTCACCACGGCCCCTCCAGCAGGTCGATGTCGGGCCCCGGGCGCACGCCGGACACGTCCATCCCGCTGACCAGGTCGGCCACCCGCCGGACCTGGCCGCCCACGCGCAGCACCGCCTCCGAGTCGGCCTGGAGCCACGGCACGAGCACGAAGCCGCGCTCGTGCGCCCGCGGGTGCGGCAGGGTGAGTGTCGGGCTGTCCATCACGATGTCGGTGTCGAACACCGGGTCGCCGTACTGGACCAGGTCGAGGTCCAGGGTCCTCGGGCCCCAGTGGACCTCACGGGTGCGGCCGTGCGCCCGCTCGATGTCGTGCAGCCCGGCCAGGAGCGATGACGGCGCGAGGTGGGTCGTCCCCGTCACCACGGCGTTGAGGTATGCCGGCTGGTCGGGACCACCCACCGGATCGGTCTCGACGACCGGGGACACCTCGATGATGTCGATCAGCCCGTAGAGCGCGATGGCGGCGTCGTGCAGGGTCTCCAGGGAGTCGCCGACGTTGGAGCCCATCGCGATCACGACGTGCGACTGGCGCTCTCGGGTGACCCGCACCTGCACGTCGGTGAACGGGTGTCCCACGGGGGCTTCGGGCTTGTGGACGACGACCTCGACCGCCTCGACGAGGGGCCGTGCGAGGACGCGGTCGGCGATGCGGGACGCGAGGGCCTCGATCAGGTCGAGGGAGTCGCCCTCGATGAGCGCCACGACGTCGCCCGCGACCTCGGCGTAGTTGACCGTGTCGGCCAGGTCGTCGCTCGTGCCCGCGGGCCCGAGGTCGACGTGCAGGGTCACATCCACGACGAAGGTCTGTCCGTCACGCTTCTCGAAGTCGAGGACGCCGTGGTAGCCCTTGGCCGAAATCCCTTTGAGGACAATTTGATCCGTCACTGATGCACCCCTGTTGCTGTTGCCGGCGTCACTGGGCGTCCCGGATGGCGCGGGCGACCCGCATGGCGTCGAGGGTCGAGGGGACGTGGTGGACGCGCACGCCCCACGCCCCCAGCTGCGCGGCATGCACGGACGTCGCGGCCGTGGCCACGTCGCGATCCAGTGGTGGCCGCGGCTCAGCCCCCGCGGACACGCCGATCCGGCCCAGGAACGTCTTGCGGGAGGTGCCGACCAGGACCGGGTGGCCGAGCTCGACCAGCCGGTCGAGCCCGCGCAGGAGCGACCAGTTGTGCCCGGTCAGCTTGGCGAACCCGAAGCCGGGATCGAGCACGATCCGGTCGGCCCCGATCCCTGCAGCCGCGAGCTCCCCTGCCCGCTGGGACAGCTCGGCCACCACGTCTGCCACCACGTCGTCGTAGACCGCCCGGGACTGCATGTCGACGCTGTGCCCACGCCAGTGCATCGCGACGAACGGCACCCCTGCCGACGCGACGACGCCGGCCATCTCCGGGTCGGCCATCCCCCCGCTCACGTCGTTGACGATGGCCGCCCCGGCCGCGAGCGCCTCGGCCGCGACCTCCGCGCGCATGGTGTCGACCGACACGACGGCGCCCGCCGCGGCGAGGGCGGCGACGACCGGGAGCACCCGGCGCTTCTCCTCGGCCACCGACGGACGCTCGGCACCCGGTCGCGTCGACTCCCCGCCGACATCGAGGATGTCGGCACCCTGGGAGACCAGCTCACGACCGTGCTCGACGGCCGCGGACGGCTCGAACCACTGGCCGCCGTCGCTGAACGAGTCGGGGGTCACGTTGACCACGCCCATCACGACCGGGAGCCCGTCGGCCCGTCGCAGCGGCCACGAGACGTTCCCAGCCGGAGTGCTCACGCCCCACCGCCGAGCCGGCCGAGCGTCGGCCAGGTGAGGAAGGCCTCGGCCTCCAGAGCAGCCAGACCGACCCGCGGCAGGTCCGATCCCGAGGGGTAGACGAGGAACCGTGGCTGCCACTGCGGCTGGAACTTGGCGTTGAACCGGTAGAGGCTCTCGATCTGCAGCCACCGCGACGCGAACAGCAGCACCCGCCGCCAGGACTTGAGGATCGGCCCGGCACCCAGCTTGCCACCGCGCTCCAGCACGGAGCGGAACGCCGCGAAGTTCAGCGAGACCCGTCGCACGCCCAGACCCGGCGCCGCCGCGAGCGCCTCGGTGATCATCAGCTCGTTGACCCCCGCGTCGGCGCTCGAGTCACGCCGCATGACGTCGAGGGACATCCCGTCGGGACCCCAGGGGACGAACTGCAGGAAGGCTCGCACGACCCCATCCTGCCGTGCGGCCACGAACACGCACTCGGGGTCGCCCTCGTCGAGCAACCTGCCGAGCGCCATCGAGAACCCGCGCTCGGTGGCGCTGGACCGCCATGCGGAGGCGTCCGCCATGGCGTGGTCACGCACGTCGGTGGTGACGTCACGGACGCGGCAGACGTCCACGGCATACCCGGCCCGCGCGACCCGGCCCACCATCTGTCGCACGTTGCGCATCGGGCGGCCCTCGAGGGTGAAGGTCGAGGCGTCGACGACGGCTTCGTCGCCGAGCTCCAGCGCCGTGTAGCCGGTCTCGCGCACCCAGATCGTGCCGGCGTGCTCGGAGCAGCCCAGCACGGCGGGCGTCCACGCATGCGCAGCTGCCTCCGCGAGGAAGGCGTGCATCGCACCGGGCCAGGCCTCGGGGTCGCCCACGGGGTCACCGCTGGCCAGCATCACGCCGGACACCACGCGGTAGGCGATCGCCGCCTTGCCGGACGACGACCAGATCACCGACTTGTCGCGCCGGGTGTTGAAGTAGGCCAGGGAGTCGCCGTGCCGGTCGACGAGGGCACGGAGGCGGGCTTCGTCGTCATCGGTCAGGGACGGCACGGGCTCGGCGGGACGCAGCGCGAGGTAGACCGGCGTCAGCAGCGTCATCAGCCCCAGCCCGAGCAGCAGCGACCCGACGATGTCGGCGGACCTGTCCTGCGTGAACGTCAGGGGCCCGTTGGCCCCGACCATGCCCAGGCCCAGCTCCTGCACGAGCTCCCCCGGCCCCGGGAAGCCGCCCACGATGTCGCGCCGGTTGAGCCAGATGACCAGGCCGCCGGCCAGCACGGACACGACGAGCAGCACCACGAAGGCGCGAACTGCGCGCCACCGCGTCGTCGGGTCACCGAGGGCGCGGAACTCGGTGCGGTACCGCACGAGCAGCCCGAGACCGACGAGGGAGATGACTGCAGAGGCGGGTTCGGTCTTGATGGCGTGCAGGACCACCGACAGGGCGAGTAGTCCGACCGCCGCCCGCCAGGCGCGCCGCTTGCGACGCTTGAGCGAGTGCCCCAGCACGATGAGGAAGATCCCGGACACCACCGTCGCCGCCGCTGCCGCATCGGAGAGGGCACCGGGCAGCACCTCGGTGAGCCCCTGGAGGTGGACCCGCCAGGAGTGCAGCAGGCCGGTCAGCAGGTCCAGCGTGCCGACGAGGTAGGTGAGGTTGCCGAGCAGTCGGGGCGCCTTGGACGCCGCGAGCATGCCGGGGAGCCGGCTGTTGGGCTTGGCAGGGGTGGTGGGGCGCGCGAGTTCGCGTCCGGTCACCGCTTGCCCCCCAGAAGTAGCGCCATGGCTTCGGCACGGGTGGCCGCGTCGCGCAGCTGGCCCCGCACGGCCGAGGTGATCGTCCGCGACCCCGGCTTGCGGATGCCGCGCATCGACATGCAGAGGTGCTCGCACTCGACGATGACGATGACGCCCTGGGCGCCGAGGTGGGTGACGAGCGAGTCGGCGACCTGAGTCGTCAACCGCTCCTGCACCTGCGGTCGCCGGGCGTACATCTCGACGAGCCGGGCCAGCTTGGACAGTCCGGTCACGCGGCCGTCTTTGGCCGGGATGTAGCCGACGTGGGCCACGCCGTGGAAGGGCACGAGGTGGTGCTCGCACATCGAGTAGACCTCGATGTCGCGCACCAGGATCATCTCGTCGTGCTCGATCTGGAACGTCTTGGCGAGGACCTCCGCGGGGTCGAGAGCCAGCCCGGCGAAGAACTCGCCGTACGCCCGCGCCACCCTCGCCGGGGTCTCGACCAGTCCCTCGCGGTCGGGATCCTCGCCGATGGCGATCAACAGCTCACGCACGGCAGCCTCCGCACGCGGCTGGTCGACCACGTGAGGCTTGGCCTCAGTGGCCATTCGGATCGACCTGGCCACCCTCGGGGACCTCGATCACCTGGGTGGGCGGGTGCTCCTCGTGGGCCTTCACCGCGCCGGCCTCGGCCGCCTTGTCGATCGCCTCGGCGGTCTGGCGGTTGGTGCCCGCGGACTCCAGGGCGGGGGCCGAGCCGTTCTGGGCGGCCTTCTCGGCCGGGGTCAGGACGGGCGGCTGGTCGGAGAGGAACCGGGTCTCGCTGGAGAGCCAGGTCGGGCGCACGGGGCGCTTGCGGATCGGCTCGAAGATGGCCGCGAGCTCCTTGGCGTTCAGCGTCTCGTGCTCGAGCAGGTCCAGGACCAGCCGGTCGAGGATGTCGCGGTTGTCGTTGATGACGTGCCAGGCCTCGTCGTGGGCGGCGTCGATGAGCTTGCGCACCTCTTCGTCGACGATGCTGGCGACCTCTTCGGAGTAGTCCCGCTGGTGACCCATGTCGCGGCCGAGGAAGACCTCGCCCTGCGACTGGCCGAGCTTGATGGCGCCGACGCGCTCGCTCATGCCGTACTCGGTGACCATCTTGCGGGCCATACCGGTGGCCTTCTCGATGTCGTTCGAGGCACCGGTCGTGGGGTCGTGGAAGACGACCTCCTCGGCCACCCGGCCACCCATCGCATAGGACAGCTGGTCGAGGATCTCGTTGCGCGTCGTGGAGTACTTGTCGTCGGTCGGCATCACCATCGTGTAGCCGAGCGCCCGGCCGCGGGGCAGGATCGTCACCTTGGTCACCGGGTCGAGGTGGTTCATGGCTGCTGCCACGATCGCGTGCCCGCCCTCGTGGTAGGCCGTGATCTTGCGCTCCTTGGCGGACATGATCCGGGTGCGCTTCTGGGGGCCGGCGATGACCCGGTCGATGGCCTCGTCCAGCGCGGCGTCGTCGATGAGCTTGCCGTCGCTGCGAGCCGTCAGCAGGGCCGCCTCGTTGAGCACGTTGGCGAGGTCGGCACCTGTGAAGCCGGGCGTCCGGCGGGCGACCGCGAGCAGGTCGACGCCGGTGGCCATCGGCTTGCCCTGCGAGTGCACCTCGAGGATGCGGTGCCGCCCGATCATGTCGGGAGCCTCGACCGCGATCTGGCGGTCGAAGCGGCCGGGGCGCAGCAGGGCCGGGTCGAGGATGTCGGGGCGGTTGGTCGCCGCGATGAGGATGACGTTGGTCTTGACGTCGAAGCCGTCCATCTCCACCAGCAGCTGGTTGAGGGTCTGCTCACGCTCGTCGTGGCCACCGCCGAGGCCCGCACCACGGTGCCGGCCTACGGCGTCGATCTCGTCGACGAAGACGATCGCCGGGGCGTTGGCCTTGGCCTGCTCGAACAGGTCGCGGACCCGGCTCGCACCGACACCGACGAACATCTCGACGAAGTCCGAACCCGAGATCGAGTAGAACGGCACCCCGGCCTCACCGGCAACGGCCCGGGCGAGCAGGGTCTTGCCCGTGCCGGGAGGGCCGTAGAGCAGGACGCCCTTGGGGATCTTGGCACCCACCGCCAGGAACTTCGCCGGCTCGGCCAGAAACTCCTTGATCTCGTGGAGCTCCTCGACCGCCTCGTCGGCCCCCGCAACGTCCGCGAAGGTGACCTTGGGCGTGTCCTTGCTGGCGAGCTTGGCCTTGGACTTGCCGAACTGCATGACGCGCGAACCGCCACCCTGCATCTGGTTCATGAGGAACCAGAAGAGGCCGAGCAGGATGATGATCGGCAACAGCGAGCCCAGCAGCGACAGCAGCGGGTTGGTGTCCTTGATGACCTGGTTGATCCGCCCGGGAGGGGTGTTGTCCTCGAGGAGCTTGATGAACGACGGACCGGCGGCCTCGACGTACTGCGTGCGGACCTTCGTGGCGTTCTTGACGTTCTTGCCGTCGGAGTAGGTCACACCCTTCTTGAGGTCGAGGTCGACCACCTCGTTGTTCGTGACGACGGCGCGCTCCACCTTCTTCTCGGTGATGAGCTGCTGTGCGGCGGAGGTGTCGATCCGCGTGTAGCCACCGGCGTCGCTGAGGCTGAAGACCATCAACGTGATCGCGATGACGGCAACGACCCAGAACAACGGGGCCCGAAGGATGCGCTTGAAATCCATGTGTGTAGCGGGGCTGGCCGCCCCGTTCCTCCTGCTCGCTGACGCTGGGTGCCGTTGCCCGGCCTGGGCTCGGCTCTACCACGACGGTACTACGCAGTGCTCCGGTGGCTCGTGCTGGACAACGACCCGGATCGGCCCAGTGTTCCGAGTACGCCTCAGGCGTAGACGTGGGGGGCGAGCGTGCCCACCTCGCGCAGGTTGCGGTAGTTCTCGGCGTAGTCGAGGCCGTACCCCACGACGAACTCGTTGGGGATGTCGAAGCCCACCCACTTCACGTCGATCTCGACCTTCGCGGCCTCGGGCTTGCGGAGCAGCGTGCAGATCTCCACCGAGGCCGGCGAGCGGGACTCCAGGTTGGCCTTGATCCACGAGAGCGTCAGCCCGGAGTCGACGATGTCCTCGACGATGAGGACGTGCTTGCCGGTGATGTCGGTGTCGAGGTCCTTGAGGATCCGGACCACACCCGAGGACTTCGTGCCCGAGCCGTAGGACGACACGGCCATCCAGTCGACCGGGGCCGTGCCGGGCAGCGCGCGGGACAGGTCTGCCATCACCATGACGGCGCCCTTGAGGACGCCGACGAGGAGCAGGTCCTTGCCTTCGTACTCGGCCCAGATCTCGGTGGCGAGCTCGTCGAGCCTGGCGTGGATCTCCTCCTCGGTGATGAGGACCTTCTCGAGATCGGCTCCCATATGGGCAGCGTCCACGGCTCAAACTCCCTCAGTTGTCGGCGGGTGCGGGGCTATTCAACCCGAGCAGGTGGGGCGATGGATACCCGACCGCCAGATCGGGTCGCCTGCAGCGGGCCGGGCAGGCTCACCGGACCCTGTCCGTGCCACTGCGTGAGGAGGGCGTCACACGCCTCCGTATGCCGGGTGCTCACCTGCCCGGCCGGCGCACCGGCCGCGACCGCGAGGCGGCGCCAGACCCGGGTGCGCACGGCCCGCGGCAGGGCGGCCAGGTCCCCGGTCCTCCAGGGCCCGGCCCCCAGCGCCACGACGGCCGCGTCGGCGAGGTCGTCGAGGTGGTCGGCGTCCTGACGCAGAAGGTCCGCAGTGCGTGCGAGGGCGGCTGCGACACCGGGGCCGAGGTCGCGCTCGAGGTCCAGGAGGGCCCGGCGGGCGCGGACCCGGGTGAAGGCCGGGTCGTCGTTCATCGGGTCGTCCCACCGGGTGAGGCCCTCGGCGGCGCACGAGGATCGGGTCTGTGCCCTGGTGACCCCCAGGAGGGGACGCCGGAAGCGGTCGCGAGCCCGCGGCATACCGGCGAGGGACCTGGCGCCCGCACCCCGCGTGAGGCCGAGCAGGACCTGCTCCGCCTGGTCGTCGAGGGTGTGGCCCAGGAGAACGAGGCGCGCGCCGTGCCGCTCGGCGGCTGTGTCGAAGGCGGCGTAGCGGGCGTCGCGAGCGGCGGACTCGAGGCCGTCGGGGCCCTGGACGACCTCGACCACGGCCCTGCTCACCGGCGCCAGCCCGAGGGCCTCGCACTGCTCGGCCGCCCGGCGGGCAACGTCCGCGGACTCGGCCGAGAGCCCGTGGTCGACGACGACCGCACCGCCCCGGACAGCCAGCTTCGGCGCCTCGAAGGCGACCGCCGCCGCGAGCGCGAGCGAGTCCGCTCCCCCGCTGCACGCGACGAGGACCAGGTCGCCGGGCCGGCACTCGGCCAGGGTCACGCGCACAGCGACGCGGATGGCCGCGCTGGCCGGGTGGGGGCCGGTCACGTCAGACCTCCGGGAGCACAGTGCGAGGGTGTGCGGCCACCGGTCAGCCGTGGACCCGGGACACCCAGGCCGAGGGCGTGGCGATCTCGGCCGGCAGCGGGAGCGTCTCGGGGGACTCCCAGATGCGGTTGAAGCCGTCGGTGCCGACGGCCGCGGTGACCTCGCGGACGAAGATCGCGCCGTCGCGGTACTGCCGCATCTTGGCCTCGAGCCCCAGCAGCCGGCGCAGCACCCGGTCGAAGGCGCCGACGCCCTTGCGGCGCTCGTTGAACTTGCTGCGGATGTGGGCCACGGAGGGGATGATCTGGGGGCCGACCTCGTCCATGACGACGTCGGCGTGCCCCTCGAGCAGCGACATGACCGCCGTGACGCCGGCGAGCTCGGCGCGCTGCTCCGGCGTGGCGATCAGGTCGGTGAGGCCGGCGCCGCCGCTCTTGAGTGCGTCGGGCAGCTGCTTGGTGAGGCGCGAGAGCGTCTCCTGCAGCGACTCGGGGTCGGGGACCAGGTCGGACGCCAGGGTGCGGACGCGCTCGACCATGTGGTCGCGCAGCCAGGGCACCGCCGTGAACTGCACGCGGTGGGTCTCCTCGTGCATGCAGACCCAGAGCCGGAAGTCGGCCGGGTCGAGGCCGAGCTCGCGCTCGACCTGGACGAGGTTGGGGGCCACGAGCATCAGCTGTGGCGTGCCACCCGGTGCCAGGTCGTACTGACCGAGGACCTTGCTCGACACGAAGGCCAGCAGCGCCCCGGCCTCGCCGCCGGTGACCTTGCCGCCGATGGCCTGCATGGTCTGGTTCGGGGCGGTCTTCTGGCTGTCGACGAGCTTGCCGAAGACGGGGTCCATGAGCGCCGACATCGAGTCCGCGTTGAGCGAGATCCAGGTGCGGCGGTCGACGACGACGGGCCCGGGGGCGTCGCCGGGGGCGTGCAGCCGAGCGGTCTCGGCGACGGGTTGCTGAGCTCGGTGAGCCGCCGCCCGCACCGACGCGACGACCTCGGCAGCCTCGGCCACCGTCACCTTGGGTCCGGCGGGCACCAGCCGCGTCCCGGTGGTCTTGGCGAACTGCCAGTCGACGTAGCGGGTGGTCTTCGGAGCTGCTGCCTCGGACACGGTCATCCCCTCACGGTAGGTCAGGGACACCCGCAGGTCGCGAGCACCGCCACGAAGCGGTCCAACGCGGCCCGGGCGTTCAGCGTTCCGGGGCCCCCGGGGAGCCCGTCGGCCTGGACGACGAAGGACAGCACGCGCCCGTCGGCGTCGATGACGGTGCCGGCCATGGCGCTCACGCCGGTGAGCGTGCCGGTCTTGGCGCGGGCCAGGCCGGCGACGGCGCGCGTGTTCCTCGCGTGGAACCGGGTCGCCAGGGTGCCCGACAGGCCCGCCACGGGCAGCCGCGCGATGGTGTCCTGCATGGCGGGGACCGAACCGTCGGCTCCGAGCTGCAGCACGTCGGAGAGCACCTGCGGAGGGATCGCCTGACCCGAGGTGAGCCCGCTGGTGTCCTTGAGGACCACCCCCGTCAGGTCGACACCCCGGGCCTGCACCGTCGTCGTCACGAACAAGACGGCGGCCGCGAAGGTCGCAGGGTCCCCGGCCTTCACGGCTGCCATTCGCGCGAGCCCCTCGGTGAGCGCGTTGTCGCTGTCGTCGAGGGCGAGGGCGAGGAGGTCGCCGATCGGGGCCGACTCCACCCGCCCCAGCTCGGTGGCGCCCTCGGGCACCTTGGTGGACCAGGTGGCCTCCGGGGCGAGGGTCGCCGTGATGCCGACCTTGGCCAGGGCGGCCACGAAGGCGGCGCCCGTGGCGGCCTCGGGGTTGCGTGGTGCCGGCTTGAACGGCACGGCCCGCTGGCCTGCCAGGCCCAGCATCGAGACCCCTCCGGTGTAGCCGGCGTTCACGTCCGCCTGGTTCCAGCCCGGCGCCCAGCGCGGACCCTTGGCGTAGGTCGTGTCCAGCCGGAGACTGACCTGGGTCTTCCCTGCGGCCTGCAGCGCCGAGGCGACCTGATCCGCCAGGTCCGCCAGCCCGGCGCGACCCTCGACGGCGGTGGGCGTTCCCTTGCCCCTGGCCAGCATCGTGTCGCCGCCCGCGACCAGGACGATCTCGTCGGGCGTGGTGCCCTGCACCACGGTCGTGGGGAGGGTGGACAGGGGGTCGAGCGTCGTGTCGACCGCCAGCGCCGTCAGCAGCTTGGCCGTGGACGCGGGCACCCGGGCCCTCGTCGCGTCCTTGGTCAGCAGGGTCTGGCCCGTGAACGCGTCACGAACCACGATGCCCGGCCCGGGACGCAGCGCCGGGTCGGAGACGACGGTCGCGAGCGCCTTCGCCAGCGCGGCGGGGTCCGGGATCGGAGCACTGGCGGACGCGGGCTGGAGCGGTTGCGCGGCGGCGTCGATGGTCGGGACCGCGGCGGTCGTCGGCGTCGCCGTGCCGGTCGGGGTGGTGGTCGTCGGGGCGACCCGGGGCTGGTCACGCGTCAGGATCCCGGGCACGATGTCGAACACGTCGAGCGCTGCGTAGGCCACCCCCAGCACCACCACGGCCAGCAGGGCGGCGAGGATGCGACGCACTCGACCCCCTCAGGCGCTGGACTTGCGTCATACGGAACACTTAGCCGCGAGCCTAGGTCATAGGCGCGCGCACCAAGTCTCAGGCATGCGCACAACGGAAGGGACATCGTCGTGGAGTTCGACGTCACCATCGAGATCCCGCAGGGGCACCGCAACAAGTACGAGGTCGACCACGAGACGGGCCGGATCCGGCTCGACCGCCTGCTGTTCACCTCCACCCGCTACCCGGCCGACTACGGCTACGTCGAGGACAGCCTCGGCGAGGACAGCGACCCCCTCGACGCCCTCGTGCTCCTCGAGGAGCCGACCTTCCCCGGTTGCCTCGTGCGCGTGCGCCCGATCGGCATGTTCCACATGCGCGACGAGGCGGGCGGCGACGACAAGATCCTCTGTGTGCCCGCGGGCGACCCGCGCCAGGCGCACATCACCGAGCTCGAGCAGGTCAGCAGCTTCGACCGCCTCGAGATCCAGCACTTCTTCGAGACCTACAAGGACCTCGAGCCCGGCAAGTCCGTCGAAGGCGCCCACTGGGCCGGCCGTGAGGAAGCCGAGAAGGTGGTGCGCGAGGCGATCCAGCGCGCCAAGGACGCCGGCATGACGACCGCTCGGTGGCGCATGCCCGACGTGTCCGCCGAGCCGATGTCCGAGGCCAAGCCCCCCACCGACTGAACCCGCGCGCGGAGGCGAGCACCCGGCATACAGGAGCTAGGGACGGCCGCCGTAGGACACGAGGTCCGACCGGTAGATGGAGGCGTAGCGGACGTCGGCGCCGGTGTAGGGAGCCTCGATCATCTGGCCGTCGCCGACGTAGAGACCCACGTGGTGGCTGGTCGGGCCGGAGCTGCCGAAGAAGACGAGGTCACCGGCGCGCAGGTCGCTGATGGCGACCCGTGAGGTCTCCTCCCACTGCGCACCGGTGTAGTGCGAGAGGCCGACCCCGGCTCGCTGCCAGGCGCGCATCGTGAGACCGGAGCAGTCGAACGTGTTCGGGCCGTCGCCACCCCACTCGTAGGGCTTGCCGATCTGCGCGCGCGCGTACGCGATGACCGCGGAGACCCCACCGTTGGTGGACGGCGGCGGCGGGGGCGGGTTGTCGGGCTGCTGCCTGGGCTTCGGCTGGTTGTGCTGGGCGGCGTCGCGAGCAGCCTGCTCGGCGGCTTCGGCAGCGGCCTTCTGGCGAGCCGCTTCGGCCGCGGCACGGGCCGCTGCCTGCTGGGGCGCCTTCCGTGCGGCAGCAGTGCGGGCGGCCTTGGCCCGCTCGGCGGCAAGGCGAGCCTGCCTGGCCGCCTCGGCCGCGGCGGCGCGGGCGACGGCTGCCGCGGCCAGACCGTCCTGGCGCTGCTTCTCGAGGGTCACCGAGGTCTTGCGGAGGCTGGCCAGCTGCACGGTGAGCGCCTGCTGCTGGTGCTGGATCTGGGCTGCTGCGGCCTGGGCCTGGTCGGCCTGGGCCTGCGCAGCGTTGCGAGCCGCCTGGGCGGCCGCTGCCGCCTTGGCCTGCGCCGCTTCGGCGCTGGCGGCCTGCTGGCGCATGGTGTCGGCGACGATCGAGGAGGCGGCTGCCCGCTGCAGGGTGCGCGTCCGGGCGTCGCTGACGGCCTCGAGGGCGGTGGCGCGGTCCAGCAGGTCCTGCGGTCCGGTGCTCGACAGGTAGGCGTCGAGCTCACCGAGGTTGCCGCCCTGCTGGTAGACACTGGCCGCGTAGCGACGCACCTGCAGTCCCGCGGCGTCGGCGATCTCCTGGGCCTGGGCTGCACGCTTCTTGGCTGCCGCTGTCTCGGCCGTGCGCTTGTCGAGCTGGTAGCGGGCCCCGTTGTAGGCCTCGGCCGCTGCCGCCGCGCTCTCCTGCACCTGGCTCAGCCGGGCGCTGGCCGTCGCGTACTGCGCGTCAAGGCTCGAGACCTTGCCGGAGGTGCTGGCGACAGCCGACTTCGCCTTGTCGACCTGGGACTTGGACGGGTAGACCGGGCCCGGGTTGGCGGAGGCGGACAGCCCCGTGCTGACGGCCAGGATCCCCACGATCGACAGGGTCGCGCCGGAGCGCAGCGCGCGACGTGCGGGGCGGGCGTTCGGCACGGGGGATGCCTCTCGAGTCGGGGGACCGGTCTGGTTGTGACAGCCGCACGAGACTAGAGCCGGGTTTTCACTCGGAACACTCCAGTCACACAAATCCCACGCCTTACGCGCCGGTACGGCGAATGACACCCCTGTAGTTCGGGGAGTTACACGGATGTCTTTCAGCAGGCAGCGACGCTCCTTCGATCACCTGTCCGACAACGGTCACGAATCGGTAACGAAATCCGCATTTTCGCAGGTGAGAGGCCCTGAGCGGCGATCTCGCCCCGCTCCAGAAGTCGGCGAGATCAGGGCGTGATGGCCTCGCCGGCTCGCAGGGCGGCGTAGGCCTCGGGATCGCCTTCCTTCAGGGCCCGGCGGGTCTTGCGGCGGTAACGGAGGATCTGCACGACACCGGCACCCCAGACGAGGTACTGCACCGACATCGCGGCGCGGAAGGTGTCGACGTCGTAGGTGCTCGGCCCACCGGGCGCCACCCTGTCGAGGATGATGCCGATCAGCGTCACGGTCGACAGCGAGGCGAGGAAGCCGCCGACGTTCACGATCCCCGTGGCACTCCCGAGCCGCGTGGGCGGGTTGAACGTCCGGGCCAGGTCGAAGCCGACCAGCGAGCCGGGACCACCGACCGCCGTGATGACGACGAGCAGCACCAGCAGGGGCAGCGGCGCCCGCCCGGGCCACAGCAGCACGACCGCCCAGACCGTCATGATCGAGAAGACGATCCCGAGGATCAGGGTCGAGCGCGAGAACGGGTACTTCGTGACGAACCCACCGATGAGGGGACTGGTGACAACTGTCGTCACGGTCATCAGCATGAGCAGGATGCCCGCCGCCTTCGGCGAGAGCCCCTGCCCGGCCACGAGGAACGGGTAGCCCCACAGGAGGGCGAACACCGTCGCGCCGAACTGGGCGGAGAAGTGCGACCACAGGCCGAGCCGGGTGCCGGGGGTGCGCCAGGCGGCGCGCACGCTGCGGGCCAGCGCCCGGACCTTGATCTGGTCGAGCTCGTGGTCGGGGTTTGGCGAGTCCCGCACGACCACCAGGACGATCGCCGCCAGGACGACGCCGAAGAGCGCGGCACCCGCGTAGGACGGCGTCCAGCCCCAGGTGTGGAGGGCGTAGACGAGGGGAGTCGCCGCCACGAGGGCCCCCAGCTGGCCGAGGAGCCCGGTGAGCTGGGAGACCATCGGGATGCGCAGCGGCGGGAACCACAGGGCCACCAGGCGCAGCAGGGGGATGAAGATCATCGCGTCGCCGATCCCGACGAACACCCTGGCCGCGATGCCCACCACGAAGGAGTCGGCGAAGGCGAACCCCAGCTGCGCGACGGTCATCATCGTCACGCCCGTGAGCAGCAGCCTCTTGGGCCCGAACCGGTCGAGCAGCGCGCCGACGGGGATCTGCATGGCCGCATAGACGAGCAGCTGCACCATGGTGAACACGGACAGCTGCGTGGCCGCGATGTCGAAGCGCTCACTGGCCAGCAGCCCCGCCACCCCGAGCGAGCTGCGGTGGAAGACGGCCAGCACGTAGACCGACACGGACGCGGCATACACGATCCACGCCCGCCGCCCGCCGAGTGCGAACTGGGTGGCGGGTCTGGTCACGGCCCCAGTGTCCCCCAAGCCCGACTTCACGGGCACCGCGGGTCAAGCCAGGTAGTCCGCCAGCCCGGCTCGCCCCGACCTCATCATCCAGCCGTGGTTGGCGCGCAGCAACGGCCCGGTCACGCGCGCGGTCCGCGCCAGCAGCACGGGGGTGACGACGGCCTCCTGGTCGAAGTCGGCGATCGTGGCGCCGTCGTCACCAGCCCGGACCCGCCACTCGCACCAGCCCTCGAGGTCACCGCTGACCTCGACCCGCAAGTGACCGGTCGACGGGTCCTCGACCTCCCGTCGCAGCACCAGGTGCAGCGTGTAGGGCAGGAAGCTGCGGATGTCGGTGCGCCCGGAGTGGTCGTCGATGCGTTCGGCGGAGCGGACCTGCGGCCACCACAGCGCGTACCGCTCCACGTCCGCGAGTGCGTCGAAGACGCGCCCGGGAGCGGCGGGCAGGCGCCACCGGTGGTGGAAGTGGAAGGTCGGCACACCACTCATCATGCTCGCCCCCGCCGGGCCGCTGCCCACCACGTCCGCCCTCGCCAGGCACCCCGGTAGGTTCGCCCCATGGAGCGTTTCACCCGGGACGGCCTGGTGTTCGACGTCGCGGACAGCGGCGCCGGCGACGAGGTCGTGGTCCTGCTGCACGGCTGGCCCCAGGACCGGCACACGTGGTCGCAGGTGGCCCCGCTGCTCGCCGCCGACGGCCTGCGCGTGGTGACGTTCGACCAGCGGGGCTACTCGCCGGGCGCGCTCCCCCGGGGTCGCGATGCCTATCGCATGAGCGAGCTCGTGTCCGACGTGCTGGCCCTCGTCGACGCGCTCGGCGAGACCCGGGTGCACCTCGTGGGCCACGACTGGGGTGGCTCGGTCGCCTGGGCCTTCGCCGAGCGTCACCCCGAACGGCTGCTGAGCCTCACCGCGGTCTCCACGCCGCACCACCGGGCCATCGCCTGGGCGCTGCGCCACGCGGACCAGGCCCGGCGCAGCTGGTACATGGCCGCCTTCCAGCTCCCCGCCCTGCCCGAGCTGGTCCTGCGTCGTCGCCTGCCTGCCGCCCTGCGCCGTTCCGGCCTGCCCGAGCAGCACGTTCACAGGTATGCCGCGCGGTTCCGTCGGCCGGGCATGGCCAGTGGCGGGTTGGCGTGGTATCGCGCAATTCCGTTGCGCCGCAGCGCCCCTCACGATGCGACCACCTCACACCGGATCTCGACGCCCACGGCCTACGTCTGGGGCCGGCACGACCCGGCGCTGGGCCGGGCGGCCGCCGAGCGCACCCGGAGCCACGTGGCCGCCGACTATACCTTCACCGAGCTCGACGCCGGGCACTGGCTGCCAGAGACCCATCCGCAGGAGGTCGCCGCGGTCATCCTCGAGCGGCGACGCACGCTCCAGCAGTAGATTCACGCCCAGGAGGTGGGTGCGATGACAGGTGGCACCGGACTGGCACAGGTGGCCCAGCACGCTGAGGACCTCGACCGAGCGGCCGCCTTCTACGAACGGCTGCTCGGGTCGCCACCACTGGCCAGGTTCGACCCGCCCGGACTGCTGTTCTTCGGGCTCGGCGACACCCGGCTCCTCCTCGAGGAGGGTGCGAGCTCGGCCCTGCTGTACCTCGCCGTCGACGACGTCCCCACCCGCATCGAGGAGCTGCGCGCCGACGGGGTCGTGGTCGAGGCCGAGCCGCACGTCATCTTCAGCCACACCGACGACACCCTCGGGCCCGCCGGCAGCGACGAGTGGATGGCCTTCATCCGCGACAGCGAGGGCAACCTCGTCGGGCTGGTCAGCCACGCGCCGAGGGCAGACGGCTGACCACAGCGCCCCCGCTGCCCGACCCTGCGCTGGTCGTGCTCGTCGGCCCGAGCGGTGCGGGCAAGTCGACCTGGGCTGCGCAGCACTACCGGCAGCAGGAGGTCGTGTCGTCGGACGCCCTGCGCGCGGTGGTCGGCAGTGGTGAGCACGACCTCGACGCATCGGCCGACGCGTTCGCGGTCCTGCACCAGGTCGTGGCGGCGCGGGCTCGCCGCGGACTGACCGTCGTCGTCGACACCCTCGGGCTGGACCCGGACCTCCGCGACCGCCTGCGCGAGCAAGGCCGGGCGGCTGGACTTCCTTGCGTCGCAGTGCTTTTCGAGACAACCCCCGCCGTATGCCGCGCGCGCAACTCCCAGCGCGACCGACCCGTTCCCGCGGCCGTACTGGGCCGACAGCTCGCGACGTTCGGGCGCGTCCGCGAGGCCCTCGCCGACGAGGGGTGGGACGTGGTCCGGACCGTCAGCGAGACGTCGTCGGCGGCCGACCGGATGTCGGGGACCACCACAACGCCGGAGGACGCGGCGGCCGCTCGGCCGGCGTCCGCCGGACAGGTGACCGCGGCGTCGACGACCGGGGCGGGTGACCTCGGGCTCGACGTCGTGATCCAGGTGTCACGTTTTCCCTGGGGTGCGGACCCGGCCGGCTGGCTGCGTTCGGTAGCCCTGGCGGCGGACCACTTCGGCTTCAGCGGGATCGCCCTCATGGACCACCTGATCCAGATCCCCCAGGTGGACCGGGCCTGGGAGCCGATCCCCGAGCCGTGGGTGACGCTGGGCATGCTCGCCGGCCTGGACACGAACCTGCGACTCGGCACCCTCGTCTCGCCGGTGACCTTCCGCGCTCCCGGCATCATCGCGAAAACCGTTGCCACGCTTGATGTGCTCTCCGGTGGTCGCGCCTTCGTCGGACTCGGGGCCGGCTGGTGGGAGCGCGAGCACCTCGCGTTCGGGCTGCCCTTTCCCCCGCCGGCAGAACGGCTCGACCAGCTCGAGGCCTCGATCGAGACGATCCGCGCCCTGTGGGGCAAGGGCACCAAGGCACACCAGGGCAGACGGGTCACGTTGCCCGAGACCACGGCATACCCGCGGCCTGTGGGGCAACCACAGATCATCGTGGGCGGCGGCGGCGAGCAGCGGACGCTGCGCATCGCGGCGGAGCTCGCGGACGCCTGCAACCTCCCCAGCAACCTGCCGACGCTGGAACGCAAGCTCGCCGTCCTGCGCAGGCACTGCGACAGGGTCGGGCGCGATGCCGACGAGGTGGCCGTGACCGTGCTGGACCTCCCTGTCGTCGGCCTCGACCGTGAGGACACCTGGCGCCGGGTCGAGCGGCTGCGAGGTCGCACGCCGGCCACGACCTACGCGTCACGTCACCACGCGGGCGAAGCGGCCCTGCACCACGAGCGCCTCCTCACGTTGGCGCAACGCGGCGTCCGGACCGTCTTCGTGGGCTTGCCCGACCTCGAAGGCCCCGAGGACGTCGAGCGGCTCGCGGGAGTCCTGACCGGCCGTTAGACATGACCGAGCCGGGTGCCACCTCGTCGAAGTGGCACCCGGCGTCGCGGTCAGCAGGCCCGTGCGGTGACGGGCCGGGGTCAGGCCGAGGCGGAGACACCCGTGAGCTGGGTCAGCGCGAACTCGGTGATGCGAACGAGGGCCCGCTTGGCGGACTCGCGGTCGCGGGCATCGACCGCGATGACGGGGATGTGCGACGGGATGGCGAGAGCCTCGCGGATCTCGTCGGGACCGAACTCCTGCGAACCGTCGAACTGGTTGAGCGCGACGATGAACGGCAGGCCCTTGGCCTCGAAGTAGTCGACGGCGGCGAAGCTGTCGTCGAGGCGACGGACGTCGACCAGAACGACGGCACCGATGGCGCCCTTGACCAGGTCGTCCCACATGAACCAGAACCGGCGCTGGCCAGGAGTGCCGAACAGGTAGAGAACGAGGTTCTCGGCCAAGGTGATGCGACCGAAGTCCATCGCCACGGTGGTGGTGTGCTTCTGCTGCACCTTGGAGATGTCGTCCTGGCCTTCGGACTCGTTGGTGACAAGAGCCTCGGTGCGCAGGGGATCGATCTCGGAGACGGCACCAACGAAGGTGGTCTTGCCGACGCCGAACCCGCCGGCCACGACAATCTTCGTCGAGGCGCTGTTGCGGCTAGAGGGCGCGTAGTCCACTGAGTGTCCTTTCAATCAGTTCACGTCGTTCGTCGGATGTCGTGTTTTCGGAGATGGTCGTTCGCGTCTTGAGGTGCCCGGCGGTGACCAGGTCACCCAGGAGCACCCGGGCGACGCCGAGTGGGATGTGCAGCTTTGCCGAGACCTCGGCCACCGACTCCTTGGCTGCGCACAGGTCGATGATCCGCCCCGAGAGGTCGCCCTCGGGCCAGGTCGTGGTGCGTCCGGAGGGAAGCACCTCGAACGTGGCCTCGATGGGAAGGTCGACCACGGACTCGGTGCGTCCGGACGTCAGTGCGTACGGCCGGACCAGGCGAGGGCCTGCCGACACTTCGCGTCCGTCTGGCGCCATGGGTCTAGCCCGACATCGGGGTCCGGGCAGACGCGTCGATCATCTTGCCGACGCGGTCGACCAGGACCGCCATCTCGTAGCCGACCTGACCGATGTCAGAGTCGGTGCTGGTGAGTGCTGCCAGGTGCGAGCCGTCCCCGACGCTCATGAGGAGCAGGTAGCCCAGCTCCATCTCGATGACGGACTGCAGGACCGTGCCGCCCTGGAAGAGGCGGGCCGCGCCCGAGGCGAGGCTGGCCATGCCCGAGGCCACGGCTGCCATCTGCTCGGCGCGATCGACGGGCAGCTGCTCGCTGGCGGCCATGGGAAGCCCGTCGGCGGACACCAGGATGGCGTGTGAAACGCCAGGGGTCTCCGTCGTGAACTTGGCCACGAGCCAGTCGTACTCGCCCTTGGGCTGGGCCATGGCGTCAGTGGTGTACATCGGCTTCCTCTCGGTGTGTTCCATCTTGTGCCTCGGTGCGAGCGGAGCTCACGCCGTTCTTGTGGCGGTTGAGGTTGCGGCGGATCGATTCGGGATCGCGTCGCGATGCTGCGGGGGCAGCGGGCTTCTCGTCGGCCTCGTCGACGGCGCCGGGGATCAGGTAGCTGCCCGGGCGTCGCATGGGGAGGCCGGCTGCGGACTCTTCCAGGGGTTGGGTCTCCTCGATCCGTGCGGCGGCTGACCACGCCTGGTCAGCCTCGTTGGTCGACCACGATGCCGATGCGGGCACCGACGAGTCGTCGGTCAGCCAGCGCGACATCATCGCTCGGAAGATGGGGGTGTCGTTGAGGTTCCCGCTGCGAGGCGCGCTCGCCGGCTCCTCGACGTCCTCGGGCGCCACCGCAACCAGCTCGGTGGTCTCCTCGGCTGCCGTCTCGACGCCCTCGTCGACGCGCTGTTCGGGAGCGTCGGCGACTGCCTCGACCACCGGCTCCTGGAACGCGACGACCTCGGTCTCCTGCTCGACGTCGGCGACTGCCTCGACCACCGGCTCCTGGAACGCGACGACCTCGGTCTCCTGCTCGACAACGGCGACCGGCTCGGTCACGGCCTCGGGCACGGACTCGGTGGTCGCGGCCTCCGCGCTGACGACGGTCTCCTCGCGCTCCGGCACCACGGCCGCGTCGCGGGCCCGACGGGCGCCGAAGAAGGACGTGTTGTGCGCCCGCATCGCCGGCCGTGAGCTGGGTGCGCCAGCCGTGGGGTCCTGGGTGGCAAGCGCGGACGTCGCCCCCGGGACGCGGGTCGGCAGCGGCGTGGCACCTTCCGGCCCGGTGACAGGGGCCTGGACGACATCGAGGCTGTCGACCGGCGCCGACACCTCGGCGGAAGCCTCCGCCGGCGCGTCGGCAACGGCCTCGGGTGCGCCGTCAGCAACCAGCTCGCCTCCGGCCTCTCCGACGGGAGCGTCGTCAGAGTCCTGCTCGGAGTGCTGCTCCGGGACCTGGTCGGACCCGGCATCGGCGGCCTCGACAAGGGCGACCTCGGCCACCCACTCCTCGGGCACGTGCATCTCGGTGGTCGAGTCGTGCGAGTCCATCGAGTCGCTGCTGACCGACGAGCCGTTCGACTCAGGTGAGTGGATCGAGTCGATCGAGTCGATCGAGTTGTCCTGGGCGGCGATGTCGGTGTGCGCTGCGGTCTCGCCGTCGGTTGCCGGGTCCTCGGCCCCGAGCTCACGGGCCTTGCCGGCCTCGACGATCTTGGCGCGGTGCTCGAGCCAGGCGGACAGGTTGGAGGGCATCTGACGGGGCTCGTCGACCTCCGCCTCGATCCGGGCGGCTTCGGCGGCCGCCTTCGCGCGGCCGGGAAGCCAGCTGAGCCGGCCCGACTTGGCGGCGGGGGCACTCGACTTGGCACCGGGCTTGGTCGGTGCTTCCTCCTCGGGCGCGGACGGGGCGTCCTCGAACTCGCGGTACTCGGTGATCCCGGTGGCCCGTGGCTTGCGGACCGGAAGTCCGGACGCCGAGAGCTGGGGCCCGGTGGCTGCCTCTGCCGCCGGAGCGTCCTGGCTCTGGGTGGGGGCCTCGGTGACCTCGGGGTCGGAGACCTGGGGGTCGGCGACAGCGGCCGTCGCAGCCTCGGCAGGAACCTGCGTGGCCGGGGTGTCGTCCGTCGGCGCGACGGTCGCGCCGTTGACGGCGGGCTTGTCGGACGAGCCGTTGACACCCTTCTCCGGGGCGGCGTGGCCGTTGGTGGGCGCCTTCTCCTCCACCGCCGCGTCGGCACCGTCGATGACGGGCTTGGCGGGGGTCTGTATGCCGTTCGCGGCCGAGGGGCCGTGGGCCCCCGGCGTGCGGGTGGGCAGCACCTTCTTGGCTGCACCCGGCACCGGGCTCGGCGTGGCGCCGCTGGCGCCGCGCACGCGGGTGGGCAGGCCGGACTTGGTGGTGCCGCCGACAGCCGACGCGGGCGGGGCTCCGAGGGAGGAGGCTGCCGGCGCCTCAGGAACGGCTGGAGCAGCGGCCGGGCGCGCCGGGCGCTCGCCCCGGCTGCTGTCGGCGAGCAGGGCCGCGGGCAGGTGCACGGACACCGTGATGCCCTGCTTGTCGTCGCCGTTGCGGCGCAGCCGCACCGCGATGCCGTGCCGCTTCGCGAGGCTTCCGACCACGAACAGGCCCATGCGACGGGCGGTGTCGGCGGTGATGTCGCCACCGTGCGCGAGCTGGTCGTTGAGGGCAGCAAGCTCCTTGGGCGGCATACCGAGGCCACGGTCGGAGACCTCGATGAGGAGGCCGCCTTCGGGCGTGCGGGCACCACGGATCGCCACACGGGAGGTGGGCGGCGAGTAGGAGAGGGCGTTGTCCACGACCTCGGCGACCAGGTGGATGAGGTCGGAGCCGACCGCACCCAGGACGTGGTCGTTCGAGGTGTCACCGATGTCGATGCGCTCGTAGTTCTCCACCTCGGACACGGCCGCACGGACTGCGTCGGAGACCGAGACCGACCCGGACACGCCACGACGGGTGGACGTGCCGGCGAGCACCAGCAGCGAGTCGCTGTTGCGGCGCATACGGGCGGCGAGGTGGTCGAGGCGGAAGAGGCTCTGCAGCCGCTTGGGGTCTTCCTCGTCGCTCTCGAGGCGCTCGATGAGGCTGAGCTGCTGGTCGATGAGGGACGTGCTCCGGCGCGACAGCGTCTCGAACATGTGGCCGACCTGAACACGCAGGCGGGCCTGCTCGCCGGCGAGGGTGCGGGCCTGGGTGTGGAGGTCGTCCACGGCGCGAGCGAGCTGACCCATCTCCTCGGTCGTGTGGACCGGGATCGGTTCGAAGGCGGGGAGCTCGGTGCCGTCACGCATGGCGGTGACCGCTTCCGGCAGCCGCTTGTTGGCAACCTCCAGGGCGCCCTGGCGCACGGCGCGGATCGGGAGGAGGAGCGAGCGGATGAGGGCCACGACCAGGGCCAGGGCGGCCGTCAGCGCAGCGATCACGATGATGGCGTTGAGGATCGCTGCGGTGCGGTGCTCTGCCGCGCGCTGGCGGAGGTTGGTCTCGAGCGCGGTCAGCTGCCCGTCCATGAGCTTGGTGTAGCCGGCGTTGCTGGACTCGATGACCGTTCCGAGCCCCTGGATCTGGGCCTTGTCGGGCGACGCCTGCTGGAGGGTGTAGCCACGGCGGCCGTTCTCGTTGAGGAGCTGGCGGACCTGTCCGACCTGCTCGCCCGTCGAGGCCGACATGAGTCGCGTCAGGGCTGCGGTCTCGGCGCCGACCTGACCGACGGCGCGCAGGTTGGCGGCTGCGTCGTCAGTGTTGGCGAGGTTGACCTGTTCGCCGGTCATGGCGCGCTGGGCGGCGATGGCGTCCTGGAGGGCCACGACGAGCTTGGCGGAGGCCGAGTCGTCGCTGAGGCCGAGGTCGGAGACCGCCGAGGACATCAGGGTGGCGGTGTTGCCCGACTTGTCGATGACGGTGTCGGAGAAGCCGTTCTGCGTCTTGGCCGTACGCACTGCCTGCCCGAGCGACAGCGCCGTCGTGGCGCTCTCCTTCACCGAGTCAGGGACGCCGGGGACCTTGATGGCGATGCGGAGGTTCGCCGCCGCGGACTCGTACTTCGTGATGGCGGCGATGACGCCGCCGCCGCCGACGCTCTCGGCAGCAGCCAGCCGCTGGACTGCGAGGTTGTACTCGACAACGGGGCGGATGACGAGGACGGTGTCCGCGGCCCGCGAGAGCTTGCGAGAGGAGTCGAAGTCGTTCTTGACGCGGAGGCCACCGAAGACGAAGGCCAGCAGCACGGGAAGAACGATGGCGGCTGCCAGTTTGCGACGGAGGGGCCACTGACCGAACGACCAGCGTTGGGGGACACGGCCAGCCGCCGACTGCAGTCTGGACACGGAGCCACCTTCCTCACGACGAAAACTTGGGCGAACGGCAACATACGTGCGCCCACAGGGGGCAGGGATAGGTATCCAACGGCGGTTGGCACGTTTGGCCTGCGTAGTTCTGACCGAACGGACTAGACCACCCCGGAGGGGCGAACCAGCGTGCCTGCGGTGTCGCCGGTATACGCGGCCTGGGCATGGGCGAGACTGACGGGATGCCCCTCCCGCGGATCGACCTGGCCGACGGCGCGCCCGCGTGGTGGTCGCTGGCCGCAACCGTCGGTGGCGGCCTGGTGCTGCTCTGGGTCGTCCTGGTGGTGGCACTGTGGTGGGCCCGTCCGGACGACCTGCGGTTGCGGGAGGCGTTGCGGTTGCTGCCCGACCTCCTTCGCCTGCTGCGACGCCTGGCCGTGGACGCCACGGTGCCGCGTGCCGCGCGAGTGCGCCTGTGGCTGCTGCTCGCCTACCTCGCGAGCCCGGTCGACGTCGTGCCGGACTTCCTCCCCGTCATCGGCTATGCCGACGACGCCATCCTCGTGGCCCTGGTACTGCGCTCGGTCACCCGGCGCGCAGGGGCGGAGGCGCTCGAGCGGCACTGGCCGGGCAGCCCCGAAGGCCTCGCCGCGGTCCGCGCCCTGGCTGGGCTTCGGGACTGACGGAGCAGCGCGACTCCGGTGTCCCACCTGCCGGCTCAGCATCTGCGCAGGTCAGCGACCCGTGGCCGAGGCTTTGGGCGCTAGGCTCGTCAAGCTGTGCACCCCCACCGGAGTAGGACACCATGGCCTTCTTGACGCGCTACACCGACGATCGCTCGTCGCCTCCAGTCGGCTCCGCGGTCCGGGACGCGTTCGTCCGCGCCGTCGCCCCGGCAGTTGCCCTCTGGGCTGCCATCGTGGGCATCGGGCTGTTGATCAAGGGACCTCTCGGCGGCCTGCCCTCCGAGGAGGGCATCAGCAAGGACGCCCAGGGCGTGCGCACCCCGCGGTGGGACGACGTGACGCTGGTGTGGTCCCACATCGGCAACACCGAGATCGTCATCGGGGTGTGCGTGATCGCCGTCGGCCTCCTCTGGTGGGGCACGCGGCAGTGGTGGGTGGCCGTCATACCGGCCATCGCGATCTCCCTCCAGGCCACCGTCTTCGTGATCGCCACGGCCGTCGTGGGCCGGCCCCGGCCCCACGTGGCCCACCTCGACCCGGCTCCGCCGACCTCGAGCTACCCGAGCGGTCACGTCGGTGCGGCCACCGCGCTCTACGTCAGCTTCGCGCTCCTGGCCCAGCGGATCGAGTCACCCGTGCTGCGCCGGGCCGTGACGGCGGTGTGCCTCGTCATCCCTGTGCTGGTGGCGTGGGCCCGCCTCTACCGAGGCATGCACCACCTGACCGACATCCTGGTGGGAATGGCCAACGGCCTGGCCTGCGCGCTCCTGGCCTGGGCCTACCTGCGTCGCAAGAGCGCCTGACAGTCGCAGGGCGCCTGACAGTCGCAGGGCGCCTGGAAGTCGTCAGGGCGCGCGGTCGTCAGGGCGCGGGCTCGAGGTCCTCGGCGCCGGCGGCGGCGTTCTCGAGGGTTCGCGCCGTCGGCACCGCGGCGTGCCGACGCAGGGCGACCGCAGCCACGTCGTCGTCATGCGTCTCGTCCGCGACCGCGGCGATGGTGCCGCACAGGCCGCGGAACAGGTCCGGGTCCGTGAGGCCGGCGAGGGCAGCCGTGAGTCGTTCTCGACCGACGTCGATGTCCTCGGTGCGCCGCTCGATCAACCCGTCGGTGAAGAGCAGGACGGTGTCGCCGGGACCGAACCACATCCGATGGCGACGACGTCGTCCCTCTCCGATGGCCAAGGGCCCACCGTCGGCACTGGGAAACTGCTCGACGGAATTGTCTGCTCGCAGGAGGATCGGCGCCGGATGTCCGGCGTTCGCGACCAGCAGGTCGTTCCGTCCCGGATCGACCAGCAGGTAGGCCAGCGTGACGAACTGCTCGTCACCGTAGGCAGCGAGCATCAGGTCGAGCTTGGTCAGCACCACGTCCGGGAGCGGGTCCGCGGCGATGTAGGCGCGCACCGATGCCCGCATCTGCGCCATCGACGCGGCGGCCTCGACCCCACGCCCCATCACGTCTCCGACGAAGACCGCCACCCGCCCGTCCGTGAGGGCGACCACGTCGTAGAAGTCGCCCCCCACCTCGGTACGGCCAGACGGCAGGTAGCGCGCCGCGACATCGCAGCCCTCGATCACCGGCAGCCCGACCGGGAGGACGGCGTGCTGCAGCCGGGTGGCGACCGCCAGGGTCTCGCTGTGCAGCTCGGAGTTGTCGATCGAGACGGCCGCCCTGCGCGCGATGTCCTCGGCGAACACGAGGTCGCCCTCCGTGTAGCGGTGCTTGGACTCCGCGCTCACCCACGTGATGACGCCGAGGGTTCGTCCGCGCGCGACGAGGGGGACGGTCACCGCGCTGTACAACGCCAGCTCTCGCGCGATCCGGAGGTGCTCCTCGTCCCGGGCCCCGGCGACGAGCATCTCGTCGGTGATCTCCGCGATGAGCTCGCTGCGCCCTGTCCTCATCACCTGCCACGGACCGCTGGCGGAGTTCGGGTCGCTGGGGTACCGCTCCGCGAGCTCGTGCGCGTACGCCACCTTGGCCGGGTCGACATGGGCCACGGCGAGCCGGCGCAGCCGGTTGTCCTTGACCAGGTCGATCGCACACCAGTCGGCGAAGGTCGGCACTGCGAGCTGGGCCACCCGCGCCAGGGTGGACTCGTAGTCGAGGCTGCTCGCGAGCTCGGCCGAGGCCTCGGCGAGGAAGGTCAGCTTGGTCTGGCGGTCGGCTGCCTCCTGCTCGGCCTGCACGCGCTGCAACGCCTGGGCGCAGGTGTCGGCCAGGATGTCGAGGCAGTCGAGCTCCGTGGGCTCGAACCTGCGTCGTCCGGGGAAGGACAGCCCGATCGCCCCGAGGGTGTCGTTCGCGGTGTTCAACGGCAGGACCAGCACCGAGCGGTCGCCGCGATCTATCCGCGGGGTGTCCGGATAGGCATCGAGGATCGCCTCACGACCGGACAACAGGATGCGACGACCCGAGACGATGACGTCAGCCGCCGGGCTCGGCATCGACAAGGGGTAGGTCGCGAAGGCCTCGGCATCTCCCTCGTCCCCACCCCGCAGCCCCATGAGCCGGATCGTGTCGGGCCCGTCCTTCAGGCTGAGCGAGGCCATGGTCGCTCCCACGGCTTCGGAGCTGTGTTCGACCACGATCCTGGTGACGTCCTCTGCGCTGGCCGCCCGGATGAGCTCGGCCGTCACGCGGGCAAGTCCGGTCAGGCGGTAGTCGAGCCGCGCCTCGATGCCAGACCCCTGTGTCATGCCGACATGATGACAGCGAGCGCCTGCCGCGGCTCGGGATCGCCAAGAACCCGGCCGGACGATCTTTGGGGGTCGGGAGATCGGCGCGGCCTCCTGACCAGCGCTTTCGCGGTGGCTGGCTCGGGCCAACGGTGGTAGTGAGGACACATGCAGATGTCCAAGACGGCCGACCTGTGGTGGAAGACCGCGGTGTTCTACTGCGCCGACGTCCAGACCTTCCTCGATGCCGACGGGGACGGGCAGGGCGACCTGGCGGGCATGGCGCGCCGGATCGACTACCTGGCCGACCTCGGCGTCACGTGCCTGTGGCTCATGCCGCTCTACCCGACGCGCGACGTGGACGACGGGTACGACATCACCGACTTCCTGGGCGTCGACCCCCGGCTGGGCGACCTGGGTGACTTCGTCGAGCTGGTCCGGACCGCGCGGTCGCGCGGCATCCGGGTCATCCTCGACTTCGTCATGAAC
This sequence comes from Pedococcus sp. P2_F6, assembly GCF_056403675.1. NCBI lineage: Bacteria > Bacillati > Actinomycetota > Actinomycetes > Micrococcales > Intrasporangiaceae > Pedococcus > Pedococcus sp. P2_F6. The sequence goes on from NZ_JBFUEZ010000002.1 coordinate 442,330, forward strand.
CACACGTCGGACCACCATCCGTGGTTCGTGCAGGCCCGCAAGGGCACCGACAACCCGTACAGGGACTACTACGTGTGGCGCTCGACGGCCCCACCGGACACGTCGGCGATGGTCGTCTTCCCCGACAAGGAGGACAGCATCTGGGAGAAGGACCCCCGCACCGACGAGTGGTACCTGCACAACTTCTACAAGACCCAGCCTGACCTCAACACCGCCAATCCCAAGGTCCGCGACGAGATCGTCAAAGTCATGGGTCTGTGGCTCGAGCTGGGCGTCTCGGGTTTCCGCATCGACGCGGTGCCGTTCCTCTTCGCGCGGGACACCGTGCCCAAGAAGGACCAGAAGTTCGAGTGGGACCCCCACGAGACCCTGCGCCACGTCAAGGCGTTCTGCGGGCGGCGGGGTAGCGACGTCGTCCTCCTCGGAGAGGTCAACGTGCCGCGCGCAGAGCAGACGGCCTTCTTCGGCGGAGCGGACGGGGACGAGCTCACCATGCAGTTCGACTTCATCGGCATGCAGGCGACCTGGCTGTCCCTCGCGCGCGGCGACGCACGGCCGTTGGGCAAGGCGTTGCAGGGCAGGCCGGAGGCCGACGAGGAGAGCCAGTGGGTGAACTTCCTCCGCAACCATGACGAGCTCACCCTCGACAAGCTCACCGACGAGGAGCGCCAGGAGGTCTTCGACGCCTTCGGACCCGACCCCGCAATGCAGCTCTACGGGCGCGGCCTGCGCCGCCGGCTGCCGACGATGCTCGACGGCGACCCCCGCCGCATCCGGCTGGCCTACTCCCTCATGTTCTCGCTGCCCGGCAGCCCGGTTCTCTTCTACGGCGAAGAGATCGGCATGGGCGAGAACCTCGACGTGCCGGGCCGGTATGCCGTGCGGACGCCGATGCAGTGGAGCGCGGCCAAGAACGGCGGCTTCTCCCGTGCGGCGAAGGGCCGGCTGCCGCGGCCCGTCACGGAGGGCGCCTACGGACCCGACCACGTCAACGTGGCCTCCCAGCGCAACGACCCCGACTCGCTGTGGACCTTCGTGGCCCAGCTGATCCGCCGCTACCGCCAGTCGCCCGAGCTCGGATGGGGTCGGTTCCACCCGCTCGAGCAGCCGTTCGACGCCGTCCTGGCGCACGTCGCCCGCGTAGACCCCTGGGCCACCATCGCGGTCCACAACCTCGGCTCGGAGGCCTGTCGCGTGCCGCTCTCGCTGGCCACGATCGCCGGCGACGACCTGCCGCCGATCGTCCACCTGACCGACCTGCTCGCGGACTACCGCCTCGAGCCGGTCGGAGACGGCTCGGGCGCTCCGACGGTCGAGGTCGACCTCGACGGCTACGGGTGCAGGTGGCTGCAGGTTATTCGCGAAGGCGACGAGCGGATCGCCTGACCGCATCGGGAAGGACCAACGAAGGAGAGGAGCAGTCCGATGAAACGAGTGGTGGTCGTGACGGGTGCGAGTGGAGGCGTGGGACGCGCCTGCGTCCGTGAGTTCGCGCGGCGAGGCGACGACGTCGCTCTCATCGCGAGAGGCAGCTCGGGGCTCGAGGCTGCCGTCCGGGAGGCACAGCAGGCTGGGGTCAAGGCCCTCTCGGTGCCCGTGGATGTCGCCGACGCAGAGGCGGTCGAGAGCGCCGTGGCCCGGATCGAGGACGAGCTCGGTCCGATCGACGTGTGGGTCAACGCGGCGTTCACCTCCGTGTTCGCGCCGTTCAGCCAGGTCACCGCCGACGAGTTCCGCCGCGCCACCGAGGTGAGCTACCTCGGCTACGTGTACTGCACGATGTCGGCCCTTCCCCGGATGCGGGCGCGCAACCGCGGAACGATCGTCCACGTGGGGTCAGCGCTGGCCTATCGGGGAATCCCGCTCCAGACCGCGTACTGCGGTGCACGGCACGCCGTCCAGGGTTTCCACGAGTCGCTCCGCTGCGAGCTGCTGCACGATGGCAGCAACGTCCGCGTCACGATGGTCCAGATGCCGGCCCTCAACACACCTCAGTTCGGCTGGGTGTTGTCGAAGCTCCCTCGACGTGCCCAGCCCGTCCCGCCGATCTACCAGCCCGAGGTCGCTGCGCGTGCGGTCGTCTACGCAGCCGACCACCCCCGTCGGCGGGAGTACTGGGTCGGCGCCTCCACCGTCGGCACCCTGGTCGCCAACGCCGTCGCGCCCGGCCTGCTCGATCGCTACCTGGCTCGGACGGCATACAACGCCCAGCAGACCGACGAACCCCGGGACCCAGCCGACCCAGCCAACCTGTGGGACGCGGCGGACGGTCCCGGCGGCCGGGACTTCGGCGCCCACGGTTCCTTCGACGACCGGGCGAAGGGCCGCAGTTGGCAGCAGGAGCTCTCCCACCGCCCCAAGGAGGTCACGGCGGTCCTCGCCCTCGGCGCCGCGGGCGGGACGGTCCTCGCAGGGCGGGCGATGCGGGGAAGGAAGCATGTCTGACGTGCTCACCCGCGTCAGCGGGATCGTCTTCGACCTCGACGGCACCCTGGTCGACTCGACTTACGTCCACACGATCAGCTGGTGGGAGGCGATGCAGCAGTTCGGTCACGACCGGCCCATGGCGATGGTGCACCACGCGGTGGGGATGGGGGCCGACAACCTGCTCGACCACGTGCTCGGTGACCGGCGGAACCGGAGCCAGGACAGCGCCATCACGGCTGCCCACGATGCACTGTTCGGCACGTGGCACGACCGTCTGCACCCGCTTCCGGGCGCCGGTTCACTCCTGCAGTGGTGTCGGGACGCCGGGCTGACGGTGGCGCTCGCCACGTCCGGCGGGGAACGGGACCTGTGGGCGATGCTCGAGGTCCTGGACCAGCCCGACTTCGACCTGATCGTCACGGGCGACGACGTGGCGAGCTCGAAGCCCAGCAAGGACCTGCTCGAGTCCGTCATGACGCGAGCGGACCTCGAGCCCGAGGACCTGATGGTGGTCGGTGACTCCGTCTGGGACATGGAGGCCGCGACCCGCGTCGGGGCCTCCGGGGTGGGGGTCGCGACCGGGGGGACCAGTGCGCCCGAGCTGCACGACGCCGGAGCCGAGCTCACCTTCCCCGACCTCGCCGCACTGCACGACGCCCTCCGGAGTGCCCGACCGGAAGCCTCGCCCGGCGCGTAGCTGCCGCGGCTCCGGAGGGCAGGGCGCCTAGCCCTCGACTCCCGTGCTGCTGTGGGCGCTCCCGACCGGCTTGGACTCCGGCGACCCGCGCTCCCGCAGGTAGATGCTGAACACCACCATGCTGCCGACGGCGAGGAACTCCGACTGCCAGTTCTGGAAGGTGCGATTCCAGAAGTCCGGAGCGTGCAGGTAGCCATTCCACGTCAGCGGATCCTGGAGGTCCTGCAGCTGCTCGGCGTTGTAGGCACTGCGACCGGCGACCAGCTGCGCCGTCCACGACCCGAGGAAGACCGCCCCCATCGCCAGTCCGAGGGAGCGTGAGTACAGGCTGGTCCGCCAACCCCCGACCTTGGCCCACGTGGGCGACCCCACGTCCGCATAGCGTCCGACCTTCTGGTCCTTGTCCGACCCACGACCGGCGTGGTCGAGGGGCTTGGACTCCGGGGACCCCTTCTGCAGGAGCCACACCGTCAGGAGGATGTAGAGCAGGAACTGCAGGTACTCCGACTGCCAGTTCTCTGCAACGTCCACCGCGAACTGCGACGAGGTGACGTACTCCCGCAAGGTGAGTGTGGGTAGCCCGGCGTCCATCGCCGCCTCGTTGTACGAGGCCTCCCCGGTGAGTGATTGACCGACGAGGGCAACCAGGAGTAGCACCGAGAAGGCCAGGGTGAGGCTGTTCTCACGAAGCCACGTCCTCATCGGTGGGTCACCCCCATGGCGAAGCAGAAGGTGAGTCCCAGTCCGATGAACAGCAGGTACCCGGCGAACCATGCACGCACGTCAGGCTCCCTTGACCTTGCAGTCATACGGCCGGCCGTCTTGCTGCCGGCTGCAGCCCGCGGCGGTCACGCGCCATCCCTGCTTGAACCGGGCGAGGAAGATCGTGTCCGTCGACAGGTGCACCACAGCGTCCTTGCCGTAGACCTGCACGGACTCCACCGAGGTGGAGCCCTTCTCCTCCGCGGAGGACGGCAAGGCCTCCGCGCAAGGGCCGTCGGACTCCTCGAGGGCTCGAAGGGTCTCGGGGGCCAGCAGCCCGCAGGCCGTCGCGGGCGCGGTGCTCACGGACCGGACGAACGTGCTGGCCGCTGCCTTCACGGTGGCGGCCTCGACGTTCCCCTGGCCCGCGCAGCCCGACACTGTGGCCAGGGACGTGAGGGCCATGATGATTCGGTAGCGGGATGTCATCCGTTGCCCCTGCCCTGCACGGCTTTCGATGTCGCGGAGCTCAGGCTCCGGTGTGCCATGTCGAACGTCGAGAGCACCTCCAGCAGGAACTCGGAGGCGGCAGCCGTGACCCCGCGCACGTCATTTTCCGGGCTGTCTTCGAGGACCTCGGCGAGGACGAGGTGGTGGACGTGGACCAGGTCGAGAAGACTCACCCCCCGGACGATCGCCTGGCGCCCCAGCTGGTAGCCCAGCGTCAGCGCCGCCTCACTGCGCTGGGGCAGGTAGCGCTGGAACGCGGCACGGTAGTCGAGGGTCAGGTCCTCGACGTCACTCATGCCTGTTCCCCTGTCCACGGATCCTCGTGAGGTAGTCGAGGCCCTCCTCCAGATCCAGCGCCGTCGGGACCTCACCCATCCCCATACCCAGGCGCACCATGGCGTACGCGACCTCGGGCTGGATGCCGACGATGACGGTGGCCGCGCCGCGCAGGCGGGCGATGTCGGCGATCGACTGCAGCGTGCGCGACCCGAAGCTGTCGATCACGTCCAGTGCTGCCACGTCGATGATGACGCCACGCGCGCGGTGCTCACCGATCTGGCGGACGAGGTCGTCCTGGAACCGGACCATCTCCGAGTCGTCCAGGGCAGTGTGGACCGACGCGACGAGGGTGTCACCCTGACGCAGTATGGAGACGAGGGCCGGTCCGGAGTTCACGAGCCGTCAGTCACCGCCTTGCGCGTCACCGCGTAGCCGAGCAGCCGCTCGGCCTCCTCGAGGCCGCCCTGGAGGTCGCCGATGGTGTTCATCTTGCTCAGGTCCACGCCGATCGTGACGAGGGTTTGCGCAATCGTGGGCGACAGGCCGGTGATGATGACGCTGGCACCCATCAGCCGCGAGGCGTCTACCGTCTGCACCAGGTGGTTCGCGACGGTCTCGTCGACGTCCGGGGCCCCCGTGATGTCGATGACGACCACCTTGGCGCGATGGGTGCGTATGCCGCTCAGCAGCTGCTCGGTGAGCTGCCTGGCCCGTTCGCTGTCCAAAACGCCGATGATCGGCAGGATGAGGAGCCTCTCCCGAACGGGCAGCACCGGGGTCGACAGCTCCTTGATGGCGTCCTGCTGCTGGCGGATGACGCGCTCACGCTCGTCGACGAAGCTGACGGCCACGGTGTTGGCGATACGGTTCGCCGCCGGTTCGTACGCGTCGAGGATCTGGTTGAGTAGGGCGAAGTCCCGCTGGTACTTCTCGAAGAGCGACCGCGCCAGGACATCCCTCAGCAGCAACACGATGCCGACCACCTCATGCGTCTCGACCCCCCGCGGGATGATCCGCTCCGACAGGTCGCGGGCATAGTGCTGCAACGCTTCCACACTGCCGGTCTCGAGCACCTCCACGTAGTTGTCATAGACCGACGTGGTCTCGGCGATCATCTCCTGCGGGGTCATGGCCTCGAGCAGGTGGGCATCGCGGATGCGGGACGCCCACTCGTTGCGGAGCTTCGCGCGATGTTCCCTCAGGTGGGCCACCAGCTGGGGAAGCAGCTGGTTGCCGGACAGGGACGGCTCGTGCTCCGTCGGGTCCTCCGTGTTCTGGGCGTTCATGCTCATCCCTTCTTGTCGAACCATTTGGTCATGCTCACAGTGGTGCCGTGCTCCGCCTCGGAGACGATGGTGAACTCGTCCATCAGCCGTCTGGCTCCGGGAAGCCCGAGGCCGAGTCCGCTGTAGGTGCTGTAGCCGTCTTCCATGGCCTTCTCGACGTCCGGTATGCCGGGTCCGGTGTCCCGGGCGACGACCCGGATGCCGGGACGTGGACGTTCGAGCAGCTCGATCGTCACCTCCCCGGGTGAGGCGAACCGGACGATGTTGCGGGCCACCTCCGACACGGCCGTGGCGAGCAGCGTCAGGTCTGTGCCCCTGAAGCCGGCGCGCACCGCCAGCTCGCGAGCGGCTTGACGCACCGTGACGATGTCCGGGTCCGCGCTGATTGGCACGTGCACCTCGTCGTCCCGCACCGGCCCCCTGCCGAGCAGTGGTTCGCTGAGCCGGGCGCAGAGCTCGCACTCGAGCAGGTGTCGAGCAGCATCGACCTCACGCTGTCGTCGTCGGTCCGCGCTGGAGAGGGCCAGCAGCACAGGCCTGCATCTGTCTGTGGGGGGCTCGGCCCGCTCCAGCGCGAGCAGGTACTCGACCCGCAACCGGGCTCGGGTCCGCTTCAGCTGGGCGGCCACAGCACCGGCCGTGCTTCCGGTCTCCTCCGCCAGCGACTGGGTGGCGCGACCACTCACCTCATGCGCCAGCAGGACCTCTCGTTCGCGGTCGGTCAGCCGGCGAAGCGCCTCGTTGATGGCGGACTGTTCCTCCGAGGCGACGACGACCTCTTCGGCCTCCTCCGGCTCGCTCGGGTCGAGCACCCGGTGCCTGTTGCGGACTTCTCGGTCGTCGTTGCGCCACATGGTGGCCATGACGTTGCGGACCGTGGCGATCGCGTATGGCTCGATCATGCCGGGCTCGATCCGGTTCTCGGCCGCCAGCACCCGGAGCAGCGTCTCCTGGACCAGGTCCTCCGCCGCGGGGTGCTGGCCGACCCGGGCTGCGACGATCCGGCGCAGCATGGGGATCAGGGCCGCGACATCTGCCGCCCCTGTTGGCTCCCTCGGCTCGTCGGCCGCCCCGGCCGTGCTCACGGGTGCGACACTACGCCGCACCGAGCATTTCCACCCCTCTGACCTGCACAGTTGGCGTCCAGCGGCGACAGGCAGGACGCCCCGTGCCGTGACCGAGAGCGGGTGGACACCGCGTGGCGCCGGGAGAGGAACCTCGCATCCCGGCGCCGCGCGGCTGGCCCCGTCACCATCAGCAGGTGGAGCGCCCTCGCTGGTCAGTGGTCCTTGGTTTCGAGGGCCGTTGGGTGCGGAAACGGTGCCGGGGGCGGTCTGCGGGAAACAGCTGGCGCGCTGTCCTCCACGGTCCACGACTCCAGCTTCTGGAGAACGTGCAGCAGCCCGAGCACCAGACCCGGCGCAGCCAGCGCGACGGCCTTCACAGCGGTTCCACGCGAGCCCGACTCGTGCGGGTGGTGCGTGCCCTCCCTCCGGTGCTGCTCTCCCCGCGAGGAAAGGCAAGCGAAGGTTCGATCGTGAAACGCTCGACGTGGACGGTGATCCCCATCAGGTCGAGCTGCAGTGGTCGGACCACGGGTCGTAGGCCGCTGTCGTCACGCACCAGGTCGACCGGGGCGGTGGCGCGACGGCTGTCCACTCCGACCAGGGTTCCGTCCGGCTCACGGAGCTGACCCGTGAAGACCCCGGTGATGAAGGCACCGCGCGGCACGATGACCAGTCGCTGGAGCCGCAGCGACCCGGTCATGGCCCCTGAACGTCCCCGCGGAGATCGGAACGTCCCACTGATGGGCGTGCCGTCGCCGTCCGGGGGACGCGCACCACGCCGGGGACGAGGTCTGAAGGCGATCACGGTCATCACGAGCTCCAATTGCGTCGGGCGCTGTCGCCGGGCTTTGGGGGGTGGCAGCGGCGCCCCTGCGGTGAGGGGCGGCGCAGGGACGCCACTGCCACGTCAGTCGCTCACGCGGCTCAGAGGCCGAGACCTGTCAGCAGACGGTTGAGCAGCGCTGCGATGCCACCGAGAGCGTTGCCCGGCCCGTCCAGCAGGCCGGCAACGGCGCACAGCAGGTTGCCCAGGAGGTTGCCCGCACCGGGGACCGCCGTGACGTCCAACGACACCGGGGCGAGGTCGATGACCAGACCCAGCAGGTCGAGGTGGAGCGGGCCGAGGTCAAGGGTCAGGATGCTGCAGCCCTGCGTCACCGCAACGTCCTGCAGCGGTGCCGTGAAGGTCGTCCCGCCCGCGGGCAGTCCGGTGCCGGTGATGGTCCCGGAGAGCTGGACGACACCATTGACGACCGAGGTCGTCAGGTTGCTCAGCTGACCCGTGAACGCCGTGCCGTTGGGCAAGGTGCCCGTCACGGGCAGGGTCGTGGCTGCGGCTTGTGCGGTGGGAGCCACGGCCTTCGCTGTGGGCGCCGCACTCGCAGAGGCGGCAGCCGGGACGAGTCCAACTGCCCCGGCCAAGAGAATGGCCGTGCCGGTTCCGACAAGTTTGGTCTTCAACATGACTTGCTCCTTCGGTGGAGCCCGGGTGGAGCTCCGTAGGGGCTTGTTCTTCCTTGGCTAGGCGTGGACCTGTAGGTCCATCTGGTTCCTGTCCACACAGATGAAGACTCCGGTCGGCAGCCACATGACGCGGGATCTGTGGTTCGCGGGGCGGCTGCGCGCCACCATCCCAGCGTGGGGAAGCCGGCCAGCCACTGACACTCGCGTCATGTCCGGCCCTCGAAGGCGTCAGCCGCCAGATACGCGCCGCCCCGTCCCACACCCGTCTCGCAGCCGCCGACGGCGCTACCGTTGCCGTTGCAGCGTCCACCCGCCCGACTGGAGGAAGAGCTGACCATGGAACTCCCGACCACAGGCGTCATCACCGTCACCCGAGACATCGATGCTCCTGCGCAAGCCGTCTGGGACGTGCTCGCCGACGGCTGGTTCTACGCCACCTGGGTCGTCGGCGCGTCAAGAGTGAGGGGCGTCGACCCCGAATGGCCGGCCGAAGACGCGCGCATCCACCACTCCTTCGGGGTGTGGCCCACGGTTCTGAGTGACACGACGCACGTCCTGAGTTCCAGCGAGCCCAGCGAGCTCGTCCTCAAGGCCCGCGGTTGGCCCGTGGGTGAGGCGAAGGTCGTACTCACGATCATCCCCGGCAGCGACGAGTCGTGCACTGTGGCCATGGCCGAGGACGCCGTGTCAGGGCCCGGCACCTTGCTGCCCCGCCCGTTGCGGCAGCTCGCCATCGGCCCGCGCAATGTCGAGGCCCTGCGCCGGCTGGCGTACATCGCCGAGGGCAAACGCCGCGAACGCGTCAGCGGGCAGTGAGCAGCGCCCGTCAGGGCTGGACATCGCGCTCCCAGTAACGCAGCGCGCCGCACTTCTTCACGAACGTGGTCGCAGTCGACTTGGTGACCTTCACACACCCGGCATCGAGCAGGTCGGCCACCCCGGCCGCCTCCAGGAGCGGGCGTGAGGCGGCGTTGTACCCGACGAACTTGTGGTGGGCGAAGGCGTCCGAGACGAAGTCCTTGGCGGTGCTGCGGACGGCCAACGCCGGGACGGCCTTGGCGCCCGGCAGCAGCACCACCGCGTCGTAGAGCACGGAGGGTCCACCGTCGATCATCTGGTCGGCCAGCAGCACCGAGCCGTCGCTGAGGGTCACCCCACCCACGACGGGGGCGATCGTCTCCAGGACGGCGCCAGCCTCGGCGAACGCGTCCGCCAGTGCCGTGAGCACCGCGGCATCGGTGCCGTCGGTGACGAGCACTCCCAGCTTGCGGCCGGCGAAGCTGCCCGGACCCCTCTTGAGGATGCTGAGCGCGTCCGAAGGCGGGAGGTCGAGCCATCGGCGGTACTCTGCCTCGGGCAACGGCATACCAAGGCCGCCTGCCACGCCAGTCGCCAAGTCCTCGTGCACGTTGAGCAGGTGAGCCAGCATGCGCGTCCGCACCTGCGGGATCTCGCACTTGCTCAGCTCGAACGTGTAGGCCTTCACGATGTGGTCCTGCTCGACCGGCGTCTGGCTGATGAAGAACTGTCGGGCCTGGCTGTAGTGGTCGGAGAAGGTGGCCGAACGCACCCGCACCTTGGTGCCCTCGAGCGGCTCCTCATGGCTCTGGAAGCCCGCTGCCGCGTCCGCTCGAGGTCCGCGCTCGGCGGCGCCGAAACCGTTGGGCTCGTAGTTGACTCGGCCCGTCGGCACCTCGTACTGCATCTTGCCGTCGCGCTGGAAGTGTGCCACCGGGCACCGAGGTGCGTTGATCGGCAGCTGCGTGAAGTTGGGCGTGCCCAGGCGGGAGAGCTGGGTGTCGAGATAGGAGAAGTTGCGCCCTTGGAGCAGCGGGTCGTTGGAGAAGTCGATGCCCGGCGGGACGTTCCCCGTGTGGAAGGCGACCTGCTCGGTCTCGGCGAAGTCGTTGTCCACAACCCGGTCCAGCGTCAGCCGTCCGACGACCTGCAGCGGCACCAGCTCCTCCGGGATCAGCTTGGTCGCGTCCAGCACGTCAAAGTCGAACTCCTCGGCGAACGACTCGTCGAACACCTGCACGGCAAGGTCCCACTGCGGCAGGTCCCCGCTGGTGATCGCGTTCCAGAGGTCACGCCGGTGGAAGTCAGGGTCGGCACCGTTGATCTTGACCGCTTCGTTCCACACGACCGACTGCAGGCCCTGGAGCGGTCGCCAGTGGAACTTCACGAAGGTCGACACCCCGTCGGCGTTCACGAAGCGGAACGTGTGGACCCCGAACCCCTCCATGAAGCGGAACGACCGCGGGATCGCCCGGTCCGACATCTGCCACACGGTCATGTGGATCGCCTCGGGCGTGAAGGACACGAAGTCCCAGAAGCTGTCGTGAGCCGACTGCGCCTGGGGGAACGCCCGGTCAGGGGACTCCTTGACCGCATGCACGAGGTCGGGGAACTTGATGGCGTCCTGGATGAAGAACACCGGGATGTTGTTGCCGACGATGTCCCAGTTGCCCTCGGTCGTGTAGAGCTTCACCGCGAACCCACGTACGTCGCGCGCGAGGTCGAAGGATCCCTTGGCGCCGGCCACTGTCGAGAAGCGAACAAACGCCTCGGTCTTCCTGCCGACGGTCGAGAAGATGGCTGCCCTGGTGAGCTCTGACAGGTCGGCGGTGGTCTCGAAGGTGCCGTGAGCGCCGTAGCCGCGGGCGTGCACGACGCGCTCGGGGATGCGCTCGTGATCGAAGTGGAAGATCTTCTCCCGCATGGCGAAGTCTTCCAACAGGGTCGGTCCGCGTTGGCCGGCACGCAGGCTGTTCTGGTCGTCGGACAGCGGAGCGCCTTGGGCCGTGGTGAGTACCTGACCGCCCTGGACCGGCTGGTGCACCTCTCCCCCGGAACCGAGGATCGCGGCGGGCTGCGTGGCAGGCTGCCCCGCCGCAGAAGCCTTCGCCTTCCCCGCGCCGGCCCGGGTCGAACCAAGCTTCGTCGTGTTCTTCTTCGACATGACTCCCTCTCGCGATGCGGCGAATCAGCTCGCGACGGAAAGCTCGGCCACGACTGTCTGTTCAGCACCTACCCCCCCAGGGCCGCGGGCAAACACGGCTCGGCGGGCGACGCCTACGGAAGCCGGGCGGACGGCCGCTCGGCGGCCAGGCGCACTCGGTCGACGGCAGCCACGACGGCGGCGGGATGGGTCAGGGGAACCATGTGAGCGGCGCCGTGAATTGTGCTCAGACCTCCGTTGGACGCGCGCCGCAGAACCGATGACCACTCGTGCGAGGCGATTCGGTCCTTGTCCCCGCGCACGACCTCCACCGGCAGATCCAGCCCGCTCAGTGCGTGGTCCGTGCGAAAGCGTCGCAGCGAATCCATCCCCCGGAGCATGCTGAGGATCCCGGTATGCCGGTACTGCGGGGCGAGCACACGGGCTTCACCCGGGCGTTCGTGAATGGCGGTGCGGCCCCATTGGGCCAGCATCCTCGGCCAGGTGTGGGCCGCGGGATCGGTCACCGCGCCCGCGAGGACGAGTCCCACGACGTCGTCAGTGTGGCGGGCCGCTTCGACCACGACGGGGCAGCTGGCCGAGTGACCTACCAGGATGGTCGACGCACCTCTCGGCAGTCTGTGCAGAAGGCGCTCGGCCTGAAGTTCGACTGAAACCCCGGTGCCGCGCGGCACGGGTTGCCCCATGGAGGGCAGCAGGACGACGGTGCTCTGCCCGCGCAGCTCGTGGCGGACCCGCTGCCAGGATCTGCGGTCCAGACCCAGTCCGGGGACGAAGACCACGATGGGGCTCGACCCTTGGGTCGTGGCCTCGCTCACAGGACGGTCTGCAGGACCTTGGTCAGGATGTCCACCTGCACCGTCGCTCCCGCCGGCAGGTCGACGACCTCGCCGTCGATCTGCAGCGGTAGCGGGGTCACCGTCGTGAACGAGTAGCTGCGAACGCTGGGCTGCTTGCCCAGGCCGATGGTGCTCGCCTTGATGGCCATCGCGAGGATCCGCAGCTTCGACGTGTGCCGGAGGGTGATGACCTCGAACAGTCCGTCGTCGGGCTTGCCCTCGTCTTCGGCCAGCGTGGCAACCTTCGCCATCTGCGCGATGTTGGCGAAGACGAGGCTGTCGAACTGTTGGCGGGTGCCGTCCTCGATCTCGATCTCGAACGGGCGGAACTTCGCGAACGTCCGCACGACGGTGACCATCTCGCGCAACGAACCCTTGCCTCCCTTTTCGAGGTCGACCGCAACCACGGGTGTCAGGCCCAGGCCGATGTACGAGTGCGCGTAGCGCACCACCTCGTCGGCCGCGCCCCCCGCCGTGAAGCGGAGGAGGTCGATCCGGCTCACGGAGCCATCGGCGATGGCCTCGGCGATCGGACGCTCCTTGGTCGTGCGGCGGTGGTCGTTGGCGTTTCCTGCTGCCAGCACCGCCGCGAAGGCACGGTCGTTGTCGGCTTGCATGACGCCGTTGACGACCTCGTTGTAGCCGCCGTCACCGCTGACGGACACGACCAGTGGCGCCCCCACCTCTGCGGCCTCCCGCGACAGCTCGACGGCGTGGCCCGCGTGCTGGGTGGGAAGCAGCTCGACGGCAAGCGTCGGCACGCGCTCGGCGAGGTCCTCACGCAGTTCCTCGGCCAGCTCCTTGGCCTCTCCGGTGCTGTGTGGGTTGAAGATCAGGACGACGCGGTCGAAGGAGGGCACGTGGTCAGAGTAGGGGTGTCGACGACCTTCACGACGCCATGTGGGCTGGTGGCGTACCGCCAGCGTCCTCGTCGGCCCGCCGAACGGGAGGGGTCAGACCGAGGACAGCATCGATCTGGGTGTCCGTGAGCCGCCCGGGAAACTCACAGACGGCCGCCATCAGGTCAGCCAAGAGCTCGATCTCCGAGCGCAGCACTGCGTCCGTCATCTCCGAGTCGTCGGGGCGGTCGACCATCTCCCGACACTAGGGCGACCCGACGCCGGGGTCGTACGTCATTCACATGCGTGCGGAGTACGCCTTTCGAGCGTCATCACATCGAGCTATGGCTGCCCTAGACACCCCGCGAAGGTGTCGCTCGAGACTTCCGCCGAGATGGGCTTGACGCGCGAGCGGCCATTCGTATTATTTGGCCGAAGGTCAAGAAGTGGCCTCTCTGAACTCGTGGTTGCTGTCCCACGGCGGTCTCTGGCGATGGAGGGTCTGATGTCATTTCTCGCGTCCCTGACGGACGAACCTGCACTGTTCTTCGAGTACGACGCCACCGCAGACCGGTGGACCTGCTCAACCGATCTCCGGGAGCTGTACGGCATCCTGCTCGGGCAGGACCCGACAACGGACCTGATGCTCGAACGCGTCGTCGAGCAGGACCGAACCGTTGTCCTGGAACGGTTCCATGAGGTGCTGACCCGCGCGCGCCCGTTCTCCCTGGAGTACCGGCTCGTCGACCCGGCCGGCCGCACCCGACGCCTGGTCCTGGTGGGCCAGAGCGAGGATGCCGGCGGGGAGGTCAAACGACTGTCGGGGTTCATCGTCGACATCACCCAGTCCCTCCGTGAGGGAGCCGCGGAAGCAGTGCTGGCCTCGACCGAGCACCGCGCCGCGATCGAGCAGGCCAAGGGTGCCCTCATGCTCAGCTTCGGCATCGGGGAGGACGCGGCCTTCGAGATGCTGCGCACCTACTCCAACCAGCACAACACCAAGCTGGTGCGCGTGGCGGAGTACATCATCGCCGGGCTGGCCGATCCCGCCTTCGCCCGCGAGGAGCCGGTCCGCTGCCTGCTCGACATCCTGCTCAGCCTCGAGAGCGGCGCAGCCGAGGACGCCCAGGACTCGGCCTGACGGGCCCGGGCCGGCCGTCAGCCTCCCCCGCCGCCATCGCCCCCTCCTCCGGCTCCGCCTCCGCCGAAGCCCATGCCGGCACCATTGTCGGCGTTCAGGTGGTTCTGCCTCGCGAGGTTCCAGCGGCCGCTGTCGGGATTGAAGCCGGCCTCGGCCCAAGCCCCCTCCTCCTCGGGCTCCGGGTCGGCGCCGTCCCAGGCGGCATACCTCCCGAACAGCCCGAAGCAGGCCTCGGTGTGGATCACGGCCTGTGAGAGAGCCAGCAAGGTTGCCGGCTCGCAGGACGACAGGAAGGCGTTCGGCGAGCGCCGCTCCCCGAGCACGATGAGGTGCGCGATCTGGGCGGCGTCGCCCGGTTGGAGCCGCTGACCCGCGACCAGCCCACGCTGGACGGCCGTCAGGATGACCCGGCGGTTGTCCTCGCCGAGCCGGGAAAGCGCTTCGGTGTGCGCCACCTCCACCGCGTCAGGCGAGGCTTCCCGCAAGAGGAAGCGGTACTGGCGGACCACGGGGTCCTCGTCGTTGGCGTCTCGCGGTTCCTGCTGCCTGCGGCCGATTCGGACCATGGTCGATGGTAGGACGCGCGGAACCAAGCCACCACTGGGAAAGCACGCCCACGGCATACGCGCCAGTGCCACTAGGCGAGCTGGTCGCGGCGGCGGGTGAGGTAGGCGGTCTCGGCCGTGTTGCCGGCCAGCTCGAGCGCGGCGTCGTAGGCGGCGCGGGACTCTTGGCTGCGGCCCAGCCGACGCAGCAGGTCGGCCCGCGTCGCGTGGTAGGCGTGGTAGCCCGACAACGCTCCCTCCAGGCGGTCGACGAGGGCCAACGCCACGTCCGGCCCGTCGAGCTCGGCTACCGCGATGGCGCGGTTGAGGGCGACGACCGGTGAGGGGTCGAGGCGGACGAGCTGGTCGTAGAGTGCGACGACCTGGGACCAGTCGGTGTCGCGCACGTCGCGGGCGGAGGTGTGCACGGCGTTGACCGCTGCGAGGAGCTGGTACCGCCCCGGAGCCACGCCCGTGGCCAGCCGCTCGCGCACCAGCCGATGACCCTCGGCGACCAGCGCCGCGTCCCAGCGCCCACGGTCCTGCTCGTCGAGGGTGACCAGCTCGCCGGTCGGGGACACGCGGGCGGTGCGGCGGGCCTCGATGAGGAGCATCAGCGCCAGCAGCCCGGCCACCTCACCGTCCTGCGGCAGCAGGGCCCGGATCAGGCGGGTGAGCCGGATCGCCTCGGCGGTCAGGTCGTGACGGAGGGGATCGGTGTCAGGACCGGTCGCCAGGTAGCCCTCGTTGAAGACGAGGAACAGGACGGCCAGGACGCCTGAGACCCGGGCGGGCAGGTCGTCCGCGGACGGCACCCGGTACGGGATGCGGGCCGCCTTGATCTTGGCCTTGGCGCGGGTGATCCGCTGCCCCATGGTGGTCTCCTGCACGAGGAAGGCCCGGGCGATCTCGGGCACGGTCAGGCCGCCGACCATCCGCAGGGTCAGCGCGACGCGCGACTCCATCGCGAGCGCCGGGTGGCAGCACGTGAAGAGCAGTCGCAGCCGATCGTCGTCGATGGCTCCGAGAGGCTCCGGCGGGTCGTCGTCGTACACCAACTGGGCCTCCTTCTGCTTGCCGTCCCGCTTGTTCTCGCGCCGGATCCGGTCGATGGCCTTGTGGTTCGCGGTGGTGGTCAGCCACGCGCCCGGATTGGGAGGTATGCCGTGTGCCGGCCACCGCTCGACCGCCGTGGCGAACGCCTCGGCCGCCGCCTCCTCGGCGATGTCGAGGTCGCCGAAGCGCCTCGTGAGCGAGGCGACGACCCGCGCCCACTCCTCGTGGTGGGCCCGGGTGATCGCCGGCGCTACGTCATCCACGCTCACCGGAACGGCACCTCCTCACCCCTACTACGAACGCGTGGGCCCCGATCCGACACTGCTCAGGGACGATTTCCTGAGGGCACCCTTCAGCTCCGCAGGATCTTGTCCATCGCCTTGCCCTTGGCGAGCTCGTCCACGAGCTTGTCGAGGTAGCGGATCTTCTGCATCAACGGATCGTCGATCTGTTCGACGCGCACCCCACACACCACGCCGGTGATCGACGAGGCCCGCGGGTTCAGCCGTGCCTGGGCGAAGAACTCCTCGAACGTCGTCCCGTCGGCCAGCCGTCCCTTGAGCTCCGACTCGTCGAAGCCGGTCAGCCACTCGATCACCTGATCCAGCTCGGCGTTGGTCCGGCCCTTCTTCTCCACCTTGGTCACGTAGTGCGGGTACACCGAGGAGACACTGACGGAGAAGATCCGGCTCATCCCGTGAGCGTACTTGCTTGCCCCCAAACGCGTTCGGCGATGAAGGCGAACGGTCAGCGGTTGTAGACGTCGAGCCCGAACCGGTTGAGGCCGCTCTGTGCCGCATAGCCGAGGCGGGCCTGGCCGAACAGGTCCTCGATGCTCGCGAGCATCGAGTAGTGGTTGTACGGCGTGCTGCTGAGGCTGCCGGGGCGCACGAACGGTGACAGGGCGAGGGCGCCAACGCGACCGCCGCCCATCCCGGTGATGCCGGGCAGCGGGCTGTTCGGCCCGGGCCCCTCGCCACAGCACGCGGTGGCATCGCTCTGGGGACCGTCGGACTCGTCGAACGTGATAAGCAGGAGGCCATCCGTCTTGAACGCGGGGGCGTTGAGGATGCTCGGCACGGTCGCCTTTAGCCACGCGTCGGCTGAGGCCAAGCCGCCGGGCTGCCCGTCGACGCAGGGCGTGTCGTGCCCGTCGTGACACAGGTTGGGCGTGATGTAGGTCAGGTTCGGCGTGGTCGCCGTCGCGGCAAGGTCGGAGTCGAGCGCTCCGGCGTCGACGACGTGGGCGGCGCAGTAGGCCGGGTCGTCGATGACGGAGTGGAAGTACACGAACGGGTTGTGGCGCGCCGCGTACTGGTCGCCGACCTCCGCCTTCTGGGTGTCGTCGGGGGCGCCCACCGCGGGGTGTCGGCAAGGAGTGCCCATGTCCTCCATGTACCCGCGCCAGGTCAGACCGGCGGCGTCGAGCTGGCCCTGCAGGGTGGGCACGGTCCTGGGGTAGACGCACCCGTCCCCGATGTACTGACCGGGTGCCGCTGTGCCCGCGCCGGCGAAGTCGCTGAACACCTGGCAGTCGCCCTGCGTCTGCGGATTGGGCCCCTGCCCGCTGACCTGCGCGATGTAGTTCGGCAGGCTGTTGTGCGCGGTGCCGTAGTACTGGGTGAGCAGGTTCCCCTGCGCCCGCAACGTCTGCGACAGATAAGGCGCCGCCGACCCGGGACCCCAGGTCTCGTCATACCCCTTGTTCTCGAGGTTGATGACGAAGACGTGCTTGACCGCAGGCAGGTATGCCGCGGGCCTGGGTGCGCGCGCGGGCGCGGCTGACGCGCCCAGCGAGATCGCTGTCGTGGCAACGATGCCGACGAGTACGGCAGTCACGGCGGCGGCGAGGCGGGTGCCAGCAGCTCGGGGACGAATAGCCCGCGACGGGCGGTGGCCGAAGGTGCGGGGGCGGGTCATCACAGGCTCCATCCATGGGTGTTGGCAAGGTCCTTGAGCGCGTGCCAGTCCTCGTAGTCGGCCGTTCCTGCCGGCGGGCACGGCGTGCCGACGAACGGGGGGACGGCGTATCGCGGGACGTCGGTGTTCGGGGCGTTGGTGAAGTCGAGCACCTCGGCGAGGTTGCGGGCAGCAGCGTCACGCGGGGTCAGTGCAGGCAGTCCCCATCGCCACTCGATCATCTTCAGGACAGAGGTGTGGTCGTAGACGTCCTTGGCGACGTGGCCGCGGCGGGCACGTGGGG
This sequence comes from Pedococcus sp. P2_F6, assembly GCF_056403675.1. Lineage (NCBI taxonomy): Bacteria > Bacillati > Actinomycetota > Actinomycetes > Micrococcales > Intrasporangiaceae > Pedococcus > Pedococcus sp. P2_F6. The sequence goes on from NZ_JBFUEZ010000002.1 coordinate 460,347, forward strand.
AGACGACCAGGCACGGCACCCGGAAGCCGCGCATGCCCCATTCGGGGTGCGCGTCGGGTGCGCTGGTGGGGGCGACATGGTCGTAGAAGCCGCCCCACTCGTCGTAGTTGACGACCAACACGGTCTTGTCCCAGCCGGGGCCGGAGGTGACCGCGTCGTAGACCTGGTCGAGGAAGTGCTGGCCCGCGCGGATGTCGGCGTGGGGGTGGTCGTCGGCGCTGGAACCCGTGCCCTCGTCGAGGAACTTCGGGTCGACGAAACTCACGGCCGGCAGGGTCCCGGCTGCCGCATCGGCCAGGAACTGCGGATAGGGCTTGGAGATGTCGAGGTACTTGCTGCCCCAGAGGGCGGTGAACGGGGTGTCGTAGAAGTAGTACGTGCCCTTCACTCCGGCCTCGGCGAGTCGGTCCCAGATGGTCGGCATCGTCGCGACGTCGGTCGAGTTGTGGATGCGATCGGTCTGGGCGGCGTGCTGGTAGAACCGGTTCGGGTAGGTCTCGGCGAGGATGGCGGAGAAGTAGTTGTCACACACGGTCCAGTCGCGTGCTGCCTGGCCGTAGAACGCGAGGTCGGCGTCGGTGTAGTAGCCGATGGCGAACGTGTCGTTGTCGCCCGCCTTGAGCCAGCCGTCGCAGCGGCCGTTGTTGTACTCGACGCGACCACCTTCGAAGGAGTGGTCGGGGTCGGGGTGCGCGCACCCCTGGTAGTCGGTCAGGTGGTGGGTGTTGTGCGGCACGCCGTAGCGGTCGGTGAAGGTCAGTCCGGCCTGCTTGCCACGCGCCCCCGGCAGCCACCCGAGGTAGTGGTCGAACGACCGGTTCTCCATCATGACGACGACCACGTGCTCGATGCCGCTGCGGTTCGGGTCGGGCAGGACCGTGGCGGCCGCAGCCGCGGATGCGTTGTCGGGCAGGCCGAGTGCGGCCCCGCCCAACGCGGCGCCCGCGCCCGCGAGGAGGTGTCTGCGTGTGATGCTCATGCCCCGACAACGCCATGCGGCGGAGGTGGTCACGGGCATGGTGGCCCTGTTCACCGGACGTTCACCGAACAGAAAAGACCCCCGGGACCGGAGTCACGGGGGCCTTCTTCTGGGTGGTGCCGCTGAGCCTCCTATCGGAATCGAACCGATGACCTATTCATTACGAGTGAATCGCTCTGGCCGACTGAGCTAAGGAGGCGGGTGCCCGAAGGCACGGACGATGAGTATACGGATGACCCAGCAGATTTCCGAACCGGCCGAACGACCGCCCGACAGCGCCTCCTGGGGTGATCGCCGACCGGCCTGCCGAACCCACCCGAGCCGCGCGCGGAACCCGGCCACGCGGCATACCGTCCCATCGCCATGAGCACCCAGCCGATGTCCCGTGGAGCGGTCGCCGTCGCGGCCGCGGTGTTGCTGGGAGGCGCCTTCTGGGTCGGCTCCCACTCCGGTCGCGAAGCCTCCGCCGCGACCCTCGTCACCTACCCCAGCCCGACCAGCCCCGGCACCACCGGCACCGCTGTCGGCAGTCCCGGCATCACCGTCACCGGCACGGCCCAGGTCGCCGGCAAGCCGGACACCCTGCGCCTCGACCTCAGTGTCCAGACCCGTGGGGCCACCGTCGGCAAGGCGCTTGACGCCGCCAACTCCCTCACCGCCCGCGTCCAGTCCTCGCTCACCCGCAACGGCGTTGCCGGCAAGGATATCCAGACGTCCAACCTGCAGGTCCAGCCCGAGTACTCCTACCCCGTGAACGGCACCCCGGTCATCAAGGGCTACGTCGTCAGCGAAGGCGTCACCGCCACCCTCCGGAACCTCGGCAAGGCCGGCAACGCCATCACCGCAGCGGTCACCGCCGGGGGAAATGCGGTGCAGGTCAACGGAATCAGCCTCGACCTCGAGGACAACGGCAAGCTCCTCACCGCCGCCCGCGACCAGGCGGTCGCGAACGCGAAGACCAAGGCCGAGCAGTACGCCAAGGCCTCCGGCCGCGGCCTCGGCGCCGTCGTGAGCATCACCGAGACCGTGGCAGACCCTCCCCCGGTCAACTACGACATGCGCTCCGCCGCGGTCGCCAAGGACTCGTCGTCGCCGGTCCCGATCCAGGTCGGCAGTGAGAAGGTCGGCGTGACCGTCACCGTGGTCTACGCCTTCCGCTGACAGTTGCCGTCGGTATGCCGGGTCAGCACCTGGTGTTGTCGGCCGGGACCTTGCCCTTCGTGTAGTAGTTGTTGACCGCGTTGTCGATGCACTTGTTGGACCGCGTGTAGGCGGTGTGCCCGTCACCGTCGAACGTCAGCAGCCGCGCGTTCGCGAGCTGGTCGCGCTCGCGCACAGCCCATTCGTACGGCGTCGCCGGGTCACGGGTCGTGCCGATCACGACGATGGGTCCGCTGCCCTCGGCGCTGATCTTGTGGGGCACCTGGCCCGTCTTGACCGGCCACTGGGTGCAGATCGCCGCGCCCCAGGCGAGGGCCGGGCCGAAGACGGGGGCCTTGACTCTCGCCTTCGCGACGATGCCCTCGTAGTACGCGGGGTCGGGGCTGCCGGGGTTGTCGAGGCAGCTGATGGAGTAGAAGGCCTCGAGCAGGTTCTCGACGTACCTGCCCTTGGCGGTGCGTCGCGCGTACTGGTCGGAGATCAGCATCAGCTTGGTGCCGTCGTCCTTGGCCACGACCTGGCGCAGCGCCTCGGTGAGCGCCTTCCACGACCGTGGGTCGTACATCGCCTGGGCGACGCCGAGGGTGGCCCACCCCTCGGTGAGCTGGGACTCACGTCCGTCCCGCATGGGGACCGGTGACGCGTCGAGCCGGGCGAGCAGGTCCCCCATACCTGTCATGACCGCGGACTCGCTGTCGCCCAGGGGGCAGGTGCCCTTGGCGACGCAGTACCTCGCCCAGGCGTGCGCCGCGCGCTCGAAGCCCTCCGCCTGACCGACGGCCGACTCCTCCCAGGTCAGGTCGGGAGGGAGGACACCGTCGAGGACGAACCGGCCGACCAGCGACGGGAACAGCCCTGCGTACACAGCGCCCAGCTGCGTGCCGTAGGACTTGCCGAGGTAGTTGAGCTTCACGTCACCGAGGGCCGACCTCAGGATGTCCATGTCCTTGGCGGTGTCCACCGTGGAGATGTGACCGAGCAGCGGCCCGGTCCGGGCGAGGCAGCTGTCGCCGAGGTCCTTCATCGACGCGAGGTAGGTCTGCACCTCGGCGGGGTCGTCGGGGGTGGGGTCCTGTGCCAGGAAGTCGTCCATCTCGGCATCGCCCAGGCAGTCCACCGGGCTGCTCCGCTGGACCCCGCGAGGGTCGAAGCCCACGATGTCGAACCGCTGGCGCACCGGCTTGCCCACGATGGTGTCCGCGGCGGCGGCGTAGTCGATACCGGACCCCCCGGGCCCGCCCGGGTTGACCACCAGGGACCCCAGCCGTTGCCCCTTCTTGGTGGCGCGCACCCGCAGCACCCGGATGGTGATCGTCTCGCCGTCCGGCTGGGCGTAGTCCAGGGGAACGGTCAGCCCGGCGCACTGCCCGGGACCGCACTTCTTCCAGGCCAGTGTCTGCCCGTAGAACTTCGCGAGCGCCTCCGACCCGGGCGGGGCGGTGCGCGCGGCCTTCGGCACCGGTGTGGACGCCTCGCTGGAACCGCCGCCCAGCACCGAGCAGCCGGACAGGCCGACGGCCAGCGCGGCAGCAGCACCCACCAGGACCTGCGCCTTCACCTTCATGCAGTCGACCGTATCCCGAGCAGCTGGGGCCGACTCACCGCGGCACCCGGAGCGAGATGGCCATGGCCTCCAGCGCCAGCAGCGGGGCAACGTTGAGGCCGATCCGCTCGCGGGCCGTGCCGATGGCGTCCATCGCCTGGAGCAGCTGCTCGGCGCTCATCGAGCGGGCCACCCCCTGGACGATGGGCAGGCTGTCCTGGTTGACCAGCCCGAGGGCTGCTCCGCTGTGCAGGATGAGGGCGTCGCGATAGACCGACAACAGGTCGACGAGCGACCGGTCGAGGACGTCGCGCGAGTGCCGGGTGGCCCGCGCCTTCTGCTCCTTCTCGAGGCCGGAGAGCTGGCTGCGGATGTGGGGTGGCTGCGTGCGGGCCGACGGGTCCGCTCCCAGCACCTCCATCAGCCGCTGCCGCTCCGCCGAGTCGCGCTCCGCCGCAGCCGCGCTGGACTCCTCGTCGGCGATCGAGGCGAGGTCGGCGGCAGCACCGATCGCGTCTCCGACGCCGTGGATCCGCCCCGCCAGGCTGATCACGTCGCGGCGCCTGATCCGCGCGCCCTCGTCGCGGGCCAGCCGCCGGGCGAGCCCCACGTGGCTCTGTGCCGCCCGCGCGGCATACATCGCCATCGGCATCTCGACGCCGTCGCGGCGGTGCAGCAGCTCGGCGACCGCCTCGGCAGGCGGGGTGCGCAACCGGACGTGCCGCGAGCGCGAGCGGATGGTGATGACGACGTCCTCCAGCGAGGGAGCGCACAGGATCCACACCGTGCGGGCCACTGGCTCCTCGATCGCCTTGAGCAGGGCGTCGGCGGCGCGCTCGGTCAGACGGTCGGCGTCCTCGACGATGATGACCCGCCACGGGCCGACCGACGGCCGTAGCGCCGACATCGCAGCGAGCTCGCGAGCCTGCTCCACCTTGATCGAAAGTCCTTCAGTGGCAATGACATCCACGTCGGCATGGGTGCCGTCGACCGCTGTGCGGCACTCGCGGCACTCGCCGCAGCCGTGCTGGGGGCACTCGAGCGCGGCGGCGAACGCCCGGGCCGCCACCGATCGCCCGGACCCGGGTGGCCCGGTGAGCAGCCAGGCGTGCGTCATGGCGCTGGGGTCGGTGACCGCCCGCTGCAGGGTCGCGACCGCCGTGGCCTGCCCGATGACGTCGCGCCACACGGTCACGGCAGTGCTCCCATCGTCTGGAGCCGCTCCACGACCTGGGCATGGATCGCGTCGGGGGCCAGCGTCCCGTCGACGACGAGGTAGCGCTCGGGGTTGCCCTGTGCCATGGCCAGGTAGTGCGCGCGGATCGCCTGGTGGAAGGCGTCCGCCTCGGCCTCGAGCCGGTCGTGGACGTCGCCACGGCGGCGGCGACCCTCCTCGGCCGACACGTCGACGACGACGGTCAGGTCGGGCACCAGGTGGTCGACCGCCCACATGTTGAGGTCGTGGATCTCCTCCGCCCCGAGGTCTCGCCCCGCGCCCTGGTAGGCCACGGCCGAGTCGGTGTAGCGGTCGGTCAGCACCACCTCGCCACGGTCGAGTGCCGGCCGGATGAGCTGGTCGACGTGGTGGGCCTTGTCCGCCGCGAACAGCAGCGCCTCGGCCCGTGGCGCCACATGGGCGCCGTGCAGCACCAGGTCGCGGATCTCCCGGCCCAGGTCGGTGCCACCGGGCTGGCGGGTGACCGTCACCGTGCGCCCGGCGGTCTCGAGGGCCTCGCGGAGCAGGGCCACCTGGGTGGACTTGCCCGCGCCGTCGCCGCCCTCGAAGGCGATGAAGAGTCCGTCGGTCACGGGCCGAGCCTAGGCCAGCGGGGGGACACACCCCGCCCGCGGAGGTATGCCGCGCGGCCGGGTGACCACGCGGCATACCTCGTGCTCGGGATGGGTGGCCCCCCGTCAGCCCTCGTCGTCGAGGTGCTCGCGCGCCCAGAGGGCGGCGCTCGTGCGATCGAGCACGCCGATCTGGCGGAACACGCGTCCCAGGTGGGCCTTCACCGTGCGCTCGGTGATGCCCAGGGCTCGCGCGACCTGCTTGTTCGCGAGGCCGTCGGCGACCAGGCGGAGCACCTGCTGTTCGCGACGGCTCAGCCCGTCCGCCGGACGCGCCCCCGGCGCCGGTAGCAGGACCTTGGCAACCCGGGGGTCCAGGGGGGCGTGACCGGCCGCGGCGGCACGGACCGCCGCGAGGAGATCGGCTGGTTCGCAGTCCTTCAGCTGGTAGCCCACCGCCCCCGCGTCGAGCGCCTCACTCACCCGTCGCCGGTCGGAGAACGACGTCAGGACGACGACCTTCGCGTCGGGGACCGCCGCCAACACCTCCCGGGTCGCGGCAACACCGTCCATGACGGGCATCGACAGATCCATGAGCACGACGTCCGGAAGCGTCTCGACGGCGACTTCCCTGGCCGCGCGACCGTCGGCAGCCTGGCCCACCACCGTGAGGTCGTCACTGGCCTCGAGGAGAGCCGCGAGCCCAGTGCGCACCATCGCGTGGTCGTCGACCACCACGACCCGGATCACGGGGTCTGCTCCGGTTGCACCACGAGCCGCCAGTGCGTCCCGGCACCGGGGCGCGACGCCACCTGGAGCACCGCGCCGGCGTCGCTCGCGAGGTCGGCCAGCACGCGCAGCCCGAAGTGCCCCTGGTCAGGGGCCTCGAGCCTGGACGTCTCGAAGCCGGGCCCGTCGTCGAGCACGTCGAGCACGACCGAGCCGTCCTCACGGCCGAGCCGGATCGTCGCGGTGCCCGGGGCTGCGTGCTTGGCGCTGTTGCGCAGGCACTCCTGGGCAACCCGGTGGACGAGTCGTTCCTGGTCCTGGGTCAGCCCGAGGTCGTCGGCCCCTTCGACATCGACGTGCACCGTCAGGCCACGGGCGGCGCCGGACTGGGCCAGGTCGACCAGTGCCGTGGCCAGCCCGGCGCTGGCGAGGCTCGGCGGGTAGATGTCGACCAGGAGCGTCCGGAGCGTCCGGATGTTGCCACGCACCGAGGCGGCCAGGCCTCGGAGGTCGTCGGCCATCCGCGGCTGCCCGGACGACTCGGCCTTGGCAGCCGAACCCGCGGCGACGAACGCCGATCCCACGAGGTCCTGGACCGGGCCGTCGTGCAGGGTGCCGGCGATCCGGCGACGTTCGGCGTCGGACGCCTCCAGAGTGCGTTCGAGCAACCGCTCGCGGTGGCGCTGCGCCTCACTGAGGCGACGCAGCAGCCGCCAGAGGATCGGAGCCGTCAGGACCACGAGCAGCAGCAGGCTGCTGACGGTCACCCCGGCGAACCCGCGCCAGAGCTGGCTGCTGCGCTGCCTGACGGAGTCATACGGCGAGTAGGTCTCGAAGAGGAGCTCACGCCCACTGGGAGTCCATACGGGTCGGTAGACCTCCAGGGCGCGCCCGCCGGTCTCGAACTCGTTCTCGGTCGAGTCCAGCTCCGACACCTCGGCCTTGGTCTGCGGCTGCGAGAGGGCCACCCGTTGGTCCTCGCTGAGCGCGAAGGTGCGACCCACCAGCTGGGGCTCGTCCGCATAGAGGACCTTGCCCTCGGGAGACCAGAGCTTCACCCGCATGATGCGAGGACCCAGCACCCGCTCACGGATGGCGGCGTCCATGGCGGCCACGGCGGCGGGGTCGCCGTCCGCCAGGGCGTCGGTCAGCGAGGGGGTGATGACGGCCTCGGCGAGGACGTCGGCAATGGTGGCGGCGTCGGTGACCGCCTCGCGCTCGGCGAGTCGCTGGGCGGCCCACGACCCCAGGAGCCCGACGACCAACAGCACCACCGCGAGGCCGCCCACGACCTGGGTGAGGACCCTGCGCGGGCTGACCGGCGACTGCGCCGCCGCGGTGTCGCTGCGGCGGGAGACCGTCACCCAGGGAGCAGCATCGGTCGCCTCGACGCGCAGGGGCTGCGTCGGGGCGACCGAAGAGGTGCGTTGGTCCACTCAGTCGTCGCTTCCGTGGCCGCCGTGGTCGTCCGAACCACCGTCGTCGGAACCGGAGGGGCCGGAGCCGGACTGGCCCGAACCGCTGGAGCCGGAGCCGGAACCGCTGCTGCCGGAGGAACCGGAGCCGGAGGAACCGGAGCCGGAGGAACCGGAGGAACCGGAACCGCTGGAGGCGGACCCCGGACCAGAGTTGTCGACCGAGCTCGAGCCCGAACCCGACCCACCCGAACCGGAGTCGCGGTCGTCGCCTGGCTCGGTGCGCTGGTCGCGCGGGATGTCGCCACCGCGGTCGTCGCCGGCCTCGGTCGTCCGCGTCCCGCTCGAGGTGGCGGTCCCGGTAGAGGTGGCCGAGCGGTCGTCGCGGTCGTCGCCAGGCTCGGTGCGCTGGTCGCGCGGGGTGTCGCCACCGCGGTCGTCAGCCGTGGTGGCCCCGGTCGTCGGCGTGACCACCTGTGCGCTCGCAGGGACGCGCACCGGCACGGCCTGCGAGAACGACGCGTTCCCCCAGAGCCCGACCGCGGCAGGGACGAGGGCGGCCAGCAGGGCGGCCAGGGTGATGGTCGTGCGCTTCATGGCGGATCCTTCCGTACTGGATTGTGACGGATCCACAGTGCGGCCGCGTCGTGGTCGCGCGGTATTGGGCGATGGTCGTAGTACCTCATCGGCGCGCTCGGTCCTCGTCCGCTGCCGGCCGCGACGACGAGCTGGACGCGGCCCACTCTGCCGCGGTCACGGCATACACGTAGTCGTCCATCCGGGGGCGCCCGTCGCCGTCACTGCCCGCGCGCCTTTCGGCCACGCGCCGCAGCCCGACCTTCTCCAGCACCCGTTGCGAGGCGCGGTGCGGGACGAACACGTCGGCCTGGACCATCGCCACCCCCACGTGGGCGAAGCACAGGCGGACCAGCGCCTCGGCGACCTCGGTCGCCAGCCCCCGCCCGGCCCAGTCGGGGTGGACCGTGTAGCCGAGGACCGCCACCCACATGCCGTTGTCGTCGGGTTCGAGCCGGATCATCGCGTCGCCCACCACCGCGCCCTCCACCTCGATGACGAGGCCGAGGAGCGGCTCCGGGTGGCCCGGCTGGCTCCGCGCCATGTCGCCGGCGATGCGCTCGGCCACCTCGGCGCGGTCGAGCGGCCCACGGCTGATGAACTCGGCCACCTCTGGAAGCGACCGGTGCCTGAGCACCCCGTCGACGTCATCAGCGCTGACCGGTCGCAGGGAGGCACGGCGGGTGCGTACCGGCCAGGGCACGGTGCTGAAGTCCACTGCCGACCTGCTCATCGTCCGAGGGTAGCCAGCAGGGTCGGCGTTGCTGCACCTGAAATCCCGCCCCAACAACCGGCTCAGGCGGTGGGCTGCTCCTGCCGGTCGGCGTTGGCGTAGATCGCGTCACGGACGTAGTGCGCCATCCCCGGCCGGATCTCGTCGTACGTCGCCGTGAACCGTGGGTCGCTGGTGTACATATCGGCCAGGTTGCGGTGGAACTGCGGCGGGCAGTCGTAGAAGCGCTCGTTGATGTTGAGCCGGTGGGCCTCGGCGGCGTCCATCGCCGCCACGCTCGTTGGCGGCTCCCCCGCGTCCATCGCGTCGGTGAACCCCTTGTGCAGGGCGTCGCTCTCGGCCTTGACCGCCTCCCAGTCGGCCTTGGTGTAGCTCTTCGTGCGCCGCTGCGACTGCTGCCACGCGTCGCTGTCGCCCCAACGTTGCTCCGCTTCGGCCTGGGCGTCCTCGAAGCCTTCGCCGAAGAGCTCCTTCAGGTCCTCTGCCGTGGCGTGTTCGTCGTTCATCTCTCTCTCCAGTGCTCGGTCGATGGCCGTGACGAGGTCGCTCATCTCGTCGAGCCGTTGCTGGACCGCCGCGCGTTGGCGACGCAGGTGCTGCTCGACGCTCTCGGGGTGGTCCAGGAGGAGCGCGATCTCCTCGAGGGCGAACCCCAGGCGGCGGTAGACCACCACGTGCTGCAGGCGCGTGAGGTCGTCAGCCGTGTAGAGCCGGTAGCCCGCCGACGATCGCTCGCTCGGCCGCAGGAGCCCGATCTCGTCGTAGTGGTGCAACGTGCGCACCGTCACGTCGAGCTGCTCGGCCACCTGCCCCACCGTGAGTGGCTGCGCCTTGGTCGTGCGATCGGTCATGCGCACCACTGTGACGCCTCACGCCGCGTGAGGGTCAAGTCCCCCTGCGCGGGGGCGGGGTCAGGAGTCCCTGGCGTGGCGGCGCTTGCGGAGCCAGGAGCTCAGGCCGTTGCGAGCGGTGCCCCAGATGCCGTGGCGGAACGCCAGCACGATGATGACGAAGATCGCGCCGGTGACGATCCCGATGCCGTTGAAGCCCGACGACGCCAGCTGGTCCTCGAGGGTGACGACCAGGGCGGCGCCGACCACTGCGCCCCACAGCGTGCCGATCCCGCCGAGCACGGTGATGAGCACGACCTTGCCGGACGTGGTCCAGATCAGCTCCTGGAGCGAGGCGAACCCGTGGCTGATCGAGAACACCCCGCCCGCCAGACCCGCGAGCCCGGCCGACAGCACGAACGCCATGATCTTGTAGCGCTCCACGTCGTAGCCCAGCGCCCTGGCCCGCGCCGGGTTGTCCCGGATCGCGACGAGCACCCGGCCGAACGGGCTGTTGACCGTGCGCCAGGCGATGAAGACGCCGAGCAGGATGATCGGCAGCGCCGCGTAGTAGAAGTAGAACGAGTCGGCGTTGATGGTGTCGGTCAGCGGGCCGAGGTTCTTGGGGATCCCCTGCAGGCCGTTCTCGCCACCGGTCACCGAGCGCCACTGGTTGGCGATGAAGTAGATCATCTGCGCGAACGCCAGGGTCACCATCGCGAAGTAGATGCCGGTCCGCTTGACCGACAGATAGCCGATCGGCACGGCCAGCACCATCGCCACGACGGCGCCGCCCAGGATCGCAACGGGGAAGGGCAACCCGACATGGCTGGCGATCAGGCCCGTCGTGTATGCCGACGTGCCCCAGAACGCGGCGTGGCCGAACGACAGCAGGCCGGTGTAGCCCAGCAACAGGTCGACCGAGATCGCGAACAGCGCCCAGGCCGCGATGTCCATCGCCACGGGCGGGTAGATGAACCACGGCAGGGCGAGCGTCACCAGCAGCCCGACGCCCAGCATCACCCAGCGCACGAGGGGGCGTTGAGCGGCCACCACCGGCCCGGCGGGCAGCTCGACGTCGACCTTGTTCTCGAGCTGGGCACTCATGACGCAGCCTCCTCGCGGCCGAACAGGCCCGAGGGCCGGACCAGCACCACCACCGCCATGAGCATGAAGATGAAGACCTGGCTGAACCGGCCGGCATACCCCTGGCCGTAGGCCTCGACGAGACCCACCAGGAAGCCGGCCACGACGGCGCCCAGGATCGAGCCGAGCCCGCCGATCACGACGACTGCGAACAGGATGATGATGAAGAAGCTGCCCATGTCGGCATTCACCGAGCCCGTGGGGGCGCGCAGCACACCGGCGAGGCCCGCCAGGGCGATGCCGAACCCGAATACCGGTGTCACCCAACGACTCACGTTGATGCCGAGGGCTCGCGACCGCTCGGCATCCTCTGTTGAGGCGCGCACGATCATGCCCACGCGGGTCTTGGTCAGGACCAGCCAGACGCCGAGGCAGACGACGATCGAGAAGACCGCCGCGAACACCTGGTAGGTCGACAGCGAGACCGCACCCATGGTGATCCGTCCCCCGAGGCCGGCAGGGAGCGGGTAGGGCAGCCCCGACACGCCGTACTTCTTCTTGACCACGTCGACCAGCAGCAGGGTCAGGCCGAAGGTCAGCAGGAAGTTGTAGAGCGGGTCGAGCCGCAGCAGCCACTGGACCAGCAGGCGTTCCATGAGCACGCCGAACAGGAACATCGCGATCGTCATGATCGGCAGTGCCCACCAGAAGCCCAGACCGGTCGAGTCGAGCAGGACGGCGGCCCCCACCGCGCCGAGCATGTAGCAGGCGCCGTGGCTGAAGTTGACCACCCCGAGGACACCGAAGATCACGGCCAGTCCGAGCGCGGCCAGCGCGTAGAAGCCGCCGAGGGCCAGGCCCTGGAGCGTGTACTGGATGAAGGCACTCATGCGCGTCTTCCCGTGGTTGTCGGGGTGGGGAGGAGGTATGCCGCCCGCTCGAGACGAGCGGGCGGCATACCTCCCGCTGTGGTGACTCAGTCGTGGTGACCGAGGGTCACATCGTGCACTCGGTGGAGGCGGGCCCGTAGGCGTCGGCCGCGGGGATGGTCTTGACGACCTCCTCGTAGTCCCAGTCCTCCTTGACCTGGTCCTTGCTCTTGACCTTCACGAGGTAGGAGTCGTGGATCACGTTGTGGTCCGCGGCCCGGACCTCGCCGTTGCGCAGGAACAGGTCGTCGATCTTCTTGCCCTCGAGCTGCTTCACGACGGCGTCGGAGCTGTCGGTCCCCGCCGCCTGGATCGCCTCGAGGTAGTTGAGGGCCGCGGAGTAGTTGCCCGCGTGCGCGAACGAGGGACGGGTGTTGGTCTTGGTCTTGAACTTGTCGGCCCAGGCCTTGTTCTTGGCGTCGAAGTTCCAGTACCAGGCGTCCGTGAACGTCGTGTTCTTGAACGCGTCGACACCGAGGGAGTGGATGTCGGTGATGAACATCAGGCCGACGGCCAGCTGCGCCTTCTCCTGCATGCCGGCTTGGTTGTACTGCTTGACGAAGTTCACCAGGTCTCCACCGGCGGCCATGATCCCGACGACATCGGGCTTGGACGATGCCGCCTTGGTGATGAAGGTGGCGAAGTTCTCGTTCGGGAACGGCGTCGCGATCGACTGCTGCACGGTCCCACCCGCCCCCTTGACGGAAGCAGTGAACGACTTGGTCATGTCCTGGCCGAAGGCGTAGTCGGGGTAGACGATCGACCAGTTCTTGCCGCCACCTTCGACGACCGCGCTGCCGGTGCCGCGGGCCAGCATGGCCGTGTCGTAGGCCCAGTGGAACGTGTACTTGTTGCAGGACTTGCCAGTCAGGGCAGTGCTGCCGGCGCCGATGTCGATGAACAGCTTCTTCTTCGCCTTGGCCTGGGTGGCGACGGCGAGCGCCGCCGACGAGGTCGGCACGTCGAGGATGATGTCGGCCTTGTCGCGGTCGTACATCTCCTGGGCCTTGGTGTTGGCGATGTCGGGCTTGTTCTGGTGGTCAGCCGCGACGATCTCGATGTTCTTGGCCACCGCCTTGTCGCCGTACTTGGCCTTGTAGTCGTCGACCGCCATCTGGATCGCGATCTTGGAGTTGGGGCCGGACAGGTCCTTGTAGACGCCGGACTGGTCGTTGAGCAGACCGATGACGACCTTGTCGTCACTGATCTTTCCGCCGGCGGAGCTGGGGCCGCCGGCCCCGCCACAGGCGGCGAGAACGAGGCTGCCGGTGACAGCGATGGCCATGAAGGCCATGGACTGTCTGGTCTTGGTGCGCTGCATGTTCCCCTCCTGGGGTCCTTGTACGGGTGTCTGTCTCTTGCTGGTGGGAGCGGGTGGTGGGAGCGGGTGGGGCGGTGCGGTTGGTGGGAGCGGAGCTCACATGCCGAGGTACTCGAGCAGCTCGGAGGTGCGGGACTGGAACGAGTCGTTGTCGAGCGACTCCACGACCCGTCCCTGGGCCAGCAGGTAGTGGCGGTCGGCGACCGTCGAGGCGAACGTGACGTTCTGCTCGACGAGGAGCACGGAGACGCCCTGGTCCTTGATCTGGCGGATGATGTCGCCGATCTGCTGGACGATCACGGGCGCCAGGCCCTCGGACGGCTCGTCCAGCAGGAGCAGGCGGGAGCCGGTGCGCAGCACTCGGGCGATGGCCAGCATCTGTTGCTCGCCACCGGACAGCTTGGTGCCGGGGAAGTCCCGCCGCTCCTGGAGCACGGGGAACTGCTCGTAGACCTGCTCGAGGCTCCAGGCGTCTGCCTTGCTGGTGATCGGCGGCAGCAGCAGGTTCTCCTGCACCGACAACGTGGCATAGATGCCCCGGTCGTCGGGCACCCAGCCGATGCCGGCCTTGGCCCGCTTGTCGGCGCTGGACCTGCCGAGCGCCTGGCCGGCCCACGAGACGGTGCCCTCGACCTGCCGGTGCAGACCCATCACGGAGCGCAGCAACGTGGTCTTCCCTGCGCCGTTGCGGCCCACGAGGGTCACGACCTCTCCCGGGGCCACGCGCAGGTCGACGTCGGAGAGCACGCGAGCCTCGCCGTACCACGCCGACAGCCCGTCGATCTCGAGGACCTCACCAGCCATCGGGGTCACCCTGCCTGTCCGAGGTAGGCGGTGATGACGCGCTCGTCGTGGCGCACCTGGTCGTAGCTGCCCTCGGCCAGCACCTGCCCGGCCTGCAGCACCGTCACCGTGTCGGCCAACGACCCCACCACGTGCATGTTGTGGTCGACGAGGACGACGGTCCGTCCCTCGGCGACCTGCTTGACGAGGGCGATGGTGCGATCGACGTCCTCGAGGCCCATCCCGGCTGTCGGCTCGTCGAGCAGCAGCAGCTGGGGATCCAGGGCCAGGGCCAGGGCGAGCTCGAGGGCCCGCTTCTGCCCGTATGCCAGTGACCCCGCGGCGGCACCGGAGCGGTCGGCCAGGCCGACCTGCCCGAGCAGGTCCATGGCGCGGTCGCGGAACTGGCGCATCTGCGAGGACGACCGCCAGAACCGGTAGCCGAGCCCGGTGGGCGACGCGAGGGCGAGCTCGACGTGGTCGACGGCGCTCATCTGGTCGAACAGGCTGGTGATCTGGAACGAGCGCGCGATGCCGAGGTGGGCGATCTGCTCGGGCTGGCGGCCGGTGATGTCGTCGCCGCGGAAGAGGATCTGCCCCGAGGTCGGCGCGAGGAAGCCGGTGAGCAGGTTGAACAGCGTGGTCTTGCCCGCACCGTTGGGCCCGACGAGGGCGTGGACAGTGCCTTCGGTGACGCTGAGGCTCACGTCGGAGACAGCGCGGAAACCGCGGAACTCCTTGGTCAGGGCGCGGGTCTGGAGCAGGGCTCCATCCGTGTCCGTGGTGGCGTCGCGGGGCACCGGCACCTCCTCGTGCGGCTCGGTGCGACGGTGCGGAGCCGTCGCGTTCTGCAGAACCCTAGGCGCGCGCCGTGACGCCTGATATGGCCGGGTTCGCCACACAACCCTGACAGAACATGTCCTCCGCACACATCAGGCGCGTGTCACGATTTCACCCGTTTTCCTCTGGTTGGGTACGTCAGTGCCAGCGGTCGGGGTGGATGTCGCCGGGGATGTCGGCCGCCGGGTCGTAGGGCGTCCGGCTGAAGCGGAACGACCCCAGGTCGAGGTGGCTGGGCCGGCCGTCCGCGCCGCGGACGACCACGAGCGGCTCACCCTCGTGGTAGCCGTCGAGGCCCACCCACCCGGTCTCCGTGGGCCGGAACCGGGAGCCGCGGTTGGCGCCCGGCTCCCCCAGGACGAGGTGCCCGTCGGCCGACAGGCGCAGGTCGTATGCCGTGGTGCCCCAGTACCAGTCACCGACCAGTTCCAGCCCGGAGGCCTGGTCCGCGTCGGCGGACCAGGGCTTGACCGGCAGGGGCTCGTGGTCGACGAGCAGGTCCAACAGGTCGTTGCCGAGGGCCATCCCCGACGTGGCGTTCGCGAAGACCACGCAGCCGTCGCCGGTGTCGCGGTTGACGCGGAGGCCGGCCAGGAAGCCGGGCATCGAACCGCCGTGACCGGCATACCGGACGCCGTCGAGGTTCCAGACCTGCCAACCCAGACCGTGCGCGCCCGTCCAGGCCTGGCCCGGGTTGTCGTTGACGGCGATGGGCAGGCACATCTCGTCGAGGGTCTGCGGGCTCAGGAGGCCGGCGGTGTCACCGGCCAGGAACGTGGCCCAGCGACTGAGGTCCGTCACGGTCGACCAGAGCTGCCCGGCAGGGGCCATCGAGCCCGCGTCGTGCTCAGGCTCGACGTGCAGCAGGTCGGCGAGCGGGTGGACCGCCCAGCCGGGCGCCGCGGGTGCGACGGGACGCATGGAGGTGCGAGACATGCCAAGCGGGTCAAGGAGATTCGTGCGGACGACGTCACCCCACGGCATGCCGCGGAGCCGCGCCACGAGCTCGCCGAGCACGGCATACCCGACGTTGGAGTAGTGGAACCGCGCACCCGGACGGAACCGCAGGGCCGGTCGGCTGGCCACCAGGTCGGACCAGCTGCCACCCGGCGTCCGCTCCCACCACGGTCCCGAGGTCTCGGCCTGCAGGCCAGACGTGTGCGAGAGCAGCTGGGCGATCGTGACGCCGCCGAAGGCGGTGTCGGCCGTCTCGGCGAGGTGGCCGCTGATCGCGTCGTTGAGCTCGAACCGTCCCTCGTCACGCAGGCGCAGCACCTCGACGCCGACGAACGTCTTGGTGATCGAGCCGATGCGGTACTGCGTGTCCGCGGTGGCGGGCTCACCGTCGGCGCGACCCGACAGCGTGCCCACGGCGCCCGACCACGCCAGCTCGCCACCGCGCACCAGGCCAGCACACACGGACGGCAGCCGCCTGTCGGACTGTTCGCGCGCCAGGCGCTGGTCCAGCTTTCGGGCGGTGGTCTGCTCGATCGGCATGGGCCCTAGGCCTTCTTGGCCGCTGACTTCGTGGCGGTCGACTTCTTGGCAGCCGTCTTCTTCGTGGCAGCCTTCTTGGTCGTCTTCTTCGCGGCCCGCTTGCGGGTGGTCGGCCCCTTGGCGCGCTTCTCGGCCAGCAGCTCCGCACCGCGCTCGGGGGTGATCGACTCGGGGTCGTCACCCTTGCGCAGCGTCGAGTTGGTCTCGCCGTCGGTGACGTAGGGCCCGAAGCGGCCATCCTTGACCACCATCAGCCTGCCCGACACCGGGTCGCTGCCGAGCTCCTTGAGGGGAGCCGTGGACGCGCGACCCCGCTGCTTGGGCTGGGCGTAGATCGCCAGCGCCTCCTCGAGGGTGATGTCGAAGAGCTGCTGCTCGGTGGCCAGCGAGCGGGAGTCGGTGTCCTTCTTGAGGTAGGGGCCGTAGCGGCCGTTCTGCGCCGTGATCTCGACCTCGGTGCCGTCCTCCTCCTTGGAGATCCCCACGACCCGGGGCAGGCTGAGCAGCTTGAGCGCGGTGTCGAGGTCGAGGGTCGCGAGGTCCATGTCCTTGAACAGGCTGGCGGTGCGCGGCTTGACCTTGGCCTTGCCCTTGAGGGCTGCGGTCTCCTCGTCCAGCACCTCGGTGACGTAGGGACCGTAGCGACCGGCCTTGGCGACGATGTCGCGGCCGTTGGTGGGGTCCTGACCCAGGACCTTGCCGTCGTCGGCGGACTGCTCGAGCAGCTCGCGTGCCTTGGCCGGCGTCATCTCGTCGGGAGCGATGTCGTCGTTGATGGTGGCGCGGCGCGGGGTGGTCGCCGCATCGTCGCTCATCTCACCGGTCGACAGGTCGACGCCCTGGGGCACGGTCTCCTCGACGTACGGCCCGTAGCGTCCGACCCGCACGACGATGCCCTCGCCGATCTCGATGGTGGAGATCGCACGCGCGTCGATCTCGCCGAGGTCCTCGACCAGGTGCTTGAGGCCCTGCCCGGAACCACCGACGAGGCCGCCGCCACTGCCGCCGACCGCCGGGACACCGAGGCCGTCACCACCGAAGTAGAACCGGTGCAGCCATCGTGCGCGCTGCTCGTCGCCACCAGCGATGCGGTCGAGGTCCTCCTCCATCGAGGCGGTGAAGTCGTAGTCCACCAGCTCGGTGAAGTGCTCCTCGAGCAACCGGGTCACGGCGAAGGCCAGCCAGGTCGGGATGAGGGCGTTTCCGCGGGTGTTGACGTAGCCACGGTCCTGGATGGTGCCCACGGTCGAGGCGTAGGTGGAGGGTCGACCGATCCCCTTCTCCTCCATGGCCTTCACCAGCGTTGCCTCGGTGTAGCGCGGGGGCGGGGACGTCTCGTGCCCGTCGGCCTCGGCGCGCAGCGTGGTGATCGCCACGCCTTCGCTGAGCTTGGGCAGGCGACGCTCCTCGTCGGCCTCCTGAGCCCTGCTGATCTGCTCCTCGTCACGACCCTCTTCGTAGGCCGCGAGGAACCCGCGGAAGGTGATGACCGTGCCCGAGGCGCTGAACTCCACGACGTGGCCGTCCTCGAGGGTCCCCCCGAGCTTGACCGTCGCGGTGGACCCGCGGGCGTCGGCCATCTGGGAGGCGACGGTGCGCTTCCAGATCAGCTCGTAGAGGGCGAACTCGTCGCCGCGGAGCTCGCCGGCGACCTGCGCCGGGGTGCGGAACCGGTCACCGGCGGGACGGATGGCCTCGTGCGCCTCCTGGGCGTTCTTGACCTTCTTCTCGTAGCGGCGAGGGGCGTCCGGGACGTACTCGGCGCCATACAGGTCCCGCGCCTGTTGGCGGGCCGCGGTGAGGGCGGCCTCCGACAGCGTGGTGCTGTCGGTGCGCATGTAGGTGATGTAGCCGTTCTCGTAGAGCCGCTGGGCGACGCGCATGGCGTTCTTGGAGGACAGGCGCAGCTTGCGCGAGGCCTCCTGCTGGAGGGTGCTGGTCGTGAAGGGTGCGGAGGGGCGCCGGGTGTACGGCTTCTCCTGGACGCTGGTGACCTTGACCTGGGCCGAGATCACCTGTCGCGCAATGGAGTTCGCGGTCTCCTCATCGAGGTGGACGACCCCCTTGGCCTTGAGGGACCCGTCGTCGGCGAAGTCGCGACCCGTGGCCACGCGCGCACCGTCGACCGCGCTGAGGCGGGCTCCGAACTGGTTGGACGTGCCGTCCGGGGTGAAGTCCCCCTCGACGTCCCAGTAGGACGCACGGACGAACGCCATCCGGTCGCGCTCGCGCTCGACCACCATGCGGGTGGCGACCGACTGGACGCGGCCGGCGGACAGGCCGGCCTTGACCTTGCGCCACAGGACCGGGCTGACCTCGTAGCCGTAGAGGCGGTCGAGGATGCGCCGGGTCTCCTGGGCGTCGACCATGGCGACGTCGAGGTCGCGGGTGCTGTTGGCGGCGCGCTGGATGGCTTCCTTGGTGATCTCGTGGAAGACCATGCGCTTGACCGGGACCTTGGGCTGGAGCACCTCGAGCAGGTGCCACGCGATGGCCTCGCCCTCGCGGTCCTCATCAGTGGCGAGGTAGAGCTCATCGGCGCCCTTGAGCAGTCGCTTGAGCTCGGAAACCTTCTTCTTCTTGTCGGCGTCGACGACGTAGTAGGCCTCGAAGCCGTTGTCGACGTCCACGCCGAACCGGCCGAAGGGGCCCTTCTTCATGTCGGCGGGCATCTCCGACGGGGTCGGGATGTCGCGGATGTGGCCGACCGACGCCTCGACGTCCCAGTCCTTGCCCAGGTAGCCGCCGATCGTCTTCGCCTTGGCCGGCGACTCGACGATGACGAGCTTGCGCCCCTCACTCATGGTTCAACCTCAGTTCCTGACCCGTGTGCAGCGGATTCGTCGCTGCATGGACACGGCATCGCGGATGACGGTATCCGAGAGGGTCAAATCCGCCACGCCTCGTCCGCATTTCGCGAGGCGTGGCTGGTCGTCGTCGCTCACGGTGGAGCGGGCTCACTCACGATGGGGAGAGTTAGTTGAATGTTCAACCTTAGTCGTTGTATGCTGCAGCCATGAGCCAGTCCGCGACCGCCAGCCGCCAGCCCGTGCTGTACCTCAGCCACGGCGCGCCCCCATTGGCCGACGACCCGGTGTGGACCGACCAGCTCGCGACCTGGTCGACGAGGTTCAGCAAGCCGACCAACATCCTCATGGTGTCGGCCCACTGGGAGGAAGCGCCGCTGTCGCTGTCCGCCACCTCCGGCGACGTCCCCCTCGTCTACGACTTCTACGGCTTCCCGCGCCACTACTACGAGGTCACGTATGCCGCGCCCGGCGCACCTCAGCTCGCGGCCGACGTCACCAAGCTCATGCACTCCGGCGACACCCCCGTCCACCGGGACGAGACCCGCGGCCTCGACCACGGCGCCTACGTCCCGCTCGTGGAGATGTATCCCGAGGCCGACATCCCGGTGCTGCAGATGTCGATGCCGACCCTGGACCCCCGGGCGTTGTTCGACCTGGGCCGCAAGCTCGCGCCACTGCGTGACGAGGGCACGCTGATCGTCGGGTCCGGGTTCACCACCCACAACCTGCGCTGGTTCAACCCGGCTGCCGGCCCTGACGGAACCCCGCCGGCCGCCTCCGCCGAGTTCGACAACTGGGCCGCCGAGGCGCTCGAGCGCCAGGACGTCGACGCGATCCTCGACTTCATGCAGAAGGCTCCTGCCGCCCGTGAGGCCCACCCGCGCACCGAGCACTGGGCGCCCTTGTACGTGAGTCTCGGCGCGGCATACGAGTCCGGCAGCCTCGAGAACGAGAGCGTCATCGACGGCTTCTGGTTCGGCCTGAGCAAGCGGTCCTGGCAGTTCGCCTGACCGCTCGGCCCGGTCAGGGGATCACGAGGGACTTGCCGCGCGAGTGGAACTCGCCCTGGAGGCGCAAGGCCTCGGCGGCGTCCGCGAGCGCCCACCGCCGGTCCATCACGGGACTCACCTGCCCGCGGGCCACGAGGTCGATGAGGAGCTCGAGGTCGGCGCGGTTGCGGGAGGCGACCTTGAAGGCAGGGGCGCGCCGGCTGCCGAAGGCGAAGTAGACCGGCACGCTGAGCATCCGCGGCAGGGGGCGCACCCACTTCGACTTGGGCGAGGTGACCATCACGTAGCTGCCACCCGGTGACACCAGGCGCCGGCTCTCGCGCAGGGTCAGGCTCCCCGCGTTGTCGAAGAACAGGTCGAACGTCTCCCCCAGCGAACGCACGTCCTCCTTCGTGTAGTCCACGACTCGGTCGGCCCCGCCGCGACGCGCCGCCTCGACGTTGCCGGTGCTGCACACCGCCGTCACGTGCGAGGCGCCCAGGGCCTTGGCCAGCTGGACGGCGAAGCTGCCCACCCCACCGGACGCACCGTTGACCAGGACCCGCTGGCCGGGTCGGAGGCCGCCCCAGTCGCGCAGGCCCTGCAGGGCGGTCTCCGCGGCCACGCCGACGGTGGCGGCCTGATCGATCCCGACGCCGTCGGGAACCGGCACCAGCCAGTCCGCCGGCGCCACCACGAACTCCGCAAAGCCGCCACCGGACACCTCCCCGAAGACCCGGTCGCCCGGCTGGAAGCGCGTGACTGCCGCGCCCACCGCCTCGACCACCCCGGCGACGTCGGCGCCGGGAACCTGCCGCTTCGGCCGGCGCAGCCCGAGGCTGGGGCGGGCGAACATCGGCAGCCCGGTGACGTAGTGCCAGTCGAGCGCGTTGACCGAGGCCGCTCCGACCCGCACGAGCACGTCGTCGGCACCGACCGACGGAACGGGCACGGTGCGCACCGCGACCACGTCCTCCGGCCGTCCATACCGCTCGTGGACAGCCGCTCGCATCGTCGTGGGCGTCGGCCCGGAGCTCTCGCGGTATGCCGTCCCGGTCGCCTCCTGCTCGCGCGCCGAGGTGGTGGTGTGGTCGAGGTCGTTCATCGTGGCTCCCCACCTCGTGATGGATACTTACGGTGTAAATATACGGTGTAAGTTAGCCCTACGCCGTAAGTCTGTCAATGGCTGACGGCTAGCATTCGTGACGAGAAGCACGCCGATCGGGAGGACCCGTGACCGACACCGTCGAGAGCGACACGCGCGACGCTGCGAAGAACGCCCCTCGCACGCCGCTCAGCCGCGAGCGCGTCATGCGTGCCGCGGTGGACGTGGCGGACTCCGAGGGCATCGCGGCCGTGTCGATGCGCCGGATCGGGCAGGAGCTCGGCGTCGAGGCCATGTCGCTCTACAACCACGTCGCCGGCAAGGAGGCCCTGCTCGACGCGATGGTGGAGCAGGTGGCCACCGAGATCGTGGCGGCCGTGGCGTCCCTCGACTCCCCCGACCCGGCGACCGACTGGCGTGGCGCACTGCGAGCGCGAGCCCTCGCCGCCCGCGAGGTCATGCTGCGCCACCGCTGGGCGCCCGGCGTCCTGGAGACGCGCACGACGATGAGCCTCGACATCGTCCGGTACTTCGACGGCGTCGTGGCGATCCTGCGGGCCGGCGGGTTCAGCAACGACCTGACGCACCACTCCCTGCACGCCCTCGGCAGCAGGGTCATCGGGTTCTCGCAGGAGCTGTTCGACCCCGGCGACGCTGCCGCGGACGGCGCGTCGGAGGAGCTGCTCGCGGCCATGGCGGTGCAGATCCCCCACCTCGTCGAGATGCTCGGCGAGGTCGCGCACGACGACCCTGGCTCGACCCTGGGCTGGTGCGACGACCAGAGCGAGTTCGAGTTCGGGCTCGACGTCCTCCTCGACGGGCTGGAGCGCCGCCGGGCTTCTACCGTGGACTCATGATCACCGCACTGCACACCCTCGTCTACGCCGAGGATCCCGACGCGGCTCGTGCGTTCTTCCGTGACGTCCTGCAGTTCCCCGCAACCGACACCGGCGGCGGATGGCTCATCTTCGCCTCCGGCCCGAGCGAGCTCGGGGTTCACCCGGCGTCGTGGGAGCACGGCGGACAGTCCGGCGGCACGGACCAGCGCTTCGACCTCTCGCTCATCTGCGACGACCTCGCCGCCACCGTGGCGGAGCTGCGTGGGCGGGGCGCCGAGTTCGAGGGCGAGGTCACCGAGCAGCAGTGGGGCTCGACCATCCAGCTCAAGGTTCCCGGCGCCGGGACGATGACGCTCTACCAGCCGACCTACGACCCGCCCGCCCTCGGACACCCCGACCTCGAGGCCATGTGGTGAGGGTGCTCCCGGTGGGGACTCCTGCGTGAAGGAGCTCCCGGGCTGGGTCCAGTGGCTCCTCGTCGGCCGCTTCGTCAACGCACTGGGTTCGATGGCGTGGGTCTTCATCCCGCTCTACCTGGTGTCCGACCGCGGCCTGAGCGAGGGCGCCGCCGGGTCGATCGCGGCCGTCTGGGGTCTGGGGATGATCGCCGGCAACCTCGCCGGCGGCTCGGTCGGCGACCGCTTCGGGCTGCGCCGGACTCTCGCCCTCGCATCGCTGGCCTCGGCCGTCGGCTGCCTGCTCGTCCCCCTGACTCCCACCGCTGCCCTGCCAGTGGTGCTGGCGCTCATGGGCGCGCTCGGAGGCGTGGGCCGACCCGTGTCGTTCGCCCTCGTCACGAGCGCCCTGCCCACCCAGCACCGCCGCCAGGCCACTGCGTCGATGCGAGCGGTCAACAACGCCGGCACCGTCCTCGGCCCACCGCTCGGCGGGCTGTTGGCCGTGCACCACTTCGGCGCGATCTTCGTCATCGACGCCGTGGCGAGCCTGCTGATGCTGGGCGTCGTGCTGTTCGTCGTGCCGACGGCCGCGCGCATCCCCCTGCCGGAGGGCACGCCGACCCGCCTGCTCTCCGCGCTGCGCCAGGACCCGCGCTTCGTCCTGCTCCTGCTGACCGTCGTGGCCGCCGACACCGCCTACCGGTTCGCCTACTCCGCCGTCCCCTGGCAGCTCGACGCGCTCGGTGCGGCCCCGTGGATCTACGGCACGACCATCTCGCTCAACTGCGCGCTCATCGTGGTGTTCGAGCCGTGGCTGGCGCACCGCCTGCGCGAGCGCGCGCCGGAGCGACTGATCGCGCTGGGGTTCCTACTGGTCGGCGTGGGCTGGGTCGTGGTGGCGCCCTCACCGGGCATCGCGGTGGTGCTCGTCGCCGTCGCCGTGGTGACCGCCGGCGAGATGCTCTACAAGCCGACCGCCACCGCCCACGCGTCGGACCGTGCGCCCGACGGCATGCACGGCCGCTACCAGAGCCTCTACGGCGCGGCCTCGATCGGCGGCACGGTCATCGCGCCACCGCTTGCCGGGGCGTTGTTCGAGCTCAGCCCCCGACTGATGTGGGTGAGCGGCGGCGCACTGGGCGTGGCCGCCGCGGCGGTCCTCGCCTTCACCGGCAGCCAGGCCCTGCGTCGCCAACCGGTCCACGAGACCCACTGATCCACGACACATGCAGCCGGGTATGCCGGGTGGTGTGCACCGGTTATACCCTCACCGTCGGGCGGTGGGGCTCAGTGGCCGCCGGGGCGGCGTCGCGGAGCTGGACGGGTCGGGTCGTCCTCGACCGGTTCGACGTGCTCCGGCACGATGATCGGCTTGAGGCGGGCCCAGACGAGGAACACCGCTGAGGCGACAGCGAGCGCGAGCCCGGTCCACAGGTTGGCGTTGACCCCTCCGGTCTTGGCCTCCGCCGTGTCCATGAAGAACCCGGCCAGGAGGAGCAGCACACCGTAGATGCCCAGCAGTGCACCGATGATGTTGCGGATGTCGAAGGCACCAGCCGCGTGGCCACCCGATGCCTTGGCCGTGGGGTCGGACTTCTTGTCGGTCATGACTACTCCTCTCAGAAGGCGAAGTTGAGGACGAGGACCATGACCAGGGCGATCCCGGCCAAGGGCAGGGTCCGCTGGAACCAGGGCAGCGAAGCCTCCTCGGGGTCGACGAGGTCCTCCCGGGGTGTCTCCGAGTAGACCAGGCCCTTGAGCTCCGACGCAGGGGTCGACTTCGTCACCATCGTCACGAGCACGCTGACGATGATGTCGACGACGAAGGCAGCCGAGGCCGCGACGAAGCTGGCTCCCTGACCCGCCAGGTGGATCACGCCGAGGCTCGCCGACCCGAAGGCGTCCTCGGAGAGGAAGGCGACCACGACGGCCGACAGGGTGCCGCTGACGAGGCCGACCCAACCGGCGGTGGCCGTCATCCGTTTCCAGAACATGCCGAGGATGAACGTCGCGAACAGCGGGGCGTTGAAGAAGCCGAAGAGCGTCTGCAGATAGTCCATGACGTTGGAGAAGCTGCCGGCGATCGACGCGGTGAAGATCGCGACGACGGTCGCCCCCACGGTGGCCAGCCGGCCGATCCGCAGGTAGTAGTCGTCGCTGTGGTCCTTGCGGATGTAGCGCTGCCACAGGTCGTAGCTGAAGACGGTGTTGAAGGCCGAGATGTTGGCTGCCATGCCGGCCATGAATGCCGCGAGCAGGCCCGCGATCGCCAGTCCCAGCAGGCCGTTCGGCAGGACGTCGCGCATCAGCAGCAGCAACGCGTCGTTGTACTTCACCCCCTCGCCACTGGCCCCACCGGCAGGGGTGCCGCCGTTCTTCAGGTCCATGATCTCCTTCACCAGCACGGCCGCGACCATGCCGGGGAGGATCACGATGAAGGGCACGAACATCTTGGGGAAGGCGCCGATGATCGGCGTCTTGCGAGCGGCCGAGATGGACTTCGAGGCCATCGCGCGCTGGACCTCGACGAAGTTCGTCGTCCAGTAGCCGAAGGACAGCACGAAGCCGAGGCCGAAGACGATCCCGATGACGGACAGGAACCCCGAGTCGAAGCCGGACAACGCCTGCCCCGGCCAGGACTCGAGCTGCTGGGCGGCAGGCGGGACCTTGGCCGACGCGGGCGCAGCCTCCGCAAAGGCGGTCAGCTTGTCCTTGAGCCCGCCGTACCCGCCGACGCGGTGCAACCCGATCAGCGTCAGCGGCAGCAGCGACGCCACGATGACGAAGAACTGCAGGACCTCGTTGTAGATCGCGGCCGACAGACCGCCGAGGGTGATGTAGGAGAGCACGATCAGCGCCGCGACGATCAACGCGACCCATAGCGGCCAGCCGAGCAGCGCGTGCACGATCGAGCCGAGCAGGAACAGGTTCACCCCGGCGATGAGCAGCTGGGCGACGGCGAAGCTGATGGCGTTGACCAGGTGGGCCCCGGTGCCGAACCGCCGGAACATGAACTCGGGGACCGACCGCACCTTGGAGCCGTAGTAGAAGGGCATCATCACGACGCCGAGGAACAGCATGGCCGGGATGGCACCGACCCAGAAGTAGTGCACCGTCGGCAGACCGTACTTGGCGCCGTTGGCCGACATCCCCATGATCTCGACGGCGCCGAGGTTGGCAGAGATGAACGCCAGACCGGTGACCCACGCAGGCAGGGAGCGACCCGACAGGAAGAAGTCGATGGAGTCCGACACCGAGCGCCGGGCGATGACGCCGATCCCCAGGACGAACGCGAAGTAGATCGCGACCAGCGAGTAGTCCAGCCAGTTGGCGTCGATGAGGGTGTCGGCAGCCGGGACGGCGAGAGGGGCGAGGAAGGACATCAGCGGCTCCTGGGCGGTGCGTCGACGGAGGTCAGCCCAACCTAGGGCGTATGCCGCGAATCGGCACCCGGGCGCACGCCGCCACCAGCCAGGGCTGGCTCAGACCTTGGCGCCCGCCAGGTCCGGCGCGGGGGCCTCGCCCGTGTCGACGTCCACGGCCGCACCGCTGAACTGCGCGGCATACAGCTCCGCGTAGGCGCCACCCCGGGCGAGCAGCTCGTCGTGTGAACCCTGTTCGACGATCTGGCCGTCGCGCATCACGAGGATCACGTCGGCGTCGCGGATGGTGGAGAGCCGGTGCGCGATCACGAAGCTGGTGCGGTCGTGCCGCAGGGCCGACATCGCCTTCTGCACGAGCAGCTCGGTGCGCGTGTCGACCGAGCTGGTCGCCTCGTCGAGGATGAGCAGCGCCGGGTCGGACAGGAACGCCCGCGCGATGGTGATGAGCTGCTTCTCGCCCGCGCTGATGTTGCCGCCCTCGGCGTCCAGCACCGTGTCGTAGCCGTCGGGGAAGGAGTGCACGAACCGGTCGACGTAGGTCGCCGTGGCGGCGGCCAGCACCTCTTCCTCGCTGGCGCCGGGCCGGCCGTAGGCGATGTTCTCGCGGATGGTGCCGCCGAACAGCCAGGTGTCCTGCAGGACCATGCCGATCTCGTTGCGCAGGTTGTGCCGCGTCAGGTCGGTGATGTCCACCCCGTCGAGTGTGATCCGGCCGGAGTCCAGCTCGTAGAACCGCATGATGAGGTTGACCAAGGTGGTCTTGCCGGCCCCGGTCGGCCCGACGATGGCCACCGTCTGACCGGGCTCGACGGTGAGGTCGAGGTGCTCGATGAGGGGGTTGGCCGGGTCGTAGGAGAACGACACGTCCTCGAACTGCACCCGTCCGTGCGGGTCCTCCAGAGTCGTCGGCTCCGCTGCGTCGGGGCGCTGCTCGGGAGCGTCCAGGACGTCGAAAACCCTTTCGGCAGAAGCCACCCCGGACTGGAGCAGGTTCGCCATCGACGCCACCTGGGTCAGCGGCTGGGTGAACTGCCTCGAGTACTGGATGAACGCCTGCACGTCACCGAGGCTCATCGACCCGCTCGCCACGCGGAGCCCGCCGACCACCGCGATCACGACGTAGTTGAGGTTCCCGATGAACATCATCGTCGGCATGATGATGCCGCTGATGAACTGCGCGCCGAAGCCGGCGTCGAACAGGTCGTCGTTCTTGGTCCGGAAGGCGGCGCGCACCTCGTCCTGCCGGCCGAAGACCTTGACCAGCTGGTGCCCCGTGAACGTCTCCTCGACGATCGCATTCAGCTCACCGGTGCTCTTCCACTGCTGCACGAAGTGCTTCTGTGAGCGCTTGCCGATCGTGGCCGTGACGAACATCGAGACGGGAATGGTGACGAGCGCGATCAGGGCGAGCAGCGGCGAGATGTAGAGCATCATCCCGACCATCGCGACCACCGTGAGAAGCGACGTCAGCAGCTGGCTCATCGTCTGCTGCAGGCTCTGCGCCACGTTGTCGATGTCGTTGGTGACGCGGCTGAGCAGCTCACCGCGCGGCTGCGCGTCGAAGTACTGCAACGGCAGCCGGTTGAGCTTGTCCTCCACGTCGCGACGCAGGATGAAGATCGTGCGGTTGACGGCGCCGGTGAGGATCCAGCCACTCGCCCACGACAGCACGCTGGCCACGGCATAGAGCGCGAGCACGAACAGCAGGACCCGACCGACCGCACCGAAGTCGATCCCCGAACCGGGCACGAGGTGGGGCATCCTGGCGACCATGTCGGCAAAGGTGTCGTCGCCGCGCGCGCGCAACGCCTCGACGACCTGGTTGCGAGTAGCGGTGGGCGGCAACGACTTCCCGACCACCCCCGCGAAGATCAGGTCGGTCGCCTTGCCGAGGATCTTGGGCCCCACGGCGTTCAGGGCGACGCTGCACACGGCCAGCGCCAACACGGCATACAGGGCTGCCCGCTCGGGGCGGAGCAGGGACAGCAGTCGCTTGGCCGAGGGGCCGAAGTTGCGAGACTTCTCCGACGGCAGGCCGATCGACATCGGCCCCCGCCGCTGGGCGGCGTTCGCCACCGGACCGCGCCGCGCCTCCGCAGCCTTCTCCTCCTCGGTCTTCACACCCTCCGAGCTCATGCCGCCACCTCCTCTGCAGATCGCTGCGACTCGACGATCTCGACATACGTCGGGCACGTCTCGAGCAGTTCGTCGTGGCGGCCTGCGCCGACCACCAAGCCGTCGTCCAGGACGACGATGTGGTCGGCGTCGATGATGGTCGAGACCCGTTGTGCCACCACGATCACCGCCGTGTGCCGGGTAACCGGCTTGAGCGCCGACCGCAGCCTGGCGTCGGTGGACAGGTCGAGGGCGGAGAAGCTGTCGTCGAACAGGAACACCTCGGGCCGGGAGACCAGCGCCCGCGCGATCGCCAGCCGCTGGCGCTGCCCACCCGAGACGTTCGTGCCGCCCTGGGCGATCTGCGCGTTCAGGCCCTCGGGCATGGCCCGCACGAAGTCGTCCGCCTGGGCGATGCGCAACGCCTCCCACAGCTCGTCGTCCGTGGCGTCGGAGTCGCCGTAGCGCAGGTTGGAGGCGACCGTACCGGTGAAGAGATAGGGCTTCTGCGGCACCAGTCCGATCCGCGACCAGACGTCCTCGAGCGTCGCGTCCCGGACGTCGACCCCGCCGAGGCGGACGGACCCGCCGGTGACGTCGTAGAGCCTGGGGATCAGGGACAGGAGGGTCGACTTGCCGGAGCCGGTGCTGCCGATGATGGCGGTCGTCCGCCCTGGTTCGGCGGTCAACGAGACGCCTTGCAGGACAGGCACATCCGCGCCGGGGTAGCAGAACTCGACGTCGCGGAGCTCGACACTCGTTCCCGTGCGGGGGATCGCGATCGGCCTGGAGGGCTGGACGACGGTCGAGTCGGTGTGGAGCACCTCCGTGATGCGTCCCGCCGAGACCGCAGCGCGGGGGATCATCATCGACATGAACGTCGCCATCATGACCGACATGAGGATCTGCATCAGATAGCTCATGAAGGCGGTCAGCTCGCCGATCTGCATCTGGCCGTTCTCGACCCGGTGCGACCCGAACCACAGGACAGCCACGGTCGAGGCGTTGAAGATCAGCATCACGATCGGGAAGACCAGCGCCATCAGCCGACCGACCGCGAGCGCCGTCCCCGTGTACTGCGTGTTGGCCTCGGCGAACCGGGCCCGCTCGTGGTCCTCGCGGACGAACGCCCGGACCACCCGGATCCCGGTGATCTGTTCGCGCAGGACGCGGTTCACCCAGTCGACCGACTCCTGCATGAGGCGGAAGTTCGGGATCATCCTGCGGATCACCAGCGCCACGGACAGCGCCAGGGCCGGCACGGCGACGGCGACCAGCCACGACAGCCCGACGTCCTCGCGCAGCGCCATGATGATGCCGCCGACCATCATGATGGGAGCCGACACCATCATCGCCGCACCCATGAAGACGACCGTCTGCACCTGGGTGACATCGTTGGTGTTGCGCGAGATGAGCGTCGGGGCGCCGAACCGCGACACCTCCTGGGCGGAGAAGTCGCCCACCCTCGCGAAGATCCCGGCGCGCAGGTCGCGGCCGAGACCCGCGGCGGACCTCGCCCCCAGGTAGGTCGCGGCGACGGTGGCGACGATCTGCACCAACGAGACGGCGAGCATCCATCCGCCGGTCCTGACGATGTAGCCGGTGTCGCCCTTGGCGACGCCCTCGTCGATGATCCGGCCGTTGAGGCTGGGCAGGTAGAGCGAGGCCATGGTGCCGACCAGCTGGAGCCCCACGAGGAAGGCGACCAGGCCCTGGTAGGGCTTCAGGTAGTCACGAATGATCCGGATCAGCACTACTTCTTCCCCCTGGAGGTGGGCGACGTGGTCGCGGTGGTCGGGCGGGCGAGAGCGCCCTCGAGGACGACGTCGACGAGCTCGGCCGCCGTGGAGTCCTGGCCATCGAGCATCGGGTGGACGCTGGAGAGCGTCAGCATCCGCAGGTAGCCGATGAAGTTCTTGACCGGGATGCGCAGCAGGGCGACATCGTCACCGATGAGGGAGGTGAAGGCCTCGTCGAGCTCGGCGGTCCCCTCCTGGCGGCGCCGCAGCGCCTTCGCGTCCATCGGGCGGTGCAGCGGTTGGCCGGACGACTGCAGGACGCTCATCAGGGCGAAGATGCCCTGCAGGTGCTTCTGCATGACGGTGACCGCGGCGGCGAGGCGTTCGCGCAGGGGCAGGTCGCGGTCCACGGCGGCCAGCTCGGCCTTCACGGCGGCCGTGTCGAACGCCTCGTGGACGCACGCGTGGATGATCTCGTCCTTGCTCTCGAACACCCGGAAGATCGTGCCCTCGGCGATCCCCGCGGCCTTGGCGATCTCGCGGGTGCTGATCCCCCGGCCCTTGTCCCGCAACAGCGGGATCGTGGCGGAGATGATCGAGGCCCGGCGGTCCTCGGGGGCCATCGCGGGGGCGCGTGGTGACATGAGGATCAGTATGAGTGAGTGAGCACTCACTCACAACAGGGTTTCCCACCTGCACAAACGGCCCCGCCCATGACGAATGTCCCAGAGGTCACTCACTCGCGAGCCCCCGCCAGTCCCGGAAGCGGGCCGTCGTCAGACGAGCAGGCCGTCGGCGACGAGCTCGCGCAGCAGCGGGACCGCCGAGGCGCGCACCTCGCCCACGTCGGAGCCGAGCAGCTCGGCGATCGCCGCCACGGCAGCGTCGGCAGGCAGCGTCCCGTCGCACACGCTGACCAGCGCCGCCCCCACCGTGTCGAGCCGGACCGCCCGGCGCAGCCCGCCACCCTGGCGCAGCAGGATCACCGACGGGTCCTCGGCACCGGGCCGGCCGTGCCGCTCCTCGGTCACGTCGTCGGCGCAACGCCACGCGACGGCCAGGACCTCGTCGTCAGTGTGCTCGGCCAGCCAGGTGCGGGCCCGCAGTCCGGAGAGGACGTGCGGACCCATGGGTGCGGCCACCGGACCGGTCGCCTCGGTCAGCTCGACGAAGGGACTCCGCTCCTCCAGTGGCCGCTGCAGGGTGATCACCCCGAAACCGATCGCACTCACGCCGCGCGACGCGAAGTCGTCGAGCCACGCGGCATACATCGTCGCGAACTCGGTCGTGGCGCTGTGGTGACCCCCGTCGCGGGACCAGGTCTCGGCGTACTGCGCCGGGTCCTGCACGTCGCGCTGGACGATCCAGGCATCGAGTCCGGTGCCGGCAACCCAGCCGCGCACCCGGTCGCGCCAGTCGGCCTCACCGACGACCTCCCAGTTGCCGAGGAACTGCGCCACCCCACCGCGTTCGAGATGGGCCCCGATGGAGCGCACGAGGTCGGCGACGACCGCATCGCCGGCCTGGCCGCCGTCGCGGTACTCGAACAGCGGGACGTCTGGAGTCCGCGGCGTGATGACGAACGGCGGGTTGCTGACGATGAGCCCAAAGCGTTGTCCTGCAACGGGATCCAGCATCGAACCCTCGACGACTTCCCACTCGCACTCGTTGAGCAGTGCGTTGAACCGGGCGTAGTCCAGCGCCCGCGTGGAGATGTCGGTGACCGTGACCTGTTTGGCGTGTGCGCCGAGATGCAGGGCCTGGACCCCGCATCCCGTGCCGAGGTCGAGGGCTCGCTCGACAGCCGGCCGCGGCGTCCAGGACGCCAGCGTCGTCGATGCACCGCCGATCCCGAGGACGTGGTCTTCGCGCAGGGGCGCCCGGGTCTGCAGCTCGGTGAGGTCGGAGGCGATCCACCACGCGTGGTCGTCGTCGCCGTAGGGCCGCAGGTCGCACGTCGAGACGACGCCCGGCCCCTGCGGTGCCACCAGGCGCAGCGCCGTCGCACCGGACAACCCCAGGGTGGGGAGAGCGGCCGCCGCCTCCTCGCTGTCGACGGCGTCTCCCAGCGCGAAGAGGCGCACCAGGGTCGCGAGCGGGGTGCCGACGTCGACGGTGACCCGCTGCGCGGGCAGCACCTGCTCCCGGGCGAGGGCCGCTGCCGCGAGTGGTCCCAGCAGTTCACCGACCGCCTCGACCGTGTATGCCGCGGCGACCAGGTCGGCCCGCAGGCGGGCGACCAGCTCGGCGTCGGCGCGCGGTGTGGGGGTGGTCATCCGTCGAGCAGGCCGCCGAGGTTGAACCCGCCTCCGCCGCCACCGCCCTGGGCCGCGGGCGGCGTCCACTCGCTTGGTTGGACCACGACGAAGCCCGGCCCGGAGAAGGCGTACTGGAAGGCCTCGCCCGAACCACCGCGCAGCATCGAACGCACGTTCATGCTCGACACCACCTGAGGCACCAGGTTGGCCGACCAACCCACACAGGCCTGCACGTCGACGTAGGTGGGCTGCTGGCTGCAGTCGAGGATCACCGGTTGCCCGACCGTGTGGATCGCGACCGTCCCGGTGCCGTGGAGGGTGG
Organism: Pedococcus sp. P2_F6; assembly: GCF_056403675.1. Classification (NCBI taxonomy): domain Bacteria; kingdom Bacillati; phylum Actinomycetota; class Actinomycetes; order Micrococcales; family Intrasporangiaceae; genus Pedococcus; species Pedococcus sp. P2_F6. The sequence continues at coordinate 492,515 of NZ_JBFUEZ010000002.1, forward strand.
TGTTGAACAGCCCGCCGCTGAGCATCCCGGCACCCTGCACCCGCTTGATGTCCCACTCGATGGTGGAGTCGAAGGCCAGCAGGTTGCGGGCGTTGACCGACAACGCGTCGCCGGTGAGGTCGATGAGGAAGACGAAGCCCGCCTCGGACGCGAAGAAGACGTCGCCCTCCCCCGAGACCCGCATCAGCGAGACGTCCTCGCCGGTCACGACCTTCTTGAAGAGCTTGCCGACGCTGCCTGCCTTCTCGTGGTCGAAGCGGATCTGCCCCTGGTAGGACACCATCGCTCCCTTGACGGCGAGGACGTCGCCACCGAGGTGGACCCGCAGCATCTGGGGGTTCTGCAGCGCGAACCGCTGCTGCGCCTGGACTTCGAGGTTGGCCTGGTCAAAGAGCGGACTCTGCATGGCCCCAGCCTAGGATGCGGGCCGGTCCGTCGGCAGGCGATAGGCGTACCAGGTGTCGCGCTGGGCCCCCAGCCCGTCGTAGAGCCGTTGGGCGGTCTCGTTGTCCGGCGCGGTCTCCCACGCCAGCCAGCCCGCCCCGCGGTCGGCTGCGAGCCGACGACACGCCTCGATGAGCCCCGCACCCACTCCCCGACCACGGGCGTGCTCCGTGACGAACAGGTCCTCCATCACCGCCAGCGGCTGGGCGAGGGTGGTGTCCCAGGTCCAGAGCATCGTGGCGTGGCCGAGCGCCTGACCCGAGCCCTCGCGAGCGATCAGCTGGGTGCCGCCCGCACCCTCGTCGAGGAAGGCGGCGGCCATCGCGCGCAGGTCCTCGTCGGCCGGGTTGCTCTCGTAGAACGTGCAGTACGCCCGCATCAGGGGCAGCAGGTCGACCAGGTCGTCGGTGGTGACCTGCGAGATGTGGAACGAGCGCTGCGGGTCCATGGCGCGACCCTACGCGCGGTCGTGAGCACGCGGCATACCCCGGCTGCTTCCGGGCGAGTGGCCGATTTTCCGGGGTGACGGAAAGGGCCGGCTCACCCAGGTGGGTGAGCCGGCCCGTCCGTTCCAGCAGGCGTGGGTATGCCGTGGAGCTAGCGCTTCGCCGGCTCCTCGACCGAGTCGGCAGCGTCGGCAGCGTCGGTGGCGTCGTCGACTGCCTTGCCGGGAGCGGTCTCGGCCTCGCCCGAGTCGGGCGCGGCTGCGTCGAACCTCGCGGCAGCCTCACCGTCTCCGTCGCCACCGATCGCCAGGTCGCGTGCCTTGGACACGGCGACCGCGGCGATGACGATGATGATCGCGGCGGCAGCGATGCCGTAGCGGACCACGTTGTTCTTGTCGTCGCCGATCGAGAGGGTGACGACCGCCGGGGCGATGAGCACCGAGACGAGGTTCATGACCTTGATCAGCGGGTTGATGGCCGGACCGGCGGTGTCCTTGAACGGGTCACCGACGGTGTCACCGATGACGGTGGCCGCGTGGGCGTCGCTGCCCTTGCCACCGTGGGTGCCGTCCTCGACGATCTTCTTCGCGTTGTCCCACGACCCACCGGAGTTGGCGAGGAACACGGCCATCAGGCAGCCGGTGCCGATCGCACCGGCGAGGAAGCCGGCCAGCGGCCCGATGCCGAGGCCGAAGCCGACGGCGACCGGGGTGAGGGCGGCGAGCAGACCCGGCGTCGCGAGCTCACGCAGCGAGTCCTTGGTGCAGATGTCGACCACGCGGCCGTACTCGGGCTTCTCGGTGTAGTCCATGATCCCGGGGTGCTCGCGGAACTGGCGGCGCACCTCGAAGACGATGGCGCCGGCGGCGCGGGTCACCGCGTTGATGGCCAGTCCGGAGAACAGGAACACGACGGCCGCGCCGAGCAGCAGCCCGACCAGCACGCTCGGGGTGACGATCTGCAGGTCGAACGGCGCGGCGGCCTTCTGGAGGGTCGAGGAGAACTGCGCCTGCGCGGCCTCCTGGGTCAGGGCGCCACTCTGGACCTTGGCCATCAGGTCGGTCTGGGTCTTCTGCTGAAGGGCCGTGAAGATGGGCTCGAACTTGGCCTTCCAGGCGTCGGAGTAGGAGCCGAAGAGCGCGGTGGCCGCCAGCACGGCGGTCGCGATCGCGATGCCCTTGGTGATCGCCTTGGTGGTGTTGCCCACTGCGTCGAGGTCCGTGAGGATCTGCGCGCCCTCGCCGTCGACGTCGCCGGACATCTCGGCGATGCCCTGGGCGTTGTCGGAGACCGGTCCGAAGGTGTCCATCGCCACGATGACGCCCACCGTGGTCAGCAGACCACAGCCGGCCAGCGCGATGAGGAACAGCGACAGGACGACCGAGCCACCGCCGAGCAGGAACGCTGCGTAGACGGCCGCGCCGATGATGACCGCGGTGTAGACGGCCGACTCCAGGCCGACGCCGATGCCCGACAGGACGACCGTGGCCGCGCCGGTGAGGGAGGTGCGGGCGACGTCCTTGGTGGGGCGCTTGTCGGTGCCCGTGAAGTAGCCCGTGAGCCACAGGATGACCGCGGCCAGCACGATGCCGATGATCACGGCGAGAACCGCCGAGCGGCGCGGGTCGCCGGTGAGAGCGGCAATCGTCTCGTCGGCGGAGCCGAGCCCCTTGAACGTGTCGGGCAGGTAGACGTAGGCGGCCACGCCGGAGAGCACGGCGGCGATGACGGCCGAGATGTAGAACCCGCGGTTGATCGCCGAGAGGGCGTTTTCGCCGGGCTTGACCCGCGTGATGAAGACGCCGATGAGGGCGGTGACCGCACCGATTGCGGGCACGATCAGCGGGAAGACCAGGCCGTAGGTGCCGAAGGCGGCGGAACCCAGGATGAGCGCGGCCACCAGCATCACGGCATACGACTCGAACAGGTCGGCGGCCATGCCGGCGCAGTCGCCGACGTTGTCGCCCACGTTGTCGGCGATCGTCGCGGCGTTGCGCGGGTCGTCCTCGGGGATGCCGGCCTCGACCTTGCCGACGAGGTCGGCGCCGACGTCGGCGGCCTTGGTGAAGATGCCACCGCCGACACGCATGAACATGGCGAGCAGGGCGGCGCCGAAGCCGAAGCCCTCGAGCACCTTGGGGGCGTCGCCCTGGTAGAGCAGGACCACGACGGAGGCGCCGAGCAGGCCGAGGCCCACGGTCGCCATGCCGACGGTGCCACCGGTACGGAAGGCGATCCGCATACCCGAGTCGCGGTCGCCGCCGCGGGCGGCGGACGCGACCCGGACGTTGGCCTTGACGGCCAGGCTCATGCCGAGGTAGCCGATGGCGGCGGAGAACAGTGCGCCGACGACGAAGAACGCGGACCGACCCCATCGAACCTCGGAGGTGTCGGCGGGAAGCAGGAGCAGCAGGCCGAAGACCAGGACGATGAAGACGCTCAGGGTCTTGAACTGGCGGGCGAGGTACGCCTGGGCGCCTTCTTCCACGGCAGCGCCGATTTCCTGCATCTTCTCGGTGCCGGGGTCGGCCGCCAGAACCTGCTGGCGGAAGAACACACCCATGACCAGCGCGATGATCGCAATGGCGAGCACGGCGAAGACCAGGGTGAGATTGGTGCCGTCAAGCTGCAGGTCAGCAGCGGTGGCGGCAGGCGCAAGGCGCGACATTCCATCCTCCTCGATGGGGAATCATTCAGGACCGCCCAAGGGCACGCCACGACGGCGCACCACAGAGGGGACGTTGCAGGCGAGGGTAATGCACGTCACAGGGTATGTGACGCCGCGTGAGCAGGGTCACAGAGAATTCATCACGCCGACTTCGTCAGACGTTCGACGCCTCGGAGGCCTCGTCGACCGTGGGGTAGATGTGGAAGACCTTGTCCAGACCGGTGATCTTGAAGACCTTGAGGATCCGCTCCTGGGCACTGACGATGCGCAGGGTGCCGTTCTGACCACGCACGAGCTTGAGCCTGCCGACGAGCACGCCGAGGCCCGTGGAGTCCATGAAGGTGACCTTCTCGAGGTCGACGACGAGGTCGGTGCGACCCGCAGCCACCTGCTTGTCGAGCACTTCGCGGAGCAGCGGAGCGGTGTATACGTCGATCTCGCCCGCCACGTGGACGATCGTCACGGCGCCCTGTTCGCTGCTGGAGACCGACAGGTCCACGCTCACCCCTTCTGTTGCCATCGCTGGTGCCATCACTGGTGAGCAGACGGGTGCACCGTCTGCCCTCGGGATTACGGTAGCGGCAATGTCCACCTCTGGTCCCACCGCACCCGATTCCGCCGGGACGAGCCGTGCTCCGTTCGACCCCCAGTCGGTGCTGGCCGGCCTCGCGTCGGGAGTGCGAGCCGAGCGGCTGCTGCACGTGCACGAGGTGCCCGCGCGGGCCGCATCGCTCGCTGACTGGCCCACATGGGTCGACCCCAGTGTGTATGCCGCGTGCGCCGACGCCGGGGTCACCTCCCTCTGGTCCCACCAGCGGGAGGCCGCCGACCTGGCCCACGACGGGTCGCACGTGGTCATGGCGACGGGCACGGCGTCGGGCAAGAGTCTCGGCTACCTCCTACCCGTGCTGTCCGCCGTGGTGGAAGGGGCGCTGGCGCCGTCGGGTCGCGGAGCGACAGCGCTCTACCTGTCCCCCACCAAGGCCCTCGCGGCCGACCAGCTCGCCCGGGTGCAGGCGATGGCCGTGCCAGGGGTGCGGGCCGCGACCTATGACGGTGACACCGCGACCGAGGAGCGTCGCTGGATCCGCGACCACGCCCACTTCGTGCTGACCAACCCCGACCTCGTGCACCACTCCCTGCTACCCCTGCACGAGCGGTGGGCGCCGTTCCTGCGGGCGCTGCGCTACGTCGTCATCGACGAGTGCCACACCTACCGGGGAGTCTTCGGCTCCCATCTCGCGGCGTTGCTGCGTCGTCTGCGCCGTGTGTGCGCACGCTACGGCTCCTATCCCACCTTCGTGCTCGCCTCGGCGACGGTGCGCGACCCGGCGGCCCACGCCTCGCGCCTCGTCGGTATGCCGGTCGCGCCCGTCACGGAGGACGGCTCACCTCGTGAGGCGATGACCTTCGCCCTGTGGGAACCGGGACTCCTCGGAGAGGGTGCGGGTCGCCGGTCGGCCACCTCCGAGGCGGCCGACCTGCTCGCGAGCCTGGTCTCCGGGCGGGTGCAGACGGTGGCCTTCGCCAAGTCCCGCGCCGGGGTGGAGGCCCTGGCGACCAGCGCCCGCCGGACGCTGATGGAGGTGGAGCCCGCGCTGGGAGGTGCCGTCGCGGCATACCGGGGCGGTTATCTGCCGGAGGAGCGCCGCGCGCTCGAGCGATCGCTGCGCTCGGGGGCGATCGTGGGACTCGCGGCGACCAACGCGTTGGAGCTGGGGATCGACATCAGCGGACTCGACGCCGTGCTGCTCGCCGGGTGGCCCGGCACGCGAGCGTCGTTGTGGCAGCAGGCCGGGCGCGCCGGGAGGGCCGGGACCCGGTCGCTGGCGATCTACGTCGCAGCCGACGACCCGCTCGACACCTATGTCGTGCACCATCCCGACGTGGTCTTCGGACAACCGGTGGAGGCCACTGTCCTCGACCCCGACAACCCGCACGTCCTCGGGCCGCACCTCGCCGCCGCGGCGGCCGAGCTGCCCTTGCGGGAGGCGGACCTCGCGATGTTCGGCGACCAGGCACGCGGGCTCGTGGACGCCCTGGTGGCGCGCGGGATCCTCCGTCGGCGACCGAGCGGCTGGTACTGGGCACGCACCGACCGGGCCTCCGACCACGTGTCGCTGCGGGGAGCCGGCGAGGTCGTGGGGATCGTCGACCAGCGCACCGGCCGGGTGCTGGGCACCATCGACGAGGCGTCGGCGCACACGCAGGTGCACACGGGGGCGGTGCACGTGCACCAGGGCGACAGCTATGTCGTGACCGACCTCGACCTCGACCACGGGACGGCGACCGTCGTGAGGGGCGACCCCGGCTGGAGCACGTTCGCGCAGTCGGTGAGCGCGTTCGACATCGTCAGTGCGCAGCGCAGCGTGGACTGGGGGCCGGTGCGGGTGTCGTTCGGGACGGTGCAGGTGCACACGCAGGTGACGTCCTTCCTGCGGCGGCTGGCCAGCGGCGAGGTGATCGGGACCCACCCCCTCGACCTGCCGCAGCGCACCCTCAGCACCCGCGCGGTGTGGTGGACCATGCCGGTCGAGTGGCTCGAGGCGGCCGGCGTGGGTGAGCCTGACATCCCTGGTGCCGCCCATGCTGCCGAGCACGCGGGGATCGGCATGCTGCCTCTGGTGGCGACCTGCGACCGGTGGGACATCGGGGGCGTGTCCACCGCCCTGCATCCTGATACCGGGCTGCCGACGATCATGGTCTATGACGGGCACCCCGGGGGTGCAGGCTTCGCCGAGCGCGCGTTCGACTCCTTCGAGCTCTGGCTCGACTCGACTCTCGAGACGGTCCGCTCTTGCCGCTGCGAGAGCGGCTGCCCCGCCTGCGTGCAGTCGCCGAAGTGTGGCAACGGCAACGAACCGCTCGACAAGGCCGGGGCCGTGGCACTGTTGCGGGCGGTGCTGGCCCACGCGCCACGGGGGTCCGATCGACGCCAGGTCCAGCTGCCGGCCGCGTCCGCCCTCGGCAAGGAACGGACGTGACGAAAGGGGCAAACCCGCAGGCCAGCGGCTAGGGTCGAAGCGAAGGGTGCCCCCGCACCCTTCGGACGGTGCACCACGCACCCTTGATGTGTCGGAGGTTTCGACCCGTGATCGTGTTCGGACTGATCCTTGTTCTGCTCGCCCTCGCCGCGGGTGTCGTGCTCTTCCTGGCGACCGACTCGCTCACCTCGCCGGTGGACATGGAGCTCTCCGGCTACCACTGGGGAATGACCCCGCTGGCCATGCTCGCCACCGGCGCCGTGGCGATGCTCCTCCTCGTCCTCGGCCTGGCGATGATCCGGGGAAGCATCAAGCGCAGGCGCCGTCCAATCCGTGAGGCCAAGGACGCCGAGCGTCAGGCCAAGCTCGAGGAAAGCATTCGCGCCGACGAGCGGGCCCGCGCCGAGGAGACCCACCAGAGCGCCCTCGCCGAGCGGGACCGCATCCGGGACGAGGAGTTCCAGACCCGCCTGGCCGACCATGACCGCGAGCGCGACAGCGAGCTGGCCTCGCGTGAAGAGGAGTTCGCCTCCCGCGAGAAGGCCAGCGAGGAGCGGGTGCGTGCAGACGAGCGCCGCAAGGTCGAGCAGGAGTTCGCCTCGCGGACGGCTGCTGCAGGTGCGGGCGCGGCGGGAGCTGCTGGTGTCGGGGCCGCCGCCACTGGGGCTGGTGGGCCGCGCGGTGCCCGCGACGCGGACGCTGCACCCACCGCGACCTACGCAGGCGCGGGGACGACCGACACCGACGCCACGACTGGCCGCCACTCGTCCGATGCCGAGCCGGACAGCGTGACTCCTGACGGGCGGACCCAGTCCCATACCGGGACCGAGACCGAGACCGGGGCCGCCACCGGGACCAGTACCGGGACCAGGTCCGCCGACTCCACCCAGGTGCTCGAGCGGGACAGCGGCGACACGGTTGCCGGTGACTCACACGACGCGCACGTGTCCGATGCCCAGACCGCTGGCACTCCCGACACGGCCGGCGAGCGGACCGACGACCGGACCGAGCGGGCGGACGACGAGACCTCGAACGACAGGCCCGCCGCGGCGGACGACTCGGCGCACCCGGGCCACCGCACGGTGGCCGACAAGATCATGGGTCGCGACCCCGCGCCCCGCGACTGACCGCGACTGACCGCGAGCACCATCACGGCGACGGCCCAGCACGGGCCGTCGCCGTCGTGGTCCCGGCCACCAGTCCCGGCAGCGAGAAGCCCGCTGTCACCCTGGCCCTCACCGTGACCGAACCGTCCCCCGCCACGAAGCACCCCTGAGGCCGCGCGCCGTTCCTCGCCGTGACCGAGGCCCCGGCGGCGCAGGCCGCCCGTGGATCTGCCCCAGCCTGCAACGCCTGCGCCGCCGCCAAGGCGCCGAGGTCGGCGGCGGACCGCGCACGGTGGGTGGCGACGACCGCGCTCGACAGGGCCAGCGCGCCCACGATCAGGACGAAGGCCACCCCCACGGCCGCCACGATGACCACCGTCACCCCGCCGATCTCCCCGCGACCGTGCCGGCCGAACCCACGCCGGCCGAGCTCACCTCGGCCGAACCCACGCCAGCTCATGGCAGGGCCTCCGACCCGAGCAGGGCATCACTGGAGTCGACGTCCTCGCGCGCAGCCACCGCCTGACCCGTCGGGGACGCCCCTGACCCCAGCCACCGCAGTCCTGGGGACGGAGCTCCCCGAACCACGACCCAGACATCCCGGTCGGAGCGCGTCACGGAGAAGGCGGCCCGCGGAGGCGCGAGCCGGTGCCCCACCTCGAGGGCTACCGCATCATCGTCTCCGCGAGCGAGGGCTCGCGCCGTGGCGCGCGCGGCGTCAACACAGCGCACCTGGTCGGTCACGGTGGTGATCGCCGACAAGGCCACGACGAGCACGAGGACCAGGGCGGGGATGGCGCAGGCGAACTCGGCCGTCGCCATCCCGCCCTCGCGTCCTAGCCCGCCGACCCGAGCGCGGTGGCGATCACGGACGCCAGGGCGGACTTGACGGCCCCCGACCGCACGACGGCGAGCAGGACGGCGGCAAAGGCGCACGCGGCGAGCGTGCCGACGGCATACTCCGCCGTGGTCATGCCTGCTTCGGTGTGCTGACGAAGCGTCGAAACTCGTTGAACCAGTTTGCATTTCACGCTGACTCCTTGGTGGTAGGTCGGGCACTGCGCCCTGTTCCAGCCGAGTTCAGCGCGTCTGCGCACCCCCCGCCAGCACTGCATCTCAGGCCTGTGCACGCGAAGCCAGGGCGGGTACGCCTGTGGACAGTCCCGGCCACGCAGGCCCCGTATCCGAGGCGATGGCGGATCACGATGCTCCCGACAGGACACCCGAGGCGAGGTTCAGGACGACGGGGACGACTGCCGTGCAGGCGAAGGCCGGCAGGAAACCCAGCCCCAGGGGCAGCACGAGCAGCACTCCGGCGCGAGCCGCCGCCCGCTCGCGCTCGCGTTCGCGCTCCTCGCGAAGCCGTGCAGCCGCCCTGTCGATGAGTGCTGCCGGGGCCGCCCCCGTCTGTTCGGACATGTGGGTCGCCAGCGCAGCCGGCCGCCAGCCCGGTCCCGCGTAGGACCACGCTTCGCGGGCAGGACGTCCCCAACGCAGTGCTGCGACGACCGCCGCCAGCTCGCCGCGCACCCGACCGGTCGACGCCGCCTGGACCTGGTGCAGGGCCTCGACCAGCGGGAGGCCAGCGCGAAGGGCCAGGCTGATGAGGACCAGCGCATCGGCCACTTCGTCCGACGACGCGAGGTGGCGCCGTCGGGTGGGTCTCCGGTCGCGGAAGAAGGCGACGGTCGGCCAAGCCACGATGCCCGTCGACGCATGGTGCCGATCCCCTCCCGGCCCTCCTTGCGGTCCAAGCCCTCCTTGCCGTCCAAGCCCTCCTTGCCGTCCAAGCCCTCCTTGCCCAGACCGGCTCGGCCACAAGGCCGTGGCCAGCCCGACCAGGAGCAGGGCGAGCAGCGTCATGTCGCCCGACGGAGGATCCGGCGACTCCACCACCAGGCCCCGGCGGCCAGGGACAGCCCGAGCACGAGACTGCCTGTCGCGGCGGGCGACGAGAAATAGAGTGCGCCAGGATCCACCCCGACCGCTGCACCGACGAGGGGACCGCTCGCGGGGAGCAGGCACAACACGGCCATCGAGGCTCGCGGGCCTGCGGCGGCGCTGGCGAGCCGCTGTCGTCCGCGCTCCCGCGCCCGCAGGACTCCCTCACACGAGTCGAGCGCCTCGGCCAGCGGCGCCCCGGTCCGTTCGCTGAGAGCCCAGGCTCGCCCCACGAACTGCAGATCGGCGCTGCCCTGGGATTGGGCGTGACGCAGCCACACCTCGGCCGCCGGCGCGCCCGCCCGCGTCGCCTCGACGAGGTCTCGCACCAGGCGGGCGAGCACGGGGTCGTCGGCGCAGCTCGGCTCGGCCGCAGCCAGAGCAACCGCTGGAACGACCCCGGCACGCAGAGGGGCAGCGACGGCCGCGACGAGCTCGGCGAGAGCCGCGTCGAAGGCCACTCGACGAGACCCACGGCGCCATCCGCGGCTGCGAGCGACGCCGGCGGGTCGGATCTCGTCGCCTCCCTGGCCGCCCTCCCGCATGGGCAGATGACTGCGGGAGACGGGCCACAAGGTCGCGGCGGCGACCAGCAGTCCGGCCATCAGGGCGATCCTCACACCCGTCCTCCGGTCAGGGTGGCCAGCCGGGCCCATCCGGGGCCCTGGCGTCCGGAAGCGACATCCAGCGCGAGGTCGCAGACCGTCTCGTCGCCGGTCCACCTGATCACCGACAGGGAGGCGACCCGCCGCCCTCTCACCCCGCGTTCGACGTGGACCACCGCTTGCACCGCGCTGGAGAGCTGGGTCTGCACGGCGTCCCTCGGCATCGCCGCGAGCGCACCGAGTGCATCGAAGCGGCGTGGCACGTCCGCAGGCGCGTTCGCGTGCAGGGTGCCGCAGCCGCCCTCGTGGCCGGTGTTGAGGGCCGCGAGCATCTCGCGCACCTCAGCCCCGCGCACCTCACCCACCACGAGCCGGTCGGGTCGCATGCGAAGGGCCTGCCGGACGAGGTCGACGAGCCCCACCGCGCCCTGACCCTCGATGTTGGGTCCACGACCCTGGAGCCGCACGACGTGAGGATGGGCCACGGCCAGCTCGCGGACGTCCTCCACGACGACGATCCGCTCCGCCTCGGGCACCTCGGCCAACATGGCCGCGAGCAGGGTGGTCTTGCCGCACCCGGTCCCACCGCTGACGACGAAGGAGCAGCGGCCGAGCACCAGGCCGCGCAGCAGCTCCTCGACCGCACCATCGAACATGCACCGAGCCCGCAGTGCCCCCAGCCCGACCCCGGAAGCACGAGGCACCCGCAGGCTCACGTGGGGGCCGCCGTCGACCAGCGGCGGGAGGATCGCGTGCAGCCGGATGCCGCTGGGCAACAGGCCGTCCACCCACGGCTGGCTCTCGTCCAGTCGTCGCCCGGCAAGCCCCGCGAGCCGCACGGCCAACCGTCGCGCTGCCGACGGTTCGAGGTCGACATCGGCCCGTTGCACGCCACCCCTCCCCCGATCGAGCCACACCGAGCCGTCACCGTTGACGAGGACGTCCGTGACGTCGGGGTCGGCGACACAGGCCTCCAGGGGGCCGAGTCCAAGGACCTCGGAGGCCAGCACGCTGCGCGCGGACTCCACGCCCCCGTCGCCGAGTCGGGCAACGTCGGCCGCGGCGACATCGGTCACCGCAGCCGAGTCTGGTCCTTGGCCACGGCGGATCCGGTCCACGATCAGAGCCTCCTGGCTCATCGGCCCACCGTCCTCACGCGCCCACCGGGTGCTCGGACCGGGCGTCCGGCGCCCCGGCTCCCAACAGTGAGTCGGCCAGGGCCGACAGCACCCCCGAGGAACGACTGCCCGGAGTACGACCGCGGTCCGCGTCGGCCGCGATCCGCGAGTCATCGCGAAGCGTCCCCACCAGGGGCAGGTCGAGGTGGACCGCCACCTCCTCGGGGCCGACCGGGTCGCCTCGACCCGTCCTCACGACGAGGACCGCAGGACGACCGAGCTCGTGGACCACCTCGGCCAAGGTCATCGCGTCCGCGAGGTGGCGCGAGGACGTACCCACCACAACCACCAGCTCCGTGCACCGGTTCGCCAGCCACAGGGAGCAGCCGAGGTCGACCACGGCCACACCACAGACCCGCGCCAGGGCCGCCACCGCGGCGCCCACCACGTCATCGCTCAGCCCTGGGTAACCACCGGAAAGGACTCTGGTCGTCGCCTCACTGGGCAGGGCCCGCAGCAGCGCTGCTCCGTCGAGTGCACCCTGCGCTGCCGCCAGGTCTGGCCAGCGCAGGCCGGGCAGGTGCTCGAGGCAGGCCGTCACATCCAGGGCACCGCCGTCGGGCGCTCCGTCGATGGCCACCGTGGCGCCCACGCGCGGACCGGCGCGCACCGCGAGCGCGACAGCCAGGGTCGACACCCCCAGCCCGCCTGACGCGCCGATCACGCCCATCACCCTGTGGTCCATGCCCGTCAGCCTGGGCCTGCGCATTCACCGGAGCCACCACCACGTGGCGTCCTGTGGACCCATCCGCCAGGCCTGTCGCCGCTGTGGACGAGCGCAGCCACCACGGCGCCGTTCCGGCGCACCTCAGAAGCCTTGCACGAGGCAGGGTTGGAAGAGGCTGCCTTGCAGCAGGCTTCATTGCAGGAGGCTGCATTGAAGGAGGAAAGGGGACGGCCCCGGTCGGGGGGACAACCGGGGCCGTCGACGCGCCAAGCTCCGGGGGGGAGGAGCCGGTGCGCCGATCCGCTCTACCCACAAGGGGGAGCGGACGTCTTCATGGTGGACCATTTACCCTTCAACCGCAACTCGATCCGGCGCGTTTCGGGGCGAGTTTTGGCGTCGCGTCGCAGCGACAGACGCCCATCGCGCGCAAACCGCCACGAACCGAAGGATGGCACCCCGCGCAGCGGGGTGCCATCGCACCGTGATCCGCCACGGGTTACCAGGCGTGCATTCTGTAGTTGTCGCACCGGGACAAGCCCGTCACGATCGGTCCACCAGTGGACTGCCCGCGCGTGGGTGCCCGATGGAGTCACGGTGGTCGTCGGCCTCACGACCGTCGACTTGCCTCCATGTGTACCCCCGCTCCGGGGCAAAGGAAAGCCTTGACTTCCGGGCGAAGCAGGAAATCCAATACGTCCGGGCGAAGCAGGAAATCCAATACGTCCGGGCGACGCAGGAAATCCAATGCCTCACCTGTCCGTGGGTGCCGCGCGTGTCCCCACGAACGGGTCAGGTGAGCCGCCCCGCACGCACCGCGTCGCAGATCTGTTCGCCTTGCGCCGCGCCCGCCACGATGGCGTCGGCGCAGTGCCCGATCCACAGTCCCAGCCCCTCCGGACTGCCGGTTCCGTATGCCGCGAGCGCGCCGAGATAGGCCGGCCCGCCTTGGGTGGCGTGCCCAGCTTCGGTGACGACGACCCCGGTGGGGTCGAGCCCGGTGGCCTGCACCAGGGCGCGCTCGACGGCCCGCGCCACGACGCCGTTGCCGCGAACGAAGGGGCGCAGGGTCGCGATCTCCGCGTGGGCCAGCGCCGCGACGACCAGGGCCGGCACTGCGGAACCTGCCGTCATCACACCGACCAGGAGCTCGAGCCGGTCACGCAGCTCGCTCGCACCCGGGGCCGCCCCGAGGTCGAGGAGCTCCGCGCTGGACTCCCCCTCGATCCGGGGCCGACCCAGCTGGTGGTCCGGGAGGAGGCCCGAGGCTGCGGCGACGTGCAGCCTCGCAAGGGCCTGGAGGGGGGCGCTGGCGACCAGGCTCCGCACGTGCTCGCTCTCGGCGGTGGCGGTCACCGCTCCGCGGGCCACGCGTTCGACAGGGTCGGGCTCGAGCGGCCACTGGGCTGCGCCGCGCATGACGTCACGCACCAGGTCGAGCGGCACCGTCGCGCCCTCCAGCGCCGCGCTGGCCTGGGCACCTCGCACCCGCGACTCGGCCGCAGCCTCGGGGATGCGGCGTCGCAGCGCCTCGTGCCAGCGCAGCCGCTCACACGCCTCGCGGGCGGCTGCGATCTTCTCCGGGACCCCGGGCAGGTCGGCGAGGGGGCGAAGCGAAGCGATGACGTCGACCACGGGGAGCAGCCTAGGCGTTGGCCGATCCGCTCCGAGCCCGCGATCAGGCCCTGCGCTCGTGATGAGGCCCTGCGCTCGCGATGGCGCTCAGGCCCGCGATCCGGCTCGGAGGCCACGACTCCGCCTAGAGTGCGCGATGTGTCGGGCAGCTTCAACCTCCCCACCGCGATCTTTGTCGCGGGCGCCATGGTGCTGGTCTACGCCCTGGTGCGGCTGGTGCGTCATGGCCGCAACGCCGCCCGGGGTTTCGTCTCCGAGGTCGACCACGCCACGCACGCCACGCTCCACACCGCCTCGATGGCAGCCCGCCACCTGCAGGACGGCCTGACGGCCGAGGGCACGACCAAGGCCGCCAAGCACCTGCGCGAGCTCCTGGGGTCCCCGGGGGTGGCCGTCTGCGATGCGAGCGGGCTGCTGGCCTGGGACGGAGCGCCGGAGCACCACGCCGCCGACGCACCAGGACACGCGGAGGAGGTGCTCCGCACCGGGCGAACCATCGTCCTGCGGGCCGGCCAGGTGCAGTGCCCCGACCCCGACTGCCCCGCCAGGACGGCCGTGATCGCGCCCGTGGTCACCGGTGAACGCGTGGTCGCCGCCATCGCGGCATACGGTCCGCACGCCTCGGCCGGTCTCGCCCGGGCGACGGAGGAGGTCGCGGGGTGGATGGCCACGCAAGCCGAGCTCGCCGACCTCGGCCACCAGCGCACCCGCACGATGGAGGCCGAGCTGCGCGCGCTGCGCGCCCAGATCAGCCCCCACTTCATCTACAACTCACTGGCGGCCATCGCCTCCTTCGTACGGACCGACCCCGAGCGCGCCCGTGAGCTGTTGCTCGAGTTCGCCGACTTCACGCGGTACGCCCTGCGCCGGGGAGGTGCGTTCACCACGCTGGCCGAGGAGCTGCGCAACGTGGAGCGGTACCTCGTGCTCGAGCAGGCGAGGTTCGGCGACCGGCTGCGGATCTCGTTGTTGATCGCCCCGGAGGTGCTGCCCGTGACGGTGCCCTACCTGGCGATCCAGCCCCTCGTCGAGAACGCGGTCCGGCACGGGCTGGCCTCGAAGGAGGGCGGTGGCCACGTCAGCATCTCCGCGAGCGACGAGGGCGCCGAGGCCGTCATCACCATCGAGGACGACGGGGTGGGCTCGGACCCGCAGGCGATCAGGAGCGTGCTCGACGGCGGGGCGGAGGGCGACAACGTCGGGCTGGGCAACGTCGATGCGCGCCTGCGGCAGGTCTACGGCGACGACTTCGGCCTCGTGGTCGAGACCGCGCCCGGAGCCGGGACGAAGGTCACATTCCGGGTGCCCAAGTACGCCCCCGGGGTCCATCCCACGTCGTAGGCTCTCCCCCATGGCTGGCGCGCCCTCCGCCGACCCGGAGCCCCGCCGCCCGCAGGACGCCACCGTCGGCCCCGCGGGCGCAGCGCTGCGCGCGCTCGTCGTGGACGACGAAGCCCCTGCGCTCGAGGAGCTCAGCTGGCTGCTGCGCCAGGACCACCGCATCGCCGAGGTCATGACGGCCTCGAGCGGGGCCGACGCGCTGCGTTCGCTCGACGGCGGCAACATCGACGTCGTCTTCTCCGACATCTCCATGCCCGGGCTCGACGGCATGGAGCTCGCGCGGGTCATCGCGAGGTTCGTGGAGCGGCCCCAGGTCGTCTTCGTCACGGCCCACGACCAGCACGCCGTCGACGCGTTCGCCATCGACGCGACGGACTACGTCATGAAGCCGGTCCGGGCCGATCGCCTCGCGGAGGCAGTGCGTCGCGTCGTGGCGGCCGCCGACCCCGGGTCCGGGACCGCTACCGCGGCCGCCCCTGAGGACGAGACGATCGCCGTCGAGCTCGGCGGGGTCACCAGGTTCATCACCAGGAGCCAGATCCGCTACGCCCAGGCGCAGGGCGACTACGCCAGGCTGCACACCGAAGCCGGGTCCCACCTGGTGCGCATCCCACTCAGCACGCTCGAAGAGCGTTGGGCGGCAGCAGGATTCGTGCGCATTCACCGCAGCACCCTCGTGTCGCTGGCCCACATCAGGGAAGTTCGGATGGAGCACGGTCGCTGCAGCGTCGTCCTCGAGGGCGCGGAGCTCCAGGTCAGCCGACGACACACCCGCGAGCTGCGCGACCGCCTGCTCAGGGCCACCCCGCGCGTCACGTCGTGACCGGACCCGGCGACCAGGGACCGGACGCCGCGCCGGCGCAGCCCCACGGTCCGGCGCCCGTCCGGGTCCGGGTCACCAGCACCCGTCGCGACGCACCGACGCGGCGGGACCTGCGACCGCTCACCCGTGACATCGACGAACAGAGCACGCTGGGGGAGGTCTACATGGCCGGCCTGATGTCCGCCCAGCTGCGCCTAGCCCTGAGGGTGCTGGCGTTCGGGGCCGTCGGACTCGGCGGCCTGCCCCTGGTGTTCCTGCTGGTGCCGGCGACCCGCACGATGGCCCTGGGCCGCGTCCCACTGCCCTGGTTGGTCCTCGCGTTCGTCGTCTACCCGGTGGCGATCATCGTAGCGCGCTACTACGTGCGGGCGTCCGAACGGATCGAGGCGGAGTTCTCCCACGTCGTCCGGCGTCGCTGATGGACGCCGACCACCGGGCAGAGGAGGCGTCGTGAACCCGGCCTACGGGGTCGTCGCCATCGTCCTCATCTGCACCGTGACGCTGGCGATCGGCGCGTTCGGTCTGCGCCTGTCGAGAACGACGAGCGACTTCTACGTCGCCGGACGCACCGTGACCCCCTACCGCAACGCCAGTGCCATCGGTGGTGAATACCTTTCCGCGGCAAGCTTTCTCGGCATCGCCGGGTTGGTCTACACCAATGGCCTGGACATGCTGTGGTTCCCCGTCGGATACACCGTCGGCTACGTCGTCCTCCTCGTCCTCGTCGCCGCACCGTTGCGCCGCTCGGGCGCCTACACGCTGCCCGACTTCGCCGAGGCCCGGCTCGAGAGCACCGTGATCCGCAAGCTCTGCTCCGTGCTCGTCGTGGCGATCGGCTGGCTCTACCTCCTACCCCAGCTCCAGGGCGCGGGGCTGGCCCTGGCGACGGTCACCGGTGCCCCCACCTGGGTCGGCGGCCTGGTCGTCGCCGTCGTCGTGGTGGCCAACGTGGCGGCAGGGGGTATGCGGTCGATCACCCTCGTGCAGGCCGTCCAGTACTGGATCAAGCTGACCGCCATCGCCGTCCCGGCCTTCGTCCTGCTCGGTGTATGGCTGGGCGATGGCGCGCCCTCCCCCGCCATCGCCGAGAAGACCGCCTGGGCCGAGCCACTGAACGGCCTTGCAGGACAAGGCCATCCGGTCTACGCGACCTACAGCCTGCTGCTGGCACTCGCCCTCGGCACCATGGGTCTGCCGCACGTGCTGGTGCGGTTCTACACGAATCCCGACGGCAAGGCTGCACGACGCACCACCCTGACTGTGGTCGCCCTCCTCGGCGCCTTCTACCTCTTCCCGCCCCTCTACGGCATCCTCGGCCGCGTCTACATCCCCGAGCTGCCGGTGGGCACGGCCGCCGACACCCTCGTCCTGCGGCTGCCCGGGGCGATCGTCCCCGACGGGCTCGGTGAGGTGCTCTCGGCGGTGCTTGCAGGGGGCGCCTTCGCCGCGTTCCTGTCGACGGCGTCAGGTCTGACCATGTCGGTGGCCGGGGTGATCGACCAGGACCTGCTGCGCAGGCGGCTCGGTCGGATGACCGGCGACGACTTCACCGTGGCACAGGGCTTCCGGCTCGCGACGGTGCTGTCGGTCATCGTCCCGTATGCCGCGTCGAGACTGATCGAGCCGGTCGGCCTCGCGACCATGGTGAGCCTGGCGTTCGCGGTGGCCGCGTCCACGTTCTGCCCCCTCCTGGTGCTGGGATCCTGGTGGCGCGGCCTCAGCACCGTGGGAGCAGCAGCCGGCCTCGTGGTCGGCGGGACCCTGGCTGCCGTCGCGGTGGCCATCACGATCTTCGCCGGCCCGGTCCCGGGCTGGACCGGGGCGCTGCTCGGCCAGCCGGCAGCCTGGACGATCCCGATCTCCTTCGCCACCGCGGTCGTCGTGTCCCTCGCGACTCCGGGTCGCATCCCCCGGCACACCTCTCGCACCATGGTGCGGCTGCACACCCCCGAGGACCTGGCCCTCGACCGAGACTGAGCTAGACGGTATGCCGTGACCGCTTGCGGCTGAGTGGTTGCGGGCCGGGGCCTCACGCGCACAGATTCGTGGGTTGCTGGACAAGTGCCCTTGCCCGGCCTATCCGACATGTGTGGGAGGCCCCGGTGTTTTCTGAGCGTACGAGTGTGGGACTGGATGTGCACGCACGGTCGGTCGTCGCGGCGGCGATCGACGGGGTGACAGGTGAGGTGTTCCGGGCCAGGCTGACGCCTGCCTTCGAGGACGTGC
>NZ_JBFUEZ010000003.1:0-766894 GCF_056403675.1 Pedococcus sp. P2_F6
TGTAGGCATTCGGCTGATGGTTGACGGTTTTACGTCGGTTGATCCTTGACACTCCTTACGTCAGTTTGTCCTGCGGGTCTTGGTCAGTGCACCTCCCAAGGGTCGTTTGTTGCGGACGGGGCCGGTGCTGTCGCGTCGCACGGTGCGCAGCAGCTCGTTGCCGATCCAGAACTGGAGGGTGTCGGGGCCGACGTGGACGTCGCAGCGTTCACCGGCCCGGTGGCGTCCGACGGAGACCTGTTGCCAGGAGACGCACACGACGCCGACGGTGGAGACCTTCCGGGCGACCCATTCGGGGCCGTCTCGGTCGGGCTGGTCGCGCAGCGTCCTGCGGGTGGTGACGGTGAACCTCTCCGCCGGGGTGGCCATGTCCAGGGACTGGTGGGGCCGGTCCTGGTTGTAGGAGGCGACCCATTCGTCCATGGCTTGCTGGGCGGTGGCCTTTGAGGTGAACAGGGTCCCGGTGAGCAGTTCGGCGCGCAGGGTCCGGTGGAAGCGTTCGATCTTGCCGGTGGTGGTGGGTGAGCGGGGCTTGGTCAGCAGGTGCTCGATCCCGTTCTCGCGGCAGATCCGGTCGAACAGCACCTCGGTCGGTGGGTGGTTGAACCGGCCGGTGAAGACCTTGCCGTTGTCGGTCAGGATCTGTTCGGGCACCCCGTGGGTGGCCAGCGCCGCGGTAAACGCGTCACAGACCAGCTGGGTGCGTTCGCGGGCCATCAGGGCCGCGCACACGCAGAACCGGGAGTGGTCGTCGACCCCGGTCAGACACTTCAGCGTGGTCCCGTCCCGCAGGCCGATGCCACCCACGACGTCCATTTGCCACAGCTCCATCGGCTGGCCGCGCTCCCAGCGCTTCCACTCCTCGCGGCGCCGTCGCCGGGCCGTGGAGTCGATCAGGTTCGCCCGTCGTAACGCCCGGTACACCCCGGACTCGGAGACGCTGGTGTTCTTCCTGGCCAGTTCGAACACAATCCGGCGCGGACCCCAGCCCGGGTGCAGCCGGCGCAGCTCGAGCACCGCGACCTCCACCCCGGGATCCATCTGATGCGGACAGCTTCCGGGCCGATGGGACCGGTCGGCCAGCTCCTCCAAACCGCCCAGCTCGTACCTGGCCAACCACTCGTGCAGGGTTTGCCGCGAGACCGACCAGGCGGCCGCGACCTCCTTCACCGTGCGGCCGTCACTGATGACCGCCAGAACCGCCTTGTACCGCTGCTCAGCCACGCTCATCTCCCTCATCAAGGGAGTGTCAAGGATCAGCCGAAGTAGGTGTCAACCATCAACCGAAACACTGTCAGGCATCAACCGAAGCCCAAACGTCAAGCATCAGGCGAAGTCGTACATCGCTGGCCTAGCGGACAGTTCGGCGGCAAATCGGTGGGCAAAGCGGTGGGTCCGACGCGCGCGGGAGCCGGCCATGCGGGTCTGCGCATTGACCCAACGGGAAGTGGGCTGGAAGGTGACCGGCTGCGATGCCGGTACGGAAGCCAGCTCCACGGGTCCGAAGACCGAAGTACGCCGGAAGGTGCTGGCTGGGGCCTACGGCAGCCATGCGCCCGCCTGCTCCGTCCATCATCAGCGCAGTAGACGGTGAGCCGACCGTGAGTTGATAGCAGCGTCCTGGGATCTGACTAGGGCGCTACTTTCCTTGTGCCGCCCTCGGCGCGGCCGCGCCCGGAACGGCCGCCAGGCCGCATGCCCGGCACGGCCGCGCCGCAGGCGCGGCTCGCGGCGAAGCCGCGTTTAAGCCAGTAAAGAAAGTCCTCACAGCCGGAGCTCCGGAGCTCCTGAGCTCCTCAGCTTCGTTACCTTGGCTTCCAGCCAGCGCTGAAAGCGTCCAGGGTGGCGGCGTCAGTTGTCCTGAGTGGTTTGGTGGGCCCACCGTTGGTCCTCGGTCATTCCGCCCCAGACTCCGTACGGTTCGCCCGCATTGAGGGCATGATCGCGGCAACACTGGAGCACTGGGCATGCGCTGCAAACCGCGATGGCCTGTGACCCACGGGAACGACGCTCAGCGCCCCGCTCGCCCTCGGGATGGAAGAAGAGCTCTGGGTTTGCCTCCCGACATGCGCCTTCCAACTGCCAGCCCCACACGTCGGCGACCGGGCCCGGAAGTCGTGCTCCTCGAACCATGGCGACCTACTCTCCGCGGCATTGCGCCACCTTCTAGGCCCGACCACAGGCAGGACCTTCTATCGATTCGGGCATTTGTTGAACCATGTGCGGACCTCTCAACCAACGCCCGTGGACACTCCTAGGTTGCGGCGCGCTGGGCGACCCCTGAGGAGCCAACTCGAAGGGCTAGGTCAGCCGGGTCCTGTCTTGGCCTCCCCGTGGTGCCGCGGAGGACCAACTCGGTGGGCGTTGTCACGATCACTGCCGGGATTGTTGGGTTACGCACACGCTGGAGGAGCATCTCAGCAGCCATCTCGCCCTGAGCCTGGAGGTCCTGTCGCATGGTGGTGAGATCCATGACGTCCGAGAACACGTGGTCGTCAATGCCGATGACCGACAGGTCGTGCGGAACCCGCAATCCAAGACGCCGCGCGGCCTGAAGGACTCCCATCGCCACTTCGTCAGAGACTGTCATCACTGCTGTCGGACGGTCCGCGGCCCGAAGCAGTTCGCTGACGGCGAGAGAAGCCGAAAGAGCAGTCCACCCCGCATCGATGATGAAGTGCGCTGGGTAGGAAAGGCCATGATGCGCAACGGCTTCCCTGAAGCCCTTCAGGCGTTGTTGCGACGCTTGCGTCTGACCGATGGTGTCCGGCCTGATCCCCACGAAGGCAATACGGGTATGGCCCAGCCCGATCAGATGTTCCGTGGCCACGCGGGCTGTGCGTACGTCATCAATTCGAATCAGGGAACGCCCCGGGACTGGAGTCCCGACAGCCACGAGGGGAAGGTCCAGCCGGTCGAGCATCGTCAACTCTCCCTCGTCAACCGGGACGCTGAGCGCGATGACGCCGTCGACGCGCTTGAGCAACATCGTCTGTGACAGTCTCCGGCGGGGGTTGCCACCCTCATCTTCGAGGTCCACGAGAAAGACCATGTGATCGTGTTGGCGCAACCTGCGGTCAATGCCCCTGACCAGGGTCGCGAGATCCCAACGGGTCCGCGATGGTGCGACCACGGCGATGACCTTGGTCCGGCCGGAGGCAAGCGATGCCGCCGTGGGTGAGGCCACGAAGTCCATTTCCGATGCCAACCGCTGGATCCTGTCACGCGTTTGAGGTCGAACGCTGTCCATCCCTCGGAGGGCGCGGGAGACGGTGGCGACGGACACACCCGCTGCGTTGGCCACATCTCTGATGGTGCTCACGGAACTGCCCGCCCCCGGCCCCGATGTTCCCCGTCCTTGTGCTGCGAGGTTGGTCTAGCCATTGGCTTCGCGCGCTTTCGTCATTGACCCGACCGTGCCCGTCCCATGCACTGTCGGGCCAAGGCTGCCCTTGTGGTCGCGGTGGGCCGGGTGGTCGAGTGCGCAGTCGCACTTGTCCACCGACGTCGTCTCCTCGGCCAACACTCTCCGTCGCGAACTCCCATGGGCTGACGCCATTACGAGCGGCTCGCTCTGCGCAGCCGTGTTCGGGCGGGCGGGTTCGATTCCCGGCGCCGGCTCGATCACCTGTTTGCAGGTCGGCGACCCCGACGGCGCGTCTCGTTCCGCAACTGCTTCGCAGGACCAAGAACAGCCCGGCTGCGAGGACATGCGACAGGCTTTGGCCTGCGCGCTGCCCGCATCGCTAGTGCCAAGTCGGGACTCAGTGGAGGACTTCATGGGATACGGAAGCTGGCGCTGAGCAGGTCGGCCGTTCGAGAGCTCGGCCCGACGAGTAGGACAAATTCGCCTGGCTCCACGATTCGGCGGCTGTCGGCCGTGACCACGGTGCAGGAGGCAGCGGGAAGGCTCAGGTCGACGGTCACGCTCTCGCCTGGTTGGACAGTGACCTGCCTGTAGGACTTGAGTTCCTTTTCTGCCCAGGTGACCGTCGTGACCACGTCGCTCACATACAGCTGAACCGTTTCCAGCGCCGGGCGGCTGCCGGTGTTGGTCAGCGTCACCTCGGCGCAGATGTTCTCGGCCGGGGTCACCTCTGGGGTGTGCACGACGAGATTGGCGTATTCCACGGTGGAGTAGCTGAGGCCCTCTCCAAAGGCGAACAGAGGTTCCTGGGTGAGGTCGGCGTAGCGGTCGCCGTGCTGTCCTCGCAGGGTGTTGTAGTAGACGGGTTGTTGTCCGACATGCTTGGCGAACGACACCGGCAGGCGGCCGGAGGGTTCGATCCGGCCGAGAATGAGTTCGGCGATGGCCCGTCCGCCGCGCATGCCTGGGTTGAAGGCCTGGATGATTGCCGCGGCCTTCAGGATGGCCGGAGGGAGGACGGCCGGCTTGGAGTTGAGCAGCACCACAATCATGGGGACCCCGGTTTCCGCCAATGCTTCAAGCAGGGCCACTTGGCCGCCAAGGAGCTCGAGGGTGGCGGTGGAGCGACCTTCCCCGATCAGCGAGACGTTGTCACCGACGACGGCGATGACGTAGTCCGCCTGCTGCGCGGCGTCCACCGCCTGGGCGATCATGGCCGGGTCCGGCATAGCGGGTTCGAGCACCGGGTAGCGCGGTTGACCATCGGGGAACACGGCTCCGGCCGGATTGGGTTTGAGCACCCCGATATCAGCACCGCGATGATGAGTCACCGTCCAGTCGGCAGGGACGACCGCCCGGAAGCCGTCCAGCACGGTCTCGACCGTGTCGCGCGGGTGGCCCTCGCCCATCCAGACCAGCTGGCCGGAGCCGCCTGCCCAGTCGCCGAGCTGGGCGTGCGGGTCATCAGCGTTGGGCCCGACCACGAGCAGGGTCCGAGGTGTGGCGCCGTCCCGGCTCGAGCCGTCCGCGTCTGCGCTCGCAGGGATGCCGGCAGCCGGGCCGCCGTCGAGCGGCAGGGTGCCGTCGTTTCGCAAAAGCACGAGGGAACGGCGGGCGATCTGGAGGTTGAGGTCGGAGTGGTCGGCGCATCCGATCACCTCGGCCTGGCGGGCGGGGTCGGGCAGGCGCGGGTTCTCGAAGAGCCCGAGCTCGAACTTGAGGCGCAACACGCGGCGGACCGCATCGTTGATGTCATCCTCGGTGAGCAAGCCCCTGGACAGGGCTTCCTGGGCACCTTCGAAGAACGACGGTGTGGCCATGACCATGTCGTTGCCGGCCCGGACGGCCACTGCAGCAGCCTCGGCGTCGTCAGCGCAGACTTTCTGTTCCCACACCATGCGTCCGACGTTGTCGTAGTCCGTGACCAGAGTGCCCGTGAAGCCCCACTCCTTCTTCAGCACTTCCTGGAGCAGCCACGAGTTGGCGGTGATGGGGACGCCGTCCAGCGATTGGTAGCCGAGCATGAAGGTGCGGCAGCCTTCTTGGACTGCCCGCTCGAATGGCGGAAGGAACCAGGAGCGGAGCTTGCGCGGGCTGATGTCTGCTTCGCTGGCGTCGCGGCCTCCCTGGGTCTCGGAGTAGCCGGCGAAGTGCTTCGCACACGCCAGGACCGCTGTTGGGTCATCCAGCCCTTCGCCTTGGTATCCGCGGATCATCGCTGCGCCGAGCTCGGAGATCAGGAGCGGGTCTTCACCGAATGTCTCGTCTACGCGGCCCCAGCGCAGATCACGGGTGATGCACAAGACCGGGGAGAATACCCAGTGGATACCCGTTGCGGCGGCTTCGATGGCGGTGACGCGGGCGCAGCGTTCGAGCAGGTCGGCGTCCCAGGTAGCGGCCATGCCCAGCTGGGTCGGAAAGATGGTCGCGCCGGGCCAGAAGGAGTGACCGTGGATGCAGTCCTCCGCGGTGAGCAGCGGGATCCCGAGCCGGGTTCGGGAGGCCAGCCCCACCGCCTCGCTCATCTGCTCGGGAGAGGCATGGAGGATGGACCCGGCGCACCTGGTCATGACGATGTCCTGCAGGTCTCCGGTGGCATCGAGCTGTAGAAGCTGGCCGACCTTCTCCGGAACGGTCATGCGGGTGAGCAGGTCCTCGACTCTTGCATCGATGCTGAGGGACGAGTCCCGGTACGGCTCTGCGGTGGTCGGGGGCATGGGCGAGCGGGACAGGCTCGACGAGGCCATAAGCGGGGCTCCGGTCTTGGGTGGTTGGTGTCGGTGGGCTTGACGGCGGCCCGTGGGGCGGCCGACGCCTTGGCCGATCCGAAGTCGATGGGCTTGCTGGTAACCGCCCTCGGACCGGCCTGCGCGCTACTTGATTCCGGCTGAGGCGACGCTTTGGATGAAGAACCGCTGGAGGGAGACGAACAGCAGCACGATGGGTGTGATGACCAGAACTGACCCGGCGAGGAGCAGCCCGTAGTCGGTGGCGTCCTGTCCGGTGGAGAACAGTGACAGCGCCACCGGCAGGGTGTACTTGTCTTGGCTCTGGGCGGCGACGAGCGGCCAGAGGAAGTTGTTCCACGAGCCGAGGAACGTCAGGATGCCCAGGGTCGCCAGTGGCGGACCGCACAGCGGCAGGACGATGCGGGTGAACGTGCGGACCTCGCCCGCGCCATCGATACGGGCTGCTTCGATCAGTGAGTCCGGGATCCCTTGCATGAACTGGCGCATCAAGAACACCCCCAGCGGGGTGGTCAGAAACGGCAGGAACAGGGCAGGGTAGGTGTTGACCAGTCCGATCTTGCTGACCAGGACGAACAACGGCACGAACGTCACGACGCCCGGGGTCATCAGGGTGATCATCACGAGCACGAACAGGACGCGCTTGCCCGGAAAGTCCATCTTGGCCAATGCGTATCCGACCATCGAGCAGAAAGCCAGGTTGCCGAGGACCGTGACGACGGCGACGAGCAGGCTGTTGACGAAGAAGTCTTGGATGTTCAGCTCGCTGAACCACTTGGCGTAGTTGCCCCACGTTGGGTCGGCGGGCCAGAATCCGGTGGGGTTCCTCAGGATTTCGCCTTGCGTCTTGAAGGAGCTCAGGACCATCCAGACGAACGGCAGCATGGTGGCAGCTCCGGCGACGACCAGTGCCGCATAGATCAACCACTGCCGGGTCGGCCTGCGACCGCCACGCCGCGGTTTGAAGGGCGTTCCATGGCCGCCAGGTTCAAGGGCTAGCGGCGTGTCTTCAGAGGTTGTCATGACGCTCTCAATCCTTGGACCGGAGGGCTCGGAACTGGACCAGGCTCAGCAGGGCAATCGCCACGAACAGGATGTAGCTCGCCGCGGATGCGGTGCCGTACTTGCCGAAGCCGAACTGGTTGTAGGTGAAGTAGCTGATCGACAGGGTGGAATCGAGCGGGCCGCCCTTGGTCATGACGAACGGTTCCTCGAAGAACTGCAGGTACCCGACCGACAGAAGCACCGCTCCAAGGAGCAGGGTCGGTCGCAGCAGCGGCAGGGTGATCCGTCGGAAGGTTGTCCACGGGTTGGCCCCGTCGATCAGGGCGGCCTCCTTGACCTCTTCGGGGATGTTCTGGAGCCCGGCCAGGAAGATGATCATGAGCGTGCCCATGTTCCGCCACACCGCAACCAGGATCATGGCCGGCATCGACCAGGTCGTGCTGTTCAGCCAGTTGGGTCCGTTGATGCCGACCAAGCCGAGCATGCCGTTGAGGAGCCCGTTGTCCTGCAGGATGAAACGCCACACCACTGCCACGGCGACAATGCTGGTCACGACGGGGGTGTAGAAGCCGACCCGGAACACGGTGCGGAACCGGGTGATGCCGCTGTTCAGCGCCACGGCCAGGGCCAGTGCCACGATCATCGTGAGTGGAATCCCCACGATCACGAAATAGGCCGTGACCGCCATCGACTTGAGGAACTGCGGATTGCTGAACAGGGAGGTGTACTGGTTGACGCCGACGAACCCCACGGCCAGCGGATCCTGCACGTCGCTGCTGCTGAAGTCCGTGAACGACATCAGGAACGAGGACACGATCGGCAGCAGCATGAAGATGCCGAAGCCGAGCACGAACGGCAACGCGAACAACCAAGCAACCAGTCCCTGCCGGCGACGACGCGCCTGGGTCACGCTGCCTCGGCCCGCCCGGCCCGGCCGACCCGCTCGGCCGGCGCGGGAGACCTCACCCGCGCCGACCGGAGTCATCGTGGCCACGGTCAGCCGCCCGTTCCGGTTCCGATGGAGTTGGCCGTGGCCTGCAGGCTCTTCATTGCGTCCTGCGGTGCCACTCCGGCCCTGATGATCTGTTCGAGAGTCCTGTCGGCGGCGGCGCTGACCTGAGTCCAGGTCTTCAGCGACGGCGGCGAGTTCGTGTCCTTGAGCTGTTCGCCGAAGACGGACAGCTTCGGGTCGTTCGCCAGCGCCGGGTCCTTCCAGGCGCTCTGTACCGCGGGGAGGTCACCTAGCGCCTTCTGCCACCTGACCTGGACTTCGGGCTGGGTGAGGAACTGGATGAACTTCCAGGCCGCGTCCTGGTTCTTGCTCTTCTTGAACACGACCAGGTCCGAGCCGCCCACGAACGAGGTTGCTGACGCGTCCTTCGGGACCACTCCGACGCCGAACTTGTCAGCGAAGCCTGACCCGCCGGCCTTGGTGAGCGCGCCGATTTCGCTCGGGCCGCCAATCAACATGGGGATGGAGCCGTTCACGAATGCGGACTCGGCCGCACCCGCCCCCGTGTTCGGATCCGGGGTTGCGATGCCGTCGGTGAAGAAGCTCTTGTAGTAGGTCATCGCCTTGACCCATTCGGGGCTGTCCAGAGTCCACTTGGCCTTCCCCTCGTCGGTCAGTTGCGCCCCGGCCGACCACGGGAAGGACAGCATCGACTGGAAGGAGTCGGATCCGGCGACCGGCAGACTGATTCCCCACTTGGCTCCGGCCTTGGTCTGCATGGCCTTGGCCATCGCCTTGAAGTCGTCCCAGCTGGTCGGGAACGTGGTGTAGCCGGCCTTCGCGGCGAGGTCCTTGCGGTAGTAGATGACTCGCGTGTCGACGTACCACGGGACGCCGTAGGTGGTGCCACCGACCTGGGTGGACTTCACCGACCCGGGGAAGAAGCCGCTCGTGTCGATGGAGGTCGGCGTCGGGACGAACGCATTCGCGAAGTCGCCCATCCACGTGGTGCCCATCTGGGCCAGGTCGGGAGTCGAGCCGCCGGCGATCGCGGTCTGGTACTTGTTGTGGGCTGCATCCCACGGCAGCGCGGTGACGTTGACCTTCACCCCGGGGTTCGCGGCCTCGAACTCCTTCGCGAACGTGGGCAGCGCGGCACCCTCGTCGGCCTGCGCCCACACCGTGAGGGTTCCCTTGGCGGGACCTGATGCGATGGTGCTGGCGGCTTTGGGCGCGGATGCCGTATCGCTGCTCCTACCGCAGGAGGTCAGGACCATAGCGGCGGCAATACCCACCGCCAGGGCGGCAGCCGCGGGCATAGCTTTCATTCGGAACATGGATACTTCTCCCATTCGTCGTCGCACCGCGCTGGTCATACCGCGGGCTGGTTTAGCCGGACACTCCATTGGGCCGTCTATTGGACGGTAGGTGCGGGCGCATACCGGAGTCATCAGGCGGACGGCGGGACTTCCGCATGCGCCGTCCGCCACCCGGCGGACGATGCTGTGCTCAGAGGATCCGGCCAACTAAGACGCCACAGGTGAATTGCCAATTGGGCTCGAAACCAGTTCGCGTGCTCTCCTAAGCCGTAGCCCAACGCATGCTCGACGTGGCCAACGCGATGTGCCACGGTGCTGTGGTGCAGATTCATGTGCGCGGCAGCCTCGCGCTGCGAACCGGTGCGCATCAGGATTTCGGCGGTCAGGATGGCGGTAAGGCCCGTCTCCGTTCGGGACAGCTCAGCTAAGGCAACCCGATCCTGCAAATCCATCAGATCCGTACCGGCGATTGCGGCTAGGGCGACCACTGAGCCGAGTTGGTCGAAATGTGCGATAGGCCGGACGCCGGGCCCCTGGGCGAATCTCAGCGCCCCTCGTGCCCCCCGGTATGAGAGGGGCGCTTCGATGGCAGGACGCGCCGGACCGATCCCCATTCTGCCTCGCATGCCTGAGACCCAAGGGTCTGCCTCGACGGTCCCACACATGACGAAAATCGCCTCGTCGCCGAAGACAGCCCTTACGACCCGGCCCCCGACTGAGGACTCGATCCGGCGGCAGACTTCATTCAGCTCGCCCGCCTCCGCGCCGGGCACGTGGGCCACCGCAATACGGATCGATCGGTTGGATTCGTACCCCAACTTCCGGCATGCGCGCGAACGCTCCATCACTGAGACGTTGGGATCGATGAGGAGTTCAATTAGACCGGGACTCGGGGAGGCTGCAGGCGAGACCTGCGTCATCCGCTCAAGGATGAGACGAGCGGCGCGAGTAGCACGAGCGAGTACCAACTCGTCGAGAGCGCATAACCCTGAGTCGCGCTGTATCCACAATCGAGCGCCAGGCGCGCGGTCCCAAGTTGCCTCACGAGACACGCTGAACGTTGGCTCGCCAGAAACAAGTCTTGTCCCGTGGCGGTCGTAGTGCGCCAACACTTGGCCGCGGGGGCCGCTGAGGCCCGCACCACATTTGGTCGTCAGAGCGACCGTCCTCACCACGTCGTCCAAACTCCCCCCGCGTTCCACCAGGTCGTCAAACGCCGAAATCACGCGCAGGATGGTCGCGCCATCGACTTCCCGCAAGGGCGCGGCCTTCAGGCCGGCCCCACTCCCGCGAGGCCGCAAAGGCGTGACGCGCTCCTGGCTCCGCCAAGCGGCTACAGGCGAGCCCTCGTGGGACGTGGGCGTCATCGCTGCTCCTTTCCGACGAGCGTCGCGTATCAATGCGCTTAAACCCATGAACAGTTAAGCGCATTGATACGCGAGGTGGCAAGAGTCCAGCGGTGCCGGTTTCAGGCTGTCGGCGCGCGCCGCGCGGAAGCCCCGCAGGACGAATGGTTTCTAGTACGGACGGGCGCCGGTGTGAGCTCCACCCCGGGGAGCCAGGGCCCGTCGACTCGGGGTCGACTTGTCATGGCGCTGGCGAGTACGGCGAACAGCGTCTGGAGTGCGTCGTCTCCGGCCTTCGTCCGCGCGTTCGTTGACGGAAACGCCGGACTCCCAAGACCCGGCTGGCACATACGTTCGTCTAAGCGCATATAGTTCGCCGCTAGGAGGTGTGTCTGGTGCGCAGGGGTCCCACGGTTTACGACGTCGCCGAGCGGGCTGGCGTTTCGATCGCGACGGTGTCCTTCACATTTAGGCGACCCGAAAAGGTGAGAGAAGCGACGCGTCGTCTGGTCCATGCGGCTGCCCGAGAGCTGGGTTACATACCAAGCGGTAGCGCTCGGGGACTGGCGGGTGGCCGGACAGGTGCCTTGGGCTTGATATCGCTGGACTACCGGCCTGTCGCCGGCCCCGACATCGCAACTATTTCGAGGGCGGGGGATGCGAATGATGACTTCCGCTCGTTCCCGGTGTTCGTCGACGAGGTCCAACGGGGCGTCGAGCAGGAGTGCTGGCGCCGGGGGTATGCGGTGATGATCGCCGGCGCCAATCCCTCCAACGCCGAAGCAGTCTTGACAGACATGGCCGGCCGGGTCGATGGCTTTGCACTCTTCTTTGCTGGGATGGCGGACGATGCAGAGGTCCGCCGCATGGCTGAGCGGCTGCCAGTGGTGCTCCTGAGTGGGCCAGGCGATGACGCTCTGAGCACGGTCCGCGTGGACAACGCGGCTGGTATGCGTGCACTGACCAGACACCTCGTGGACACCCACGGCCTGCGCCGCCTGCGTTTTGTCGGCCCCACCTACGACTCGGATCGAAAGGAACGATACGACGCGTTTCGCGAGACGCTACGCACCGCCAAGCTTCCCGTGGCGCGACGGCCACTGGCGGCAGCTGGCGACCATCGGGAGGCCATTTCGGACCTGATGGAGCGGAATGAACTCCCTGACGCATTCGTATGTGTGAATGACGAAGTTGCACTGGCGCTCATGGACACGTTGAGGGAACTCAAGATTGATGTCCCGGGACAGGTCGCGGTGACAGGCTTCGACGGAATCGTTGCTGGACGGCTAGTTAGCCCCCAGCTCACGACCGTTCGCCAGCCGATGGAGGCCATGGGCGCAACGGTGGTCCGGGTTCTCATCGACCGTATCGAACATCCGGAGGCGCCATCGGTCTCTGAATGCTTACCTGTCCAGTTCGTCAGCCGGGAGAGTTGCGGTTGCGAAACCAGCCCTTGACGCGGCCAGCACGGGCTAGGCACCCTCGGTGCGCCCACAGGAACAGAAGCGGCGAAAGCGCCTTCGAGGACGTTCGGATTGCCCTCCCTGCCACGAACCTCAGGTGCATCGGCTCGTCATCGAGTACAAGCCTCGCGAGCCCGCACCCACATGTTCTGCGGATCAGCCGCCAAGACCATCCTGGACATCCACCGCATGAACGTCGCCGACTTCGGAGCGCTCTGGGTCTTCGGCCACGCCCTATTCGGCGGTGAGTCGTTCCTCCCGAGTCCGGCCACCTGCTCCAGGTGTGTCGATCAGTACGAACCGGTGAGCTGCCTCGAGGACCCCGATTTCAGCAGGTTCGCGGAGCGCCGCTTGAACTATCCATCGCGTGCCGTGTCGGGTGTCTGGCCTCACATCCAAGTTTGGCTCGCGCTCACGATCGAACACGTGCAGGACCCGCTCTTCGAAGGCCACCCCGCCCTTCTGGTCATCGAGTCGCCGTGGGAGGCGCCGTCTGGACTCTCAATTCGTCAGCTCGACGTGCTGAATGGATTGGCCCAAGGGGCGTCCAATCGACGAATCGCATCCGAGCGCTCCATCTCAGTACGCACTGTCACCACGCACGTCGAGCGCATCCTTGTGAAGCTCGGACAAGAGTCGCCTGCAGGAGCGGCCGCCAAGGCAACTCGTGAGGGATTCCTGCGTCTCGACCTGATGGCCACGCTTCCGGTGTCGCCGGGGCCGAGGTTCTTCGGCACCCAAGCTTGATCTCACGTGCGGTTGCAAGTGGGCTCTTCGTCCGCGCTGCCTCTTGCTGAACGGAAGGTCAACAAACGGTAAGAACTCGTCTCAAACACGGACAATTGGTGGACTGAGGGTGTATCGGACGGGTTAATGGTTGCGCGAGTGGCCACTCGCACCAACCGATTGGGGACGATCATGAACACCCTGAACACGACTCTCGTGTCGGCCGCCAACACCGGAGGCCTGCAGTCCTGGATCAAGGACAACGTCATCCCACTGCTGCTCCTGCTCATCGCGGTGATGCTGTTCGTGCTCGCTCAGCGTGGCGACAACGCCAAGGCCATGAAGGTTGTGGCCGGAGTTGTCGTGGCCCTGGCCGTGCTCGGAATCGCCAGCAGTGGTCAAGCTGACAATCTCGGCGCCTGGATGGCCGGGCTCATCACAGGTTGATCCGATGCGACTTCCCGTCGATGACGAGATCTACAACGTCAATGCCGTCTGGCTGGGTCCGCCCAACAAGACCCTGCCCTTCCGAGCGCGCTACGTCGCGTACGCCGTGGGCGCGCTGGTCTTCGTCCTCCTGCAGGTCATCGAGCGCAGGCTAGGCATCGGCTTGGGGTTCTTCAGCCTGGCGTACACCCTGTTGGTTACCGTCGGGCTGACCCGACTCATCCTCAACGTCGTCGACGCAGACCGGCCCCTCGGCTCGGTCATCGCTGGATTTGCCCACGAGGTCGGCGCACCGCGAGAGCGCACCCGCCCCACGGTGGGCCTCATGCACCCGGCTCGGGTACGTGCCGTCCCCACACACCCGAGCCGGGCCCAACGCAAGGCAGCCCGCCTGCAAACCAGGGCGGCATCAAGAGAGGCTCCCTCATGAGCAAGCCCGGTATCGCGCTGCGCCGGATCAGCGGCCACTGCACGGTGACCGCAGACCGGATCTTGGCCTGGTACATCCTCGATCCGCAGGGATGGTCGTTCCGGCCGGACAGCGTGCGGGAGCAGCTGATCATCGACGCCGCGGATGCGTACGCCCAACTGGTCAAGCGTCAGCTGCACATCCGGGTCACGACCAGGCCCTACCCGGTCAGCCGGTGGGCCGCCGCGCACGACGAGAACGCCCCGGCCCCTCTGCCCGGGTGGCGCAAACACCTTCTGACGGACCAGCAGCACCTGTCGGGTCGCAGCATGGCCGACAAGGAGGTCTACGTCGGCGTCGAGATCCCCGCACGCAAGGGTCTCTACAAGGCGCTCGGCGGCCTGGCCGGCACGTTCTCCGACCGA
Organism: Pedococcus sp. P2_F6; assembly: GCF_056403675.1. Taxonomy (NCBI): domain Bacteria; kingdom Bacillati; phylum Actinomycetota; class Actinomycetes; order Micrococcales; family Intrasporangiaceae; genus Pedococcus; species Pedococcus sp. P2_F6. The sequence continues at coordinate 14,207 of NZ_JBFUEZ010000003.1, forward strand.
GAGGTCTCGGCCCTGTCCAAGGAGCTCCGCGTCACCGACGAGATCATGGCCGCTCCGGGCATGGACGGCGCACCGGTCACACCTCGCGAGCTGGAATGGCTGCTGCACCGGTCCTGCTCCCTCGGCCTGCCCGCACCTCTGACACTCGGGGCTGTCGACGACGGGCGCTGGGAAGAGGAGGACCTGCACGAGTTCACCGACCACGTGCAATGGTTCGCCGAACCGTACGCCCGCACCCTTCGCGTCATCGGTGAAAACGAGGACCAGCGCGTCGAACGGCACGTGTGCGTCCTGTCCGTGGGCCGGATGACCGACCTGGAGATCCCGGCCGGCATCCCGTGGATGCAGCGCACCGACCAGCTCGGCTTCCCGGTCGAGTGGTCCGCCCGGGTCACGATCGAGGACTCCGCCAAGGTGGGGATGGCGATGCGTCGCAACATCCAGAAGATCCGCGCCCAGAAGGACCACTACGAGGTCGAGCACCACGAGCCGGCCCCCGGCGCCCTGGACCGTCAGGCCGACAAGGCCCTGGGCGTTGAGGACGAGATCTCGATGGGCCTGTCCGGGTTGTCGACCCGCACCACCGGCTGGTACCGCATCGCGGTCTCCGGAGCATCGGAGGAGGAGGCGCTCGAGCGGGCCAGCCTGCTGCGCAAGCTCTACACGCCCCAGATCACCATCGCCCGCCCCGCGGACCAGTACGCCGTCGCACGCGAGTTCATCCCCGGCGAGAAGCTGGCGTCCACGGCATACAAGCGGCGCATGCCGGTGACCACCCTCGCGGCCGCCGTTCCTGCCGCGACCGCAAAGGTGGGCGACCGGGTCGGGATCCACCTCGGCGAGACGTCCGGCACCAGCGCCCGTGTCGTGACGTGGGAGCCGTGGGAGAGCACCGAGACCCGAGAGGAGTCCGGTCTCGCGGTCCTGTGCGCGGGCCTGGGTGGGGGCAAGTCCACTGCCGGCGGCAACATCATCTACCGCACCGTCATGCAGGGCGTCCCGTGGACTGTGCTCGACCCTTCCGGGCGACTGACCGCGTTGTGTCGTCTGCCGGAGCTGGCGGAGGTGTCCCAGGCGATCGACCTGCTCGACGCCCCACCTGGCTCGCTGTGCACCTACCGCGTCATCGCTGAACCTCGGCGTGAGCACTACGACTCCGAGCTGGACTGGCGCACCGCACAGAACCAGGCCGAGGACACACGCCGCCTGCTCACCTCGTCCGTACTGCGGGCCATGCTGCCGCGCCAGTTGCAGGACCACATGCTGACCGAGGTGGCCTTGATGCGTGCCGTCGGTGCGGTGTCGGCCAGGCACACCGCATCCACCCACGAGGTCGTCGACGCACTGACGCGACTGGACGGAGACCCGGACCTGCGCCGCCACGCCGGGTACATGGCCGACTTCCTGACCGAGGCTGCCAAAACCAGCCACGGCCGGTTGATCTTCCCGTCCGGGTACCAGCAGGACTACGGGCGGGAAGACCCGCTGTTGACCGTGTACAGCCTGCGCGGGCTTGCCCTGCCGGACGAGTCCACCGCCAACAGTGAGGACCTCGACGAGCGACTGTCGATGTGCGTGCTCTATCTCGCCGCGTGGCTCACCCAACGCGGCATGTACCTCGGGGATGTCAACGCCCGCAAGGGAATCTTCATCGACGAGGCGTGGGCGCTGTCCACCTTCAGCACCGGTCGTCGGTTTATCGACCGAGCTGCCCGCGACTCCCGCAAGCACAACACTCGCGTGCTGATGGCCTCGCAGAACCCCGCCGACCTGCTCAAGCTGGACCTGGCCAACTTGATCTCGGCCGCGTTCATCGGCCGCCTCACCGGTGAGGACGCCCAGACCGACGCCCTGCGGTTCCTGCCCGGCATCCGCGACGGAATGGGCTACGAGTCGATCTTCGGCACCCTGTCCCGCCCGACCCGTGAAGGCCGCCGAGGGTCTCGAGAGTTCATCTTCAGCGACGGCACCGGCGGCATCGAACGGATTCGCATGGACCTGTCCGCCCACCCGCACCTGCTGGCTGCACTCAACACCACCGCCCAGCCCGACCAGGCCCGCAACCGGGTGGCCCGCTCCGAGCTCACCGCCACCCCAACGAGATCCGCGGGCGAGCCCGAGAGGGAGAGTGCCTGAGATGGCTGCTCTGCGGGGGGTCGTATGCCGCATGCTGGCCATCGGCGCGATCCTCACCGGGGTCGGTGTGGGCCTGGCCGGGGCGGCTTCCGCAGCACCGACCATCCCAGGAGTGCCGGACTGCAAGGACGCACCCACGGCGCAACTGCCCGGTTCCGGGATCACCGGGTTCCTCGACGAAGGACCCAAGACCCCACCGGAACCTCGCGACCCGTTCGCCGACCACCCCTCGACCAGCGTTTACGAGCAATACGGGTACGCCGGACTCGGGTGGCACACCTACGACCTTGGCTGCGGTGGTGGCTTGCGCGACGTCGAGGCCAGCATCGACACCGCGACCGGCAACTTCCTGATGTCGACCGCGACGTGGGGCGCCGCAGCCACCAATGGGCTGCACAACAAGGTTGCCCATCCCGAGGAGTACATGGCCCCGCTCGACGACGTCGTTGCCGGCGTGACGCAGCGGCTGCACGACTCGATCTGGTCCCCTTGGGGCGCCACCGCACTCGTCGGAGTCGGGGCTTTGCTGCTGTTCTACTCGATGAGCGGTCGACTGTCGTCGGTGACCTCCGCCGCCGCGTGGGCGCTGCTGGTGCTAGCGATCGTCGCCGGCATTGGCCAGTACCCGACCCGGGTCGCCACCTTCTTCGACAGCACAGTCACGTCGAGCGTCGCGGCGATCAGCAGCGGCGTCAGCGGTCTGACCAACCTGCCCGCCTCGTCCGACCCAGCACGAGCCCAGGGCGCCTTGGTGGTCGACCGCGTCCTGTACGACAACTGGCTGCGCGGCGAGCTCGGCTCCACCGACTCCCCCGCGGCCAAGAAGTGGGGTCCGGATCTGTTCAAGGCCAGCGCCTTTACCTGGGCCGAAGCCCACCAAGCAGAGCAGGACCCCGATGCGGGCAAACGGATCGCCGAGAAGAAGGCCGAGAACTGGAAGAAGACCGCAGCCGAGATCGAGAAGCAGGACCCGGTCGCGTACGGCTACCTGCAGGGAAAGGCGGGTGGTCGCGCAGGAACCGGGGTGATGGTCGCACTTGGGTCAACTTTCAGCCTGCTGTTCCGGCTCGCCGCCGACATCTTCCTCTTTGCCGGCTTGGTCATGCTGCGGTTCCTGGTCATGCTGTTCCCCGCTATCGCCGTGGTTGGGGTCATGGCCCCGATGGCGTCGATCGTGAGGCGGGTGTTCAGCATGGGCGGTGCCGCCGTGGTCAACGTGGTCGCGTTCTCTGCCGGGTCGGCGGTCCACGCCACGATCATCTCCGCAGTCCTGTCCCGCGCCACCACGACCGGCATGGGCGTCCTGGGCATCGTGCTGTGCATGGTGGCGACGGTGGCCGCGTTCATCGTGCTGTTCCCACTGCTGTCGTTCACCAACATCCTCGGTCACTCAGGAGGCCCACGCTGGGCCAAACGTGGCGGGCGTGAGATCTGGAACTACACCTCCAGGCGACTGGCCACCCAACACGGCGTCGACGCAGCCAACGAGGATGCCAACCAGAACCAGAAGGCCGATGGCGACGAGAAGGCAGCCGCGCAGGACAACGGTGTCCACCGTCGCTATCGACACACCGGGCTTCCCGCCGAAGCCTTCGGACGACCCGCCTACTTCCCCACCGTCTCCGAGTCCGAAAGAGCCCTACCGGCGCCTCAACACCTTCAACTCAGCTCGGTTGAGGCACCCAGGCCCGCGCACTCCGTCACCGCGAACCAAGACCCCGTCTTTGCCCCCGACTTTGCCGAGGCGGACGCCGATCGCGAGAGCCCGGCATACGCCCTCGCTGGCCAAGTCCAGCAGACGCAGCCGGAACCCGATCCTGTAACCGTCCGAGCCACAAGCGGAGAGACCCCGATCAGTGGACGGATCGTCCCTCAGATCCCAGGGGACGCCCGGGAGATCCCGAACCTCGCTCACGACTCGCACACGCAGTTCCGCCGTGACGGTGTGGGACCACGCCTCTACGACCCCGACACCAAGCAGACGGTCCTGAGCAGCCTGCAGAAGCGAGCCGAGGAATGAATGCCGGAGGAGTCGGCCGCGCCGTGCGATGGCCGCTGTGGTCATGGCGCAACCTGACCGTGACGGCTGTTCTGGCTCTCGTCCTGCTCGCCGCCCTCGGCCGCCTGACCAACGGAGTGGGAGCCTCGGCCGCGCCTGCCCCGCGGCCACCCCTGACCGCGTCCGTGCCCACCGCGCCCGCCGCGACGACCACCCTCAGCGACCCGACGGCGCCAGCTGAATCGGCCATAGCAAGCCAGAGTTCAACCACGCCAACCGAGGTCTCGGCTGGCTCCCCGGTCGCGGTGGCCACTGCCTTCGTCAATGCCTGGTCCACCACTACCCAGGGCGACGCCTCCTGGCTGGCCGGGATGAAACCGTGGGGAACCCCATCCCTGCTGTCGTCCCTGACGGGAACTGACCCAGCCCAAGTCCCAGCCACCCGAGTCACCGGTGACGCCGCTCTGAAGTCGATCAAGGGCGCCACCGCCACGGTTAGCGTGCCCACCGACGGGGGCCGCATCGCCGTTGACCTGGTCAACCAGAGCGGCACGTGGAAAGCCAACACGCTCGCCCCGGACGACGCCCCACCCGGTGCCCCGACCCCGTCGCTGTCACCAGCCACGGCGAGTTCAGGGAGCTGACATGCCGGCCCCGCTGGTCGCAGCCGCCGCGCAGATGGCCCGCAAGGTCGTCGTGCGTCGCCTCATCCGCCTAGGGCTCATTGTCCTGCCCGTGGTCATGGTCGGCGCCCTCGCGACGGGCCTGATCGTCCTGCTGCTGTTCACCACCGGGGATAGCGGCTCAGGCACGGCCCAGGTCGCCGGGAACTGCTCCACCGCCACCACAGCCTTCGCTGCGACTTCTGGCGCCAAGGCCCCGGACCTGAGCGGGGAGCAGCTCGCCAACGCCCAGACGATCGTCGCGGTGGGCCGCCAGCTCAACGTGCCCGCCTACGGCTGGGTCGTCGCCGTCGCAACCGCCCTGCAGGAGTCCAGCCTCACCAACCTCGACCACGGTCACCTCGACAGCCTCGGCCTGTTCCAGCAACGCGCCGGCTGGGGCTCAGACGCCGACCGGCTCAACCCCGAGACCGCCGCCCGGATGTTCTACGAAGGCGGCAAGGGCGGCCAGAAGGGGCTGGTCCAGATCCACGGTTTCGAGGCCATGCCACTCACGAGCGCGGCCCAGGCGGTACAGGCCAGTGCGTTCCCCGACGCCTACGCCCGATGGGAACCCCTCGCGCAACAGATCGTCGCCAACCCGGCCGTGCTGTCCGCCACCTGCTACACCACTGCCGACTACACCGGCGACGGCACCCAAGGCTCCAACGCAGTCGCCTCAGCCCTGCAGTTCCTCGGCACTCCCTACAGCTGGGGCGGTGGAGGCATCGGCGGGCCAGGGAACGGATTCGGACCGGGCAGCGCAACCGTTGGTTTCGACTGCTCCTCCCTGGTCCAATACGCCTACCACCAGGCCACCGGAAGGACACTCCCCCGGGTCACCGACGCTCAAGCCGCCGCCCTACCCCACGTTCCTCCTGGATCTCAGCTTCGAGCTGGCGACCTGCTGTTCTTCCACTCCCCCGGCGACCCGCTCGGCAGCTACCACCACGTCGGCATCTACGACGGTCAAGGCGGGATGGTCCACGCACCACGCACCGGCAAGACGGTCGAGGTCGTCCACGACGTACTCAAGGACCCCTACTACTCGTCCCAACTCGCCCTCGTCGCCCGCCCTGACGGCGCAACGGACGACGTTGAATCAGGATCCCAGCAATGACCGGCGCAGAGTTCGAAGATCTCGCTGAGGCTGAAATGACCGATCGTGACGGCATGGTGGGGCGCCTCAACGACCACTTCCCGGCACTTCTGATTCGCCGCGCCCTCGGCCTCAACGAGCCTCTCACCGGGCGACGGGCTCGTTTCCTGATGACCAGCTACACCCATGACGGCAACTGGCTTGCCCACGGCTGGAAAGACAGTCTGCGGATCGTGTCGGAAGTGGTCCCCAAGGTCAGCGGTGTTGACGAGCCCGCCGTCTGGGTCCAAGAGGAGCGGGACTATTACGGCGATTGCGAGAGCACCAATCGCTTCGCCGTCGGGCGTTCACGCGTTTGGGTCGAGCAATATGTCTCCTCCACCACTCCGGCCGAAGACCCGGGTTCGGTTGTCTGGTTGGACAACCTCAACAGGGACCCCAATACGCCGGAGCTTCGAACTCTTCACTCGGTGCAGGGACACCCCGATCCCGTGGGCGCCCGCGTCGTCGTTGCGGGGGACAGCGTCGAAACCGATCTGCGAGCGGTCAGCCCGGTCCGCATGACCAACGACGGCGACCTCGCCATCACCGTCATGGCGGAGCGCGACTGGTACCGATGGGCGCGCGACTACCCGGCCGAACCTCACCCGAGCCTGCGTTGGGAGCACGCCTCCAACGTCTGGGTGGAGTGATCCCATGCTCGCCGTCTGTATGGTGGTCCTATGCATATGTGCATCGGACGACTCCATGGGTGACCTGGCTTCCAACGCAAGCGTTGGAAACGAGCTGCGCGGCATCCGCGAGCAGGCGGGACTGTCGGGGTCGGCAGTGGCCCGCGAACTCGGGTGGTCCCAGTCCAAGGTCTCTCGCGTGGAGACCGGGCGGTTCGGTGCCTCGATCGGCGAAATCGCGACCCTGTTGGACTACTACGGCGTTGCAGAAGAGATCCGTGCCGAGATCCTCAGTTGGGTAGCTCGAGACGATGGTGCGCAGGGAGCATGGGTCGTCAGGGCTGGTGGTCCACGGCGCCGACAAGCTGAGATCGGTGCGGTCGAAGCACGCGTGAAGCGGCTCCTGCAGTACCAAGCTCTATGGTTCCCGGGGCTGCTTCAGTCGCCCTCGTATGCGAACGCGATTGCCAAGTCCGGACGGTTCCCGTCTCCTGAGGGCATCGCTGCACGACGACAGGCGCGACAGGACGCACTCCGGAACCGGCGCAGAGTGGTGTACCAGGTCGTCGTCGAGCACGGCGTCCTCGAGCGGAGCCCTGGCAGCCGAGCGACGATGCACGAGCAGCTGAGCGCCGTCCTCGATGTCGTCGACGAGGGGATCGTGGACCTGCGCATCCGACCCGCCCAAGGCGACCGAGCGGCATACGCAGCAGGCTCCTTCGTCCTCTACGACTTCGCCGAAGGCATTCCAGTCGTCCTCGTAGAGGCGCAGACGGCCGACCTCTACCTGTCGTCTGAGACCGACGTGGCCGCGTATCGACGACTGTTCCGCGACCTTCAACGAGACGCGCTCGACAAGGATGCTTCACGGCTCCTGATCGAAAGGACTCGGCGTCAACTGGCGTCGTGAACCCATCTGAGGGGAAATCCGATGGATGAGAAGTGGAAGTCAGCCCGGTGGCGCAAGAGCGTCCTGAGCGACAGCGGCGGATGCGTGGAAATCGCTTTCGCCGACGGCGCCGTTGGCGTGCGTGACACCAAGGCGCAGGGCAACGGCCCGATCCTGGAGTTCAACGAGCAGGAGTGGCGTGCCTTCATCGGCGGCGTCGCACTTGGCGAATTCGAGTACGACAGGCTGCGCAGTAGCTGATGAGCAATCCTGTGGAGATGCGACAGCCTGTCGAGACCCCCGGAGTCGGAGGTCTCGGCAGGCTGCTCGCGTCCACGGGAGTTTCGATCGCAGGCCAGGGCATGGTCATCGCGGCCGTCCCCCTGCTCGCAGCATCCATCACCCGCAACCCCGTCGGCGTATCCCTGACCGTGGCGGCTGGGTTTGCCGCCTGGCTGGTCGTGGGCCTCCCCGCGGGAGCGCTTGTGGACCGCTGGCCGCGACGAAGAACCATGGTCTTGGCAGACATTGCAAGAGCCGTACTGCTGGCTGGGCTCGCGGTCGCTGTTGCGTTCGACGTGGCCTCGTTATGGATGCTCGTCCTGGTCGTCTTCGCGATCGGCGTGGCCAGCTGCTTCTTCGATCCAGCTGCCCAAGCAGCCATCCCTCAGGTGGTCGGACGCGAACCCGGTGTCCTCGCGCGAGCAAACAGCCGCCTGTGGTCGCTCGATCTGGTGGGTAGGTCGCTCATAGGGCCACCCTTGGGGGCCGCTCTCTTTGCCCTAGCCATGGTCCTGCCGTTCGCTGCCAACGCCCTCGCCTTCGTGGCGTCGGCTCTGCTACTCGCCGGCCTGGGTGGCCTCGACCGTGCCGGGAGTCGGTCGGCGGTCCCCGCTCGAGTGCGCGACTCCGTGGGCGAAGGCGTTCAGTTCCTCTGGCGGCATCGCGAGCTTCGGGCGCTGACGCTGGGGATGGCCAGTTTCAACCTGACCTACAACATCGCCTTCGCACCCTTGGTCCTCTTCGCACAGGATCGCCTCCACCTGGGAGACCGCGGCTTTGGCCTGCTCCTCGCGATGATCGCGGTTGGCGGCCTGCTGGGCGCTTGGCTGGCAGCCCGCATCCAGCAACGCCTGACGAGCACTCACGCCTACGCCTTCGGCCTACTTACGCAAGGCATCGCGTGGGGCGCCATGTGGCTATGGCCAAACCGGTGGCTCGCTGGAGGAACTCTCGCCCTCGTTGGGCTGGCCAGCATGACTGTCACCGTTATCGGTGCGTCGGCGCGCCAGGCTCTCACTCCGGACGATCTCTTGGGCCGCGTCAGTGCTGGCACGCGGACGCTGGGCCTTGGTTCAGCCGGGGTCGGCGCCCTCCTGGGCGGCGTCGTTGGGAATCTGGCCGGACTTGGAGCACCCCTGGTTCTTTCGTTCGCCTGTGCTCTCGCCGCATCGATCCCCTTCTTCCGTATCCAGATTCGCTCTTGACGAACACGCTCCCGCTACTCGTCCGACGGGCCTACAAGGACTGGGCCACTCCTCGATGCTCAGCAGCGCGGCCGACAGGGGACGGTCGGGTGCTTGGCAGCCAATGATGCGGCGGCTCGCGTCGCGGACGGGTTTGCCTGTGGACACTCGCAACCAGCCCAGGCGCTCAGCAAACGCACATATTTCCCTTGGGCGCTCCCTACGATGAGGCGGTGACCGTCATCAGCTCCGTTGTGCACCCACAGGGCGTGTTTGTGGGCTACGAGGCGGAAGACCCAAGGCTCCAGACTATGGCGCCATTGCTTGCTGGTTGCGCCATCGCTATGGACGCCCGGCTTACCGAGCAACGTGCACTTGACTGGGACATCACAATTCAGCGCAATCAAGACTCCCTGATTGCGGCATCCAATCTCTCCATCGTCGCGTTCGGCTGCACATCCGTTGGCCTGGTTCGCCACAAGCAAGGGGGCGGATTCCGCCTGAAATATGCTGCACAGCAGGCGAGCCTCACGATGACAATCCCCGACGGCTTGCCTGAAGGACTTCGCACTCTCGTTCGAGATGAACTCGTGCCATGGCTGACGGTCCAAGCAACGCGCCCAGTGCTGTGCTTTTCCTCTCCCGGGACCGGTAGCCATTCGCTCGTCGGCGTTGGCGCCCTTCCAAGCAGTGCCGTCCCATTCGTTCTCGACGCCGACGGTCACGTGATCGCGGGCGCCTTCGAAGGCCACGACGAAAAGACCCGCATCTGGATCCTGCCGCATGACTCTGAACGACCCGAACTCTGGCTGGCAGCGGCCCTGGAACTTCTTCATGCAACCAACCCGAGAGCGTTTCCAGAGCGTCTGCCCTGGAGAAGTGATCCTGCGTGGTCGACTCGTGAGGAGTCGGACGCCAGAGATGACCTCGTGGTGTTGGAGAGGCGCAGGGAGCGTTGGGAAAAGGCCTACGCAGCGAGCAAGGGCGAGCGCGAAAGCCGACTACTTGGCGCCGTCACCAGTGCGGATGCGGGAATGCGGCGCCTGCTGACCGCACAGGCAGAGCCGCTCTCAGTCGCAGCCGCAGCCGCCCTCACCGAACTCGGCTACGAGGTTACAGACGAGGACGAACACCGGCAGGGTTCAGGTCGTGCGAAGGCCCACGACCTTAACCTTCGGGATCCCGACCGGCCAGAAGCCTCACTCATCGCCGAGGTCAAGGGTTCGGCACGGGCTGCCCTTACCCAAGCCATGCAGCACATAGCTCGCTATGCCGTCACACGCGGGGGTCTGCAGCCAACCCAATGCTGGCTAATTATCAATCACCTCGCACACCTCCCGCCCAACGAGCGACCACCTCTCCTGCAGGGTGCGGACGAGGATCTCGCGATCTTCGCCGAATCCGGGGGGCTCCTCATCGACACCCGAGACCTCTTCAGACTGACAACCAGGGTCCTCGCCGGCGACCTAGCCGCCAAGGACGCCCGAGCACACATCGCCAGCTCAAACGGTCGCTTCACCCTTCCGGACTAGCCCCGTCGGGGGCGTTCCGACAGCCCCGCCCCTGCCGCGGAGGGGCGCGCTGGAGTCGCCGGCAAAGTGGCGGACGGCTCCTCCCTTCGCCGCGCCCCTCCGGAAGAGTGCTTCTCTGCACGACAAAGAGTGGACTTGAGCCATGCACTCATGCATAGTTGCATCTATGCAGCACTGCATAAGGCGTGCTGCCGAGTATGGAGGAAGCCACCATGGCTATCGCTAAGCGGTTCAAGATCTCCCACGACGAAGTGTTCCCCCACGGGGCCTTCATCGTCTCGCCCGTGACGCCGGTGTCGGATTTCGACCGGTCGACACGGGAGAACAAGGTGCAACAGGTTGACGTCGACTCGGGTCTGCCGATCTGGCAGGTCGACGTGCTGGACCTAGACCCCGACGCATCGAAGAGTGCCCGGACCGTCACGGTGAAATTCCTGGCCAAGGTGCAGCCAGTACCGCCGGCCAACGAGAGTGGTGGTCCGATCACGCCTGTGATGTTCCACGGCCTGTCCGCCCTCCCCTACGTCGAGAAGGTCAACGAGGAATTCTCGCGCATCGCTTGGTCCTACCGCGCGGACGCAATGGGGCCGGTGAAGTCCGGATCCAGCAACCAGCAGAGCCCGACCAAGGCGGCCTGACGTGCGCCCCATCGACATGGTTGCCTGGCTGACCGACGCGCTCTCTGACATGCGAAGGGAGAGGTGAGATGCGCGGCGGGCAAGCAAGGCAGTGGTCAAACGCGGTCGGCGTCGCACCCGACGAGGTACACCGACGACTTCAGTTGCTGTGGCGCGAGCAGGAGGATCTCTACGGTCGGCAGTCCAGGCTGAGGGATCAGCTCCACAGCTGCCCCGATCGAGAACTCGACGAACACCTCCTTCAGGTCGAACGTCACATGGGCGAGGCCGCGATGCTCATCGGCAACGCTGTGGCGAGTGTCGCGGGCACGGGGTTCTGACATGGACCGCACCCCCGCTCGTCCCATGTTCGACAGTGACGACCCCCTGTCGATCGTTCTCGAGGGAATCGTCCGGCTCGGCTGGGCGCTCGTTCGCGCCGTTGGCGCCATCCTGCTAGCAGCTGCCCGAAACCCAGTACCGGCGATCATCGTCGTGGGGCTCGCAATCGAGGGATACGTCCTGGGATCGCACTTCCTCATCTGGACGGCAATCGGAGTCCTGCTTGCGCTGATCACGTGGCGACTCGCGGCACCGAGCTCATTCGCCGACACTGCGCACCCGCGACTCGCCTCGATCGCCGCCGCACCTTGGTACCGCTCAAGATGGCCCAAGGCCGCGTCACGCAACGGACTGGTCGCCTATGACCACCATTTCAATGCCCACCGCACAGACCAGTCTCGGCTGCCGAGGATCCGGCGGGTCCGCGTCACGAGGGCGGGAGTGCACACCTTGCAGCTCAGCCTCCCCGCTGGGCTCACCCCCTCGCACGTGGCCGCACAGTGCGATGGCCTCGCGCATGCCCTCAAGTGTCGTGAAGCAAGAGTCGTTGAGGACCGCCCGGGCCGGGTCTTCCTCGAGTTGCACCGCCGGGATGCCCTTGCACCGGTGATCCGTCCTTCGGCACCCAAGGGGCAGGTCGACCTGGCGTCAGTCCCAGTAGGTCGACACGAGGACGGGGAGGTTTGGTACCTGCGCTTGCTCGGCACCCACGTACTTGTCGCGGGGGCAACGGGCGCCGGTAAGGGATCCGTAATTTGGTCCCTCCTCAACGGCGCAGCCCCTGCGATCGGGGCCGGGTCATTGCAAGTCTGGGCCATCGACCCCAAGGGCGGCATGGAACTGCGTCCTGGACTGCCTCTGTTCGCGCGTTTCGAAGACGGCAGCGCCGAACAGATGTGTCTGGCACTGGAGCACCTCGTGACCCTCAAAGACGTCCGGGCGAGGGAGTTGGCGGAGCAGGGGGTGCGCACCCATGCTGCAACTCCGGCATCGCCCCACATTCTCCTCCTCGTCGACGAGCTGGCCACATTGACGGCCTTCGCTGAGCGCACCATCGTTCGGCGCATCGACCAGGCGCTCGGACTTCTCCTCACGCAAGGCCGAGCCTGCGGCATCACGGTGCTGGCAGCCGTTCAAGATCCCGGCAAGGACGTCGTCGTCTGGCGGGATCTGTTCCCCACCCGCATTGCCATGCGCTTGGACAATCCGATTCAGGTCGACATGGTCCTGGGGGAGGGCGCTCGAGACCTCGGTGCAACCGCCGATCACATCAGCGAGCTGACTCCGGGGGTCGCCTACGTGCGGGTGGAGGGAACCCGCGCTCAAAGGCGGGTGCGCGCGTCGTACCTGACCGACGCGGACATCGCTGAGCTGGCCATCAGGTCGCCCAGACCTAGACCTATTCGGCTGGCTGCCGCGGCGCCCGTCGAGGGAGGAGAAGTCGCATGAGTCGAACGCCGAGATCAAACCCCGATGTTGGTTACGGACGCCCCATGCCGTGGATCGACCTCGGCCCAGAGCTATCAGTCCGTGAGCTCGACGCGAGTCGCTGGCAGGCGCAGGGATCTTGCGCCGGCAGTTCCTCGTGGCTGTGGTTCGAGGACGCCAACAGCCCCAAGACGCGTCGCGCCGAAGCGATCTGCGAGACGTGTCCAGTCCGGCGCACCTGCCTTGCCGCGTCCCTGGTGTATGCCGAGGAGTTCGGAGTGTGGGGAGGGGTTCCCGCATGCAAGCGCCGGCCCTTGCTCCTGAGGCTTGCCTCTGGAGAACGTCTCGGGGCGGTCATTGACGACGTGCTCGAGCACCAGGACCCCAGGGTTGCGTGATGGGTCACTACCCGGCCTCACGACGTGGCAGGGAACGGTTTCCCGGCCACGGCGATGCTGCCGGGCTCGACCTCAACGGCTTGTCGGTCGCCGAAGAACAGCACATTGTGCGTCGGCTGACGAACCGATCCTTCGACGCCTGGGCAAGCACGGCAGCTCGGGTCGGGTACTGCACCAACCCGATACGAGTTCGCGGGAGCAGCACATCGTTCGATCGAGACACCGGTCAACCCCTTCAGACCTTCAGCACCCTCGATGAGGCGTTCGGGGTGCTCCACCTCCGCTGCGGCAACCGCCGTGCCGACGTATGCCCCTCCTGCTCGCGCGTCTACGCAGCCGACACCTTCCACCTCATCCGCTGCGGACTCACTGGTGGCAAAGGCGTTCCGGACACGGTCGCCGAGAACCCTCTCGTCTTCGCCACGCTGACTGCACCATCATTCGGCAGCGTCCACGGCGTGAGGGACGGCTCACGGCGGTGCCACCCCCGCTCAGGGGCCAAGTCAAGGTGCCCGCACGGTCGCTCAATGTCCTGCATGCTTCGGCACGGGCCGACTGACCCCGGTCTCGGCCAACCCCTCTGCTGGGAGTGCTACGACTACGCCTCCCACGTGGTCTGGCAGTGGTGGGCTCCAGAGTTGTGGCGACGGTTCACGATCACCCTGCGACGGCTCATCGCCAAGACGTTGGGGGTCAAGCCGCGTGACCTGAACGAGCACGCAACCCTCCAGTACGCCAAGGTCGCCGAGTTCCAGCTGCGTGGGATCGTCCACTTCCACGCCCTCGTACGCCTCGATGGGCCCAAGAGCGACGCCGGCTTTGCTGCGAGCCCGCCCTCCATCGGCCCGGCACTGTTGGCCCTGCTCGTCGAGGAAGCGTCCCGAGCCGTGAGCTTCACCGCTCCATCAGCCTTGGACGACAACCTCGAGCGAAGTCTGCGCTTCGGATCCCAGGTCGACGCACGAGGCGTCCGAACCAGCAGACGCACGGACGACCCGGAAAGGCCTCTACAACCCGAGCAGGTGGCCGGATATCTGGCCAAGTACGCCACCAAGTCGGCCACAGAGAGCGCCGACGGCGGCAGCAACCCCCACCTCCAGCGAATCCAAGCCGTTGCGGCCGCCATCGCTGACTGCGCGCAGAGCACCGCCAACCTCTCGGACCTTGACGAGCACGACATTGCCTACGAGCGGATGGCCAACTGGGTCCACATGTTGGGGTTCCGCGGACACTTCGCAACCAAGTCCCACCGCTACTCCATCACCCTAGGAGCACTCCGCAGAGCCCGGCGTCGCGCACAGACCCTCATCGCCCTTGCTCGCCGCGAAGGCAGGCGAATCGACCTGGCTGGGCTCGAGGCCGAGCTCATGGCCGACGACGAGGACGAAACCACGCTCGTCATCGGAGATTGGCGCTTCGCCGGCGTGGGGTGGGAAACAGCGGGCGACGCCGCCCTGGCCAAGGCAGCTGCAGCCCGAGCACGCGAGTACGCGCAATGGAAGTCCCAACAACAGCGGAGGACACGACCAAGGAGGAGCAATGTGCATGCGACATGACCCGCTGTGGACCGTCGACGACGTATCGCGATATCTCGGCGTTCCAGTGCAGACCCTGTACGACTGGCGGCTCAAGGGGACTGGCCCGCCGGTGTTCAAGGTCGGCCGTCACCTTCGCTACCGCGAGAGCGCCGTCATGGAGTGGCTCGAGCGTCACACCGCGGTGGCGTGACGTGGCCCGGCGGGAGCTCGAGGTGGGAGCGTGGGGCGACGTGTCGATCCAGCGCGTGAAAGGTGGGCCTAGCCCCGTAGTCGCGCGGGCACGGTTTCGCGGGTTCGATGGCAAGGTCCGAAAGGTGGAGCGGTGGGGGCCGAGTCCTCGCGGCGCCCGTCAGGCTTTGGTGGCCGAGCTCGAGGAGCGGAAGCGTCGCGGATCTGGCGGTCAGCTCACTGGCGCCTCGACCCTCTCTGAGGCAGCCGAGGTCTGGCTCAGCCGCATCCAGCGGTTGGCCGACCTAGGACAACGATCGCCGGGCACCGTGGAGACATACCGACGTCAACTCGAAGGTCATGTGCTCCCCCGGATCGGTGGCCTGAGACTTCGGGAACTCACAACGCCCGTCGTGGATCGTTTCGTGCTCGACGTCTACCAGGACGTCGGCGCCGCTACCGCACGCACCTGCCGTTCGATCGTGTCAGGCGCCCTGAGCCTCGCGGTCCGCCAAGGCGCGATCGCAGCAAACCCAGCGCGCGAGCTGGAGCGCCTCGAGGGGATCCGGGCCAAGGAGCCCCGAGCGCTCACCAGCGAAGAGCAGGCAAAGTGGTTCATGGGTATGACCGCGGACGAGGTTGCTGTCCGTCAGGACTTGGTGGACTTTTCGGCATTCCTGCTTGCCACCGGCCTGAGGATCGGTGAAGCCCTGGCAGTGCTTTGGACCGAAGTCGACCTGGACACCGGTGCCTTGACGGTGACGTCGACCTTGATTCGGGTGACTGGACAGGGCCTGCTGCGCAAGACGACGAAGTCAAAGGCGGGTCAGCGCGCCCTCTTACTGCCGACCTGGTGCGTGGCGATGTTGCGGCGCAGGTCCGAGGTTGGCGTCGCTCCGGACGAACCGATTTTCGCCACCGTTGATGGCCGCTTCCGCGATCCCCGGAACGTGTCGCGGCAGTTGGCTGACGCTCGAGATCGACTCGGCTTCGGGTGGGTCACCTCGCACACTTGGCGCAAGACCATGGCGACCATCCTCGACGGCGGAGGTGCCTCACCGCGCATGATCGCCGACCAGCTCGGGCACTCTCGGGTGTCGATGTCCCTCGACTTCTATCTCGGGCGCAGATCGGTCGACCCGCGAGTCCTTGCCGCGCTGGAAGCCGTCGATCCACACCGCTTCACCCTTGAAAGCGGTGGGCAAAGCGGTGGGTTGGCACACCACGGTGACGGGACCTGAGGAAAAAATGCTGGTCAGAGAGCCGACGAGGGGACTTGAACCCCTAACCCCTTGTTTACAAGACAAGTGCGCTGCCAATTGCGCCACGCCGGCCTGCCTGCCGCAGCAGACGGCGACGATGGTACCGGCGCGGGCGCCCTCGTCGAGAATTCCTGACCACCACACGGCAACCAGTGCCAGGGGGACAGCACCTGTTGCCACGTGGACGTCACGAATCGCCGCTCAGGCTGGTCGGTGACCATCCCGGAGCAACACGTCGCACCGGCGCACCGGCGCACGGGCTCACCGGCTCACCGGCTCACCGGCTCACCGGCGCGGTGGGTCAGCGGGCGTTGAGGTAGCTCTGCAGGGTCCGCACGGTGGCGCGGTCGAGCGAGTGCGAGCCGTTCTTCCGGGCGCCGATCTTCGCCTGCAGGGCGGCGACCGTCTTCGGGCCGATCACGCCGTCGGGCGCCGAGCCGACCTTGCGCTGCAACGCCTTGACGTCGGCGCGCGACAAGGTGCCGTTGACCGAGCCCCCGACCCAGCGCTCGATGGCGGCGTTCGTCTTCGGTCCGCGGATGCCGTCGACCACCAGCCTGCCCGCGGACGACCGTGCAGAGGAGGTCGCGGGGGCCTTGCGCACCACCGACCGCGACGCGGCTGTCTGCGTCGTGGTCGACCCGGCGTTGACCGCCCCGCCGTTGGCGCGGGTCAGTCCGGCCCGGGCCCCACAGGTCGGCCAGGCACCGGGCCCCTGGGAGGAGAGGACCTTCTGGGCGACCGAGATCTGCTGGGCCTTGGAGGCTCGGTTCGCGGTCGCGGCATAGCGCTCACCGCCGAAGGCATCCCAGGTGCGGTCGGAGAACTGCAGTCCGCCGTAGTAGCCGTTGCCCGTGTTGATGGCCCAGTTCCCACCGCTCTCACAGGCGGCAACCCGGTCCCAGACGGTCGATGCCGACGCGGAGGTCGCGGTCGCCATGCCTCCCGCGACGGTGGCGACACCGGCGACGGCGACACCGGTCACTCGACGGCGGACGGGGTTGACCTTCCGAGCAGAGTGCTTCGGGGCATAGAACATGGCGGGGGGGTTCCTCTCCTGACCGGCGCCTGCGGGGTGAGCTGTCGGGTTCGGGCTGTCAGGTGCCCGGTCGGCCGGAGCCGACTTCACCCCAAGGCCACCGTGGTGGCCGAATTGGGTCCCCCGTCCTCGTCTGCCCGGAGATCTTCCGGCAAGACATCCACCTGACGAGGCTCGGCGCGGTGGATGTGCATGGCTGATTGGGTATGCCGTGTGCAGTTGTGAGAGCGCATTTGCGCAGGTTGTCCACCGTAGAGGGCACTGACCCCGGCGACAAGCAATTCGGACACATTGACGGCAGCCCGCCGCCGGCTGTCGATCGCCGAAGGTCACCCGGTGCCGTTGATCAGCGCCGGCGGGCCCGCCGCTTCTGCACCATGCGGTGGTCGAACGGCGCGGCCATGAACTCCCCCAGCACGCTGCCGGCCGCGATCGCGAGCAGCACCGCCATCGCCCCGAGCAGGGTGGTCAGCCCGCCCTGGAGGGACAGGCTCCCGGAGTTGGCCGACGAGCCGTTCACCATCTCGTAGAGCCCTCGGAAGATGGCCAGACCCGGCAACAGTCCGTAGGACGCGGGCACGACGAGCACCATGGCCGGGGCACCCATGCGCAAGGCGAGCAGTCGGCCGGCACATCCCAGCACGATGGCCGCGCTGCCGGCCGCCGCGAGCTGGCCGAGCCCTTCGACCCGGGACACCGCGAGTGACACGGCGACCCCGACGGCGCAGAGCAGCCCGCACGGGATGACCAGCAGCCGCCGGCTCCGCAGCGACACCGCGCCGGCCACGCCCACGACGAACGCTCCCACCACGGCCAGCACCACGGGGGCGTCGAGTGCCCGCGTCGCCATGATCGAGGGTGAGGCGAGCTCGAGGTCGAAAGCACTGGTCAGCGCGAACGTCAGGGACAGGCCCGTGGCCACCCCCAGGATGATCCCCGCCGTCGTCAGGAAGACGGCGAACATCCGGCCCGCACCCGTGACCGAGTAGCCCGAGATCGCGTCCTCGAACGCGGAGGCGACCGTCCGACCCGGGAGGAGCACCGTGATCCCACCGGCCACGATGAAGGCGAAGTCGGATGACGACACGGGCAGCCAGCCCGCAGCACCCAGGCTGAAGGCGCCCCACGCGATCGTCGTCGCCAGGAAGCCGCCGATGGCGCACTGGTAGAAGTCCGGGAGGCCTCCGCGGCCGAGGACGCGGGCGGCATACCCCACCAGGAGGGCCGAGATCCCCGCAACCAGGGCAGCGACCACACCGGCGCCGAGCATGACGGCGATGGCCGCGGCGAGCAGCCCGAGGGAGCCACGAACCGTCCACTTGGGCCAGAACCGAGGCGCGCGCCGGATCTCGCGCAGCTGCTCTGCCGCCGCCTCCCGGTCGTACGAGCCGGCGACGAGGTTCTCCACGAACTCGTGCACGGCCGTCAGCCGGGCGAAGTCGCGGGTCGACGAGCGCACGACCCGGAGCATGGTGATCGGCACCCCCGAACCGGTCGAGCACTGGATCAGCAGCGACTGGAGAGTGATGTCGACCTCGAGGTTGTCCAACCCGGCCGCGGCGGCCACCGCCACCACGGACGACTCGACCTGCGGTGCGCCCGCGCCACAACGCAGCATCAGCTCGCCGACCCGCAGCGCCAGGTCCAGGGACGCCCTGGCCTCACGCTCCTCGGCGGCCGCCTGGAGCACACGCGGGTTGCGGTAGGGCGTGTGTCGCAGGCTCTCGATCATCGGAAGCGTCTCGGTGAGCTCCTCCCCCCGCCAGATCCGGCTCTGGCGCAGCACCGGACGACGCTTGACCGGTCGTGGCCTGGCCGGCCTGCCCTCGGTGCCCTCCGTCATGCGGTGAGGCCGACGCCGGACAGCAGCCCCGACGGCGCCTCGGTCGGCCACCACTGCGGCACACCGGAGTTCTGCAGGCTCCACACGGCGAGCGCGCCAGCCGCAAGCAGCAACAGGACCACCAGCACCTGGGTCGCCCGCGGGCCGGGGCTGACTCCGCGGATGATGCTTCGGGTGCCGCGGCGCAGGCCCGACCCACCCGGGCCCCACCACGCCATCAACGCGGCAACCAGTGCGCCCACGGCCAGCGGGGCGGAGGAGTTCGGGTGCGGCGAGCCGCTGTTGACCGCCACCGCGGCCAGGGCTGCGCTGAAGACCGCACAGATCCCGACAAGCAGGGGCAGGATCGCGCTGACAACGGTCGCGAGCGCCCCCACGACGAGGTGCCAGGGGCTCGCGACGACGGCCAGCGGCATGTCGGACCGGCGGCGGCCGCGGTGGTGGCGACGCAGCACGAGCGAGGTCACCGAGCGGTCCGCGGTGCGGGCCGCCCAGGACCAGAGCACCGCGACCGCGACGGCCACCACGGGGAACCCCGCCGCTGCCGCGACCACGACGGTGAGCAGGGCCAGCAGGGTGCCGGTGCGCGCCGGGCGGCCGATGCGCGGGTCCGGCTCGCCGACCTCCCCCTCCCAGGCGGCCTGCCACTCGGACAGCTCGCCCTCGGGCTCGTCCCAGGGCACGAGGTCCTGCTCGGGTTCCGGCGCCCACTGCCCGTCAGACACCCACTGCGGCTCTGGGGCCCATTCCGGTTCGACAGGCAGGGCGACGGGCCCGGCGGCGACCGCAGGGCGTTCCCAGCGTGCGGTGGGACGGTTCTCCAACACCTGGGTATGCCGCGGGGGCGTCGCGAGCGCCTCGGTCACCGGTTTCCCGGTGGCGTAGCGCTCCAGCGCGTCGACGACCTCGTCGGAGTCGGGGCGCTGGCGCGGCTGCGGCGACAGCGCGGCATACAGGAGTGGGGCGAGGCGCGGGTCGACCCCGGTGAGGTCGGCCTCGCCCCTGCTGACCCGCGTCAGGACCACGTCCATCGGTCCGCGGCCGAAGGGCGGGGCGCCGCTGGCGGCGTAGGCCAGGGTGGCGGCCCATCCCCACCAGTCGGTGGCCTCGGTGACCGGGGCGCCCTCGACGACCTCGGGGGACAGGTAGCCGGGCGTCCCCATGACCAGCCCGGTCATGGTGATCCGGACGTCGTCTGCGACGTGGGCGATGCCGAAGTCGATCAGCACCGGGTCACCGTCGAGGAGCAGCACGTTGCCCGGCTTGAGGTCGCGGTGGATGACGTCGGCGGCGTGGATGGCGTGGAGGGCGTCCGCGAGGCCACGGCCCAGCCGGAGCAGCTCGCCGCCACGCATCGGGCCGGACTCCTTCACCACGTCGTCCAGGGCGGGGCCCGGGACGTAGCGGGTCACGAGGTAGGGCCGGTCGCCGTCGAGGTCGGCATCGATCACGGCCGCGACACGGTGGTCGTCGATGCGACGCAGGACCTGCACCTCGCGCGCCAGGCGGGTGCGGGCGTCGCGGTCGTGCGCCACGTGCGGGCGCAACAGCTTGAGCGCCACGGCCCTGCCACTGGGGTCGAGCGCCAGGTGGACCACTCCCATGCCGCCCTCGCCGAGCTGCTGGATGAGGCGGTACGGGCCGATCCGGAGGCCGTCGGGCGCGACGGACCGGCCGCTGCCCTCCATCGCCTCGGTCGTCATCCCCCTGCGTCCTGCGCCGTCATCCCCCTACGGTACGTGAGGGACCCCTGTGAAACGGGTGAGGTTACTGCTGGATGTACCCAACAAGTTGGTCACGCTCGGACTGGAGCTCGTCGATCCGGTGCTTGACGATGTCGCCGATGCTGACGATCGCGTGCAGCTTGCCATCGACCACGACCGGTACGTGGCGGATGCGCAGGTCGGTCATGGTGCGGGCCAGCTCGTCGATCTGGACATCAGGCCCACACGTCTGGACGTCGGCCGTCATGATCGAGCCCACGGGCGCCAGGAGCACGGCTGCGCCGTCACTGTGCAGGTGGCGCACGACGTCACGCTCGCTGACGATGCCGGTCACGCTTTCACCGTCGTCGCTCACGACGAGGGCACCGATGCGGTGCTCGGCGAGCAGGTCGAGCAGCCGTTCCACGGTCTCCTCGGAGCGGATGGTGACCACTTGGCCACCCTTGCGACGCACGACATCCGAGATCCTCATGCTCAGACGGTAGACCGCCGGGAGGGCCACCGCTAGGGGGAGCCCACGCACGCGGCATACCCGCCGGAGAGCTCCCACGGCCGTGGCACCGTGTGCCGTCAGGTCGGCTCGCGACATAGGGTTGCCACTGCAACTACACCGTGGAGTTGATTTTCTGTGCCTCGCAGCCAGCAGCAGTTCGACCTGGTCATCGCCGCCAACCGATTGCCCGTGGACCGGGTCGTGGACGCCGACGGGCAGGAGTCCTGGCGGACCAGCCCGGGCGGTCTGGTCACCGCCATGGAGTCGGTCATGCGCGGCCGCGAGGGTGCCTGGGTCGGGTGGCACGGAGAGGCGGGCGAGTCCCCCGAGCCGTTCGTCGAGGACGACATGTACCTGCGCCCCGTGCCCCTGTCCGAGGACGAGGTCGCCCACTACTACGAGGGCTTCAGCAACGACACGCTCTGGCCGATCTACCACGACGTCATCGTCCCGGCGACGTTCCACCGGTACTGGTTCACCGCCTACGAGACGGTCAACCGTCGGTTCGCGGAGGCGGTCTGCGAGGTCGCCGCGAAGGGCGCGACGGTGTGGGTGCACGACTACCAGCTGCAGCTGGTGCCCGCGATGGTTCGCGAGCTGCGTCCAGACGTGCGGATCGGCTGGTTCGACCACATCCCCTTCCCGCCGGTCGAGCTGTTCGCCCAGCTGCCCTGGCGCCGGGCCGTGCTCGAGGGGTTGCTCGGAGCGGACTACCTCGGGTTCCAGCGGGTCGCGGACGCGCAGAACTTCGTCCGTGCCTGCCGGCAGTTGCTGGGGCTGCCCACCAAGGGGGACACGGTCTCGGTCTCGCGCGCCGACGACAGCCGGCGGGTGCGGGCCAGCGCCGTCCCGATCTCCATCGACTACGTCGGGCTCGAGGCGGTCGCCAAACAGCCCGAGACCCAGCAGCGCGCCAAGGAGATCCGCGAGTCGCTCGGCAACCCCCGCACGCTGCTCCTCGGCGTGGACCGACTCGACTACACCAAGGGCATCGGGCACCGGATCAAGGCCTACGGGGAGCTCCTCGAGGAGGGCCAGGTCTCGCCGCCCAACGAGGTCTTCGTGCAGGTGGCCACGCCGAGCCGCGAGAGGGTGGCTGCGTACCGCGAGCTGCGGCACGAGATCGAGGGCGAGGTCGGACGCCTCAACGGAGAGCACAGTCGCATCGGTTCGCCTGCGGTCCAGTACCTCCACCACTCCTACCCGCGGCAGGAGATGGCAGCGCTGTACCTCGCCGCCGACGTCGTCCTCGTGACCCCGCTGCGCGACGGCATGAACCTCGTCGCCAAGGAGTACGTCACCTGCCGTCACGACGAGGGCGGTGCGCTGGTGCTCTCGGAGTTCACGGGGGCCTTCCACGAGCTGCACCAGGCGTTCGTCTGCAACCCGCACGACATCGAGGGACTGAAGCAGACGATCATGCGGGCGATCGAGACGCCCGAGAAGGAGAAGCGGCGCCTGATGCGGTCGATGCGTCGCCGCGTCGCCGACCACGACGTGCAGCGGTGGGCATCCCGGTTCCTCGAAGCCCTCGCCGTCGCGCCGGATCGACCGCAGCGCACCACCAAGGAGCAGAAGGCCGACGACGAGCACGCCACGGCCGACCGCAAGGCGCGCGACCTGCACAACGCCGAGGACTCCATCCCGTGAGCCTGCCCCCTGGACTGACGGAGGCCATCGACGAGTTAGCTTCTGCGACAACGGTGCTCGTCGCGTCTGACTTCGACGGCGTGCTCGCGCCCCTCGTCCACGACCCGATGGCATCGCGCGCCCTACCGGGCACGATCGAGAGCCTCGAGGGCCTGGCGGCCCTTCCCTCCACGTATGCCGCGGTGGTGTCCGGACGCGACCTCTCGACCCTGACCCAGCTCACCGGCCTGGCCGACAGCGCCGTGGTGCGGATCGGCAGCCACGGGGCGGAGACCAGCTCCGAGGTCGGTCGCGGCCTGAGCGACGACGAAGCGCAGGCACTCCACCGGGTCACCGACGACCTCAAGGACCTGTGCGTCGGGCTGCCCCCAGGTGTCTCGCTCGAGTTCAAGCCGACCGCCGTGGTCCTGCACACCCGCCGGATGGCCGACGAGTCCGCCGCGCGCGATGCCGAGGCGGCGGCGCTCGAGGTGACCACCCGGCATACCGGACTGCACGTTCTGCACGGCAAGCACGTGGTGGAGGTGAGTGTGGTGCGAGCGGACAAGGGCACCGCGCTGGTCGCCCTGCGCGACGAGGTGGGGGCGGACGTCGTCGCCTACGTCGGCGACGACGTGACCGACGAGGACGCGTTCCGGGCGCTGGGGCCGGACGACCTCACCGTCAAGGTCGGTCCCGGCGAGACCGCTGCGCGGTTCCACGTCGACTCCCCCGAGGACGCCGCCGAGGTCCTGCAGCTGGTGTTCGACCGACGCTCCGGGCGGTAGGGCGGTCTCGGCGGGTGTCCGCGCTGTGGATGGTGCTGGGCCAGTTGTCATCTGTTTGCGTAGAGTCGCGTGCGATCGGGTAGCGGGGGCTACTGAGGGGGATCGACCGTGGGTTCTGTGCGTGCGTATGCCGCGTCCGGCCTTGGCGTGGCGCTGGCCCTGGTGGGGTGTTCGTCTGGGGGCGCCGACCCGCCGGTTGGAGGTTCGACGACGTCGAGGAGTGCGACGAGCTCACCGCCGAGCAGGTCGGCGACGACGAGCTCGCCTCCCACGACTGCTGCCGTGGACATCCCGGCGGCGGCAACGGCGCACACCCCGGAAGGCGCCGAGGCTTTCGTGCGCTTCTTCGTCGAGCAATCCAACGTGGCTTGGACCAAGCCCGCGGCAGGACTACTCCCGCCGTTGAGCGATCCGGGTTGTATCGCGTGCAAGGGACTTGAGACCACGGCCTCCGAATTGGTCACCAAGAAGCAACGCTATGTCTCAGCCCCAATCACCCAAATCCGGACAACAGCGGTTTCCGGTGCGGTGGCTGCGCGCCAACTGATCCGTCTCACCGCCAACCAGAACCGGGTCAAGGTCGTGGACGCTGCCGGGACCGAAGTGAGAACGGACCCTGCCATGAAAATCGCGAGGACCGTGCTACTCATCTGGGGGGATGAACAGTGGCGAGTATTCGACGCACAGTGACTGCTGTTTGCCTTGGCTCTGTCCTCGTCCTGGCTCCCGCGGCCGCCTGGGCCGCGGACGGTTGGGGCGGCCTGTTCACGGGTGGTGGCTCCCGAACGACTCTGTTCGACCGCGCGGAGTTGTTAGCGATCCATGCTCAGGCGGCTGCAACTGCCGCGAAAGCGACGAGACATGAGTACGCGTCGGTCTCGAACTGTGGGTCGAACTCGCCCGACAATCCGAACGCGGATGACCTGTGCACCGAGGCCGCGGCCTTCTGCGCCGGCAACACGCCGGCGCAGGGGCTTGGGCCGAGCGTGCGGTTGTTCCGTCGCACCGTTGACGCTGCGGCGAGTGCGACTGGGCAGTGGGTGCAGTACGGGATCACGTGCTTCCCCGAGGACGCCCCTGGCGCGCGGCCGGTGGTGACGATGGCGATGGTCCTGGCCGCCTTCCACGACACCGCGTTCGCGAGGCCGACGCTGGAGGTCCAGCCCAAGGGCAACGTGACCCTCGTGACCCTGCCGACGTACTTCGAGACCCGATGGCCGGACGCCGGCTACGAACCGGGCGAGATCGACCACGTGAACCGGGCGCGGATGGCGGGCTTCCGGGTGGAGATCCGGCCGCGGGCCAAGAGCATCACCTACGTCTACGGTGATGGCACGACTAGCGGACCAACCACCTCTCTGGGAGGTCCCTATCCGGAGGGCGACATCACCAAGTCGTACGCGAAGTCCGGCGACTTCACGGTCCGGGCCGATGCCACGTACACGGGCGAGTTCCGCGTCAACGGTGGCGAGTGGATCGATATCCCTGGCGACGTGACGATCCAGGGCACCCCCGAGAGCCTTCACGTGAAGACAGCCAAGGCGAGGCTCTACACCCGCTGACCGGCGCCCAGTGCCGACGTGTTGCCGGCAGAACGTCACCGACCCCCGAAATCAGGGGTCCCGTGACCACCAGGACGCAACAAGTCCCGCCCGCACCGACGTGTTGCCGGCAGATCGTCACCGACCCCCGAAATCGGGGGTCCCGTGACCACCAGGACGCAACAAGTCCAGCCCACGCCGACGTGTTGCCGGCAGATCGTCACCGACCCCCGCAATCAGGGGTCCCGTGACCACCAGAACGCAACAAGTCCAGCCCACGCCGACGTGTTGCCGGCAGATCGTCACCGACCCCCGATCCCGGGCCTCCCGTGACCACCAGGACGCAACAAGTCGCAGCAGCTTCAGCGGCTGGGCGCGGCACCGGTGGAGGCGCGCACCACGAGCTCGGGCCGGAACACGTACTCGGCTCGCGGGGAGGGCTCCCCGGCGATCTCGTCGAGCAGGGCTCCGACGGCGGCCTCGGCCATCGCCTGGACGCTCTGGCGCACGGTCGTCAGCGGCGGGTCGGTGAACGCGATGAGGGGCGAGTCGTCGTACCCCACCACCGAGAAGTCCGCCGGCACCTGCTTGCCAACCCGCCGTGCCGCCCGGATCGCGCCCAGGGCCATCAGGTCCGAGCCGCAGACGACGGCCGTGCAGCCCTTCTCGATCAGCCGCGCCCCGGCGGTGTCGCCACCTTCGACGGAGAACATGGTCCGCTCGATGAGCTCGTCGACGTCGTCGCGACCGAGCAGGTTCCTCATCGACGCGCGGAACCCGTCGATCTTGCGGATGACCGGGACGAAGCGCTCCGGCCCGACGGCCAGCCCGATCTGGGTGTGGCCGAGCTGGACGAGGTGGGTCAGCGCGAGCTCCATCGAGGCGACGTCGTCGTTGGAGATGAAGGGCGCGTCGATGCCCTCGCAGTAGCCGTTGACCAGCACGATCGGCAGCTCGCGCTCGCGCAGGGTGATGTACCGCTCGGGATCGGTCGTGACGTCGGCGTGCTGGCCCGAGACGTAGATGATCCCGGCGACGCCGCGATCCAGCAGCATCTGCACGTACTCGTCCTCGTGCACCCCGCCCGGGGTCTGCGTGCACAGCACCGGCGTGAACTGGTGCCGGGCGAGCGCCGTCTCGATGATCTGCGCGAACGCCGGGAAGATCGGGTTGGTCAGCTCCGGAACGATCAGCCCGACGAGGTCGGCGGTCTTGCGCCGCAGCCGCGACGGGCGGTCGTAACCCAGGATGTCCAGCGAGGTGAGGACGGCCTCGCGGGTGGACTCGGCCACCCCGGGCTTGCCGTTGAGCACCCTGCTGACGGTCGCCTCGCTGACGTCGGCATGCGCCGCGATGTCAGCCAGTCTCGCCTTCATGGCCGCGACGGTAGCAAGAACTTGCAGGCTTGACCGCCGACACCCTGCAAGAACTTTCAGGTATGCCGCGTGCGCGCCGCGGCCCCGCGGCATACCTGTCGCTTGCGCAAACGTTTTCATCCCGCTGCCCGCCGGCCGGACCAGCACTGGCGCAACGCCCCCTGCTGGGCCAGACTGAGGCCACCGCGGACACCGACGTCAGCGGCGGCAGCACCCTTTACAACGGATCGTCCGGCACGTTCCTGCCGGTGAAGGAAAGGCAACGAAGCCATGGCAACAGTCAAGTTCGACGAGGCAACCCGGCTCTACCCGGGCAACGACAAGCCCTCGGTTGACAAGCTCAACATCGACATCGAGGACGGCGAGTTCCTCGTCCTGGTCGGTCCCTCCGGATGTGGCAAGTCCACCTCCCTGCGCATGCTCGCGGGCCTCGAAGAGGTCAACGCCGGCAAGATCTGGATCGGTGACCGTGACGTCACCAACCTGTCCCCCAAGGACCGCGACGTCGCGATGGTGTTCCAGAACTACGCGCTCTACCCCCACATGACGGTGGCCGACAACATGGGCTTCGCGCTCAAGATCGCCGGCGTCGACAAGGGTCAGATCCGCAAGCGCGTCGAAGAGGCCGCCAAGATCCTCGACCTCGAGCAGTACCTCGAGCGCAAGCCGAAAGCCCTCTCCGGTGGCCAGCGCCAGCGCGTCGCGATGGGTCGCGCCATCGTGCGCTCCCCCCAGGTGTTCCTGATGGACGAGCCGCTGTCGAACCTCGACGCCAAGCTCCGCGTCCAGACGCGCACCCAGATCGCCTCGCTGCAGCGTCGACTCG
This sequence comes from Pedococcus sp. P2_F6, assembly GCF_056403675.1. Classification (NCBI taxonomy): domain Bacteria; kingdom Bacillati; phylum Actinomycetota; class Actinomycetes; order Micrococcales; family Intrasporangiaceae; genus Pedococcus; species Pedococcus sp. P2_F6. Next base: position 41,673 of record NZ_JBFUEZ010000003.1, read on the forward strand.
GTGTCACCACCGTCTACGTCACCCACGACCAGGTCGAGGCCATGACGATGGGTGACCGCGTCGCGGTCCTCAAGGACGGCCTCCTCATGCAGTGCGACACCCCGCGCCGCATGTACGACCACCCGAACAACGTCTTCGTCGCCGGCTTCATCGGCTCGCCGGCCATGAACCTGCTCGACGTCGATGTCGCTGACGGCGGCGTCAAGGTCAGTGGCAGCGTGATGCCGGTCGACCGCGAGGTCCTGGCGAAGGCGCACGGCAAGTCGATCACGATGGGCGTGCGACCCGAGGACCTCGAGCTGACCACCGAGTCCGGCGGCGGCATTCCCGTCACCGTCGACGTGGTCGAGGAGCTCGGCGCGGACGCCTACATCTACGGGTCCGCCAAGGTGCACCAGCACATCGAGGCCGACGAGGACAGCGACGCACCGGAGAAGCCGTTCATCGCCCGTGTCGACGGCCGCAAGCCCCCCAAGAAGGGCGAGACGGTCTACCTGGCCCCCAAGCAGGGGCACCTGCACCTGTTCGACGCGGAGAACGGCCAGCGCCTCAGCTAGGCCCCCCGCGGCTCGTATGCCGGGTGGCCGGCTCCCGTGCGCGGGGGCCGGCCACCTCGGTTTCTGGCCCGACGATTCATGGCCCGACGATTCATGGCCCCAGGCGTGGATCTCACCTGTGTGGAACGATGTTGACGCTGCCCACGACACCAGAGCGAGGCTGAGGACGTGGCACTACAGATCACCGCGGCACGACCTGACCCGGCCCTGCTGGACCTCCCCTGGGAGCTCCCCCTCGAGACCTGGCCGGAGGAGCACCTCGCTGCCCTTCCCCGCGGCATCTCGCGGCACGTGGTGCGGTTCGTCAAGCTCTCGGGACGGGTCCTGGCCGTCAAGGAGATCAAGGCCGACATCGCGGCGCGCGAGTACCAGATGCTGCGGATGCTGGGGAAGCTCGACCTGCCGTGTGTCGTGCCGTTCGGCGTCGTCAGCGGACGGGAGGACACCGACGGCGAACCCCTCGACGCCTGCCTCATCACCCGGCACCTCCAGTTCTCGCTGCCCTACCGCGCCCTGTTCAGCCAGTCGCTGCGCCCGGACACCTCGACCCGACTGATCGACGCGTTGGCCGTGCTGCTGGTCCGGCTGCACCTCGTCGGCTTCTGGTGGGGCGACGTGTCGTTGTCCAACACGCTGTTCCGCCGCGATGCCGGCGCGTTCGCGGCATACCTCGTCGACGCGGAGACCGGTGAGCTGCACCAGACGCTGACCTCAGGGCAGCGCGAGCACGACCTCGACATCGCTCGCGTCAACATCGCCGGCGAGCTGATGGACCTCGAGGCCGGCGGCTTCCTCGAGGCCGGCGTCGACCCGGTCGACACGTCCAACCGCATCGTCACCCGCTATGGCGACCTGTGGGCCGAGCTCACGGGCCTCGAGCGGTTCGAGAGCGGTGATCGGTGGCGCGTCGACGAGAGGATCCGCCGCCTCAACGAGCTCGGCTTCGACGTCGACGAGCTCTCGATCTCGACCGACATCGGGGGGACGACGATCCAGATCCAGCCCAAGGTCGTCGACGCCGGCCACCACTCGCGGCGCCTGCTGCGGCTCACCGGCCTCGACGTCGAGGAGAACCAGGCTCGTCGGCTGCTCAACGACCTCGACTCCTACCGCGCGGACACCGACCGCCAGAACGACGACGAGGAGATCGTCGCGCACGACTGGCTGGCCAAGATCTATGAACCCATCACCCGCACCGTCCCCCGCGACCTGGCCGGCAAGCTCGAACCCGCTGAGCTGTTCCACGAGGTCCTCGAGCACCGCTGGTACCTCTCCGAGCGGGCCGGGCGCGACATGCCGATCGAGGACGCGATCCGCGACTACGTGTCGACGGTGCTTCCGAGCAAGCCCGACGAGGCGACCGTGGTGGGCGTCGACACCGTCGAGATGCCGGTGGTGGCGATGTTCGACGACACCGTCGACGACGACCCGCGCCCTTCGCCTCGGCACCAGGCCTAGCACCGCTAGGGTGACGGCGCCCGCACGACCCACGACGTGCGCCGACCGCAGGGGGAACAGTGCCCGACCAGCCCGACCAGCCAACCGCACCGCTCCCGCCCCAGCCGGCGCAGCCATGGACTCAGGCGCCCGCCTACGGCGCACCCCACGGGTATGCCGGCCAGACGGCATACGGGGTCGGCTCGCCCTGGGGGCCGCTCGCCGGCTGGGGCACCCGGGTGGCGGCCATGCTCCTTGACAGCCTGCTCCAGCTGCTCGGCCTGGTGCCCTACGTCGTGGGGCTCATCCTGTTCGTCGTCGGCGCGCCGGACTCAGGCGGGTCCGACAGCAGGTACTCGGACTACGCGCCGACCACGGAGGGCAACCCGGGCCTGATGGTCGGCGGAGGCCTGCTCGTGCTCGCGGGCCTGCTCCTGATGCTCGGCATCCAGATCTGGAACCGCGCCTTCAAGCAGGGCCGCACGGGACAGAGCGTGGGCAAGAAGGTGATGGGCATCAGGCTGGTCGACGAGGGCACGGGACAGCCGATCGGCGCCGGGATGTCGTTCGTGCGGGACCTGGCGCACACGCTGGACGGGTTCGCCTACGTCGGCTACCTCTGGCCGCTCTGGGACGACAAGCGACAGACGTTCGCGGACAAGATCCTCAGCACCGTCGTGGTCGAGACGCCCAAGGGCTGACTGACCAAGTCCACCGGCACCTATGACCAGGTGGCTCCTGGCTGAGGGTCAGGAACCGTTGCTCATGGCGGCGACCACGACGACGAAGAAGAGCCACACCAGGGCGCCCGCCACGCCAGCGATCGCCGACCACATCGCGAACTTCCTGGCCTTTTCCGAGGCGTCGGCTGCGCCGGCGACATCGCCCGCCTGCCACTTGCTGTTGACCTGGGCCGCGTAGACGATGGACGCGACCCCGAGCGGCAGGCAGCACAGGATGGTCGACAGGATCGCCCAGACCAGGTAGTTCGGCGGCGGGGCGCCAGCCACTCCAGCGGGGTTGTAGCCGGTCGCGGCCGGCGGAGGCGGCGGGTTGCCGTAGTCAGACATGGCGATTGCGTCCCTTCGGGGTGTGCGGGCGCCGCTCCCCCCAATGGGCGCGACAGGGCGAAACGCTAGCGGACGCAACCCGACTCGCGCCGGGAGTCAGGTAGGGAAGGGCCAAACGGACCGATCGGCGGGCGCGCTCAGACGGGCGAGAGCCAGGTCCAGCCGGGCACGTTGCGGAGCACCCAGAACGCCAGCACCAACGTCAGCAACGCGTACAGGAGCCGGGGAGGCGCCACCCAGGTCCGCGGCAGTCCGCGCCACAGCCGCCGCGCCCAGAGGACGAAGGCCACGACGAGCCCGCCCGCAGCGAGCACCAACAGGGGGTTGCGGGCCAAGGCGCCCGCGACGTCACCGTGGGCGAGGTCGTGCAGGGCGCGCAGCGAGCCGCACCCCGGGCAGTAGTAGCCGGTCACCGCCAGGAAGGGGCACGTCGGGTAGTGACCCGGCTGGTTGGGGTCGACCACCGCAACGAGGGTGGTCACGGCCGCGGCCGCGGCCAGGACCAGGCCGGGCACACGCAGCGCCCCGAGCCCCCGTGCGGCGACGGGTGGTGCGGGGCGCTGCGGTACCACGGCGGTCATGGCTGCCTCGGAGACCGAGACCTACTTGTTCAGGTTCGGCAGGACGAAGGCGAAGTAGAGGCCGTTGACGACGACGCCGACGACAGCCGCGATCATGGCGAAACGCTTCGCCTTCTCGGACGAGGCGCGGGCGCCGGCGGCATCGCCCGCCTGCCACTTGCCGTTGACCTGGGCCGCGAAGACGATCGAGGCGATGCCCAGCGGGAGGCAGCAGAAGATGGTGGACAGAATCGCCCAGACGAGGTAGTTCGGCGGCGGCGTGCCACCGGCGGTCGCCTGGTTGAAGCCGGGCGCGGGCGGAGGAGGCGGCGGCGGGGTGCCGTAGTCAGACATGCGGTTGGTCCCTTCGAGTGTTCGAGCGCCGCTCCCCCATGGGCGCGACAGGGCGAAACGCTAGCGGATTCGTCCCGTTTCGTGTGGTCAGATCGCCCGACGTCGTGCGACTTCGTACAGCGCGACTCCCGTGGCGATGCCTGCGTTGAGGGACTCGACGGCCGAGGACATGGGGATCGACACGATCTGGTCGCAGTTCTCCCTGACCAGGCGGGAGAGGCCCTTGCCCTCCGACCCGGTCACGATGACGATCGGCTCGGTCGCGAGCTCGAGGTCGGGCAGCTGTACGTCGCCTTCCATGTCGAGCCCGAGGATGAAGAAGCCCGCCTTGCGGTACTCCTCCAGCGCGCGCGTCAGGTTGGCGGCCAGCGCCACGGGGACTCGGGCTGCGGCACCCGCCGACGTCTTCCAGGCGCTGGCGGTCATGCCGACCGAGCGACGCTCGGGCACGACCACGCCGTGGCCGCCGAACGCCGCCACCGAGCGGATGATGGCGCCGAGGTTGCGGGGGTCGGTGATGCCGTCGAGGGCAACCACGAGGGGTATGCCGGGTGCTTCCGGGTCGATGAAGTCGTGGGGGTGCGCGTACTCGTACGGCGGGACCTGCAGGGCCAGGCCCTGGTGGACCGCACCGTCGGTGAGCCGGTCCAGCTCGCCGCGCGGGGTCTCCAGGATCGCGATGCCCCTGGCGGTGGCGATCTTGAGGGCTTCCCGGACCCGGTCGTCGGAGTCGATCCGGCCGGCGACGTACATCGTGGTCACGGGCACCTCGGCACGCAACGCCTCGACGACCGAGTTGCGCCCGGCGACGATCTCGCTCGAGACCTTGCCCCGGCGGGATCCACCGCGGCTGGCGCTGGGTCGAGCGCCAGGCTTGGGCCCGCCCGACCTGGATCCGCCGGCTCGCTTCTCGGCGGCGGTGGCCATCCGGTTGGCCTTGTGCTTGGGACGTTCCTCGGCCTTGGGCGTCGGGCCCCTGCCCTCGAGGCCGCGACGACGTTGACCGCCGGAACCGACCTGGGGCCCCTTCTTCGACGCGCCCTTGCGAACGGCGCCACGTCGCTGGGAGTTGCCAGCCATGGGTGTTCCTCTCAGCTCTCGCGGCGGGCGAGCGACCAGTTCGCTCCCGACGCCGTGTCTTCGATGACGATGCCGGCCGCGCCCAGCTGGTCGCGGATCGCGTCCGCCGTGGCGAAGTCGCGCGCCGCCCGGGCCGCCGCGCGGGCGTCCAGCTGCACGCGGACCAGTGCGTCGAGCGCATCGTGGGCGTCTCCGGCACCGGCATCGCTGCCGCCGCCCCAGTGCGGGTCGAGCGGGTTGATGCCGAGCAGGTCGGTCATGGCCACGACGGCGCCGAACGCGGTCGCCAACGCCTCGTCGTCACCGTCGTCGATGGCGGTGTTGCCCGCCCGGACGGTGTCGTGGACGACGGCGAGCGCGCCCGAGACGTTCAGGTCGTCGTCCATCGCCGCGGCATACGCCTCAGGCACGGTGGTGTGGTCCGGCGCGGTGGACGTTCCCTCGGGGAGGGCGCGCAAGGCGCGGGCGAGGAAGCCCTCGATGCGCTCGACGGCCGCCTCGGCCTCGCGCAGCGAGCCCTCGTGGTACTCGATCGTGGACCGGTAGTGGGCCGCCGTGAGGTAGTAGCGCAGCGCCAGCGGGCGGGCGACCTTGGTGACCTCGGAGACGATCAGGCTGTTGCCGAGCGACTTGCTCATCTTCTCGCCACCCACGGTGACCCAGGCGTTGTGCAGCCAGTAGGTCGCGAACCCGAGGCCGGCGGCGTGCGACTGGGCCTGCTCGTTCTCGTGGTGCGGGAAGCGGAGGTCGACGCCACCACCGTGGATGTCGAAGGAGTCGCCGAGGTACTTCCGCGCCATGGCCGAGCACTCGAGGTGCCAGCCCGGCCGACCGGTGCCGAACGGCGTGGCCCAGGACGCGGTGACCGGCTCGGACTCCTTGCGTCCCTTCCAGAGGGCGAAGTCACGGGGGTCACGCTTGCCCCGGGGGTCGGCGTCCTCCGCGGCCTCCATGTCGTCGATCTTCTGGTGCGTCAGGGAGCCGTACTCGGGGAAGCTCTTGACGTCGAAGTAGACGTCGCCGCTGTCGTCCGTCGCGGCGTAGGCGTGGCCCTTGTCCACGAGGGTCTCCATCAGGGCGACCATCTCGGGAATGTGGCCGGTGGCGCGCGGCTCGTAGGTCGGGGCCAGCACCCCGAGCGAGTCGAGCGCAGCGGCCGTCGCCACCTCGTTGCGGTAGGACAGCGCGAACCACTGCTCCCCCGCGTCGGCGGACTTGGCGAGGATCTTGTCGTCGATGTCCGTGACGTTGCGGACGAGCGTCACGTCGTAGCCGTGGCGACCCTCGAGCCACCGGCGCAGCACGTCGAACGCCACAGCGAACCGCACGTGACCGATGTGGGGTGCGCCCTGGGTCGTGAGCCCGCAGATGTAGATGCCCACCCGACCAGGTTCCAGAGGGGTGAAGTCGCGCAGCTCACGCGCGGCGGTGTCGTACAGGCGAAGACTCACGGCGCAAGGCTACCTGCGCGAGCACCACCCACCGAAACGCTAGGTTGAGCCCCCACATCGAGCACCAGGGGGTTTGGTCGTGCTGTTGGGACTGTTCGGCATCGAGGGGGTGAGTGTCCTGACGGAGCTCACCATCGTCGGCCTGCTCGGCGCGGCCTACGTCGTGCGCAAGCGCGGGGGCGGCGAGCGCTGGGCCCGGTGGGGCGGGCGCGGCTTCGGGCTCCTCGCCATCGAGAGGGTCTGCTCGATCGTCACCACGCAGTGGCTGCTGCACAGCTCCCTCCCGATGTACTACCGAGTTCGACGGATGGAGATCTTCACCCTCGCGGAGTGGCTCATCTCGGTGGCCGGCCTGGCACTGCTCGTGGCCGCCGTCCTGGTCGGGCGAGGAACACCCGGGCTGGCACCCGTCGTCAGTGACCGCGGTCGAGCCACTCCTGCAGGTGCGGAGCCTCCGCCCCGATGACGGTCGAGTCGCCGTGTCCGGTCAGCACGACGGTCTCGTCGGGCAAGGTGAGGAGCCGGTCGCGGATCGACTCGATGATGGTCGGGAAGTCGCTGTACGACCGCCCCGTCGCGCCGGGCCCGCCGTTGAACAGCGTGTCCCCCGTGAAGACGACGTCCAGGGCCGGCACGTAGAGCGAGCACGACCCCGGAGTGTGGCCCGGCGTGTGGATCACGTGCAGGTCGACGTCACCGACCGTGATCACCTGGCCGTCAGCCAGCTCGCGGTCGGGGGTGACGGGATACACCTGGTCCCAGAGCATCCGGTCCGCAGGATGCAGGTATGCCGGGGCGCGTGTGCCGTCGCACACCTCGGCGACGGCGTTGATGTGGTCGTTGTGGGCGTGGGTGGAGATGACGGCGGTGACCCTGCGCTGGAGGTCGATCGACTTCACGATCTTCCTGCCGTCGTGGGCCGCGTCGATGATGACGCACTCCTTGTCGTCACCGACCACCCAGACGTTGTTGTCCACCTCCCAGCTGCCTCCGTCCAGCTCGAACGTCCCGGAGGTGACGATCCGATCGACGCGCACGCCACCCGCGGAGGGCGAGATGACCGGCATACCCGGGTCCTGGTCGTCAGCCGCGGCCATCAGAGGACCACCACCGAGCGGAGGACCTCGCCGCGTTCCATCTTGTCGAAGGCGCCCTCCACGTCACCCAGCCCGATCCGCTCCGACACGAACGCGTCGAGGTCGAACCGGCCCTGCCGGTAGAGGTCGACCAGCATCGGGAAGTCACGGCTGGGCAGGCAGTCGCCGTACCAGCTGGACTTGAGCGCACCACCGCGGCCGAAGATCTCGATCATGGGCAGGGTGACCTGTTTGTCGGGGGTGGGAACGCCGACGAGCACCACCGTGCCGGCCAGGTCGCGGGCATAGAAGGCCTGCTCGTAGGTCTCCGGGCGGCCGACCGCCTCGACGACCACGTCCGCGCCGAACCCGCCCGTCAGCTCACGGATCCGCTCGACGACGTCCTCGTCCCTGCCGTTGACGGTGTGGGTGGCGCCGAAGGTCCGGGCAGTCTCGAGCTTTCGGTCGTCGACGTCCACCGCGATGATCGTCGTCGCACCGACCACGGAGGCCCCGGCGATGGCGGCGTTGCCGACGCCACCGCACCCGATGACGGCGATCGAGTCGCCGCGACCCACGCCACCGGTGTTGACGGCGGCACCGAATCCGGCCATCACCCCGCACCCGAGCAGGCCCACGGCCGCCGCGTCGGCCTCGGCGTCGACCTTGGTGCACTGCCCGGCGGCGACCAGGGTCTTCTCGATGAAGGCGCCGATGCCGAGCGCAGGGCTGAGCTCGGTGCCGTCCTCGAGGGTCATCTTCTGCGTGGCGTTGTGGGTGTTGAAGCAGTACCAGGGCTTGCCCTTGGTGCAGGCCCGGCACTGCCCGCATACCGCGCGCCAGTTGAGGATCACGAAGTCACCGGGCGCGACCTCGGTGACGCCCTCGCCGACGGACTCCACGACGCCCGCCGCCTCGTGCCCGAGCAGGAACGGGAACTCGTCGTTGATGCCGCCCTCGCGGTAGTGCAGGTCGGTGTGGCAGACCCCGCAGGAGTGGACCTGGACCACGGCCTCGCCGGGTCCGGGGTCGGGGACGACGATGTCGACGAGCTCGACGTCGGCGCCCTTGCTGCGGGCGATGACGCCCTTGACGGTCTGCGGCATGCGGGGCTCCTCAGTTGGTGGGGCGGACGAGGGCAGTCGCGATCGCGGCGATTCCCTCGTCGCGACCGGTGAGCCCCAGGCCATCGGTGGTCGTCCCGCTCAGCGACACCGGTGCCAGTGCGCACCCTGTCATGGCTTCCTGCGCCTCCGCACGGCGTGTCCCGATCTTCGGACGGTTGCCGATCACCTGGACGGCGACGTTGCCGATCTCGAAACCCGCCTCGCGCACGAGCCGGGCCGCCTCGCCCAACAGGGTCAACCCCGAAGCCCCCGCGAGCTCGGGGCGGTCGGTGCCGAAGTGCACCCCGAGGTCACCGAGGCCGGCGGCCGAGAACAGCGCATCGCACGCCGCGTGACAGGCGACGTCCGCGTCGGAGTGCCCCTCGAGCCCGGTGAGGCCCGGCCACAGCAGGCCGCCCAGCCACAGCTCGCGACCCGAGCCCTCGGGCGCGAAGGCGTGCACGTCCACGCCCACGCCCGTGCGCGGCATACCGGTGGTCCCCATGGCGTCCATCCAACCACCCGGGACTCCCGGGACCCGGATAACGAGGTGAGCCGGGCACGCCCGAGCCGTTAGCGTTGCCGCGCATGAGCACCCCGACGCAGGCGCTGGCCGTCCCCGTCCTCGCCGGCGACTTGGTGACCCTTCGGCCGCACTCGTCGGACGACCTCGACGCGATCTACGAACGGTGCGTCGACCCGCTGACCAAGCGCTTCACGACGATCCCGCTGGAGTACACCCGCGAGATGGCGCAGGACTACCTCTCGGGCCTGCTCGAACCCTCACCCGTCCTCATCTCGTGGGGCATCGAGGTCGAGGGCCGCTATGCCGGGACGATCGACCTCCGGGTGCTGCCCGTGGACGACGGTGCAGGCGATCTCGGCTACGTCACCCACCCGGCGTTCCGGGGGCGGGGCGTGATGTCCGAGGCGGTCCGGCTCGTGGTCGTCCACGCCTTCGACACCCTCGGCTGGCAGACCGTCCGCTGGGAGGCGCACGCCGGCAACTGGGGCAGCGCCAAGGCGGTCTGGCGCGCGGGGTTCCCGGTGCCGGCCTTCGTGCCCGATCTGTTGATCGAGCGCGGCCGGCTCGTCGACGGCTGGATCAGCACGCTCCACGCGCCTGCCCCTGCCGGGCCGATGACCCCGTGGGACGAGTTCGTCGCGGCCCTGACGCCCTAGTCCGCGACGTGGCGTTCTGCCAGGGCCAAGTCGTCCGGCGTCGTGATCTTGAAGGCGAGCCGGTCTCCGTCGACCACGCGCACGTGGCCGCCCATCCGCTCGACCAGGGCTGCGTCGTCGGTCGCCTGCCCACCTGAGGAGTGGGCGTGCACCAGCACCTCACGCAGGAACGCCTGCGGTGTCTGGATCGCCCGCAGCTGGGTGCGGTCAGGCGTTGCGGTGACGCGACCAGCCGCGTCGACGACCTTGACGGTGTCCGTGACGGGTATGCCGGGGACGACGGCCGGGTGCCCCGACCGCACCTCGTGCACCAGGCGGGAGAACAAGCTGGCCGGCGCGAGGGCGCGGGCCGCGTCGTGGACCAGCACGATGCCGTCGTCGGGGCGCAGCGCCGCGAGACCTGCTGCCACGGAGTCCGTGCGCTCGGCGCCACCGGCGACCACGTCCACGTCGTCGGGCCGGCTGCTCCGGGACGCGATCGCGCCCGCCTCCCTCAGGTGGGAAGCGGGCGCGACCACGACTACGTGTGAAACCTCAGGCGCCGTCAGGGCGCGCTGGACGGCGTGCTCGAGCAACGGCATACCCGCCACGACCACGAAGGCCTTGGGCTGGGTGGCGCCGAGCCGGGTGCCTTGCCCTCCAGCGACGAGGACGACGGCAACGCTCAGGAGGCGAGCACCTCGTCGAGGATTGCCTCGGCCTTGTCCTCGTTGGTCTTCTCGGCGAGCGCGAGCTCGGAGACGAGGATCTGACGAGCCTTGGCGAGCATGCGCTTCTCGCCGGCCGACAGGCCACGGTCCTTGTCACGACGCCACAGGTCGCGAACGACCTCGGCCACCTTGATGACATCGCCGGAGGCGAGCTTCTCGAGGTTGGCCTTGTAGCGGCGCGACCAGTTGGTCGGCTCTTCGGTGTGGGGAGCGCGAAGGACTGCGAAGACCTTGTCGAGCCCTTCCTGTCCGACGACGTCCCGGACGCCGATGTCCTCGCAGTTGTCTGCGGGAACCTCGATCGTCAGGTCGCCCTGGGCCACCTTGAGCTTGAGGTAGATCTTCTCCTCGCCCTTGATCGTGCGGGTATTGATTTCTTCGATGAGTGCAGCCCCGTGGTGGGGGTACACGACCGTCTCGCCGACCTTGAAAACCATGTGCTGTTTTCCCCTTTCGCGACTCTCAGAATATCACGCCACGCCGACGTCGGGAAAGCCAGCCAGAATGCGTTTGCGCAGGTCAGGGGCGCGCAAAGGCCTTGCGGGGCAACGAATTCGGTCTTGACAGAATGGTCACTTCCGTGCAACGCGCACGGGTGCGCACTCGGGTGCAGAGGGTCGGCGCGCGGCCGGCACCCGGCCGGTAGGCTGTCTCCCGTGACCCGCCGAACCCCGCTGGCCCGCCGTTCCGGAGGCCGTTCCACCAGTCCGCGCCCTTTGCTGCGACGCCTGCTCCCGGTCGCGGTGGTCGGTGCCGCCCTCGCGCTCTCGGCCTGCCAGACGCAGTCGCCGATGCAGACCGACGTCCCCTACGTCGCGGCCGACGGTGTCCCCGTTGACCTCGGCGCCGTGCAGCTGCGCGACCTCGTCGTCGTCAGCGGCGGCAAGGACAAGGCCGGCGTGCTGTCGGCGTCGGTCAGCAACAACAGCAGCGAGGCGCAGCGCATCGCGTTCGCCCTGCCGCAGGGCCAGCCCGTGTATGCCGAGGCGCCGGCCCACTCCGAACGTCGCCTCTCCGACGCGACCCAGGTGCAGCTGCCGGGCGTGCCGGTCAGCCCCGGCGACGTCGTCACGCTCAGCGTGCAGTCGCCGAGCGCACCCGCCGTCGTCGTGGTGGTGCCGGTGCTGTCGGCCAGCGGGTACTACGCCTCGCTCGCCCCGACCAACCCGCCCGTCGCGGCCACCCCCACGGCGACGGCGACTCCCTGACTCAGTCGGACTCGAACTTGTAGCCCAGTCCGCGCACCGTCACGATGTGCCGGGGGTCGGCCGGGTCGGGTTCGATCTTGGCGCGCAAGCGCTTCACGTGGACGTCCAGCGTCTTGGTGTCGCCGACGTAGTCACTGCCCCAGACACGGTCGATGAGCTGCATGCGCGTGAGCACGCGGCCGGTGTTGCGCAGCAGCATCTCGAGCAGCTCGAACTCCTTCAACGGGAGCTGGGTCGGCTCCCCCGAGACGGTGACGATGTGCCGCTCGACGTCCATGCGCACCGGACCGGCCTCGATCGTGGCGGGCAGCAGGTCCTCGGGCTCGGACAGCCTGCGCAGCACAGCCTTGATCCGGGCCAACAGCTCGCGGGACGAGTAGGGCTTGGTCACGTAGTCGTCCGCACCGATCTCGAGACCCACGACCTTGTCGATCTCACTGTCCTTGGCGGTGAGCATGATGACGGGGACGTTCGAGCGCGACCGGATCGCGCGGCATACCTCGGTGCCGGACAGGCCCGGGAGCATCAGGTCCAGGAGCACGAGGTCGGCACCGGCCCGGTCGAAGTCGGCGAGCGCCTCGGGTCCGGTCTCGGCGACGGCGACCTCGTAGCCCTCCTTGCGGAGCAGGTAGGACAGGGGGTCCGAGAACGAGATCTCGTCCTCGACGACCAGGATGCGCGTCATGCCGGGGTGTCTCCTCGGGTCGGGTGCGGCTGCTCTGCTGAAGGGCTGGGCGATGGGCGCGAGGACCCGGTCCGGTCGACCGCGGCGGGTAGGCGGATGGTGAAGGTCGACCCGCGCCCTTCCTCGCTCCACACGTCGACGTCGCCGCCGTGGTTGGCGCAGATGTGCTTGACGATGGCCAGGCCTAGACCCGTCCCGCCGGTGGCGCGGGAGCGCGCGTCGTCGACGCGGTAGAAGCGCTCGAAGATGCGCGTCTGCTCGCTCGCCGGGATGCCCTGCCCCTGGTCGGTGACGGTGATCTCGACCATCTCGCCCGCGAGGCGACCGGCGACGGCGACCCGGGTTCCGGGCTCGGAGTAGGCGACGGCGTTGCCGATGAGGTTGCGGACGGCGGTGACGAGCAGGGCCTCGTCGCCGAAGACCTTGAGGTCGGCAGCGCAGGCCTCCGCGATGTCGATCTGCTTGGCGTCGGCGCCGACGCGCGAGTAGTCGATCGCCTCGTGCACGGCTGCCGTCACGTCGACCAGCCGGGGTTCGTGGAGGGTGTCGGCCACCTGCAGGCGCGACAGGTCGACGATCTCCTTGACGAGCTGGGCCAGCCGATGGCTCTCGACCTGCATCCGCGAGGCAAACCGCTCGACCGCCTCGGGGTCGTCCTTGGCGTCCTGGATCGCCTCGGCCAGCAGGCCCAGCCCGCCCACCGGGGTCTTGAGCTCGTGGCTCACGTTGGCCACGAAGTCGCGCCTGACCTCCTCGACGCGCTGGGCCTGGGTGTGGTCCTCGACCAGCAGCAGCACGTGGCTGCTGCCCAGCGGGGCCACCCGGGCGTGCATGATCGAGCGGGCCTGGCCGAGCGGGCCGCGGGCCAGCTCGAGCTGGGACTCACGGATGACGCCGTCGCGGCGGACCTGCCTGGCCAGGTGGCGCAGCTCGCGGTGGACCAGCTCCTTGCCCTTGACCAGGCCGTAGGCCGCGGCGGACGGTGAGTTGTTGATGACCTCGTCGGCCGAGTCGACGACGATGGCGCTGGAGCGCAGCACCGCGAGGACGTCGGCCACCCCCGACGGCAACGGCGTGACCGGAACCGTCGGCGGCACACTGGTCTGCTGTCGCTCTGAGTAGCGCACGGCGATGACGGCAAGGGCGCCGGTCAGCAACCCGGCGAACCCGGCCAAGACGGCAGCGCTGGTCGCATCCACCCCATCAATGTACGGTGCGGAACATCCCCTTCCGAGCACGAAACGACACCCCAACGCACGGCCGTACCCAGATGTTCACCTGAGGTCACCCGATCGTTCACTGCCCCGTGGGAGCCTCGGCTCGCACACCTCACCACGCCCACCCGTGCCCAACACCCCTAGGGAAGCAATGCGCAACGCCTTTCACGAGGACCTGGACACCATCTCCGACCAGCTGGTCGAGATGACGCGTCTGGCCGGGTCCGCCATGGCCCGGGCCACGACGGCCCTGCTCGACGCCGACATCCAGCTGGCCGAATCGGTCATCAAGGCCGACAAGGAGCTGGATCGCATGCGCGAGGACCTCGACGCGCTCTCGACCGACCTCCTGGCCCGACAGCAGCCGGTCGCCACAGACCTGCGCATGGTCGTCACCAGCATGCGGATGAGCGCCGACCTCGAGCGAATGGGAGACCTCGCCCGGCACGTGGCCAAGGTCGCGCGGCTGCGCTACCCCGACTCCGCCGTGCCGGCCGACATCCGAGCGACGATCCTGCAGATGGGCCAGGTGGCCGAGCGCATCGTCGCCAAGTGCGGGCAGGTCATCGCTGCCAAGGACGTCGAGGACGCCAAGACGCTCGAGCGCGACGACGACGCGATGGACGAGCTGCACCGCACGCTGTTCAGCCACCTCATCGACGGGACGTGGAAGCACGGCACCGAGGCCGCCGTCGACATGACCCTCGTGGGTCGCTACTACGAGCGCTTCGCCGACCACGCCGTGTCGGTCGCCCACCGCGTCGTCTACCTCGTCACCGGTGAGTGGGACGTCGCCGAGGACCACGAGGAGCAGGAAGACCGCGCGACCGGTCCGCAGTAACCGCCTGGCGCGGCACTCACCTCGCGCGCCACTCACCTCGCGCGGCAAAACGGCCGCGCGCTAGCGGCCCTGGTTGGCGACGGCTGCGGCGGCCTCGGCAGCGGCCTCGGGGTCGAGGTACTCCCCCGGCTTGGTCGGCATGAAGTCCTCACCCAGGGTGTAGACGAGCGGCTGGCCGGTCGGGATGTTCAGGGCGGCGATGTCCTCGTCACTGATGCCGTCGAGGTGCTTGACCAGTCCGCGCAGGCTGTTGCCGTGGGCCGTGACCAATACCGTCTCACCGGCCCGCAGGTCGTCCTGGATCGGCCCCTCCCAGTAGGGCATGAACCGCTCGATGACGTCCTTGAGGCACTCGGTCCGCGGCACGTCGATGCCGGCGTAGCGCGGGTCGCCGCTCTGGTCGAACTCGGACCCGGCCTCGATCGGCGGCGGCGGCGTGTCGAACGACCGCCGCCAGAGCATGAACTGGTCGTCGCCGTACTTGTCGCGCGTGGCCGCCTTGTCGAGCCCCTGGAGCGCGCCGTAGTGGCGCTCGTTGAGCCGCCAGTCGCGCCGGACCGGGATCCAGTGCCGGTCCGCTGCGTCGAGTGCGAGGTTGGCCGTGTTGATGGCGCGCCGAAGCACCGACGTGTGCACGACGGTGGGCAGAACTCCCTTGTCCTTCAACAGGTTTCCACCGTTGACGGCCTCCTCGCGACCCTGGTCGTTCAGGTCGACGTCGACCCAGCCGGTAAAGAGGTTCTTGGCGTTCCAGTCGGAGTGCCCGTGGCGCAGCAGGATGAGGGTGTATGCCATGCGGGCCAGCCTAGCGAGGCAACGCGCCACCGCTCAGTCGTGCTCCAGCAGGTGGCGGAACGCCTCGAGGTTGCGCAGCGACTCCCCCCGTGACACCCGCCAGTCCCACTCCTTCTGCATGCTCGTCAGGAAGCCGATCGCGAGCAGCTCGTTGAAGTGCGCGTCCGCGGCTTCCAGCACGACTCCCAGGACCTGGTCGAGGTATGCCGCGTCGACCCCGCCCGCGGGGACGCGTCCGGTCACGTAGACGTCGCCGGACTTGTCGACCGAGTAGGCGAGCCCCGGAAGGCGCAGGTTCTTGCGCAAGAGGTAGCGGTAGAAGGTCTCGTGGTTCTCGTCCGGGTTGCGAATGACGAAGGCCGACAAGGAGAGGGCGTCAGCCCCCACCACCAGTGAGACGACGGTCTTGAGCTTCTGCTCGCCCGGGAGGGTGAGGACGAACTCACCCTCGCGGGCACCCTGCTCCCACTCGATCTCGGCCCCAGCGAGGTATCCCTCGATCGCGGACACCAGCTGGCTCACGGGACCACCGCCGCAGGCACCCCGGCCAGTGAGCCGTTGGGCGAGGGAGTGTCGTTGGAGTAGCTCTTGGCCCGACACGCTTCGACGTAGACCTCGTAGAGCCGCTCGGTCGTGCGGTCCCAGCCGAACAGCGCCGCGTGCTGCACCGCCTTGCGGCTCAGGTCTTCTCTTCGCTGCGGGTCCAGGAGCAGGGACTCGAGGGCCAGGGACCACGTGTGGGGGTCGTGGCCGTCGACCAGGATCCCGGCATCCCCGACCGCAGTGGGCAGACCGCCGACATCGGCAGCGACGACCGGGGTCCCGCACGCCTCCGCCTCGACGGCGACCAGCCCGAAGGACTCCGAGTGCGACGGCACCGCCACGAGGTCCGCGGCGCGGTACCAGTCAGCCAGGTCGGTCCTGGGCACCGGCGGCACGAACCGCACCTGAGCGCTGATGCCGAGTCCCTCGGCCAGCTCCTGCAGCCCTCGCGGGTGCGCCAGGCCGGAACCGGACGGACCGCCGAGCACGGCGACGACCAGCTCGCCGGACCAGTGCGGGTGCCGCGCCAGGAGCTCGGCCGCCGCCTTGATGAGCACCTCGGGCGCCTTGAGGGGCTGGATCCGTCCGACGAAGAGCAGCACCTTGGCGTCCTGCGGCAGGCCTACGGCGGCACGCGCCGCGCGAGGGTCACCCGGTGAGAACAGCGACAGGTCCACGCCCGGAGGCACCACGACCACCTTGTCGGGCTCCGCGGCATACAGGTCGATCAGCTCGTGGCGCTCGCCCAGGGTGTTGGCGATGAGGCGGTCCGCCGCCTCCACGACCTGGACCTCACCGATCTCGCGGCCAGGGGGCTCGGGAGTGTCACCGTCGGCGAGGTGGAGGTTCTTGACCCGCGCCATGGTGTGCATGGTGTGGACGAGCGGCACCTGCC
Organism: Pedococcus sp. P2_F6; assembly: GCF_056403675.1. Classification (NCBI taxonomy): domain Bacteria; kingdom Bacillati; phylum Actinomycetota; class Actinomycetes; order Micrococcales; family Intrasporangiaceae; genus Pedococcus; species Pedococcus sp. P2_F6. The sequence goes on from NZ_JBFUEZ010000003.1 coordinate 58,440, forward strand.
AGCGGTCGGCGGCCAGCCACCCCACCTGGCCGGACAGCCAGTAGTGCGAGTGGACCAGGCTGTAGTGACCCTCGGCCTCGTGGGCTCCGGTGCGCATCACCCCGGCGGCAAAGGCACACAGCTGCCCGGGGAGGTCGTCCTTGCCGAGCCCCTCGTAGGGACCCGCGGTGACGTGACGGACGGTGACGCCCGGCTCCATCTCGACCGTGGGGGGCAGGTCAGCCGTCGTGGTCCTGGTGAAGATCTCGACCTCGACGCCGCGCCTGGCCAGCTGGTGCGCCACCTCGACGACGTAGACGTTCATCCCGCCCGCGTCACCGGTGCCCGGTTGCTCCAGCGGGGAGGTGTGGACGCTCAGCATCGCGACGCGGTCGATGCGTTCGCAGCAGCCCATGTTGCGAGTCTGCCACGCAGCCGCTGGGGCCCACGACGCCGGTGGTCAGCCCGGCGCCGTGCTCAGCCGCGCGATCGAGACGGCTGCGGCGCCGGACGGGCCTGGGACGACACCGACAACGAGCACGAGTCGGACCAGACGTGGATGTCGGTGCGCCCGGCCGCCCGGATGTCGACGCCTCGAGCCACCCGCTGCGGGCCGACCCCGATGTCGGTCCGCAGCAGGGTCGTGAAGACCGCCCGCCCCTCGACCGCTCCCGGGTCGATCCAGGCCGCCGAGTCGCGAAGGTTCACGGCGGGGAGGCCGGGACGGATGCCGACCGTCAGGGGTTCGCGGTCGAGGTGCCAGACGACTCCGTCGGCACCGTTGACCGAGGCGCCGACCCTGATCAGCCCGCCGGCCGACTCGATCCGTAGCGTCACGGGCAGCGAGCGCGACCCGTCGCTGAGCCTGCCGAAGTACGTCGCCCGGCCCGGCAGGAAGACCAGCTCGGTGATGGTCAGGTTGTCGTAGCTGCGGGTGACCCGCTCCTTCGTCCCGGCTGCGTCCGTCGTGGCACTCCCCTCGACGGCCGACAGCATCGACCCCCCGATCACGGTCTGGAGCAGCAGGTCGTTCTCGCGGTTGATCCGCAGTCCGTCCGAGTAGAGCGACACGGTCACGCCGCCACCCAGGGTCGCCACCCCCTTGGCCTCGGCGTCGACCGTCAGCAGGCCCGGAGCGACGTCGACGAAGCCTTCGCCGTGGCCCAGCCAGCCGGGCACGTTGGTGACGAGGCCGAGCAGCGCGAGGGCGGCGAGCGAAGCCACCAGCGCGACCATGCTGCGGCTGATGTCACGCTCCCGGCCTCGCACCTGCCCAGCCTAGGGTGCGTCGCCGCGTAGGCTGCGCGCGTGGCTGTGCAGCGACCGGTGGGCACCATCACCCGCGGCACCACCAACCCCAACCGGTTGCGCCGGGTCGACCGCTGGTTGGCCGGCCCCCAGGCCTGGCGCCTGCGGCGGGCCGTCGGTGTGCCGGTCGTGGTGGACCTCGGGTACGGCGCCTCCCCGGTGACGGCTGTCGAGCTGCACGACCGCCTCCAGCCGGTGCGTCCTGATGTCCAGGTCGTGGGGATCGAGATCGAGCCTGAGCGGGTGGCGCTGGGCCGGCCCCTCGAGCGTGAGGGGCTCTCGTTCCGGCTCGGTGGTTTCGAGGTACCGATCGACGGGCGTCAGGCGACCATCGTGCGCGCGTTCAACGTGCTGCGGCAGTACGACGAGTCAGAGGTGGCCGAGGCGTGGGCGACCGTCCAGCAACGGCTCTCCCCCGACGGCCTGCTCGTCGACGGCACGTGTGACGAGCTCGGTCGACGCAGTGCGTGGATCGCCGTCGATCGGACGGGCCCCGTGTCGTTGAGCCTGTCGTGGCGACTGCGGGGGCTCGACCGCCCCTCCGACATCGCCGAGCGGCTGCCCAAGTCGCTCATCCACCGCAACGTCGACGGGGAGCCGGTCCACAGGTGGCTCCAGGCGCTGGACAGGGCATGGAGCCACGCGGCTCACCACGCGAGCTTCGGCGTTCGGCAACGCTTCCTGGCGGCGGTGGACGCCGTGCGTGAGGACGGCTGGCCGGTCCAGGACGGGCCGGCGAGGTGGCGCCTCGGCGAGGTCACCGTCGACTGGTCGGCCGTCGCCCCCGCGGGTCAGGCGTCGCGGGCGTAGTCGTCCTCGAGGCGGACGATGTCGGCCTCGTCGAAGTCACCGAAGGCGATCTCGAGCAGACGGCCCGGCTGGTCGCCCTTGTTGGCCATCCGGTGCACCGCGTTGCACGGCACCCAGACCGGCTCGCCGGGCGCGGCAGTCCACGTGCGGTCCCCGACGGTGACCTCGATCGGGACGTCCAGGACCTGCCAGAACTCCCCGCGGTGGTCGTGGGTCTGCAGCGACAGCCGGTGGCCCGGATCGACCGTGATGATCTTGACTGTGACGGGCTCGTTGGCGACGAACTGCTGGAAGTTCCCCCAGGGCCGCTCCACCGTGAAGATGCCATCGCGCGGGTCGGGCAGGGCCGACATGTCTCGGGTCACCACGGTCCGTACGGCCCCATGTGCTGCCCTCCGCGGCCGCTGCCGCTGACCTGCTGCAGCGCTGGACGCACGTCGGCGAGGTAGATGCCCGCCCCGACGATGGCGATGAGCCCGACCGAGAACAGGGTGATCGAGTTCGCCACCGAGATGAACCCGAGCAGGACCGCGACGCCCGTGACGATGGTCCAGAACTTCTTGGTGCGCTTGCCTGCCGCGATGAACGCGTCCGGGCGGTGGCGCATGGCGTCGACCAACGCGAAGACTTCGGCCGCGAAGGCCGCGAGACTGAGCAGCAGGATCACGATGCCCTGTGCGGAACCGAGCGCGGAGAACATGTGCACAGCCTAAGGGTCAGACGTCCACGACCAGGGTGACTGGACCGTCATTGACGAGGGTGACCTCCATCATGGCCCCAAACCGGCCGGTGGCAACCTCCACCCCTCGAGCACGGAGGGCCGCGACGACGGCGTCCACGAGCGGCTCCGCGACCGGGCCCGGCGCCGCGTTGCTCCACGACGGCCGCCGCCCCTTTCGCGTGTCGGCGTACAGCGTGAACTGGCTGACGACCAGCACCGGCGCTCCCTCGTCGAGCACCGAACGCTCGTCGCGCAGGATCCGCAGCTCGCTGATCTTGCGGGCCAGCGCCTCGACCTGGTCGGGCCCGTCGTCGTGGGTCACACCGACCAGCGCCACCAGCCCCGGCCGGTCGACTGCTCCCACGACCTCGCCCTCGACCGAGACGGAGGCGCTCGTCACCCGCTGCAGGACGGCGCGCACGTCGCCTCAGATGTTGACGGCGACGATGCCGCCGACGACCTCGCCGTGCCCGAGCACGGGAGAGTTCTCGAGCTGGGCCAGGGCGGGCGACTCGACGCCGAGCCGGCGCAGCGCGGCGGCCAGGATGACCGGCTTCGCCCGGGGGTAGCCGTCGGCGACCTTGACGGCCACGCCGCGCCCGTCAGCCAGCCCCACGGCATACACGGACTCGGCACCGTCCTTGGCGATGAGGCCGGGGGTGGCCTCGATGAGGGCGGTCACGTCACGGTCACTGCCCCCGAGGTATGCCGGGTTGGCACGGATGGCGTCGGCGACCTCGCCCTCGTGCGTCGCCGGGTCGGCAGCGGCCATCCGGCCGAAGGCCCGGGCGAGCCCCGCGAGCGTCACGGCCATCACCGGCGCGCCACAGCCGTCGACGGCCACTGCCGTGATCTCGTCACCCGTCAGCTCGGCGAGTGTCCGCGAAATCGCTTGCTGCAGTGGGTGATTCGGGTCGCGGTAGGTTTTGGTGTCCCAGCCGTTGACGACACACGTGGCCAGCATCGCCGCATGCTTGCCAGAGCAGTTCTGCATGATGGGCGTCTTGGCCCCGCCTGAACGGATCACCGCCTCGCGCGCCGCCTCGTTGACCGGGTAGTCCGGCGTGTTCTGGAGGGCGGCCTCGGTCAGTCCCGCAGCGGCGAGCATCTCGCGCACGGCCTCGACGTGGAACTCCTCGCCGGAGTGGCTGGCGGACGCGAGCGCGAGGTGCGCGGGCGGCACACGCAGCCCTGCGCGCACCATGGCCAGGGTCTGGATCGGCTTGTTCGACGACCTCGGGAAGATCGGGTCGTCGACGGCACCGAGTGCCAGCAGGTGGCTGCCGTCCGGGGCGGTGGCGACCACGGAGGCGCGGTGCGCGGACTCGACGAAGCCTCCGCGCACGTAGTGGGCGAGGACCGGCGCGTCGTCGAGGGCGGGTGGGGTGGCTGTCTGCGGCGTGCTCACCCGGCGAGCCTAGCCACCGACCACCCGACCTCCCCCGCCCCACCTTTATCGGGTCAAGGGACAAGGGCGTGCTTCACCCTGGAACGGTTCCGGGGTGAAGGTCACCGTTCCGGGGTGGAGCGCCTCAGCCGGGACAGGCAAACGGCCCCCTCCCGGATCACGGGAGAGGGCCGATTGGCTGGAGGGTTGGTCAGTCGCCGACCTTCGTGGCGGCCGTGGTGGCAGCCTTCTTGGTGGCGGTGGCCGTCTTCTTCGCGCTGGTGGTCGCGCCCTTGGTGGCGGACGTGCTCTTGGCGGCGGCCTTCTTCGTGGTGGTCGCGGTGCGCTTGGCGGCGGTACGCGTGCGGGTGGCGGACTGCTTCACCGCGGTGCCGGCCTCCGTGGCCTCGACGACGATCGAGTCGGCGATGGCGTCGGCGGCGACAGCGGCCTCCTTGCGACCGGTGGTCAGCGTGGCCTTGGCCGAGCGCTGGATGTCCGTGGCGGACTTGCGCACGGTCGTGACGGCACCCTTGCCCAGGGCGAAGGTTGCCTCGGCCTGCGCGAGCAGGTCCTTGGTCGACTTCTGGGTGCGGACGCGCTTGACGAGCTTCTCGCCACGGGCAGCGACGGTCTCGTAGGTCTCCTGCGCCTTGCCGGCCAGCTCGAGGCTGCGGTTGAGGGCGAGGGCCGGGAGCTCCTGGGCCTGCTCGGCAACCTCGGTCACGCGGACCTGGGCCTTGGTCTGCAGCGCGGCGGGGTCGAGGTCGACACGGACGCCGGTGGCCTTGACGGTGGCCTTGACGCGGGCGTCGCGCACCTTCTCGACGGCGAGGTCGGCCAGGCCGACTGCGGCGAAGACGGGAGTGGTGTCGGTGACGGTCTTGCGGATGTCGGCAACGAATGCCATGTCATGCTCCTTTGTTACGAGGGGTCTTGGTACGGGTGGTGCCGGGCTTGCTGGTGCCGGGCTTGCTGCCGACGCCCACGAACGAGTCGTAGATGTCGAGCAGCGCCGCCTTCTGACGGTCGGTGAGCTGCGGGTCGGCGCCGATGACGGCCCTGGTGTCGAACTCGGCGCCGGGCGTCGCATGGGCGTCGCCGTGGCGCTCGTCGAGGATCCCGGCCCGGACGTAGAGCGACTCCGCCGAGACCTCGAGGCCCTTGGCGAGCTGCTGGAGGATCTCGGCGCTGGGCTTCTTCAGGCCCCGCTCGATCTGCGAGAGGTAGGGGTTGGACACACCGGCGAGCTCGGAGAGCTGGCGCAGCGAGAGCCGGGCGGACTGACGCTGCTCGCGCAGGTAGTCACCCAGGTTGTTGCCGGGGAGCGGCAACGGGATTCGGCTCATGCCCCCAGTGTGCTTGCTCCAGTTAGCAGAATGCAAACTGGAGGCAGCGTGTTCCCCATCACAGGGTGACTTCCTGCGCGGAGATCGTCACCAACCAGTGCCTGCGGCGGCTCCGTGACGACCGGCTGGCAACAAGTCGGGGACTCGGGTGCCGGTCTCAGCGGCGGTCCTTCACGCCCAGCATGAGGCGCGCGTCCTCGGTCGACAGCGCGGGGCGCTGCATCACCTCTGCGAGGTGCGCGGCCCGCTCCACGAGCTGGGAGTTGTGCTCGACGGGTATGCCGCGGGCGAAGACCACGTTGTCCTCCATCCCCACCCGCAGGTGGCCGCCGGCCGCGAGGGCCGCTGCCGCGACGGGCAGGTGGCTGCGACCGATCCCCGTCGCGGACCAGGAGGTGACCTCAGGCGGGAGCATCGCCACGCCGGCCAGCAGCGCAGCGGGTGTTCCCGGCATACCTCCCGGCACACCGGTCACGAAGTCCACGTGCACCTTGCCGCCGAACGGGAGGCCGTGGGTGTCGATGAGGCGGGCCAGCGACGCGACGTGGCCCAGGTCGAAGAGCTCGAACTCGGGGACCACCTCGCGCTCCTGGGCCTGCACGTAGAGGTCGGACATGAAGCCGTAGGGGTTGAGGAAGACGTCGTCGCCGAAGTTCGTGGTGCCGCACGTGAGCGAGCAGGAGTCGGGCTCTGCGTCCAGGACCGTGAGCCGCTGGTCGAGCGGGTCGTGCACGCTGCCCCCGGTCGAGAGCTGGATGACCAGCGAGGTCCGCTCCCGGAGTGCCTCCACGGCGGCCTTCAGGTGACCTGGGTCCAGCGTCGGCCGGTGCTCGCCGTCACGGATGTGCAGGTGGATCATCGAGGCACCCGCCCGCTCACACGCCACGGCCGTCTCGACGAGCTCGTCGAGCGTCGTGGGCAGCTGTGGGAAGTCGGCCTTGGCGAGTTCCGCACCGGTGGGCGCGACGGTGATCAGGGTGCCGGTCGTGGGAGCCATGGGCGCCATCATGGCAGCCACGCCCAGCGCCATCACCACGGCCGCTCCAGCAGCGGAAACCCGGCTCCTCAGGCGTTGTGTGGGAGACTGTCGGCGCTCACAGCCGAAACCAACCGGGGCCCATCGACCGCGCCCCGACAGTGAAAGCAGGACCGTGGACCTTCACGACTACTACCGGGTCGTGCGCAAGCGCTGGCGTGCCATCGCTGCCGTGACTCTCCTGATGGTGGGCCTGGCTGCGTTGCTCACCCTGTGGAGCCCCAAGACGTACCAGGCGCGCACCCAGCTGTTCGTGTCCACCTCGGGCGGTCAGGACTCCACCCAGCTGCTGCAGGGCAACACGTTCACCCAGCAGCGCGTCAAGTCCTACTCAGACCTGATCACGACGCCGACCGTGCTCGATCCGGTCATCAAGAGCCTCGGACTTTCCGGCACTGCCGACCAGCTCGGCTCCCGCATCACGGCCAGCGTCCCCCTCGACACCGTCCTGATCGACGTGCTCGTGTCGGACGGCAACCCCGAGCAGGCCGCGCGAATCGCCAGCGCCGTGGGGAAGCAGTTCTCGACCAGCATCCTTGAGCTCGAGCGCGTCAACGACGACTCCGTGAGCCCGGTCAAGGTGTCGGTCGTCCGGCCGCCGTCGGTGCCCGTGAGCCCGATCAGCCCGAACCCGGTGCGCAACATCGGCCTCGGCGTGGTCCTGGGTCTGCTCGTCGGACTCGGCGTCGCCCTGCTCCGCGACACCTTCGACACCTCCATCAAGAGCGAACGCGACGTGACTGACGCGGTCGACGAGACGATCATCGGCGGGATCACCTACGATCCGGAGGGCCCCAAGAACCCGCTCATCGTGCAGTCCGACCCGCACGGACCCCGCGCCGAGGCCTTCCGGGCCCTGCGCACGAACCTGCAGTTCGTCGACGCCGCCAACCACCCTCGCTCGATCGTGTTCACCTCCTCGCTCCCCGCCGAGGGCAGGACGACGACGACGGCCAACCTCGCCATCAGCATGGCTGCCGCAGGCGCCCGGGTCTGCATCATCGAGGCGGACCTGCGTCGACCGCGGCTGCTGAACTACATGGGTTTGGAGGGTTCAGTCGGCCTGACCAACGTCCTCATCGGCCAGGCCGACCTGGTGGACGTGCTCCAGCCGTTCGGCGACACGGGAGTCCAGGTCCTCGGCGCCGGTCAGATCCCGCCCAACCCCAGTGAGCTGCTCGGGTCGGAGACGATGTCGCGCACCATCAGCCGGCTCGAGGAGATGTTCGACTACGTCATCATCGACGCCCCGCCGGTCCTGCCCGTCACTGACGCCACCGTGCTGAGCACCCTCACCGGGGGGGTCGTGCTCGTGGTCGGCTGCGGAGTCGTCAACAGTGAGCAGCTGACCCGGGCCCTGATGTCCGTCCACGCGGTCAACGGCAACGTCCTGGGCCTCGTGGTCAACAGGATCCCGACCCGTGGCGCGAACGCCGAGAGCTACTACTACGGCGAGGGCTACGCACCACTCACCCAGGCGCGCAGCCGCAAGGAACGCACCCGCGACCGCCACGCCCACGCCGTCAAGGTCTGATCCTTCACCGTCGCCTGCTCGGGCGACTACCGCACGACCAGCGCGCGAGCGGCGCGCGGCCAAGCGACTAGGGCGCGACGACCACGACCTGGCTGGCGCTGACGCCGTCGATGTCGAGGACGTCGTCCACCGGGGTGTTCCGCTTCACCAGCGCCAGTCCGACCGGGCCGTCCTCGAAGTGCCTGGCCACCGAGGTCAGCTGACCCACCTGACGGTCACCGGCCATCACCGCTGCGCCGCGATCGGGCAGCGTGTGCCCCGACCCGTCGAGGTGCAGGAAGACCAGTCGCCGCGGCGGGCGACCGAGGTTGTGCACGCGAGCCACCGTCTCCTGGCCTCGGTAGCAGCCCTTGTGCAGGTGCACCGCCGTGCGGAGCCAGTCCACCTCGTGGGCGATGGTGCGGTGGTCGGTCTCGAAGCCCAGGCGCGGACGCCAGGCCGCGACGCGCAGCGCCTCGCAGGCCCACGTGCCGGCGAGGTCGCGGTCGGCGACCGCCTCTGCCAGTCCCGGCCGCTCGACCAGGACCTCACGCCAGGTGCGCCCGAGTGCCGGGTGCCCCTCGACCGGTCCGTATGCCGCGGTGTCACCCACGAGGTCGGGCCAGGGGTCTCGCCAGGCCAGGCGCTCCCCGGGCTGGGACTCCAGCCCTGACGGCTCACCGAGGACGGCCCACTCGGACGTCACGTCGGCCACCTCGACCCTGAGCATGAAGCGCATCGAGTCCAGCCAGCCGACCAGGGCCGCCGACCGTCCGGGCTCGGTGGTGATCCACGTCGTCTCACCGTCGTCGACGAGGTGGAGGTTGTGCTCTACGTGGCCCTTGGGTGTCAGCACCAGCGCCTCGCGTGACTGCCGCGGCCCCAGGCCCGTCAGCTGCTGGCTCGTGATCGAGTGGAGCCAGGACAACCGGTCGGGTCCGGTCACGGTGACGACCCCCCTGTGGGACAGGTCGACGACGGCCAGCCCCTCGGAGAGGAGGCGCTGCTCTCGGAGGGGATCGCCGTAGTGGGCGGCGACCCCTGCATCGGGACCGTCACCCTCCACGGCACCGCCGTGGCCGAGCAGCACGGAGGGCGTCACCGCCGGCATACCGGGCTCGGTGGTCGTCCCTAGCGCGTCGCGCATGTGCCGCACTCTCCGTGGATCGCCATGTGTGTCACGTCAGCAACAAAGCCGGAACCGGCCAGAACATTCCCCGCGAAGCCCTCGGCGTACTCCTTGGGGCACTCCTGCACGCGGCCGCAGGTGCGGCAGACGAGGTGGATGTGGTCGGCGTGGTCTGCGAGGTGGTAGCTCGGCGCCCGGTGGTCGAGGTGGGTGTGTCCCACGACCCGCAGCGACTCGAGGGCGTCCAAGGCGCGGTAGACGGTCGACGGCGCCAGGGCCGGACCCCCGTCGCGGGCCACCTGGGCGACGACGTCCTCGGGCGTGGCGTGCCCCAGCTGGGCGACGGCGTCGAGCACCCACTGCCGCTGCGGCGTCATCCGCCGCCCCTGGGCCCGCAACCGCTCGCCGACGTCTTGCACCATCCCACTCTACGGTTCTGTGACGGGCCCCTCGGGCGAGTTCTGTCACGAGTGCGCTCGGGCGCTACCTACACTGTCCGGGTGCTCGACCAATTCGCAGACACCCAGTCCACGCCCCCGAAGGCGCCCCAGAAGCGTTCGCGCCTTCGGCGGACCCTGGCCGTCATCCTGGCGCTCGTGGTCCTGATCGTGGTCGGGGGCATCGCGGCATACCTGCTCTTCCTCAACCACACGGTGACCGCAAACGTCCAGCACGAGTCCCTGCTCCCGACACCGGGAGTCAGCGGTGCCGCGCCCGCCCCGACGAAGAAGCCCGCGGCGAAGCAGGCGCAGAACATCCTGTTCATCGGGTCCGACGCCCGGGCAGGGCTGGCCGGCGCCCGTTCCGACGTCATCGTGCTCATGCACGTCGCGAGTGACCGCAAGACCGTCACGCTGGTGCACTTCCCGCGCGACCTCTACGTCAGCGTCCCCGGCCACGGCAAGGACAAGATCAACGCGGCCTTCGCCTACGGGGGTGCGCCGCTGCTGGTCCAGACGCTCCAGGGCCTCGTCGGGGTGCCGATCGACCACGTCACCCTGGTGGGCTTCGAGGGCTTCAAGAACATGACCGATGCCGTGGGCGGCGTCAACGTGTACGTCGAGGAGTCGAGCAGCTCGGACGGCTACACGTTCACCAAGGGCTACCAGCAGATGACTGGTGCGGAGGCGCTCGCCTTCGTCCGCGAGCGCAAGGATCTCAGCGAGGGCGACATCTCGCGCGGCCGACGCCAGCAGGCCTTCATCAAGGCCCTGATGCTCAAGTCCCTGAGCAAGAGCGTCCTGACCAACCCGGTCAGGTTGGCGCAGTTCGTGGAAGCGGGCACGGCGAACCTCACGGTCGACGACGCCTTCACGGTGAGCAAGATGCGCAGCGAGGCCTTGTCCCTGCGCAACCTGCGTGGTTCGGACATCGCGTTCGTGACGGCGCCGTTCACCGGTTTCGGCACCTCACCCGCCGGTGCGTCCATCGACATCGTCGACGAGCCGGGGATGCAGGCCCTCGGCGAGGCGCTGCAGAACGACGCGATGGGCACCTACCAGGACGTCACCCACACGCCGTAGCGGCGTCAGCGGCGGTCAGCTCTTCTTCCAGGTCGCGAGGTTGCCGCCGGCGAGGTAGACGGCGTCTCCCACGAGGAGCCAGCCGGAGCCGGACGTCACCGACAGCGCGACGGTTCCCGGCTCGACCTTGGTGAGGTCTGCCTCAGCACAGCCCAGGGCCGAGGTGGGCTTGGCGGCGTCGACGACCGCGACGCCGCTGCACGAGTCCGCACCGGGGAGCGCGACGAACGCGCGGCCCTTGGCGTTGAGCGCCAGGGCGAGCGCACCGGCAACGGTGGCCGACGTGTCCCAGCGCCCGCCGGAGGTGCTCACCCTCACCCGTCCGTCCGGGCACAGGGCTGCGGCGCCGCTGTCCACCACCGCAAGGTCGATCACGGGGCCGGAGCCACACGGTTTGCCCGTGCCGCCCGTGGGCAGACCGATCGAGGCGGCCGCCCTCGGGTCGCGGAACCACGCATCCTTCACGACCACCGAGTCCCCGAAGTCCGCGTCGAGGGCACCTGCCTGGCGAATGGCCGGGGTGCAGTCGGTGGCGGAGTCGGCGCCGACGACGAAGGCCGAACCGTCGGGTCGCACGCGGACGCGGACGATGGCGTCATAGGGGACCGACCGGGGGCCCCAGGTCGCTCCGGCGTTGCGGGTCAGCTCGAGCTTGGAGCCGCCCGACTTGCAGGTGCCCGTCGTGAAGCGGAAGGCGCTGTTCTTGTCGAACGCCACGACCCCCTGCGTCAACGGGGCGACCTCGACGCTGGGCGCGCTCGGGTCCGACGTGGTCGTGCCGCCCGTGGACGTACTCGTCTTGGAGGATGACGCCGAGCCGACCACGCCGGTGTTGATGGTGGAGCCACCCTGGTCGACCGGCTGACGCGTGCTGTTGATCGCGAAGGCCACCAGCAGCACGTCCACGACCAGGAAGGCGCCCAACCCGACGATGCCGGCTCGTTCACCCAGGCGGGGCATCACGGCCTCCCGAGGGCTCGGGCCACCGCGGGCAGCGAGCCCATGATCTGGCCGGTCATGGCCTCGAAGACCTGCGGGGGCCGGCGGTACGGGTCGACGATGTCGGCCTCGGCGTCACTCAGCGGCGCCCGCATCCCCCGCTGGCCTGCTGCCAGGGCGACGACGCGGACGATGTGCTCTCGGGCCGAGTCGGACGGGATCTGCACGACCGAGTCCTCCAGCCCCGAAACCAGGTCGGCGAACTCGCGGAAGGCGAAGACGTAGCGCAGCGCCTTGGGGTGCAGCATGGCCACCTTGCCCCGGTGTGCGCGGGTGGCGGTGAGCACGATGTCCGCCTCGGCGACCATCGACTGTGTGAGGTCGCGAGCGAGGAAACCGTTCGCGGCATACCCCTGGCTCTCCAGGTGCGCCCGCGCCTGGTCCTCCATCGCGTGGCCGGGCAGCGCGCCGGTGCCACCGCTGGACACCTCGACGGCGCCAGGGCCCCACGATCGGTCCAGCTCCGCCTGCAGCGCGCGTTCGAGGAACGGCGACCGGCAGATGTTGCCGGTGCAGACCGTGAGGATCCGCGCTGGTGTCGACGACATCGGTGGGCCCTAGCCGACGCGCTTGAGCTCGGCGGACAGGTGGCTCTGGAGCGGCTGACCGACGGCGGCCATGTCCATCGCCCACATGAGGTTGGAGTTGACCAGGCCGTAGAGCCGGGTGGCGGCGTTGTACTCCTTGGCCTGGGGGCTGCGCAGCACTCCATCGGTGCGCAGCTCGATCTTGGCCGGCTCGGCCTTGCCGTAGTAGAGCTCGACGATGCCCGTCGGGTGGGTCAGGAGGAACTCGACCTCGCCGTCGGGGAAGGGCCGCCAGAAGCCGAGCTCGGTCGCCAGCGGTCGCACCTTGTCGCCCGCCTCGTTGAGCAGCCAGGTGCGGCTGTGCCACGCCAGGAACGGGCGGCCGTCGTGCGTCACCTCGATCTCCTGCCCGAAGTTGGCCGACTCGATCGTGGGGTAGCCGACGACGCCGGCGCCCTCCCAGCGGCCGATCAGCCAGGCCAGGGGCGCGAGCTCGCGCGGGAGGTCGGGGTCGAGGGTGAACTGCATCAGCGCGGCGTCTTGACCAGGCGGTAGACGACGAATCCCGCAAACCAGGTGATCACCACGGCCGTGAGGGCGAGCAGGGAGATGTAGAACGTGTGCACGCGCCAGATCGTAGCCTGTGGACCATGACAGACCCGCGCACGCTCGTCATCAAGGTCACCTGTGGCACCGAGTCGCTCGAACGCCTCAACCAGGCATTCACCGTCGCCGCCACCGCCGTGGCCAGCGGGGTGGACGTCAGTCTGTGGCTCACGGGGGACGCGTCGTGGATGGGCGTGCCCGGTCGGGCGGAGGCGGTCGAGCTGGCCCACGCCGCCCCTCTGGCGGACCTCCGCGACGCCGTGGTGGCAGCCGGGACGGTCACCGTGTGCGGCCAGTGCGCGGCGCGGCGCGACCTCAGCGACGCCGACCTCGTGCCCGGCGTGCTCATCCGTGGGGCGGCGGCGTTCGTCGAGGAGGTCACCGCGCCCGGGGCCCAGGCCCTCGTCTACTGACCGCAGCGAGCGCCCGACGCCAGACCCACGGCCTGGGTATGCCGCGTGCCCACCTCCCAGCGCGGGAAGGGTCGCCACGCCCTGCGACTTGTTGCTCCCCGGTGGTCACCAGACCCCCGATCCGGGCCCTGGGTGACCACCAGCCGGCAACAAGTCCCCACCCCTGCGACTTGTTGCTCCCCGGTGGTCACCAGCCCCCCGATCCGGGCCTTCCATGACCACCAGGCGGCAACAAGTCGCGGCGCCCGCGCCCGCCGTGGGGCACCCTCGCCGGAAGTGCGGTGCTCAGGCGACGAAGTAGCGGACCACGAGGTAGGCGACCACGCCGACGAGCAGGGATGACGCGGCAGCCACGGCTAGCTGGGCCCGTGGCATGGCCGTCGCCGGCAGTGGAGCCAGCACCCGCCGCGCCGCGTGTGAGATGGCGGCCGCGAGCAGGCCGAGCAGTGCTGCCGGCCCCGGCATCGGGTCACCGGCCACGAGGGAGACGACGACCGCTGCGCCACCCCCGAGCAGCATCGCGATGAAGAGCGCCCACTGCCGCAGTCGGGCGATGGAGACGCAGGGATCGGCGAGGGCACCGACTCCCAGTCCGGCCATCGCCGTCGCGAGGGCCGGCTCTCCCGCCAGGACGTGCGGAATGGGGGCGAGCGTGGTGCCCGCCGAGATGATCGCCAGCCCTGAGATCGTGGCGGCCACCGACTCGGTCAGGCGCGGGCGGCCGTCACGGCGCATCAGCTGGTGCAGGAAGGCGACGATGACCGCGACGGCGAGCGCGGCCGGCATCCACTCGAGGTACGGGTCGTGACGCGTCAGCAGGGCGGTCCCCGTCATGAGCAGCGTGCCGATGGCCAGGACGGCGCTGGTGCCGCGGGGACTCGGCAGGCTGAGCAGCAGCGGCCATCCCCAGGCGAGCACCAACCCGGCCAACGCCACGGCGAGCGCCACGAACTGGGGGCTCGCATAGCCGGTGAGTGCCACCAGGGCGGCAAAGGCCACCGTCGCCGCGATCGACAGCGGTCGCGGGAGCAGGGCTCGTCGCGGCAGCGCAGGCGGGGCGGTCTGGGCATGGGCTCGACGCTCGCGCCGGGTCAGCGGGACGGCAGGGTTGTTGGGCGCCTGCTCGGGGACGTCGGACACAAGGGGCATCTTCGCATCACCCCCCGGCGAAGGGAGGCAGTACCTCCAGCACCGAACCGTCCGGGAGGGGGTCGTCGCGGTGCGCCGCCCGGCCGTCGAGGAGCAGCGTGCTCACTGCCGTCACCGGCGCCAGCCCGGGGTGGAGCGCGTCGACCACCGCCACGGCCTCGGCGATCGTTGCGCAGTCACGCACGAGGTCGGTCTCCACGCCGGCGGCAGCCCGGGCGCCGGCCCAGTACCGGACCGTGGCACTGCGGACCGTGGCACTGCGGACCGTGGCACTGCCAACCTCGGTCGAGCCGACGGTGACCGTCGGCGCATCGTCGTCACGCGGCATACCCACGCTCCTCTCAGGCGACTCCTGTCGCGCTCTTCTCGTGAGCTCTTCCCGTGAGACAAGGGTCTCACCATGTGTGCACTGGCCCGCCGGGGGGCCCTCGCCCGTATCCTTTCAAGGCATGGCCCGTCTGTTGCTGCTGACGAACGCCTTGGCGCCCAGCGCCGAGGTGCTTCCGGCACTGGGTCTGCTCACCCACCACGTGCGCATCATCCCGGCCGAGCCGACTGCGCTGGTCGACGCCCCACCCTGCGATGCCGTCCTGCTGGACGCCCGCCGCGACCTGGCGGTGGCCCGCTCCCTGTGCCGCGTGCTCCGTGCCACGGGGATGTCCGTGCCCCTCATCGCCATCCTCACCGAGGGCGGCCTGGCGGGCATCACGGCCGAGTGGGGGGTCGACGAGGTCCTGCTCGAGTCCGCCGGCCCCGCCGAGGTCGAGGCCCGGCTTCGGCTGGCGGCAGGCCGACTCGTGGACACCCAGGAGCCCGAGGACGTCCAGATCACCTCGGGCGACGTCACGATCGACGAGGCGACCTACTCCGCACGTGTCCGTGGACGGCTGCTCGACCTGACCTACAAGGAGTTCGAGCTCCTCAAGTACCTCGCCCAGCACCCGGGTCGCGTGTTCAGCCGGGCCCAGCTGCTTCAGGAGGTCTGGGGCTACGACTACTACGGGGGCACCCGCACCGTCGACGTCCACATCCGCCGGCTGCGGGCCAAGCTCGGCTCCGAGCACGAGGTGCTCATCGGCACGGTGCGCAACGTGGGCTACCGGTTCGTCCCCGCCGAGGACCTCCCCCGCGAAGACGCACACGCCGACGCCTGAACCCGTTGCGCTGCAACGCTCCGCGACCCTCAGCCCCTGAAGCCAGCTGCACACCGAAGGCGCCCCTCCCGTTCCCGGGAGGGGCGCCTTCGTCGTTGCCGTATGCCGCGTTGCCGCGTCAGTGCGTATGCCGCGTTGCCGCGCCCATGCGTGGTGCTCAGTTCTTCGTGATCCGGGCGTCCGCGACCGGGCTGTACGGCGAGTGCGCCTGCAGGTAGTTCGCGAAGGCGTCGATGTCGAGGCCGCCGAAGAACCTGCCGGTGCCGACCCGGAAGCCGGGAAGGCCGTCTCCACCGTCCGCGACGAAGTTGTTCGTCACGACGCGGTAGCTGGCCGTGTCACTGATCTCGGCACCACCCAGGGTCACCGGCCCGAGAACTCGGCCCGTGGGGGTGTCGCTGTAGCTGTAGGCGAAGCCCGCCGACACCTGCAGGATGACCGGCCTGGCAGTGGTGTTGGGCGAGGTCGTCGCACCACCACCCCACTGCTCGCGCAGGATCTCCTTGATCTGTGCGCCCGTGAGCGACACCGAGACGAGGTAGTTGTTGAACGGCTGCACCTGGAAGGCCTCGTCGTAGGTCACCTCACCGGGGGCCTCGTTCCACGACTTGTTCGCGTAGGTGAGGTTGGTGCGGATGCCACCCGGGTTCATGAAGGCGATCACCGGGGTCTGGCCACCGGTGATGGTCGACGGGTCGGCCAGCTGGGCGTCGGCGATGAGGTCCCCGAGCTTGGACTCGCCGGCAGAGCTCGCCGACGTCGTGATGTCCGTGCTGATCGAACCGAGAACCTTGCTCGCGATGGGGGCGATGAGGGTCTTGTAGTCGGCGATGATCTTGGTCTCCGCCGCGTCCTTGAGGGCCGGATCGCGGGTGACGATGACGTTGCTGCCGGCCACCGAGCTGCGCACGATGTCCTGGGTGCGACGGTCGAAGGTCAGCGTCGTCTCGGTCACGAGACGGCCGAACGAGGACGCCGACGTCACCAGGCGCGGCTGCCCTGCCGGGTCGGGGATGCTGCAGACGTACGGCGTGTGGGTGTGGCCGCTGACGATCATGTCGATCTGCGGGGACAGCGCCCTCGCGATCGGGATGATCGGGCTCGCGCTGGTGTTGGGGTTCAGGCCCGTGCTGGTGCCCGTGGGGCAGGCCGAGTCGAACCGGTTCTCCAGACCGCTGGCCGGGTTGGTGTGGGGCCCGCCGGGGTAGGTCGCGGTCCGCAGGGGGACGCCACCCTGGTGGATGAGGACGACGATCGCCTTGACGCCCTGCGCCTCGAGCTGGGGGACCAACGCGTTCGCGGTGTCCACCTCGTCGGTGAACTCCAGTCCCTCGATGCCCGACGCGGTCACGATGTTCGGCGTGTCCTTGAGGGTCATGCCGATGAAGCCGACCTTGGCTCCCTTGAAGTTCTTGACCCACGTGGCCGGCAGGATCGTCTGGCCGGTCGCCTTGTAGCGGACGTTGGCCGCGAGGATCGGGAAGGACGCCCCCGCGAAGCTCTTGCCACCGGGGCAGGAGTCCTGGTTGGCCGCGCCGGCGCCGTCGTCGAGGCAGCCACCGTTGGCCAGTCGCTGCAGCTCCTTGTACCCCTCGTCGAACTCGTGGTTGCCCACGGCTGTGACGTCGAGGCCCAGGCTGTTCATTGCCTCGATGCTCGGCTCGTCGTGGAACGCGGCCGACAGGAGCGGCGAGGCTCCGACGATGTCGCCCGCTGCGACGGTCGCGGTGTACGGGTGTCCCTGACGCATGGCCTTGAGGTGTCCCGCGAGGTACTCGACTCCACCGGCGTTCACCGTCGTGGGGGTCACCGCGTAGGTGGTCACGCCGGTGTTCGGGTTCGTGCTCGACGTCTCGGTGTAGGTGTCCGAGGTGATGATCCGGCCGCCGGAGCCCGACGGGGGCTCGAGGTTCCCGTGGAAGTCGTTGAACGACAGCAGCTGGATGTCGATGGTCGGCCCGTTGGGGGCAGCGGACGTGCTGCCTCCCGTGAAGGCCGCACCGGTGGCCGCGAGGGCGGCCACGGCCACGACGCTGGATAGGCGTCGGGTGCGGGATGAGGTCATGTGTGCGTCCTTGTGCGGGAGGAAAACCGGCGGTAGCCGGACCTGTGCACGCTAACCGCGGATCTTTGGCGAGGGAAGATGCATGGTGCAATGTTTTACGTGCCCTTGACTCCCGTCCGCCTCGCCGACACCTTGACCGCCAGCCAAGTCGCCCAGGTTCATGACCTGCAGCGACGTGCCGCCGCTGTGGACGGCGTCGCTCCCGTGTCGGAGCAGTCGCTGCTGTCCCTCGCCACACCGAGTGGCCGGGTCCGCCACCTGCTCGGGTATGCCGGTCGGCAGCTTGCGGGGTACGCCCAGCTCGACTCCGCCGCCGGGGACGACGGCTCGGGTGAGCTCGTCGTCGACCCCGACTTCCGGGGTCAAGGCATCGGTCGCGCCCTCGTGGACGCGGTCCTCGAGACTGCGCCCGGGGCCCGGCTGTGGGCCCACGGCCAGCTGCCGGCCGCTCGGGCCCTTGCTGCCAGCGCGCAGCTCACGGCGGTCCGTGAGCTGCACAAGATGGCCCGACCGCTCACGGAGGCAGACCGCGAGCCCGCGGCGAGCGCGCTGCCGCCCGGTTTCACGGCACGGTCCTTCGAGGCCGGCCGCGACGAGGAGGACTGGCTGGCGACCAACGCCGCGGCCTTCGCGCACCACCCCGAGCAGGGGCGCCTGACGCTGGCCGACCTCCGGGAACGGATGGCGCTCCCGTGGTTCGACGCGGCCGGGTTCATCCTCGTCGAGGCCGACGCCGCCACCAGGGATCGGTCCGCAGGGGCGGTCGCAGCCTTCCACTGGACCAAGGTCGACCCCGACGAGCGCTCGTCCGTCGACCCGGCCAGACCGGCGGGTGAGGTGTACGTGGTCGGCGTGCACCCGGCATACCAGGGACGAGGTCTGGGGCGGCCGGTGACGGCGCTGGGGCTGGCCCACCTCGCGGGGCTGGGACTTCCCGAGGTGGTCCTCTACGTCGACGGTGACAACCAGGCCGCGATACGCACCTACACGGGGCTCGGTTTTCGCAGCATCATGGTCGACGTGATGTATTCGCGCGCTGTTCAGCCGGCGCGTTCACCCGGCACTGTCAGGATGACGCCATGAGTGTGACGACCCGCCCCGCGGACGAGCCCGAGATCTTCGACGGCGATGAGTCCGGCCACGAGGTGTCGATCGCCAGCGCGCAGCCGCGGGCGTCCAACGGGCGCTTCATGCGGGTCGTCCACGCCGCGGGGGGCCAGGACGACAGCGGCCTGCCTGCCGACCGGTTCCTCGACCGCGAGATCTCGTGGCTTCAGTTCAACGAACGCGTCCTCCAGCTGGCCGCCGACGAGTCGGTGCCGCTGCTCGAGCGCGCGCGGTTCCTGGCGATCTTCACGTCGAACCTCGACGAGTTCTTCATGGTCCGGGTGGCCGGGCTCAAGCGTCGCATCGCCACCGGCCTGGCCGTGCGCTCAGCCTCAGGTCTCGAGCCCCGTGAGGTCCTCGAGCAGATCTCGCTCGTCGCGCACGAGCTGCAGGCTATGCAGACCCTCGTCTACAAGGAAAAGGTGCAACCCGCCCTCGAGGAGGAGGGCATCTCGATCGTCCGGTGGGACGAGCTGAGCGAGACCGAGCAGACACTCCACTCGGGCCTGTTCACGGACCGCGTCTTCCCGGTCCTCACCCCCTTGGCGGTCGACCCGGCCCACCCGTTCCCCTACATCTCGGGGCTGTCGCTCAACCTCGCGGTGGTGCTGATCAACCCCAAGACGGGCAAGGAGCACTTCGCCCGCGTGAAGGTCCCACCCCTGCTGCCCCGGCTGCTGCACATCGAGCCCGAGGCCGGCGAACCGTCGACGTCGGACCTGTTCAGCACTCGGTTCGTGCCGCTCGAGGACGTCATCGCCTCCCACCTCGACATGCTCTTCCCCGGCATGGAGGTGCGGGAGCACTTCACCTTCCGGGTGACCCGCAACGAGGACCTCGAGGTCGAGGAGGACGACGCCGAGAACCTCCTCACCGCCCTGGAGAAGGAGCTCACCCGTCGCCGGTTCGGGCCACCGGTCCGTCTGGAGGTGGACGAGACCATCGACGACCACGTGCTCGACATGCTGGTCCGTGAGCTCGGTGTCACGGACAGCGAGGTCTACCGGCTCCCGGCTCCCCTCGACCTGCGCGGGCTCAACCTCGTCGCGGACCTCGAGCGCTCGGACCTGCGCTACCCGCCGTTCCGTGGGCAGATGCACCCCGACCTCGCGCCCGCCGAGAGCTCCAAGCCGTCGGAGATCCTGCCGATCGTCCGCGACAAGGACGTGCTGCTTCAACACCCCTATGACTCCTTCTCGACCTCGGTCCAGGCCTTCATCGAGCAGGCGGCAAACGACCCCAACGTGCTCGCCATCAAGCAGACCCTCTATCGCACGAGCGGCGACTCCCCCATCATCGACGCCCTCATCGACGCCGCCGAGTCCGGCAAGCAGGTGCTGGCCATCGTCGAGATCAAGGCGCGCTTCGACGAGAAGAACAACATCTCCTGGGCCCGCAAGCTCGAGCACGCGGGCGTCCACGTCGTCTACGGCATGGTCGGGCTCAAGACCCACGCGAAGCTCTGCATGGTGGTGCGCCAGGAGCAGGACGGCAGCCTGCGCCGCTACTGCCACATCGGCACCGGCAACTACAACGGCAAGACCGCCCGCCTCTACGAGGACTTCGGCCTGCTGACCTCCGACCCGCAGGTGGGCGACGACCTGGCGCGCCTGTTCAACCAGCTGTCCGGCTTCGCCCCCCGCAGCAAGTTCAAGCGACTGCTGGTGGCACCGAGGTCCGTCCGGTCCGGGCTGCTCGAACGCATCGACGCCGAGATCGACCACGTGGAGGCAGGGCGCGGGGGCCTGGTCCAGCTGAAGCTCAACTCGATCGTCGACGAGCAGCTCATCGACGCGCTCTACCGCGCCTCGCAGGCCGGGGTGGTCGTCGACATCTGGGTGCGCGGCATCTGCTCGCTGCGCCCGGGCGTGCCGGGGCTCTCCGAGACCATCAGGGTGCACTCCGTCCTCGGGCGCTTCCTCGAGCACTCACGGGTGTTCCTGTTCGGCGGTGGTGGGGAACCCGAGGTCTACATCGGCAGCGCCGACATGATGCACCGCAACCTCGACCGCAGGGTCGAGGCGCTGGTGCGCCTCGCGGACCCCCAGCACATCGCCGACCTCCAGTCGCTGATGGCCCGCGGCATGAGCGACACCTACGCCCACTGGCGGCTGACCGGCGACGGCCGGTGGACGCGGGTGAACTTCGACGAGGACGGCGAGCCGCTCGCCGACCTGCAGAGCGCGATGATCGAGATGCACGCCAAGCGTCGCCGCAAGGCCCGCCGGCGTTGACCGCCCCGATCCCAGCCGCGGGCACCGTCCCGTGGCGCCGCCGACGCGGTCAGCTCGAGGTCGCGCTGGTGCACCGACCGAAGTACGACGACTGGTCGTGGGCCAAGGGCAAGCTCGACCCGGGCGAGGAGTGGCCGGTCGCGGCCGTGCGAGAGACGCTCGAGGAGACGTCGCTGGCCGTCGGGCTGGGTCGGCCGCTGCCCGGCGCGGAGTACACCGTGCTCGACGCAACGGGCCAGCCGGCGACCAAGGAGGTCCGCTACTGGGCAGCCGAGGCCACCAGCCCCGCCGGGCCGTTGGTGAACGAGATCGACGAGGTGCGCTGGCTGGACGTGGTCGCGGCGTCTGACCGCCTCGACTACGCCCGCGACCGTGACCAGCTGCGCGCGGTGGTGCGGGCCGACAACGTCGGGACCCTGACCACCTGGCCGTTGGCCCTCGTGCGTCACGCCCATGCGGTGGGGCGCGGCTCGTGGGCGCAGGACGACCAGCTGCGCCCCCTCGACGCCACCGGGCAGGAACGCGCGGCGGGCATCGCACCGCTGCTCGCGGCATACGGCGTCAAGCGGTTGGTCAGCTCGCCCTCGGTGCGCTGCGCCGACACCCTGCGCCCCTTCGCGGCGCGGCTCGGGGCGCCGATGCGCACCAAGGACGGCCTCAGCGAGGAGGGGTATGCCGCGGAGCCGGCTCGCGCCCTCCGGCACCTCGAGCGGCTGGTCGAGCGGGGTGCCCCCGCAGCGCTGTGCAGCCACGGACCGGTGCTCCCGGCGCTGCTCGGTCTGCTGCTCGCCCAGGTTGCTCCCGACGAGCCGGAGGCCGACCTGGCCCAGGCAGCGCTGAGGGCTGCGGCCCGCGACAAGATGGCCAAGGGAGAGGTCCTCGTCGCCCACCTCGTAGGTACCGGAGCGGCCGCGCGCGTGGTGGCCGTCGAGCGCCACCTTCCGCCGCACCACGCCCGCGGCTGAGCCCGTGCTGACGCACTCCTGACCTCTCGTTCACCCACTGCATCCCGGGGGGTCGGTGGGGCGACCTCGAATGTCTGACTGGTGTTCACCGTCCGTTCACCCTCCACGGGCCGCTGCGTCACTCGCCCTGCCTACCTTCGGGGCGTCGGGTACGAATGCCCGCCCCTGATTTTCCCCTGTGGAAAGGTTTGAACACCGTGAAGATTCAGCGTCTTGGCCTGGTGGCCAGCGTCGCCTTGGTCAGCTCGATCGCGCTGACCGCGTGCGGCTCCGACAACAACGCCGGCAGCTCCGGCGGTTCGTCGGACTCGAGCTCCACCACCACGTCGGCCTGCCCCAAGAGCGGCACCCTGAACGGCGAGGGCTCCTCGGCTCAGAAGAACGCCATCGAAGAGGCCATCGCGTCGTTCCAGGACGAGTGTGCCGGCACCACCGTCAACTACAACCCGACCGGTTCCGGCGCGGGCATCAAGCAGTTCATCGCGGGCCAGGTCGACTTCGCCGGCTCCGACTCCGCGCTCAAGACCGTTGAGAAGGACGGGGTCATCGAGGCCGACGCCGCGGCGAAGTTCTGCGGCTCCCCCGCCTGGAACCTGCCGATGGTCACCGGCCCCATCGCGGTCTCCTACAACGTCAAGGGCGTCGACAAGCTCGTCCTGACCCCCGAGGTCGCCGCCAACATCTTCAGCGGCAAGGTCACGACGTGGAACGACGCGTCGATCGCCAAGCTCAACGCCGGCGTGACCCTGCCGAGCGAGCCGATCAAGGTCTTCTTCCGCTCTGACGAGTCGGGCACGACCGAGAACTTCACCAAGTACCTCAAGGCCGCAGCCCCGGCTGCCTGGACCTCCGAGCCCGGCAAGAAGTGGCTGGGCAAGGGTGAGGGCAAGGAGAAGTCCGCCGGTGTCGCCGGTGCCGTCAAGGCCACCGAGGGTGGCATCACCTACGCCGAGTGGTCCTACGCCAAGGACAACAAGCTGGGCATCGCCCAGATCGACAACGGCGCCGGCCCGGTCGAGCTCAGCGGTGCCTCCGTGGGCAAGGCCGTGTCCGCCGCGAAGGCCGACGGCGAAGGCAACGACCTGCGCCTGAAGCTGGACTACGCCACCAAGGAGGCCGGGGCCTACCCGATCCTGCTGGTGACCTACGAGATCGTCTGCTCCAAGGGCAAGGACGCCGCCAAGACGGCCCTCACCAAGGCCTTCCTGACGCACTTCGCCTCTGCCGACACGCAGAAGTCCCTCGAGGAGATCGGCTACGCGCCGCTCCCCGACGAGGTCCGCACCAAGGTCGACACCGCGATCGCAGCGCTGTCCTGACCCACACCGGGTATGCCGGGGGGCTGGCTGGTTGCCAGCTCCTCGGCATACCCGTTCTGATGGATGGACGAACGTCTGGTGGACTGTGCGAAGGCACGCACCACCACGACCGCACGCACCACGACCACGACCACACGCACCGAGAGGCGCAACGTGAGCTCCGTAACCGGCGTTTCGATCGCTGACGAGCTGCCCGGACCCGACGGCCGACCCACCCTGAGCGGCGACGGCGCCGGCACCGGACGGCTCGGCGACCGTCTCTTCGGGGGTGCGGCCAAGGGCGCCGGGATCCTCGTCATCGGCCTGGTGTCGCTGGTCGGGGTGTTCCTGCTCTGGCAGGCCATCCCGGCGATCGCCGACGACAAGGTCAACTTCCTCACCTCGCGAGAGTGGTCGGTCGACAACGCGTCGAACCTGAAGTTCGGGATCGTCGAGCTGCTGTGGACCACCATCGCCGTCTCGACCATCGGCATGCTCATCGCGGTGCCGGTCGGGGTGGCGGTGGCGCTGTTCATCACGCAGTACGCGCCGAGGTGGCTCTCGCGGCCGGCGGCGAACCTCGTGGACCTGCTCGCCGCGGTGCCCTCGATCGTCTACGGCATCTGGGGCCTGAAGACCTTCGGCCCGGTGTTCGAGCCGGTCCAGAACTTCCTCAAGGACACGCTGGGCTGGTTCCCTCTCTTCTCCGACGCGGGCATCAGCGGCGGGAGCACGATCCTGTTCGTCGGTATCGTCCTGGCGATCATGGTGCTCCCGATCGTCACGGCGCTGTCGCGCGAGGTGTTCGCCCAGACGCCCGTGACCCACACGGAAGGCGCGCTGGCCCTCGGCGCGACCAAGTGGGAGATGATCCGCGTCGCGGTGCTGCCGTTCGGCAAGGCCGGCGTCATCTCGGCCGCCATGCTGGCCCTCGGCCGCGCCCTCGGCGAGACCATCGCCGTCACGATCATCCTCTCGACCCTGGCCGCCGGAACTGGCTGGACCTGGTCGCTGTTCAACGGCGGCGAGACGTTCGCGTCGCGCATCGCCAACAACGCCGGGGAGTTCGACTCCCCCGCGAAGACCGGCGCGTTCATCGCGGCCGGGCTGGTGCTGTTCGTGCTGACCTTCATCGTCAACGCGATCGCCCGCATCGTGATCGAGCGCAGGAAGGCGTTCATCGAATGAGCACCGTCGACACCGTGCGGCCCGACCAGGCGTCCAACGGCTCCACGATCCCGGCCCTCGGCCACCCGGCCCGCGGGCGCGAGATCCGGGACCAGCTGGCGCGGGTGGTCATGTGGGGCGCGTTCCTGCTCGCCCTCGTGCCGCTGCTGTGGATCCTGTGGACCGTCGTCAGCAAGGGCGCCCACCTGCTCCTGGACGCCCAGTGGTGGACGAACTCCCAGAAGGGCATCACGGCCCGCCGCGAAGGTGGCGGCGCGATCCACGCCATCCAGGGCACCCTGATCCAGGGCCTCACGACCGCGGCCATCTCCGTGCCGATCGGCGTGATGACCGCGATCTACCTCGTCGAGTACGGCCGAGGCAGGCTGGCGAAGGCCGTGTCCTTCATGGTCGACATCCTGACCGGTGTGCCCTCGATCGTCGCCGGCCTGTTCGTCTATGCGCTCTGGGTGACGACGTTCGGATTCCAGCGGGTCGGCTTCGCGGTCTGCCTGGCGCTCGTGCTGCTGATGGTGCCGGTCGTGGTGCGCTCCACCGAGGAGATGCTCAAGCTCGTGCCGAACGAGCTGCGTGAGGCGGCGTACGCCCTGGGAGTGCCCAAGTGGAAGACGATCGTGCGGGTCGTCCTGCCCACCGCCTTCTCGGGCATCATCACCGGCGTGCTGCTGGGGCTGGCCCGGGTCATGGGTGAGACCGCGCCGCTGCTGATCCTCGGGCCCTACTCCAAGTCCATCGCCACGGACCTGTTCAGCGGCCTCATGCCGACGCTCCCCACGATGATCAACCAGGACCGCACCGAGAGCCTGCAGCCCGCGGTCGACCGCGTCTGGGCTGCCGCGCTGACCCTGATCCTGCTGATCCTGATCCTCAACCTGGCCGGCCGTGTCATCGCCCGGCTCGGCTCCGTCAAGAAGTAAGCCACACCCGAAACCCCGCTCCGCGACCGTGCCGGCCACCCGGCATACTCGATCCGAAGGACGAAAGAACAGACCATGGCCAAGCGAATCGACGTCAGTGACCTGAACGTCTACTACGGCGCGTTCAAGGCCGTCGAGGGCGTCACGATGACCGTGGAGCCACGCTCGGTGACCGCGTTCATCGGGCCGTCGGGCTGCGGGAAGTCCACGTTCCTGCGCACCCTCAACCGGATGCACGAGGTGATCCCCGGCGGTCGCGTCGAGGGCAAGGTCATGCTCGACGACCAGGACCTGTACGCGTCGGGGGTCGACCCCGTGGCGGTGCGCCGGACGGTCGGGATGGTGTTCCAGCGACCCAACCCGTTCCCCACGATGTCGATCTACGACAACGTCGCGGCCGGGCTCCGGCTGAACGGCGTCCGCGGGAAGGCCAAGCTCGACGAGGTCGTGGAGAAGTCGCTCAACGGGGCCAACCTGTGGAACGAGGTCAAGGACCGGCTGGCCAAGCCCGGCGCCGGACTGTCCGGTGGCCAGCAGCAGCGGCTGTGCATCGCCCGGGCCATCGCGGTCGAGCCGCAGGTGCTGCTGATGGACGAGCCCTGCTCGGCGCTCGACCCGATCTCGACCCTGGCCATCGAGGACCTGATCTCGGAGCTGAAGAGCCAGTACACGATCGTGATCGTCACCCACAACATGCAGCAGGCAGCACGGGTCTCCGACCAGACCGCCTTCTTCAACCTCGCGGCCACTGGCAAGCCCGGCAAGCTGGTCGAGGTCGCCGACACCCAGAAGATCTTCAACAACCCCGGGGTGAAGGCCACGGAGGACTACATCAGCGGTCGCTTCGGCTGACCCCTGCGCCTGCCGCGCTGCGACCTGTTGCGCGCAGATCGTCACCAGCCCCGCAATCGGCCCCCTCGTGACCACCTGCCGGCAACAAGTCCCCCGGCGCTGCGACTTGTTGCGCGCAGATCGTCACCAACGCCGCAATCGGCCCCCTCGTGACCACCGGCGCGCAACAAGTCTCCTAGCGCTGCGACTTGTTGCGCGCTAATCGTCACCAACGCCGCAATCGGCCCCCTCGTGACCACCGGCGCGCAACAAGTCCCCCGGCGCTGCGACTTGTTGCGCGCAGATCGTCACCAGCCCCGCAATCGGCCCCCTCGAGACCACCTGCCGGCAACAAGTCGCCCGGAGTTAGGCGGCGTAGGGGCCCTCATCTCCGCCCATCCGCATGGTCTCCGCACTCCAGAGACGCAGGTCGTCCTCAGGGTCCTGCCTCCAAAGACAGCGGATCCGGCTCGGATCTGCCCGACGACGAGCAGATCGCAAGACCTCAGCCAAGCCAGAACCGCCACCCAGGACGTCGCTTGTGTCCCACCTCGCCACCGCGAAACCCACTGACTCGAGCTCGCGTTCGCGTTCCCGCTCGGCGAGCATGTGGGTCGCGGCTTCGTCGGCGTCCCAGATGTCTGAGCCGTAGGCACCCAGGTACTTGCCGCGGCCGTCCGCCTCGCCGATCACGCCAGCCAGTGCCCACAGGAAGTCGACCCTGCCTATGAGTCGTCCATCCAGGTGGTGGATCCATACCTGGCTCATCGGCACCGAGAAGCCCAACTGGTGCGCTGTGGCGACGGAGGCTGACTCGAGCCAGCTCTCGCGACGCGCATCCGCCATGGCAATCCCGGCGTCGGCCTTCGTGACGCCCGGCCACCTCGTCTGGAAGGCCCGCATCGCCCGCAGTGCGTCAGGACTGGTCGTCCCGTTGCGCAGCGCTCCATCGGCGATCGCCAAGGCGTCGCGGAGCCGCAGCTGGCGAAGGCAGTCGATGACAGTGCGGTCGACCGTCGTCACGGGAAGGCCCGAAACCTCGGTGACGTGATCGGAAGGGAGGTCGCCATCCAGCAGGCGCCTCCAGTCATCTCGGGCGGCAGTGCGCTCGGACTCGGGCACTGTCAGGCTCACGGCACCAAGTGGGCCCAAGGGCTGTGGGAGCCCGTGCACAAGCGCAGCGCTCTGGTGGCTCAGCACCCCATCCTTGACGGACGCGCTCGCAGCACGGGACATGGCCCGATGAAGCTCTTGGGGGTCGAGTTCGAGCCACGGCTCGCGGACGGCGTACAGGCTGGGCGCGACAGGAATGATGTGACGCCGTCTGACTGCCCCGGCGATGCTGGTGCTGCTCAGGCCGGCGGCTAACGCCTCCCTGGCCAGGAAGGGTTGGGGCAGGGACTGCCACGCTGCTTCAGGGGTTGTCCTCATCCTGCGATCGTGGGTGGCGAGGCTGTCGCGGACCATGCCCGACCTTGGGCCTGTGGACACAGCCCGCGTCGACCCTGACCCTGTGGACCAGCACGACCGATGCGGGCGCGGCGTCGCGGCCACGGTGGCCGGGCGCCGGCCGAACTCGCCCCGCGATGTCCGCCATAGCCCCGCCCTGCCCCCGACTTGCTGCCGTCCGATGGTCACGGCACCCCCCAAACCGGACCGGGGTGACCACCAGATCGCAACACGTCGCACCTGCCCCCGACTTGTTGCCATCGGATGGTCACGGCACCCCCCAAACCGGACCGGGGTGACCACCAGATCGCAACAAGTGCGAGCAGACCAGGGCCGAGCAGCGCCGAGCAGCGCCGAGTAGCGCCGAGTAGCGCCGAACCCGTCCTACCCCCAGCACCCGTGGCCAGGAGCGGGGGCGGTCAGACGAAGAGGTTGATCAGGAGGCAGCTGGCGGCGGCGACCAGGCCGGCGCCGGGGAAGGTCAGGATCCAGGCGCCGACGATGTTGCCGGCCACGCCCCACCGCACGGCCGACAGCCGCTTGGTCGCGCCGACGCCCATGATCGCCGAAGTGATGGTGTGGGTGGTCGAGATCGGGGCGCCGAACGCCATGCCCGCAACGTAGAGGATCGAGGCCGCCGTCGTCTCCGCTGCGAAACCCTGCGGCGGGTCGAGGTGGATGATCCGGCGGCCGAGGGTACGCATGATCCGCCACCCACCGGCATACGTGCCCAGGGAGATCACGATGGCGCTCATGAGCAGCACCCACAGCGGGATGCCCTTGCCGTTGTAGTGGCCACCAACGGTCAGCGCGAGGACGACAACACCGGCGGTCTTGGACGCGTCCTGGAGTCCGTGGCCGAAGGCCATGGCCGCGGCCGACGCGGTCTGCGCGTACCTGAATCCACGCGAGACGCGACCCGGGTGGGCTCGGCGGAACAGCCACATGATCGTGGCCATGACGATGTAGCCGAGCATGATCCCGACGAGGGGCGAGGCGATCATCGGGATGATGACCTTGTGGAAGATGCCGGTCCACTTGACGTCAGCACCCGCAGCCAGGGCGGCACCACCCAGGCCGCCGATCAGGGCGTGGGACGAGGACGACGGCAGGCCGTACCACCAGGTCAGCAGGTTCCACCCGATGGCGCCGATCAGGGCGGCCGCGCAGATCACCAGACCGGGGTTGCCTGAGGGCGCCTCGATGATGCCCTTGCCGACGGTGTCCGCGATCTTCTTGCCGAAGAACGCACCGAAGAGGTTGGCCACTGCGGCCATGAGCAGCGCGACCCGCGGCGTCAGGGCGCGGGTCGAGACCGAGGTCGCGATCGCATTGGCCGCGTCGTGAAAACCGTTGGTGTAGTTGAAGCCCATCGCCAAGGCGATGACGATTCCGATCGGAAGCCAGTCCATGGGGAGGCTCAGGACTCCTTGACCGCGATGCTCTCGACCTTGTGAGCCACCTTCTCGAACGCGTCAGCGGCGGCCTCGAGCTCCTCGACGACCTCCTTGAGCTTCATGATCGTGAGGGTGTCGCCACCGAAGTCACCGTTGAACAGTCCGGCGAGCAGCCGGCGGTAGATCTGGTCTGCCTGGTTCTCGAGGCGGTTGATCTCGATCCAGTAGCCGGAGAGGTCCTTCATCGAGCGCAACCGAGGCATGGCGTCAGCCGTGAGCTCCGACATCCGCGAGAGGACCTCGACCTGGTCGGACACGCCGGCCGGGAGGTCACCGATGCGGTAGAGCACGATCAGGTCGACCGCGGCGTCCATCATGTCCATGCAGTCGTCCAGCGTCGACGCGAGGCCGTGGATGTCCTCCCGGTCGAACGGCGTGATGAAAGAGCTGTTCACCTTGCGGATGATCTCGTGGGTCGCCTCGTCGGCGGCGTGCTCGATCTCCCGCATCTTCGTCGCGACGGCTTCGCGCTCGGCGTGTGGAACGCCCAACAGCGTCGTCAGCTCACGCGAGCCGAGGACGAGGTAGGAAGCGGACTTGGCGAACAGATCGTAAAAACTGTTCTCCTGGGGGGTGAGGCGAAAGCCCACGGTTCTCTCCGGTCACGCAAGGGGGGATGGCCGTGGACGATGCTACGGGCAAGGACGCGAGAAAGCGCAACTGGGCGCTGATCGTCGCCGGTCGGTACCGCGCAGACGATCAGGCGTTCTGGCGCTTCCAGACCCGGTGCGGGGAGCTCGGTGCGTCGTCGGACGACGTCGGGTGCCCGCGCTCGATGCCGAGGGCCCGGTCGATCTCGTCCTCGGTGAGCGGCTCGTCGCTGGCAGTCGCGGCGACGACCAGGTCGCCGACCAGCTCGATCTCGTCCTGAAGCGCGTCGTCGGTCAGGTCAGCACCGGCCCGCGGTTCCTTGGTCATGGATGAAACGCTAACCGAGGCAACGCCGAACAGCGCATCTAGTTTGCTATCTCTTGACCCGCGATGCCCCGGAACCACCCAGATGGGCCATACCGGACACCATCACGACTAGTCCCATGCGGCTATGCCTGATGATGGTGGCCATGACCCCCGATCTCGGCGGTGCCCCCCCGGTCGAACCTCGCGATGTCGAGGACCGGGGTTCGTTCAGTCATGCCGTATGCCGCGTGTGCGGCTGGAGCGGTCCGGGTCGCCGTTCGCGACGGGTCTCGAGAGAGGACGCACAGACTCACCAGGGGGTCTGCCCGGGTGGTCGACCGCCGGCCCAGGACAGCTGAGCGAGGGGGCGCGCACGCGGCATACCAAGGCTTGTGGATCAGTGGCCAGACATGGCCGGGAGATGACATTTGTGCGTCGGGCCGGGAGCGCCTCACGGCGCGCGGCCGCTCGTAGCGGCTTCAGTTGGGACCCGGGGCTACCGCGGCCCGACGCACGTCCGACTGTAACCCCGGAGGCTCTGGAGTTGTTCCATCTGCGGCGTGTTTACCGCGACGCAAGGGGCCGTTCAGATGAGTTCGCCGGCCCGCCACAGGCGGGCTCCGGCCTCCAGATCCTCGGCGGTCGAGAGCATCGACGCGGCCCGGCGGGTCTGCTGGGCGGCGGCCTCGCGGTCCTGGGCGTCGGTCGTGTCGGCACGGTCGGCGCGGCCCGCGGCCACGACGCGACAGAACGCCGCCGCCCGTTGCAGCGCAACGGCGAAGTCGCCCGCGAAGACTCCCCGCAGGATCGCGTCGCTGAGCTCGCGGAGCTCGGCGGGTCCGGGCGGCTCGGCGACGCCCGCCACCGCGTGGTTGACGTCGGTGAAGCGGATCCCTGCTGCGTAGTCGGCGCTGGCCTCACCCGGGCTGCGCTGCACCCACTCTCGCAAGGCGTAGAGCCGCCAGAGGGCACCCGGCAGGCTCCGCGCGGGACGGTCGGCCCAGAGCTCTGCGACGGTGACCAACCCCAGCTCGTCGACGAGGGCTACGAGCCGCGCGGTCAGGGCGGGGTCGTCGTTGGCGCGCCCGGTGCCCACCAGGACCGCGGCCGTCTCGTGGGCGATCTCGGTGACCTGCGCGGGGTCGGGGACCGTGCCGCCCTGCGCCTCCATCGCCATGGGGCTGAAGAAGGCTGGGCGGCGCGGACCGGGTCGGCCACTGGGCTCGTTTTTCATCGCGCCCATTGTCTCAGGTGATGCTCGCTGGGCGGCCTCGCTCAGTCGAAGAGCTCGCTGAGGAACGACTTCTTGCGCCGCTGGCCGTAGCCGCCAGGTCCGCCGTACGGCGCCTTGGACATCGAGCGGTAGGGCGCCTGGTAGCTCTGAGCCGGCTGCTGTTGCCACGCCCCCTGCTGCTGTGGGGGCTGTGGCACCGGCGGCTGCTGCGGGGTCGGCGCTGCCGCTGCGGGAGGTGCTTGCGCAGGGGATTGGTGCCACGCGTTCTCCGCGGCGACCAGGGCCTCGAGCTCCCCACGGTCGAGGAACAGGCCGCCACATCCCGTGCACTGGTCGACGTGGACCCGGTTGCGCTCGTAGCTGCGCATGTCGGAACCACACTTGGGACAGGTGAGGGTGTTCATGTCGGGCCAACGGCTCGGGGTGGGATGGGGTTCCGGGCGCCCCCGGACTGCCTGGGGTTGGTTCCTTGCCGGGTCCCACGATGCAACGGCTGGTTGCGACACAGTGGGAACGTGCCCCCTGAGTCCCGGAGTCCGCGGCCGGCTCGTGTGGTCCGCACCGTCGTGTCGGTGCTCGTGATCGCCACAGGGGTGGCCGGTTTCGCGTTCTTCGGGTTGATGGCCTGGCTCGGGATGTGCGGGATCTCCGGGTGCTCGGGCGGCGGCTTCGGGCGGTCTACGGACCCGGCGGGCACCCGCCAGCTGCTGCTGCTGGCCGCAGCCTGCCTGCTCGCCGCCCTGCTCGTCCGCTCCGCGCTCCTGCGCAGCCTGCGCACCGCCGGGTATGCCGTCGTGATCAGCCTCGTGGCGGTGCTGGCACTCGCGGGGGTGATCGGGTCGGAATGGCGCGGCTGTCCGAGGTCCATCTCCTACGAGACCTGTCTCGCCGAGAGCCGTTGAACGCCTGATCCGTTGATCGCTGATCGTCAGAGCCCGTTGAACGGAGTGGGGACTCCTGCGCCTCGTTGGCTACGCTGACCTGCGGCTCGCCAACAGGCAGCCAGGGCCTCTAGCTCAATGGTTAGAGCTGCGGACTTTTAATCCGTAGGTTGTGGGTTCGAGTCCCACGGGGCCCACCGGTGCCCGAAAAACTTGGCTGTCTGACGCGGCGCGCGTGACTCGAGGGTGCACGACACGCTGACGGCAGGCGAGCGCGGCCAGCGTGTCGTGCACTCTCGATGCCACGTCTGCTCCGGGTGAGCGCGTTCGGTGCAGACTGGGTTGGTGAGCAATGTCGAGACCCAGCCACAAGAAACCGTCTGCTCGACGGCGCCGTCCGTCGACGGGGTGGAGATCCTCGAACCCCGTGACGTGCCCCTCGGCGGGCCTCGCGCGATGACAGTCCGTCGCACCCTCCCCCAGCGCCAGCGCTCGCTCATCGGCGCCTGGTGCTTCGCCGACCACTACGGCCCGGACGACGTCGCAGGCTCGGGTGGCATGGACGTCCCGCCCCACCCCCACTGCGGGCTCCAGACGGTCAGCTGGCTGTTCACGGGCGAGATCGAGCACCGCGACAGCCTCGGCTACCACGCCATCATCCGCCCCGGTGCGGTCAACCTGATGACCGGCGGGCTCGGCATCGCCCACTCCGAGGTGTCCACTCCGGGCACGACCGTCCTCCACGGGGCCCAGCTGTGGGTGGCCCTGCCCGACGCGTACCGCAACGCCCCCAAGGCATTCCAGCACCACGAGCCGACGCCGACGCGGCTCGACGGTGCCACCCTGAGCGTGTTTCTCGGCAGCCTGGCCGGCCAGACCTCCCCGGTCGAGAGCTTCACCCCCCTGCTCGGCGCCGAGGTCACCCTCGACGCGGGGGCCACGGTCGAGCTGGGTCTCGACGCGGCATACGAGCACGGGGTGCTGGCCGACAGCGAAGGGCTCACGGTCAACGGCACCGCCACCCCGCGCAGCGCCATGGCCTATCTCCCCACGGCGACCGCGACGCTCACCCTCACCAACACCGGAAACGACAGCGCCCGGGCGCTCATCCTCGGTGGGCCGCCGTTCGACGAGGAGATCGTCATGTGGTGGAACTTCGTCGGCCGCAGCCACGAGGACATCGTGACCGCTCGCGAGGAGTGGATGGCCCACTCGGAGCGGTTCGGTGAGGTGGACGGGTACGCCGGCCAGGTCAAGCACCTGCCGGCGCCAGAGATGCCTGCCGTGCGGATCCGCCCGCGCTCCAACACATCTCGCAGCGCCCGGGACGCGTGACCCCTTCCCGGCGGGTGATGGGGCAGACTGGCGGCATGAGTCCCACCACCGGACAGCGCCCCGGGCAGCGACCTGGTGGCGTCGCCGCCTTCGCCCCCATCGTCGTCGCCGTCTGTGCGATCGTCCTCGTCCGCGAAGGTCTCGAGGCGGTCCTCCCCAGCCTCAACACGTGGGTCGTCTTCGTCATCGCCCTGGCGGCGGGCTGGCTGGCGTACGCAGGCGTCGAGCGCTGGGTCGCGCGCCGCAACGGGGGCGGACCCGCCGGCCCCGCAGGACCCGCAGGACCCGCAGGACCGGCCGGACCCGCAGGGCGCGGCGAGGAGCAGTGAGCGCCGCCCCCACCGGACCTGTCCTCGTCACCGGCTGCTCGTCCGGCATCGGCCGTGCCGCAGCCGAGGCGCTCATCGCACGCGGCCACACGGTCTATGCCACCGCCCGTCGCACCGAGACCCTCACCGACCTCGAAGCCGCGGGAGCGCGCATCCTCGCCCTCGACGTCACCTCCGAGGAGTCGATGTCCAGCGCGGTCAAAACGATCGAGGCCGAGCACGACAGCATCGGCGCCCTGGTCAACAACGCCGGGTACGGCGAGTACGGCACCATCGAGGAAACCGACCTCGACAAGGTGCGCACCATGTTCGAGACCAACGTGTTCGGACTCGCCCGGCTCACCCAGCTCGTCCTGCCGGCGATGCGCGAAGCCCACAGCGGTCGTGTCGTCAACATCGGCTCGATGGGCGGCCGCTTCACCTTCCCCGTCGGCGGCTACTACCACGCAACCAAGTACGCCGTGGAGGCGATCACCGACGCCCTGCGCAACGAGGTGCGCGGCTTCGGTATCGGCGTCAGCCTGATCGAGCCCGGCCTCATCCGGACCGGCTTCGAGGAGACCGCCCTCACCTCCGATGCCGCTGCGGCACAACAACATTCACCGTATGCCGCGTTGCTGGCCTCCAGCGCCAGCAACACCACCGGGGGCTACGGCAACCCCATGGTGGCCACCGGCCCGGAGTCCGTCGCCAAGGTCGTCGTCAAGGCGGTCGAGTCGCGCCACCCCCGGTCGCGCTACATCGTGACGCCGGCAGCCCGGGCCCTCATCGCCACGAGGACGCTCGGTGGCGACCGGGTCTGGGACTTCATGATCCGGCAGCAGTTCAAGGGGTAGCGCCGTGGTCGCGTCCGTGGAACCCCTCACCGCACCCGTCGAGCCCGACGAGGCCCTGCGACGCATCGCCTTCCTCCTGGAGCGCGAGCGGGCTGGCTCCTACCGCGTCGAGGCGTTCCGCAAGGCCGTCGTCACGGTCCGCGAGACGCCGGACGACGAGCTCCGCAGCCGCCACCAGGCGGGGACGCTGCAGGACCTCCCAGGGATCGGGAAGTCCACCGCCGCCGTGGTGAGCGAGGCCCTGGACGGTGAGCTCCCGGCATACCTGGAGTCGTTGCAGGGAAAGGCGAGGCCGCTCGCCCAGGGCGGCACGGACCTGCTCGCCCAGATCAAGGGCGACTGCCACTCGCACTCCAACTGGTCGGACGGCGGCAGTCCCATCGAGGAGATGGTGCTCACGGCCGTGGAGCTCGGGCACGAGTGGCTGGTCCTCACCGACCACTCCCCCCAGCTGCGCGTGGCCAACGGGCTCACGGCAGAGCGGCTGACCAAGCAGCTGTCCATCGTCGACGCGATCAACGCCTCGCTGGGTGGCCAGTTCCGGCTGCTCAAGGGGATCGAGGTCGACATCCTCGACGACGGGTCGCTGGACCAGACCGACGCGATGCTCGCCAAGCTCGACCTGGTCACCGCGAGCGTCCACTCCAAGCTCAAGATGAACAAGGCGCCGATGACCAAGCGGATGGTGGCCGCGGTGTCCAACCCCCGCGTCAACGTGCTGGGCCACTGCACCGGGCGGCTCGTCGAGGGATCGCGCGGGACGCGAGCGCAGTCGGAGTTCGACGCGCGCGCCGTGTTCGAGGCCTGTGCCGAGCACGGCACCGCCGTCGAGATCAACAGCCGTCCCGAGCGGCGCGACCCGCCGGACGACCTGATCAGGCTGGCGATGGAGATCGGCTGCGTGTTCGCGATCGACTCCGACGCGCACGCCCCGGGGCAGCTGGAGATGAAGGCCTACGGCTGCGAGCGCGCCGAGGAGCTCGGCATCGACCCCGACCGGATCGTCACCACCTGGGACGTCGACCGCCTGCTGACGTGGGCCGCCCCGCAGACGGCTGCGAGCGGCGGGTGAGCACCCCGCCGGTGTCGGTCGACCTGACGGC
This sequence comes from Pedococcus sp. P2_F6, assembly GCF_056403675.1. Classification (NCBI taxonomy): domain Bacteria; kingdom Bacillati; phylum Actinomycetota; class Actinomycetes; order Micrococcales; family Intrasporangiaceae; genus Pedococcus; species Pedococcus sp. P2_F6. Next base: position 94,169 of record NZ_JBFUEZ010000003.1, read on the forward strand.
CCCGGAGCCACCCTTCGAGCAGGTCCGCGCCCAGCTGGCCGGGCTGATCGCCCGCGGCACCCTCGCGGAGGGCGACCGGCTCCCTACCGTGCGCGGGCTGGCCGCCGACCTGGGCCTGGCGGTCAACACCGTGGCCCGGGCCTACAAGGAGCTCGAGGCCGAGGGTCTCGTCACCACCCGAAGTCGCGCCGGGACCGTCGTGGCGGCGGGCTCTCAACCCCTCGACGTCGCCCTCGACCGCAGCGCCGCGGAGTACGCCATCTTGGCCGCACGGGCCGGGCTGAGCGAGTCGGCGGCCGTCGACCGGGTGCGCGCGGCGATGCGCGAGGCACGCCCCTGACCAGCCACGCGGCATACCGTCGGGGTCGTGGGGACGGGCGGCGCCCAGCCCCCGGCTCGCGTCGCCCACGGACCCGTTTTGGTTATCCGGGCGGTCTGCCCGTATGCTTTCGCGAGTCCTCGACGGATCCGCGCCTGGCGCTAACGGCGGGGGGCCGTTGAACTGGTCCCCATCGTCTAGCGGCCTAGGACCCCGCCCTTTCACGGCGGTAGCACGGGTTCGAATCCCGTTGGGGATACGCAGTAAAAGCACCATCTAGGCCCCGTAGCGCAGTTGGTTAGCGCGCCGCCCTGTCACGGCGGAGGTCGCCGGTTCGAGCCCGGTCGGGGTCGCTCGAAAGCCAAGAGGCCCGCACACACGTGCGGGCCTCTTCGCATGTCCGGGTATGCCGCGTGGCTGGGCCTCGTGCGCCGGCCCGGCCCTGCGGCATCCCTGTCAGTCCCCCTGCGTGTAGTGCGACGCGTCCCCTTCGATCACCCTGCTCTTCTCCCCCGTCAGCCCCACCGGCACGTCGCCCGCGACCGTGACCCGGTGGAGGCGGCGCGGCAGGTGGTCGTAGTTGTCGATCGCGTAGTGCTGGGTGATCCGGTTGTCGAAGATGACGAGCTGGTCCGGCTCCCAGGCCACGCGCACGACGTTCTCGGGGCGCGTGATGTAGGACTGGAACAGCCGGATCAGGTCCCGGCTCTCCGCGGCGGACAGCCCGACCAGCCGCTGGGCGAAGCCGCCGAGGTAGAGCCCCTTCTCCCCCGTCTCGGGATGCACGCGCACGACCGGGTGGGCGGTCCGATAGGCGGTGGAGGTGAACTCAGCACGGTTCTCCCTGGCCTGGTCGTCGAGGGACTCCTCCGGCTCGGCGTAGTCGTAGTCGTTGGTGTGGATCGCCCAGAGCGAGTCGGCCAGCAGCCTCAACGGCTCGGGCAGGTCGCGGTAGCCCGCACCGGTGTTGGCGATCAGCGTCTCGCCGCCGTGGGGTGGGACCACCTTGCTCGACAGGGTGGTCGCCTTCGGTGGCGCCTGGACGAAGGTGACGTCCGTGTGCCAGTGGTTGGCCGCCCCCTTCTCGCTGTCGACGGGAAGGATCCGCGGGGCGCCCGGCGCCGACGCGACCGTGGGGTGCGCCGTCGTGAGCGGGCCGAAGTGCGCGGCGAACCGTTCCTGCTGATCGTCGGTGAGCGGGGCACGGCGGAAGACGAGCGCCTTGTGCTCCAGCAGAGCCTGGTTGAGGAACTGGATGGTTTCGGCGTCGAGGTCGGAGGTGAGGTCGACGCCGACGATCTCGGCGCCGATCCGTCCGGTGATCTTGCGGACGTCCCGGTCGGTCGCGATGGCGGTCATGCTGCGTGCTCCTTCGTGGTGAGGGCGTGCTCGGTGTTGGGGTTGGCCGGCCGGGGCAGGCCGTAGTGGTCGCGCAGCGTCCTGCCCGTGTACTCGGTGCGGAACAGGCCCCGACGCTGCAGCTCGGGGACCACGAGGTCGACGAAGTCGTCCAGACCGCCCGGCAGCGTCGGCGGCATGACGTTGAACCCGTCGGCTGCCCCCTGCTCGAACCACTCCTGGATCTGGTCGGCGACCTGCACGGCCGTCCCGGCGAACACCCGGTGGCCGCGCCCGCCGGCCAGCCTCTCGATGAGCTGGCGGACCGTGAGGCCCTCGCGCTCGGACAGGTCGAGGATCAGCTGCTTGCGGCTCTGGTTGCCTTCCGTGCCCACCGCCACGGGCGGCAGTGGTCCGTCGAGGTCGCCCTCGGTCAGCTCGTGGTCGAGCATGGTCGAGAGCTGCGCCAGCCCGTATGCCGGGTTGATCAGGGCGTTGAGCTCGGCCTCCTTCTCCTTGGCCTCCTCCTCGGTGCGCCCGATGACGGGGCTGATGCCAGGGAGGATGAGCAGGGCTTCCGGGCGCCGACCGTGGGCGGCGAGCCGGCCCTTGAGGTCGGCGTAGAACGCCTGCGCCTCCTCGAGCGTCTGCTGCGCGGTGAAGACGGCCTCGGCGAAGCGGGCCGCGTACTCCTTGCCCGACTCGCTCGACCCCGCCTGCACCAGGAGGGGGTAGCCCTGCACGGGCCGGCGGATGTTGAGTGGGCCGCGCACCTCGAAGTGCGGGCCCTTGTGGTCGATCGGAGCGATGCGGTCGGTGTCGGCGTAGATGCCCGACACCTTGTCGGCGATGACGGCCTCGTCGTCGAAGGAGTCCCAGAGCGCCTGGGCGAGCTGGACGAACTCGGTGGCCCGCGCATACCTCGCCTCGTGGTCGGGGCGACCCTCGAGCCCGAAGTTCCGCGCCTCGTCCTGCCCGGCGCTCGTGACGATGTTCCACCCGGCCCGCCCACCGCTGAGGTGGTCGAGCGAGGCGAACGCGCGAGCCAGTGTGTAGGGATGGTTGTAGGTCGTCGACGCGGTCGCGATGAGCCCGACGTGGGTCGTCGAGGCGGCCAGGGCCGAGAGCAGGGTGAGCGGTTCGAAGGCGCTGTGCGTGTTGTGCTTCACGTTGCCGTGCAGCGCCACTCCGTCGGCGAAGAAGACCGAGTCGAGCAGGCCGCGCTCGGCCGTCCTGGCGATGTCGACGTAGTGCTGCAGCGTGAGCGCGCGGGCGGGTTCGACCTCAGGGTGTCGCCAGGCGGCCTCGTGGTGGCCGGTCGACATGATGAAGGCGTTGAGATGGAGCTCTCGGGGTTCAGTGGACATGGTTCAGCTTTCCTTTCAACGGATCTGGGGTGCTGGTCAGCGGGCCGCGGCAGCGACGCGCCAGCGCGAGAAGTGCCGCTCCAGCCGGACGAGGACGGTGTTCACGAGGAGCCCGAACAGCGAGACGGTGAGGATGCCGGCATACATGTCCGGGATCTGGAAGCTGCTCTGGGCGTTGACGATCAGGTAGCCCAGCCCCGCCTTCGCGCCCACCATCTCGGCGGCGATGAGGACCAGGATCGAGGCCGTGCCCGCCATCCGGACGCCCGTGAAGATGGTGGGCACCGCGGAGGGCAGGACCACCTTCTGGAACAGCCTCAGGCTGCCCAGCCCCAGCGACCGGGCGGCCCTGACGAGGAGCGGGTCGACCGTGCGCACCCCGGCGATCGTGTTGAGCAGCACCGGGAAGAAGCTCGCGTACGCGACGATCGAGATCTTGCTCGTCTCCCCGATCCCGAGCAGTAGGACGAAGACCGGCAGGAGCGCGAGGGCGGCCGTGTTGCGGAAGGCTTCCAGCAGCGGCGTGAGGAACTCGCGCAGGCCGTCGTACCACGCCACCACGAGTCCCAGCCCGATGCCCGCGACGACCGCGACGCTGAACCCGATCACCGACCGGGTCAGGCTGGCCGCGACGTGCTGCTGGAGCTGGCCGCTCTGGACCAGTCCCCACCACGCCTGGAGCACCTCGTGCAGAGGCGGGAGGAACACCTTGCGCGCGGGGTCGAGCAGGTACTGCGTGCCGAACTCCCACAACAGCAGGAAGAGCACGACGGCCGCAGACCTGCGCGTCCCCCGCCCGAGGCGGCGCGCGACGGCACCCCACCAGGTATGCCGCGTGGCAGCCCGCCGAGCCACGCTCGCCTCGGGTGCCGGGCCGGGCTGCGTCGGCGCTGTCAGATCACGACCTGGGTCCAGGGTTGCGGTGCTCATCAGGCTGCCTTCTCTGTGCCGTCGGGCTGGATCTTGAGGTGACCGGCGTCCTGGGCGCGGCGCACCTCGTCGTGCAGGAGCGTCCAGACCTCGTGCCGGTAGTGCACGAAGCGGGGGTCCGACCGCAGGTCCGTGGTGGACTCGCGGTCGCCGAGGTCGACGTCGACGAGGGCCTTGAGACGCCCGGGGCGGGCGCTCAGGACGGCCACGCGCTGGCCGAGGTAGACCGCCTCCTCGATGCCGTGGGTGATGAACACGACCGTCGTGTCGGTGGCTCGCCAGATCCGCAGCAGCTCGTCCTGCAGCTGTTCACGGGTCTGCGCGTCAAGGGCCGCGAACGGCTCGTCCATGAGGAGGATCCCGGGTTGGTAGGCCAGGCTCCGGGCGATCGCGACCCGCTGCTTCATCCCACCGGAGAGCTCGTGGGGGTAGCGGTCCTCGAACCCCTCGAGCCCCACGAGGGCCAGGTTCTCGCGGGCCCGTTCGGTGCGCTCGCGGCGACTCAGTCCCCGCTGCTCGAGGCCGAACGTCACGTTGGCGAGGGTGGTCCGCCAGGGAAACAGGGCGTACTGCTGGAAGACGATGCCCCGGTCGAGACCGGGACCGGTCACCTCGGCGCCGTCCACGAGGACGCTGCCGCTCGTGGGGCGGCTCAGCCCGCCGAGCAGGTCGAGCAAGGTGGTCTTGCCCGACCCGCTCGGTCCGACCAGCGTGAGGAACTCACCGCGTGGCACCTCCAGCGACACGTCCTCCAGCGCGACCAGCGTGCGCGCCTGCGGCTGGTCCCTGGTCGGGCGGAGCGCGAACTCCTTGGTCACGCCACGCAGCTCGATGTGGGCACTCATGAGGACGCCTTCGACGCGAGCCCGTTGTAGTCGTTGGTGTAGAGGTCGCGGGGCTTGAGCGCGCCCTGCTTGAGGACCCCGCTGTCGACGAGCCACGGCTCCCAGCGGGTGAAGTCCTGGTCGCTGATCACGCCGCCCTTGCTGGCGACTCCCACGCTCTTCCAGAACTTGAGGTTGTCGGTCTTCTCGTTGCGACCACGCTTCTCGATGATGGTGCTGAACCGCGCGATGACGGTCTCGCGAGGGCTCGTGCGCTCCCACTCGATCGCCTTGGCGACCCCGGTGACGAACTCCTTGGCTGCCGCAGGATGCTTGGCGATGAAGTCGTCCCGCAGGACGTACTGACCACCGTTGAAGGCGCCGAACAGCTCGTAGTCGCTGAACAGCGACCGCAGCCCACCCGTGGCGATGGCGTGGTCCTGCAGGACCCCCGAGAGGGTGCCGACGTCGACCTGCCCACGCCGAACGGCCAGCTCGGTGTCGTTCGGGGGCAGCGGGACCAGCTGCACCTGCTTGATCTGCGCCGGCGTGAGGCCGTTCTTCTTCAGGTAGGTGTCGATGACCGCCTCGGCGTGCGCCCCCAGGGTGTTGACAGCGACCTTCTTGCCGATCAGGTCGTGCGGGGTCCGGATCGGACTGTCGTCCTTGACGTAGAAGCCGTTGAACGTCCTGACGTCCTCGCCGTAGTAGTTGATGACGGCCTTGACCGGGGCGCCGGCGCTGATGAGCTTGACCACGGCGCCGGAGAACGCACCGCCGAAGTCGGTCTGCCCCGTGGCCGCGGACTGGATGTCCTGGGGACCGCTCGTGGTGTTGCCGACCCAGTTGAGCTTGAGGGTGGGGAAGTAGCCCAGGTCGGAGGCGAGCTCAGGTAGGGACACCGAGTTGGCCCACCCCTGGTAGCGAATGGTCACCGGCCCCTTGTCCTTCGCGGACGTGCTGGCCTCGCTCGACGGGAGCGAGCAGCCGGACACCAGGACGAGTGGGAGGGCCGCCGCCAGCGAGGCGACCAGCGCCCGGCTCGCGGTGAAGGAACCACGGATCGTGCGCATCAGGCCACCGCCTCGCGGAGCACGGCACCCGCGGTGACCAGCGAGCGTCCTGCCACGGTGTCGAGGAAGACGGTCGTGACCTCGCGCAGCGGGCGCAGGGCAGCCTCGTCGAGGAAGGCCTCACCCCCGTCGACGAGCCTCACGTGGTCGGCCAGGACGAACCAGCCCGGGGTGATGCTGCTCGGCGACAGGCTCGCCAGGACGGGGCGGAGGGCATAGTCGACGACCAGCACGTGGGCGGGCGTGCCGCCGGTGGCCACCGGCAGGACGACCTTGCCCCGCAGCGCGAACTGCGGCAGCAGGTCGAGGAAGGTCTTGAGCAGGCCGCCGTAGGCCGCCTTGTAGACCGGGGTGGACACGACGACCGCGTCTGCCGCCTCGAGCGCAGCCACGGCGCGGGCCACGTCGGGGTCATGGGCGTCCCCGCGCAGGAGTGGGCCGGCCGGCAGGTCCCGCAACACGATCGGGACGACGACGTGGCCGGCGCGTTGGAGCTGTCTCGCGATGTCGGAGAGGACGGCGTCGGTCTTGGAGGAGAGGGAGGGACTGCTGGAGATCGTGGCAATGACAGCCATGGGTGGATCCTTTCGGGCAAGGGGAATCGCCGGTCCCGCGCCGAGGCGCAGAACCGTTGGAGGAGAATGGGTTTCGAGGCAGCAGGTGCCGAACAGACCTACGAGCGCAGGTCAGAGACCGGCTGAAGCCGACGAACGACGAGGGCGCGCGTCAGGGGCGACAGAGCGCGCTGGAAACCCTGAGCAGGTCGATGTGCCTGCGCAGGACGGGTCGGCAGGAGCGATCGGCTGCCTGCCTGGATCCGTTGTCCTTCATGGGTTTCCGTCCTCGGATGAGGCTCGAGCCTCGCGCTTGCGGCGGTCGTTCGACTGCCACCTGGTCTTCACCCGGAGCACCCCACCGCGAGTGGGAGGGTTGCCGTCCAGCGAGCCGGGGCTTGTCACTGGAGCTCATGACCTACGTCGAAGGTAGCGGTTCCTTCATTGCCTATCAAATAAGTAGGATATGCCTCTCGCATGGTGGGACGACAAAGAGCGCCCACGCACGGAATCCGTTGCGCGGGCGCCCTTTTGGACAGGCGTCATATGCGTGGCGGGGGCCCGCCAGGGTCCGTCAGACGCTGACCTCGATGGCGATCTTGCCGCGGACGTGCCCGGTCTGGCTCAGCTCGAACGCCTCAGCCGCATCCGCGAGCGCGAACACGTCGGCCACCGGCACGGTCAGCCGACCCGCGTCGGCGAGGTCGCCCAGCGCAGTCAGGTCCTCGGCGTTGGGCCGCACCCATGCGGCGATGCCACCGGCCTCGGCGACGGTGCCGTCGGCGATCGACCCGTGCCGTCCACCGTCGGCGAGAACGGCCTGCGTGACGTCCAGGACCCCGCCGACGAAGTCGGCCACGACGTCCACGCCGTCGGGCGACAGCTCACGTACGCGCTCGGCCAGCCCCGCGCCATACGTCACCGGCTCTGCACCCAGCCCGCGCAGGAACTCGTGGTTGCCCTCGGAGGCGGTGCCGATCACGCGCGCGCCGAGAGCTCGGGCGATCTGCACGGCGAAGAGACCGACTCCACCGGCGGCGGCGTGCACGAGGACCGTCTCGCCATCCTTGAGTCCCAGCCGAGCGATCAGCTGGTATGCCGTGAGGCCGGCAAGCGGGAGGCCCGCCGCCTGGTGCCAGTCGAGGGACTTCGGCTTGCGGGCGACCGTGCGGACGGGCGCGGTGACAAGCTCGGCGAAGGTGCCGCCCTGCACCCAGTCCTTGCGGGCGTAGGCGATCACCTCGTCGCCGGGGGCCCACTCGGGGGTGTCGGGGCCGACCGCCTCGACGACTCCCGAGACGTCCCAGCCCGGGATCGCGGGGAACTCCACGACCATGAGGCCGTCGAGATAGCCCTTCATGACCTTCCAGTCGACAGGGTTCACGGCTGCGCTGCGCACGCGGATGAGCACCTCGCCGGGGCCGACCTTGGGGTCGGGGAGGTCGGTGAGCTGGAGGATGTCGGGGTCGCCGTACTCGGCGAAGGTGATTGCCTTCATGGTGGGGGCAACGTCGCCACCCACGGGGTATTCCGCGATGACCGTCGGTTGTGAGGGGGCAGCACGGATCGGCTATGATCCTGCAGTCGCGACGGTCCCCCGGGCTTCGGCACGAGGCCGCCGCGATCGCATGTTCTGCATTGCATGGTCACCATCACGCACATGCACCCACGGCCAGGTAGCTCAGTTGGTACGAGCGTCCGACTGAAAATCGGAAGGTCGGCGGTTCGACCCCGCCCCTGGCCACCACCCGAGACCGCCGGTCATCACCTCGATGACCGGCGGTCTCGACTTCACGTGAAGCCGATCGCCAGGGCCGGCCCCCCAGCTGGCGGCGACCGACGCCCACGATGTGCACGTCCCTCAGGGCAGTTCGGGAACCTGCCCGTCCCGGATCCGCCGGCGCCGCTCGACATAGGCAGGCAGGATCTCCACGTCGTCGTCTGAGAACCAGGCGAACGGGTCCGTGCTGGCGACCAGCGAGAAGTTGGCCCAGGGCTCGAACGAGCCCGACCTGATCACGAACTTGGCCCGAGGGGCGTAGTCGCTGCAGAGCTGCTCGTGGCTGGCCTGGCTGAACGTGGCCCCCGAACCCGTGAAGATCGTCTGCACCTCGCGGTACAGGGTCGGATGGTGGGACTTGAGCTCCGGCGCGAACACTGCCTCTTCGACGAAGACCTGGTCGAGGACCACCCGCAGCACGTCGCGCACGTCGACCAGCCCCGGACGCAGGCCGAGGTCGATCCGGTGGGCGTCTGCCGGGATCGGGAACCCGGCGTCGGTGACCAGGATGGTGTCGGTGTGGCCGAGCGTCGCGAACGCCTTCGCCAGCTGGTGCCGACGAGCTCGGCCCCCGCCTCGAACATCGCCTGCATCTTCTCCAGCGAGTTGACCTTGCCGGAAACCTTGACGCGGCAAGGCGGTTCGATGTTTGCCTTGAGCAGGGCCACGTCCTCCACGGTGGCGGCACAGCCGCCCACACCCCATCCGCTGGACTGCTTGACCCAGTCGATGCCGGCCTCGTAGGCAATCCGCGTGGCCAGGACCTTCTGCGCCTCGTCGAGGTAGCCGAACTCGAGCATCGCCTTGACCTTCATGCCCTCGTCGTGCGCGGCCTTGACGATCTCGTTCATGTCGCGCGTGTACTCCGCGACCTGGCCGCCCAGCAGGTAGCCCGGGTGGGGCGGGAAGTCGAACTCGTCCGCGCCCTCCCTGGCCAGCTCCCGCAAGGCGGCGAGCCGCATACCCAGGGTGTCGTTGGCCATCGGGAAGTTGAGGGTGGAAGCCACCTTCACCTCCGAGCCGGCCAGCACCTCCTTGCCGAGGGAGACCCACACCGGCGCGATCATGGCGGCGTCGAAGCCGTACTCCAGTGCCGTCCGCAGGTGTTCCAGGACTCCGTCGCGCGTGAGGTCGGGGTTCACGTTGGTGTACTGGATGGCCTTGGCGACGGCCTTGGAGTCGGCGAAGTCGATCATGAGTGGTCCTTCTTCTCTGGTGGATGGGGTCACAGGGTCTGTGGTGGATCGAGTCACGCGGTCCGCGCTGGTGAACCGCGTCACGTGGGCTGGGTCAAGCGAAGTCCCGCCCGGCTGGAGCGGACGTGGGGACCACTGGCCGACGACCACGCAGCGCCCGACAGTCCCCCGATGGCGGACTCGTCGACCACGACCCCGCTGCCCGGCTTGTCACCCAGGACCAGGCCGCCGTCGGCGACCGTGTGGTCGACGGTGATGCCGAGCGGCTCCTCGAGGTTCTGTACCTCGATCGCGATGACGTTGGGCAGCGATGTCGCAGCGGCCGCCAGCGGATTCGTGTGGTAGCCCACCGGACTGACCGGGAGGTCGTAGGCATGGGCGAGCGCGGCCACGCGCAGGAAGTGGGTGATGCCCCAGACGCTCCCGGCCTGCACGACGTCGACCCCTTGGGCGCTGAGCAGGGGTCGGTACTGCTCGAGTCCAGTGAGGTTCTCGCCCGTCGCGACCGCGGCCTTGATGCCGAGACGGACGAGGTGGTGACCCGCGGCGTCCCAGCGCCGCACGGGCTCCTCGACCCAGGTGAGGTCGACGTGCTCCTCGAGCATGCCCACGTGCCGGATCGCCTCCTTCGGCTGCCAGACCTCGTTGGCGTCGAGCATGAGCGCGGGCGAGGCGTTGCCCCGCGACAAGATCTCACGCACCAGTCGCAGGCGGACGAGGTCGCGGGCCGGGTCGAGTCCACCCTTGACCTTCGCCGCCGTGAAGCCTCGGGCGGCGAACGACTCGTACACCTCGACCAGCTCGGCCTCGGTCAGGCCCGCGTCGAGCCCTGAGGCGTATCCGGGAACGAACCGGTCCCGGCCTCCGAGCAGGCGCCACAACGGCTCCCCGGCGAGCTTGGCCTTGAGGTCCCACAACGCCATGTCGAGCGCACCGACAGCTCCGAAGGTCGCGCCCTGGTGGCCTGCCTTGAACACCTGCCGGAGCATCCGGTCATAGAGCGCGACGACCGCGCGCGGGTCCTCGCCCTCGACAGCCGCGAACACACGGTCGACGTCACGGTGCGACCCGAGCCCGATGCCCTCGACCCCCTCGTCTGTCTCAACGATCAGGATGGGCACCTCGGTCACCGCGTCGGGGATGAACCCGTTGGCGTCGCCGACCGAGCGCCCCCACCGGTGGTGGGTCGTGAGGCTGCGGTATCCGGTGATCTTCATCGACGTCAGCCCTTCGTCGCGCCGGCAGTCAGGCCGGTGACGAGGAACCGCTGCGCGATCAGGAAGACCACGAGCACAGGCGCGACCGACACGAGGGTGGCCAGGACGAGCTCCGGCGGGCTCACGGCGGCGTTGGCACCCACCACAGGGTTGAAGTTGGGCGTCGACGCGAGCATCTGCGTCAGGCCCACCTGCATGGGGTAGGCCTCACTGCCGGGCAGCATCACATAGGGCAGGAAGAAGTTGTTCCAGTTCTGGACGAAGCTGAAGAAGCCCACGAGGGCCACCACGGGGGTGGAGAGGGGAAGCACGATCGAGGTGAAGGTCCGCAGCTCACCGCAGCCGTCGATCTTGGCCGCCTCCAGCAGCTCGCTGGGCATGGCCGTCGAGAAGTAGATGTAGGCCAGGTAGACACCGAACGGAAAGAACGAGTACGGCAGCACGACCGACAGGGGGGTGTTCACGAGGCTGAGGTAGTTGATCTCCAGGAAGATGGGCAGCACCAGCGAGGTCGCGGGCATGAGCATCACGACCAGGGTCGCGACCAGCAGGAGCCGCCGACCGCGAAAGCGCATCTTGGCCAGGGCGTAGCCCGCGGGGAGGCTCACGACCAGGGTGAGGACCAACGCCAGCCCGGCATAGAGCACCGAGTTGGTCATCCAGGTGCTGATGGCTCCGTCCTGGAACGACATCAAGGCGTTCCAGTTGTCGCGCAACGCGGACAGGCTCCCCAGGCTGAAGGGTGCGTCGTTCACCAGCTCGCGCGAGTCCTTGGTGGCCGCGAGGAAGAGCCAGATGACGGGTACGAGGAAGAACAGGGCGAACACGCCGAGCACGATGGCCATCAGCGTCCGCCCGGCGAACGTGCCAGAGGTGGGTGAGCTGCTTCCCCGCTGGTATGCCGGCCTGCTGGCTCGTTGCCGCGTGTCGGGTCTCGTGGTGGTTGTCATGACGTCTCTCTCAGTCCGTCTCGAAGAGTCGGCCGCGGGCGACGAACAGGCCCGCTGCGAGTGCCGCGACGACGAGCAACATGATCGATATGGCCGCTGATCCGTTGAAGTCGTTCTGACCGAAGGCATAGATGTAGGCGAGCTGGTTGACGCTGTAGTCGTTGGGAACCACGCCGAAGCTGGCCTGGGAGACGAGCTGGGGTTCCACGAACAGCTGCGTGCCTGCCGCCAGGGACAGGATCAGCATGTAGACGACCGACTTGCGGATCATCGGCAGCTCGATCTGCAACGCGCTGCGGACAGGACCGCACCCGTCGACCTTGGCGGCCTCGATGACCTCGGTGGGGATGGTGTTCAACGCGCCGTAGAGCACCAGGATCCAGCCGCCGGCGCCCGTCCAGAAGGCGATGAGGGCGAAGATCACCGGCAGGTGTCCCGGAGCGACGACCTGCTGGAACGTGTCGGAACCCGTCGCCTTGAGGACCCAGGCCACCGGACTCACCGTGGGGTCCAGCATGAAGAGCCACAGGAGCACGCTCGAGGCGCCCGCCAGGGCGCCGGGGATGTAGTAGGCGAACCGGACGAAGGTCTTGGTCCGACGCCGTGCCACCCGGTTCATGACCAGGGTCAGGGTGACGACGAGGACGGAGAGGAGCAGGAGCCAGATCGCGACGAAGGCTGCCACGTGGCCGACGGCCGGCAGGAACCTGAAGTCCGTGGCGGCCTTCGTGAAGTTTGACAGACCCGCGAAACCCCCCGATCCGGAGGTGAATGCGAGGTAGAGCGAGTACAGCACCGGGATGACCCCGAAGAACAGGAAGAGGATGGCGAACGGCGCCACGAAGACGTACCCGGCCTTGCCGTGCCCCCGGGAGCCGGCGGCGGGCCGACTCCCGGGGATCGTTGCAGTGGGGATTGCCATGACGTCAGCTGGTCTTGACCTGGTAGCCGAGGATCTTGGCTTCGTTCTCGATCTGCTTCTGCCATGCGGGGAGCAGCGACTCGATGGTCTCGCCCTTGGTCATGCCCGCTTGGACGACCTTGGCCCAGATCGCTTCCTGGCTGAAGGACGGCGAGCCCCAGCCCGACCAGACCTGCCCGGCTGCCTGCTGGAGCGCGGGAGCGATGTCACCGGCGTAGTAGCCGCTCTTCTGCGTCTCGGCGAGCCACGCCGCTGCCGCCTGGCTGTATGCCGGGTAGGTCGGCACGAGCGTGCCTCCCACGGCGGACTGGCTCGTGACCCAGGATGCGAAGTCGGCGGCCGCCTTGAGGTTCTTGCTGTGCGCCGAGACCCACCATGCACCACCGCCGACGTTGCCCGTCGACGCCGTGCCGGCATCCCATGCCAGCGGAGGAGCAACTGCGAGCTCGCCCTTCGGGGTCTTGAGCGTGCCTTGGAAGACAGCGCCGCCGTACCACGACGGCCCAGGCAGCAGGAGCACCTTGTCAGCCTTGGTCTTGGCGAACTCGGGACCGAACAACGACAGGGTCGACATCGACTTGTTGGCGATCAGGCCGTCGAGGAGCTTGGCCGCCTTGACGCAGTTGGCGTCGCTCGTGTTGACCGTGAGCTTGGTGGGCCCGTCGACCTTGTTGGCCGGGCACTGCGCGGCCCACATGTAGATCTCCGGGGTCCAGGCGTCGCCGGCGGTGCCGACGAGGTATCCCGGGTGCTCAGCGGCCACCTTGCTCCCGAGCTGCTCATACTCCGCCCACGTCTTCGGGACGGTGTACCCCCACTTGTCCATCAGCTTCTTGTTGTACCAGAGCACATTCTGGGCGAGGTCGTTGCGGAGGCAGTAGGCCACCCCGTCGAGCGTGCACACGTCGAGAGCGCCCTTGGAGAACCCATCGAGGGTCGCCGCGGGCACGAGTCCCTTGTTGACGGGGGCGAGGTCGCCGGTGCCAGTCAGTGAACCCCAGGCAGCCGAGCTGTTGTCCGTCGTGAAGGCGACGTCCGGCCAGCCGGAGCCGGCACGGTCGAACAGCTGCGTCTTGGTCTTGAAGGAGTTCGACCCGTTCGCGTTGCCGTCGTAGGCGACGACCTTGACCTTCACGTCCGGGTGGGCAGCAACGTACGCGTCGGCGACCGGCTGTCGGGTGGAGTCCACCCACACCGTGATCTCGGCCTTCGCGTCCTGGGCTGCGGTCTTGAAGCCGAAGGGGCTCCCGGTGTCCGCGTTGTTCTTGGTGGCGCCAACGCTCTGTCCACCGGCGCAGGCGGCCAGGGCAAGCGCGCAGGCAAGCGCAGTTGCCGCGACCACGGCCCGCGGCGCACGAGCGGCCGCCGCGCCTCCGGCGGAGGTGTTCCGCATTCCGATACCCATGAGATGACTCCTTTGTCGATCAAGGTCCTGAGCGGCCAGGTGCCGCGGTGCTGACTCCTAAGATATAATACATATGATGATCAGGCAATAGCAGGATCGCCGCTACGATCCGCCCAAGGACATGTGCACGAAGAAGGAGTCAGCATGACGACCGAGGACGGCAGATGGACCGCTCCGGCTCCGGCCCAGCGCTCCAGCCTGGGGACGGCGGTCATCGCGACCCTGGTGGACCAGATCGTGAGCGGTGCCCTGCCCGTCGGCACGATCCTGCCCTCCGAGGCCGAACTCGGGGAACAGCTCGGCGTCTCCCGGACCGTGATCCGCGAGTCCGTGAAGACCTTGCAGTCCAAGGGGCTGCTGTCGAGCCGTCAGGGGGTGGGCACCGTCGTGCGCGCCATGGACGCCTGGGACCTCATCGACGAGGTCGTCCTGAGCGCGATGGTCAAGCACGACGAGTCGCTGGGCATCCTCGACGACCTCGTGTCGGTCCGTGCCGCGTTGGAGATGGCGATGGCGGAGGAGGCCTGCCGCGGTCAGCAGGCCGCAGACCTGGACCCGCTCAGGCTGGCCTATTCCGAGATGACGGACAGCTCCGAGGATGCCGCAGCCTTCGCTCGCGCCGACGTGGACTTCCACGATGCCGTGATGGTCCTGTCCGGAAACCGGTTGGGGCGCGCCATCGTGACCAGCATCCACGACCAAGCCCGAACCACCGGTCGCTACCACGGCTCGGCGACACGGTCCAACATCGACATCACGCTCGCGGAGCACCGGGCGATCCTCGACGCCGTGGAGCACCGCGACGGCGCCCGCGCGGGACAGGCGATGCGCGCGCACATCCTCGGGTCCTGGGAGCGACGCCGTCCCACTGCGGCGGACGCACGGGGCACGACCTCGGCCGGCTGACGCCGTCAGAGAAGGCCTTCGACGACCGAGTCGGCGTCCTCCCAGAACGCCTCCGGCACCGGCTCCAGCAGCCACCGGGCCGCAGAGTCGACGTGCTCGCGCTTGCCGAGCCCGGCAACGACGCTCGCGACGGCGGCGTGCCTGAGCGGGAACTGCAGGGCGACCTGGGGCAGGGTGCAGCCGTATTCCCCCGCGAGGGCGGCGAGGTCACGGGCTGCCCTGAGCAGCCGTGCGTCAGGGGTGTCGTAGTTGAAGTGCGAGTCCGCCTGCGGATCGGCCCGCGCCAGGAGGCCTGAGTTGAAGGGAGCGGCCGCCACGACGCTGACCCCTCGCGAGAGGCACGCGTCGAGCAGCGGCGCACCGCTGCGGTCGAGCAGGGTCCACCGACCCGCGAGCATCACGACGTCGAGGTCGCACTCCTGCACGAACCGCAGCGGTTCCTGCCACTGGTTCATGCCCACGCCGATCGCCTTCACGATGCCCTCGTCGCGCATCCGCGCCAGCTCCGGCAGCGCTCCGTCGAGCACCTGCTGGACGAAGTCGTCAGGGTCGTGCACGAACGCGACATCGACCTGGTCGATGCCCAGACGCTCCAGGCTCTCCTCGAGACTTCGGCGCACGCCGGGACCTGAGTAGTCCAGTTCGCGACGCAGGTCGTCCCTGACGTCGAACTGCTGGGCCAGGTCAGAGCCGGTGGCGTCCTCGTTCGGGACCAACAGGCGTCCGACCTTCGTGGACACGACGTACTCGGCCCGCGGCCGACCGGCCAAGGCCCCTCCCAGCCGGCGCTCGGACAGACCGAGGCCGTAGTGGGGCGCCGTGTCGAAGTACCGAATCCCTTGGTCCCACGCGTGATCCACCGCTGCGCGGGCCTGGTCGTCCGAGACCGCACGGTAGAGGTTCCCGAGGTTGGCTCCTCCGAAGCCGAGCGCGCTCACCCCGACCTCGGTCGAACCCAGCCGGCGGCTCACGAGGTCGGTCACGAGAGGCCGTACCAGGTCGTCGCGGTGCCCCCGAGGACAGCGCGCTGCTCGGCAGGCGAGAGCTGGGCCACGAGCTGTTCGTTCACCCTCCACACCGTCGCATAGTCGTCGCGAACGAGGCAGACCGGCCAGTCCGAACCCGCCATCATGCGGTCCGGCCCGAAGACGGAGAGGGCGTGGGCGGCATACGGGCTGAGGTCTCCGACCGACCAGGTCGGGGACGCCTCCGTGACCATCCCGGAGAGCTTGCAGGCGACGTTCTCCGAGGCTGCGAGGTCGGCGAGGTGGGTGGCCCACGGCTCGAGGTCACCCGCTGCGATCGAAGGCTTGCCGAGGTGGCTCAGGACGAACCTGACGTCCGGCGACCGGCGGGCAGCCCCGATCGCCGAGGGGAGCTGGCGTTCCCTGACGAGGAGGTCGAAGGCGAGCCCCGCTCGGCCCACGGCCGCGAGCCCACGCCGGACGTCGATGCGGTCCAACCACTGCGGGTCGGGCTCCCCCTGGAGCTGGTGTCGCAGGCCCACCAGCCGGTCACCACCCGGCAGGGACCGCAGCTCGGCGATCCGGTCGGACACATCGGGCGACGTCAGGTCGACCCACCCCACCACCCCGCGGACGGCTGGGCTTCCGACCGCCCGGGCCAGCAGCTCGGGAGTCTCCGCCGCGACGTTGATCGTCTCGACGAGGACGGCCGCGCTGACGCCGGCAGCAGCCAGCTGGGGCTCGAGGTCAGCGATCGTGAACGTCCGGTCGATCGCAGGAAGGGCCGTCGTCCATGCCTGGGGCCTGACCGCCAGGTCCCAGAGGTGCACGTGCGCGTCGATGCGGTCGTCAACCACGGACCCGTGCGGAGAGGTCACGACCTGGGTCGCAGTCGAAGCCGGTCCATCCCGCCGTCGACAGCCAAGGTGGTGCCAGTCGTCGAACCGGCGAGGGGAGAGACGAAGTAGGCGACGGCGTGGGCGATCTCCATCGGCGTGACCAGGCGGCCGTGCGGCTGCCTGGCCTCGAGCGCTGCCCGCTCGGCCGCGGGGTCGTCGGCGGCGCTGAGCAGGCGCTCCACCCAAGGGGTGTCGGCCGTGCCGGGGTTCACCGCATTGACCCGGATGCCCTCGGGCAGCAGGTCCGCCGCCATGGCGAGGGTCAGCGACAGGACGGCGCCCTTGCTGGCCGAGTATGCCGCGCGGTTGGGGATGCCTGCGGTCGCGGCGATGGAGCAGATGTTGACGATCGCGGCCTGGTCCGACGCGCGCAGACTCGGCAGGGCAGCGCGAGTCACCCGCACGATGCCGAGGACGTTGATGTCCAGCACCCTGAGCCACTCCGCGTCGTCGTTGGCGTCGACGCCGCCCTGGGCGCCGATGCCGGCGTTGTTGGCGACGATGTCGAGGCCTCCGAGGGTGGCGACCGCCTCCGCCACGGCAGCCCTGACCGCGGAGTCGTCACTGACGTCTGCCGCCACGGCGAGGTGTCGGCCCCCGGCCACCGGGCTGACGTCACGGTCCAGCACGGCGACCGCCGCGCCGCGGTCGGCCAGCAGGTCGGCGATGGCCAGCCCGATCCCCGAGGCGCCACCGGTGACGAGGGCCTTGAGTCCGGCGAGCTCTCCCACTGCGGTAACGGCGGTCATCACGCGGCTCCGAAGGTCTGGCGCTGGCGACCGAGGCCATCGATCTCCAGCTCGACGACGTCCCCAGCCTTGAGATAGGGCGTGCCGGGCACCCCGAGGGCGACCCCGGCAGGGGTGCCGGTGTTGATCACGTCACCGGGGTACAGCCTCATGAACTGGCTGATGTAGTGGACGAGGAAGTGGACCCCGTAGACCATGTCAGAGGTCTTGCCGTCCTGCTTCAGCTCGCCATTGACCCAGAGCCGGAGGCTGAGCGCCTGCGGGTCGGTCACCTCGTCGGGTGTCACCAGCCAGGGGCCGAACGGGTTGAACGTCGCGCAGTTCTTGCCCTTGTCCCACTGGCCACCGCGTTCGATCTGGAACTCTCGCTCGGAGACGTCGTTGCTGATGGCGTAGCCGGCGATGTGCGCGGCCGCGGCGGAGGGGCTCTCGAGGTAGGCGGCCTCGCGGCCGATCACGACGGCGAGCTCCACCTCCCAGTCGGTCTTCGCCGAGGCGCGTGGCACCAGGACCTCGTCGTCGGGTCCCACCACGGTGTCGGGAGCCTTCATGAAGAGCACGGGCTCGCTCGGCACCGTGGCACCCGTCTCCGCGGCGTGGTCGCGGTAGTTGAGGCCGACGCAGACGATCTTGCCGATCCTGGCCAGCGGTGGACCGAACCTCGAAAGGTTCTCGACCACGGGGAGGTCACCGGCAGCCAACGCGCGCTCCACGGTCCCGGCGAAGTCGCCGGACAGGATTCCGCCGTCCAGATCGCCGACGACCCGGCTGAGGTCGCGCCAGGTGCCCAGCTCGTCCTGCACGGCAGGGCGCTCTGCGCCGACGGCTCCGATGCGTGCCAGCTTCATTGCGGGTGCTGCCTCTCGTCGTCAACAGTTCTCGTCAGGCAATGATTATTCGTCATACGTATTCTGTCAAGCGAATCTTCTCGCTATGCTGGCGTCATGAGCGCAAGCCTGTCCTCGCCGTGGCCTCGACGACCCCGCCGCCTTGCCACCGCGGTGGTCGAGGAGCTGGTCGACTGGCTGGTGAGCGACGGACTGAGTACCGGCGACAGCCTGCCCACCGAACCTGCGCTGTGCGAGACGTTCGGCGTCAGCCGCACGGTCGTCCGTGAGGCGGTGAAGGCCCTGGAGGCCATGCGCATGGTCACGGTGCAGCAAGGCCAGGGCACACGGGTCCGGCCACTGGCGGACTGGGACCTGCTCAACCCGACCGTCCTCTCGGCGGTGGTACGCCACGACGCGGGAAACGTGATCCTGGGCGATCTGGTCGATGTCCGGCGGGCACTGGAGGGCCAGATGGCCGGGCAGGCGGCCACGAACTCGACACCGGCCGAGCGAGCGGCCATCTCCGAGCGGATGGCCACCCTCGACGCGAGCATCGGCGACGCCACGGCATACCTCGCGGCCGACGTGGCCTTTCACGACGAGATCATGGCCGCCTCACGCAATCGCCTCGGCCGCGCCATCATCCACACGTTGACCGACGAGGCCTACCGCAGCCTGCGCTACGTCGGTGACCCTTCCGCGCAGCACATCCGGTTGACCAACGAGGCCCACCAACGGGTGCACGACGCCGTCGTGGCTGGTGACGCGGTGGCGGCACAGCGGGCAATGGACGAACACATCCTCGAGTCGTGGCAGCGCAGGCGCCCGGAGAACGCTCCAGATCAGGGCTGAGCCGTCGAGGGATCTGGGGCGAATTGAGTGTTTCAGTGGGCTTCCGTCGGGCTGATGAAGGAAGATCACTGCGTGCAGCATCCGCAGCCCCTCGACCCAGGCGCCCGTGGACGTACCGCAGGTGCGAGCGACCTCGGGACCCTGGGCGGCAAGGCCGACCTCGGCGACCTGAGCCGCTGGCTGGTCGAAGCGTCGCCCGACGGCCTGTGGGTCTTCGACGCCGAGGGCAGGACCGTGCTCGCGAACCCACGACTTGCGGAGATGCTGGGCAGGACGGTCGACGAGATGGACGGGCTGTCCGTCTTCGAGACCCTGGACGCGACCGGCCAGGCCCAGTTCGCCGAACACCTGAGCGGACTGCAGGGCAGCAGCGCCCCCGGCAGCAATCTCGAGTGCAGCCTGCTGCGCAAGAACGGCGAGCGGTTCTGGGCACTGGTCAGCCACACCCCGATCAGGGACGACGACGGCAACCACGTCGGATGGTTGCACCGGGTGACCGAGTACAGCGATCAGCGACGGCTGATCGAGACACTGCAACGGCGCGAGGCGCAGCTCGCCGAGGCGCAGCACATCGCCAAGATCGGCAGCTGGGAATGGGACGTCGGCAGCGACGTCGTGGCGTGGTCCGACGAGCTCTACCGCATCTACGGCGTGGAGCCCGACTCAAGTTTCGTCCCCAACTACCAGGGCTTCCTCGACCGGATGCACCCCGACGACCGGGACGCCGTGGCCGAGGTGGTCCGGCGCGCCCTGGAGGAGACGGGCGAGTTCGAGTTCGACGCGCGCATCTTCCACAGCGACGGCTCCCTGCGCTGGATCCGTGGCCGTGGCCGCCTCACCCGCGACGAGGTCACCGGTGCCCCCCTGCGCATGGGCGGCACCTCCCAGGACATCACCGAGAGCAAAGACGCGGAACAGGCCCTGGCCCTGCTCACGTCCATGGCAACGGCGGCCAACGACGCGACGACGTTGGCCGAGGTCATCCCCACGATCCTCAAGGACGTGGCACGGCACACGGGATGGCAGCCGGTGGCAGCGTGGGTGGTGACCAGGGACGGCGAGCTCGAACCCGTCCCGGGCGAGACCCGCGACGTGCCGGAACAGGACGTCGCCGAGGCCACCCGGATCGCGATGGCCGCCGTCGAGTCGCGCAGCCCCCAAGCCTCCCTCACGACGGAGGGCACCGCCCTCGTGGCCGCGCCCGTGGTGGCCGAGGACCGCGCCGCGTGCGTCGTCGTCATGGACACGCGTGCGACCACCCCGCCCACCGACAGCGACGGGCTGACGGTGGGCAGGGCGGCGGCGATCTTCTCCCGCGTCGCGGAGCGTCAGCTGGCCGCCGAGCGACTCGAGCAGGCGCGCGACAACGCGATGAGCGCGTCGATGGCCAAGTCCGAGTTCCTCGCGACGATGAGCCACGAGATCCGCACCCCGCTCAACGGCGTGATCGGGCTGTCCGAGCTGCTCGGACGCACCGAGCTCACGCCGCACCAGCGACGGCTCGCCGACGGCATCGACGGCGCCGGCCGGAGCCTGCTCTCCCTCGTCAACGACATCCTCGACCTGTCCAAGATCGAGGCCGGGCGGCTCGACCTCGAGGCGGTCGACTTCGACCCGCGAGCCATCGTCGAGCAGAGCACCACCATGATGGCAGAGCGCGCCCGCGCCAAGGACCTCGAGCTTGCGGTGACCTGCCACCCGGACATCCCTGCAGTGGTGAGCGGCGACCCCGTGCGATTCGGGCAGGTCATCTCCAACCTGACCGCAAACGCCGTGAAGTTCACCAACAGTGGCGAGGTCGTCGTCCGGGCCACGGTCGAGACGACGGACGAGACCAGCGACGCGACCAGCGACGCGACGAGCGACGTGCCGCGCGTCGAGACCAGCGACGTGACGAGCGCGGAGGCCACCGACGCAGGCATCGTGCTGCGGGTCGAGGTCAGTGACACCGGGTCGGGCATGACGCCCGAGGTCAAGGAGCGGCTGTTCACCGCGTTCTCCCAGGGCGACAGCTCCACCACGCGCGAGTACGGCGGCACGGGGCTCGGCCTGGCCATCAGTCGCCAGATCGTCGAGGCCATGGGCGGTGAGATCGGCGTCAACAGCGAGTCCGGGTACGGCAGCACGTTCTGGTTCACCGTGCGCTTCGCGCCGGCCAGCGTCGGCGCCGCCGTCGCCGCACCCGTGCCCTCGGTGGCCGGGCTGCGCGTGCTGGTCGTCGACGACAACGAGACCAACCGGTTCATCCTCGAGGAGCAGCTGGCCGGCTGGTCGATCGAGGCGGCGATCGCCTCGTCGGGCGTCGAAGGTCTCGGGCTCCTCGACGACGCCCACCGGCGGGGCCAGCCCTTCGACGTGGTGCTGCTGGACTACCTCATGCCCGGCGTCAACGGCGAGCAGTTCGCCCGGATGATGCGTGGTGACGGCCGGTTCGGCGACACCCGGATCGTCCTGCTCACCTCGGCCATGGACCTCGATCCAGAGGTCCTGACGGCGGCCGGCATCGACGTGTCGCTGACCAAGCCCGTGCTGCCCTCCAGCCTGCTGGACACCCTCGCCGACCTGGCCGGCGCCCGCGCCGAGACCGCCCCGCCGAGCGGTGCGCCGAACGGTGCGCCGAACGCCCCTGGAACCGCCTCCTCGACTCCCGGCCGCGCCGACCGGCGCCTCCCGATGGGTTCCCGGGGCCGCGTCCTCGTCGTGGAGGACAACGAGGTCAACCAGCTGGTGGCCGTCGGCATCCTCGAGAGCCTCGGGTATGCCGTGGACGTCGCCGAGAACGGGCTGGCCGGCTACTACTCGTTCCAGTCGGCCGACGGGGCGTACGACGCGGTGCTGATGGACTGCCAGATGCCCCAGATGGACGGCTACGACGCCACGCGCATGATTCGCTCCTTCGAGGACGACCAGTACCGGACGCCCATCATCGCGATGACGGCGGCGGCCATCGCCGGCGAGCGCGAGCGCTGCCTCGAGTCGGGCATGGACGACTTCCTCACCAAACCCGTCGACGTGGCGCTCTTGCGCGACACCCTGGAGCGCTGGGTCCCGGTCAACGGCGACCACAGCGCAGAGACCGACGCCACGGACAGCCGACGGCTCGCGTCTCGGGCGGACACCACCGTGCTGGACCCCTCGCGCCTCGAGGAGCTGCTCGACCTCGACCCGGGCGACCCGACGATGCTGCTGCGGTTCATCGACAGGTTCGGGCCCAATTCCCGGGCCGCGCTGGCCACCATGCGCGAGCACCGCGAGGCGGGCGCGGCCCACGAGCTGAGTCGCGCGGCACACGGTCTCAAGGGCAGCGCGGCCAACCTCGGGGCCGAACGGCTCGCACTGCTCTGCGCGGACGTCGAGCACCTCGGCGAGGACGGCGTGGTCGTCGACCAGCCTGCCCTGGTGGCCGTGGAACGTGAGCTCGACGCGGCCGTCCGGGCGCTCGAGTCCTTCGCTGTCACGCTGCGCCGGCTGTCCTGACCCCCACGCCTCCATCACGAAAGCCACCGGTCATCTGTGGGATGACCGGTGGCTTCCGTTGAAGGGACTTGCTCTCTTGCCGTTCCAGCGCCCGTCTGGCTGAGGGACGGGGGCTGGGTGAGTCGGACGGCGCGGCACCGCAGGGGGAGGTGCCGGCCGCCCTTACGCCGACTGGATGCCGGTGTCGACACCCCAGTGCTGGGGTGCGCTGGTGATGTACTGCCCTGTGCGGGCACCGAGGGCCAGCCGACGGCGCACTTCGCGCATCAGCTCGTCGTTGGTGGCCAGCAGTACAGCTTCGGGGTGCTCGATGCCGCCGAGCACGGACAGGCCGCACCCCTCGGCGGATCGCAGCACGATCTCGCGGACGGAGAGGCACAGTGCACGGGACAGCGCCAGCATCTCGTCGGGCTGGGGCCATTCCGGCAGGACCGGGGTGTCGAGGATCCCTTCGAGCGTCCACTCGTCCAGACCACTGCGCGTCGCGAGGGTCGCGCGGCTCCAGCCGAGCACGCGAAGCTGCTCCTGCAGGAAGGTGCCGAGGCTGTTGGTCACGGGGGCTCCAAGGGTGTGAAGAGGTGTGCCCCCTGATGGAAGCGCGGATTCCGGCTCCGGAGAACGAACTTTGCCAAGCCTTGACCATTGGGTCGGCTGTTCGGTGGACCGTCAATCCGCCTAACGTTCGGCTAGCCCACGCACGACCTCGTCGGTATGCCGTCCCGGCGCCCCCGCGGGCTGCCCCGCGGTCGTGGGGGTCACCGAGAACCGCGGGGCCGGGGCCGGCTGGACCGTCCCGGGGGCACCGGGGACGGCGGCATACGCCTGCCTGGCGTCGAGGTGGGCATCGGAGCGCGCCTCCTGGGCGGTCAGGACCGGCGCCACACAGGCGTCGAGGTCACCGAAGACCGCCACCCATTCCGCAAGGGACCGTGCGGCGAAGCGGTCGGCAACCATCTCCGAGACCATCGGCCAGGAGGCGAGCTCCATCTGGTCGGCACCCACCGCGGCGCGGTCCAGCCCGAGCCCGGCCAGGAGCCGCTCGTAGAAGATCGGCTCGATCGCGCCCACCGCGACCCAGCGGTCGTCGCTCGTGCGGTAGCAGCGGTAGAACGGCGCTCCCCCGTCGAACAGGTTCGACCCCCTGTCCGCCGGCCACATCCCCGAGCCGAGCATCGACTGGTGCATCGCGGTCATCGCCCCGACGCCGTCGACGATCGCCGCATCGACGACCTGGCCCTGCCCGGACTCGCGCGCGTGCCACAGCGCCGAGACGACCCCGAGTGCCAGCAGCATCCCCCCGCCGCCGAAGTCCCCGAGCAGGTTCAGTGGCGGCACCGGCCGCCCGTCGGGGCCGGCGAAGGCGTCGAGAACGCCCGCCACCGCCAGGTAGGTGATGTCGTGACCGGCCAGGGCGGCATACGGTCCGTCCTGCCCCCATCCCGTCATGCGGCCGTAGACGATGCGCGGATTGCGTTGCAGCGCAACTTCTGGACCGAAGCCGAGCCGCTCGGCGACACCCGGACGAAATCCCTCGATGAGGATGTCGGACGCAGCGATCAGCCCGAGCACGACAGCCAGACCCTCGTGGGACTTGAGGTCCACGACCACGGACCGCCGCCCCCGCAGCAGCACTCCATGGGTGGCCCTCAGGTCCTCACCTGGCCGGTCGACGCGCACGACGTCCGCACCGAGGTCGGACAGCATCATCGCGGCGAAAGGGCCGGGACCGATCCCGCCGACCTCGACGACCCGGACGCCCGCGAGAGGGCCAGAACGGCGCGCCGAGTCCATGGGACCGAACGTACCGCCAGCACCGCTGTCAGGTGCGCGCCAGGCCCTGCCCCTCGACGCGCGAGTCCGTCAGCGGACGTGAGTGAACTGTCAGAGGACGTCAGTGAGAAGCGCGCGAACTTCGACTTCGCGGTAGCGGCGATGGCCACCGAGCGTGCGGATGGAGTTGAGCTTCCCCGCCTTGGCCCAACGCGTCACTGTCTTGGGGTCGACCCGGAACAGTGAGGCCACCTCCGCAGGCGTGAGCAACTTCTCGACCTCGGTGGTGCGAGTAACCATGTCTAACTCCTTGTGCAGGGGACGTGGTTCCATAATCGGACAAGCGGGACCCTTTGGGAACATTCCCAACGGGTCATCCGATATGGCCCGTTGGGACTAGTCACCGGACCAACCCGTGAGCGGGATTACGCTGGGTCCAGGCGCGCGATCCGCGCCGACCTCCCCGCCCTGCGCCTCACCGAGCTCAAGGAGTCACCACCGTGACCGCGTCCTCGTCGCCCAGCATCTCGACGCCTGCCACCTCCACGTCCCAGCACGAACAAGTGGTCTTCTGCCACGACAGGGCGACCGGCCTGCGGGCCATCATCGGGATCTACAGCACGGCTCTCGGACCAGCCCTGGGCGGCACGCGGTTCTACCCCTACGCCAGCGAGGACGCGGCACTGGCCGACGTGCTGCGCCTGTCCAAGGGCATGGCCTACAAGAACGCGGTCGCCGGCCTGGACCTCGGCGGCGGCAAGGCGGTCATCATCGGCGACCCGGCGACGGACAAGACGCCTGACCTGCTGCGCGCCTACGGCCGCTTCGTGGAGTCCCTCGGCGGCCGCTACGTCACGGCGTGCGACGTGGGCACCTACGTCGCCGACATGGACATCGTCAGCGAGACCACCCGCTTCGCGACCGGTCGTTCCGAGGCCAACGGCGGCGCCGGCGACTCCTCCGTGCTCACGGCCTTCGGCGTCTTCCAGGGCCAGCGCGCTGCCGCCCAGCACCTGTGGGGCCAGCCGACGCTCAAGGGCCGGACCGTCGGCATCGCGGGGGTCGGCAAGGTCGGCCGCATCCTCGCCGGACACCTCCTGGAGGACGGCGCCACGGTGGTGGTGACCGATGTCAACGAGCAGGCGCTGGCGGCCCTGACGGCCCTGCACCCCGAGATCGAGGTCGTCCCCGACACCGCGACCCTCGTGACCTCCGACATCGACGTCTACGCGCCGTGCGCCCTCGGCGGCGCGCTCGACGACACCACGGTCGAGAACCTGAAGGCCACCGTCGTCTGTGGCGGCGCGAACAACCAGCTCGTGGTGGAGGGTGAGGGCGGCACGGCCGACCGGCTCCGCGAACGCGGCATCACCTACGCCCCGGACTTCCTCGTCAACGCGGGCGGCGTCATCCAGGTCAGCGACGAGCTGCACGGTTTCGACTTCGAGCGCGCCAAGAAGGGCGCCACGGCGATCTTCGACCACACCCTCGAGGTGCTCGAGACGGCGGATGCGCGCAACATCACCCCTGCCGCGGCCGCCGACCACATCGCCGAGGAGCGGATGGCGGCCAGGCAGGCCGCCGGGATCTGGCTCCCTGCCCGCTGAGCACGCGATCGCCCGGTGAGACGCGGGTCTCGCCACAGAACTTGCATCGCTCATGTAGCGTTGTCCTCACGACAAATACACGATTCCCGGGACCGCTCCGTCGAGCCGAGGCGCCGACATGGTGACTCGACAAGGCGATGCCGTCCCGGCAGACGCATGAGGGGGTCACGCCATGGGGCGCGGCCGGGCCAAAGCCAAGCAGACCAAGGTCGCTCGGGAGCTGAAGTACTTCTCTCCCAACACCGACCTGACGGCGCTTGAGCGAGAACTGCACGGGTCTTCCTACGCGGAGCCGGAACCTGTTTCCGACAGCTCTGTGGGCGAGGACGAGTACGACGAATACGGAAAGTGGGCCTCGGGTCAGCAATGACCCGACGTCCTGACTGACCTCCACCTCATGCGCGGGCCCTCGGGCTCGTGTGTCACCTCCGCCGCGCCGCGGCGTGCGGCCATGTCCGTGTGCCGTGGCGCAGCGGTTTGTGCTCGGGTGAGCACTACGCTCGCGTCATGAGCACTGACACGCGCGCTGAGACCCAGCGCCTTGGGGTGGAGACCACCGGGATCGAGATCATCGACGAGGCCGCTCGCACGGCCCGTCCGAAGGACCTCTTCTGGCCGTGGTTCGCGGCCAACGTCTCGGTCTTCGGGATCAGCTACGCCGGCTTCGTGCTGGGCTTCAAGATCTCGTTCTGGCAGGCCGTGCTGGTCACCGTCGTCGGCGTCGTCGTGTCGTTCCTGCTGTGCGGACTGATCGCGATCGCCGGCAAGCGTGGCTCGGCGCCGACCATGATCCTGTCGCGCTCGGCCTTCGGCGTGACCGGCCAGAAGGTGCCCGGGGTCATCTCCTGGCTGACCTCAATCGGGTGGGAGACCTTCCTGGCGATCCTGGCGACACTGGCCACGGCGACGATCTTCAAGCAGCTCGGCTGGGGCGGCGGCACCGGCACCAAGATCGTGGCGTGCGTCGTCGTCGCCGCCCTCATCGTGGCGGCGTCGGTGGCCGGCTACCACATCATCATGAAGATGCAGTCGTACCTCACGTGGATCACTGGCATCGCGACGGTCGTCTACATCGCCCTCACGGTCGACGACGTGGACATGTCAGCGGTCAACGCGCTGCCGAGCGGCTCCACCGGCGCCGTGGTCGGGGCCCTGGTCCTGGTCATGACCGGCTTCGGGCTCGGCTGGATCAACATCGCCGCCGACTGGTCGCGCTACCAGCGGCGGGACGCCTCGGGCGCCTCGATCGTGGCCTGGAACACCTTCGGCGGCGCGCTGGCACCGACCGTGCTGGTCATCTACGGGCTGCTGCTGGCGGGCTCCGACGAGAAGCTGCGAGACGGCATCCAGGCAGACCCGATCGGCACCCTCGCCACGATCCTTCCGACCTGGTTCCTGCTGCCCTTCCTCGTGGCCGCGATCCTCGCCCTGGTGAGCGGGGCGGTGCTGGGCATCTACTCGTCCGGCCTGACCCTGCTCTCGCTCGGCGTCCGGATCCCCCGGCCCCGCGCAGCGTTCATCGACGGCGTCATCCTCACGATCGGCACCATCTGGGTGGTCTTCTTCGCCGAAAGCTTCATCAACCCCTTCCAGTCGTTCCTCATCACGCTCGGTGTCCCGCTGGCGGCGTGGGCCGGGATCATGATCTCCGACCTCGTCCTGCGCAAGCGCGACTACGACGACG
The DNA here is from genome assembly GCF_056403675.1 of Pedococcus sp. P2_F6. Classification (NCBI taxonomy): domain Bacteria; kingdom Bacillati; phylum Actinomycetota; class Actinomycetes; order Micrococcales; family Intrasporangiaceae; genus Pedococcus; species Pedococcus sp. P2_F6. The sequence goes on from NZ_JBFUEZ010000003.1 coordinate 121,783, forward strand.
ACGCCCTCTTCGACCCGCGCGGCCGCTACGGCACCTGGGACTGGACCTCGAGCGGCACCATGGTCGTCGCGACCGTGCTCGGCTGGGGCCTGGTCGTCAACAGCTTCGCTGGCGACGCGTCGTGGAACAACTGGCAGGGCTACCTGCTCGAGCCCCTCGGGCTGGGGAAGTTCGTCGACGACCCGGCCGGTCCCTACTGGGAGGGCAACTGGCCCTACGCCAACCTCGGGGTCCTGCTGGCGCTGGTGCTCTCCTTCGTGGTCACGCTGGTCCTGCGTCGCGGCACCGTCCGCCGCCAGGAGGCCGGCACGTGAGTCGTCGCCCCTGGTTCGTGGCGATCGACCTGCAACGTGTCTTCGGTGACCCGGCCAGCGCCTGGCGTGCTCCCCGGTATGCCGCGGCCGCGGCCAACGTCGTACGCCTCGCCACGGCCTTCGGTGACCGCACGGTCTTCACCCGGTTCGTCGCGCCGGCCGAGCCCGCCGGTGCCTGGGCGCGCTACTACGAGGAGTTCGCGTGGGCACTTCAGCCCGCGGACGACCCGTTGTACGAGCTGACCGACGACGTGGCCGCCCACGCGACCACGACCGTCGTCGCCACGACGTTCGGCAAGTGGACCCCCGACCTGCGAGCCGTGGTGGGCGAACAGCCGTCCCTGTTCGTGGCCGGCGTGGCGACGGACTGCTGCGTGGTGTCGACGGTGCTGGCCGCAGCCGATGCCGGGGCGACCGTCACCGTGGTGACCGACGCCTGCGCGGGGTCGACCGATGACAACCACCAGAAGGCCCTCGACGTGATGTCGCTCTACGCGCCGTTGGTGTCACTCGCGACGACGGCCGAGGTGTTGGCCCAGGCCTAGAAGCCTCCCCCGCCAACCCAGGGCGACACGACCATGGCGTGCCCGTAGGCCAGCGCCTGGGCCTCGGCCACCGCCGCATCGGTGCTGGTCGACTGCGAGTCGCCACCGTGGTCCACGCCCACATCGGTGGGCGCGGGATCGACGCCGTCCCACGCGGCATACCCGGCGAAGAGGCCGAAGGCGGCCTCGGCGTGGATGACCGCCTGGGCGAGCACCCGCAGCACCGACGGGTCGCAGGCGTCGAGGAAGCCCCGCGGGTTGCGGCGCTCGCCGATGCTGATCAGCCGGGCGATCGCAGCCGTGTCGCCGGGACCGAGCCGTTGGCCGGCCACCAACCCGTCCTGGACTGCCGTCAGGACGCGGCCCCGAACGTCCTGGCCGAGGTCGTCGAGCGCTTCGTGGTGAGCGGCTTGGAGTGCGTCCAGCGGCCCGGTGCGGAGCAGGAAGCGGTACTGCCGGACGATCTGGTCCTCCGGCGCACGGTCAGCGATGGTCCCCATGCCTCATGCTAGGCCGCAGTCAGGCGCCTTGGTGGGCACCTTCGGGAGCCAGCCCGGGCGCCGTTCTCCGCGCTGCTCGCGACGCTGCCTTCAGCGACGACCGGGTGAGCGCCTCGCGGACGTCGCCGTCCTGGCCGTCCCAGTCCTCGTGGCCCTCGAGCAGCGGGACTGCCGCCGACCTGGTGATGACCAGGTGGGCGAGCCGTGCGAGCGCCGCCTCGTTCAGGGCGGACAGGATGATCCCGGGTGTCCGCAGCTCGCCGACCGTGACGAGGTGGGCGATCCCGGCGATGTCGTCCACCGTGAGCTCCCGCCCGCTGAGCAGGCGATCCTGCGCGGTGCGCAGGACGTGGGCACGGTTCAGGACGTCGAGGGCAGCGATCGACTCGCGATGGAGGGCTTCCAGCTCCTCGAGGTGGGCCGTGCGGAGCACGTAGCGGTACTGACGGACCTCCGGACGCTCGACGGGGGCCGGAGGCTCGACCTGCCGCCGCTTGAACAGGGTCATGCTCACTCCACCGACGGTAGGCAGCCGCCATACAAAGGGGCTCACCCAGAATGCGTTTTCGGACTCCACCAGATGGGGGATCCCATGACCTCCGTTGGATCTCAGTGGCCGCCGAACGCGGTGTCCGGAGAGCTGGGCCCGCCCGCGAAGTCGCGGTAGAGCACATGTCCCATCAACGCGTCGTGCCACTGCTCGCCGAAGCCGCCGTCGACCCACTCACCCTCTTCGGTGAGCTCGGGCTCGGCCCCGTCCCACGCGGCATACCCGCCGAAGCGGCCGAACATGGCCTCGGCCACGATGACGCCCTCGGCCACCTCCAGCAGCACGCTGGGAAGACAGGAACGCAGGAACTCACCCGGGCGCCGGCGCTCGCCCAGGGTCACCAGGTGGGCGATGGGGCGGACGTCATCCGGCCGCAGGCGCAGCCCGGCCACCAGCCCGTCCTGCACGGCCCACAGGACCATCGCCCGGCGAGCCCGGGCCATGGCCGCCAGCACCTCCACGTGGGCCTCTTCGAGCGCGTCGAGCGGGGCGGTGCGCAGGAGGAAGCGGTACTGGCGTACCGCCTGGTCCTCGTGCTGTGGCGCCCACACAGCCCGACGGTAACCCCGCCGCCGTCACGGGCGGAAGCCGCTGAGTGACGGCTTCGGTGGGCCCGTGCGTGCTCAGACCGGTGCGAACCCGACCACGATCGCGAAGAGGGCCGCACCCGCCGCCACGCCCACCAGTCCCGCCGCCAGTCCGGCCAGCCAGCGGGGGGTCAGGCCGTCAGGCGCCCCCGCAAGGGTCCAGCCCCCACCGCCGGCCACGGCCAGGCACAACGCCATCGACGCGCCGGTCACCACCCAGAGGTCGGTGCCCGACGTCGGATCCGACGGAGCGTGGCCGAGGACGTCGAGTGCTGTGGACACGGCGCCCAACATGACCGTCAGCACCAGTCCGGCCGCCCCGATGGCGAGCGCGCCGACCCACCCGACCGCGAGGGACCAGGCCAAGGTGCTTCTCGAGCGGGTGCTCATGCCGCTCAGTGTTGTCGGCGAAGGGCGCCCACCGCATGGGGTCGGGTACTCAGCCCGCGGGATGGTCCCCGACGAGCTGGACTGCGCCGCCCTCGACGCCCTTGGCGCCGCGCACCACCTCATGGCCGTCGTCCGTGGGTGCGTCCTCGGCACCCGTCACCTCACCGATCGCCCAGGCCCGTATGCCGCGTACCTCGAGGAACCGGGTTGCGGCGTCGACCTGGTCGGCCGGGAGCATCGCCACGAAGCCGACGCCCATGTTGAGGGTGCGCTCGAGGTCGGCTCGGGGAACCTGGCCGAGGCCGCCGACCGTCGAGAACACCGCCGGCGGGGTCCAGGTGGAGCGGTCGAGTCGGGCGAAGACGGTGGGCGGCAGGACGCGGGCGAGGTTGGCCACCAGCCCACCACCGGTCACGTGCGACAGCGCATGCAGGTCGACGCCGTCCGTGCGGATCAGGTCCAGCAGGTCGGCGGAGTACACGCGGGTCGGGGTGAGCAGCTCCTCGCCCAGGGTCTGGCCGAACTCCTCGACCTGGCGGTCGAGCTGCCAGCCCGCGGCGCCAATCACCTTGCGCACCAACGAGTATCCGTTCGAGTGCAGACCACTCGACCCGAGCGCCAGGACCACATCGCCAGGTACGACGCGGTCGGGACCCAGCACCTCGGCGTACTCCACGACGCCTGTCGCGGCACCTGCCACGTCGTACTCGTCGGGCCGCAGCAGCCCGGGGTGCTCGGCGGTCTCGCCGCCCACGAGCGCGACCCTGGCCTGCTCGCACGCAGCGGCGATGCCGGACACGATGGCCGCGATCCGCTCGGGGACCACCTTGCCCGTGGCGATGTAGTCGGTCATGAACAACGGCTCTGCGCCGCACACGACGATGTCGTCGACGACCATGCCCACGAGGTCGAACCCGATGGTGTCGTGCTTGTCGAGCGCCTGGGCGATCGCGACCTTCGTGCCGACCCCGTCGGTGCTGGTCGCCAGGACCGGGTGGCTCATCCGCGCGATCGCCGTGGCGTCGAACAGGCCGGCGAAACCGCCCAGACCCCCCAGGACCTCGGGACGCGTCGCCCGGCGGACCGAAGCCTTCATGAGCTCTACGGCCTTGTCACCGGCCTCGACGTCGACACCGGCGGAGGCATAGGTGATCGGCTCGCTCACGTGCCCACCCTAGACCGGTACGAATGACTGAGCCGAGGCGGTCCGGGCGGCGGGATCCTGCTCAGGCAGGGACCGTTTCGTCAGGGAGGGGAATCTGCCATGTCCACGAGCTACCAGTTCGACCTGTTGCGCACCTACCGGTTCCTGCGGCTGGCCATGGTGCTGCTGGTCCTGGTCATCTTCATCTCGGTCGTGGGCCACATCTGGTCCACCGACACCATGCTCCAGTCCATCAGCGCGTCCTACTACACGCCGGTGCGGGCGGTCTTCGTCGCCGGGCTGTGCGCCATCGGGACCTGCCTCATCGTCTACCAGGGGAGCAGCGAGCTCGAGGACGTGCTGCTCAACGGGTCGGGCTTCTTCGCCTTCATCGTGGCGTTCGTGCCCACCCGTCCGGAGGAGAAGTGCGTGTCCTCGGCGATCGCTCCCGACGTGCGCGAGGCGATCTCCAACAACGTCGGGTCGCTGTTCATCGTCGCGGTGCTGGCGTTCGCCGTCGTCATGGGGATCCAGCTCTTCGCCACGCCTGAGGACGAGCGCGAGCTGTCCAAGGGCGTCGGGGTGGCGATCGGCCTGTCGGTGCTGGCCTTCGTCGGGCTGGTCGCCTTCTACCTGTTCAACCGGGGAGCGTTCATGTGCCACGGCCACGACACGGCGGCCATCCTGCTCTTCCTCGGCATCGTCGCCGTGGTCTTCGTGAATGCGCGTGGGCTGGCCCGCGAGCAGGCTCGCGAGGACCACCGTCCGGTGCGCGACCATTTCTGGAACCGCTACTTCTGGGGCTTCGTGCTGATGGTGGCCTCGATCGTCGTGATCGCCGTGACCGGTCCCTGGCTGGGGTGGCTGGACCACTGGGTGTTCTGGCTCGAGGCGGCCCTGATCGGCCAGTTCGCGACGTTCTGGTTGACCCAGACGATCGACCTGTGGCGCGAGCCCCGGCGCCAGGACACCCCCGTCGCCGGCGCCTGACCCTCTTCCCTTGGCCGACTTGTTGCGACCTGGTGGTCACCCAGCGGCGATTTCGGGGTCCCGTGACGACCTGCGCGCAACAAGTCGCGGCGCATGCCGACTTGTTGCGATCTGGTGGTCACTCAGCCGCGTTTTCGCGGTCCCGTGACGATCTGCGCGCAACACGTCGCGGCAGATCGACCCGGGGAGAGGGCGGGTCAGGGTCGGGTGAGGGCGTCTGCTGCGCCGCCGGGCACTCCGAGCGAGACACCGTCGACGTCGACCCCGCCCACGCCCTCGACGTCGATCGGCAGCGTCTCGAAGAGGTTCTTGCCGAGCCGGCTCGCGTCGGGGAGCTCCAGCGGGTAGGTCCCGGTGAAGCAGGCGGTGCAGAGCTGGTTGCCGGGCTGCTCGGTGGCGGCGATCATGCCTTCCTCCGAGATGTAGCCCAGGGAGTCGGCACCGATGGAGGTGCAGACCTCCTCGACCCCGATGCCGGTGGCGATCAGCTCGGCCCGCGTCGCGAAGTCGATGCCGTAGAAGCAGGGCCAGCGCACCGGCGGCGACGAGATGCGCACGTGCACCTCGGCGGCCCCCGCCTCGCGGAGCATCCGCACCAGCGCCCGCTGGGTGTTGCCGCGCACGATCGAGTCGTCGACCACGACGAGTCGCTTGCCCTTGATGACCTCGCGGAGCGGGTTGAGCTTGAGCCGGATGCCGAGCTGACGGATCGTCTGCGAGGGGGCGATGAAGGTGCGGCCGACGTAGGAGTTCTTCACCAACCCCTGGCCGTAGGGGATGCCGGACTCCTGGGCATAGCCGATCGCGGCGGGCGTGCCCGACTCGGGCGTCGGCATCACGAGGTCGGCCTCGACCGGGTGCTCGCGGGCCAGGGTGCGTCCCATCTCGACCCGCGACTCGTGGACCCCCCGGCCGTTGATGGTGGTGTCGGGGCGAGCGAGGTAGACGTACTCGAAGACGCAGCCCTTGCGGTCGGTCTCGGCGAACCGCTGGGAACGCAGGCCGTCCTCGTCGATGATGAGGAGCTCGCCCGGCTCGACCTCACGGATCAGCGAGGCACCGACGATGTCCAACGCTGCGGTCTCCGACGCCACCACCCAGCCGCGCTCGAGGCGACCGAGTACCAGCGGGCGGATCCCCTGGGGGTCGCGCGCGGCATACAAGGTGTGCTCGTCCATGAAGACGAAGCAGAAGGCGCCGCGCAGCTTGGGCAGCAGGTCCAGCGCCGCGGCCTCGAGCGAGCGGTCGGGGTCGTCAGCCAGCAGCGCCGTGACGAGCGCCGTGTCGGTGGTGTTGCCGCGCACCAGCTCGCCACCACCGGTGCCGTAGCCCTCGGCGCGGCGGTCCGCCACCAGCTCGCGCAGCTCGGCGGAGTTGATGAGGTTGCCGTTGTGGGCCAGGGCCACCGTGGACTCGGCGTGCCCGCCGAGGGTCGGCTGGGCGTTCTCCCACGTCGAGCCGCCGGTCGTGGAGTAGCGGCAGTGACCCACGGCCAGGTGCCCGCGCAGCGACGCGAGCGACCGTTCGTCGAAGACCTGGGAGACCAGGCCCATGTCCTTGTAGACCAGGATCGAGCGCCCGTCGGAGGTGGCGATGCCTGCCGACTCCTGCCCACGGTGCTGCAGGGCGTAGAGCCCGTAGTAGGTCAGCTTGGCGACGTCCTCGCCGGGAGCCCAGACGCCGAAGACCCCGCAGGCGTCCTGCGGGCCCTTCTCGCCGGGAAGCAGATCGTGCGAGAGCTGTCCGTCGCCGCGTGCCACGTGGCTCAGTCTCCCACAGGGACGAGCGGCATTGCCCCAGCCGTCATCCGCGCCGGTCCAGCAGCACAGCGATGACTGCGGCCAGGAGCCCGAAGACGCACGCGCCCACGATGCCGAGGAACAGCACCGCGCTCGTCACGCTGTAGTCGTGGCCGTAGGTCGCGGTGTCGTCGCTGAGGTAGGCCACGGCCGAGCCCGCGACGAAGCCGAGGATGACGCCCGTCGAGATGAACGCGACGAAGTTGGGGTATCGGCGGGTCGGTGGCACGTGCTCACGCTACCCGCGACGCACCCGGACGCCTCGCCCAGGGACCCATCCGCAGGAGAGGCGAGTACGAATAGCACTTATGGAACACATCGCAAGGTCACCCGGCACCCGGAGCCAAAGCCTCAGGTATGCCGTGAGCGGCGTCCTCGCGGCCGCCGCCGGGATGGCGGTGGGTCACCTTGTGGCGGCGTTCGTCAACCCCTCGGCCTCACCCGTGCTTGCCGTCGGTTCGACGGTCATCGACGCCACCCCGACACCGGTCAAGGAGTGGGCGGTCCGGAACTTCGGCACGGCCGACAAGCCGGTGCTGCTCGGCAGCGTCACCCTCGTCGTCGTCATCGCCGCCGCGCTGATCGGCCTGGTGTCGCGCACCAAGCCGAGCCTGGCCAACGTCCTCGTGGTCGCTCTCGCCATGCTCGCCGGTCTGGCCGCCTGGTTCCGTCCGGCCTCCGCACCGTTCGACATCGTGCCCGCCCTCGTGACGGCCGCCGTCGGAGTGGCGACCCTCACCGGCCTGCGCGCGCTGATCCCCAACCTGCCCACCCCCGGTGCGGTCACGACCGCCAAGGGGACGCCCGACAAGGGGACGGCCGACAGGGTGACGCCCGAGTCGCCGCTGGACCACACGGCATACGCAAAGGGGGCGGAGGGCGCGCCCGCCCGCCGCAACTTCCTCATCGGTGCCGCCGGGGTCACGGTCGGCGCCGCGGCGCTCGGCGCCCTGGGCCAGAAGTTGGCGGCCCCCGCGAGCCTGCCGTCCTCGGTCACCCTCCCCACGCCGCAGAACTCGCTGCCGGCGCTGCCCACCGGCATCGAGGGCAAGGTCAAGGGCGTCAGCGCATTCAGCACGCCGATCGACCAGTTCTACCGCGTCGACACCGCGCTGGTGATCCCGCGCATCGACATCGACAACTGGGTGCTGGAGATCGACGGCAAGGTCGACAACAAGCTCTCGATCACGTTCGCCGAACTGCTCAAGATGCCGATGGTCGAGAAGGACATCACCCTCAACTGCGTCAGCAACGAGGTGGGCGGCCCCTACATCTCCTCCACCCGCTGGCTGGGTGTGCGCGTCCGTGACCTGCTCGAACGGGCCGGCGTGCAGGACGGCGTCGACCAGATCCTCAGCGAGTCCACCGACGGCATGACGATCTCGACGCCGATCGAGGCGCTGACCGACGACCGCGACGCCCTGATCGCCGTCGCGATGAACGGTCAGCCGCTGCCTGCCCGCCACGGGTTCCCCGCGCGGATGGTCACCCCCGGCCTCTACGGGTTCGTGGGCGCCACCAAGTGGCTCACCAAGCTCACTGCGACGACGTATGCGGCGGAGAAGGCCTACTGGACCAAGCGCGACTGGGCGATCGACGGCACCGTGAAGACCCAGGCGCGGATCGACACCCCCGCCGGGCTCGCCACCTACAAGCCCGGCAAGGTCGCCATCGGTGGTGTCGCCTGGGCGCAGCTCCGTGGCATCAAGGAGGTCGAGGTACGCGTCGACAAGGGTCCGTGGCAGAAGGCCACCCTCGGCCCGGACGGCGGCACCGACTACTGGCGTCAGTGGTTCTGGGTGTGGGACGCCACGACGGGCCGGCACGACCTGACGGTGCGCGCGACCGACGGGACCGGCCAGGTGCAGACCGAGAAGCGGGCCGACCCGTTCCCGGGTGGCGCGTCCGGCTGGCACTCGATCGTCGTCCTCATCTCCTGACCCTGCAGACTCTTCCTGCACGTCTGGCCACTGGTGCCCGATGGTCGCGCTCTGAGCGCCCACCATCGGGAACCAGTGGCCAGATGTCGTTGCGCTCGGGCCACGGAAACCCTTGTGCCAGAAAGGTTTCAATGCGACCAATCCACCTGTTGGGCAGGTCCGAATACCGGGTGTCAGACAGTCCACAACAAGGAGCCACCATCATGCGACTCGCACGCCGCAGCACCATTGCTGCCCTCAGCCTCGCCCTTCCGCTCAGCCTCGCTGCCTGTGGGAACTCCGGTTCCGACACGGCGGCCTCCAGCACCTCGTCCATGCCGAGCTCCAGCTCCTCGTCCAGCTCCTCGAGCACGTCCGAGGACATGACGGCCAAGCCGTTCGGTGCTGGTTGCTCCGCGGTTCCCGCGGACGGCAAGGGCTCGTTCTCCGGCATGGCCACTGACCCGGTCGCGACCGCCGCGAGCAACAACCCCGTGCTGTCGACCCTCGTCACCGCGGTGACCGAGGCCGGCCTCGGCGAGACCCTGAACTCGGCCAAGGACATCACCGTCTTCGCTCCGAGCAACGACGCCTTCGCTGCTGTGCCGAAGGCCACGATGGATGCCGCGATGAAGGACCCGAAGGGTCTGCTCACCAAGGTGCTCACCAACCACGTCGTGCCCGGCAAGCTCACCCCGGAGATGCTCGCCGGCGAGCACAAGACCCTCGGCGGCGGCACCATCAAGGTGACCGGCTCCGGTGAGTCGTTCAAGGTCGGCGAGGCGAACGTAATCTGCGGCAACGTGCAGACCGCGAACGCCACCGTCTACATCATCGACGGCGTTCTCCTCCCCGGCTGAGCTGAATCAGCGATGATGGTGTCCATGGCAGCAACCACCCCGGGTCCCGAACCGACCTGGGGAGGTGCTGCCGTGGGCACCGACCTCGCCGGGCTGTTGCGGGCCAGCGCCCTCGGTGACGAGGCAGCCTTCGCCCGCCTGTACGACGCAGTGTCCGCCCGGATCTACGGGTTGGTCCTCCGCGTGGTGCGGGACCCGGCGCAGTCGCAGGAAGTCGCCCAGGAAGCCTTGCTGGACATCTGGCGCACCAGCGCCCGGTTCGACCCCGCGCGGGGCAGCGCGGTGAGCTGGATGCTCACCATCGCGCACCGCAAGGCGGTCGACCGGGTGCGGTCCGCGCAGGCGTCCACCGACCGTGAGGACACCTACGGCTCACGGAACCAGGAACGCAGCTTCGACGAGACCGCCGAGACGGTCGACCGTCGCCTGGACGCCCAACGAGTGCGCAACGCCCTGGACTCGCTCACCGAGACCCAGCGCAGCGCGGTCGAGCTCGCCTACCTCGGTGGCTACACGCACACCGAGGTGGCCTCCCTCCTGGGGGTGCCCCTCGGCACCGCCAAGACCCGAATACGTGACGGACTTATCCGCCTGAGAGACACCATGGGGGTGCAGTCATGAGTGCCGACATCCACGGACTGGTCGGCGCCTATGCAGTCGACGCCATCGACGAGCAGGAGCGCAGCGCTTTCGAGCTGCACCTCGCCGAGTGCCCAGAGTGCCAGGCGGAGGTGGCCTCCCTGCAGGAGGCTGCGACCCAGCTTTCCCTGATGACAGAGACCGCCCCTCCTTCCTCGATGCGTGACTCCGTCCTGGCGGGCATCAAGATGGTCCGCCCGCTCCCCCCTCTCGAGGCGCAGTCCGGTGGCCCAGTCGCCTCTGGGCCCGTTGGCGGATCCTCGCCCGCTGACGCGCCGACCCCGACTGACTCCAACGTGGTCCAGTTCCGCCCGCGGCGCCGGGTGACCGCCTGGCTCGCCAGTGCGGCCGCAGCTGCCGTGCTCCTCGTCGGCGGAATCGCGTGGAGCCCGTGGGACGACAACTCCAACGGACGCGGCACCGTCAGCGCCACCGAGCAGGTGCTCGAGGCCAAGGACGCCCAGCGCTACGAGAAGGTCATCGGTGGCGCGAAGGCGACCATCGTCCGCAGCGCCTCCCTCGGCAAGGCCGTCATCATCGCCGACCACATGCCGGCTGCGCCCGACGGCAAGGACTTCCAGGTCTGGCTGGACCAGCCCAACCGGGGCATGGTCAGTGCCGGCGTCATGCCCCACGGATCGGCCGACACCGTCACGGTGCTCCTGAGCGGCGATGCCGCAACGGCCACCGGCGCCGGCATCACGATGGAGCCGGCCGGCGGCTCGACCGCGCCGACGACCGAACCACTCGCACTGTTCGCGTTCTCGTAACCAGGCCTACCTCAGACCGGGCAGCAGGCCGGCGACCTCCGCCAGCACCGACTCGGTGCCGGCGTAGACGCCGTTCGGCCGTGGCCAGTGCGTCACGACGTCGCTGAACCCGAGCTCACCTGCCCGTCCCACCTGGTCGGTGAAGAGCTCGACGCTCTCGAGCGAGAAGCGCGGTGCACCGTCGAGGGAGAGGTACCGGTCGAGCGGGACCTGGCGTGCGGCAGCACCTTCGACGTCGTCGAGCTTCGCGCTGAGCTCGGCGATCCCGGCCCACCACTCGTCCAGGGTCTCGCCACCCTTGCCGTAGGTCACCCACCCCTGGCCGTGGGCGGCGGCGAGCCGCAGCGACCGCGGGCCGTTGGCGGCGATGACGAAGGGCACTCGAGGCTGCTGGACCGAACCGGGCAGCGTGCGCGCGTCGACGGTCCGGTAGCTGGTGCCGTCGTGCGACACGTGGTCCTCACGGAACAGTCGGTCCAGCACCTCGACGAACTCGTGGAACCGGTCGACCCGCTCCCTCAGGGGCCGCTCCTCGCCGAGGATCGCCGCATCGAGGTCACCACCCGTTCCCAGGCCACAGATCAGCCGACCGTTCGAGATGTCTTCCAGCGCAAGCAGATCCCGGAGGAAGACATAGGGGTGACGGTAGTTCGGAGAGCTCACGAAGGTTCCCAGCCGGATCGTCGACGTCGCCATCGCAGCGGCCGTCAACGTCGGCAGGGCGCCGAACCACGGCGAGTCCTGGAGCCCCGCCCAGACCAGGTGGTCGTAGGTCCACGCGTGGTCGAAGCCGTACTCCTCGGCGCGCCGCCACAGGGGCTCGGCCTCGGACCAGCGGTGCTCCGGGAGGATGGTGATGCCAAAGCGCATGCAGCGAGGGTATGCCGCGTGGTCACCACGCGGCATACCGACGCCTTGGACCGTGGCAGGCTGGCAACCATGAAGGCCACCATCCTGAACGCGCCCCGCGACATCCGTGTCGAAGACGTCCCCGACCCCGGCATCGCCAAGCCCACCGATGCGCTGGTGCGGGTCACCGCGGCGTGCGTGTGCGGCAGCGACCTGTGGCCGTACCGCGGGATCAACGCGGTCACCGAGCCGACCCGCATCGGCCACGAGTTCGTCGGCATCGTCGAGGAGGTCGGCAGCGACGTCCGCAGCGTGCGGGCGGGTGACTTCGTCATCGCGCCCTTCATGTACTCCGACAACACGTGTCCGCACTGCCGGGTCGGAATCCAGTCGCGCTGCGACCACGGCGGCTTCTGGGGCGGTCCCGACCGCGACGGAATCATGGCCGACGGCGGCCAGGGCGAGTACGTCCGCGTCCCGCTCGCCGACGGCACCCTCGTCGCCACGCGAGAGGTACCCGGCGACGACCTCGTGCCGAGCCTGCTCGCCCTGTCGGACGTGATGGGCACTGGCTGGCACGCCGCCGTCGCGGCCCAGGTGCAGGAGGGTGACACCGTCGTGGTCGTCGGTGACGGCGCGGTCGGCCTGAGCGGTGTCCTCGCCGCCGGACGGATGGGCGCCGAGCGCATCATCGCGATGTCCCGCCACGAGTCCCGCCAGCGGATGGCACGCGAGTTCGGCGCCACCGACGTGGTCGAGGTCCGCGGCGACGAGGCCGTCGCTGCGGTCAAGGAGCTGACCGACGGGGTGGGCGCGGACGCCGTGCTGGAGTGCGTCGGCACCAACGAGTCGATGTCGACGGCGATCGCTGCCGCGCGGCCCGGGGCGACGGTGGGCTACGTGGGCGTGCCGCACGGGATCGAGTACCCCGTGCGGGACATGTTCGCGCGCAACGTCGGGATCGCCGGCGGGATCGCGCCGGCTCGCCAGTACCTCCCGCAGTTGCGGGACGACGTGCTCTCCGGGGCGATCAACCCCGGGCTGGTCTTCGACCTCGAGGTCCCGCTCTCCGAGGTCGGCGAGGCCTATGCCGCCATGGACGAGCGTCGTGCCGTCAAGTCGCTGATCCGTCCCTGACCCGACCCGACCTGATGCAGGAGTTCCGCTTCGAGGTCGACGAACACGGCGGGAGCACCGTCCTCGTCGACGGCTACCCGCAGTCCTACGTCAGCCTTACCGATCCGGAGCTCCTCGTCTTCGGCTACGTCCAGCACCTGGCCGCGGTGATCGACTCCCTGCCCGACGGTCCGGTGGCGGTGACGCACGTCGGGGGCGCTGCGATGACCTTGCCGCGCTACGTCCACCACACTCGGCCGGGGTCGCCGCAGGTCGTCCTCGAACCCGATGCGGCGCTCACCGAGGAGGTGCGTCGCGAGCTGCCGCTGCCGCGCGGGCACCGCATCCGCGTGCGTCCGCAGCGCGGTCGAGAGGGAGTGGCCGCCCTGAAGGACTCGAGTGCCGACGCGATCGTCGTCGACGCGTATGCCGACAGCCAGGTGCCGGCCGACCTCACCAGCGTGGAGTGGTTCGCCGACGTGGCGAGGGTGCTGCGGCCCGGTGGTGTGCTGGTGATGAACACCGCCGACGAGCCGGACCATCGGCACGTGGCGCGCGTCCACGCCGGCCTCGCGCGCCACCTCCCGCACACGGCCGCCATCGCTCAGGTCGACATCTGGAAACGGCGCCGCTTCGGCAACCTCGTGCTGGTCGGCTCCCGTCAGCCACTGGCGATGGGCTCGATCGTCCGCAGCGTCGCCAAGGGCGCGTTCCCCAGCACCGTGCGCGACGGAGCCGCGCTCAGCCGGGCCCTGGGTTCGGGTCGACCGTTCACCGACGCCGATGCGGCGCCGACTCCTTCACCACCGACCCCTCCCGATGCCTGGCGGATCCGCTGAGCCGTCGCGTTCGTCGCGACCCCCCGTGACACCTGATGGATGCCGAGTGCGCGGTCACCGGACAGGACCGATGATGGGTCGGTGCCCTCCCTGACGCTGCCTCCTCCCCGCACCCCGGATCCGCGTGACGCGCCGACGCTCCGCTGGGGGATCCTCGCGCCTGGCGGCATCGCGCGTTCGTTCGCCAGCGCGCTGCAGGCCCGCACGGGACAACACCTCCAGGCTGTCGCGTCACGGAGCCTGCCGCGCGCGCAGGACTTCGCGGCCGACTTCGGCATCGACACGGCGCACGGGTCCTATGCGGACCTGGTCTCCGACCCGGACGTGGACGTCGTCTACGTCGCCTCACCGCACTCGGAGCACCGCACCCAGGCCTTGCTCGCCACCGGTGCCGGCAAGCCCGTGCTCGTCGAGAAGGCCTTCGCCCGCAATGCCACCGAGGCCCGTGACATCGTCGAGTCCGCCGGCGCCGCAGGCGTTTTCGCCATGGAGGCGATGTGGACCCGGTTCCTCCCCCACGTCGACGTCGTGCGTCGCTGTCTCGAGGACGGGCTGCTCGGTGAGATCCACACCGTGCACGCAGACCACGGACAGGCGCTGTATCCCGACGGTCCGCAACGACTGGCCGACCCTGCCCTCGCCGGCGGAGCCCTGCTCGACCTGGGGATCTATCCGGTGTCGTTCGCCCACTTCGTCCTCGGCGACTTCGTCGACGTGACTGCGACCGGGGTGCTCACGGACACCGGCGTCGACGCGCAGGCCGCCATCGGCGTCACGAGCGGCAGCGGGGCGATGGGTGTCCTCGGCACGACGATGGCGACCAGGACCCCGACGGTGGCAGCCGTCTGCGGCACTGAGGCGCGCCTCGAGATCAGCGGCCCGTTCTACGCGCCCAGCGCCGTCGTTCGGCTCGTGGCCAACGACGGCACCGAGCTCGACCGCTACGTCAACGAGGACACCGAGCACGGGCTGCACTTCGAGGCTGTCGAGGTGGCGCGCCGGGTCACGGGGGGCGAGGTGGAGTCACCTCTCATGCCGCACGCCGAGACCCTGCGGATCATGGACGCCCTGGACGACATACGGGCCCAGGTCGGGGTGCGCTACCCGGGCGAGTGAAGCCCGCGTCCACGAAGGCGACGTGTTGCCGCCTCGTGGTCACCGGAGCTGCGATTCGGGGTCCGGTGACGATCTGCGCGCAACAGGTCGCCACACCATCGGACTTGTTGCCGCCTCGTGGTCACTGGACCCCCAATTCGGGGTTCGGTGACGATCCGCGCGCAACAAGTCGCGGAGCTCCGGCGGGAAACTGCGTTCGGCGGCGGTGCGGTGGGTCGCCCTGACACCATGCATCAGTGGGGACTGGACCAGGGGCGAGAATGGGCCGAAAGACGGGTTGGGGCGGGTGCGCCCAGGTCGTGGGCGTCGTCATGGCCACGACTCTCGCGTCAGGGTGCACTCCGGAGGGAATGACGATCGAGAACGACACCGATCAGCGTCTTCAGATCCTGCTGACGGCCGACAGCAATGTGCTGGTCGCGGATCTCCTGCCCCACGACAGGCGCAACGTCCGCATCGAGCACGGGGACGCCGGCTGCACTCCTGATGCCGGGTTCTCGGCCTATCCAGCCAAGGGCCCGGACGAAATCACCCGGAGTCCTGCCATCGCCACCCTGGGGCGCGCGTGCCTAGGCGACACCTGGACGATCCGATAGCTCTGGCAGGACGGACTCTGCCAGGGAGACCAACTCGCTAGAAGGTCTCGCCCCGGCGCCACTGCATCTCCTGCAGCTCGAAGGAGTTGCCGTCGGGGTCGGCGAACTCCGCCCCCTTCACCCCACCGCCGAAGTCGTGGACCTCGCTGACCTCGACACCGCGGCGGACGAGGTCGGCCCGCGCCTCATCGATGTCCTGGACGACCAGGTGCAGTCCCCTGATGCTGCCCGGCTCTCCGCGATAGACGTCCAGCCCCGTCCCGAAGCCGATCGAGCAACCAGAGCCCGCTGCGGTCACCTGCACGATCCGGACACCCTCGGCGGGCTGCACGTCGACGTCCTTGATGAAGCCGAGCTTGCCGACGTAGAACTCGATGGCCCGCTCCACGTCCGCCACTGGCACGGGGACGAGCTCCAGCTTCATCTGCATGGGATCAGATCTCCTTCGGCTGTTCGGGTGCGCCAGACCATTCCACCAGGGGCAGGTATGCCGCGAGGTCGGCGCGGTGGCCGCTCACCCGGAGGGTGCCCGCCTCCCAGGCGCCGTCCCAGCTGAGCGCGCCGGTCGCGACCGCCAGCCAGGTCTGCGCATCCGTCTCGACGACGTTGGGCGGGGTGCCGCGGGTGTGGGTGGTCCCGGCAATGCACTGCACCGCCCCGAAGGGTGGCACCCGCACCTCGACGCTTCGACCGGGCGCCACGACCGACAGCTCCTCCAGCGTGTAGCGCACCGCCGTCGCCAGGTCCGCCCGGGACGTCGACTCCGCCCCCGCCTGCCACGCGGCCACGGCGGCGCGGCCGTCGATGACGGGAACTCGGCGGCGCGGCGGCATACCGGCATCGTCGCACGAGGCGCCCGGGCGTCCGCGGTTGCGTGGAAATGGCCGTTCGGCGGGCGAAGATGAGTACTTCTACCCATCGACGCTGTCAGACCACGGACGTACTGTTCCTTGCGGGGACACCCAGGGGAACGAACGGCCCGGACGCGTTGGGGGACGCGACCGGGCCGCTCGCGCGCCCCGAAGGGTCAGCCGCCGAAGACCGCTCGCAACGTTCCGGTGTGGGCCTCCCGCAGGTCGGCGAGGCTCACCTCGAAATTGCCCTGCACGTCGAGGCCGTCGGTCTCGTCGTCGACGACCCCGATCCGGGCGTGCACCTGCCCACGGGCGGTGCACATGTCGGTGAAGCGCACCTCTTCCGAGCGCGGCACCGAGACGATCACCCGGGCGGTGGACTCGCTGAAGAGCGCGGTGAAGGGGTCGATTCCGTCGCTCTCGCACACCGCGTCGAGCCAGATCCTGGCCCCGACGCCGTAGCGCATGGTCGCCTCGGCGAGCGCGATCGCCAGGCCACCGTCGGACAGGTCGTGGGCGGCGTCGACCAGGCCGTCGCGGCTGGCGTTGACCAGGATCTCGCCCAGGAGCTGCTCGGCCCCGAGGTCCACCGCGGGCGGGAGGCCACCCAGGTGGCCGTGCACGACGTGGGCCCACTCGCCGCCGGCCAGCTCGTTGCGGGTGCTGCCGAGCAGGTAGATGACCTGGCCGGGCGTCTTCCAGCCCGACGGGGTCCGCCGCGACACGTCGTCCATGACACCGAGCACGCCGATCACCGGCGTCGGGTGGATCGCCACGTCACCGGTCTGGTTGTAGAAGGAGACGTTGCCGCCGGTGACCGGGATGCCCAGGGTCTTGCAGCCCTCGGCGATGCCCTTGACGGCTTCGCGGAACTGCCACATCACGCCCGGGTCCTCGGGCGAGCCGAAGTTGAGGCAGTCGGTCACCGCCAGCGGGGTGGCGCCCGCCGTCGCGACGTTGCGGTAGGACTCAGCCAGCGCCAGCTGGGCTCCGACGTAGGGGTCGAGCTTGGCGAACCTGCCGTTGCAGTCGGTCGAGACGGCGACACCGCGACCGGTCTCCTCGTCGACACGGACGACACCCGCGTCGTCGGGCATCGCGAGCGCCGTGTTGCCGAGCACGTAGCGGTCGTACTGGTCGGTGACCCACGACTTGTCGCAGAGGTTCGGGGAGGCAAGCAGCGTGAGCAGGTCGGACTTGAGCCCGAGGCCGTCGACGGGGCGACCCAGGGTGTCGGTGCCGTTGGCCTGGAGGTCATCCAGGTATGCCGGCCGCTCCAGCGGGCGGTGGTAGGTCGGCCCTTCGTGGGCGACCGACCGCGGCGGCACGTCGACGATGACCTCGCCGTGCCAGGTGATGACGAGGTGCTCGCCGTCGGTGACCTCGCCGAGGACCGTGGCCTCGACGTCCCAGCGGTCCGTGATCGCCATGAACTCGTCGAGGTGCTCGGGTGCCACGACCGCCATCATGCGTTCCTGGCTCTCCGACATGAGGATCTCCTCAGGTCGCAGCGACGCGTCGCGCAGCGGCACGCGGTCGAGCTCGATCTGCATGCCACCGTCACCGTTGGACGCGAGCTCACTGGTGGCACAGGACAGTCCTGCGCCACCCAGGTCCTGGATGCCGTCGACGACGTGCGCGGCATAGAGGTCGAGGCAGCACTCGATGAGCACCTTCTCGGCGAACGGGTCGCCGACCTGCACCGCGGGGCGCTTGGTCGGGCCGCCCTCGTCGAACGTCTCGGAGGCGAGGACCGAGACCCCGCCGATGCCGTCGCCACCGGTCTTGGCACCGAACAGGATCACCTTGTTGCCGACGCCGGAGGCCTTGGCGAGGTGGATGTCCTCGATGCGCATGGCGCCGACGCACAACGCGTTGACGAGCGGGTTGCCCTGGTAGCAGTCGTCGAACACGACCTCGCCACCGATGTTGGGCAGGCCGATGCAGTTGCCGTAGCCGCCGACCCCCGCGACGACGCCGGGGAGCACCCGCTGGGTGTCGGGATGGTTGAGGTTGCCGAACCGCAGCGGGTCCATGATCGCGATCGGGCGGGCACCCATCGACATGATGTCGCGGATGATGCCACCGACCCCGGTGGCCGCACCCTGGTAGGGCTCGACGTAGGACGGGTGGTTGTGCGACTCGACCTTGAAGGTCACCGCCCAGCCGTCGCCGATGTCGACGACGCCGGCGTTCTCGCCGATGCCGACGAGGAGCTTCTCGCGCATCTCGTCGGTGGTGTTCTCACCCCAGAGGGAGAAGTGCACCTTGGACGACTTGTAGGAGCAGTGCTCGCTCCACATCACCGAGTACATCGCGAGCTCAGCGCTGGTGGGACGACGGCCGACGATCTCGCGGATGCTGGCGTACTCGTCCTCCTTGAGGCCGAGCTCTGCCCACGGCTGCTCGACCTCGGGGGTGTCGGCTGCGTGCGAGACGGTGTCGAGCGTGGGCTTGTGGGTCTGGACGGTCATGCGCTGGCCATTGCCTTCAGGACGGAGGTGAAGAACGGGAGCCCGTCGGTCGAGGGGCCGTAGCCCTCCTCGACGGCGTGCTCGGGGTGGGGCATGAGGCCCACGATGTTGCCGCGGTCGTTGGTGATGCCCGCGATCTTGCGGTACGAGCCGTTGGGGTTGTCACCGGCATACCGGAAGACGACGCGGCCCTCGCCCTCGAGCCGGTCGAGGGTGGCCTCGTCGGCGACGAAACCGCCCTCGCCGTTCTTGAGGACGATCGTGATCTCCTGGCCGGCCTCGAAGTCCGAGGTCCAGGCTGTCTGGTTGTTCTCGACGACGAGGCGCTGGTCGACGCAGTTGAACTTGCGGTGGTCGTTGCGGATCAGCGCGCCCGGCAGCAGGTGCGACTCGCACAGGACCTGGAACCCGTTGCAGATCCCGATCACCGGCAGCCCGCCCTGCGCGGCCGGGATGAGCGCGTCCATGACGGGCGCGAAGCGGGCGATCGCCCCGCACCGCAGATAGTCGCCGTAGGAGAACCCGCCGGGCAGCACGACCGCGTCGACACCCTTGAGGTCGGCGTCGCCGTGCCAGAGGGTGATCGCCTCGGCACCGACGGCGCGCACGGCGCGGGCTGCGTCGCGGTCGTCGAGCGACCCCGGGAACGTGACGACCCCGACCTTCACTGGTCGGGGTCCTCGGCACGGACGCTGACGACGTCCTCGATCACGGGGTTGGACAGCAGCTTCTCAGCTGCCTCCGCGGCGGCCGCGAGGTGCTCGTCGGTGACCTCGCCGTCCACGGTGAGGACGAACCGCTTGCCCTGCCTCACGTCCGTGAACTGTTCGAAGCCGAGCCGGGGAAGAGCCCCGTTCACGGCTTGACCCTGGGGGTCGAGGATCTCTGGCTTCAGCATGACGTCAATGACGACGTGGCCCATTCGGGGGTCTCCTGGGTTGAGCACGGTGGCGCGGGGAAGGAAGCGACCGCAGTCTATCCGCGCCACGGCAGTGGGTATGCCGCACGGTCACCTCCCGGACGACAGGTCGGCGGTCCGCCCGGGACCCTTTTCACGCGCCCGGGCGAGCGGGACACTCGGATCATGTCGATGGCCCGTTGGTCGACCCTCATCGGCGCGTGGATGTACCGCCGGCTGAACGGTCGCGCCATGGGCGGGACCAAGGATGCCCCGGTGGTCATGCTGACCACGCCGGGCCGCCGCACCGGAGAGCCGCATTCGACCTGCGTGAGGGCGATTCCGAGGCCCGAGGGCTACTTGGTGTGGGGCAGCGCTTCCGGCAGCCCAAGGGACCCCGACTGGTTCAGGAACCTGCGGGTGGCGGGCGAGACGGACCTGCAGGTGCTTGCCGAACGCATGCGCGCATCGGCTCGCGAGCTGCACGGCGAAGAGCGCGACCAGGCCTGGAACGACGTCATCCTGGCCAGGCTCCCAGGAGTCGCGAAGTACGCCCGGAAGGCGGGGCGGACCATCCCCGTGGCCGTGCTCACGCCCGCGGGCTGAACTCCGCACAATGGAGGATGTCGTCCCGACGGCTTCTCCGACACACTTCGAGGCGTGGAGCTGCTCGAACGAGCCACTTTCCTGGAGACCTTGGGCGAGTATGCCGATGAGGCGGCTCGCGGGCACGGCCGCCTCGTCCTGGTCGCCGGCGAGGCCGGCATCGGCAAGACCGCGCTGCTCGACACCTTCGCGGCGCAGCGGCCCGACCTGAGATGGCTGCGTGGGGCGTGCGACGGTGGTTTCACCCCTCGTCCGCTGGGCCCCTTGTTCGAGATCGCGACGGCGGACGGCGACGGCCTGCTCGACCAGTTCCGCACGGGAGCCGACCGGAACACCCTCTTCGCCACGTCGCTGGAGCGGCTCGGAGCGGCAGGCCGACCGACCGCGGTGGTTGTCGAGGACGTGCACTGGGCCGACGAAGCGACCCTCGACTGGCTGACCTACCTGGCGCGACGGCTCACGAGCATGCCGACGATGGTGCTGCTGACCTATCGCGACGAGGAGGTCGGCGCCGACAGTCCGCTGCGCAGTGCGCTGGCATCCCTGGCCACGCAGCGGCCGACAAGGCGGATGACCCTCCCGCCGCTGACACCCGCAGCGGTTGCCGAGCTCGCGCGGTCGCAGGGCCGTGCGGACGCGGCTGCCATCTACCGGCTGAGCAGTGGCAACCCGTTCTACGTCGAGGAGCTCCTCAGCAACCCCAGCGACCACGTCCCGTCCTCCGTGAGCGACGTGGTCGCTGCCCGCACGGCACAGCTCACCGACGACGCGCGGCAGCTCGTGTGGGCGGCCGCCATCATCGGGCAGCCGGCCTCGGCCGCGACCATCGCCGGAGTGTCCGGACGCGAGCCCGCCCACCTCGACGAGTGCCTGGCCTCCGGTGGACTGGTACCGGCGGGCGGGCCGGGCGACCCCGTTCGGTTGTTCGCCTTCAGGCACGAGCTGGCTCGGCTCGCCGTCGAGACCAACGTCCCCGCCTACCGCGCCACCCAGCTGCACGCCGCGGCATACCGATGGTTTGCGGACCCCACGAAGAACCGGGACCCTGACCACGCGCGCCTCGCCCACCACGCGGATGCCGCCGGCCTGGTCGACGAGGCCTTCGCCGAGTCGACCGCGGCTGCTCGGGAGGCAGCCGCCCTGTCGTCCACCACCGAGGCTGTCGCGCAGTTCACTCGGGCCCTTCGGTATGCCGGGTCGGCCACTGACACCGAACGTGCGGAGCTGCACGAAGGCCTGGCTCACGCCCTCTCGCTCATGGACCGGTGGGAGGAGTCGCTGCCGCCACGCGAGCTGGCCGTCGCGTTCGCCCGCGCCAGCGGCGACCTGGAGCAGCTGTGCCGCAACCTGCGCGCCCTCGCCATCACGCGGTGGCGGCTCTGCGACGGCAACGGCCATGCCGAGCTCGTCGAGCAGATCTTCTCGATGATGCGCGACGCCCCACTGTCGACGGAGAAGGTGATGGCCTACGGCTACAAGGCCGGCCTGCTGTCGGACACGGGTCGCGCCGACGAAGGGATGGCCATGGCCGAGCAGTGCCTTGCCATGGCACAGGAGCTCGGGTCGGACGAGATGTATGCCTCGACCCTCCAGAACCTCGGGTGGGACCGGATCAACCACGGCCTCGACGGGTGGGGCCAGATGGAGAAGGCGCTGGTCCTCGCCCGTGACGGTGGCTTCCAGCGGGACGCGGCCCGGGGTTACGCCAACCTCTACCAGGCGGCCGTCGACCACCTCCGTGTCGCCGAGTACGAGTGGGTCTACGAGGAGGGGGCGGCCTACAACCAGGACTGCGAGATGCCGACGTTCTGGTGGTGCCTGCTCGGGTCGAGGGTCACGGCCCTGGTGCGGATGGGCCGCCTGACGGAGGCCGTCGCCCTGTGCACGAGCATGCTGGCCGAGCAGATCTCCCCGGTGAACCGGTTGCACGTCCTGATCGGCATGGGGCCCGCCCTCGCCCGGCTCGGTGACCCCCGGGCCACGACCCGACTCGCCGAGTGCAGAGAGCTGGCCGACGCGAACGGCGAGCCCTACTGGCGGGCCTTCGCCGCCGTCGCCGTGCTCCAGCAAGCGTGGCTGTCCGGAGGCCCGGTCGGCGACGAGGCCTGGGTGCTCGACGTGTGGAAGGGAAGCGAGCACGAGGGGCCCTGGCCCCGGGCAGAGCTCGCCCTCTGGCTGGGGCGCACCGGGTTGCTCGAGGCAGCGCCCGCCGACGCGCCCGACCCCTATGCGGCCGAGTTCGCGGGAGACCCCCGACGCGCGGCCGCAACCTGGCAGGAGCTCGGGTGCCCCTACGAGGCGGCGGCAGCGCTGATGGCCTCCGATGACGAGGACGACCTGCGCCGGGGGCTCGACCTGTTCACCTCGATCGGGTCGACGCCGGGCGCCACCCTGGCACGGCGACGGCTGAAGGAGGCCGGGGCGCGCGGCATACCCCGAGGGCCGCGGGCCGCGGCGACGGCTCACCCGCACGGGCTCACGGGTCGCGAGCAGCAGGTGCTCGCCCTCGTCGGTGAGGGGCTCTCGAACCGCGAGGTGAGCGCCCGCCTGTTCATCTCCGAACGCACGGTCGACCACCACGTGGCGTCCGTCCTCGCCAAGCTCGGCGCGGCGTCGCGCACCGAGGCCGTGGCCAGGGCACGTGCGAACGGGGCCGGCACTGCCGCATCACCCACGACGGAAATGGGCACCGTCGCCCCCGCAATCTAGGCACCGGTCACCGATGAGGAGCGGCCCCGCCGACTCCTACCTTTCGGGGAGAGGGACCACCGGGGTCCCGGACGAAAGGCGAGAACGATGCCACTGTTCATGGACGTGCACACGATCGACGGCGGGGTGGCCATCGGCGACGTCGCCCAGGCCCACATGGCCGACCTGCAGGAGCAGTCGAGCCACGACGTGCAGTACCTGCGCTACTGGGTCGACGAGTCGCAGGGCAAGATCTTCTGCCTCGTCGACGCGCCCGACGCCGAGGCTGCCAACACCGTCCACCGCGAAGCGCACGGCCTGGTGGCCGACGAGATCTACGCGGTGCAGGAAGGCTCCTGAGGACGCGGCGCTGGCCTGAGGGCGGCCGGTAGGCCGCTCAGCCAGCCGTGAAGGTGCGTCCAGTGAGGCGTTCGTAGGCCTCGACGTACTTGGCACGCGTGCGCTCCACGACGTCGTCGGGCAGCCGGGGCGGGGCCTCGCCGGAGGCCTTGTCCCAGCCGCTGGCCGGGGAGATCAGCCACTCGCGGACGAACTCCTTGTCGAACGACGGCTGCGTGTGGCCGGGCTCCCACTGGTCGGCCGGCCAGAACCTCGAGGAGTCCGGCGTCAGCACCTCGTCGGCCAGCACCAGGGCGTCATCCTCGAGGCCGAACTCGACCTTGGTGTCGGCGATGAGGATGCCGCGATCGGCCGCGATCTCGTTGCCCCGCTTGAGGATCGCCACGGTGAGGTCCTTGGCGCGTGCGGCCAGATCGGCGCCCAGCTCGCGTTCCACGGCGGCATACGGCATGGGTTGGTCGTGCTCGCCGACGGGCGCCTTGGTGGACGGGGTGAACACCGGTTCGGGGAGCCGTGACCCGTCGACCAGACCGTCCGGGAGCGCCACGCCGCTCACGTGGCCGTCGGTGACGTACTCGCGCAGGCCACCGCCGGTGAGGTAGGCGCGGGCGACGCACTCGACCGGGAGCATGTTCAGCCGCCTGACCAGGACCGCGCGACCGGCCACCTCGGCCGGGACGTCGGTCGAGACGACGTGGTTGGGCACCACGTCGGCGAGCTGCTCGAACCACCACAGGGACAGCTGGGTCAGCACCGCGCCCTTGTCGGGGATGGGGGTGTCGAGGATGAAGTCGAACGCCGAGAGCCGGTCGCTCGCCACGAGCAGGAGCTGGTCGTCACGCGGCTCGCCCGAGTCGTCCAGCGGGGCGTAGAGGTCGCGGACCTTGCCGGAGTAGACGTGGGCGTAGCCGGGGAGGGCGAGGGGCGCGGGCGTCGAGTCGGGCTGGGAGGACGTCATGGCCGACATCCTCCCAGCCGTAGCCCCGACGTGCTGCCGTCAGGTCGGCACGTGGACCCCAGTTCGACGTCACGTGACAACGGCAGCGCAAGACGTGCCGGATTCCTCGCTTGACTTGAAGTCCACTTCAACTTCCAGACTCTTCGCCATGCCCACTGCGACCCACGACGCCGCCACCAGGACCGCCACGCTGCGGGACCGCGCACACCTCCCGTTCGCCATCGGGGCGGTGGCGCTGGTGACGCTGGGCGCCTTCGAGAACCGCGCCACGATGACCGTGCTGCCCACGGTCGCTCGCGAGCTCGACGGGCTGTGGCTGTTCGGCGCGGCGAGTGCGGCACCCCTGGTGTCGTTCGTCGTCGCCACGGTGGTGGCCGGCGCGTGGGCCGACCACCGTGGGCCGGTGCGGCCGCTGCAGGCAGGCATGGTGGTGTTCGCCGCGTCGCAGGTGGCGATGGCGCTCGCGCCGGGAATGGTGGTCTTCGCTGCGGGCCGGTTCGGTTCCGGGATCGCCGAGGCGCTGATGGACGTCTCGCTGACGGTCCTGATGGCGCGAGCGCTGCCGGAGGAGCTGCGTGCCAAGGTCTTCGCGGCGTTCGCCGCAGCCTGGGTGCTGCCTTCGCTGCTGGGTCCACCGGTCGCCGGACTGCTGACGGAGGCCGTGTCGTGGCGCGCGGTCTTTGCCGTGGGGGTGGCGCTCCTCCCGCCGGCGTGGTTCCTCCTACGACCGTCCATGACGGCCGCCACCCCCCACGAGCACCCCACCGCCTGGACCGCTCGCGAACACCGCGCCGTCCGGGCCGCGGCGTTGGCGGCGGCAGGTCTGGCAGCCCTCACCGCAGGCGGGTCGCTGCTCGGCAGATCCGGACCCGTCGAGCTGCTCGGAGCCGGCCTCGTCCTCATCGGGGTCGCCTCCGCTGCCCCGGCCGTGCGCGCCGTCCTGCCGGCCGGGACGCTCAGGTTCGCCCACGGCATACCGGCGCTCGTCGCCCTCCGCGGGCTCGTGGCGGCCGCGTTCGGCACGGCCGGCAGCCTCCTGCCCCTCATGCTCACGACGATCCACGGCCTCGGCCCCGCGGCGGCGGGCGTCAGCCTCACCGTGACCGGGCTGTGCTGGGCTGCGGGCTCGCAGGTCCACGGGCTCGGCGCGGTCCAGCGTGCGGTCAGCCCGGTCAGACGCCTCCAGATCGGTTTCGGGCTCATCGCCGTCGGTGTCCTGGGCCCGGCCCTCACGAGCCTCGACGCGCTGCCCGTCGTCGCAGGCCTGGCGCTCTGGGGGGTGGCCGGGCTGGGCATGGGCGTGGTCTCACCGACGCTGTCCACGCAGCTGCTGCGCTTCGCCCCGATGCAGGACCAGGGCCGGATCACGGCGGCGTCGAGCCTCACCGCATCCGTGGCCCAGGCGGTCGGACTTGCCGTCGCCGGCGCCCTCATCGCGTGGCAGGCGCCCCACCTGCCCGGCTGGCTCTTCGCGTCGACGATGGTGAGCTGCGCGATGGTCGGCGTCGTCGGCTTCGTGGCGGCGCGCCGGGCCGGGTGATGCGTGAGGTTCAGCCGACGTGCAGCTCGTTGCGCTGGGCCGCGAGCGCGATGTCGGTGCGGTGGTGCGAACCCTCGAGCTCGATGTGGTCCACGGCTTCGTAGACGCGTTCGCGCGCCTGGGTGAGGCTCTCGCCCAGGGCGACCACGGACAGCACCCGTCCCCCCGCTGACACGAGCACCCCGTCCTCGTCGCGGGCCGTGCCCGCATGGAGCACGTATGCCGCGGGCACGTCAGCCGCGTCCTCGACGCCGCTCACGGGGTCGCCGGTCCGCGGGGTGTCCGGGTAGTTCTGGGAGGCGACGACGACCGTGACGGCATGCTGCCGCGACCACGTGAGCGGGGCGATGTCGTCGAGCTGACCGGTGGCCGCAGCCTTCAGCAGTCCACCCAACGGGGTCTGCAGCCGAGCCAGCACGACCTGGGTCTCGGGGTCACCGAACCTGGCGTTGAACTCGATGACCCGTGGGCCACGGGAGGTGATCGCCACCCCGATGTAGAGGACCCCCACGAAGGGAGTGCCCCGGCGAGCCATCTCGTCGACGGTCGGCTGGGCGACGCGGCTGACCAGCTCGTCGACCATCGTGGCCGGCGCCCAGTCGAGCGGCGAGTAGGCGCCCATCCCACCTGTGTTGGGGCCCTGGTCGTCGTCACCG
The DNA here is from genome assembly GCF_056403675.1 of Pedococcus sp. P2_F6. Lineage (NCBI taxonomy): Bacteria > Bacillati > Actinomycetota > Actinomycetes > Micrococcales > Intrasporangiaceae > Pedococcus > Pedococcus sp. P2_F6. The sequence goes on from NZ_JBFUEZ010000003.1 coordinate 148,340, forward strand.
ACCCGCTTGAAGTCCTGGGCGGGGGCCAGTGGGACGACGGTGCTGCCGTCGCAGAGGCAGAACAACGAGACCTCGGGACCGTCGAGGAACTCCTCGATGACCACGGTGCCGCCCTCCTTGGCCAGGCAGAGCTGCGCATGGGCCAACGCCTGGTCGCGGTCGTCGGTGACGACGACGCCCTTGCCGGCGGCCAGCCCGTCGTCCTTGACCACGTGCGGTGCGCCCAGTGCGTCGAGGGCGTCGGCGACCTCGTCGAGGGTGCCGCAGACCCGGGCCAGGGCCGTGGGCACGTCCGCTGCCGCCATGACCTCCTTGGCGAAGGACTTGCTGCCCTCTAGGCGTGCGGCCTCAGCGGAGGGTCCGAACACTGCGAAACCCTCGTCGCGCACCGCATCGGCGACCCCGGCCACCAGGGGCGCTTCCGGGCCGATCACCACGAGGTCGACGCCGTGCCTGCGGGCGAGCGCCGCGATGCCCGGCCCGTCCAGCACGCCGCCCGGGAGGGCCTCACACAGGGCGATCGCGTCCATCCCCGGGTTTCCGGGGGCGACGATCACCGCTTCCACCTCCGGGTCGGCGCCCAGGGACTTGACGAGGGCGTGCTCGCGAGCACCGGAGCCGATGACGAGTACCTTCACGGCCCCCAGCGTAGAGAGTCGCCGCGAAAGTCGTCGTCAGCGGTCCGCCGGAGATGAGTGCGCGGCGTCCCGGGGAGGCAGGGGGGACATCTCCCGGGGACGCCGCGCAGCCGACGTGCGGTCGCCTGGCGGGGGAACCTGCAACCATGCACGTGGGTCGACGCTGTCGACTGACTCCAGAGTGGACCATGGTCGGCCCGGAGGTAAAGCCCAGAGGTGGCGGACTTGCGTCATTGACGGAATCTCGCCAGGAGACGAGCATGTGCCCCATGGTCGTCGAGAGCCAGTCAGCGGGGACCGTGGACGGGAGGGGCCAGGCGACCAACCGGCCGAAGGACCCGGCGATCGACGAGCGCGCGCTGGCGAGCAGCCTGGAGCTCGCCGCCGACGACGACGAGGCCGAAGGCGTGATCACCCGGGTCTTCCTGGCCGCACTGCAGCATCCGGACCCGACCAAGGCGCTGCTGGTCGCCCAGGGCATGAAGGCTCCGTTGATCGACCACTCGCTCGAGGTCCTGGCGAGCCGCGGGCTGATCCGCGTCCACCCGGGCGACCGGATCGAGGTCATCCCGCCGGACATCTCCCTGCCTGCCCTTGCCCTCGACTACGAGCGTCGGGCGCGCGAAACCCGTTCTGCCGCACACGAGCTCGCGCAGGTGTTCTTCCAGGCGAGGTCGGCGTCCCGCACACCCGACGTGGGCACAGTGCGGATCCTGAACTCCATGGACGAGATCGCGGCGGTCACCGCGGAAGCCGTGGCCGCCGGCACCCGGCAGATCCGCAGCTTCCGGTCGCTGTCACCGCGCACGCGGGCGATCTTCGCCAGCCCGCTGCACAGCCACGAGGAGCCGACACGGGGCGTGAGCGGCAACCAGCTCGACTACACGACGGTCTACGACACGGAGGTCCTGGAGATCGACGGGGCGCTGGAGATCCTCGAGGCCCGCGAGCGCGGTGGCGAACGGTTCCGCCTGACGTCCTCGGTGCCGTTCTCCGCCGTGATCGTCGACGAGGCCGCGGCGATCGTCGACGTGAGTGCCTTCGACCCCTCGGGCTTCGGGTCGGCCCTCATCCGCGCCCGGTCGATGGTGCTGGCCCTGATCGCCTTGTCCGACCACCTCTGGGACCTCGGCTCGCCACTCGGCCTCGGCGGGATGGCCAACGAACGGCGCGACCAGATGATCCTTGCCCTCCTCGCGGCCGGGGCTCCCGACGCGACGATCGCGCGTCAGGCCGGGGTGTCCCAGCGCACCGTCGAGCGCCGAGTCCGGGCGCTGATGGACCAGCTCGGCGCCGGCACCCGGTTCCAGGCCGGCGTCCAGGCCGCCCGCCGCGGGATGATCTAGCCCTCGCCACCCTGTGAACTGGTGCACGGCGGGGCTCCTCGTGCTCGCTAGACTCGTGCGTTCTCCCCCGGGAGGAAGCACGTCGCACCACACCAAGCCGCACAACCAGAAAGCGTTGCACCGTGACGGGATCGGACCACTCGAGCGCGAAGGCGTCCAGCGCCGAGGTCGCCCGTGAGATCGCCATCGAGCAGGCCCATGTCGACCTCGTCTATGCCGAGCTCCTCAAGGCCCAGGCCCGGGCCGGCCTGGTCGAGGCCGATGGCTTGGCCCGCGGCCGGACCGACCGCACCGGCGACGTCCGCGACGAGGAGCTGACCGGGCTGTTCGAGCGGGATGCCTTGGTCTTCAATGCCGCCCGTCGCCGGTCCACGCTCGACACCCAGTACGAAGGCCTCGTCTTCGGGCGGCTCGACCTCGACCACGCCCTGGCCCACGAGGCCAAGGAGCCGGACCGCGAGATCCGCTACATCGGCCGGCTCGGAGTCCGCGACGACGACTACGAGCCCCTCGTGATCGACTGGCGCGCGCCCGCAGCAGCCGCCTTCTACCGGGCCACTCCCGTCGAACCCATGGATGTCCTGCGCCGTCGGGTCCTGCGGTGCAAGGGCCCGGACGTGGTCGGCGTCGAGGACGACCTCATGGTGACCGATGCCCCCGACGACCTCGTGGTCGTCGGCGACGGCGCGCTCCTCGCAGCCCTCACCCGCAGCCGTGGTGCCCAGATGCGCGACATCGTGGCCACGATCCAGCGCCACCAGGACGAGGCGATCAGGGCCTCGGCGCGCGGCATCACCGAGATCACCGGCGGCCCGGGCACCGGCAAGACGGTCGTCGCCCTGCACCGCGCCGCCTACCTGCTCTACTCCGACCGCCGCCGGTTCGAGGCGGGCGGCATCCTGGTGGTGGGCCCCTCGTCCGCCTACACGGCATACATCGAGCGCGTGCTGCCCTCGCTCGGTGAGGAGTCGGTGACGCTGCGTTCGCTCGGCGACGTCGTCGACGGCATCACGGCGACCCGGCTGGACACGCCAGAGGTGGCCGCCATCAAGGGTTCCCTGCGCATCCGGCGGCTGCTGGCGCGCGCCTCGTCGGACGCACCCCCGGACGCGCCGCAGGCGTTCCGCGCCTTCGTCAACGGCAAGGCGGTCCGGGTCGACGCACCCGCGCTCGACCGGATCCGGGCGCAGGTGCTGCGCAACCACCAGCGCAACCTGTCGGCCAAGGCGGTCCAGAGCGCGCTCGCCGAGGCTGCCTGGGCGAGCGTCCGCGAGGGCGACCGGGCCGAGTTCATGGACCGGTTCGAGGACCACCTGGAGGTGGACGCGTTCCTCGCCGCCTGGTGGCCGCAGGTGGACCCCCGTGACGTGCTGCTGTGGCTCGCCGATCCCGAGCGCGCCCGCCAGCACGGTGCCGGTGTCCTGTCGCCGCACGAGTGCGACCTGTTCGCCGCCTCGATGCGCCACGCGCTGGAGGTCGGCACCTGGTCGGCCGCCGACGCCGCCCTCGTCGACGACCTCTCCGCCCGGCTGGGTCCTGTCCAGGACGGCCCGGCCGAGGAGCGCGGGTTCTACGAGATCGAGGAGTTCGAGGACGTCTCGCAGTTCGGTGTCGCCGAGGTGCGGGCAGGTCTGGACTCCCGCGCCGTCGGCACCAAGTCGTCACGCACCTCCCCGACCGACCCGCGTGAGCTGCTCCTCCAGGGCCGCATCGAGGGCCCCGGCGAGTACGCCCACGTCCTCGTCGACGAGGCTCAGGACCTGTCCCCGATGCAGTGGCGGATGCTCGGTCGCCGCGGCCGCTACTCGTCGTGGACCGTCGTCGGCGACGCTGCGCAGGCGTCGTGGCCCGACGCCGTGGAGGCAGGCCGTGCCCGCGAGGAAGCCTTCGGGTCACAGGAGCGTCGCCTCTTCCACATGGACACCAACTACCGCAACGCCCGCGAGATCTTCGACTACGCGGCGAAGGTGGTCCAGGCCCACGTGCCGGATGCCGACATCCCCCGCGCTGTCCGTGAGACCGGCGTCGACCCAGTCGACACCACCGTCGCCGACGGCGGCTGGGAGGCCGCCGCGACCTCCGCGGTCGAGGCGCTGCTCGACGAGGTGGAGGGCTCGATCGCGGTCATCACCCCGACCAGGTATGCCGCGTCGCTGGCCGGGCTGGGCGCCCTCAGCGACCGGGTCGGCGTCATCGACCCCATGTCGACCAAGGGTCTGGAGTACGACGCGACGGTCATCGTCGACCCCGAGGAGATCGCGGCCGAGTCCCCGGGGGGAGTGCGCGTCCTCTACGTCGCCCTCACCCGCGCCGCGCACCGGATGACGGTGTTGCGCCCCGCCTGACCCACACCTGACCTCGGCGCGGGTCCCGCACAACGTGCCCGGAGGGTTTGGCGGGACGAACCAGTGAGCTCAGGCGCCGAGCAGGGAGTGGCGACTGATGATCTCGTCGCGACCCGGGCCCACGCCGATGGCGGAGACCCGAGCGCCGATGAGCTCCTCGAGCCGCAGGACGTAGGCCTGGGCGTTCGCCGGCAGGTCCTCGAACGTCCGGCACTTTGTCAGGTCCTCCCACCAGCCGGGGAGGTCCTCGTAGATCGGCTTGGCGTGGTGGAAGTCGGTCTGGTTGACCGGCATGTCGTCGTGCCTGACCCCGTCGACGTCGTAGGCCACGCACACCGGGATGGTGTCCAGACCCGTCAGCACGTCCAGCTTGGTGATGACGAAGTCGGTGACCCCGTTGATCCGCGTGGCGTAGCGACCGACCACGGTGTCCACCCATCCGCAGCGGCGCGGGCGGCCGGTGGTCGTGCCGAACTCGGCGCCGGTCTTGCGCAGGAACTCGCCGTTGGCGTCGAACAGCTCGGTCGGGAAGGGGCCCTCACCCACTCGCGTCGAGTAGGCCTTGAGGATCGCGATCACGGTGTTGACCCGAGTCGGCGGGATGCCGGAGCCGGTGCAGGCGCCACCAGCCGTCGCGCTGGACGACGTGACGAAGGGGTAGGTCCCGTGGTCGACGTCGAGCAGGGTCGCCTGCCCGGCCTCCAGCAGCACGGTCTTGCCCTCGTTGAGTGCCTGCTCGAGCACCAGGGAGGTGTCGGCGACCATGGGACGCAACCGCTCGGCATACCCGAGGAGCTCCTCCATCACCTCGTCGACCTCGACCGCACGGCGGTTGTAGATCTTGGCGAGGATCTGGTTCTTGAGGGCCAGCGCCGCCTCGACCTTCTGGCGCAGGATCTTCTCGTCGAACAGGTCCTGCACACGGATGCCGTTGCGCGCCATCTTGTCGGCATAGGTCGGGCCGATGCCGCGGCCGGTCGTGCCGATCTTGCGCGACCCGAGGAAGCGCTCGGTGACCTTGTCGAGCACCCGGTTGTAGGGGGCGATGATGTGCGCGTTCGCGCTGACCAGCAGTCGTGAGGTGTCGACTCCTCGCGCTTCGAGGCCGTCGATCTCCTCGAAGAGCACCGCGAGGTCCACGACGACGCCGTTGCCGATGATCGGGGTGCAGGTCGGGGTGAGGATGCCCGACGGGAGCAGGTGGAGGGCGTACTTCTCTCGCTTGCCGTCCTTCTCGATCACGATGGTGTGGCCTGCGTTGTTGCCACCGTTGAACTTCACGACGTAGTCGACGTCGCTGCCCATCAGGTCGGTGGCCTTGCCCTTGCCCTCGTCGCCCCACTGAGCGCCCACGAGCACGATTGCCGGCATACCGCACCTCTCCATGTCTGCGTCGGTGACGGAGTCGGTCACCGTGGTCATGCAGCAGGCCCCGTGGTGTTCGCACGGGGCCCGTACCGGGAAAGGCTACCGTTCCACGGTCTCGCGAGGGGAGCCGAGTTCACCGCTGGCCGCCGCCTGCCCGAGCTGGAACCTGGTCTGCACGCCGTGTCGAGCCATCAGCGAGGCCACCCGTCGGCGAACGGTCCGCAGGCTGCACCCGAGGTAGCGGGCGATCGACTCGTCCTTCAGACCGAGTCCCAGCAGCTTCACGAGGCGCAGGTCCTCGTCGTCCTGGTCATCGTGGGGCACGACCGGCAGGGCCAGGTCGAACGCGCGGTCGAACAGCTGTGTGAAGGCCGCGATGAGCATCGGGTCACGGACCATGACGTAGTCGCTGTCGGGGTTGCCCCACTCGGACACGGCCACGAGCGAGTGCTGGTCGAAGATGGAGAACTCGCTCGGCGGTGACAGTGACAGCCGCTGCTCCTCGCCTGCCGCTGCGAAGGACTGCACCCAGGCGCGGCCGTCCTCGCCGGCCACGATGTCCATCGGGTAGATCGTCCGCTGGCGGAACCGGCCTTGCGTCAGCAGGTCCTGGTTGAGCCGGTAGTTCTCCTGCACGACCCCGGCCCCCACGTCGACGCTCATCGTGCTGACCCGGGACAAGCCGGTGGTGTTCTGCAGCAGGTAGCGCAGCATCGGAGCCGCCATGTCGGCGGCGAGCGGTTCGACGACGCTGTGCCGCGCGTGCTGGGCGGCCGCGCCGCCCGCCGAGAGCTGGAAGAGGGCGTAGCGGACCTCGGCGAGCTCGGCCCGGCGTGCCTCCAGCTCTCGCTCGCCACGTTCGAGGACGCCGAACAGGCGCTCCATGGGTTCGGTGAGCATCCGTTCCACGTCGCGAGACAAGGCATCGCCGCTGGTCAAGACGCCTCCCACACGGTAGTGACATCCTCTGTCCTTTGGCAGCATAGTGCCACCTCGGGTGCCCCTCGTATGTGCACAATGACCGAGCGCTGCTCGTCAGGCGGCAGGGGACGACATTGACGAGTTGCCACCCGCGGGCCCCGGTCCGCGGCAGGGGGCGACGCCGGGGGACGGGATCTGGGAAATCGGGTCCGGTCCCCCGGCGTCACTGCTTCTCGTGGGTGCGCGAGCCCGCCGTCCTCGCGCCGGCGAGAGGACGGCCCGACCCCCTCAGAGACCGAGCTCGCGCGCCCCCGTCATGGAGGAGTCGCGCAGGAACTGCGCACACCGCAGCTCCTCCTCGGTCTCGCCGATCGCTCCGGCGGCCCTGGACAGGGCGGCCAGCGCGCGAAGGAAACCGCGGTTGGGCTCGTGCTCCCACGGCACAGGACCCTGACCGCGCCAGCCGTTCTTGCGCAGCGAGTCCAGGGCGCGGTGGTAGCCGGTGCGTGCGTAGGCGTAGCCCTCGACGGTGCGACCGTCCGCCAGCGCGTGCTCGGCCAGCGTGGCCCAGGCCAGCGACGAGGTCGGGTATGCCGCGGCCACCTGGTCCGCGGCGACGCCCTCCTCGAGCTTGGCCGCAGCGGGGTCGACGGGCAGCCGGGTCTCGGGGATGCCGAGGAGGTTGTCGCTCATGCGTGGGTGCCGGCCGAGCGCAGGTTCTCGCAGGCCTCGACGACGCGGGCTGCCATGCCGGCCTCGGCCTCCTTGCCCCAGGCGCGCGGGTCGTACTGCTTCTTGTTGCCGACCTCGCCGTCGATCTTGAAGACGCCCGAGTAGTTGCTGAGCATGTAACCGGCGACGGGACGCGTGAAGGCGTACTGGGTGTCGGTGTCGACGTTCATCTTGACGACGCCGTAGTCCACCGCAGCCGCGATCTCCTCAGGCGTCGAGCCGGACCCACCGTGGAAGACGAGGTCGAACGGCTTGGCATCCGCAGCCAGTCCCTTGGCCGAGACGACGGCGTCCTGGGCTGCCTTGAGGATCTCGGGGCGGAGCTTGACGTTGCCCGGCTTGTAGACGCCGTGGACGTTGCCGAAGGTCAGCGCGGTGAGGTAGCGACCCTGCTCGCCCAGGCCCAGCGCCTCGACGGTCGCGAGCGCGTCCTCGGGGGTCGAGTAGAGCTTGTCGTCGATCTTGCCCTCGACGCCGTCCTCCTCGCCGCCGACGACGCCCACCTCGATCTCGAGGATGATGTGGGCCGCCTTGGCGAGGCCCAGCAGCTCGCGGGCGATCTCGAGGTTCTCGTCGAGCGGCACGGCGGAGCCGTCCCACATGTGCGACTGGAACCACGGCGTGCCACCGGCATTCACGCGCTCGGCGGAGGCCGCCAGCAGCGGGCGGACGAAGCCGTCGAGCTTGTCCTTGGGGCAGTGGTCCGTGTGCAGCGCGATGTTGACGTCGTACTTCTTGGCGACCTCGTGGGCGTAGGCCGCGAGCGCGATGGATCCGGTCACCATGTCCTTGACGGTCGGGCCGGAGAGGTACTCGGCGCCACCTGTCGACACCTGGACGATGCCGTCGCTGCCGGCCTCCGCAAAGCCGCGGATCGCCGCGTTCAGCGTCTGCGAGGACGAGATGTTGATCGCGGGGTACGCGAAGGAGCCGGCCTTCGCGCGGTCCAGCATGTCGGCATACACCTCGGGGGTGGCGATGGGCATGGAAGTCTCCTTCGACTCGTGCGTGGGGCGGCCTTGCGTCGTCGCCGATCTTTGCACGACCCGCGCGAAGGCGGACACCCGTGTCTCAGGCTGGTGGGTCGGTCCAGTGCCCCGCCCCTGGCTCAGTCCCCGCTGATGCCCAGGGCCGTCTGCCGCTCACTGAGCAGGGCGCGTTCCGCCTCGTTGCCGCAGCGCTCGAAGGCGACGGCGTATGCCGCGGCCGCACCTTCGCGGTCGCCGGCGCGGGTGAGCAGCTCGGCGCGGACGGCAGGCAGCCGGTGGGTGTGCGCGAGCAGGTCGTCCAGTCCCTCGAGGGCCGCCAGTCCCTCCTGCGGTCCGCGGGCCTCGGCGACGGCGACGGCGCGCGCCAGCCGCGCGCTGGGAGTGGGCGTCAGCGCCAGGAGTTCGTCGTAGAGGGCGACGACCCGATCCCACGGCGTCGCGGAGGCAGTGGGTGCGGTGGCGTGCTCGACCGCGATCCGGGCCTGCACGGCATACCCCGCCGCCTGGAGGGTGATCGGGCCGGTGAGGCTCGGCGACCCGAGCAGCCGCACGGCTTCGTCGACCTCGTCACGGTGCCAGCGCGACCGGTCCTGGTCGGGCAGCAGCACGATCCTCCCCGTCTCGTCGACGCGCGCGTCGCGACGCGAGTGCTGCAGCAGCATCAGGGCGAGGAGGGCCACCAGTACTGGCGTCTCGGGGCGCAGGGCGAGCACGACGCGGACCAGCCGAATCGCCTCACCGGCGAGGCCGGTGCGCACGGCGTCCGGTCCGGAGCCGGGGGCGTAGCCGGCCGTGAACGCCAGGTAGGCAGTCTGGGCCACGGTGTCGAGCCGGTCGGGCAGCGCCTCCGCGGAAGGGAAGGCGAAGGGGATACCTGCCGTGACGATCTTGCGCTTGGCGCGGGTGATGCGGGCCGCCATGGTCGGCTCCGGCACGAGGAACAGGCGGGCGATGTCGGCGGTGCTCACGCCGAGCACCAGGCGCAGCGCGAGGGCGCTCGCCGTGGCGGGGTCGAGCGCGGGGTGGGTGCACATGAGGACCAGCCGCAGGAGGTCGTCCTCGACGAGGTCGCCGGGGTCTGCGCGCACGGGCGATCCCTCCTCGCGTTCGGCCTCGATGATCAGCAGTGGCACCTTGCGGTGCGCCATCGACTCGGCGCGCAGCCGGTCCAGCACGCGGCGCCGGGCCGCCGTGTGGAGCCAGGCCGCCGGGTTGTCGGGTGCGCCGTCGCGGGTCCAGCGCCGCGTCGCGGTCTCGACAGCGTCGGCGAGCGCGTCCTCGACGAGGTCGAGTCGGCGGAAGCGGGCGAGGAGCAGGGACGTGAGCCGTCCCCACTCCTCCCGCACCACGGTGGCCAGCACCTCGGCCGGGTACTCGGCCGACCCGCCGACCTCGTCGGAGCTCACCGGCTCTCGTAGCCCTCCACGCCGACCACGGAACGGATCTCGAGGGTGTAGTCCCGCGGCAGCAGCCGAGCGGCCGCGATGGCGGCGTCGAGGTCGGGCAGCTCGACGTCGTAGTAGCCGCCGATCTGCTCGGCGAGCTCGACGAAGGGTCCGTCGGTGACGACGTCCGAGCCGTCGCCGTCACGCCGGATCGTCGTCGCCAGGTCGGCATCGCTCAACGCCGCGCTGCCGAGTCGCCGTCCGTGCTCGTCGACGAACCGCTCGAAGGCGTGGTGGGCATCGAAGTACTCCTGCCGCACCTCCTCGCCGGCCTCGGCCCAGCGGCCGGGCTCGTAGGCGATGAGGACGACGTACCTCACGACCCGCGGTCCTCGGGCTTGACCACCCGCCGCACCTCGATGCCGTCCCCGACGGCGGCGATGATCTGACAGCACTCCAACAGGTCGTCGAGGTCGTCGGTCTCGATCTGGTAGAAGCCGCCGACCTGCTCCGTCACCTCGGCAAAGGGGCCGTCGGTGACCGGGCCGCCGCCACGCGGGATGCGACGCCCCTCGGAGGTCGCGTGCAGCTCCGCTCCACCAACGATCTTGTGACCACGCCGGCCCAGCTCTTCCCCGAACCGGGTGTACTCGGCATACCCGGCCTGGCGTCGCTCCGGGCTCATGGTGGTCCACCAGCGGTCGGCATCACCGACGATGAGGACGACGTACTCGGTCATGACGACCTCACATGCCCTCGACGAGCTGCCGGATCTCGATCGCGTCGTGGAACGGCGTCGCGAGCAGCCGGCCGCAGACCTTGGCCAGGTCGTCGACGTCCGAGGTCTCGACGACGTAGTAGCCGCCGACCTGTTCGGCGCTCTCGGCGTAGGGGCCGTCGGTCACGGAGACCTCGTCGGTGGCGGACCCGCGGACCACCCGCGCCGCCCCGGCCGGGGTCAGCTGCGCACCGCCGGTCATCTTGTGCCCGCGCTCGGCGAGCAGCTGGACGAACTCCCCGTGGGCGGCCGTGAGGTCGGTGCGCTCCTCGGCGGAGGCCGAGGCGTAGCGGGTCTCGTCGGCCGGCAGCAGGACGATGTACTGGGTCATGGCTGTTCCTCTCATCGGTGGGTGCTTCCATCCTGATGACGGGCGAGCGGAGTGCTAATCGACAGCCTGCCCGAAAATGTTCCGCCGCACCCAGGCATGCATGGCGATCGCTGCCGCAGCGCCGGCGTTGATCGAGCGCGTCGACCCGAACTGCTCGATGTGCAGCACCACCTCACAGGCCGCACGCATCGGCGCCGACAGCCCTGGCCCCTCCTGTCCGAAGACGAGCACGCACTCGCGCGGCAGGTCATAGGTCTCCAGGGGCAGCGAGCCCGGCAGGTTGTCGATCCCGATGAGGGGTATGCCGCGTGGCGGGCCGCCGGCGCCGGTGCCCGCCGTCGCGGCCCAGGTGACGAGGTCCTCCACGGTCGGGTGGTGGTGCTCGTGCTGGTAGCGGTCGGTGACCATCGCTCCCCGGCGGTTCCACCGTCGTTTGCCGACGATGTGGAAAGCCTTGGCGTTGAAGGCGTTCGCCGTCCTGATGACCGACCCGATGTTGAAGTCGTGGCCCCAGTTCTCGACGGCCACGTGGAAGTCGTGGCGGTGGGTGTCGAGGTCAGCGACGATGGCGTCGTGCCGCCAGTAGCGGTAGCCGTCCACGACGTTGCGGCGGTCACCGTCGCGTAGTAGCTCGGCGTCCCAGTGGTCGCCGGCCGGCCAGTCGCCCGACCACGGGCCCACGCCGACCTCGTCGCTCGGGCTCGCCTCGTCCTTCACGCCCGCCACCCTAGGGGGCGGAGTGTGCCACGCCGCTGCCGGCGGATGGGCGCTGCTACTCAGGCGCCGCGCCCCCCGACCCGCCACGCTCGACCCATGGACCCCCGCGCCCTCGCTGCCGCCACCCCCGCTGACCGAAACCGCGTCGTCGACTTCCTGCGCGCCGCCGCGATCCTGACCGTCGTCCTCGGCCACTGGCTGATGGCCGCGGTCATGGTGCGGGACGGAAAGCTCGTGCCGAACGCCGTGCTCAACATCGCACCGTGGAGCCACCCGCTCACCTGGGTCTTCCAGGTGATGCCGCTGTTCTTCATCGTCGGCGGCTACGCGAACGGCCTGTCCTGGCGCTCTGCCCGTCGCCGCGGCGAGACCTACGCCACGTGGTTGCGGGCGCGGCTCCAACGGCTCGCCGCTCCGGTGGTCCCCCTCCTCCTCGTGTGGCTGGCGATCGCCTCCATCGCGTATGCCGCGGGCGTCCCCGGGGCAACGCTGCGCACTGCGTCGCAGGTCGCCCTCGTGCCCACCTGGTTCCTCGCGGCCTACATCGTCGTGGTCGCGGTGGCGCCCCTCCTGCTCGCAGCCTGGGAGCGCCTGGGCTGGTGGAGCGTGGGGGCCGGGCTCACCCTCGGGGGCCTGGTCGACTGGTGGAGCATCGCCGGCGACAACCACTGGGTGGGGTTCGCCAACTACCTCGTCGTCTGGGCCACGGTGCACCAGCTGGGCTTCGCCTGGCTCGACGGCTCGTTGGCCACCACGGGGCGGCGGGCCTCGCTCGCCGCCGTCGGCCTCGTCGGGCTCGTGGCCCTCGTCTGGGCCGGCCCCTACCCCGTCTCGATGATCGGGGTCGAGGGTGCCGTCCTCAACAACTCCTACCCGACCCGCGTCACGCTGGCCTTCCTGGGGATGGTCCAGGCCGGCGTGGTGCTGCTGGCCGAGCGGCGGCTGGCTGTCCTGCTGGAACGCCCGAGGGTGTGGGCCGTTGCCGTCGTGGTCAACCTGCGCATCATGTCGCTCTACCTCTGGCACCTCACGGCCATGGTGCTGGTCATCGGGATGTCCTTGCTGGCAGGGGGTTTCGGGCTCCGGGCGACTCCACTCACCGGGTACTGGTGGACCACCAGGCCGGTGTGGTTCGCCGTCCTCGGCGCTGTGACCTCCGGGCTGGTCCTGCTCTTCGGCCGGTTCGAGAAGCCCATCCGCGACCGTCGCCCCGCGCCCTCCGTGTGGCGCCCGGCGGTCGCGACCGCGGCAGTGTGCGGTGGACTCGGGGTGATGGCGGCGTCCGGGATCGTCTCGCGTGAAGGTGTCCACTGGGTGTGGCCGCTGCTGCCCGTCGCCGCGGTCCTCGGGCTGGGCATCGTGCCCCTGCCGGACCGAAAGCCGGTTGCCCACCCCGACTGACCTTGGAGTCTTTGCAGGATCTGCCGGACCCTGGTCCGGCAGATCCTTCAAACTCGCGCCCGAGGGGTTGCTGTCGGGCTCAGGCTGCTCTCAGGTGAGGATTCGGGCGGTCGCGGGCACGCGGCATACCCTGTAGTCCATGCACTCACTCAGCACCAACTGGATGGACCCCCAGTGGCTCCTGGACCACTTCGGATCCCAGTTCTTCTGGGTGAGCGTGGCGATCGTCTTCATCGAGTGCGGGCTGCTCTTCCCGATCCTGCCCGGTGACTCGCTGCTCTTCGCCATCGGGCTGTTCATCAGCACCGGTGACTTCTCGATGAACCTGGTCGTCGCCCTCGTGGTGCTGAGCGTCGCGGCGTTCGCGGGCAACGTCGTCGGGTACGAGATCGGCCGCGCCGTGGGCCGACCGCTCTATGAGCGCGACGGCCGCATCCTGAAGAAGAAGTACTTCGACGACAGCCACGCCTTCTTCGAGAAGCACGGCGCCAAGGCACTGGTCATCGGCCGGTTCGTGCCCATCGTGCGCACCTTCATCACCGTCGTCGCCGGGGTGAGCCGGATGGAGCGCCGGCACTTCTTCCTGTGGAGCGGGGTCGGCGCAGTCCTGTGGGTCTGGGTCGTGACGCTGCTCGGCTACTTCCTGGGCAACTCGTTCCCCGCGCTCAAGGACCACCTCGAGCTGGCCATCCTGGCGATCGTGGCCGTGTCGTTGGTCCCCATGGTCGTCGAGGTGATCCGGGCTCGCCGCGGCCGGACCGACGCGGAGGAGATCGTCGATGAGACCGGCGAGGCCATCGAGGACCTGCGCGACGACCGCGTCTGACCCACCAGTCCTACCTTTCTCGGGTTCAGGGACTTGGGTGACGCCACCCCAAGGCACCCCACTTACTCAGGGCTGTTGGGGGTGTCCCGCCCCAGTCGGAACCGGGTGGTCACCCCCTCGTACATCAGGTGGGCGACCAGACCCTCCTGGGCGTGCGGCAGGTTGTGGCAGTGGTCCAGCCAGATGCCGGGGTTGTCGGCGACGAAAGCCACATCCATCGTCTGACCGCTGTTGACCTCCAGGGAGTCGGTCCACCACGGACTGCCCGTGGCCTTTACCCCGTCGCGCGCCAGCACGACGACGTGGTGCCCGTGCAGGTGCATCGGGTGCGTCTCGCCCGAGTGGTTGTCGATGTGCATCACGACGACGTCGCCCTCGGAGACCATGAACATCGGGACTGCCGGGAACATCTGGCCGTTGATCGTCCACTGCACCCCGGGGCGTCCGTTGAGGAAGCCCGGGCGCCGACCCATCTCGTAGTCGAACCGCCGGTCGGGACTCGCCGGGTCGAAGGGCAGTGCGGCAGGCGAGCCGTAGGTCAGCAGGTCGACGACGGGCCTGGGCGCGCGGGTGGCGGTCCCCGAGCGACCGGCCGGACCCAGCACGAGCGCGGCTCCGCCCATCTCCACCCGTACGGCCTCACCCGAGGTCGGCACCCTCACCCGCAGGTCGGCCCGACCTCCCGCCGGCACCAGCACCTTCCGGCCCTCGACGGCCGTCGGCTGGTTCACGTCCGTGCCGTCGACGGCTACCAGCTCGAACGCCGCCCCACTCACCCACACCGGCATGATTCCGTTGTCGGTGTTGATGATCCGCACCCTGGCACTCGCCCCGGGCGCGACCTCGACCGGCACATCTCCGGCCCTGCCCTGCACCGCCCGCTTGCCGGCGTACAGGTGCGACAGCCCCACGACGTCGACGTCGCCGCCGATGCCACCGCGAGGGGTGACGACGACAGCTCCCAGCAGGCCCTTGACCACCTGCGCGTGCGAGACCTGGTGCGAGTGGTACCAGAAGGTGCCCACCTGGTCGGCGCGGAACCGGTAGACGTGCCGACCGCCGATCGGCACGGCGTCCTGGGTGACCCCGGCGACACCGTCCTCGGCGTTGGGCACATCGATCCCGTGCCAGTGCAGGGTCGTGCCGCCCGGAACCGACTCGTTGACGAGGGTCACCTGCACGAGGTCACCCGCCTGCGCACGGATCGTCGGCCCCGGCGTCGTGCCGTTGAGGGTGTATGCCGTGAGCGTGGGTCCGCCGGCGATGGTCACCTTCTGCCGGCGCGCGGTCAGGGTGACCTCGACGTCGGGAGTCCCGTCGTCGGGTTCGGCGAGGGTGGTGACGTCGCGGCCTCCGGTGGCGCCCGGCAGGTGCGCATGCAGCTCGGCCACGCCACCGAGGTCGACCGGCCCCATCCGCATCACCGAGTAGGACGACGGAACCAGGCTGGCGGCCCACATCCAGGCCAGCGGGACCAGGACCGCGAGGGTCGCCGCAAGCGCGACCACCAGTCGGACCCGGCCATGCCGGCGAGCCTGCCCTTCAGACGGCAACGCGATCAGCGGACTCGCGCGCTCCAGTCCTCGCCGGAGCAGCCCGCTTCACCCTGATTCCCGTCCAGGCCGCCGTCGAGAACAGCGCCAGCGCGTTGAGACCGTGCAGGGCACCCAGTGCCGCGATGCTGTGACCCATCAGGCCCAGGGTGACCTGCAGCAGGACGAGCACCAGCACCGCGAACGCGAACAGGATGCCGCGCGGCACCTTCGCGAAGAACGACGAGATGACCAGCAACAGCGCCAACGCGGGGATGACCATCATCCCGTTCATCCCGTGCAGAAGGAGGGCCTGGAACTCCGGGAAGGGCGCCTCGCCCCCTTCGATCGCCGCATCAAAGGTCGCCTTGTCCACCACACCACCATCGTTCTCGATCCACAGCCCCAACCCTGCGTCGCCATAGACGACGAACATCGCCTGGATGGCCACCTCGATCGCCACGAGGAACGCCAGTACCCGGTAGACATTGCGCATTGTTGACCCCTCTCCATTCGCCGCGGGGCGCGTGCGGATGCGCCGCGGTCTATCACCCATGGTCGCGGGCCCGAGCGCACGCCGACAGGGACACTGGTACTACCCCAGGTGCATCGGACGAACCGGGTCTTACCGGATCAAGAGGCCCGCCAGACACCCGCGGCGTGCCTCAGGGCTGGATCCTCAGCGCTCAATCCTTCGGGCTCGGTCGTCAGAGCTCGATCAGCCCGGCCCGGTATGCCGCGGTGACGGCTGCCGTGCGGTCCGTCACCCCGAGCTTCTCGAAGGCCCGCAGGAGGTGCGTCTTCACGGTGGCCTCCCCGATGTGCAGCTCGCGACCGACCTCGGCGTTGGACAGGCCCTTGGCGACGCACCGCAACACCTCGGTCTCGCGATCGGTCAGCGTCGGCGGCGCGGGCGCGCGCATCCGACTGGCCAGTCGTGCGACGACGGGAGGGGCCAGCACGGTCTCGCCCCGCGCCGCCCGGCGGATGGCGTCGGCCAGGGTCTCGCGGGGTGCGTCCTTGAGCAGGTAGCCGTTGGCACCCGCCTCCACCGCCCGGACGATGTCGGCATCCGTGTCATAGGTGGTGAGCACCAGGACCGCAGGCGCCGGCTCGCCGGCCCGCATCCTGGCCGTGGCGTCGGCACCGTCCATGACCGGCATGCGCAGGTCCATGAGCACCACGTCGGGCCTCAGCCGCGCCGCCAGCACCACCGCCTCGGCTCCGTCGGCGGCCTCACCGACCACCTCGAAGTCCGGGTGCTCGGACAGCATCGCCACCAGGCCCATGCGGACGACCGGATGGTCGTCGACCACCAGGAGCCGCAACGCCATCGGGGCACCTCCACCCTCGGTCATCGGGGCACCTCCACCCTCAGTCGCGAGCCCGCGCCCGGCGTGCTGTCGACGTCGAACCGGCCACCGACCTCACTGGCACGGGCAGTCGCCCCGTCGAGCCCGTAGCCCCGGGCCCCGGCGACCGGGTCGAACCCGACGCCGTCGTCGGTGACCACGAGCGCGATGGGGCCGTCCGCGGCATACGACAGGAACACCTCGAAGGTGGAGGCACCCGAGTGACGCCGCACGTTGGCCAGCCCCTCCTGGGCGGTGCGCAGCAGCACCACCTCGGAGTTGGCCGAGAGGACGACCGGCTCCCCGTCCACGCGGAGCGACCCGGCCATGCCGCTCTCCGCCGAGACAGCGTCGACGAGCCGCTGCAAGGCCTCGGAAAGCGTCCGCGACTGGAGGTGGCCGGGCGTCATCTCAGCGACGATCAGCCGGGCCTCGGAGAGGTTGTCGGCGGCGGTCTGCTCGATCAGCCGCAGTCGCTCGCGGACGGCGGCGAGGTCGCCGCGGTCCAGCGCCAGCTCGGTCGCGCGGGCCAGCGTCACGACCGAGGTGAAGCCCTGCGCCAAGGTGTCGTGGATCTCGCGCGAGATGCGCTCACGCTCGCCGGCGACGCCCTGCGCGCGCTCGGCCGCGGCGAGCTCGTCCTGCGTGCGGTGCAGCTCGTCGATGGTCCGCGCCCGGGCGTCGGCCTCCCGGATGATCCGGTGGATGAACAGGCCCAGGGTGAGCGAAAGCACGAGCATGATGACGGTGCTGATCGCGATGCCGATGGCGTCGTCGCCGGTGCGGGGACCCTGCAACAGGCGCGCGAGCCCGATCCCGACCACAGCGAGGATCACCGTCACGGCAGCCTTGTTGCGCGGCAGGATCGCCCAGGTCTGCGGGAAGAGCCCGAACGTCAGGATCCAGGCCGTGCCCGTGCCGTCGAGCGACATGAGGACGATCATCAGCCCCCAGGCGACCCCTGTGTAGGCGATGCCCGCCACGGGGTCACGCTCACCCATCCCGCGGCGGCCCCACACGGCATACGCCGCGCCGATGGCGACCACGCAGGCGATCCGCCAGCCGAGGTACTCCTTGTCCTCTGCCACCATCACCACGACGGTCGTCACGACGAGGACGGCGAACAGTCCGTGCCACCAACGCATCTGGCCGCGCCACATCTCGTCGAGGGCATCGGCTGATGCGCCCTGCTCCGAGCAGTCAGCCGGCCCGATGCTGTCGGTGCTCATGTGGCCCTCATCCCGGCACTCACGTGACCATCATGTCGTGCCGCGCTTGGTCCAGCGGAAGGTGCGGGCACAGACGATGAGCCCGGCGACCAGCCACGCGGCGAGCACGAGGGCGGTGCGACCGTGCTCCCACCCGCCGGCCATCTCCTGGTCCTGCCAGTCGCCGGGGAAGAACACCGACCGCATGCCCTGCGCGATCCACTTCAAGGGGAAGACCGAAGCCACCTGCTTGAGCCACTCGGGCAGGTCGGTGAAGGCGAAGTAGACGCCGGAGATGAACTGCAGGATGAGGGTCGGTGCGATGACGATGGCGCCGACAGAGCGGGACGAGGAAGCCAGGGAGGAGAAGGCGATCCCGAGCACCGTGCCTGAGGCGACACCGAGCAGGAACACCCACACGAAGGTGCCCCACCGCCCCGCGTCGGTCGGCAGCTGGACGCCGAACCCGAGCTTGGCGACGGCGATGAGCAGCGCGAACTGCGCGAGGCTCGTGATCGCCACCAGCCCGACCTTGCCGAGGAAGTAGGCGACCGGCGGCATCGGCGTCGACCGCAGCCGCTTGAGGGTGCCGTCGTCCCTCTCGACCGCGACGGACAGCGCCATCGACTGGAAGCTGGTCAGCATCACGCCGGCCGCGACCATCCCCGGGAGGAAGAAGCGGGCAGCGGTGACCCCGGCGTCAGCAGCGTCGCCCTTGCTGAAGCTGTCGCCGAAGATCACCGAGAACATGCTCAGCATGAGGATCGGGAAGACGAAGGAGAAGAACACCGCCTCCTTCTCGCGGAAGTACATCTTCAGCTCGAGGACGGTGCGGTCCCAGCCGATGGCGAACGTGTTCACGCGACGACCTCCAGTTCGGGTTCGCGGCCGGTCACGGCGGCGGCGAGGTGCGGGGTGATCAGGGAGAGATAGGTGTCCTCCAGGGAGGGCCGGGTCACGGTCAGCTTGCGGACCTCGCCGCCGAGCTCGGCGCCGAGGCGCGCGACGAACTGCGTTGGCGTGCTTGTCTTCTCGGTATGCCGCGTGCCCGCGTCGTCCTCCCACGTCACCGTGGCCTCGGACGAGGCCCGACCACCGAGGTTGGCCGGGGTGTCGAGGGCGAGCATCCTGCCCGCGGCGATGACACCCACCCGGTCGGCCAGCTGCTCGGCCTCGTCCAGGTAGTGGGTCGTGAGCAGGATCGTCGTGCCGCCGTCGGCCAACGAGCCGATCAGCTCCCAGAAGTCGCGTCGGGCCTGGGGGTCGAAGCCCGTGGTGGGTTCGTCGAGGAACAGCAGCTCGGGGGTGCCGACGATGCCCAGGCCGACGTCGAGCCGGCGACGCTGGCCACCGCTGAGCTTGCCGACCCGGTCGTTCGCCTTGTCGACGAGCCCGACCGCGGCGAGCACCTCGTCGACATCGCGTGGGGTGCGAAACACCTTGGCGGTGCTGGCCAGTGCCTCGCGAGGCGTGATGAGGTCCAGCCCGGTCGAGGACTGCAGCACGACGCCGAGCCGGTTGCGCCAGGCGAGACCCGCCGTCTGCGGGTCCTCGCCGAGGACGCTGACGGTGCCGCCGTCGCGCTTGCGGAAACCCTCCAGGATCTCGACGGTCGTCGTCTTGCCCGCGCCGTTCGGGCCGAGCAGCGCGAACACCTCGCCTCGTTCGATCTGCAGGTCGATGCCGTCGACGGCCTCGCGAGCTCCGTAGGTCTTGCGCAGTCCGGTCAAACGGATGGGTGCGTCTGGTGTTGACATGGCTACAGCCTGTCGTGCCCGCAGGCGCCGGCGTCAGCCCCACCCGGTTGATTCCCCGTCCACCGACCGGTGGACCCCAGCCGCGCCTACGGGGTTGGCGGGGTGTCCTGCGTGGGCGGGGCGGGCGGGGTGGCGGGGGCGCCTGCTGGCGTGCCCCCGGCATACCCGCTGGGCGGGGGGATCGTTGCGTCGCGCTGGCCGAAGTCGACCTTCACGGGGTCGCGCTCCTCGCCCTCGACCTCGAAGTACTCGGCGCGGCCGATGTTGAACATGCCGGCGATGATGTTGGACGGGACGGTCTCGACCTTGGTGTTGAGCTCACGCACGTTGGCGTTGTAGTAGCGCCGGGCCGCGGCGATCCGGTCCTCGGTGGAGGTCAGCTCCTGCTGCAGCGCCAGGAAGTTCTGGTTGGCCTTCAGGTCGGGGTAGGCCTCGGCGACCGCGATGAGCCGGCCGAGCGCCTGGCTCAGCAAGCCCTCGCTCTGGGCCTGCTGCGCGGGGCTCTGACCACCGGCCATGGCGGCGGAGCGGGCCTTCATGACGTCCTCGAGCGTGCCCCGCTCGTGGGCGGCGTAGCCCTTGACCGTCTCCACGAGGTTGCCGATGAGGTCGTGCCGGCGCTTGAGCTCGACGTCGATCTGGCGCCACGCCTCCTGCACGAGGTTGCGCAGCTTGATCAGCCCGTTGTAGACACCGACCGCCCACAGGACGAGCAGCACGAGCACGACCGCGATGATGATCCAGACCCACATGAGCAATCCCCTTGTTTTGTGCGGCGTCGTCTTGTGCGGCGTCTCGCCTACAGCGGTGCAGCTTCCACGGTGCGCCTTCTGCAGTGCAGCCTAGGCCAGACCGAGTTCGTCGAGGCCGTAGACGAACCGGTACTCGAGCCCGGCGTCCTCGAACCGCTGCCCGGCACCGGTCGCGCGGTCCGCGATGGTCGCGATGGCCACGACCTCGGCCCCGGCCTCGCGGGCGGCGTCCACGGCGTCGAGCGGTGAGTTGCCGGTGGTCGTCGTGTCCTCGACGACGACGACGCGGCGGCCCTCGATCGAGGGCCCCTCGATGCGCTGCTGGAGCCCGTGGGCCTTGCCCGCCTTGCGGACGACGAACGCGTCCTTGCGATCCCCTGCAGCTGCGCTCGCGTGCAGGATCGAGGTGGCGACGGGGTCGGCTCCGAGCGTCAGCCCGCCCACGGCGTCATAGTCGAGGTCGGCCACCAGGTCGCGCATGACGATCCCGACCAGCGGCGCGGCCTCGCCGTCGAGGGTGATGCGACGCAGGTCGACGTAGTAGTCGGCCTCCTTGCCGGACGACAGCGTCACCCGGCCGTGGACGATGGCCTTCTCCTTGACGATCTCGAGCAGGCGGGCACGGGCGGCGGCAGTGTCGGTCACGGTTGGCCAGCCTACCGAGGCCCGTTCTGGCCCCGCCTCAGACCTTGTCAGCGCGCTCGCCCTGCCTAGGGTGAACGTCATGGCCTCGACCTCGCGGCGCCTCACCGGTCGGATGGCAGACGCTGCCTCCGCACTGGTTGCGTTGCTCACGCCTCCACAGCAGGGGGCCCTCGCTGCCGACCTCGACGACCCGGGGTTCCGTGACTGGTCCTACCTGCCCGGGCCCCGACCCGGCCTGTCGCTCGCCGAGCTGACGACGGACCAGCGGGAGGCGGCTCTCAACCTGCTCGACACCGGCTGCAGTGCCGCAGGGGCGAAGACCGCGCGGGCCGTGATCGAGCTCGACTTCGTTCGCCGACAGCTGGCCGGGGGCGAGCCACAACCGGGCGACGACCGGTTCTGGTTCCGGGTCTTCGGCACGCCGTCGGACGGGGGCGCGTGGGCCTGGCGGGTCAACGGCCACCACCTGGCGGTCCACGTGACGGCCGTCGGTGACGACCTCAGCGTGACGCCGAGCTTCTTCGGGTCCGAACCGGCGCGGGTGCCCACGGGTCCACGCGAGGGAATGAGTGCGCTCACCGCCGAAGAGGACCTCGCCCGCGACCTGCTCGCCTCCCTCGACGAAACCCAGCGGCAGCGGGCCATCACGTCCGCCAAGGCCCCCCGCGACATCCTGACCCGCTACGACCCGGTCGCCGATTCCTCCCGCATCAGCGCGGGCATCGGGCACGCGGACCTGACCACCACGCAGCAGCAGCGACTGCACGAACTGGTGCGCCACTACTTCGGCCGCACGCCCGAGACAGCCGCGGCAGCCGCGTGGGCAGCGGCCGACAAGGCGGATCTCGACGAGATCCGGTTCGCGTGGGCAGGCGGGACGAGTCCCGGCGAGGGCCACTACTACTCGGTGCTCGGACCGACCTTCCTGCTCGAGTACGACAACACGCAGGACGACGCGAACCACATCCACAGCGTGTGGCGGGACCTCACAGACGACTGGGGTGGCGACCTGCTGGCCCGGCACTACGCCGCGGGCCACCGATGACCACCCCTGACCACGCCGAGGTATGCCGCGTGGCTCAGCCACGCGGCACAGACCTACTTCCCTGGGCGGTGGACGCTCCGGGCGCGGCGGCGCACCAGTGAGCGGGGCACGACGCGCAGCGCGGCGACGATCGCCTTGTACTGCGCTGACGGCACCGACACGACGCGGCCCTTGGCGACGTCGTCGAGGCAGTCGCGCACCAGCCGGTCGGCATTGAGCCACATGAAGTCGGGGATGCTCGACATGTCGACCTGCGCCCGCTCGTGGAACTCGGTGTGCGTGAACCCGGGACAGAGGGCGGTGGCCGTCACGCCGGTGCCGCGCAGCTCCGCGGCGAGGCCCTCGGTGAAGACCGTGACGTAGGACTTGTTGGCGGAGTAGGTGCCCGCGGTGATGAACGAGGCGACCGACGAGACGTTGATGATGGCGCCGTGCCCGCGGCTGCGCATCGCGTTGCCCGCGGCGTGCGACAGGACCAGGACCGCCCGGCACAGGACGTCGAAGTTGGCCTCCTCCTCCGTGACGTCGTGGCGCAGGAACGAGCCCTTGAGCGAGTAACCCGCGTTGTTGACCAGCAGGTCGACGGGACGGGCGAGGTCGGCCAGCCGCTCGGCGACCTTGCCCGTCTCGGCCCGGTCGGAAAGGTCGGCGACGAGGATCTCGGTCCCGACGGAGTACTTCGCGTGCAGCTCGTCGGAGACGTTCTCCAGCCGCGCACGGTCACGGGCGACGAGGACGACGTCGTGCCCGCGCTCCGCGAGGGCGTGGGCGAAGGACAGGCCGATGCCGGCGGTGGCGCCGGTGACGAGGGCAGTGCTCATGTCCTCACTCTAGGCGGGTCCGCATAGGGTTGCCTGCGTGCGCATTGCCACCTGGAACGTCAACTCGATCCGCTCCCGCATCGACCGTGTCGAGGCCTGGCTGCAGCGCAGCGACGTCGACGTGCTCGCGATCCAGGAGACCAAGGCGACCGACGCCCAGTTCCCGTTCGACCGGCTTCAGGCCCTCGGCTACGAGGTGGCCCACCACGGCCTGAACCACTGGAACGGCGTCGCCATCGTGTCCCGGGTCGGGATCGAGGACGTCACGCCGTCCTTCCCCGACGCCCCGGCGTGGGGCGACCCGCCGGTCGTCGAGGCACGCGCCCTCACCGCCACGTGCGGGGGCGTCAAGGTCACCTCGGTCTACGTCCCCAACGGTCGCCACATCGAGGACCCGCACATGGTCTACAAGCTCGACTGGCTGGCCCGGCTCCGCGACCAGGCGAGGACGTCCGTCGAGGCCGGCGAGACGGCGGCGCTCATGGGCGACTGGAACATCGCACCGCAGGACGAGGACGTCTGGTCGATGGAGTACTACCTCGACAAGAGCCACGTCTCCCCCGGTGAGCGGGCGGCCTTTCAGGCGCTCCTGGACGCCGGGTTCGTCGACGTCGTGCGGCCCCACACCCCCGAGCCCGGGACCTTCACCTACTGGGACTACAAGATGCTGAGCTTCCAGAAACGTCGCGGGATGCGGATCGACTTCATCCTCGGCACCCCGGCGTTCGCGGCCCGGGTGGCCGGCGCCGTGATCGACCGCGAGGAGCGCAAGGGCAAGGGCGCCTCCGACCACGCCCCCGTCGTCGTGCAGCTGGACGACTGAGCGGATGACGTCCCGCACCTTCACCGTCGCCGTTCCCGACGGAGCCCTGCTCCAGGTGCAGGAGTATGCCGCGGGCACGGCCTCCAAGGGCGCCGCCACCTCCGTCGGCAACGCCCCCACCGTGGTCCTGGCGCACGGGTGGACGCTCACGCGGGCGTCGTGGCTCCCGGTCGTCGAGCAGCTCGTCGCGGCGGGGGTGCGGGTGGTGACCTACGACCAGCGGGGGCACGGCGGGTCCAGCCCGTTGCGTGGCCGGCCGACGGTGCGGATGCTCGGTGGCGACCTGGCTGCGGTGCTCGACGTGGTGGCGCCGCGGGGACGAGTGCTCCTCGGAGGTCACTCGATGGGCGGGATGACGGTGATGGCCTACGCGGGGCTGCACCCCGACGAGTTCCGAACCCGGGTGGCCGGCACGGTGCTCGTGGCGACCAGCGCGGGTGACCTGCAGAACCGCCTCTCAGCCGTCGAGGCCCGCCTGATGGCCCTCGCATCGCGGATGCCAGGGATCCCGGCGGGCCGGTTCGTCACGAACCGGGGCCAGCGACGGCTGCTGTTCGGTGCCGACGCCGACCCGTCACACGTGCAGCTGACCCGCGACATGGTGGCGCGGACGTCGCTGCCGACCATGGGCCGGTTCTTCGGCGCCCTCGGGGAGCACGACGAGAGCGAGGCACTGAGCCAGCTGGCCGGCATACCCACCGTGGTGCTGGTCGGTGACCGCGACAGGCTCACGCCGCCCCGGCACGGTCGACGGCTCGCCGAGCTGATCCCCCACGCAGAGCTGCGGATCCTCACCGGTCGCGGTCACATGCTGGTGTACGAAGCCACCGACGAGGTCGTCGAGGCCTTCACGACACTGCTCTCGCCGGTGGCGTGACCGTGACCTGCGCCTGAAAGGCCGTGGGCTCGCACCCTGGCCCGTTGGGCTGGACCTTGCGCGGGGTGACGCGGACCGTGGTCTCGGGGACGAACACCGCGCCTGCCGTGTCGCGCGCGGTGACGGTGACGTCGACGGGTTCGGTGGAGCTGATGGCCGGGAGGTCGACCCACGCCGAGTCCTCCTCGGCACCCATGAAGGCCGCCGTCCCGCACCTGCCTCTGACGCAGGCGCGCACGCTGATCTCGTTGTTGAGGGCCTGGGCGTCGAACGCCCGCGGAAAGCCGGCGATGGTGACGCGGACACCGTTCGTGGCGCCGATCTCCGTGCACGCCCGCGGCGGTGGGACACACGCCGCGGTCGTCAGCACGAGGCCGAGCACGCCGGCGAGCACGAGCGCACGAGAAGGGTTCACCAAGGTTGGAGGGAAGCCACCGGCTGCTGGTTCCGGCGAAGACCGAGTCCCACCGACGCGAGGGCGCCGAGGAGGGCCGCGATCGCCGCGCCGAGGAACACCGTCTGCACCTGCACGAGGCCTGCGGCGAGGAGTGCCTTCGTGTCCGTCTGGTCGGGCAGCGCTGCGACGGTGTCGTAGTAGCGGTGCAGGCCGATCGCCGTCAGCAGCGCCAGGCCCACGACCATCCCGACCATGCGGGCCACGACGACCAGGGCTGAGGCCACGCCGTGCGCCTCGGCCGGGGCGTCGGCGAGGGCCGCGTTGTTGACCGGAGCGAGCGCCAGCCCGACCCCCAGCCCCACGGCCACGAGGACCACCGTGGCCATCGGCCCGTCGAGGGAGCCTTCCCCCCACCCGCTCATCGCGAACAGGCCGACGGTCGCCACCAGCAGGCCGGCCCCACTGACCAGCCCGTCACCGAGCCTGCGCAGCGACCAGCCCCCGAGCAGCGCACCCACGGGCACGGCCAGCAGGAACCGCACCAGCACGAACGCCGCGACAGTCTGCGAGTCGGTGAGCGTCAGCCTCGCGAGCACCGGCACGTCGACGATGACCGCCACGAGGGCGGCGCCCACGAGAAGGCTCACGACGAGGGAGGTCCGCGCCCGGCCTCGCACGACACCGCGCGCCACGAGGGGCTCGGCAACGGTGTGGTGCCTCCAGAGGTAGAGCCCCAGGGCGAGGGCCCCGACCGGCAGCAACGCGAACCCCAGCGGCCCGACCACCTCACGCTCGGGATCGCTGGCGGCAAAGGTCAGCACCACGCTGCCGAGGGCCAGCCCGAGGAGCACAGCACCGGGCAGGTCGGCGCGCCGCAGCAGTACCCACCACCGCGGTGCCGTCACCACGACGAGCGCCAGCACGAGGGTCAGGGCGACCACCCCGATCGGGGTCAACACCCGCGACGTCGAGTCGCCGAACGGCACGAACGGAACTCCCAGCGTCACGTCGGCCGCCAGCCGCGACGGCGCAGCGAGTGCGAGCCCGCCCACGACGAGCGCCGAGGCGCCGAGCACGAGGGGTATGCCGCGTGGTCGTCCTGGCCGCACGCCTCCGATGACGAGTACCGCTCCAGCGAGGACGAGACCGGCCACCACGTTGAGCCAGAAGATCGTCCGCCAGCCGGAGATGGCGAGGACGGCGGCTCCGAACACCGGCCCGAGGACGCTGCCCACCTCCTGCACCGCGCCGACCACGCCCAAGGGGGTGCCCCGCCGGTCAGGCGGCCAGAGGTCGGCCACGATGGCGAGCGTGGCTGGAACGAGACCACCACCCCCGATGCCCTGCAGAACCCGCCCGGTCACCAGGACCGGCAGCTCGACAGCAAGGGCCGTGATCGCGGACCCGACGACGAAGATCGTCAGGCAGGCGACCAGGATCCGTTGTCTGGCAACGAGATCCGCGAGACGGCCAATGAGGGGCAGCACGGCGATGTAGCCGAGCAGGAAGCCCGAGATGATCGGCGTGGCCTTCTGCAGGGCGTCGATGCCGAGACCGACGCCGGTCATCATGTCCGTCAGGGCCAGGACGACGACGTAGGTGTCCGCCGCTGCAAGTGCCACCGCCACGGACGCCGTGGCGAGCAGCGCCCTAGGGGCGGGTGATCGCAACGGGCTGGGGCAGGCTCTTGAGCCGCAGGGAGTAGGTCGAGGTGGCCCCGGCGTAGAACGGTCCCTTGAGGACGACCGTGCGCAGCTCCTGGCCGCTCTGGGTGACGCCGTAGGTCACGTCGAACGTCCCGGAGCGGTCTCCGATGACGAGCAGGTCCGCCACGGCGGCGCCCGGGAGCTTGCCCGTGAAGGCCGTGAGCACATCCGCCCCGTCGCGGACCTTTTCACCCTTGGCGAGGGACTGGGTCTTGCCGATCAGGCTGGTGATCCCGGTCTGCTTGTTGAAGAGCTGCGCCGGGTTGGGGGCTCCGTAGGTCGCCGGGTCGATCTTGTTGTAGTCCGGGGTGAAGAACTTCATGTAGACGTCCTGCTCGACGGCGATCACGTCGACCGTCCCTGTCACGCCGGCGATCGTGGCGTTGAGGGTGCCCTGGAACGACGGCGGGGTGAACAGCCCCGTCCCCTTGGCCGCCGAGACGCCGACCGCCTTGCTGGGCAGGTCGGTCGCATCGAGGGTGAACGTGACCGCCGGGCTCTTCTCGAGGTTCGTGCGCGCCGCCGCGAGCTGCTCGGCCGGGGTGCCCTCCTTGGCCGGGGCCTTGTCGTTGGACGAGCAACCCACGAGGGCGAGTGCCGCGATGGCGGCGATGGCGATTCCCTTGAGGCGCATGCCACCCACGGTAGTCGGAAGGGAGCGCCCCCCATGGCCGCAACGCGGCACAGCGGCGAGGGGTATGCCGGGTGGTCACCACGCGGCATACCCCTCGGGTCGTCGCTGTGGCCTCAGCGCAGGGTCAGGGCGTCGGCTTCCTGGTCGAGGTCGACCGTCACCGTGTCGCCGTCGCGGACCTGGCCACCGAGGACGGCCTTGGCGAGTCGGTCGCCGATCTCCTTCTGCACGAGCCGGCGCAGCGGGCGGGCGCCGTAGGCCGGGTCGTAGCCGGTGATCGCCAGCCACTCGCGTGCCGCATCGGTGACCTCGAGGGTGATCCGGCGGTCGACCAGGCGGGTGGCGAGCTCCCGGACCTGGAGCTCGACGATGTGGCCCAGCTCGGCGGACGTGAGGGGGTCGAAGATGACGACCTCGTCGAGCCGGTTCAGGAACTCGGGCTTGAAGCTCGCCCGGACCATCCCCATGACCGCCTCGCGCTTGGCCTCGTCGGCCATGCTCGGGTCGACGAGGAACTGGCTGCCGAGGTTGCTGGTCATCACGAGGATGACGTTGCGGAAGTCCACCGTGCGGCCTTGGCCGTCGGTGAGCCGCCCGTCGTCGAGCACCTGGAGCAGGATGTCGAACGTCTCGGGATGCGCCTTCTCGACCTCGTCGAGCAGCACCACCGAGTAAGGACGGCGGCGGACCGCCTCGGTGAGCTGACCGCCCTCCTCGTAGCCGACGTAGCCGGGCGGTGCGCCGATGAGGCGGGCGACCGCGTGCCGCTCGGAGTACTCGCTCATGTCGATGCGGACCATGGCCCGCTCGTCGTCGAAGAGGAAGTCGGCGAGGGACTTGGCAAGCTCGGTCTTGCCGACCCCGGTAGGGCCCAGGAACAGGAAGGAGCCCGTCGGGCGGTTCGGGTCGGCGAGGCCGGCACGGGAACGACGGACGGCGTCACTGACGGCTTCGACGGCGGCGGTCTGCCCGATGAGCCGCGAACCAATGATGGACTCCATGGACAGCAGCTTCTCGGTCTCGCCCTGCAGCAGGCGGCCGGCCGGGATGCCCGTCCAGGCCGAGATCACCTCGGCGATGTCGTCGGCCCCCACGCGCTCCTTGACCATGAGGTCAGCGCTGGCGCGGCCCGACGCGACCTCGTCCTCATTGGCGACGGCCAGTGCCTTCTCGAGCTCGGGGATCTCCCCGAACTCGATCCGGCTGGCGGTCTCGAAGTCGTACTCACGGCGCGCCTTCTCGAGCCGGGTGCGGGCCTCGTCGATCTGGGTCTTCAGGTCACCCACCCGGTTGAGGCCGGACTTCTCGGACTCCCAACGGGCGTTGAGTGCGGCCAGCTCCTCGGACTTGTTGGCGAGGTCCTCGCGGAGCCGGGCCAACCGCTCGACGGAGGCGTCGTCGGTCTCGCGCTCGAGGTGCAGCTCCTCCATCTTGAGCCGGTCGACCGCGCGGCGGAGCTCGTCGATCTCGACCGGGCTGGAGTCGATCTCCATGCGCAGGCGCGAGGCCGCCTCGTCGACGAGGTCGATGGCCTTGTCCGGCAGCTGTCGACCACTGATGTAGCGGTCGGACAGGGAGGCCGCCGCGACCAGGGCCGCGTCCTCGATCTCCACCTTGTGGTGCGCCTCGTAGCGCTCCTTGAGGCCGCGCAGGATCGCGATGGTGTCCTCGACCGACGGCTCGCCGACGAACACCTGCTGGAAGCGTCGCTCGAGGGCGGCGTCCTTCTCGATGTGCTGGCGGTACTCGTCGAGCGTGGTGGCGCCGACCAGCCGCAGCTCTCCGCGGGCGAGCAGCGGCTTGAGCATGTTGCCGGCGTCCATGGCGCCCTCGCCGGTGGCGCCGGCGCCGACGACGGTGTGCAGCTCGTCGATGAAGGTGACGACCTGCCCGTTGCTCTCACGGATCTCCTCGAGCACGGCCTTGAGCCGCTCCTCGAACTCCCCGCGGTACTTCGCGCCGGCGACCATGGCGCCGAGGTCGAGGCTGATCAACCGCTTGTCGCGCAAGGACTCCGGCACGTCGCCGTCGACGATCCGCTGGGCGAGTCCCTCGACGACGGCGGTCTTGCCGACGCCGGGCTCGCCGATGAGGACGGGGTTGTTCTTGGTGCGGCGGGAGAGCACCTGGACGACGCGGCGGATCTCCGAGTCGCGCCCGATCACGGGATCGAGCCTGCCGTCCCGGGCCTCCTGCGTGAGGTCGGTGCCGTACTTCTCGAGGGCCTCACCGCCCTCGGTCGGCGTCTCGCTCGTCACGGTGCGTCCGCCCCGGGTCGCCTCGATCTTGGCTTCCATGTCCTTGGCGCCGCGCTTCTGGACAGCGGCGAGGTGGCCGGTCTCGGCGAGGGCCAGTAGGAGCAGGTCCAGGGCGAGGTAGGTGTCGCCCTTCGCGCGCATGAGGGTGTCCGCCTGCTGGAGGACGGCCAGCGCCTCACGACCGAACGTGGGCGGCTGGGTCGCGCCCGTCGTCGACGGCAGGGCGCGCAGCCGGGCGTCGGCTTGGCCGAGCACGTGGGCGGCGCCGGTCCCGGCGGCCTGCAGCAGCGCGTCGGCCTGCGCCGTGTCGAGCTGCACGAGGGCGCTCGTCAGGTGGTCGGGGGTGATCTCGGGGTTGCCGGCGCTCTGGGCCGCCCGCTGGGCGAGCGCGAGCGCCTCGGCCACCTTGGCGGTGGGCTTCAGCTCCATGCGTGGATGCTCTCCTGTGATCGGTGACTGGGTCCACTATCGACAACTGGACCAAAGTTGAGTCTATTCCACTCAAGTTACCAACGCCTCCTCAGGCGCCCCGAAGCCCGTCGCCGGAGGAGGCCACCCATGAGGTGCCCCGACTCCAGCCGGACCGGGGCACCTCGCGTGCGCGCGCCGGCCACGCGGCATACCGTGGGGGCGTGCCCATCCCCCTGGTCGTCGGGCGGTGGAACCGCGTCGGTTTCAACCGGTTGAGCACGCCCGTGGCGCGACACCTGCCCGGCTTCGCCGTGGTCCACCATCGCGGACGGCGGTCGGGCCGCGCGTACCAGACACCGGTGAACCTGTTCACGATCGGCGACCGCTTCGTCATCGCGCTCGCCTACGGCCCGCACACCGACTGGGTGCGCAACGTCCTCGCCGCCGGCGGCTGCACGATCGAGACCCGCGGCAGGCTGGTCGCCTGTGGGCAGCCCCGTGTCTACCGGGACCCCGGGCGTCAGGGCATCCGGCCGGTCGAGCGGGCCGCCCTCGGCCTGCTCGACGTAGGCGACTTCCTCGACCTCACCCCTCTGACGCCGGCGCCCTGACCGAACACGCTGGCTGTCGTCAGGAGTCGGTGCGTGGCTCCGGGTCGTACCAGCCGCCGTGCTCCTCGGCGAGCGCGCTGAACCGGTCGCGAAGACCTGACTCGACCGGCCCCGACTCGTCGGCGACCATCTCCTCCACGACGTGGACGGCCCACTCGTGGTCCTCGGAGTCGTCCTCTCCCGCAAGCGCTTCCCGCACGACGCGCACTTCGGAGAATCCCTCGTGGGCCAGCTCCGCGGCCACGTCGTCAGCGGTCTCACGGTCCGGGAAGACCAGCAGGTGTTCACTCACAGACAGGAGTATGCCGCGTCGAGGCCGCGTGGAGCCGCGTTCATGCCGCGTGGCCGCGTGGAGGCCTGTCAGGCGGTCATCGTCCAGTCGGACCACCGACAGGCCCGCTGCAGTCGGACCCGTTCGGCCGGCCGGGCTTGCGCGAGCCGGAACCGGACCCAGGCTTCAGGCACCTTCATGTGCCACACGAAGTCTTCCCAGTCGCTGGCGACGGCGAGACGTCGCTCCATGACCGGCACGGGCATGGCCCTGCGAGCCGCCTCACGCTCGACCCGGCGCTCGATGGTCGACCCTGCCCAGCCGGTGCACTCCGTGTCGCCGCGCTCGGCGTGGACGAGCTCGTGCCACAGGGACTGCCGCTCCTGCTCGAGGCTGCGTCCGGAGCGGAGCACGATCGCGCGACGACCGTGGTAGTAGCGGGCGGGCTCGGCAATGGGCTGCCGCAGCATGACGACGTCACGCATCTCGCGGAGCAGCTTCCAGGGGTCAGGAACCCCGGATTCGTCGCTCGAGGGCATCAAGCCTGCTCCTCATCTCGTCGATCAGCGCGAGGACCTCCTCGTCGCCGACCCCTGGCCGGACTCGTGGACCGGGAGCGGTCACGAAGCCGCCATTGTGCGTCGACCCACCGACAGGCTCGCCGCGGTCGTCCAGTCCCAGCGCGTCGAGGACCTGCGCGCGCTTGACGTCCTGGACACCGAGCCCGTCCTCCACCCGCTTCCACGTGATCGAGGAGATCCGCGCCTCCCTCGCCGCCTGCTCCTTGCTCCAGCCACGGGCCAGCCGCGCGCGCTCGACGCGGTGTCCCAGCTGTTCCAGGTGCTCCGGGTTCATGGCCGTCATCTTGCCAGTCACCCCCAGTCACATCCAGTCACTCCTGGTCCTGCTCAGTCACATCACGACCCGTCACGACCACCCTTCCTGACCACCAGCCGCGTGATGGGCCGTCTTTCTGTGGTTTCCCAGGCGCGGCGCTTGCCCGAATGACCGTGCCTGACTACATTCATGGTCATGTCTGGGGGAACATCGCCACACCGTGTCATCGAGGTGCACGGCTACGCACTTCGAGTGATCCGCCAAGCCCGCGGGCGTGGCGTCGCAGATCTCGCCGCGGCGCTCGAGGTCGACAGGTCCTACATCAGGCACCTCGAGAACGGCAGCAAGCTGCGGGTCAGCCCGGAGCTCTACACGGCTCTCCTGCGCGAGCTGCAGATCGAGGACTACCGCGCCCTGCTGGCCACCGCACCGTTGCGCCACGCCTGAGGGCTCTCGCCCTGGTCGTCAGTGCGACGAGGGACGCCAGACGACCAGTGCCTGTGACCGTTGCAGGCGCGGGCGCTGACCGGCCCGCACGGCGATGACATCTCCGGTGGGGCCGACGGCGAAGACCCTCGAGGCCGGGCGCATCCCCGCCGACACCCGTGCTCGCTCGAGCTCGTCGGAGAGCTCGAGCACCCGACCCCGCAGAGCGGCCACCTGGTTCTCGAGCTCCAGGATGCGCTGGATGCCTGCGAGGCTCACGCCCTCTTCCTGCGACAGCCGCTGCACCTCACGGAGCATGGCGACGTCACGGCCGGAGTAGCGACGGCCGCCTCCGCGGGTCCGCGACGGGCTGACCAGCCCGAGCCGGTCGTACTGGCGCAGCGTCTGGGCGTGCATGCCGGCCAACGTGGCCGCCACGGAGATGACGAAGATGGGCGCATCGTCGTCGGGGGAGAAACCGCGCACCTCGGTCATCGCCCGGTCACGCCCTCGCGTTGGCGAACAGCTCGGCCCTGGGGTCGAAGCCCTCGTCCAGCGACTTCAGCGTCTCGACGGCGGCCTTCGCCTCGTCCGACAGCCGTTGCGGCACCACGACGGTGACCCGGGCCATCAGGTCGCCGGGCTTGTCCTTCAGGGGCACGCCGCGACCCTTCAGGCGCAGCACCCGGCCGCTGGGGGTGCCCGGAGCCACCCGCACCTTGACGGCCGAGCCGTCGAGGGTCGGTACCGAGACGGTGGCCCCGAGGGTCGCCTCGGCAAAGGTCACCGGGAGGTCGATCGTCAGGTTGTTCCCGTCGCGACCGAACACCGGGTGCTTCTCCACCGTGATGGTGAGGATGAGGTCGCCGGGCGCGGCGCCCGAGTCGCCGGGTTGGCCCTTGCCGCGCAGCCGGATCTTCTGGCCGTCCTTGACACCGGCGGGAATCCGCGTGGTGATCTGGCCGCCGCCAGTGGTGCTCAGAGTGACCGTCGCGCCCTCGACCGCATCGCGGAAGGACAGGCTCGTGCGAGCAGTCAGGTCCGCACCCTTGCGCGGCCCCTGCGGCGCACGGAAACCCGCCCCTCCGTATGCCGGGCCGGCACCGGCCCCGAACATCCCCCCGAGCAGGTCCTCGAGGTTGGGCTCGCCGCCTCCGCCACCAGTCGAGTAGCGCACCCTGGTGCCACCGCCACGACCTCCGCCGCCCCCGAACATCGCCGAGAACACGTCGTCGAACCCCCCGGAGCCGCCGCCCGGACCGCCCGCGGTGAAGCGGGCGCCACCGTGCGCCATCTGCCGGATCGCGTCGTACTCGCGGCGCTTCTCGGGGTCGGAGAGGACGGAGTTCGCCTCGCCGACGTCCTTGAAGCGCTGCTCGGCTGCCGCATCCCCCGCGTTCTGGTCGGGGTGGTGCTTGCGGGCGAGCTTGCGGTAGGCCTTCTTGATGGTTGCGCTGTCAGCATCCTTGGGAACACCGAGGATCGCGTAGAAGTCCTTCTCGAACCAGTCCTGGCTAGCCATGTCGGCGCCCTCCTCTCTGCTGAGTCGTGCAGGTTTCGTTCCGAGTGGGTGGGAAACCTGCGGTCATCCCCTGGTCACTCAGGATCGGCCACGGCCACGCGCGCCGCCCGCAGGATCTGCTCCCCGGCGCGATAGCCGGGCTGCAGGACGCGCACGACCGTCGTCGAACCGGTGGGCTCCACGGAACCGTCCTGCGGCCAGGCGGTGTGCATCAGCGCCTCGTGCAGGGTCGGGTCGAACTCCTCGCCGATCGCGCCGTAGCGCTGCAGCCCGAACTTCGTGAGGGTGGACTCGAGCTTGTCGGCGATGGCGGAGAACGGCCCCTCGGTGAGGTCGCCGTGCTCCCGCGCAGCGTGGATGTCGTCGAGCACCGGCAGCAGCGCCTCGATCACCGACTGGGCGGCGCGCTCCTGCACGAGCGCCCGGTCGCGGTCCACGCGGCGCTTGTAGTTGACGTACTCGGCCTGCAGCCGCTGGAGGTCGCTGAGGCGTTCCGCCGCCAGGAACGTGTCCGGGTGGAGGTCGGACGCAGCGGTGTCGCTCCCCGACTCCTCGGGCGGCGTGCCCGCCTCAACGGGGGCCTCGTCGTCGAGGATGTCGCCGGCGAGGATGTCGTCGTCGAGGGGGGCCGCCTCGGCGGTGGTGGGCGCGACGGTCTCGTCGGCGCCCACCACCTCCTCGGCACCTTCAGCAGGCTGGTGCTGCTCGGTCACTTCTTGGCCCCATCGGTCTCGTCGTCGTCGACGACCTCGGCGTCCACGACGTCGTCGTCGGACGAACCCTCGTCGGCGGAGCCGGCGTCACCCGAAGGCGCACCGTCACCGGCGGCGCCGGCCTGCTCGGACTCGGCGGCCGCGGCATACATCGCGGTGCCCAGCTTCTGCGACTCCTCGGAGAGCTTCGAGCTCTTCGCCGAGATGTCCTCGGGCGTCGCGCCCGACTCCGGCTTGAGGGCCTCCTTGAGGTCCGCGAGCGCCGCGTCGACGTCGCCGCGACCGTCGGCAGGGATCTTGTCGGCGTTGTCACCGAGGAACTTCTCGGTGGTGTAGACGAGGTTCTCCGCGGTGTTGCGGGCCTCGGTCTCCTCGCGACGCTTCCTGTCCTCCTCGGCGTGGGCCTCGGCTTCCTTGATCATCCGCTCGATGTCCTCCTTGGCGAGAGCCGAGCCGCCGGAGATGGTGATCTTCTGCTCCTGGCCGGTGCCACGGTCCTTGGCGGACACGTTGACGATGCCGTTGGCGTCGATGTCGAAGGTGACCTCGACCTGCGGGACGCCACGGGGCGCCGGCGCGATGCCACTGAGCTCGAAGGTGCCGAGCTGCTTGTTGTGCTGCGCGATCTCACGCTCGCCCTGGAAGACCTGGATGAGCACGCTCGGCTGGTTGTCCTCGGCAGTGGAGAAGACCTCGGAGCGCTTGGTCGGGATGGCCGTGTTGCGCTCGATGAGCTTGGTGAACAGCCCACCCTTGGTCTCGATGCCGAGCGAGAGCGGCGTGACGTCGATGAGCAGGACGTCCTTGCGCTCACCCTTGAGGACACCGGCCTGCAGGCTCGCGCCGACAGCCACGACCTCGTCGGGGTTGACGCCCTTGTTGGGCTCCTTGCCACCGGTGAGCTCCTTGACGAGGGTGCTCACGGCGGGCATGCGGGTCGAACCGCCGACGAGGACCACGTGGTCGATGTCGGCCAGCGCGATGCCGGCGTCCTTGATGACGTTCTGGAACGGCTGACGGGTCCGGTCGAGCAGGTCCTTGGTCAGCTGCTCGAACTGGGCGCGGCTGATCGTCTCCTCGAGGTGGATCGGGCCGTTCTCGGACATCGAGAGGTACTGCATCGACACGTTGGTGGTGGTCGAGGAGGAGAGCTCCTTCTTGGCCTGCTCCGCCGCGTCGCGCAGCCGCTGCATGGCGATCTTGTCCTTGGACAGGTCCACTCCAGACGTGTTCTTCACGGTGGTGAGGAGGTGGTTGACGATGCGCTCGTCCCAGTCGTCGCCACCGAGCTGGTTGTCGCCGCTGGTCGCGCGGACCTGGATGGTCGAGAAGCCGTCCTCGGGGTCCTTGCCGACCTCGAGGAGGGACACGTCGAAGGTGCCGCCACCGAGGTCGAAGACGAGGATGAGCTCGTCCTCCTTGCCCTTGTCGAGACCGTACGCCAGGGCCGCGGCGGTGGGCTCGTTGATGATGCGCAGCACGTTGAGGCCCGCGATCTCACCGGCCTCCTTGGTGGCCTGGCGCTCGTGGTCGTCGAAGTACGCGGGGACGGTGATGACCGCATCGGTCACGACCTCACCGAGGTAGGACTCGGCGTCGCGCTTGAGCTTCTGCAGGATGCGGGCGCTGATCTCCTGCGCGGTGTAGGTCTTGCCGTCGATCTCCGGCGAGGTCCAGTCGCGGCCGATGTGGCGCTTGACGGAACGGATCGTCCGGTCGACGTTGGTGACGGCCTGGCGCTTGGCGATCTCGCCGACCAGGACCTCACCGCCCTTGGAGAACGCCACGACGGACGGGGTCGTGCGACCGCCCTCCGCGTTGGCGATGATCGTCGGCTCCCCGCCCTCGAGGACGGCGACAGCCGAGTTGGTGGTACCGAGGTCGATGCCGACCGCACGTGCCATGGTGAATCTCCTGTGTGTCTGGGTTGTATCTGGGTTACGTCTGGGTAGAGCTCTGGGTTGAGTTGCCTGCACTCAAGTTAGAAGCCGGTGTGCCGTGTGGCAAATCGAGGCGCCAAACTTGCGTTCACTCGACTCAACTTCGTGCGGCGCCGGGGTGTTCCCACTCCCGCGAAGTTTTCTCTTCGGACGTGCTGCCGTTCAGTGCCTGCTCAGGTGAGGAGCAGGTCGCGAAGGTAGAGTCCGGTGCGCACGATCCGAGCCGCGTGGTCTCCACCCCGGCAGACGCCCACGAGGGGGACCGACGTGAAGCGGTGGCGGTCCTGGTCGCTGCAGCGGCGCGTGCTCGTCGTCGCCGCTGCCGTCGCGACGGTCGTGCTCGTGCTGGGCCTGGCTGCTTTCGGCCTGACCCTGGACCGCATCCTCTACCGCTCGGCGCAGGATGCCGCCCGGGTCCAGGCCGCCCAGGTCGCGGCGGTCGTGGCCGACGGTGAGGCGCCTGCCCGCGCCGCCCTCCAGCAGATCCCCGGCTCGGGCTCGATCCTTCAGATCATCGAGCGTCGCGGTGTTGTCGTGGCCTCGTCCGAGGTGGCCCAGCGGGCACCGATCACCAAGCTGCGCCCCGCTCCCGGCAGCGTCGCTGTCGACCAGGTCACCGGCATACCCGGGGAGACCGGTGAGCCGCACGCCATCGTGGCGCAGGGGGTCCGGGACCCGGCCGGCAGCGAGTTCGTGGTGGTGGTCGGCGCGCCACTCGACGTGGCCACCACCACGGTGCAGACCGCGACCGGTCTGTTGGCGGTCGGGGCGACCGCCATGCTGGTGCTGCTGCTCTTCCTCATCTGGCGCATCCTCAGGCAGGCCCTGCGACCGGTCGAGAGGATCCGCAGTGAGGTCGCCAGGATCACCCAGGTGCGCGGTCGGGGTCACCTCACGGTGCCGCCTTCGGGGGACGAGATCGCCCGACTTGCCGAGACGATGAACCTGATGCTCGACCGGCTGGAGCAGGCGGACGCCACGACGCGGCGGTTCGTCAGCGACGCGTCGCACGAGCTGCGGAGCCCGCTTGCCACGATCATCGCCGCCATCGACGTCGCCAACCGGAGCTCGACCCCCGACCCGGCCCGCGACGAGGTCATCGCGTCCGAGGCGCTGCGCATGCAACGGCTCGTCGACGACCTGCTGACCCTGGCGAAGGCCGACGACGGACTACCCCTGTCCCTGCGTGAAGTCGACGTCGACGACCTGGTGGACGTCGAGGTACGACGGCTGCGCGCCACCGTGGAGTTCCCGGTCACCGGCTCGATCGCGGCCGCCCGCGTGACCGGCGACCCGGCGCGACTCAGCCAGGCGATCCGCAACCTCGTCGACAATGCCGCCCGGCACACCACCGGCGGCGTCGACCTCGGGGTGAGCGTCGAGGGTGGCGAGGTGGTGGTGACGGTGGACAACGACGGCCCACCGATCCCGGAGACCGAGCGGCAGAGGGTGTTCGACCGCTTCGCCAGGCTGGAGCAGGCGCGCGAGCGAGACCGCGGAGGCAGCGGGCTCGGGCTGGCGATCGTCCGCACGGTGGTGGAGGCCCACGGCGGCACTGCGCAGGCGGGCGTCTCGCCGACAGGTCAGTGCCGGTTCGAGATCAGGCTCCCCCGGGACCCGGGGCCGTCGACGTGACCGGCATCAGCCGGTATCCCATGCCGCGCACGGTCTCGATCGACGTCACCCCGAAGGCCGAGTCGATCTTCTTGCGCAGGTAGCCCACGTAGACCTCGACGATGTTCTCGCTGCCGTCGAAAGCCGGGTCCCAGACGTTCTCGAGGATCTCGGCCTTCGACAACACCGACTCGGGGTGGCGCATCAGGTAGTGCAGCACCGCGAACTCGCGAGCCGTCAACGAGATCTGGTGACCGGCACGGCATACCGTGCGCTTCGTCGGGTCCAGCTCGAGGTCGCCGACGGTCAGCGTGACCGGTCGGGCAGGGGCGCCCCTGCGCACGAGCGCTCGTAACCGGGCCACGAGCACCACGAAGCTGAACGGCTTGGTGAGGTAGTCGTCGGCGCCGAGCTCGAAGGCATCCGTCTGGTCGTACTCCCCGTCCTTGGCGGTGAGCATCAGCGTGGGCGCCCAGATCTTGAGGGAGCGGATGTTGCGCAGCACGTCATAGCCGTTGCGCCCGGGCAGCATGATGTCGAGGACGATCACGTCATAGGGGTTCTCGGTCGCCATCCACTGACCGGTGATGCCGTCGTGGGCCACGTCGACGACGAAGCCCTCGTTGGTCAGGCCGCGGCGGACCGTGTCGGCCAGGGCCAGCTCATCCTCAACGAGCAAGACGCGCATCGGACCCTGCCCCTCTGTCGGATCGACTCTCGTCGGCTCGGGTGTCGGTGGACTGCCAGCGCCCAGCGTAGGGCCGCAACAGGTCCGACAGTCGCCGCCCGAACAGCAGGACCACCGCCGCCGTCACGGCCAGCACGCACACCGCCAGCGCCCACGCGGCCAGCACGTCGGTCAGCCAGTGGTAGCCGAGGTAGAGCCGGCTGGCCCCGATCGCCCCACTGACCACGACCCACGCCGACACGACCAGCCAGCGGCGCGCCGCACTCCAGGCCCCTCGGAGCAGCAGACCGACGACCAGCCCGAAGAAGACCGTGGAGAAGGCCGTGTGCCCGGAGGGGAAGGAGTACCCCGAGTCGAAGGCGCCCAGCATCGTCGAGGCCGGGGGACGGGCGCGTCCGA
This sequence comes from Pedococcus sp. P2_F6, assembly GCF_056403675.1. Taxonomy (NCBI): domain Bacteria; kingdom Bacillati; phylum Actinomycetota; class Actinomycetes; order Micrococcales; family Intrasporangiaceae; genus Pedococcus; species Pedococcus sp. P2_F6. Next base: position 187,356 of record NZ_JBFUEZ010000003.1, read on the forward strand.
CGACGTGCTTGAGGGCGAGGGTCAACGCCGAGCCGACCACCATCGCACCGCCCACGACCGCTGCGGCGGCGAGGTCGCGCCGGCGGAGCACCAGCCACGCCACGACGACCAGGGTCAGCAGTCCGATCGAGACCTCGCTGCCGATCGCGGTCAGGGCGTGGGCCAGCACGGTGAGGACCGGGGTCCGGTGGCTGACGACCGCATCGGTGACGGCGGGGTCGTGGGCGGAGAGGTCACCGTGCTCGCCGGCGCCGTCCGCGAGCGCCACGACGCCGAGTCCCGCGGCGACGGCGGCCACGGCACACGCCACCACGGCGCCCGGGACCGAGGGGAATGGCGGCGTGCGTCCGGCCGACGTCGGCAGGGCGGCGGGGTGACTCATGGGCGGAGCTCCTCAGGGGTTCGGGTGCTCAGTGTCAGGCGCGGAGTCTGAGCGATTCCTGAGGAAGTGACTCCCGGGACTGGCGAGAGGACCCCTGCGAAGCTCATCGAGGTGACTCTCAGGAATGGCTCAGGTTCGAGGCATCATGGTGGACGGGGTAGCCACCGTGGGTACCTGCCGAGCGAGGGGGTCCCATGGCAGCACTGGCAGCGCCGACGTCCCCACGGGCCACCCCGCCGGGTCGCGCTCCGGGGCGAGGGGCGCCGTCGGGTCGCGCCCCATGGGGCCGAGCTCCGTGGAGTCGCGCCGTGCTGCGTCTCGGTGCGGCGGCCGCCGTCATCGGGGCGGTGTTCGGGTGGGCCCTCCCCGCCCTCGCCGGAGCGCGGTGGTCCGCGATCGGCGGGGTGCTCGCCAAGGTCGGGACACCTGAGCTCGTGGTCCTCACGCTGGTCTGGGCCGCCGGCCTGGTAGCCCACTCCTTCGTCCTCACCGGCGCCCTCCCCGGGCTCAGTCGACGCCGTGCGCTGACCCTGAGCCTCACGGGCAGCGCGGTCTCGAACGTCGCGCCCATGGGCGGGGCCCTCGGGGTGGCGACCAACCTGGCGATGGTCCGGGCCTGGCGGTTCCGCGAGACCGCCTTCGCCGCCTTCACCGTGGTCACGAACATCTGGGACGTCCTCTCCAAGCTGCTGCTGCCCGTCCTTGCGCTCAGCGCCCTCCTCCTCGCCGGCCACGGCAGCGGGCACTTCGTGCGAACCACCGCTGCCGGGGCCGTGCTCCTGCTGGCGGCGGTGCTGGCCGCCGTCCTCGGTGCGCTGCGCAGCGAACGGTCTGCCAGCCGTTCCGTCGGCGCCGTGGTGCGGGTGCTCCGCGCACTGCTGCGCGGGAGGGGCGAGCGGTGGCTCGAGGGCGCCACCCGCGGCGTCCTCGAGACGCGTGCCCAGGTGTGCGCCGTTGCGGCCCGCACGTGGCCGCAGCTGAGCGCAGGAATGGGCGCCTACGTGCTGCTCCAAGGGGCGCTGCTCTGGGGGTGCCTGCACGTGGTGGCGGCCACCGTGCCCTGGTATGCCGTGCTGGCGGCCTTCGCGGTCGAACGACTCCTCTCGCTCGTCGTCGTCACACCCGGCGGCACCGGGACGGCCGAGGCGGGGACGGTCGCGGCGCTGGTGGCCCTGGGCGGTGACCCGCTGGCCGTGACATCGGGGGTCCTGCTCTACCGCGGCTTCATCTTCCTGCTCGAGATCCCGGTCGGCGCAGTGTGGCTCGGGGGCTGGCTGGTTGCCAGGAGCCGGATGGCCCGGGTGCTGCGATGAAGATCCTGCACACCACCGACACGTATGCCCCCACGGTGGGCGGGATCGAGGTGATGGTCCACGACCTCGCCGGCCGCCAGGCAGCCGAAGGGCACCAGGTCACCGTGCTGACCCGCACCGCCGGCCCGACCGGCCCGGGCGCGAACGGCGTGGTCGTCGTGCGTGACGTCCGCGCATCGCGGGCCCTGGCGTCGCAGGCGGACACCGTCCACTCCCACGTGTCGGCCATCTCCCCGCTCGCCCTGCGGACTGCGGAGTTCGCTGCTGCCCAAGGGATCCCGGTCGTGGCGACGGTCCACTCGATGTGGACGGGCACGTGGCCGCTGTATCGCGCGACCTCCGCGGTGCGGGGCTGGGCCGAGCTGCCGATCCAGTGGGCAGCCGTGAGCGAGGCGGCGTCCGAACCGCTACGTCGCGCCCTGCGAGGTCGTCCCGTGCTGGTCCTGCCGAATGCCGTCGACACAGCGCTGTGGGCGCCCGCCGACCGGCGCACCGCGCACGGCAGGCCCCTGGGGGCCGGTGGCGCACCCATCGATCGCCCTGCCGGCCAGGTCACAATCGTCAGCGTCATGCGGATGACCCGCCGCAAGCGGCCGTTGCAGCTGGTGTCGACCCTGCGCCGGATGCGTGCGGCCCTTCCCCCGGACGTGGAGGTTCGCGTCGTGCTGGTCGGTGACGGACCCCAGCTCGGCCAGGTCAGGGGTCGGCTCTCGCAGTGGGGCATGCAGGGCTGGGTGGAAGCCCCGGGAGCCTTGGCGCACGAGCAGATCCGGGCCCTCTATGCAGGAGCCGACGTGTTCGTGGCCCCTGCCACGCTCGAGTCCTTCGGGATCGCAGCCTTGGAGGCCCGCGCGTCCGGCTTGGCCGTGGTCGCGCGATCCGGGACCGGGGTGGCCGACTTCGTCTCCGACGGCGTGGAGGGACTGCTGGCCGGCAGTGACGCCGAGCTGGCCGGGCAGCTGGTCCGGCTCTGCACGGATGCCGGTCTGCGGACGCGAATCCAGCGGTACAACACGTCTGTGCGCCCGGCATACGACTGGTCCGATGTCCTGTGGCGCACGGCGTACGCCTACGACGCCGCAGCCGAACGTGCGGCGGGCACGCACCACACCGTCCCCGAGGGGACCTTGCACCTCGCCCGACCCCGGCGCGACCGATCCCCTACGGTCGCGGCCCGTGAGGTCGAGGGCGAGCCAGCCTGAACGGGTCCCCTGCCCGCAGGCTGGCGGGTGGCGTCCGGCGGTGGTGTCCCCTCCGCCGGACGCCACTTCTTTGTCCGCCCGACGTGGCTCGGAGCCGCGACGGCTCTCGGGTAGCGTCGCGACGTGGACGACGACCTCTTCGGACGGACGGTGGCGGGGCTCACGGCTGCCGACCCCCAGCTCGCCGAGCTCGTCTCGACCCACGGGGTTCCTGCCCTGTGGTTGCGGCCTACGGGGTTCCCGAGTCTGGTCCTGTTCATCCTCGAGCAGCAGGTCTCCCTCGCCAGTGCCGCTGCGGCCTACCGCAAGGTCGTGGAGCGGATCGGGGACATGGCTCCCAGCGCACTGCTCGCCAGCACCCCGGCGGAGCTGCGGCTCGACGGGGTGTCCCGGCAGAAGGACGGTTACCTGCGCGCCCTGGCCACGGCCGTCGAGACGGGCACCCTGGACCTCGACGGCCTGGGTGACCTCGACGACGCCGCCGTCCGTCGTGCGCTGACGGCCCTGCCGGGCATCGGCCGGTGGACCGCCGACGTCTACCTGCTGGCCTGTCTGGGCCGTCCGGACCTGTGGCCCGTCGGCGACCGCGCCCTGCAGGTGGCCGCTGCCGAGACCCTGGGGCTCGACACCGTTCCCGACCAGGCTGCCCTCGAAGCCCTGGGCGAGCGCTGGCGGCCGCACCGTTCGACGGCTGCCCGACTGCTGTGGCACGGCTACCTCGTGCGTCGCGGCCGGGCCGAGACCCCCAGCGACCTGTTCGCCGGAGAACGAGAGCGGGCTCGGCCCGACGGCCCGGGAGGCGTCAGCCGGCGGTGATCTCCCTGGCGAGGGCAGGCGGCATGTAGTCGTAGCGGACGAAGCTGCGCGTGAACGTGCCGGTGCCGTGGGAGACCGACCTCAGGTCGACCGGGTAGCGAGCCAGTTCGTGCGCGGGCACCTCGGCATGGATCAGGGTGCGTCCCCCGACCTGTGCAGGCTCGGTGCCGTGCACCTGCCCGCGGCGTCCGCGGAGGTCGGCCAGGACCCCGCCGACGGCGTCGTCGCTGACCTCGATGTGCACCTCGTCCACGGGTTCGAGCATCGCGACGGTCGAGTCGTTGGCGGCTTCGCGCAGCGCCATCCCCGCTGCGGTCTGGAAGGCCATGTCCGAGGAGTCGACCGAGTGGGCCTTGCCGTCGACGAGGGTGATCCGCACGTCCACCACCGGGTAGCCCGCCAGCACGCCCTTCTCCAGCTGGACGCGGGCGCCCTTCTCCACCGACGGGATGTAGTTGCGAGGCACCGCCCCGCCGACCACCTTGTCGACGAACTCGATCCCCGCCCCTCGCTCCAGCGGCTCGATCTCGAGGTGGCACACGGCGTACTGCCCGTGACCGCCGGACTGCTTCACCAGTCTTCCCTGGACCTTGATGGGCCGCACGAAGGTCTCCCGCAGCGATGTCCGCACCGGCTCCACCTCGACCGGCACGTGGTAGCGCGACTCCAGCATCGCGATGAGCTGGTCGACGTGGGCAGGCCCCATGGCCCAGAGCACCAGCTGGTGGGTCTCGGAGTTGTGCTCGAGCCGCATCGTGACGTCCTCGGCGACCAGTCTCTGCAGGGCCGTGGCCAGCTTGTCCTCGTCCCCCTTGGAACGGGCGTGGATCGCCACGGGCAGCAACGGGTTCGGCAACAACCACGGCTCGACCAGAGCGGCCCTGTCCTTGCGCGACAACGTGTCGGAGGTCTCCGCGCCCGCGAGCTTCGAGACGACGACGATGTCACCGGCGATCCCCGCACTGACAGGTCGGGTCTCGTCGCCGAGCGGGGCAGCCAGCGGCCCGATGCGCTCGTCGTCGGTGTCGTGGTCGGCGTGTTCGTCGACGAGGTGGGTCGCAAAGTGCTGCAGGTGCCCCGAGATGTGCACCGGTTCGTCGGGGCGCAGCGTCCCCGAGAACACCCGGACCAGCGACTGCCGGCCCACGAACGGGTCGGTCGTGGTGTGCACCACCTCGGCCACGAGCGGGCCGGCCGGGTCGCAGGTCACGGCACCGAAGTCCCCACCGGCCGAGGTGTAGACGGTGGGGATCGCCGCTCCGACGGGTGAGGGAAATCCCTTCTCGCACAGCTCGATCAACGCCTCGATGCCCACGCCCGTGGGTGCATGCGTCGGCAGGATCGGGAAGAACCGAGCCGTGGCCACGGCCATGCGCAGATCGGCGGCGATCACCTCGGTGTCGATCTCCTCGCCCTCCAGATAGCGCTCGAGGAGCCCTTCGTCCTCGGACTCCTCGATCACGGACTCGATCAGCTCACCACGCTGGGCGTCGATCAGCTCACCCTCGTCGACGCTCGGCTCCCTGTCGGCCTCACCGCCCCCTGGCTGCTGTTCGGTCACGGTGCGACGCAGGAGGTTGAGCAGGCCCTTGACCGAACCGTCGACGACCAGCGGGAGGGCAAGCGGCTCGGCGTCACCGAACGCCCGCTGGCACGCGTCGACCGTCGCCTCGAAGTCCGCCCGCGCCTGCTCGAGGCGCGTGACCACGACCGCGCGCGGCATACCGAGGACGTCGCACTCGCGCCACAGCAGCCGGGTGGGTTCGTCGACACCGTCGGCGGCGGAGACGACGAACACTGCCGCGTCGGCCGCCCGCAGCCCGGCGCGCACCTCGCCCATGAAGTCCGGGTGGCCCGGGGTGTCGAGCAGGTTCACAGTCAGCCCACGCGTCGGGACCGACGCGGCCATGAGCGACAACGTCGCCGAAGAGTCCCCTTCACGAGCGCGGCGGCCCGGAATCCGAGCCGCCACGAACTGGTCGAAAAGGGCCGTCTTGCCGGCCCCGCTCGACCCCACCAGGACCACGTTGCGGATCTGCTCGGGCGATGAGGGACCCGCGGCGTCGCTGACACGGTTCATGGGTTCACCTTGCTCCGGTCACCCACGGCGCACAAGACCCGGACGACACCCGGTCAGCGCCAGCCGGCCGCCACGACCACCGGCAGCACGCTCGCCGCGACGACCAGCCAGTCCGCACCCCGCCACGGCGCCGGCGCGGCCCATGTGCGGCGCGATGCCGTGGCGAACCCGCGGGCGTCCATGGCGACGGCGAGCGTGGCCGCGGCCTGGAGCGACCGCACGAGGATCCCGATGGTGAGGGCCCAGAGCTCGGCCAGCACCGACCGGGGCGACCGTGCCGTGGCGCCGATCCCCCGCACCCGTCGGGCCCGCGCGATCTCCGACCAGATCTCGCCGAACGTGTGTACCCGCTGCAGTGCTGCCGCCACGGCCACCACGGGACGGGCGGGCAGCCGCAGCCGTTGCCCGAGGTGGTCGCCGAGGGCATCCGCGTCGACGTGCTGGATGAGCACCGCCGACGGCAGCACGATGATGAGCACCCGCAGTCCCCCGGTCAAGGCAGTGTCGAGGTCGTGGCCCCCCAGCAGCCACGTCGACCACGCCACGGACAGGGCGCCGAGGAGTCCTGGGCCGAGCCGCAGGAGCCCCCCGCGCAGCCGACCGGTGGGCGCTGGCCCGTCGCCGGGCGCCCATAGCGCCAGGCCCGCGAGCGCGACCTGCACCGCGAGCACCACGAGGCTGGTGGACCAGCGCGGCGAGACCACGCCCGCGGGGATCCCGAGACTCGCCCCCGCCATCAGCGACAGGGGACCGGCCCGCGCCACCAGCGGGCGTCGACGTGCCGGTTCGACGGGTGGCTGCACGGGCCGGTCGATCGTCGTGACCGCGTCCGCCCGAGTGATGACAGCGTCGTCGTGCGTGGTCAGCACGACCGCCGAACCCGCGTCCCGCAAGCCCTCGACGATGCCCATGACGGCGGCCCAGGTGAGCCGGTCCTGGCCGACCGTGGCTTCGTCGGCGCAGACGAGATCCGGCTGGTGGACCACCGCGGACGCCATGGCGAGCCGGCGCTGCTCTCCGCCGGACAGGTGTCGTGGGTCAGCCTGCGCGAGGTGGGCCAGGCCCAGGTGGTCCAGGAGGGCCCGGGCGCGCTCCAGCGCCTCGGACTCGACGAGCCCGACCGCTCGCGAGGTGGTCATCACCTCGTCGAGCACGGTGTGGCTGACGATCGTCGAGCTCGCCCACTGGGGCACCCAGGCAACCCGCGGGGCCAGGTCGAGGGTGCCCAGCGCGTGCGGGTCGCGCTCCCCGTCGACGGCGAGGTCGGGCCGCAGCCGCACCTCACCGGCCTGCCGTCGCAGCAGCCCGGCCAGCGCCAGCAGCAAGGTCGACTTGCCGGCCCCGCTCGGGCCCACCAGCGCGTGCACCTGCCCGGCGCGCGCCTGGAACCACTGGTCCCGCACCGCGACCGTGGTGCGGGTCGAGCCGTCGAGCGCTTGCACGGACCGGGTGCTGGTGACGTCGGCGGCGTCGAGGGTGAGCAGGTTGGCTCCGGTCGACGAGGTGTCGAAGACACCCGCAGGTATGCCGCGTGGTTGCGGGTCGGGGAATCCGGGCACCCAGATCCCCTGGGCCGCGAGGGATTCTCCGTGCTGGGCGAGGACGGCGAGTGGTTCGCCGTCGGCTGCGACCCGGCCGCTGTGGTCGAGGACGACGAGCCGGTCGACGACGTCGAGCCACGGACCGAGCCGGTGCTCCACGACGACCGTCGTCAGCCGGCGGGACCGGGTCACCTCGTCGACGGTCCTGCGGACGGAGTCGGCGTTGGCGGGGTCGAGCATCGCGGTGGGTTCGTCGAGCAGCAGGACCGTGGGTTCGAGGGCGAGGGCCCCCGCCAGGGCAAGCCGCTGCTGCTCACCGCCGGACAGGGCATGGGTGGGAGTGTCCTGGGGCAGGTCGAGGCCGACGGCGGCCAGCGCGGCGGTGACGCGCGCCGACATGTCCGCACGCGGCATACCGATGTTCTCGAGGCCGAACGCGACGTCGCGGCCGACCGTGGCCGACACGATGCCCGCGCCCGGCTCCTGGAGGACGAGGCCGACGTCGCCGGCCCGCGTCCCGGGAACCGCGCCGTCGAGCAGCACGGTGCCAGTGCGTTCCCCGGAGTCGGCGACCTCGAGCACCCCGGCAAGTCCACGCAGGAGGGTGGACTTGCCGGAGCCGCTCGGACCGACGAGCAGGACCCGCTGTCCCGAGGGGATGTCGAGGTCGAGGCCGGGGATGACCGGTTCGCGGCGGCCGTACGGACGCCAGGTCAGTCCCCGGACCTCGAGATGTCCCCGACGCTCCTTGGGGGCGCCGGGACGAGGGTGCTCAGACAGCGCGTGACTCCCGGGCTTCCTGCCCAGCCGGGAACGCTCCCAGGGCGCCGGCTCGGGCCAGGCCGCGCGTCAGCAGCCACCCGAGACCGCCGGCCACGATCGCGCCCGCGACGGTGAGGATCCCGGCGTAGGCGAGCTTGTAGCCCATGTCCCAGTCGGTCCAGTAGACCTGCCACTCGTAGAGAGCTTCCAGCGGAGCCGAGAGGGCTCCGGCAAGCAGGGCGGCGCCGAGGCCGAACGCCGCGTAGCCGAGGATCAGGAAGGCGATCTCCGCGCCGAGACCCTGCACGATGCCCGAGACGAGGGTGGTGAAACCCCACTTGGTGCCGGGCAGCATCGAGACGAGGGCCGCCACCACCTCACACAGCAAGGCCGAGCCCGGGCGTCGAATGGCGAGGCCGCCCACCACCCCGGCCATCAGCCAGGGGGCTCCCGTGATGCCCTGAAGCGGTGGGAAGAGGGCCTCGAGCCCAGCCGCCGGTGCGGTGTAGGCCAGACCCCAGGCCCAGTACGCGACACCGAACGCGGCGCCGAGGAAGGAGACCGTCAAGAGGTCGACAGTGCGCCAACCCCAGAGGTTCCCGCTGGCGCGGATGCTGCCGCGGCGGGTCCCGGTGGAAGCGGTGGAGGTCGCGCTGGCCGAGGTGGCCGGGATGGTGGTGTCGGCCTGGGTGGCCGGGGTGGATGGTGCCGTGTCGGCCGAAGTGGCCGGGGTGTTCTTGGTGCTCATGTGTTCTTCTCCCGTGGAATCCGGTGGATGCCTCGGGGAGACCCCTTGCCGGGAGAAGACACCTGTGGTGGCGCACCTCACCCGACAGGTGTCTGAGATTCTCGACTCCCTACGCCGGTGCGAACCGGATCAGGTGTGAGGGTCTGCGGTCTCCCGCACTCTCAGCGCTTGCGCGCTCCCCTGTCGTTACCCGTCGAACCATACTCCTGGGTGTGGCAGGGTGGAGTCGCAGGTCAGCGGCAATTTCGCGTGGCGACGGGTCGCGACGCGGGGACACGGATCCTCAACGGGTCCGCGACAGGTACGGGAGAGGTGTGCGACATGGGACCACTGGTGTGGCGATTGCTGGGGACCGGATCGGCGGTGCTCGCGGGTGTGGTCGCCAACAAGCTGGTCACCACCGCGTGGAAGAAGGCCGGCCGCGACGCCGTCGTCGACCCGCGTGACCCGCGCACCCCGTGGAAGGACGCCATCGCGTTCGCTGCGCTGACCGGACTGGCGGCGGGTGCTGCCCGGGTGATCGCGACCCGCAAGGCCGCCGAGTACTACGAGAAGTCCGCCGGGCACCTGCCCAAGGCGATGCAGCACGGCGACGCCTGAGGGCGCAGACCTCCACGAGGTCTGACCGCGCAGACCTCCACGACTCCTGAGCGTCAGGCCCCGTCCAGGTCGAGGGCCTTGGCGATCGGTACGCCCGCACGGTAGGACAGGTGGACGTGCGACGGCGCGTCGAGGACGGTGAGATCGGCTCGAGCCCCCACGACGATCCGTCCGATGTCATTGCGCCGCAGCGCCTTCGCCGAACCCGTCGTGGCCGCGAGCACCGCCTCGCCGGGCGTCAGGCCCATCTCGCGAACCGCCAGCGCGATGACGAACGGCATCGACGACGAGTAGCAGGTCCCCGGGTTGCAGTCCGTGGCGAGAGCGATCGACACGCCGGCCGCCAGCAGGGCAGCGGCATCGGGGTAGGGCGAGCGCGTGGAGAACTCCACCCCGGGCAGCAGGGTCGCCACCGTGGTGTCAGCTGCGGAGGACAGCGCGTCGACGTCGGAGGCCGAGAGGTAGGTGCAGTGGTCGACGCTGGCCGCTCCGAGCTCGACGGCCAGCTGAACCCCGGGCCCGTGACCCAGTTGGTTGCCGTGCACCCGCAGCTCGAGTCCCGCACGACGTCCGGCGAGCAGCACGGTGCGCGCCTCGTCCTCGGTGAACGCGTGGGCCGAGTGTGGTTCGCAGAACACGTCCACCCACCTCGCGTACGGAGCGGCCGCCTCGAGCATCGGGCCGGCCACGAGCTCGAGGTAGGTCGCCCGGTCCTCGGCGTACTCGCGCGGCACCACGTGGGCCCCGAGGAAGGTCGTCTCGGAGGTGAACTCGCGGGCGATGCGCAGGGCCCGCGCCTCGTCCTCGATGGTCAGGCCGTAGCCGCTCTTGATCTCGACGGTCGTCGTGCCCTGGGCGCGCATCTCGGCGACCCGCATGGCGACGAGTGATCGCAGCTCGTCGTCGGTGGCGGCCCGTGTGGCGGCCACCGACACCCCGATGCCACCACCGTCATAGGGCGTGCCGGCCATCCGCGCGGCGAACTCGTCACCGCGGTCCCCGGCAAACACCAGGTGGGAGTGCGAGTCGACGAAGCCCGGCAGTACTGCTCGACCCCCCACGTCGACCTGGTCATCGGCCATCGGGGCGCCCGACGCCGGACCGATCCACGCGACGTGCCCTCCCTCGATGACCACTGCGGCGTCGCGCACGAGGCCGAGCCGGTCAGGGGTCGACCCGTCGCAGGTGACGAGCTCGGCGATCCCGGTGACGACGGTGCTGCTCACTGGTGCTCCCTCACGTCGGCCAGCGCCTTGCCGAGCAGCGCCGCCACGTCGCCCAGCCGGTGGCGCCCCGCCTCCACGACCGTGCTGCCGCCGACCACCACCCGGTCGACGTCGGATCGCGTGGCGCAGTAGAGGATCTGACCCGCCTTGGCGCCAGCGGTGTTGACGGTGTCGGTGCGCACGACGACGAAGTCCGCCGCGGCCCCCTCCGCGATCACACCGGCGTCCTGCCAGCCGAGGCTGCGGTAGCCGTCCGAGGTGGCGGCCGTCAGCAGCTCGTCGGGGCTGAACCGGCCGCGCTCGTTGCTGGCGAGCCGTTCGTGCATCTCGAGCCCCCGCACCTCCTCGAACGGGTCGATCACCGCGTGCTGGTCCGAGCCGAGCGACAGGCGCGCGCCCGCAGCGGTCAGCGCCCTCGCGGGACCGATGCCGTCGGCGAGGTCGCGCTCGGTCGTCGGGCAGAAGCAGGCCGTCGTGCCCGACTCGCCCAGCAGGCTGATGTCCCGGTCGGACAGGTGCGTCGCGTGCACGGCACTGAACCGCCCTCCGAGCAGACCGGCCTCGTCGAGGAGCTCGGTCGGCGTGGCGTTGTAGAACATCTGCGTCGCGAGGTTCTCGGCCGGCTGCTCGCTCACGTGGGCGTGCACCGTGCGGCCACGCGTCACCTCGGCCATCGCCCGCAGGTCGTCCCGCGGCACGGCGCGCACCGAGTGCACCGCGGCGCCGATCCGGGTCGTGGCGTCCGGAGCCAGGGCGGCCACCCGGGCTGCCCACGCGTCGACATCGCCGTCGCTGAACCGCACCTGGACATCGTCCAGTGGCACGTGCCCGTCCCCTGCCAGCCCACCCGCGAGATAGCAGGTGTCGAGCAGGGTCAGCCGCAGGCCGGCGTCCCGCGCGGCCGCGATGAGCGCCTCCCCCATCGCGTTGGGATCGGCGTAGGGGCGGCCACCCACGCTGTGGTGGAGGTAGTGGAACTCCCCGACGACGGTGATCCCCGACAGCACCATCTCGGCAAACACCGCCCTGGCCAGGGCGAGGTAGGTGTCCGGCGTGAGGTGCCGCGTGACGGCATACATCTGCTGTCGCCACGTCCAGAAGTTGCCGCCGTCTCCGTGGGTGCGCCCGCGCAGGGCGCGGTGGAAGGCGTGGCTGTGGGCGTTGGCGAAGCCCGGCAGCACCACTCCGTGCAGCCGTTCGTCACCCGGTTCGGGGCGGGCCCGGTGCACCCCTGCGAAGACCCCGTCGACCACCTCGAACCGCACACCCGTGGCCAGTCCGGTGGGGAGCCACGCGTGCTCCGCCCAGTACTGGGTTGATCCAGCCGTCACGCCTGCGCCCCCGTCAGGTCCTCGAGGACGGCCGTCAGGGCCGCCACCCCTTCGAGGCAGTCGGAGAGCTCCGCATGCTCCTCGGGTGAGTGCGAGACGCCCGTGGGGTTGCGGACGAAGAGCATCGCGGTGGGGATGCCGGCGTTGGCGAGGATGCCGGCGTCGTGCCCGGCCCCCGTGCCCAGGACAGGTATGCCGCCGAGCCGGGTCCCCAGCCGCGCGCTCAGCCCGGCGTCGAAGGGCGTGGACGGGGTCCACGACTCCTCGGTGATCCGCCCGCCGGACTGCTCGACCATCGCGCTGATGTCGGCGACCGCGCGGCGCACGGCGCGAGGGCTGGCGCCACGGGCGTCGAGCCATCCCGTCACGGCGCTCGGGATGGCGTTGACACCGCCCGGCGTCACCACGACCTTGCCGATGGTCGCGACGCAGCCGTTCGTGATGGCGGCCTCGCGCGCGGCGAGCACCGCACCGGCATACCCGAGCATCGCGTCGTGGCGGTCCTCGAGCCGGGTGGTCCCGGCGTGGTTGGCCTCGCCGGTGAAGTCGAGCCGCCACCTGCCGTGGGGCCAGATGTCGCTGCCGACGGCGACTGGGTGGTCGAGGTCGATGAGGCCGCGTCCCTGTTCGACGTGCAGCTCCACGAAGCTCCCAATGCGGCGCATCGCGTCGTCGTCCCGACCGATCTGGTGCGGGTCGCGACCGGCTGCTTTGAGCGCGTCAGCCATGGTGGTGCCGTCGGCGTCCGTCAGGCTGCGTGCGCGACGCGCGGTCATGGCACCGGTGATGACCCGGGAGCCGGCGCAGGCCACGCCGAACCTGGCGCCCTCCTCGTCGACGAAGTTCACCACCCCGATCGGCCTGGAGGGCTCAAACCCCCTGTCCCGCAACACATCGATGGCCGCGAGCGCGCTGACGACCCCCAACGGGCCGTCGAAGGCACCGCCGTCGGGGACGCTGTCGAGGTGCGACCCCGTGACGACACCCTTGTCCCCCCGGGCGGCCGCCGCATCGGGGTCGCCCCACCAGGCCCACTGGTTGCCCATCCGGTCCTCGGTGAGGTCGAGCCCGCGCGCGCCGCACTCGCCGGTGAACCACTCGCGCAGGTCGTGGTCCTCGCGGGTCCAGGCAAAGCGTCGGTAGCCACCTGACTGGGCGCTGCGTCCGACGGGCTGGAGGTCAGCCCACATCGACTCGAAGCTCACGGTGCCCTCTCTGGCGGCGGCGGCAGGACTGGGGCCGGTCCGCGGTGGACGCAGACCGACGACCAGACCATTCCACACCAGCGGGCGTGATGATGTGCGGGCTCCTCCACCATTCCGTCTCGGATCACAGACAGGCGCCGGGCGAGAGGGTCGCGCCCAGGGTGGCGGCTAGGCTTTCGGCGTGAGTGACGACGGCGCGGCGCGGGCGGCGGAAGCCCTGGCCGCAAGCGGCATCGAGCACACCATCACGCGCCACGGCCGGGTCAACTCGCTGGAGGAGGCGGCCGCGGCACGGGGCGTTCAACCGGGCGACATCATCAAGACCCTCGTGGTGCGGCGGGCGGAGGACGACTACCTCTTCGTGCTCGTGCCGGGTGGTCGTGAGATCTCGTGGCCCAAGCTGCGCGCCCTGCTGGGCGTCAACCGGATGTCGATGCCGGACGCCGCCACCGCCAAGGACGTGACCGGCTACGAGCGCGGGACCATCACGCCGTTCGGCTCGCTGACGGCGTGGCCCGTCGTGGCGGACGCCTCCGTGGCCGGACGCCTCATCTCCATCGGGGCGGGTGCCCACGGCGTCGCCGCGACCGCGCAGGCCGACGACGTGGTCGCCGCCCTGGGTGCCCAGGTCGCCGACGTCACCGACCCGGCCTGAACCCCCGCCTGGACCCACCCCCAACGCGAGGTATGCCGGGTGGTGACCACCCGGCACACCTCGCGTTGGTGCGAGATCAGCTCTCGCGCATGGGGATCCGCACGCCCTGCTCCCGGGCAGTGCGCTCGGCGATGTCGTAGCCGGCGTCGACGTGGCGGATGACGCCCATCGCCGGGTCGTTCGTGAGGACGCGGGCCAGCTTCTGCGCCGCGAGCTCCGTGCCGTCCGCGAGCGAGACCTGGCCGGCGTGCAGGGAGCGACCGATGCCGACGCCGCCACCGTGGTGGATCGAGACCCACGAGGCGCCGGAAGAGGTGTTGACGAGGGCGTTGAGCAGCGGCCAGTCCGCGATGGCGTCGGAGCCGTCGAGCATGGCCTCGGTCTCGCGGTAGGGGCTGGCCACCGAACCCGTGTCGAGGTGGTCGCGCCCGATGACGATGGGGGCGCTCACTGCTCCCGTGCGGACGAGCTCGTTGAACGCCAGACCCGCCTTGTCGCGCTCCCCCTGGCCGAGCCAGCAGATGCGGGCAGGCAGACCCTGGAAGGCGATCCGGTCCTGGGCGCCGCGGATCCACTTGTGCAGCCGGTCGTTGTCGGGGAACAGGTCGAGGACGGCCTTGTCCGTCGCCGCGATGTCTTTGGGGTCGCCTGACAGGGCCACCCAGCGGAAGGGGCCCTTGCCCTCGCAGAACAGCGGCCTGATGTAGGCCGGCACGAACCCGGGGAACTCGAAGGCGCGCTCGTAGCCGCCCTGCCGCGCTTCGTCGCGGATCGAGTTGCCGTAGTCGAAGACCTCGGCCCCTGCGTCCTGGAACTCCACCATCGCCTGGACGTGCTTGGCCATCGACTCGCGCGCGCGGTCGGTGAACTCCTCGGGTTTCTTCTCGGCGTACTCGTGCCAGTCGCCCACCTCGATCCCCTCGGGGAGGTAGGACAGCGGGTCGTGCGCAGACGTCTGGTCGGTGACGATGTCGATCGGCACCCCGCGACGCAGCAGCTCGGGGAAGATCTCGGCGGCGTTCCCGACCACACCCACCGACCAGGCGCGCCGCTCGTTCTTGGCGGCGACGGCCTTGTCGATCGCCTCGTCCAGCGACGAGGCGACCTCGTCGAGGTAGCGGTGCTCGACCCGGCGCCGGAGCCGCGACTCGTCGACGTCGACGATGAGGCAGGCGCCCTCGTTCATCGTGACGGCGAGCGGCTGCGCGCCGCCCATGCCACCGCAACCGCCGGTGAGGGTGAGGGTGCCGGCGAGCGTTCCGCCGAAACGCTTCTCGGCGATCGCGGCGAACGTCTCGTAGGTCCCCTGCACGATGCCCTGGGTCCCGATGTAGATCCACGAGCCCGCGGTCATCTGCCCGTACATCGTCAGCCCGAGGTGCTCGAGCCGCCGGAACTCCGGCCAGGTCGCCCAGTCGCCGACGAGGTTGGAGTTGGCGATGAGCACGCGCGGCGCCCACTCGTGGGTCTGCATGACGCCGACCGGACGACCGCTCTGCACGAGCATCGTCTCGTCCTGCTTGAGCGTGGTCAGGGTGCGGACCATGGCGTCGAACGACTTCCAGTCACGCGCAGCTCGGCCGGTGCCGCCGTAGACGACGAGGTCGTCGGGACGCTCGGCGTTCTCGGGGTCGAGGTTGTTCATCAGCATGCGCATCGGGGCCTCGGCCCCCCAGTGCTGGGCGGTGAGCTGCGAGCCGCGGGGTGAGCGGACGGGGCGGGCGCCTTCCATGTCGTTCTCCTTCAGTGCCTTGGTCAGACGGTTCAGTGACGAGCGGGGTATGCCGTGGTGTCAGTTGAGGGGGCCGGTGACCGACTCTGCCGCTGCGACGGCCGCGCCGCTCGCGACGAGCTGGACGGCCACCTCGATCTCAGGGGCCAGGAAGCGGTCGGTACCCGGTGCGGGGGCGCCCGCGTCGCGGAGCGCCTTGACCACGGCCCCGGTGGCCGGTGCCGGGGTCAGGGGGGCGCGGAGGTCGATGGCGCGAGCGGCCGTCAGCAGCTCGACCGCGAGGACGCGGGTCAGCCCGTCCACCGAGCGACGGAGCTTGCGGGCCGCGGACCAGCCCATCGACACGTGGTCCTCCTGCATCGCCGAGCTCGGGATCGAGTCGACCGAGGCGGGCACCGCCAGGCGCTTCATCTCGGACACGATCGCCGCCTGGGTGTACTGCGCGATCATGTGGCCGCTGTCGACACCGGGGTCGTCCGCGAGGAAGGCGTTGAGCCCGTGGTTGCGCGACACGTCGAGGAACCGGTCGGTCCTCCGCTCCGAGATCGAGGCCAGGTCGGCGGCGACGATCGCGAGGAAGTCGAGGACGTATGCGACCGGCGCCCCGTGGAAGTTGCCGTTGGACTCGACCCGGCCGTCCGGCGTGACGACGGGGTTGTCGACCGCGGAGGCGAGCTCGAAGCCCGCCACCGTCGCGGCATACTCCACGGTGTCGCGGACCGCGCCCGCAACCTGCGGTGAACAGCGCAGCGAGTAGGCGTCCTGGACGCGCGTGCAAGCCTCGGGGTCGCGGTGGCTGTCGCGGATCCCGCTGTCCTGCATCATCTTTCGCAGGTTCTCGGCGGACCTGGCCTGGCCCGGCTGCGGGCGCAGCGCGTGGAGGTCCGCCGCGAAGACGTCGTCGGTCCCGAGCTGGCCCTCGACGCTCATCGCGGCCGAGATGTCGGCGGTCTTGAGCAGTGAGCGCAGGTCGGTGATGGCGAGCACGAGCATGCCGAGCATGCCGTCGGTGCCGTTGATGAGGGCCAAGCCCTCCTTCTCACGCAGCTCGACCGGGGTGATGCCGGCGGCGGCGAAAGCCGCGGCCGTGTCCATCTTCTCCCCGTCCGCGTCACGCACGACTCCCTCGCCCATGAGGGCGAGCGCACAGTGGGACAGCGGCGCGAGGTCGCCCGAACAGCCCAGCGAGCCGTACTCGTGGACGACCGGGGTGATGCCGGCGTTGAGCATCGCGACGTAGGTCTGCAGGGTCTCCTCGCGGATGCCGGTGCGCCCGGTCGCAAGCGTGGAGATGCGCAGCAGCATCAGCGCGCGAACCACCTCGCGCTCGACCTCGGCGCCCGACCCAGCGGCGTGCGAGCGCACCAGCGAGCGCTGGAGCTGGGCGCGCAGCTCGACCGGGATGTGCCGCGTCGCCAGCGCACCGAACCCGGTGGAGACGCCGTAGTGCGCGACCGTGTCGTCGGCGAGCGCCTCGATCACCTCGCGGGTGCGGCGCACCTCCGCCAGCGACTCATGGGAGATCTCGACCCTGGCGTCGTGCCGGGCGACCGCGACGACGTCGTCGAACGAGACGGGCCCGGTCCCGACGGTGACGGTCGGAGTTGAGGTGACAGTGGTGGTCATGCCTCCATTGCAGCGGAGGTATGCCGCGTGCGCGCCCTGCGCAGGCGGCATACCGTCTCGGATGCGAGACGATGGGTCAGGCGGACACCCAGTAGGTGCGCTGGTTGGTGAACTCGAGGATCCCCGCGTCGGCCAGCTCACGGCCGTAACCGCTGCGCTTGGTGCCCCCGAAGGGGACCCGGGGGTCGGAAGCGACCACCGCGTTGATGAACGCCGCACCCGAGGTGACCTGTCGCGCGACGGCAACGGCCCGCTCGGGGGAGCGGCTCCAGACGCTGAGGCCCAGTCCGTAAGGGGTCGCGTTGGCGAGCCGGATCGCGTCGGCCTCGTCGGAAGCCACCGCGACGGCCGCGACCGGACCAAAGGTCTCCTCGTCGAACGCCGGCATCCCGGGACCTGCGTGGAGCAGCACGGTGGGTGCGTAGAAGTAGCCCGCGCCGTCGACGCTGTGCCCGCCGGCAGCCAGGGTCGCCCCTGCGGTCACCGACAGGTCGACCTGTCGCTGCAGGGCGTCGCGCAGGTCCGAGCGGGCCAGCGGCCCGACCGTCGTGGTGGGGTCGGTGGGGTCGCCGACGACCAGCGCCCGCACGCCCGCGAGGAACAACCGGGTGAACTCCTCGGCGACCGGCGCCTCGACGATGAACCGTTTCGCGCAGACGCAGCTCTGGCCCGAGTTGGTGAACCTGGCGCCGACGGCAGCCGCCGCCGCTGCGGGCACGTCCGCGTCGGCGAGGACGACGAACGCGTCCGACCCACCGAGCTCGAGGACCGACCTCTTGGACGCGCGACCCGCGGCCGCGCCCACCATCTCACCCGCTCGGTTGCTGCCGGTCAGGGTGACCGCGGCGATGCGTTCGTCCTCGATGAGCCGCCCGACGGTCGCGGGAACGTCCTCCTCGGCCACGACCAGGGTGGTGAACAGGTTGCTGGGGAACCCTGCCAGGACGAAGGCCTCGGCGAGGGCGAGGGCGGAGCCGGTGACGTTGGGCGAGTGCTTGAGCAGGACCCCGTTGCCAGCAGCCAGGGTAGGGATGGCGAAGCGCATCACCTGCCAGACGGGAAAGTTCCACGGCATCACGGCCAGCACCAGCCCCAGGGGTTCTGGTGACACGAAGGCGGAAACCCCTGCGGGCGAGTCGATCTCGACGTGGCGGGGCGCCAGGATCGAGGCCGCCTGACTCGCGTAGTAGTCGGCGGTGACCGCTGACTTCTCGACCTCGCCGCGGGCCTGGGCCAGCGGCTTGCCCATCTCGGAGGTGACGAGCGAGGCATACCTCTCGGCATCGGCGCGGAGGTGTGCCGCGAGCCGGACGAGCAGCTCTGCGCGGTCTGCCACCGCCATCTGGCCCCAGGCACGGGCTGCGGCGGCGCCGGCGACCAGCGCCTTCTCGATGTCGTCGGCCCCCATCGAGTCGTAGCTTTCGAGGACCCTCCCGTCGGCGGGGTTGACCGTCGTGATCGTGGTCATGGCGTGCTCAGGCCGCCCCGGTCGCTCTCCGACAGGTGCTCGAACGTCTCACCGGTGGCGGTGATCGTCCGGGTCACGTCGCGACCGCCGTAGACCCAGTAGATGCGCATCGGCCCGGCGCCGCGGTTGTAGAAGCGGTGCGGGATGCCGGCCGGCACCCACGTGGCTTCGCCGGCGACGAGGTCGAACCGCTCGTCACCGATCTCGGCAACGGCCTCGCCCTCGAGGACCAGGACGGACTCCTCGACGTTGTGGCTGTGCAGCGGCAGGCCGGTGCCGGGCTGGAACTGGGTCTGGCCGGTGGTGATCCTGTTGGCCTCGCAGTTCCACTTCCCGACGTACGGGACCGTCACGACGCCGTTGCCACGGTCGAAGGGCCGCACCTCGTCGGGGCGGATGAGCAGGGTCGGGGCCAGAGGCTGGTCAGGCATGGGAGGGCTCCTGGGTCAGGGTGCCGACGAGGGCGCTGGTGAAGTCGTCGGTGCCGAGGGGGCCGCCGAGGTCGCGGGTGCGGGTGGCCGGGTCGGCGATGGTGGCGGTGACCGCGGCGTCGAGCAGTCGTCCTGCCTCGCGCAGCTCCGGCCTGCCGGATCGTGCGCCGTGCCAGTCGAGGAGCATCCCGGCCGAACGGATCAGCGAGGTGGGGTTGGCGCTGCCCTGCCCGGCGATGTCGGGCGCGGACCCGTGCTGGGCCTGCGCCACGCAGACCCCGTCCCCGGCGTTCACCGACCCACCGAGGCCGAGACTGCCGCAGAGCTCGGAGGCCTCGTCGCTGAGGATGTCGCCGAACATGTTGGTGGTCACGAGCACGTCGAACGACCCGGGGTCGCGGATCAGCCTGGCCGCGGCAGCGTCGACGATTAGCTCGCGCAGCTCGACGTCGGGGAAGTCGGACGCGACCTCCCGCACCGAGCGCAGGAACAGCCCGTCCGACAGCTTGAGCACGTTCGCCTTGTGCACCGCGGTCACGTGACCCCGGCGGGTGCGCGCCAGCTCGAAGGCTGCGCGAGCCACGCGTCGCGAGGCTGGGGCGGTGATCTTGCGGATCGCGAACGCGGAGTCCTCGTCGGGCATGAACTCGCCGCTGCCGGCATACATGCTGCGGTCGGAGTAGAAGCCCTCGGTGTTCTCCCGCACGATGACCAGGTCCATCGGGGTGCGCAGCACGCTCAGGCCGTCGACCGACCGGCACGGGCGGATGTTGGCGTACAGCGCGAAGCGGGTCCGCAGCTCCGCGCTGGGGTTGATGCCACCCTGCTCCCGCGCCGGGTAGTCGTAGTGCGAGACCGGTCCGAGGACGGTGCCGTCGACCTCGGTCACCCGCTGCAGGACGTCGTCCGGCAGGGTCGTGCCGACCGACTCCAGCGAGGCCAGCCCGATGTCACGGTGCTCCAGCTCGAGCCCCAGACCCAGCCGGCGATCGAGGGCGAGCAGGACCTCGACGGTCGCCCGGGTGATCTCGGGGCCGATGCCGTCCCCCGGCAGGACGAGGATCCTCACAGCTCGCTCCCGTCGTGGTGGAACCGTCGTGTGGCGAGGGTGTTGACCTGGCTGCCCGGCACCACGCACCGGCTCGCGGCCGCGCGCCAGTCGGCGAAGTGCGGAGTCGCGCGGTGGGCGGCCACTGCGTCGTCGTCGGCGTAGACCTCGTAGAACACGAAGTGGTGGTCGTCGGTGACGTCCTGGGTCACGTCGAAGTAGAGACACCCCGGCTCGTCGGCGAAGGTGCGCTCGGCGTTCACGGCGATGGCGGCGACGAACTCGTCGAGCCTCGCCGGGACGACGTCGAGGGAGACGACGAGGGCGATCATGCGGGGACCTCCGGTCCGTCAGGGGCGGTCGGGTTGGCGGCGAGTGGGGCGGGGAGGGCGATGCCCGCCTCCCGCCCGAGCGCTGCGAGCGCTTCGGTCGTGCCATCGGCCAGGGGTATGCCGTCGGCGGAGAGCCGGCGCCGGCTGCGGTCCTCCAGCTCACCGGGGACGAGGATCTCGTCCGCCCACGTCGCGAGGGCCCCACCGCGGGTCTGGTCGACCAACGCCTCGATGCGGGCCGAGAACTCGTCCGGGTCGGACACCGCGGCCACGTCGATGGTGATGAGGAGGTGCCCGGCGCCGCTGCGACGCTCCGGGTCGTAGGGGCCCGCGACGCCGTCACCGAACGCGCTGCCCGTGAGCACCCCCGCCAGCACGTCCATCATGAACGAGATGACGTAGCCCTTGGGGCCGGCCATCGGCAGGATCAGGCCCGCGATCGCCGCCGCAGGGTCGGTCGTGGGCGCGCCATCGCTGTCGGCGGCCCAGCCCTGGGGGATCTCCTCGCCACGCTCGGCAGCCAGGTAGACCTTGCCGCGGGCGACCGCCGTGTTGGCCAGGTCCATGACGACCACGCCATGACGACCTGCGGGGGCGGCGATGGACCAAGGGTTCGTGCCGATGCTCTTCGCGGTCCCGCCCCAGGGCGCCATCGCAGGGCTGGCGTTGGTGACCAGCAGGGCGACACAGCCGGCCTCGGCCGCCTGTCGGGTGAAGTACGCCGCCGTGCCGAAGTGTCCGGAGTTGCGGACCGCGACCCCGCTGATGCCGTGCTCCCGGGCGAGCTCGATCCCCAGGTCGACCGCCCGCTGCGTGATGACCTGGCCGATGCCGTGCCGTCCGTCGAGCACGACCACGGCGCCACCGTCCCGCGCCACGTCCGGGGCGGTGACCGCCGCCATCGCTCCGCTGCGCAGCCGCGTGAGGTACCAGGGCAGTCGGAGCATCCCGTGCGAGGCGTGGCCCCACAGCTCTGCGGTGACGAGGGAGTCGGCCAGGAGCGCGGCGTCGGTGTCGGGCACTCCGTCGGCGTGCAGGAGGCGGGTCGCGAAGTCAGCGAGGTCCGTGGCCGCGAAGCTGGCCCCTCGAGGGGCAGCGCCTCCGGCGGGCTCGGGCTGGGTCACGTGGGGCTCCTTGGTGGGACTGTGCGAGACTGGGTGAACGAAAGCATACTTGTATACAAGTGTGCAAGATGGGAGAGACCAGATGGTGGATCGTCCACGCCGGGCGTCCGGCGGACAGCTCGTCTACAGCGAGCTGCGCCGCCAGATCCTCGACCTCGAGCTCAAGCCTGGAGAGCGGCTCTACGAGCCAGAGCTGGCCGCCCGGATGCAGGTGAGTCGCACGCCCCTGCGCGAGGCGCTGCGGTTGCTGCTCGCCGAGGACCTGCTCGACCAGCTGCCCACCGGCGGGATGGTGGTCCGGCTGTTGAGCGCCCGCGAGATCGAGGAGCTCTACTCGGTGCGCGCCGCGCTGGAGGGCCTGATGGCCGCCGAGGCCGCGGCCCGCCTCGACGACGAGGGCGCAGCCACGTTGCGTCGACTGGTGGACCGCAACGAGAAGCTCGTCGACCTGCCCAGCGATGCGATGAACGCGGGACACGACTTCCACCTGGCGATCGGCGCGATCGCAGGGCACGAGTGGGCCTCTCGGCTGCACGGCCAGGTCGACGGGCAGATGGCGCGCTACCGCGCGTTCACCAACCAGTCCCAGGAACGCCGGACCACTGCCCTGCGCGAGCACCAGGACATCCTCGAGGCCCTGGTGGCCCGGGACCCCGTCCGCGCCCACGCCGTTGCCGAGGCGCACGTGCTCGCGGCGCGCGACACCGCGCTCAGCGCCATCTCAGACCGGCTCGAGCAGTCCGGCTGACCTGCCGCGGCCGGTCCACGGCGTCAGCGAATCCGGTAGCGCCGCTCGGGCCTCCCGGCCGCGCCGTACCTCGGGCGCATCTCGGCCGTGCCGACCGACACGAGGTGCTCGAGGTAGCGCCGGGTGCTGCTGCGGGACAGGCCCGTCGACTCGGCACACTCCGTCGCCGACAGCCCGTCCTCGTCGGCCGCCTCGAGCGCCTGGCGCACCAGGTCCGTCGTCTCCGGGCTGATGCCCTTGGGTGAGCCTCCCACCAGGCGGGCCCCGCTCGCCCGGAACACCCGGTCGACGTCGTCCTGACCCGCCTCGGTGAGCTCGGCGAGCTCAGCCCGGTGCACGGCATACTCCCCGAGTCGTTGCTGGAGGGACTCGATCTCGAACGGTTTGACGAGGTACTGGAAAACCCCGCCACGCAAGGCGGTTCGCAAGGTGTCGAGGTCGCGCGCGGCACTGATCACGATGACGTCGACGTCCTCGCCGCTCCCCTCGCGGAGGCGCGCCAGCACCTCCAGCCCGGTCATGTCGGGGAGGTAGATGTCGAGCAGGACCAGGTCGGGCCGGGTCACCTCGACCGCCCGGAGGGCGTCGGTGCCCGTGCTGGCAATGCCCGCGACCTCGAAGCCCGGCTGCCTCGCCACGACGCTGGAGTGCAGCCGCGCCACCATGAAGTCGTCGTCGACGACCAGCACCCTGATCACGATGCCTCCTGGTGCACCAGCACGGGCAGCGTGGCGACGAAGACCGCGCCCTCGTCGTTGGTGACGATGATGTCCCCGCCGCGATTGCGACAGATGAGCCGCACGATCGCCAGTCCGATGCCGCGCTCCTGCGCCGTCGTCGTGGACTTCGTGCTGAACCCCCGGGTGAAGACCAGCTCACCGATCGTGGAGTCGATGCCCGGGCCACTGTCGCGCACGGTCACGGTCATCGCGTCGCCGGAGTGCGAAAGAGTCACTTGCACAACGGGATCGGCGCCACCACCGGCGGCCGCGTCGAAGGCGTTGTCGATGAGGTTGCCCATCACGGTGTTGACGTCCGCCGCCAGCGCGTCGTCGAGAGGGGGCACGTTGCTGGTGGCGTCGACGACCAGCTCGACGCCGCGCTCCGCCGCCTGGCTGGCCTTGGCGATGAGCAGGGCGGCAACCGCCGGATCCTGCACGTGCGCAGCGACATTGGTCGTCAGGGTGCTCGAGTCGTCGGTGATCTGCCGGATGTAGCTGCGCACCCCGTCGAACTCCTCCAGCGCGATCAGACCACTCACGACGTGCATCCGGTTGCTGAACTCGTGGGCCTGCGCCCGCAACGTGTCCGTGGTGCTCTTGGTCAGGTCGAGCTCGCGCTGGAGCTCGAGCATCTCGGTGCGGTCGCGCATCGTGGCCACCCAGCCGATGTGCCTGCCACGGCTGGTGACCGGCATCCGGTTCACGGTGAGCACCCTGCCACGGACCGGCATGACATGGTCGGTGAGCTCGGTCCCGTCGTCGAAGATCTGGTCAGCCCGCCCCGTGCCGTCCACCTCCGCGAGGGTCCGCCCCCCGGACGTGAGGGGTATGCCGAGCAGGTGCGCCGCTTCGTCGTTGACCATGGTGATGCGGTGGTCGAGGTCGACCGCGAGCACGCCTTCCTTGATGCCGTGCAGGAGGGCTTCGCGCTGCTCGACGAGTCCGGCGATCTCGCGTGGTTCGAGCCCCAGGGTCTGGCGCTTCACGCGCCCGGCGAGGAGCAGCGAACCCACCACCCCGAGCAGGCTCGCGATCCCCAGGTAGGTCAGCAGGTTGGGCAGGGCGGTCTCGAAGTTGTCGAGGATCGAGGGATAGGCGCGGACGACCGCCACCACACCGTCGGTCTCACGGGTGTCGACGTTGATGATCGGGGCCATCGCGAGTGCCGCTCCCGTGCCCTTCTGCGCACCGACCCACGACCGCCCCTCGAAGGCGTCGGTCGGCTGCAGGTACATGGCCCTCCGCGGAAGCGCGTCGCTGGAGGCAATGACCCGCCGGTCCCTGAGCGCGAGCAGCACCGTGGTCGAGCTCGAGAAGGTGCGCCCCGACTCGACCACCGACTGGGCCTGGCCCAGGAAGTCCTCACCGCCCGATGCCGCGGCCTCCCGCACTCCAGCGGTGACCGCCAGGCGTTCCGCGACGGCAAGGGCCCGGCTTCCCTCGGTCTCGCGGGCGCGGGCGTCGGACTGGGCCAGGGAGACCGCGGCCACTCCGACGAGGACGACGCACACGATGGCCAGCTGCATCGCCAGCATGCGGCTGGCGAGCGTCCAGCGCCGCCGCCAGGGCCAGCGCCGTCGGGCCAGCCACGCGCGCCATCGATCGTCCACGGCTCGATTGTGTCTGGGCTGCCTGCGTCCGACCAGCACCGCGTGAGCACAAAGGACAAAACAGAGTTTGCGCACCTAACCGTGACACCGCGATCGAGGCCGGGCACGGTGTGCTTCGAACCCCCTCAGACAAAGGAGTCTCCCGTGCAAGTACGGACCCCCCTCAAGGTCGTGGCAGCCGCCACGGTCGCCGGTCTCGCCCTGAGCGCCTGTGGCGTGAGCGGCGACGACTCGTCAACCGAGACGAGCAGCTCCTCTGGCCCCGTCAAGGGGCTGCGCATCCTCGTACCGAACTCACCCGGCAGCGGCTACGACACCACCGCCCGCCTCGCGGCCAAGGCCATGCAGGACGCCAAGCTCAGCGAGACGATCGAGGTCTTCAACTCGGCAGGCGCCGGCGGCACCGTCGGTCTGCAGCGCCTCGTCAACGAGAAGGGCCACGACGACATCCTCATGCAGATGGGGCTCGGGGTCGTGGGCGCCGTCTACACGAACAAGTCGAAGGCCACGCTCAACGACACCGTCCCGATCGCCAAGCTGATCGAGGAGTCCGAGGCGATCGTCGTGCCGAAGGGCTCCCCCTACGACACCCTCGACAAGCTCGTCGCGGCGTGGAAGG
Organism: Pedococcus sp. P2_F6; assembly: GCF_056403675.1. Lineage (NCBI taxonomy): Bacteria > Bacillati > Actinomycetota > Actinomycetes > Micrococcales > Intrasporangiaceae > Pedococcus > Pedococcus sp. P2_F6. The sequence goes on from NZ_JBFUEZ010000003.1 coordinate 212,677, forward strand.
CCAACCCGGGCAAGGTCCCCGTCGGTGGTGCCTCCAACGCCGGTGGCCCCGACCACCTGACCCCGATGCTCCTCGCCAAGGCCGTGGGCATCACCCCGAAGGACGTCAACTACGTGGCGTACGACGGTGGTGGCGAGCTGCTCACCGGGGTCCTCGGCAAGAAGGTCGCCTTCGCGGCGACCGGCATCGGCGAGGTCGCCGAGCAGGCGAAGTCCGGCGACGTGAAGATCCTTGCCGTCACCAGTGCCAAGCCCGTGGAGGGCGTGGACGCTCCCACCCTCAAGAGCCTCGGTGTCGACATGGAGTTCACCAACTGGCGCGGCATCGTGGGTCCCCCCGGGCTCAGCGACGCCAAGACCAAGGAGTACGTCGCCCTGCTGACCAAGATGCACGCTACCGACCAGTGGAAGAAGACCTTGGCCGACCAGGGCTGGACGGACTCCTTCCAGACCGGTGACGAGTTCAAGACCTTCCTCACCGCGCAGAACGACAGCGTCGCCGGCGTTCTCAAGGAACTGGGACTGGCCTGATGTCCAGCAGCCCGACTGCGGCAGAGAAGGGGGGCCGCTCCGAGTACGGGGTGGCCCTCCTCCTGCTGGGCCTCGGCGCCTGGGCGATCGTCGACGCGCTCGGGGTGACCGACACCGCGTCCCGTGGTCCCGTCAATGCCCGCACCGTTCCGATCGCGGTCGGGCTGCTGCTCATCCTGATGGCGGCCCTGCTCACCGTGGACCTGGTCCGTGGTGGGCGGGGTGAGGCCGAGGGTGGCGAGGACGTCGACCTCAGCCACGGCAGCGACTGGCGCACGATCGGCCTGCTCGTGGGCTCGTTCGCCGCCAACGCCCTGCTCATCGACCCGCTCGGCTGGCCGATCTCGGGGGCGATCCTGTTCTTCGGGACGACCTACGCCCTCGGTGCGCGGCACTACGTCCGCATGGCCCTGATCTCGATCGTGCTCTCGGTGGGATCCTGGTACCTCTTCTTCCTCGGCCTGGGCATCAAGCTCCCGGTCGGGCTGCTCAAGGGAATCCTCTGATGGACGGAATCAACGCCCTCATCGACGGCTTCGGCACCGCGCTGACGCCGACGAACCTCCTCTACGCCGTCATCGGCGTGGTCCTCGGCACCGCCATCGGCGTGCTCCCCGGCATCGGCCCGGCGATGACCATCGCCCTGCTGCTGCCGCTGACGTTCACGCTCGAGCCCACCCAGGCGTTCATCATGTTCGCGGGCATCTACTACGGCGGCATGTACGGCGGATCGACGACGTCGATCCTGCTCAACACGCCAGGCGAGAGCGCGTCGGTCATCACAGCGATCGAGGGCAACCTGATGGCCAAGAAGGGCAGGGGCGCAGCTGCCCTGGCCACGGCGGCGATCGGTTCCTTCATCGCGGGCACCATCGGCACCCTGGCCCTCGCCCTCGTCGCCCCCCAGATCGTCAAGCTCGCGATCCAGCTCGGTTCACCCGACTACTTCGCCATCATGATGTTGGCCTTCATCGCCGTGACCACGGTGCTGGGGTCGTCGAAGATCCGTGGCCTCGCCTCACTCGGCATCGGACTGCTCATCGGGACCGTCGGCATCGACCCGACCTCCGGCCAGCAGCGGCTGACCCTCGGCATCCCCCAGCTCGCCGACGGCATCGACGTCGTCGTGGTCGCCGTCGGCCTCTTCGCGGTCGGCGAGGCTCTCTGGATCGCCGCGCACCTGCGCCGCAACCCCGCCGAGATCATCCACGTCGACGGCGCCCGGATGAACCGCGAGGACTGGCGGCGCTCGTGGAAGCCCTGGCTGCGCGGCACCGTGATCGGCTTTCCCTTCGGTGCCATCCCCGCGGGTGGAGCGGAGATCCCGACCTTCCTGTCGTACGCGATGGAGAAGAAGCTCACGAAGCACCCCGAGGAGTTCGGTCACGGGGCCATCGAGGGCGTGGCCGGGCCCGAGGCGACCAACAACGCCTCGGCCGCCGGTGGCCTGGTGCCACTGCTGACCCTCGGCATCCCCACGACCGCGACGGCGGCGGTGATGCTCGGTGCGTTCCAGTCCTATGGCATCCAGCCCGGACCGCGCCTGCTCGACGACCAGTCGGAGCTGGTGTGGGGCCTGATCGCCTCGCTGTTCATCGGCAACACGATCCTGCTCGCCCTGAACCTGCCCCTCGCGACCATCTGGGCGCGGCTGCTCAACATCCCGCGCCCCTACCTCTACGCCGGCATCCTGTTCTTCGCCAGCATCGGGGCCTACGCCGCCAACACCTCGACCTTCGACCTGTGGCTGCTGCTCATCATCGGCGGTCTCGGGTTCTTCATGCGCCGCTTCGGCCTGCCCGTGGTCCCGGCCATCATCGCGATCATCCTCGGCCCGGTGGCTGAGGAGCAGCTGCGACGGGCACTGCAGATCAGCGACGGCGAGCTGTCCGGTCTGGTCAACACGCCCTTCTCCAAGATCGTCTACGTCATCGTCGTCCTCCTGCTCGTGGTCCCCGTGGTCATCGATCGCGTGCGGTCGCGGCGCGGTGGCGGCGACGGCGACAGGGGCATCCAGGACGTGTCCCCGCTCGGCCACCAGCACGCCAACCAGGAAGGGCAGTAGTCATGGCCATCGTCGTGGGTTTCGTCCCCCGTCCGGAGGGTCACGCAGCCCTCGACCGAGCGATCGAGGAAGCCAGGCTGCGCGGTGCCCGGCTGGTCGTCCTCAACGTCAGCCGGGGAGACGCCCTGGTCGACTCGAGGTTCGCGTCGTCCTCGGACTGGGACGCCGTGAAGGCCCAGCTCGAGGAGTCCGGGGTGGAGCACGAGGTTGCCCAGGCAGTCGAGGCCCGGGACCCGGCCGACCAGCTGCTGCGTGTCGCGGAGGAGACGAACGCCGAGCTCATCGTCATCGGGCTGCGGCGCCGGTCACCGGTCGGCAAGCTCATCATGGGCAGTGCCGCCCAGACCGTGCTGCTTGAGGCGGAGGCGCCGGTCCTGGCGGTCAAGGCGGCCAGGGACTGATGGCCTCGGTGTCCACCGCCGACCTCTACGACGAACATGGTGACGACCTGCAGTCCTGCTCGGTGCAGTTCCGTCACTACGGTGCCCACTCCTCCTTCGAGGGCGTGATCACCACGATCCGATGTCACCGCGACAACGCCATCGTGAAGTCCACGCTCACCGAGGACGGCTCCGGCCGGGTGCTCGTGGTCGACGGCGGCGGTTCGCTGGAGTCGGCGCTGATGGGAGACCTCATCGCTGCGAGCGCGGTCGCCAACGGTTGGGCGGGCGTGGTCATCCACGGCGCGGTCCGCGACGTGGTGGCGCTGCGTGAGCTCCCGCTCGGCGTCCTCGCCCTGGGGTCGAACCCGCGCAAGAGCGCCAAGGGCGGGGTCGGCGAACGCGACGTGGTCGTCAGCTTCGGCGGGGTCGACTTCGCCCCCGGCCAGCGACTCTTCGCCGACGAGGACGGAGTCCTGGCCACCCGCGCCTGACCGCGCGTCTCACCCCTCACGACCACCACCTCGGGTATGCCGCGTGCGCGCCCTGCGCTCGCGGCACACCCGGTCGTGGTTCGCGCGTCGCGTCCGAGGATGTCTGACACCTGAGACACTGGTGGCGTGGCCAACGCACCCGCAGCCGCGCACACGCTCCAGTTGCTGACCCTCCTCGCGCGGCACACCGAACCGCTTCCGGCGGGGTCGATCGCGCGCGAGCTGGGGTTGCCGCGCTCGACGACGTACCACCTGCTCGCAGTGCTGCGCGACCACGGTTTCGTCACCCACCTGGAGGAGGAGCGGCGCTACGGCCTGGGTGTCGCGGCGTTCGAGCTGGGCTCTGCCTACCAGCGACAGGCGCCCCTGCAGCGGATCGCCCGGCCGTTGCTCGGCCGCCTCGTCGACACCACGACGCACAACGCCCACCTCGCGGTGCTGCACGGCCGCGACGTCCTCTACGTCATCGAGGAACGCGCCCCCGGCCGTCCCCTTCTCGTCACCGACGTCGGGGTGCGGCTGCCCGCGACCCTCACCGCCAGCGGCCTCGCGATGCTCGCCCAGCTGCCGGCGGCCCAGGTGCGGGCCCTGTTCCCACACCGCGACACCCTGGTGCAGCGCGACGGACACGGCCCCACCACTGTGAGCGAGCTACGGCGTGAGCTGACCGAGGTCCGCACCCGCGGCTACGCCCTCGAGGACGACTCGGTCAGCGCCGGGCTGTCGTCGGTGGCGCAGGCCGTCCTCGACCACACCGGACACCCGGTGGCCGGTGTGGCGCTGACGTTCCCGCGCGACGGGGTCGACGACACGGAACGCAGTCGGCTGGTCGCCGCCGTGTCCCGCGCCGCCGCCACGCTGTCCGCGCGAATCGGCGGCGTCCGCTGACATCCACCCCCGGCCTGCCAGACTCCAGAGGGCCGCAGCAGAGGGGGTGAGTCCATGACGACGACGCACGTGTCGGCTGGTCGGCGACGGCGCCAACGGCTGCGCCGCACCCTCGTCGTGACCGCCGTCCTGGTCGGGCTCGGCGGAGCAGCCGGGTATGCCGCGTGGCACGACGACTCCTCGGCTGCCGCGGGGCCGCAGGCGTCAGCCACCAGCGAGGCCGACCGGGGGGCGGCGCTCGCCGCGTCGAAGGCGAAGACGAAGACGGGGAGACCGAAAACCGCTGCTGGCAAAGGCTTTGCGCCAGTCGTCACCGACCGGATCCCCGCGCCGACGACGAGCCTGGCACTGTCCGCTCCGATCCCGGGCACCACGAACATGCAGGCCGCAGCCGCAGCCGCCTTCACCCGTGCCTTCGCCGACGCGCGCGCTGACGGGCTGGCTCCCGAGATCAGGTCGGCCTGGCGCAGCGCCGAGTGGCAGCAGATCCTGTTCGACCGGGCCGTGACGAAGTACGGCTCACGCGGGGAGGCTGCCAAGTGGGTACTCGCCCCGGCCAAGTCGGCGCACGTCAAGGGTTATGCGGTCGACGTGCACCCGCAGGCGGCGGCGACGTGGCTCCAGACGCACGGCGCGGCATACGGCATCTGTCGCACCTATGACAACGAGTGGTGGCACTTCGAGTACCTCGCCACCTCGACGTGCCCGCCCCGCCAGCCGACCGCAGCCGGCTGACGGGGGGCGGGTCAGACGCCGATCGTGTGCCAGGGCCCCCAGATCGCGAAGCTCAGTCCGGCGCTGGCCTGGATGTTGACGAACAAGGTCGACTTGTCTGGGCTGAACGTCGACCCCGCGAACTCGTCGTCGAACCTCGGCGTGCCGTTGGCGTTGGCTGCTCGGTTGAGTGCGATGTCCCAGAGCTGGCCGCCCTTGTTCAGTCCACGGATGTAGTTGTCCACGTCGTGGTCCTCGCACACGACGAGCGTGCCGCGGTTGCTCACGGTGATGTTGTCCGGGAAGTCGAACGTCTCCTTGCCGGGCGACTGGTAGACGAGCCGCAGCTTCTCGGAGCGGGTGTCGTAGGCCCACACCTGGCCGAAGCCGTTGCCGTACCCGGCGATGAGCTCGGGCCCGGTCTCGGCGTCGCCACCGCCCTGCGTCGAGGTGAAGTAGACGACTCCGTTGTCGTAGATCTGGCCCTCGAGCCGGGAGAAGCCTGCCGCGCCGAGCGCTCGACCCTGGTTGCTGACGTGGACCAGTGCGTCGTCGTTCTTCGTCGGCGCCGGCTGGCCCGGCGTGTAGGGGAAGGTCGGGTCGGGGTCGGCGATGTCCACCCACTCGACGTCGTAGACCGCTCCCTTGTCCTGGTGTGCCTCGAGGTGGGCGTTCGGCTGACCCTTGACGGCGAGCATCTGCAGGTGGCCGTCGTTGTCGAGGTGGCCGCTCTCCATCGGGTTGGTTCCCGGGGTGTACCGGTAGAAGCCGGACGGGAAGGCGAAGTTGTCCTCGGTGAGGTAGAGCCGTCCCTCGCGCGGATCGAAGGACACCGCCTCGTGGGAGAACCGACCTGCCCTCGTGATCGGCATCGCCGCCGAGCGGCCCGTGACGGGGACCTCGAAGACGTAGCCGTGCTTCTTGGCGAACGGGACATTGGACGCCCCGGTGAAGTCCGGCCCGACGTCGGGGCCGTTGACCGTCTCCTCGCAGGTCACCCAGGCACCCCACGGCATCTGCCCACCGGAGCAGTTGTTCGCGGTCCCGTTGATGGCGGTGAACTCCCCCAGGACCTCACCCTCGCCGGTCACGTCGACGTGGATGCACCCGCCCCGGGCGCCGGTGTCGTAGGTCCACGAGCCCACGGCGCCGAAAGGCGTTCCGGTGCCCGCGACCTCGTGGTTGCGAATGAGGGTGACGGCGCCGTCGGGGCCCTCGAAGGCACCCATGCCGTCGTGGCGTCCCGGCATGGGCTTGCCGTCCACGAGGGGCGGCGGCACCGCTTGGGTGTCGTGGAAGGAGCGGTAGCTGAACCCCTCCGGGAGGTGCAACCGCACCTTGCCGTCACGCAGGTCAGGCGTGGCACGCAGGCCGCGGAAAGGCGCCGCACCGATGGCCGATGCGGGACCCGCGACCAGACCGGCGAACGGGCCGGCCAACGCCGCCCCTCCCGCGACCGCAGCGCTCCCCTTCAGAAATGTGCGTCTTTCGAGCGTCATGATCCTCTTCCCTTCGAGATCGTCGAATCTCGCCAACCTAGACCGGACCCGCGCGCATCGGAACCCCCACAGCGCCCTCCCGGACCCCCCACAATGGGCCTGTGACCTCGGCCTTCGTCTCCACCGCACCGGTGGGTGCCCTCGTGACGGCGGTCGTGCTCTGCGGGGGCGAGGGGCGGCGCTTCGGGGGCGACAAGACCCGCGCCGACCTGGCCGGGAGCCCGGTGCTCGACCACGTCCTCGACGGCCTGCCGTCCGACTGGGCGGTCATCTGCGTCGGCGAACCGCGCCCCACCCGACGACCGGCGACCTGGTGCCGCGAGTCCCCTCCAGGGGGTGGCCCGGTCGCCGCGATCGCGGCTGCCCTGGCCCACGTCGAGCGGCCCCTCGTCGTCGTCCTCGGCGGTGACATGCCGTATGCCGCGGGCCCGGCTCCCAGCCTCGCCTCCCGCCTCGCGGCGTCCCCCGACGTCGAAGCGGTCCTCGGCAGGGACGGTGACGGACGGCTGCAACCGCTGCTCGCGGCATACCGGGCGGCTGCACTGCGCGACGCGCTGCCGGACCCGCCGGCGGGCACGCCGCTGATGCGGCTGCTCGACGCGCTGCGCACCCTCGTGGTGACCCTTCCTGAGGGTGCGGCACTTGACGTCGACACCACCGCTGACCTCGAGTCGGCGCGCCATAGGCTCGACCCGTGAAGGCGATCACCATCCCGCAGCCCGGCGACGCCTCGGCGCTCGTGCAGACCGAGGTCCCCGACCCGCACCCCGCTCCCGGCGAGGTCCGGGTCCGCGTGGTGGCGGCCGGAGTCAACCGGGCCGACGTCATGCAGCGGATGGGCTTCTACCCACCCCCACCCGGGGCGCCGGACTATCCCGGGCTCGAGGTCAGCGGCACGGTGGACGAGGTCGGCGACGGGGTCGACGGCTGGCACGTCGGCGACGAGGTCTGTGCGCTGCTGTCGGGTGGTGGCTATGCCGAGCTGGTGTGCGTGGCCGCCGAACAGCTCCTGCCGGTCCCGACCGGTGTCTCGCTCGTGGACGCGGCAGCCCTGCCCGAGGTGGTCAGCACGGTGTGGTCCAACGTGTTCATGACGGCGAATCTCCTTCCGGGACAGACCTTTCTGGTTCATGGTGGATCGTCGGGCATCGGGACGATGGCGATCCAGCTGGCCCGTGAGGTGGGAGCGCGCGTCGCCGTCACGGCCGGGTCGGCGGACAAGCTCGAGGTGTGTCGCCAGCTGGGCGCCGACATCCTCGTCAACTACCGAGAGCAGGACTTCGTCGAAGAGCTGCGCGCCGCGACCGCCGGGGCCGGGGCCGACGTCATCCTCGACAACATGGGAGCGAAGTACCTCGCCCGCAACGTCGACGCGCTGGCCCCCAACGGACGCCTGGTCGTGATCGGCTTGCAGGGTGGCGCGAAGGCGGAGCTCGACCTCGGGCTGCTGCTGCGCAAGCGAGCCGCCGTCATCGCCACCTCCCTGCGGGCCCGCCCTGCCCACGAGAAGGCCACCATCGTCGCGGCGGTGCGCGAGCACGTCTGGCCGCTCGTGGCGGCCGGTCGCGTCAAGCCCGTCATCCACAGCCGCTACCCGTTGGAACAGGCCGTGGACGCGCACCGCGAGCTCGAGGCCAGCGGGCACATCGGGAAGATCCTGCTGACCGCCTGAGGCCAGCACTCGGACCACCTGAACCAGCGAGTCGGGCACGCGGGCCGGCCGGGTCTGCCACCCTGAGGCCATGAACGCAGTCGCCACGGTGCTGGTCGCCCTCGTCGCCCTGATCCACGTCTACATCGTCGTGCTCGAGATGGCGCTCTGGACGACTCCTCGGGGCCGGGTCGCCTTCGGCCTGACGCCGGAGTTCGCCGAGCAGACCAAGGTCCTCGCCGGGAACCAGGGGCTCTACAACGGCTTCCTGGCTGCTGGGCTGGTCTGGGGCATCGTCGGCCCCGACCACCTGCGCTTCGCGTTCCAGGCCTTCTTCCTGCTGTGCGTGATCGTCGCCGGCGCCTACGGCGCGGCCACGGCCAGTCGCAGGATCCTGTTCGTCCAGGCGGTCCCCGGAGCCCTCGCCCTGGCCGCCGTCCTGCTGGCCCACTGACGCAAGCCCCCGCGGCGGGTTCAGGATGCTTGACGATCCTTCTACATACTCGGTATACATCTCCCCTACCAGGCGTGATACTGGGTAGGTAGGGGACACCAGAACGGGGACGGTGGCGGATGTCGGTCAAACAAGGGCTCCTGGCCCTGCTGGCGACCGAGCCGATGTATGGCGCGCAGCTGCGTGCCGAGTTCGAGGCGAGGACCGGGGGAACCTGGCCGCTCAACGTCGGGCAGGTCTACACGACGCTGGCGCGGCTCGAGCGCGACGGGCTCGTCGAGGCGATCGGGGAGGACGCCGAGGGGCGGATCTCCTACCGCCTCACCCGCACCGGGCGGGCCGAGGTCGCCAGGTGGTGGACGTCCCCCGTGAGCCGGGAGACCACCCCCCGCGACGAGCTGGTCATCAAGCTGGCCCTGGCCGTCACGGTCGACGGCGTCGACGTCAACCGGGTGGTGCAGACCCAGCGGACCGCCACCCTGCGCCACCTCCAGGACCTGACCCGCCTGAAAAAGCGGGCCACCACACACCACGAGTCGGCGGCGGACGGCGACGGCCAGGTGGACCTCGCCTGGCTCCTCGTCCTGGAGAACCTCATCTACGCCGGCGAGGCCGAGGTCCGCTGGCTCGACCACGTCGAGGCCCGGCTGGTGCGCGAGGCGACCCGCCCTCGGACGCCCGCGCGCGGCATACCCGGAGCAGTGGACGACGGGCGTCACCACGGCACCGACACCACCACAGCCACCAGCACGGACAACAGCACCGGCAGCAGCACCAGGGACAGCTCCGGTCACACCATCAGCTCAGCACTCAGGGGGGAACAACGATGAGAAGCGCACCCAGCTCGTCACCGAGCACCGACGTGATCCTGCGCCTGGACAACGTCACCCGCGTCCACGGCACCGACAGCACGGCGGTCCGCGCCCTGGCCGGCGTCAGCCTCGACGTCCGCGCCGGAGAGCTCGTCGCCGTCATGGGCCCGAGCGGCTCCGGCAAGTCCACGCTGCTCAACCTCGCGGGCGGACTCGACGCGGCCACCAGCGGACAGGTGATCATCGAGGGCCAGAGCATCGGGAGCCTCAAGGCCGACGCCCTCGCACGGCTGCGGCGTCGACGGGTCGGGTTCGTCTTCCAGGACTTCAACCTGATCCCGTCCCTCACCGCGGTCGAGAACGTCGCCCTCCCCCTCGAGCTCGACGGCCAGCGCGTCGGCAGGGCGCGCCGCAGGGCTGTCGACGCGCTGACGATGGTGGGGGTGCAGGAGCTCGCGGACCGATACCCGGACAAGATGTCCGGCGGCCAGCAGCAGCGGGTGGCGATCGCCCGCGCGCTGGTCGGTGACCGTCGCCTGGTGCTCGCCGACGAACCCACCGGCGCCCTCGACTCGCACACCGGCGAGGGCGTGCTGCGCGTCCTGCGCGAACGCTGCGACGCCGGCGCGGCCGGACTCCTCGTCACCCACGAGGCGCGGCACGCGGCCTGGGCCGACCGGGTCGTGTTCCTGCGTGACGGCGTGGTCGTCGACAGCACCGGATCGCCAGAGACGGCCGAGACGCTCCTCGAGCCCACCGCCTGAGGCCGGCCATGACGACACTCCTGGAGCAGGAGGCACCCGTGGGTATGCCGGGTGGTTCCGGCCGTGCCGACGGCTCGGGCTCCCGCGCCGCCCGGTGGCGTGCCTCGTGGCGGATCGCCCTGCGCATGGCCAGGCGCGACCTGCGTCGCCACAAGGGTCGGTCGATCCTCGTCTTCCTGATGGTCGCCATCCCCGTGGGGTTGCTGGCCGGCGGCGCGACCCTGGGCGCCACGGAGCAGGCCGACGGAGCCGATCTCGTGACGGCCCGGATGGGTACGGGCCAGGCGCTCGTCCAAGGGCCCCAGATCGGGAAGATCCAGCAGACCCCCGACCCGAACCGCGGTGGCAGCGGATGGGGCGGCGACAACCCGGCCACCACGATCCCCGGTTTCGTGGCGAGCGGGTCGTCGACCGACAACGCGGCCGCGATCGGTCGGCTCGCGGGTGGGGCGACTGCCGTCGCCGTGGGGGAGACGCAGATGCGACTCGTCGTCGGAGACCGCCGGGTGCGTGTCACGGGGCTCGTCGCCGACCCGCGGGTGGCGGACCTCGGCGACAAGGCGCGGCTCGCCTCCGGTTCGTGGGGGGCCGATCCGGACGAGATCGTCATCACCCCCGCCGGCGAGCGCAAGGGACTGCCGCGCTCCGGCACGGTGACGCTGTCAGCCGGCGGAACCGAACGATCAATGAAGGTCGTCGGCACCGCCACGGCCCTGCTCGAGTGGGGCGGCATGCCCGACTTCGTGGTGCCCTCGATGCCGGACGGTGCCGCCGCCGACGCGAGTGGAATGGGGGCAGCGGGGTCCTGGGTGCTGGTGGGCGGTGGACCGGTGAGCTGGGAGGAGGTCCAGCGGCTCAACGGCTACGGCCTGACCGTGTACAGCCGTGCGGTGCTCGAGAACCCCCCGCCGGAGAGCTCGTTGCCCGTCGAGCTGCGCTCCCAGAACGACTTCACCCAGGACACCAGTCGGATGATCGCCGTGATCGGCGGGGTGATGCTCTTCATCCTCACCACGCTCCTCGTCGGCCCGGCCTTCGCGGTGAGCGCCGCCCGACAGCGGCGGACCCTCGCCCTGGCGGCGACCAACGGCGCTGAGACACGACAGCTGCGCCGCACCGTGCTCGCCCAGGCGCTGGTCCTCGGTGTGATCTCGGCACTGGGCGGCGTCCTCCTGGGGATTGCCGCGGTGACCGTCGGCCTGTGGTGGTGGGTGCGAACGCACCCGGAGAGCTCGTTCGCCGCGATCCGCCTCGACCTCCCCTGGACGGCGTTCGCGATCCTCGTGCCCTGCGCCGTCCTCAGCGCGATCATCGCGGCGCTGCTGCCTTCGATGCGCCTGGGTCGCCTCGACATCATCGGCGTGATGCGCGGCCAGAGCGTGTCGCCGAGGCTCAACAAGGTGGTTCCCGTCGTCGGCCTGGTTCTCGCCGTCATCGGGGGCGCGGTCGTGCTGTCCGCGGCGCAGCTGCGCGGCGGTGGCGACTTCCGTGTGGCCATCGGCGCCGTCGGCCTGGTGCTCGGCACCCTGCTCCTTGTCCCCGCGATCCTGGTCGCCTTCGGCAGGCTGGCCACACGGCTCCCGGTGGCACCACGGATCGCGATCCGCGACGCCGCGCGACACCGCAGCCGCTCCACCCCGACCGTCGCGGCGATCCTGGCCGGTGTCGTCGCGCTGACCGCCTTCAGCATCGGGCTGGCCAGCGACACCAAGCAGCAGATGGCGACCTACCAGCCCCAGGCGTTGCGCGGTGAAGGAGTCGTCTACACCGCTGACCCGGAGATGCGGTTGTCCGCCGCGGCCGCACTCAAGCAGTTCCCCGCCCTGGTCCAGACGCCCTTCTCGGTGGCGCGTCCCAAGGAGGACCCGATGATGAACGCGGGCACCGCGGCACCGGGCAAGCCCGTCGAGTTCGTGTCCGTGGTGCCCGAGGGGTGCACGGCGACGTTCACCCTCCCGAGCAGCACGGGCGAGCACCAGAACTGCGTCCGCCTCGGTAGCCAGGCCTACGACCGGGGACAGATCGGCGCCCTTCCGGCCTCCGAGATCGCCCGGCGGTTCCGGCTCACCGAGACGCAGCGCACGGCAGTGCAGAAGGGTGCGATGGTCGTGGCCCTGAAGGACCTGGGGGCCAAGCCGGCGCTGACCGTGGTCTCCGGCACCTTCGTCCTCGACAACCAGACGTATGCCGCGACCCAGGTCACCGAGCGCACGACCACCTCGGTCCCGGTCGTGGGCGTGCCCGCCGACCGACTCACGGACGGCTCGATGCCGGGTCAGTCGGGCGCCATCGTCTCCACCGAGACCGCGACCAGGCTGGGATGGCCGCTGCAGCAGGAGTCGGTCCTGCTGCGCGACGCCGAGGGCGCCATCAGCTCCGATACCCAGAAGGCCCTGGACGAGCTCGTCGGCGACGGCGGCGGCGTCTATGTGGAGCGGGGTTTCCAGCGCTACGACCAGACGGTCATGCGGATCATGATGGGCGTCGCCGCGCTCCTGCTGCTCATCGTGACCCTCATCTCCACGGCGCTGTCGATGGCCGAGCAGCAGGCCGACTCCGGCACCCTCGCGGCGGTCGGCGCCACCCGTCGCACCCGGCGCGCCTTCGCCGCCTCCCAGGCCATGGTGGTCGGGTTCATCGGCGCCATCCTCGGCATCGCCGTCGGCCTGGTCCCCGGCATCGCGATCACCTATCCCCTCACCACGCAGTACAACTCGGACCCGGCCACCGGCGTGGAGCAGTGGAGCGGACCCTTCCTGTCGATCCCCTGGACACCGCTGCTGCTCGTCGTGCTCGGGGTGCCGCTGCTCGCAGGACTGCTCTCCGCCTTGGCGATCAGACGAGCTCCCGCCATGACGCGCCGGGCCGACTAGCGTGCCGCCCTCCCGCGACCACACCCCTGATGGCCGTGGACGGGGTGGGGCAGGATGGGTGGCATGAGCCAGACGCCAGACCAGCACGAGACCGACCCGACCGCCAACGGCGACCAGCAGCGCGTCGTGGTGGTGACCCAGGACGGCATGGGCGTCGCCCCGCACCGTGACGGTGAGGACGGACCCACGAACCCCGCCGACCTCGTGGAGCAGCCGGCCAAGGTCATGCGCATCGGCTCGATGATCAAGCAGCTGCTCGAAGAGGTGCGCAACGCCCCGCTCGACGAGGCCGGCAGGGCCCGGCTGGCGGAGATCCACCGCCGCTCGATCAAGGAGCTCGAGGACGGCCTGGCTCCCGAGCTGATCGACGAGCTCGAGCGGATCGCCTTGCCCTTCAACGAGAACGAACCACCCACGGACGCCGAGCTCCGCATCGCCCAGGCCCAGCTCGTGGGCTGGCTCGAGGGCCTGTTCCACGGCATCCAGACGGCGCTGTTCGCCCAGCAGATGGCGGCCCAGCAACAGCTCCAGCAGATGCGGCGTGCCCTTCCGCCCGGTCACGCGCCCGAGGGCGGACCCGGCGCCGAGGGCATGGCCGGCGCACACGGCATACCTCCACACCCCGGTGAGAGCGGCCCGACGGGCCAGTACCTCTGACCGGCAACCACCCGCTACGTTCTGGGTCATGACGGACTCGGTGCAGCAGCTGGCGGACGACTTCCACGACTACCGCATGCGGACCTCGCCCACCTGGGCGCACATGCTGGGTGACTACCGTTTCGCCGACCGGTACGAGGACGGGTCGCGGGCTGCTGAGGACGCCGAGGTCGCGTCCCTGCGCGAGTTCGCCGCGCGCGCCGAAGCCATCCCCGACGAGGGCCTCGACGGCCCGGACCGGGTGACCCGCGATGTCGTTGCCTTCGACGCGACGACCTCGGCCGACGTGGGCGAGTCGCACCTGGCCGAGTTCGGCGTCGACCCGGTCTTCGGGGTCCAGGTCGCCCTCGGTGTCACCATCGCCGGGTTGTCGCTGCCGACCGCGGACGTCGCCGACGCCATGGTGTCCAAGTACCGCGGGATCGGCCAGAACATCAAGGACTTCGCCGAGCGGCACCGCGAGGGCGTTGCCTCGGGACGCACGCCCGCAGCCTTCGCCGTGGAACGCTCGATCGAGCAGGTCGAGCAGTGGCTGGCCACTCCGCTCGACGAGGACGTGCTCCTCACGTCCACGACCGAACCGCCTGCCGGCCATGACGTCGAGGCCTGGCGCGGCCGCCTCGCGGACGTCATCGCCGCCGACGTCCGTCCCGCCCTCGAGGCCTTCCGCGACGTGCTGCGCGACGAGGTCACGCCGGTGATGCGACCCGACGAGCAGTGCGGCCTGTCCTGGCTCCCGGACGGGGAGCAGACCTATGCCCACCTGCTGGCCCGCGACACGACGACCTCCCTCACCGCACAGCAGATCCACGAGATCGGGCTGCAGCAGATCGCCTCGCTCGAGGACGAGTACCGCTCTCTCGCACCGGAGGTGGTCGGCACCGACGACCTCCCGTCGATCTACCGAGGGCTTCGGGACGACCCCGCGCTGCGGCACTCCAGCTCGACCGAGATCGTCGCCGCCTGCGAGACCGCGTTCGCCAAGGCGCGCGGGGTCATGCCCGAGTGGTTCGACCGGTTGCCGGTCGCGGACTGTGTGGTGAAGTCCACCGACGTGGGTGCCGCGGCCTACTACTTCCCGCCCGCGGACGACGGCAGCCGCGGCGGGACGTTCTACATCAACACGGCCGACCCGGCGCACTGGGGACGTTTCGAGCTGGAGGCGCTGTCGTACCACGAGGGCATCCCCGGCCACCACCTCCAGCTGGCCATCGCCGGCGAGCTCACCGAGGTGCCGAAGTACCGCAAGTTCACGATCTTCAACGCCTACGCCGAGGGCTGGGGGCTCTACACCGAACGTCTCGCCGACGAGATGGGCCTCTACACCAGTCCGCTCGAACGGCTCGGCATGCTCACCATGGACTCCATGCGCGCCTGCCGGCTCGTCGTCGACACCGGCCTGCACGCGATGGGGTGGAGCCGCCAGCAGGCCGTCGACTACATGGTCGCCAACTGCCCACTCAGCGTCGGTGGGGTCAAGGCCGAGATCGACAGGTATGCCGTGATGCCGGGTCAGGCGTGCGGCTACATGATCGGGCGGCTCGAGGTCCTGCGGATCCGTCGGGAAGCACAGGAGCGACAAGGGGACCGGTTCGACATCAAGGCGTTCCACAACGCCGTGCTCGACGGCGGCAGCGTGCCCCTGGCCGTGCTCGACACCGTCGTCCGCGACCGCCTCCCCTGACGGCCTGGCCCTAGGGCAGGAGGCCGCTGGGAACGGCCGACGGTGCCGCCGACGTGGTCCGCGCACCCGGCAGGTCGGCGGTGTAGACATCGAGTCCCCGGACCAGGTCGACCGAGTACACGATGTTGGTCTTGCGATCGGTTCGGACGTCACCCTTGGTGTAGTCCGGCACCCAGTAGGAGTCCCACACCTCCGAGGCGCCCCACACGGCGTGGCCATAGGGCTTGATGTCGCGCGGGTCGCGGACGTCGACCAGCTGGGTCCCGCCGCCGTAGAAGCCCACGGTGACGACTCCCGAGGGGTGGAAGTCGAACCAGTGCGCGGAGCAGAACGCGCCCACCGGCAGCGGGAAGGAGCCCAGGTCGGACAGCTCGACCTTGTCGAGCGGGACGATCGCGTCCGGGGTGCCGTCGAGCCGCTTCACCCACCAGGTCTGGAACGAGCCGGACTTGGTGCAGTCGACCTGCTCGTAGTCCTCCTCGGTGACCAGGAGGATGTTGCCGTTGGCCAGGCGGGGTGCTGCGTCAGCGACGAAGGCCTCGGCGTTGGGCCGGAACGAGTTGTGGTGGATGAAGTCGTTGTACCCGTTCTTGGTGGTGCCGTCCGCCTCGAGCCCGCGGCCGGCGAGTCCGGTGGTCGTGACCACGCGGGGGTGGAGCGGGTCGCGCACGTCGAAGATCGACGAGCCGTTGTAGCCGGTGTGCGTCGCGTATCCGGCCTTGTCGAAGTTCCACTTGTGCCCACCGCTCGGCGAGGCGAAAGGCTGAACCCCGACCGTCGCCGGGTCCGCGTCGACCTCGTGCGGTGCGTCGAGGTTGTCGAGGTCGATCATCGAGAAGTTCGTGCGACCACCTGCGGAGTAGGCGTAGCGGCAGTCGCGGTCGTCGACGCAGGCCACCGTGTGCGTGCTCGTGGTGGCCGTCGCGCTTGAGCGCAGTCGTGGCTTGGTCGGGTCAGTGACATCGACGACGATGAGCTCCTTGCCACCAGCCGCCGCGGCGGTGTGCTGGATGTCTGCGGACACGTCGTAGGTGTCCACACCGATGAGCGCAAAGCGTTCGGTACCGGCAGCGGTCTTGCGTTCGCCGCAGTTGATCGCCTCGTTCTCGAAGACCAGGTTGGGCAGCGTGCCGACCAGCTTGGGCGCGACCGGGTCACTGACGTCGAAGACGCTGAGCGAGTCCAGCGAGGACATGACGAACAGCGGGGCGGTCTTGAGGAAGCAGCCGGAGATGCCGGCCGTTTCCGGGAAGTTCGCCTCCAGGCGCAGGTTGGGGCTGTTCACCAAGGGCACGCTCGTGCCGCCCGAGTAGGCCTGACGCGCTGCTGCCGCTCGCCCTGCGTCCTTGCCGTGGTCTCCGTGAGCGGAGGCGAAACCGGCCGTCGACGGGACCAGGATGGCGGCGCCGGCGATACCGGTCAGGACGGCGCGAACGGATGGGCTGATGCGGTGCATGTGATCCTCCAGAGGTGCGGCTCTTGGTCGGACAACGAGGCTCAGCCTGGACAAGTCACGAAAAGCGGCGGCGGCCCGGCGGGCCGCCCTCGACGAACCGGCGACCCGCGGTCAGCTGACGGCGGCTGCGGCTGCCCTGCCTGCGGTCCGCCCGGAGAAGATGCAGCCGCCGAGGAAGGTGCCCTCGA
Organism: Pedococcus sp. P2_F6; assembly: GCF_056403675.1. Classification (NCBI taxonomy): domain Bacteria; kingdom Bacillati; phylum Actinomycetota; class Actinomycetes; order Micrococcales; family Intrasporangiaceae; genus Pedococcus; species Pedococcus sp. P2_F6. Next base: position 229,786 of record NZ_JBFUEZ010000003.1, read on the forward strand.
GCGCGCGGTACCCGTGCACCCCACCGCCGCCGAACCCGGCAACCTCGCCCGCGGCATACAGGCCGGGCACCGGCTCACCCGACGCGGACAGGACGCGCGACGAGAGGTCGGTCTCGAGGCCGCCGAGGGTCTTGCGGGTGAGGATGTTGAGGCGCACCGCGATGAGCGGGCCGGCCTTGGGGTCGAGGATGCGGTGTGGTGACGCCGTGCGGATCAGCTTGTCACCACGGTAGTTCCGCGCCCCACGCACGGCGGTCACCTGGGCGTCCTTGCAGAAGTCGTTGTCGATCTGCCGGTCACGGTCGACGATCTGGCGTTCGATGTGGACCAGGTCGAGAGGGGCGTCGGGGGTCAGCGCGTTCATCTTGGCGACGAGCTCGCCGAGGGTGTCGGCCGAGACGAAGTCGGCGCCCTTGTCGAGGAACGCGCGCACCGGTCCGGGCATGTCGGCCCGGGCACGCCCCAGCACGTCCTTGACCGACTTGCCGGTGAGATCGGGGTTCTGCTCCGAACCGGAGAGCGCGAACTCCTTGCCGATGATCTTCTTCGTGAGGATGAACCAGCTGTGGTCGTGCCCGGTCCGGCGCAGGTGCGACAACGTGCCGAGCGTGTCGAAGCCGGGAAAGAGCGGGGCCGGCAGCCGGTCGCCGTTCCCGTCGAACCACAGGGAGCTCGGCCCGGGCAGGATGCGGATCGCGTGGGACGGCCAGATGGGGTCCCAGTTCTCGATGCCCTCGACGTAGTGCCACATCCGGTCAGGGTTGACCAGGCGCCCACCCGCGGCCTCGGTGATGGCCAGCATCCGGCCGTCGACGTGCGCCGGGACCCCCGTGAGCATGTGCTCGGGCGCGCCGCCCAGCCGTTCGGGCCAGTTGGCGCGGACGAGGTCGTGGTTGGCGCCGATGCCGCCGCTGGTGACCACGACCGCCTGCGCGGTCAGCTCGAACTCGCCGACGGCGTCGCGGTTGGTCGGCCTGCCCCGTGAGGCATCGTCGGCAGCCAGGAGCGTGCCCCGGACCCCGGTGACGGTGCCGTCCGAGGTGACCAGCTCGTCGACCTGGTGCCGGTGCCGCAGCTCGACGCGACCCGCTGCGACGTGCTCGGCGACGCGCCTCAGGAACGGCGCCAGCACCCCGGGCCCGGTCCCCCAGACGATGTGGAACCGCGGCACCGAGTTGCCGTGCCCCGACGCGGACCCGTCGCCGCGCTCGGCCCAGCCGACGACGGGGAAGAACCGCATGCCCTGCTCGTGCAGCCAGGACCGCTTCTCCCCGGCCGCGAAGTCGACGTAGGCGCGGGCCCACTGGGCGCCCCATTTGTCCTCGTCGTCGAGCCGGTCGAAACCCGCCGAGCCGTTCCAGTCCTGCCAGGCCAGGTCGACGGTGTCCTTGATGCCCATCCGTCGCTGCTCGGGGCTGTCCACGAGGAACAGCCCACCGAACGACCAGTGCGCCTGCCCGCCGAGGTTCGCCGCACTCTCCTGGTCGACGACCAGGACCCGGCGCCCCGCATCGGCGATCTCGGCAGCAGCAACGAGTCCGGACAGTCCGGCTCCGACCACGATGACGTCAGCGTCCATGACCGCACCCTATGGCGCAGGCGGTCACCGCGGGTTCGGTCACACGGGGTCGGTCACCCGGGGGCGGTCCGTGAGGCGAACGCGACCGGACTCGACAACGAACCGCACGTCGCCCAGGTCGTCGACCACCGCGTCCGCGACGAGCTCGGCGCGAGCCGTCGTCGTCGTGACGGCGAGCGTCGCACACCCAGCCGCCCGGGCTGCTTCGAGCCCGCCGGGCGCGTCCTCCACCACGAGGCAGTCGGCCGGGTCGACCCCCAGCCGTGCGGCTGCGAGCAGGAAGGGGTCGGGGTGCGGCTTGCCCCGGGCCACGTCGCTCGCGGTCACGACGACAGCGGGCGCCGGAACCCCTGTCGCGGCGATCCTCGCGGTGGCCAGCGGGGTCGTGCACGAGGTGGCGATCGCCGCCAGGTCGCGGCCGTCGGCCCCGGCGGCGCGCAGGGTGGTGAGCGCGTCGAGCGCGCCGGGAAGGATCGCGATGCCCTCGGTGTCCGCGATCTCGATCGCCTCGATCCGGTCGAAGGCGGCGTCGACGCGCTCCAGCGGCAGCAACGCCGTGATGATGCCCCGCGCCGGCACACCGTGGAAGCCGTTCAGCCGGCCGGGGTCGACACCCTCCTCCTGCGCCCAGCGCAGCCAGGACCGGACCACCACGGGAATCGAGTCGATCAGCGTCCCGTCCATGTCGAACAACACCGCCGCGAAGGTGCGGCCCTCGAGCGTTCCCAGGCTGCGCGGCATACCCCAAGCCTAGGAGGCCCCGGGGGGCGGCATGGAGGAGGCGGGGGCTGGTGACCGTGGGGCCACCGGCGCCGCCCGTTACGGTGGAGACGTGAGCACGCCCCCCGAGAGCCCACGTCGGTGGCGGCGTGTGTCCCGGTGGCTGCTGCGGCTCGGCGCCCTGGTCGTCCTCTTCGTCGCCTGCAACAGCGGCGGCGTGGCCGCGACGACGCTCTTCCCGAGCAGTGCCGACACCCTCAACTACGGCGCCGACCTGCGGCTGTCGCTGAACCCCGGCGACGTCTCCGCCATCCAGAGCCCGACCATCTTCGGCGACATCCGGATGGACTTCGCGGGACTGGTGCCGGCACCCGGCGTGGTCGCCCAGGTGCACGTCAAGGAACGCATCACCGATCTCCTCGCGCGTCCCAACATCTCGGTCCAGTCCCTCCAGCCCGGTCCCCTCGAGCTCGAGCGCGCCGCCCGCGGTGGCGCGATCGCCCTGGGCTGGCGGTTCGCCGCCGGTGCCCTCGTCGTGGCCCTCCTCGGCCTCGGCGGGTATGCCGCGTGGCGGCGACGCGCGCCGCGGGTGCGGTGGAGCGCGGTGGTCGCCTCCGTGTGGGTCTCCTCCTGCGTCGCGACGTTCGGGGTGATCGGGGTGACCTACCAGCCCGAACGGCTCGACAGCTTCACCACCACAGGGATCCTCGGGACGGTCCAGCGCAACGCCGACCTGCTGGAGGGAGTCGAGACCAGGGCCGAGCAGGTCACGCCCTACCTCAAGAACCTGCTCGCGCTCTCGGCCGCGCTCCAGGACAAGTACTCACCGCAGGTGCTCGGCCAGCCGGTCGCCGCGCGGATCCTGCTCGTGTCGGACATCCACGGCGCCAACCAGTACGCCCTCATGAAGACCATCGTCGAGCAGGAGCGGATCGACGCGGTCATCGACTCCGGTGACCTGGTGAACTTCGGCAGCGCCACGGAGGCGGATGCGGCCGACCTCTTCAAGGGAATCGCCTCCCTGGGGGTGCCGTACCTCTTCGTCAAGGGCAACCACGACGGACGGTCCGACGTCGACCGTGAGGTGCTGGACCGGCTCGCCTCCATCCGGAACGTCGTGCTGCTCGAGCCCGACGCTCAGACCTACACGGTCGAGAGCATCCACGGCCTGCGGATCGCCGGGTTCAACGACCCTCGGTGGTTCGGCGACGACAACACCAACAACGCCGCCAAGCAGAGGCCGGCGGCAGCGCGGTTCAACGCCGCCATGGCGGACCTCGCCGCCCCGGACATCGTCGTCTCCCACGAGCCGTCGGCGGCCAAGGACGTTGCCCGGGCAGGCATCCGGGTCAACGGCCACCTGCACGCCACGCAGCTCGAGGGGTCACGGATCGGAGTCGGCACCTTCACCGGCGGTGGACCGTTCAGCCACTTCATCGCGAGCGAGGACACAGGTGCTGCCGGCAACGGCGACAAGGGCGACGCCGGCGAGCTCACCGGCCAGCCGTCCGCGTTCGACATCGCGACGTTCGGCACCGACTGCCGACTGGCCTCACTCACGCGCTACCAGTTCCGCAACGTCATCGAAGGACGCCCCGCCTACGACGACGTGACCCTGATCAACGGGTCGAGGATCGAGGACCGTGCACCCGAAGCTGCACCGCCGGCCGGCGAGGGCGAGGGCGCCGGGACGCCCGGAGCCGCGAAGCCGACCCGGACCTGCGGTCCCACCGTGGAGCAGACCAGGGAACGCGTGACCGCCACGCCACGCTGAAACCCGTCTCCGGGACGGGGCGGGCCGTCCTGGCCCCTCCTTGCCAGCCTGACCCTCCTGGCCAGCCGGGTCGGCCCGGTCCTAGCCGGCGGGGCCGGCGACCACGGCAGTCCACGTGTATGCCGTGGCGTCGGCCTCGGCCCGGCAGGTGAGCCGGGCGGCGGCCTGGCTGGTGCGTCGGACGGTCACCGCCGACCGCGCCGGCACGGCTCCCCGGCCCAGCACCTCGACGCGCCACACCTCGCCGTCCGTGACCACCTCGCCGGGCAGCACGTCACCGGCCGCCGCCGGACCGTGGGCGCGCAGAACCGCAGCGAGGGCGGCCTGCACGGGGGGTCGGTGGGCCGAGAACCCGCGCAGGTGCTCGACGTCCACGGACCCTGAGAGGTGGCCCTGCACCACGTCGACGGCGCTCGCCGCGTCGAGGCCGCCATAGACGGTGCCGTCGGGGACGACGAGCAGGTTGGCGGCGAACCGGTCGCCGCCTATGTGGGTGCACTCCCAGGTCTGTTGCGGCCAGCGGACCGCGAGCGCCTGAGCGACCGGGCGCCCCCTGACCGCACAGCAGAGATCGTGCCTGCCATGCGTGCAGACCAGGAAGAGCGGGTCGGGCGGGTGTCCGCCGACCCTGCCGGCGGGTCCGTGGAGCAGGGCCGAGCCGGCGGCGAGCAGGTCCTCCGACCGCCCCCAGGTGCCCCACTGCTGTCGGCCGTCGAGGTCGAGAACGGTCCAGCGGCGCTGCTCCGGAGGTCGCGGCACGACGGGCCGGCCGGGTCGGCGGATCAGCACGACCCTGCCACCGACGTCCAGGGCGGTCCGATGCAGGCGATCCGCGACCGCAGCGTCGATGCCGGGGCTGTCGAGCGCTGCTGGAGCCCATCCGCCAGGGTGCTCGACGAGGAGCCACCGCACGGCCGGAGCCGCGGTGCCCACCAGCGGGTCGCCCCGACGCCGGGCAGACGTCGAGCACCGGGGAGTCGTCATCCGGGGACGACGACGCCGGAGCGCATCAGGGTCCGGGCGAGGTCCAGCCCGAGCTCCCCCACAGTCGCGGAGCCAGAGGCCAGGAGCTGCTCCACGGCAGCCAGGTCGGCTCGCTCGACGGGAAGCGCTCCGGTTCGGCTGCGCAGCACCGTGCGGCCTCCGGCGGCCGGCACGAGGGCGGCCGCCACATGGGCGCGCAGCTCGACCCGCGACGACTCGGTGAGGGCACGGGCCGCCTCGGCCTGGGCCAACGGTGCCAACGGTGCCGGGCGCTGGGCGGCTCGGGCCGCGCCGGCCAGGCCGTTGCGGAGGTCGGCGGCGTCGACCTCCGCAAGCGCCTCGATCAGGGCGGCACGGACGGCCTCGACGTCGTCGGCGGCCGGACCGGCCGCGACCAGGTCCGTGCCCACCGGCAGGGCCGACCTCAGCTCGAGGGATCGGCTGGCGCGGGTCACGGCGGCGCGAACGAGCTCGTCCGCCACGTGGCGTCGGGTCCACGAATGGACGCCGATGGTGAGGTGGATGCTCGTACCCCCCAGGGCCGTGGCCGAGTGGAGGTATCCCCTGGGAAGGTAGAGGCAGTCACCCGGGGCGAAGGTCTCCTCGATGAGGGGTCGGTCCTGGGCAGCCTCCTCAACGGCAGCTCGCCGGTCCGTCCACGGCTCGTCACGCAGCGGCAGCTCGTGCACGGGTGGGCGGATCCGCCACCTCTTCTCGCCCGCGACCTGCAGGACGAACACGTCGTGCACGTCGTAGTGGTCACTGAAGCCGGTGTTCTCGGGTGGGGTGACGTAGGCGTTCACCTGCACCGGGTGACCGAGCTCGGCCGCCAGGGCCTGGGAGAAGTCGATGATCGGGCGCCAGGTCCGGTGCAGCCCCTGAAGGACCAACGTCGCACCCTCGGAGAAGTGGTGCAGGACCGCGTCGTCGCTGGCCTGGTCACCGATGGCGGCGCCGATCCCTCCGCCGCGGGTGAAGCTGCGGTCCTCGAGCGTGGTCCCCTCACGCGCCATGCGCAGGAACGGTGTTCGTAGCCCACGACCGGAGACGAGCTCGTCGACGGCATCGGCGGAGAAGAGGTCGTCGAAGGACCTCGGCAGGTCGGCCGCTCGGCTGAGCAGGGGTTCGCGCGACCAGTAGCGCTGCCCGAACTCGGCCGGGGCGACGGCCAGCAGTCGTGACAGCACCGGGTGCCCACCGCTGGTGGCGGGCACCCGGTGCGGCGACGTGGTCGTCACCGAGTCACCGACGGAAGGTCGGGATCGCTACGCCTGGGCGTCTGCACCGCCGTCGGCACCACCGTCGTGCCCGTCCGGGTTCGCGCCGCCATCGGCCGGACCTTCACCGGCTCCGCCGTCCGCGCCGCCGTCCGCGCCACCATCCGCGCCACCGTCGTGGCCACCGGCGTCCGCGCCACCATCGGCCGGGCCCTCGCCCGCGCCGCCGTCGGCTCCACCGTCCGCGCCACCGTCGTCGGCGCTGCCCGGCATGCCTGCCGCACCACCATCAGACGGTCCGATGCCGGCCTCGTCGTCGCTTGCTTCGTTCAGGGGGGTTTCGGTCATGGCTGGTTCTCCCTGTCGTCGAGCGACGCCGTGTCACGCCGCTTCCCCATTCCTATGCCACGCAGCCCCGAGCCGCCACTCAGAACCTGACGTTTGCGCAGGTCAGGGGCCGATCACGCACTCCTTTCGCCATACCGGAGAACCGGGCGGTCGGGGGCAGTCCCTGCGAGGATGATCTCGACGGCCACCCACCAGCACCGCGCCCGTCCGAGGAGGTCCCATTGACCGAGAGCATCAGCCCGATCCTGCGGGTGGCCGACGCGTTCGCGGCCCTGCCGTGGTACGAGCGGCTCGGGTTCGAGCAGGTGAGCGCGCACCGGTTCGGGCCCGGTATGCCGGTCTACCTGATCGTCCGTCGTGGCGATGTCCACGTCCACCTGTCCGAGCACCTCGGCGACGCCCGGCCGGGCGGGTTGGCCTACCTGTGGGTCGATGACGTCGACGCCGTGGCGGCCGAGTTCGGCACGGTCGTCGAGGACAACCCCTGGGCGCGCGACACCGAGCTGGTCGACCCCGACGGCAACCGGATTCGCGTGGGCACGTCGACTGGCTCGGTGGCCGACGGGTAGCTCCCCACGAAGGTGAGCGCGAACCCCCTGCGGCAGGTATGAAGTTGACAAGGGTTCGTCCCGACTTCGCGCTGGGCGCTCACCACGGTCCTGGCAGCCCTACTGTGCACTCACCGATCCACTGGACCGCAGGGAGATGTCAATGGCGATGGCCCGCGCATTCGGCGTGATCGCGGCACTGGGTGCCGCGACCGCCCTCACTGTCTCGGCAGCACCGGCGCAGGCTGCGAACTCCTATGTGGCACTGGGCGACTCGTACTCATCCGGCACCGGGACGCGGACGTATATCAACGACGGCACCTCGTGCCAGCGCTCGGTCTACGCCTACCCTTCGCTCATCTCGGCAAGCAAGGGGCTGACCCTGAACTTCCGGGCCTGCTCCGGTGCCAAGGTCGCCGACGTCACCAACACCCAGCTGAGCGCACTGTCTGCCGCCACCACGCAGGTCTCCATCTCGGTCGGTGGCAACGACGCAGGGTTCGCGGATGTCCTCACCGAGTGTGCCAAGCCGGGCTGGATGAGCGACTGCAACGGGGCAGTCGACGCCGCGCAGTCCATCATCAACAACACCCTCCCCGCGAGGCTCTCGACCCTCTATGCCGCGATCAGGGCCAAGGCGCCGAACGCCAAGGTGGTCGTGGTCGGCTACCCCCGGATCTTCCAGGGTGAGGACTGCAACGCCTTCACGTGGTTCTCCCCCGCCGAGGAGTCCCGGCTCAACCAGACCGCCGACCTGCTCAACAGCAAGACGTCGACCCAGGCGAGCGCCAAGGGTTTCAGCTTCGCCAACCCGACCAGCCGCTTCGTGGGTCACGCCGTGTGCGACGACGTCGAATGGCTCAACGGGCTGTCGAACCCGGTCGGTGAGAGCTACCACCCCAACGTCGCCGGTCACCGCGACGGCTACGCCCCGCTCGTGAGCACCCCCTTGACGGGGAGCGCCTTGAAGGTCAGCGCTGTCAGCCTGCGCAAGGCCGAGCTGTCGGCCGACCGCCTCGCCAGCCAACAGCGTCGCTACGCAGGCGTCGACGCCTCGATCACGCCTGAGCAGTTCCGCGCGCCCGACCTTTCGACGGCTGCCGCCAGGGCGGCGGCCAAGCGCGCCGGTGTCGATCTCCACTCGCGCGCCAGCATCGATGCCGCCGACCGGGCCTGGTCCCAGCGCCAGGCCGCAGACCACCTCGCCACCCCCTGATCACACCGTTATCGGGTTGAGGGACTAAGGGCGGCTTCACCCGGAAACCGTCTCCGGGTGAAGCCGCCCTTTATCGGGTCACCCGATAAAGGTGGGACGGGTGGGAGGAGGGGTATGCCGGGTGGTGACCACCCGGCATACCCCTCGTGTCGTCGTGCGGGAACCGCTCAGGCGCGACCGTGGGCGGCGCGGCTGCGGCGGCTCAGGGAGTCGACGATGACGGCGAGCAGCAGGACGCCGCCGGTGATCATGTAGCGCTCGGGCGAGCCGAGGTTGACCAGGCTCAGGCCGTTCGAGATCGACTGGATCACGAGGATGCCGAGCAGGGCGGAGTAGGCCGAGCCACGCCCGCCGAACAGCGACGTACCACCGATGACAGCGGCCGCGATCGCGTTCAGGTTGACGTCGCCGCCGCCGCTGCTCTGGTTGGCGGCCGCCAGGCGACCGGCTGCGAGGAGGCCACCGAGGGCCGCGAGGGTCGAGCAGAACACGAAGACGGTGACGTAGATGCGCTTGACGTTGATGCCCGCGCGACGGGCGGCCTCGACGTTGCCGCCGATGGCCAGCACGGATCGACCCCACGACGTGCGCCGGATGACGAAGTCGAAGATGACCACTAGGGCGAGGAAGAGCACGAACATGTAGGACACGCCTCGGTCCCGGTTGAGCACGTAGACCGGGATGCCCAGGAGCAGCAGGAGCGCCACGGAACGCAGCACCACCGTGACGACCGGTGTCGTGGACAGACCCGCGGCAGCGCGACGCTGGTTGGAACGCAGGCGCAGGGCCGCGTAGATGAGCACCGCAGCGACGACGATCAGGTAGGCCACCGCGTCGGGGAGGAACTTCAGGGCGGAGAACTTCACGATCGCGGAGTCGAAGGGGATGTTGATCGACCCCTCCTTCCCGAGGACCTTGAGCTGCAGGCCCAGGAAGCCGAGGAGGCCAGCCAGGGTGATGACGAAGCTGGGCACGCCGAACCGCGTGTAGAGCACGCCGTAGACCCCGCCGATGACCGCGCCCGCGACGAGGGAGGCGATGATCGCGAGGGGCAGCGACCACCCGTGACCGACGAAGCCAACGGCCAGGATGGCGGCCGACAACCCGCTGATCGAGCCGACCGAGAGGTCGATCTCGCCCAGCAGGAGCACCAGCACGATCCCGAGCGCGATGATCCCCGTGGGCACGCTCTGCTGGGTGAGGTTCACGAGGTTGCGGCTGGACAGGAAGGCGTCGTTGCGCAGGGCGAAGACGCCCCAGATGACGATGAGGCCGACGACGACGGGCAGCGACCCGAGGTCACCACTGCGCAGCCGCGACAGGAACGCGCGCAGGAAGCCGCCGATGCCCTGCGACGCGATCAGCCGCTCGTCCTGCAGGTCGGCGGGCAGCGCGGCCGTGGCGTCCAGGGCCTGCGCCTCGGGGGTGGGCGTGGGGGTGCTCATGACTGCTCCTCCGAGGTGGCAGCGGGACCGGTGGCCGCTGGGCCTGTGGTCTCGGTGCCGGTCGTGTCTGCGGGTTCGGGAGTGACCGCGCGGCGGGCGGCCCGCTGGGAGACGGCGTTCGTCGTCGCACCCGTGATCGCGGCGATGATCTCCTGGCTGGTGGTCTGGCTGACGTTGAACGTGCCGTTGTTGCGACCGAGGCGCAGCACGCTCACGCGGTCGGCGACGGCCATCACGTCGGACATGTTGTGGCTGATCAGGATGACCCCGAGTCCGTTCTCCCGCAGGCGTTCCACGAGGTTCAGCACCTCGGCCGTCTGGGCGACGCCGAGAGCCGCGGTCGGCTCGTCGAGCATCACCACCTTGGGCGCCCCGAGCAGCGACCGGGCGATGGCCACGGTCTGGCGCTGGCCACCGGAGAGGCTGGCGACCGGGATGCGCACCGAGGGGATCTTGGCACTGAGCTGGCGCAGCAGCCGCCAGGACTCCTGCTCCATCGTCACCTCGTCGAGGGCACGGCCGCGATAGAGCTCCCGGCCGAGGAAGAGGTTGGCGACGACGTCCAGGTTGTCGCAGAGCGCCAGGTCCTGGAAGACCGTCGCGATGCCGAGGTGTTGGGCCTCCGCCGGGCTGGCGACGCTGGCGGCCTTGCCGTCGAACGTCATCTGGCCCTCGTCGGGGGCGTAGACGCCGGCGATCGTCTTGACGAGCGTCGACTTCCCCGCGCCGTTGTCGCCCACCAGGGCCACGACCTCGCCCGAGTTCACGTCGAAGTCGATGTCCTTGAGTGCCTGGACGGCGCCGAAGTGCTTGGAGATGCCGGTGAGCGCCAGGACGGCTGTCGTCGGCGGTGCGAGGGTCGCGGTCATGTCAGTCCTTCGTGTGGTTCGGTGGAGCCGGAGCGAGTGCGAATGCCGTTGCGTCGGAAAGGGTCCGTCGTGTCGGTATGCCGCGTGCACCGGCGGGTGGGAACGGCGCCGAGGCGCTGCTCCCACCCGCTGGTGCGGGTGCGTCAGCTCAAGCCTGCCTTGGCGCAGACCGCCGCGAAAGCACCGGAGCAGAGGTCCGTGATCTTGTAGACGTTGTCCTTGATGATGGTGTCCTTGACCTTGTCCTTGGTGACCGCGATCGGGTCGAGGATGGTCGAGGGGACACCGTCGGTGTCGCCGGTCGATTCGGGCTTCTGCTTGTTCGCCAGCGCGATGGCAGCCTTGGCGGCGGCCTCGGCCTCCGGCGGGACCGGCTTGTAGATGGTCATGGCCTGGTCACCGGCGAGGATCCGCTGGATCGCGGCGAGCTCGGAGTCCTGACCCGTGACGGGCGGGAGCGGGTTCACGCCACCGGCCTTGAGCGCTGCGATCGCGCCACCGCCGGTGCCGTCGTTCGCGGCATACACGCCGACGAGGTTGCCCTTGACGGCCGAGATCTGGCCCTCCATCCAGGCCTGTGCCTTGTCGGGGCTCCAGTCCGGGGTGTCGTACTCGGCCGCGATCTTGAAGCCGCTGCCGTCGAGGACGCTGTGGGCGCCCTTCTTGAAGCTGGCGGCGTTGGGGTCGGTCGGCGCGCCGTTGATCATCACGATGTCACCCGAGGTCTTGCCCCCGGCCTTGATCGTGTCGACCAGGGTCTGGGCCTGGATCTTGCCGACGGTCTCGTTGTCGAAGGAGACGTAGTAGTCCGCGCCGGCGATGAACCGGTCGTAGGCGACGACGGGAACGCCCTGGCCCTTGGCACTGGCGACCACCGCGGCAGCAGCCTTGCCGTCGACCGGGTCGAGGACGAGGACGTTGGCCCCCTGGGTCAGCGCTGCCTCGGCCTGCTGCTGCTGCTTGGCCGGGTCCTGGTCGGCGTTGCTGTAGATGATCTTGCAGTCTGCGCAGTCCTTCTTGACGGCAGCCTCGAACAGCGGGCGGTCGAAGGTCTCGTAGCGCGTGGTCTTGGACTCGGGCAGGAGGAGGGCGATGGTCTTCTTTGCACCGCCACCGGACGATGATGAGCTGGTGCCGGAGCCGGAGTCACCGCTGCCGCCACACGCGGCGAGCGACGCGAGGCCGAGGCCAGCCACTAGCGCGGCCCCGGCGAGACGAATGGAACGGGTGGGCATAGCTGAACTCCCTTGGTCAGGCGCCGACAACCACGTTGGTGCGGGCGTGCACTGAGTTAAGCGCTGTCTGACCGTTGACGTCAAGAGTTGAATTCAAGAAATGGGGTCAAGGGTTGAATTCAAGAAATGGGTACGGCGGTCGCCAAGACCCCTGCGTTGGCCGGCAGCAGAGCCGCTGCACACACCAGGGCGCCGACCACGTCGGCATCCGTGTCGAGCTCGCTCTCCCGCACCACGACCGAGGCGGCAGCACTCGGGATGGCGCACCGCTCTAGCGACGCACGCATCGGGCTGATGATGATCGAGCCGACCCTGGACAGCTGCCCCCCGAGCACGATGACCTCGGGGTTGAGCAGGTTGACCAGCCCAGCGACGGCGACCCCGAGGTGGCGACCGGCATCCTCGAGCACGCGCTTGCAGCCCGGGTCTCCGTCCAGCGCGCGCGTGATCACGTCACGCAGGCTCAACGGACCGTGCGAGGAGGCCAACGCGTCGAGCAGCCCGCGCGCCCCGATGTAGGTCTCCAGGCATCCCCGGTTGCCACAGCGGCAGACGGGGCCGTTCTCGTCGATCGTGAGGTGCCCAATCTCCCCGGCCGTCCCGGCGGCGCCCCGGAAGAGGTCACCGTCGAGGATCAGACCGGCTCCGACACCGTACGAGAGCTTGATGTAGACACCGTGCTGAACCCCTTGCAGCACACCGCATCTGAGTTCCCCCAGCGCCGCCAGGTTCGACGTGTTGTCAACCGTCACGGGGGCCTTGATCCGCCCCTGCATCTCGGATGCCACGGCCACACCGCGCCAGCCGGGCAGGATGCTCTCGCTCCCCACCTGACCAGAGACGGAGTCGACGGGTGCCGGGATGCCCACCCCGACCGCGCGGACGTCCGCCATCGTCTTGCCGGCCTTCTCGACCAGGTCGAGCAGCAGGCGCGATGCCCGGTCCATCCCCTCGTCGGCCGCGTGGTCGGCGGGTAGCGGCATCCGCTGTCGCCCGATGATGTTCCGCGGCCCGGTGCCGAGCGCGACCCGCACGTCGCGGTCGCCGAAGGCGATGCCGGCGATGAGTACGCTGCCGGTGGCCAGCGACACCAGGACTGCCCGCCGGCCGTTCCTGATGCTCGGCTCGAGCTCGACCGCGCCGGAGGTGTCCAGCTCCTTGACCATGTTGGAGACCGTCGCCGGGCTGAGCCCCGTGAACCCGGCAATCTCCACCTGTGTCATGGCGCCCTGGTCCCGCAGCGCCTCGAGGACACGCAGCCGGTTGGCTTCACGCAGGGACGCCTGCGAGCCGGGAGCCGCCTGGGATGGATTCACGGCCTAAACATAAAGGGTGGGACGGTCAAACGGTAGGGATGACCGCCAGACCGTGCCCGAAGGCGAACAACGGGTCGTCGTACCCGGGGACGTCCTCACCGTGCCGGCGGACCTGCTCCATGGAGCGCGGCAGGTCGAAGGGCAGGCGGCCCACCGGCGCGACCGTGCCGGTCAGCGCATCGACCAGGGCCTCGTCGCTCGTGCCGTAGCTGCCCACGAGTGCGCTGGTCAGGGGCAGCAGCGGGGTGAGGACGGCGGGTCGATCCAGCACCACGTCGACGACCAACGGGCAGTGGGCTGCGATCCGGGCCAGGCGCGAGACCAGCCCCGGCGGGAAGTCGAGCGAGCCCTGGTGGAACCACGACTCCAGGAAGAGGTCGGACCTCGGGTCGAACGGCGCCATCAGCCGCACCACCGCGATGTCGGCATCGTCGGGCCGGTCGACCTGCGCGCCGAGCACGGCGACGGCCTCCGGCGACACGTTCTCGGCATAGACGCGCTGGCCCCGGGACAGCGGCAGCACAGGGGCATGCCGGTCCGTACCGTTCTGGAGGATGGTCACCGACCGTGCCTGCGCGGCATACCCAGCATCGCGGAAGTCCTTGCGTCCCACCGTCTCTGCCGCGGAGTCCTCGTCGACGAACGGGTCGTCGAACAGTCCGAGCCGGAACTTCACGGCCAGCAGCCGGCGCACCGACTCGTCGATGCGTGACTCGGTCACCCGACCCTCGGCGACCAGGTCGAGCAGGAGCTCGACACACTCCTCGCCGCCGAACTGGTCCGACCCGGCCTCGATGATCAGCTCCATCCGGGCCGCCGGGTCGAGGTGCTCGACCCCCCAGGCACGCGCGGGCAGCACCTGGTCACCCACGTGGTTGTCGTTGACGAGCTCCCAGTCGGTGACGACGACTCCGTCATAGCCGAGCGTGCCGCGCAGGAGGCCGGTGACGATCTGCTTGTTGAAGCCGAAGCCGACCTCCTCGATCTTCTCGCCGTGGACCTCGAGCGCGATGGGCATCCCGTAGTAGGGCATGATCGCCGCGGTCCCGGCCGCGATGATCGGCGGGAACGGCTTGAGGTGGTCGGCGAACCGGTCGCCGGGGTAGACCTGCTCGCGTCCGTAGGGGAAGTGCGCGTCCTCGCCGTCCTTCTGCGGACCGCCGCCCGGGAAGTGCTTGCTCGTGCACGCGACGCTGCCAGGTCCGAGCGAATCCTGTTGGAAGCCCTGGAGATAGGCCACGGCCAGCTCGGTCACCAGGTCAGGGTCCTGGCCGAAGGTGCCCGACTGGCGAGCCCACCGCGGCTCGGTGGCGAGGTCGAGGGTGGGGTGCAGCGCGGCGCGGATGCCGACGGCGCAGTACTCCTGGCGCGCGATGTCACCGAACTCGCGCACCAGCGCCGCGTCGCGCAGGGCCGCGAGTCCGAGCGACTCGGGCCACTGCGAGAACGCCTTGGCGGCGAAGGAGGCACCGGCGTTCTCGATGAACGCGTGCCGAGGATCCGTGGAGATCGTGACAGGTATGCCGTGCGGCGCCTTCTCGGCGATTGCCTGGAGCGCGTTGTGCCAGCGGGCGGCCATGCGGGCGTCGTCGAGGGCGTGCACGTTGAAGTGGGTGAGGTGCTTGCGCAGCACCACGTCCGAGGTGCCCGACTTGCTGATGGCACCCGCCGCCTCCTTCACCGTGCCGTCCGCGCCCGCCTCGATGACGGTCTGGAACATCAGGCCGACCTTCTCCTCGAGGGAGAGCCGGGGCAGCAGGTCCTCGACCCGCTCCTCCACGGTCAGACGTGGGTCCTCGAACGGATCCATGCGGTCGTTCCCGTTGAGGTCGCGGTACTCGACGCCCTCGGGGCTGGTCTTCCTGACCGGGTGCATGGTGACCTCTCAGTCGTGTTTGTCGTGCCTGTGGGGGTCGTCTCCGGCGCCGTGTGCCCCCGGCCTATCAGGGGATGCCAGGGGCACACGACGGGACCGGGGAGGCTAGACGATGCCTGCGCCGAACTCTTCCATGCCGATGACCGGACGGATTGCCCGCTCGACGTCGGCCGTGCTGAAGGCCCGACGAATCACGTTGTCGGCCAAGACATTTCCGATCGCACCCAGGACCATGGCCTGGTCGAGGGCGAGGTAGCGGCGAGCGATCGTGCCCGACCGCACGGCGACGGCGTCGAAGAAGCCGCCCTCGCCGTAGGCCTTGAGCTCGTCCTGGATCTTCGCGAGGTTCGTGTAGGCCTGGGCGGGCTCGTGCATCATCGCGAGGAACGACGCGTGGGGGGTCACGACGCCGTCACCGAACGTCGGGTTGGGGTTCTGCGCGTCGCGACAGCCGTCGTAGGCGAGCTTGACGTCGGTGTTCTCCTGGTCGGAGAAGTAGCCGTCGGGCTTGAGGCCGAGCACGTCCACGCCGTACTCGCGGTAGCCGCCGACGGGGTTGCTCGACGGGGAGAAGCCCCAGTAGCCGTAGTCCGCCTCGATGAGCCCGTGCTCCCGCTGGGACCGCACGTGGAGCGGGTGGTTGAGACCCCAGGACCGCGGCGCCCAGCTCGACTCGGGCACGAACATGTCCGGCATGAGCTCCTCGAACATGCTGCCGCCCCAGCCGGGCACGACGTGCATGCCACGGTAGGTGTAGGCGCCCTCGAAGACCTCGACACCCAGGTAGGTGCGGGTCTGCCCGACAGGCTGCATCTCCTGCCAGTTCCAGCCGCAGTCACCGGGGAAGGTGCGCCACATCGCAAAGTACTGCGATGGGGGGATCTGGCCGGTCATGATGCCGAGGTAGCTCGTGATGCGCGTCTCGGACACCGTGGTGTCGTAGTGGTGGTTCTTCGTGTACCAGACGTCCGGGCCGACGCCGATGGTGTTGCCGAGGGCGAAGTTGTCGGTGTCGGGCGGCGTGCCGGGGTAGAAGCCGCCGTAGATGAGCCCGGGCTTCCGTGCGGCGTTGGTGTCGTAGTACATGTCCCAGCGCATCCGCCCGAAGATGCGTCGGGCCAGCGGTGCGGCGCCCTTGTCGGCTGACATGACGACCTTGAGGGCGGCACCCAGCCAGCCGTTGTCGACCGAGGAGCAGAACGGGTAGACGGTGTTCCCGTTGGTCGGCCACGTGGTGATGACGTCGCCTGATGCCTCGTCGTACCAGTTGTAGAACTGGCCGCTCGGAGTGTGGTGCTTCAGGCGCAGCACCGTGGTCAGGGTCTGGATGAGGCGCTTGGTGCACTCGGCCTTGGAGATGATGCCGAGCTCGCGCGCGACCACGGCGGACCAGAGGTAGCCACCGATGTTGGTCGGCGACGTGTAACCCGAGCGGTCCTTCGCACCGAGCGACTCCGGGATGTTGTCCGCCGGCAGTCCGGTCTTCTCGTCGGTCATCGCCACGAGGCTGTGCCACGTGTCGGCCGCCCACGTCCGGACGCGAACGGGGTCCGCGGCAAGCGAGGTGCGGGACGGGCTGTATGCCGGCGCCGCGGGTGCCGCCGCGGCGCTCGCGGAGGCGCGCGTGGCCGTGAGACCTGCGGCTGCGACGGCGGTGGCTCCGACGAGCAGCTGTCGCCGTGAGGGGCTGGGCAGGATGAGGGAGGAGGTGCTGGCCATGGGTGAGGCTCCAATCAGTGGTTGGTTCCTTGTGTTGCCAGGTGCCGTCGAGTGCTGCTGGTGCCGGTGGGCGGCCCACCGGTGACGGCGGTTACTTGATTCCGGTGGTGGCGATTCCTTCGATCACGCGTCGCTGGAAGACCAGGAAGACTGCCAGCACCGGGACGACGACGACGGTGGCTCCGGCCAGGAGCAGGCCGTACTGCGTGGAGTTCTGACCGGTGGAGTAGAGCGCGAGCGCCACCGGCAACGTGTAGGTCTTCTCCTGCTGGGCGACGACCAGAGGCCAGAGGAAGTTGTTCCAGCTGCCGAGGAAGGTCAGGATGCCCAGGGTTGCCAAGGCCGGTCCGGCCAGCGGGAGGAAGATCTGCCGGAAGATCCGCAGCTCGCCCGCGCCGTCCACCCGGCCCGCGTCGAGCAGGTCGCGGGGGAGGCCGAGGAAGAACTGCCGCATGAGGAAGACACCGAACGGCGTCGCCAGGAACGGCAGGATCAGGCCGGGCAGGGTGTCGATGAGCCCGAGGTTGGCCACGAGGACGAACAGCGGCACGAACATCGCCACGCCCGGGATCATCAAGGTGCCCATCACCACCATGAACAGGATCTTCTTGCCCTTGAAGTCGAGCATCGCCAGGGCGTAGCCGAGCATCGAGCAGAACAGCAGGTTGCCCGCCGTGACGCACGCCGCCACGACCGTGGAGTTGAAGAAGTACTGCTTGAAGTTCAGCCGGGAGAAGAGCTGCGTGTAGTTGTCCAGGGTGGCCGTCTGCGGCCACCAGGTCGGCGGGCTCTGGAGCAGCTCACCCTGGGTCTTGAAGCTGCCCAGGATCATCCACACGAAGGGTGCGATGACCATCACCATGAGCACGGACAGGAGTGCGTAGAGCGCGTACCGGCCGCGCGAGCTCATTCCAGTCATGACGACCTCACGTGTTGTCGCGCAGCAGGCGGAACTGGACGGCAGCCACGATCGCGATGACGACGAAGATGATGTAGCTCATCGCGGCGGCATAGCCGTAGTTGCCGAAGCCGAACTGCTTGTAGGTGTACATGGACATCGAGATGGTGCTGTTGAGCGGGCCACCGTTGGTCATGACGAACGGCTCCTCGAAGAACTGGAGGTAGCCGATCGAGGTGGCCACGGACACGAACAGCAGGGTGGGCCGCAGCATCGGCAGGGTGATGTGGCGGAACCGCTGCCACGCACTCGCTCCGTCGATCGAGGCTGCCTCGTGGAGCACCCACGGCACGCCCTGCAGACCGGCCAGGAAGATGATCATCGCGGTGCCGAAGTTGCGCCACGCCGCCATCAGGATCAGGCCGGGCATCGACCAGTGCGGGTCGCCGAGCCAGTTCGGGCCGGTGATGCCGACCCAGCCCAGCGCGGTGTTGATGAGCCCGAAGTCCTCCTGCAGGAGGAACCGCCAGACCACGGCCACAGCGACGATCGAGGTGATCACCGGCAGGTAGAAGCCCAGGCGGAACGCCGACCGGAACCGGGTGATCCCTCGGTCGAGCGCGACTGCCGCCGCGAGCGCGATGCCCAGGGTCAGAGGCATCCCGATGACGACGAAGTAGGCCGTGTTGAGGACCGACTTGCGGAAGACGGGGTCGGAGAACGCCTTCGCGAAGTTGTCGAAGCCCACGACGTTGACCGAGAACGGGCTGCGCAGGTCGCGTGACTTGGTGTCGGTGAAGCTCATGAAGAGCGACTGGATGACAGGCCACGCGGTGAAGACGAGGAAGAGCAGGCAGAACGGCAGTGCCAGTATCCACGCTGCCGGCCCCTCACGCAGGGCTCGCCTCGCGGCGCCACCCCCGCGGGGGGACGGGCGACTCGCGCCCGTCTCCCCGCGAGGGGTCACCTCGGTGGTGGTGGCCATGACTACTGGCCGGTGCCGATCGAGTCAGCCTGCTGCTGCACGGTCTTGAGGGCTGCAGCGGGGTCGGCGCCCTTCTTGGTGACCTTCTCCATCTCGGTGTCGAAGCTGGCGACGACCTGCTCCCACGTGGGGAAGCTCGGCGGAGCCTGGGCCGTCTCGAGCTGCTTGCCGAACACGGCGAGCTTGGAGTCAGCGGTGAGGGCCGGGTCCTGCCAGGCGGACTTGACCGCGGGGAGGTCGGTCGAGGACTGGTACCACTTGACCTGGGTCTTGGGGTCGCTCAGCCACTGGATGAACTTCCAGGCAGTGTCGCGCTGCTTGGACTTCTTGAAGACCACGAGGTCCGAGCCACCGACGAAGGACGACGACTTGGTCTTGGCCGGGATCGGCATGACGTCGTACTTGTCCTTGAAGCCGGCGCCGCCGACCTTCTCGACCGCGGACATCATCCACGGACCCGAGATGAACATCGGCACCTTGCCGCTGGCGAAGTCGGGCTCGGTCGTCGGGGTGGCCGGAGCAGCCTTGTCCGAGATCCCGTCGGTGAAGTAGCTCTGGTAGTACTTCACGGCCTCGAGCACCTCGGGGCTGTCGAAGTTGTAGGCCTTGCCGCCGTCCTTGGTGAGGTCGGCGTCGTTGGACCAGCCGAACGGCATGATCGACTGCCAGGAGCCGACACCGCCGGCCTGGAAGCCCATGCCGTACTTGGCACCGGCCTTGGTCTGCATTGCCTTGGCCATCGACTTCAGGCCCTCCCAGTCCGTGGGGGCGGTGTCGAAGCCGGCCTTCTTGGCGAGGTCCTTGCGGTAGTAGACGAGCCGGGT
Source organism: Pedococcus sp. P2_F6 (assembly GCF_056403675.1). NCBI lineage: Bacteria > Bacillati > Actinomycetota > Actinomycetes > Micrococcales > Intrasporangiaceae > Pedococcus > Pedococcus sp. P2_F6. The sequence continues at coordinate 249,339 of NZ_JBFUEZ010000003.1, forward strand.
CTCGACGTACCACGGGACGCCGAAGGACGTGCCTCCGACCTCGGTCGTCTTCTGGGCGCCGTCGAAGAACACGGACTTGTCGATCGACGGAGGAGTGGGGTCGAGCGCGTCGTTGCCGGCGAACTCACCCATCCAGGTGGTGCCGACCATCGCCGCGTCCGGGGTGGTGCCGGCCGTGATCGCGGTGGTGAACTTCTGGTACGCCGCGTCCCACGGGATCGCGGTGACGTTCACCTTGGCGCCGGGGTTGGCGGTTTCGAACTCCTTGGCGAGGGCGGGGAGCTTCTCACCCTCTGCACCCATCGCCCAGACGGTGATGGTGCCGGTGGCCTTGCCTGAGCTGACGTCCTTGCCTGTCTCTTTTGCGGTCGAGCCTGCGTCACCACGGCCGCAGGCCGTCAGGGTGAGCGCTGCGGCGGCAATCGTCGCGACCGCCATGGCGGAGGTGCGTCTCATCGGTTTTCTCTCTTTCATCGGGGGAAAGGACTAACGGCAGTTGTGCTTCTGGAGGCATGGGGTATGCCGGCCGGCTGGGTCAGCCGGGAGCGGCTCGGGGCTTGCAGCCGCAGGAGGATCGGATGACCACGCTGGTCGGGATGACCCGAGGGGCGTCCCCGACGGGCGCACCGGTGATGCGCTGGTGGAGCCGGTCGGCGGCCAGGGCGCCGAGCTCACGGACGGGCTGGCGCACGGTGGTCAGGCCGGGCTGGACGTAGCGAGCCGTCATGACGTCGTCCCAGCCGACGATCGCGAAGTCGTCAGGGACGACCTTGCCGCCTTCGCGCAGTCGCTTCATCACGGCCAGGGCGAGCTCGTCGTTCGCGCAGACGAGCGCGTCAGCCGAGAGGTCTCCTGACAGGAGCCGATCGGCGAGGGCGGTGCCGTCGACCTCGCGCAGGGCGATGCGCACCGGCTCTGCCGCGACGAGGCCAGCCGACTCGTGGGCGGCGACGAAGCCGGCATACCGGTCCCGGACGTCCGGACCGGAGGCGGGGTCACCGATGAAGCGGATCCTGGTGCGACCGTGGGCCAGCACGTGGCTGGTGATCTCGGCGGCGCTCCCGGTGTTCTCCGAGGTGACGCTGTCGATGTCCGGGCGGGCGTCACCGGCGATGAGGACGACGGGCTTGGAGCCGTGCAGCGCGGTCACGGTGTCCTCGGGAATGGCCGCCGAGCCCAGCATGGCCAGGCCGTCGACGCGGGTTGCCAGCCTGCGGACAGCGCGGACGAGGTCGTCCTTGCCCTCGGCCAGCATGAGCACGACGCTCTGGCCGAGCTCGGCCGCGCGGGACTCGAAGCCCATGAGGAGTTCGGAGTAGTACGGGCCGGAGAGCTCGGGGAGCACCAGGCCGTGGGCTTCGTGGTGTCGCACTGCGAGGCTGCGGGCGGCTGCGAGGGGCACGTACTTGAGCTCGTCGGCCGCCTCGAGGACCCGCTGACGGGTCTTCTCGGACACGGCGGTGGACCCCTGGAGGACCCGGGAGACCGAGGCGATGGAGACACCGGCACGCTCGGCGACGGAGTAGATCGTCGTCCCGCTGGTCGGTGTCGAACCGGTCGCCACAGGTCTGCCTCTCATCGTTGAAAGCGCTTACATCTGTTCTCGACCATGCCAGCACGTGGCGATTAGCGCAAGAGGAGAGGCTCGCGAGGCTTGTCCTCACAGGCCCGAATTGACCGGATCCAGCCCTCGCAGACGGATCCCGCTCAGCTCGCGAGCAGCACGTCCGCGAGGGTGGCGTCGACGACCAGGCCCTGGACCAGACCGCCGTCGAGAGCGGCTCTGACCGCCTTCGCCTTGGAGGCGCCGGCGACCACGGCGATCACTTCGGGCACCCCGGCGAGGTCGTCGGGATCCACGGTGATCAAACGCGCAGCGACCTTGGGCCGCAATGCTTTTCCGTTCTTGTCGAAGAAGATCCCGGCCAGCTCGCCGATGACTCCCCGGCTGGCGAGGTCCCGCTGCTCCGCCTCGTCGAGGAGGTCGTGGATGGTCGACTGTCCGCGCTCCCAGGCTCCGATGCCGACGACTGCCTTGGTCACGAGCGACGCCCTCGCCAGGCCGTCCAGCACCGCGGGTTGGCGACGCAGCGCATCGGCGCTGGATTTGGTGTCGAGAACAAACGGGGCATAGAAGACATGTGCCTTGCCACCGGACAACCGCGCGGCCCGCCGGACGATGTCCACGGCACTGCTGTCGAAGTCGGGCAGGGCGATCGCCCCGGTCAGCTGGACCACCTCCACCCGCGGGAGGCTCGTCAGCGCGGCGACCACGGCATGCACGTTGCGCGACCACGGCAGCCCGAGGACGTCGCCGTCCACCAGGACCTCCGAGAGCAGGTCTGCGGCGGCGCGGCCCAGCAGGTGTCGGACCGCGCCGGTGTCGGCGTCGGCCGTGTCCACCACGACGGCGTGAGCCAGGCCGAAGCGCTCCTGGAGCCGCGCCGAGGCGTCGACGTCGAGGGACCCCTGCCGGACGATCTCGATGCGGACGAGCCCCCTCTCCCGTGCCGCCTCCAGCATGCGGGCGACCTTGAACCGGCTGATGCCGAGCTCGTCGGCGATCTCGACCTTCGACTGGTTCTGCAGGTAGTGGCGGCGGGCGACGGCAGCGAGCATCACCAACTCGGCGGGGCCGTCGTCGATCACGTGCACATCCTTGCCGTTGACAGGTTGGCGTCGCGAGGATTTACTCGTCTTACTCGTTTGGGCATCATGGCGCTCATATGAGCAATAGTCAAACTGACGCCGTCAATGGCGACGGAGGAGGACGCGTGCGAAGTCGAAACTCCAGGGCCACGCTGGTCGCGGGGGCGACCGGCCTGGCGCTCAGCCTGTCGGCCTGTGCCGGGTGGGGCGGAGGCGGCGTGGGAGGCGGTGGCGCGAACAGCATCAACGTCCTCATGGTCAACAACCCCCAGATGGTCGACCTCCAGAAGCTCACGGCCGACAACTTCACCAAGGAGACCGGCATCCGGGTCAACTTCACCGTGCTGCCCGAGAACGACGTCAGGGACAAGATCAGCCAGGAGTTCTCCAGCCAGGCCGGCCAGTACGACGTGGCGTCGTTGAGCAACTTCGAGATCCCGATCTACGCCAAGGCGAAGTGGATCGCGCCGCTCGACTCCTACCTCGCGTCGGACACCGAGTTCGACCAGGCAGACATCCTCAAGTCGATGACCACCTCGCTGTCGAGCGAGGGCAAGGTCTACGGCGAGCCGTTCTACGGCGAGTCCTCCTTCCTCATGTACCGCAAGGACGTCCTCGCGGCGAAGGGCATCACGATGCCGGCCAAACCCACGTGGCAGGAGGTCGCAGACATCGCGGCCAAGGTCGACGGCGCGGAGCCGGGCATGCGGGGGATCTGCCTGCGCGGCCAGCCCGGCTGGGGTCAGCTCTTCGCCCCCCTGACCACCGTGGTCAACACGTTCGGGGGGGCCTGGTTCACCAAGGACTGGACCCCCGGTGTCGACTCCCCCGAGTTCAAGGAGGCAGTCAGCTTCTACGTCGACCTCGTGCGGGCCCACGGTGAGAAGGGCGCACCGCAAGCGGGCTTCACCGAGTGCCTCAACAACCTCGTTCAGGGCAACGTGGCGATGTGGTACGACGCCACGTCTGCCGCTGGATCCCTCGAGGCGGACGACTCCCCCACCAAGGGCAAGTTCGGCTACGCCCCGGCTCCCGTGGTGAAGACCGACTCCTCCGGGTGGCTCTACGCGTGGTCCTGGTCCATCCAGCAGGCCAGCACCAAGAAGGACAACGCCTGGAAGTTCATCTCCTGGGCCAGCGGGAAGAAGTACGAGAACCTCGTGGGCAGCAAGATCGGCTGGACCAGCGTCCCCGCGGGCAAGCGTGCCTCGACCTACGAGAACCCCGAGTACCTCAAGGTCGCCTCGGCCTTCGCCGACCCGACCAGGGCGGCCATCGAGGCCGCCGATCCGGTGAACCCCGGCGTGCAACCCCGGCCCGCCATCGGGATCCAGTTCGTCGACATTCCCGAGTTCCCCGATCTCGGGACCCAGGTCAGCCAGGACGTCAGCTCGGCGATCGCCGGCAAGACGTCGGTCGACGACGCGTTGAAACGGGGCCAGCAGCTCGCCGAGGACGTCGCCGAGCGCTACCAGGCAAGGGGGCAGTGATGTCGTCCACGACCGCCAGCAGAAGCACGACGGCTGCCGGGCCATCAGTTCCGAGCAAGGCCCTCCAGCGCTCCGGCGACTGGGCGCGGCGGGCGCCGCTGCTGCCTGCGCTCATCTTCACGATCCTGATGACGCAGCTTCCGTTCGTCGCGACGATCGTCATCTCGTTCATGAACTGGAACGCGTACTACCCGGACGAGCGAGGCTTCGCCGGCGTCGACAACTTCGCCCGGGTCTTCACCGACACCAACACCCGCAAGGCCGTCTGGGTCACGATCCTGCTGACCGTCTCGGTCGTCCTGATCTGCCTGGTGCTGGGCTTGGGCATCGCGCTGCTGCTCGACCGCAAGTTCCGCGGGCAGGGCGTGGTGCGCACGATGATGATCACGCCGTTCCTCATCGTTCCCGTGGCTGCGGCCCTGCTGTGGAAGCACGCGCTCTACAACCCTGAGTACGGCCTCTTCAACGGACTCCTCAAGACGCTCTTCGGCGACAACGCGCCGCAGCCCGACTGGATCACCAACAACCCACTGGCCGCCATCATCGCCGCGCTGGTCTGGCAGTGGACGCCGTTCATGATGCTGATCCTGCTGGCAGGGCTGCAGAGCCGACCCCTGGACGTCGTCGAGGCCGCACGGATCGACGGGGCCAGCAGCTGGCAGATCTTCACCAACATGACGCTCCCGCACCTGCGCCAGTACATCGAGCTGTCGGGTCTGCTCGGAGCGATCTACGTCGTGCAGAACTTCGACCACGTCTTCACGATCACGTCCGGCGGTCTCGGCACGGCCAACCTGCCGTACTTCATCTACCAGACCTTCTACACGGCGCAGGACTACGGCCGGGCGTCGGCTGCCGGCGTCGTCGTGGTCATCGGCACGATCATCATCGCGACCGCAGCGTTGCGGACCGCGTTCAGCTTGTTCCGGGAGGACTCATGACCATCACGACGCAGGAGATCAACCACGCGAAGCCTCCACGCAGCGGCGTGCTCCTCTCCGCCGCTGCGTGGATCGTGGGCATCCTCTTCGCCCTCCCCGTGCTGTGGATGGTCCTGACCTCCCTGCACAACGAGAACGACGCGGCCAAGAACCCGCCAGACTTCTTCGCGCCCCTCTCGCTCGACGGGTACCGGTCCTTCTTCGACGCCGGACCCTGGCCGCCACTGCTCAACTCGCTGACCGCCAGCGTCCTGTCGACCATCCTCGTCCTGCTGCTGGCCTTCCCCGCCGCCTACGCCCTGTCGATCCGGCCCGTGAAGAAGTGGACAGACGTCCTGTTCTTCTTCCTCTCGACCAAGATGCTGCCGATCGTGGCCGGCATCCTGCCGCTCTACCTGTTCGCGCAGAAGGTCGGCCTGCTCGACAACATCTGGTGGCTGATCCTGCTGTACACCTCGATGAACCTCCCGATCGCTGTCTGGATGCTCCGCTCGTTCCTGGCGGAGGTGCCGGTCGAGATGCTCGAGGCCGCCTCGGTCGACGGCGCGAGCCTGACCAGGACCCTCAGGGACATCGTCGCGCCCGTCGTGATGCCGGGCATCGCCTCGGCAGCGCTGATCTGCTTCATCTTCAGCTGGAACGAGCTGCTCCTGGCCCGGGTGCTGACCAGCACGGTGGCGGGAACTGCTCCTGTGTTCTTGACTGGGTTCGTGACCAGTCAGGGACTGTTCCTCGCCAAGGTGTGCGCCGCGTCCTTCGTGGTGTCGCTGCCAGTCCTCGCCGCCGGGTTCGCGGCCCAGGACAAGCTGGTGCAGGGCCTGTCGATGGGCGCGGTGAAGTGACGGAGACGTCTCCGGCCACCCCCTCCCCGATCGCCTTGTCCCAGAACACCCTCGGTGAGCTGGGCCAGGAGGTGCGCCGGCCGGCATACGACCGCTCGAAGGTCACCGCGCGCATCGTGCACTTCGGCGTGGGCGGCTTCCACCGCGCGCACGAGGCGATGTACCTCGACGCCCTGATGAACGAGGGCCTGGCCCTGGAGTGGGGGCTGTGCGGCGTCGGGGCGCTGCCGCACGACCGCAGGATCATCGACACCCTGCGGGCCCAGGACGGGCTCTACACGCTCGTCGTCAAGCACCCTGACGGCCACCGCGAACCGCGGGTGATCGGTTCGGTGATCGAGGTGATGTTCGCGCCCGACAATCCCAAGGCCGTCGTCGACCGGCTCGCCGACGACCAGACGCGGATCGTCTCGTTGACCATCACCGAGGGCGGCTACCTCGTCAACCAGACGACCGGTGAGTTCGACGCGTCGGACCCCTCGATCCGGGCCGACCTCGCGGCTGACTTCGCCGGAGGCGGCTCTCCCGCAACGGTTTTCGGGTTCGTCACGGCGGGGCTGGACCGTCGGCGCACCGAGGGACGTGCGCCGTTTACCGTGATGAGCTGCGACAACCTGCCGGACAACGGCGACGTCGCGAAGCGGATGATCTGCGCCTTCGCGCGGCTCAAGGATCCCGGGCTCGCGGACTGGATGGAGGCCGAGGTGGCCTTCCCCAACTGCATGGTCGACCGGATCACACCGGTCACGACCGCGCAGGACATCGAGCGGCTGGCCGAGGACTTCGGCGTCGCCGACGGCTGGCCCGTGGTGTGCGAGCCGTTCACCCAGTGGGTGCTGGAGGACCGCTTCGGGCAGGGGCGTCCGCCGTTCGAGCGGGCCGGCGTCCAGATGGTCGACGACGTGGTGCCCTACGAGCTGATGAAGCTCCGGCTGCTCAACGCCAGTCACCAGGCGCTGTGCTACCTCGGCTTCCTGGCGGGCTACCGGTACGCGCACGAGGTCTGCCAGGACCCGCTCTTCGCGTCGTTCCTGTTGTCCTACATGGAGCGCGAAGGGAGCCCGACCCTGCCTGAGGTGCCGGGCGTCGACCTCGACGCCTACCGCCACCAGCTCGTCGAACGGTTCGCGAACCCCGAGGTGCGCGACACCCTCGCCCGGTTGTGCGCCGAGTCCAGCGACCGCATCCCCAAGTGGCTGGTCCCCGTGATCAACGCCAACCTGCGCAGTGGCGGCGAGATCGAGCTGTCCGCGCTGGTGGTGGCCTCGTGGGCCCGCTACGCCGAGGGCGTGGACGAGCGGGGCCAGCCCATCGAGGTGGTCGACCGGCTCAAGGACCGGGTGATGGCCGCGGCGGCCAGGCGCCAGGACGACCCGCTCGCCTTCCTCCGCGACCGCGACCTGTTCGGGGACCTGGCCGACGACGAGCGCTTCGCCGCGGCATACCTCCACGCCCTGGACCGGTTGCACACGCTGGGGGCACGGGCGACGCTGGAAGCCTGGAGCGCCACGGCAGGCGCCGGAGAAGGGTGACCCGATGCGCGTCGCAGTGCTGAACCGGCCCGGCGACGTCGAGGTGGTCGAGCGGCCCACACCCACCCCTGCCGCCGACGAGGTCCTGGTCCGTGTGCACGCCGTCGGAGTCTGCGGCTCGGACACGCACTACTTCGACCACGGGCGGATCGGACGCTTCGTCGTGGAGTCGCCGCTGGTCCTCGGCCACGAGGCGTCGGGAGTCGTCGAGGCGGTGGGCGACGACGTGGACCGCGCCCGCGTGGGCCAGCGCGTGTCGATCGAGCCGGGGGTCCCGTGCCGCGCGTGCGAGCAGTGCCTGGGCGGGCGCTACAACCTGTGTCCCGACATGCGGTTCCACGCCACACCCCCGGTCGACGGGTCGCTGGCCGAGCTCGTGACGATCCACCACGCCTTTGCCCATCCGGTTCCCGACTCCGTGAGCGAGGAGGCCGCGGCGCTGCTCGAGCCCCTCTCGGTCGGGGTCTGGGCCTGCCGCAAGGGTGGGGTGGGCGCCGGGTCGCGGGTGCTGGTCACGGGCGCCGGACCGATCGGCCTGGTGTGCGTCCAGGTGGCCCGGGCGTGCGGCGCGAGCGAGATCGTCGTCGCCGACCTCGACGAACAACGGCTCGCCGTGGCGACCGAGCTCGGCGCGACGCGCACCATCGCCTCCGGTGACCAGACGATCACCGCCGGGTATGCCGGTCGGCGGGCTCCCGACGTGCTCCTCGAGTGCTCGGGGCACCCCGGCGCCACCGGGGACGGCATCCGCGCGCTTGCTCCGGCCGGTCGGGCGGTGCTGGTCGGGATGGGTGGCGACGAGCTGCCCCTGCCCCTGTCCGTCGTCCAGGAACGAGAGCTCGTCGTCACGGGCACGTTCCGCTATGCCGGCACCTGGCCCACCGCCATCGCCCTGGCGGCCTCGGGCCGGGTCGACCTGGAGCGGCTCGTGACCGGCAGGTTCACGTTGGCCGAGACGGCGGCTGCACTGACCGCGGCGCGGGACAGCCCGGGTGCGATCAAGTCCGTCATCACCCCTCAGCGCTGACCCCACGCCCTTCACCCCTCGACCCTGGTCAGCCGAGCGGACGCCGCACCATCGACCCGGAGGAATCCATGACCGACGCCCCACGCACCCTCGTCGCAGGGGTCGACTCGTCCACGCAGTCGACCAAGGTCGTGGTCTGTGACGCCGCGACCGGCGAGATCGTGCGGACCGGCAGGGCACCGCACCCCGACGGCACGGAGGTGCACCCCGACCGGTGGTGGGAGGCCTTCGGGGCGGCGACGACCGACAACCTCCTCGAGGGCGTGTCCGCGATCTCGGTCGGAGGCCAGCAGCACGGCATGTGCGCGCTGGACGAGTCCGGCGAGGTGGTCCGGGACGCACTGCTGTGGAACGACACCCGCTCCGCGCAGGCCTCGCGCGACCTCGTGGAGGAGCTGGGGTCGGCGACCTGGGTGGAGCGCACCGGTTCGGTGCCGGTGCCGAGCTTCACCGTCACGAAGGTGCGGTGGCTGGCCGAGCACGAGCCACAGAATGCCGCGCGCGTCGCCCAGGTCGTCCTGCCCCACGACTGGCTGACCGGCCAGATCCTCAAGCAGGGGAACGCTTTCGGCTCTCACGTGACCGATCGCGGCGACGCCTCCGGCACGGGGTACTTCTCGGCGGCGGAGGGGAGCTATCTGCCCGACCTCCAGCTCCTCGCCTTCGGACGCGAGTTCGGCACCCCGCGCGTGCTCGGGCCGTCCGAGGCAGCGGGCACCACCGATGCCGGGGTGGTCGTCGGGCCGGGGACCGGGGACAACGCCGGCGCGGCCCTGGGTCTCGGGCTGCGGCCCGGAGACGTGGTCGTGTCGCTGGGGACGAGTGGCGCCGTGTTCGCGGACTGCCCCACCCCGGTCAAGGACCTGCGTGGCGACGTGGCCGGGTTCGCCAGTGCCTCGGGCGGGCACCTGCCCCTGATGTGCACGCTCAACGCCGCCCGGGTGCTGACCGCGGCAGCCCAGCTGTTGGGCACCGACCTGCCCGGCCTGGACCGGTTGGCCCTGCACGCCGAGCCCGGCGCCGGCGGCCTGACCCTGCTGCCCTACCTCGACGGAGAGCGGACGCCCAACCTGCCCGAGGCCACCGGCACCCTCGGCGGGATGACCCGCGCCAACACGACACCGGAGAACCTCGCCCGCGCCGCCGTCGAGGGGATGCTCGCCAACCTCGTCGCCGGGGTGGACGACCTGCGCGACCTCGGCATCCCGGTCCAGCGGGTGCTGCTCATCGGTGGTGCGTCCGCCTCGGCAGCCGTGCGCGCGGTGGCTCCGAGCCTGTTCGGCGTGCCCGTGGCCATCCCCGCGCCGGGTGAGTACGTCGGGCTGGGAGCCGCCCGGCAGGCCGCGTGGGTCCTCAGTGCGGCCGACGAGCCGCCGTCGTGGGACGTCCGGATCGAGGCGACCCTCGACCCACCGGAAGACGAGCGCGGCGCAACAGTGCTGACGCGCTACGCCGAACTGCTCGGGACGGTCCACCCCTGATCGGCAGGGGGACTCGTCGACGACGCCGCAGCGCCTTCCGGCACGCGCCACCGCCTGACCCGGGCAGGATGGCTCGCATGAGCTATCCACCGCCCCTCTACGACGGCACCACCGGCGAGGTCAGCGCGACCATCCGCCTCAGCGACGCGGCGCCAGATGTCATCTACCCCAACGGAAACCGGGTCCACTACCTGTCGACCGGCGACTCGACGGGCCGGCTCTTCGGCCTGTACCGCTGGGAGTTCGCTGGCCCGCCCAGCGGTCCGGACTCGCACTTCCACAAGACCATCGCCGAGTCGTTCTACATCCTGTCCGGCGAGGTGAGCATCTTCGACGGGAACCGCTGGAACGTCACCCGCGCGGGTGACTACGCCCATGTCCCGCCGGGCGGCCTGCACGGCTTCCGGAACGAGTCGGGCGCCGCCTCGATGCTGCTGCACTTTGCTCCTGGCGCACCCCGGGAGGCCTACTTCGAGGGACTGGCCCGCGTCGCCGCCGGCGAGACGATGACCGAGCAGGAGCGTGACGAGTTCATGCGCTACCACGACAACTACTGGGTGGACTGACGACTAGGGCCGGACTGGGCCGCCGCGATCTGGAGGCGGACCGCGAGCCGCACGGTCGCGTCCTCGAGGTCGAGACCGGCGAGGTCGGCAATGCGGGCCATCCGGTAGCGCATCGTGTTGGGGTGCACGTGGATCGACCGGGCAGCGCGGGTGGGCGCCCCCGGGTGGTCCAGCCAGGCGGCGAGGGTGAGCAGGTAGTCGCTGTGGTGCTCCGCGTCGTGGCCCAGCAGCACCTCGAGGGGCCCGAGCGGGTCGCCGACCAGCGTGCTGGCCGCCCGCGCGACCGTGACCTCGGCCCACACCTCCTCGTGCGACACGACCGGGGGAGGCTGTCCCGCCGAATTGCCCTGTCCCGCCGAACTGACGTGTCCCACCACGCGATCCGTCTCCTGCGCCTCGCCTCGCGATCGCTCCAGCTCTCCCGGCGTGTATGCCGTACGGCCGGCTCGCGCGGTCAGTGCCACCGCCTCGTCGCGCGCTTGGGCGACCACCGAGCTGAGCCAGCCCCACGTGCCCGGTGAGTCGTCCTCGGAGTCGCGCACCACGGCATACCCGCGACCGTCGAGGTCGGCGAGCAGCGGCTGGTTCCACGCGTGCCGACGGCACACTGACTCCCAGAGGTCGAGCAGGCGGACGGGGTCACCCTCCCCGCCGAGCGCGACGACGCGCCACGGACCTGGGGGCAGCCAGTCCTCCGCACCCGCGACGTTGCCGGACAGGACACCCCGCAGGCGGTCGGCCGCGACGCGGCGTGAGAGGTCGGCCTGAGCGCGCAACCGCAGCAGGTGAAGGGCAACCACGGACGAGGTCTGGACCAGCTCGGTGACGAGGGCCGCGGGCGGGCGCTCCTCCACCACGGCCCAGATGGAGCCCAACCACTCACCGCCGGCGCGCACGGGGATGACCAGCCGGGGTTTGGTGCCTCCCGAGGCCGGGACGTAGACGGGCTCCGCTGACCGGGCGAGCCGCCGGAACACGCCTTGCGCGCGCAGGGTCGCGAGCACCTCGTCGGGCACGCGCCGACCCACGATCGTCGACACGCGGGCGGGGTCGGCGAGGTCCTGGCGTGAGGAGTAGGCGAGCACCCTCGACTGGGCGTCCTCGATCGTGACGGGGGCGTCGACCAGGGCGGCCGCCGCGTCGGCGAGCGCGAACAGGTCGTCCTGCACCGGTGCGTCGTCGCGCCGCCCCGGTCCGACCGCCGCCCTGTCGATGACGCCACGCAGCAACCAGACGAGGTGGGCCCAGGACGCCTGCTCCGCGAGCTCCACCAGCGCGATCCCACTGCGCCGGGCACGGTCGCGAACCGTGCGCCGCCGGGCAATGCTCCGCCGGAGCACCACCCCTCCGGCGCCGGCCGACGCGGCGCGTCGCACGAGGTCGGAAGCGGCCTCCGCCGACTCCACCCCCACCCCCAGGACCAGGTCGCCCGGCTGGCCCACGATGCCCTGAGCCGGTTCGGCGATGGTGAGGTCGTCCACCTCGGCGCCGTCACGCTCGACGCCCAGGGCGAGGAGGCCGCCCAGGGTGGCCACGAGGTCGGTGACGGCAAGCACCCACCCAGCATCGCGCGGTTGTGTCCTCAACACAAGCGAAGGCATCTGATTCGTGCTGTCGGGACAAGGCGGCATACCCGTCGTCCTGTCACTCTCGATGCATGGCTCCCATCACCGCAGCAGGTCTTCCCGTTCCCCAGCGCGTCGCCGTCGTCGGCGCCGGCATGGTCGGTCTGTCCACCGCCTGGTTCCTCCAGGAGCACGGTGTCGAGGTGACAGTCCTCGACCGCGAGGGTGTCGCCGCGGGTTCGTCGTGGGGCAACGCCGGGTGGCTCACGCCGGGCATCGCGACGCCGCTTCCGGAGCCGGCCGTGCTCAAGTACGGCCTGCGCGCCGTCCTGTCGCCGTCCTCGCCGGTCTACGTGCCGCCGAGCGCCGACCCCAAGTTCCTCAAGTTCGTCACCGGGTTCACCAAGAACTCGACGATGAAGGCCTGGAAGAAGGCCATGGGCTCGCTCGTGCCGGTCAACGACCTGTCGCTCGAGAGCTTCGACCTGCTGCGCGACGGTGGAGTGCAGGCCGAGACGCGTGAGGCGAAGTCGTTCCTCGCGTCCTACCGCACCGAGGCCGAGCGCGTGACCCTGCTCGAGGAGATCGAGCACATCCACGCCGCCGGGCAGGACATCGAGTTCGACGCGCTGACGGGTGACCAGGCCCGCACCATCGAGCCGAGCCTGTCCGACGAGATCGGCGCGGCCATCCTGCTCAAGGGCCAGCGGTTCATCGACCCCGGCACCTACGTGCACGCGCTGGCCGACTCCGTGAAGGCGCGCGGCGGCAAGATCATGGACGCCTCGACGGTCGCCGACATCCGCGACACCGGAGCCGGCGTGGTCGTCACCACGGCCGAGGGTTCGGTCGAGGAGTTCGACGCGGCGGTCCTCGCGACGGGTGCCTGGCTCGGCAAGCTGGCTCGTCAGTTCGGTGTGAAGAACGTCGTCCAGGCCGGTCGCGGGTACTCCTTCTCCGTCGCCATCGACCACGTGCCCAACGGACCGGTCTACTTCCCGGCCCAGCGGGTCGCCTGCACGCCGATCGGTGACCGGCTGCGCGTCGCCGGGATGATGGAGTTCCGCAAGCCCGAGGCCGCGCTCGACCAGCGCCGCATCCAGGCCATCGCCGAGGCCGCCCGCCCGCTCCTGCGAGGCGCCGACCTCGACAACCGCCAGGACGAGTGGGTCGGCTCGCGCCCGTGCACCGTCGACGGCCTGCCGCTCATCGGCGCCACCAAGTCGCCGCGCGTCTTCGCCGCGGGTGGTCACGGCATGTGGGGCATCACCCTCGGCCCGGTCACCGGTCGGCTCCTCGCCGAGACGATGGTCACCGGCAAGCAGGTCGAGCAGCTCAAGCCGTTCGACCCGATGCGCTGACACCCTTCCCCCGAAGTGTGCAGCAACCTTTGCTAACAAAAGGTTGAGTGATGGCGGACAGGTTGCAACCTGTCCGCCATTCATTTTCCTTTGCTGGCAAAGGTTGCAGCGGAGGGGGCGGGGGTTGACTGGATACCATAGGGGGGTATGGTGTGTGCATGAGTGAGAGCGAAGCGCACCCCGGGTACCACGACCAGAAGGACAGCCACCTCAAGCGACTGCGCCGCATCGAGGGCCAGGTTCGCGGGCTGCAGCGCATGGTCGAGGAGGACAAGTACTGCATCGACATCCTCACCCAGGTGTCCGCGGCGACCAAGGCCCTGCAGTCCTTCTCGCTCGAGCTGCTCGAGGAACACCTCGGACACTGTGTCGTCGACGCCGCCCGCAAGGGTGGGCCCGAGGCGCAGGAGAAGGTCCGCGAGGCCTCCGACGCGATCGCCCGACTGGTCCGTTCCTGAGCCCGCTGGCACGACAACCCGCCGCACGACCATCTCGGCGGCACCCCCACCACCGCGACACCACCGCGACATCAGCAAGGAGCACCACATGGGCACCCAGAACTTCGCCGTCGACGGCATGACCTGCGGCCACTGCGCGAGCGCCGTGACGGAGGAGCTCACGGCGCTTGACGGCGTCACCGACGTCCGGGTCGACCTCGTGGCCGGCGGCACCTCCGCCGTCACCGTCGACGCGACGCGCGAGCTCACCCCGACCGAGGTGGCGGCTGCCCTCGACGAGGCGGGCAGCTACAGCCTCGTGCCGTGAGCTCCCCCAGCAGCGTCGAGCTCGTCATCGGGGGCATGACGTGCGCCTCGTGCGCGACCCGGATCGAGAAGAAGCTCAACAAGATCGACGGCGTGACCGCGACGGTCAACTACGCCACCGAGAAGGCCAAGGTCACCTTCCCCGAGAACGTCACGACCGACGACCTCCTGGAGACCGTCGAGCGGACCGGCTACACCGCCACCCTTCCCGTCGCCGAGCCCGACCAGGCAGCGAGCACGGAGCCAGACCCGATTGCTGCTCTGCGCCACCGGTTGCTCGTCTCCGTCGGGCTGGCCCTGCCGGTCGTGCTGATGGCGATGGTCCCGGCGTGGCAGTTCCGCTACTGGCAGTGGGCTTCGCTCACGTTGGCGGCACCGGTCGTCTTCTGGGGTGGCTGGCAGTTCCACCGCGCGGCCTGGACCAACCTCCGGCACGGCCAGTCGACCATGGACACCCTGATCTCGGTCGGCACCCTGGCCGCGTTCGGCTGGTCCGTCTACGCGTTGTTCTTCGGCACTGCCGGCACCCCCGGCATGACCCACGCCTTCCGGTTCGCCCTCGAGCGTGGTGACGGCGCCGACAACATCTACCTCGAAGCCGCCGCAGGGGTGACCGCCTTCCTGCTGGCCGGTCGCTACGCCGAGGCGCGCGCAAAGCGAGCCTCGGGCGCAGCGCTGCGAGCGTTGCTAGAGCTCGGCGCCAAGGAGGTCGCCGTCCTCCGCGAGGAAGGCGACACCAGCCGCGAGGAGCTCATTCCGGTCGACCAGCTGGCCGTGGGCATGCGCTTCGTCGTGCGGCCGGGGGAGAAGATCGCGACCGACGGCACCGTCGAGCAGGGCACCTCCGCGGTCGACGCGTCGATGGTCACCGGCGAGTCGGTGCCGGCAGAGGTCGGCCCCGCCGACGCCGTCATCGGAGCCACCGTCAACGCCGGCGGCCGACTCGTCGTGCGAGCCACCCGGGTTGGCGGGGACACCCAGCTCGCGCAGATGGCCAGGCTCGTCGAGGACGCCCAGAACGGCAAGGCCGACGTACAGCGACTGGCCGACCGCGTGTCCGGGATCTTCGTGCCCGTCGTCATCGTCCTGTCCGCCGGCACCCTCCTCGTCTGGGTCGCCACCGGCGGCGGCTGGACCGCAGCCTTCACCGCTGCCGTCGCGGTCCTGATCATCGCCTGTCCGTGCGCACTGGGCCTCGCGACCCCGACGGCCCTCATGGTCGGCACCGGGCGCGGCGCCCAGCTCGGGTTGCTCATCCGCGGCCCCGAGGTCCTGGAGTCGACCCGTCGCGTCGACACGGTCGTGCTCGACAAGACCGGCACCGTCACCACGGGGCGGATGACCCTGACCGAGGTCGTGCCCGCCGACGGCGAAGACGCTGTGGAGGTGCTGCGCCTGGCGGGGGCGCTGGAGGACGCCTCGGAGCACCCCGTCGCCCGCGCCATCGCGGCCGCCGCACGCGAGGCCGGCAGGGTCCCGGCCGTGGAGGCCTTCGCGAGCGCCGAGGGCCTCGGGGTCCAGGGCACCGTCGACGGCCACGCCGTCGTGGTGGGTCGGCCTCGCCTGCTCACCGACTGGTCCGTCCCCGTCCCCGACCAGCTCGCGTATGCCGTGGACTCGGCCCAGCAGCGCGGCGCCACTGCCGTGGTGGTCGCCTGGGACGGCGTCGCCCGCGGGGTGCTGGTCGTCGCCGACACCGTCAAGGAGAGCTCGGCCGAGGCGGTTGCCGAGCTGAAGGCGCTGGGCTTGCACCCGATCCTCCTCACCGGTGACAACGCGGCCGCCGCACGCGAGATCGCGGGCCAGGTCGGCATCCACGACGTCATCGCCGACGTGCTGCCCCAGGAGAAGGTCGACGTCGTGAAACGCCTTCAGGCGCAAGGCAAGACGGTCGCGATGGTCGGCGACGGGGTCAACGACGCGGCAGCCCTGGCCCAGGCCGACCTCGGCCTGGCCATGGGCACCGGGAGCGACGTGGCCATCGAGGCGAGCGACCTCACGCTGGTCCGCGGGGACCTCCGGTCGGCCCCGGACGCGATCCGGCTGGCCCGGCGCACGCTCGGCATCATCAAGGGCAACCTCTTCTGGGCCTTCGCCTACAACGTCGCCGCGATCCCGCTGGCTGCCATGGGCCTGCTCAGCCCGATGATCGCCGGCGCCGCCATGGCACTGTCCTCGGTTTTCGTCGTGACCAACAGCCTGCGCCTGCGCGGCTTCAAGGCCACCGCCCCCTGAGCCGGCCACGCGGCATACCTCGGTGCTCATCCCGCCCCGCCCCTGCAGCCCGCCCCTGCAGCAACCCCCTGCAGCAACCTTTGCTTGAGAGGGCAGGTGGCAGGATCGAGTCGTGAGCGCCGACCTGCGAGCCCTTTTGCAGTCCTCGCTGCTGCCCGCGATGCGCGTCGGCGACAAGGACACCGTCGA
This sequence comes from Pedococcus sp. P2_F6, assembly GCF_056403675.1. Taxonomy (NCBI): domain Bacteria; kingdom Bacillati; phylum Actinomycetota; class Actinomycetes; order Micrococcales; family Intrasporangiaceae; genus Pedococcus; species Pedococcus sp. P2_F6. The sequence goes on from NZ_JBFUEZ010000003.1 coordinate 265,981, forward strand.
CGTCGTCCGCTCGGCGCTCGCCGCGATCGCGAATGCCGAAGCCGTGCCCGTCGACGACGCCTCTGCGCTCACTGAGGGCCCGATCGCCGGAGCAGCGGTCGGGGTGGGTGCCACGGAGGCGCCTCGCCGCGAACTGACGCCCGAGGAGGTGCGCGAGATCGTCGAGGGCGAGCGCCAGGAGCGCGTCCACGCCGCCCAGGAGTCGGAGGCTGGCGGGCTCGGGGAGTATGCCGGGCGGCTGCGGACCCAGGCCGCCGTGCTCGCCTTCCTCCTCGAGCGCTCTGCCTGACGAACCACACCGTGAGGCGAGGGACGGGCGCTGGGGTCCGCGGCCGGCGCCGAGTGTTTGAAGGATCCGACGCACCAGGACCCGTCTGATCCTTCAAACTCGCGGGGTCGGAGCGTGAGTCAGGCGGCGAGGGCCAGGCTGCGCCGGCGCAGCGACCAGGCCAGCATCGACAGCCCGCCCACCGGGATCTCCATGCCGAAGATGAACGCCCGGTAGAGAAGCACACCCGCCGCGGCAACGGCCGGTTCGCCGTGGAAGGCCACCAGCACCCCGGTCATGCCGAGCTCGACGATGCCGGTCGCACCGGGCGTGATCGCCACCATCGTGAGGATGCGCTCGACGGCGAAGGCTGCCCCGACCACGGCGGGGGGCACGTCGGCCCCGACCACGCGCAGACAGGCCCAGAGGAGCACGGCCTGCAGCGCGGCATACGCGAGCTTGCCACCGACCATCCGTCCCCAGCCGGCGGCCACCAGCCCGGCACTCTCGCGGCGGAACGACGCGGCACGCTCGGCATACCCCTCGTCGGCGACGGGGAGGAACCGCACCCGCGCGACCACGCGGTCGGCGAGGCGGCCCAGCCAGCGCACGGCCCGGTCGTCACGCGCGACCAGCCACACGGCGGCGACGCTGCCGGTGAGCAGACCCAGGCCGAGGTAGGCCGCAGTACTGACGCTGCTGGACACCTCGACGCCGGCCACCCCGAGCCAGCACAGCGCCAGACCGGGCAGGATGAACTTGAGCAGGGTGTCGACCAGGTTGGTCAGCACGGCCCAGCGGGCGAAGGCGGGTGACTCGAAGCCCCACGACCGAGCCATCCGCCAGTTGGCCACCGTGCCGGCGGCGCCGCCCAGGGGGAGCAGGTTGGAGACGAAGGAACCGGTGAGGTTGAGCATGAGGGCCCGGCGGTGCGACAACCCGGGCATCGCGGCGGTCAGGGCCGGGGTGTGCACCCACAGCCCCGCGAGCCACACCAGTGCGAGGACGGCCAGCTGACCGATCGACAGGCTCTTGAGCACGGTGGCGATGTCGACCCACTGGGCACCCGCCACCTTGGGCAGGGCGAGGGCCACGATTCCGGTGGCGAGGGCACCGGAGACGAGCAGCTTGGCGGCCCCCCTCCCGCCGCGACCGCCCCCCGGCGGGCGGCGGGCGACCCGAACCCGCGCGGTCAGCGGCCGCAGTGGTGCGGTCAGCGCCGTCGGCGGGAGCAGCTCGGTGTGGAGGGCCATACCTGAAACCGTCCCGCGAACGGGGCACCCACCACATCCGGCAACATACCTAGATGAACCCCTGAACGTGACTAGTCATCTCAGGGTCAACCCTGAGCCGATCGACCCCCTCGGGACGTCACCACGGCAGTCGGCGCACCTAGTGGACGTGCTGCTGCCAGTCGGCGGGCACGGCGCCCGCAGGGCCGGGAGTGGGCTGGTCCAGCGGGTGGTGCAGTGGGGCGGCCAGGTCCGGACCCCGGAAGCCGCGTTCCTCACCGAAGTTCCAGAACCAGTCCTCCCCGGGCTCGAACGAACGGATCACCGGGTGGCCCGTCTCCTCGTAGTGGTGCGACGCGTGCTGGCTCGGCGAGGTGTCGCAGCAGCCGATGTGGCCGCACTGGGCGCACCTCCGAAGGTGCACCCACCACCCTTGTGCTGCAAGGCATTCCACGCAACCGTCCCCGCTCGGGGGGACCTCGGGGTCGATGCCCGTCTGCTTGCCTGCCATCTGCCACCTCCGTGTGCCACCACCGTCCGCCCAACGTACCCGCAGGCGCCGAGCGCCGCTCCCGGGCTCGGGGCCCTAGCGTGAGGTCATGCCACGACCCACGCCTGAACCCACCTCGCCCGGCTCACCCGGGCAGGAGTCGGTCTGGGACTACCCACGACCGCCCCGGGTCGAACCCAGCGCGGAGACCGTCGAGGTGTGGCTCGGTGGCCTGCGGATCGCGTGGACCACGGCGTCGTGGCGCGTTCTCGAGACCAGCCACCCCCCGACCTACTACCTGCCGCGCGACGCCTTCGTCGACGGAGCCCTGCGTCCCACCGGGGGATCGTCGTGGTGCGAGTGGAAAGGTCAGGCGTCCTACCTCGACCTGGTCGCGGGCGGGGTGGTCGCCCCACGCGCGGGGTGGTCCTACCCGCGACCGACGCCGGGATTCGAGGTGCTCACGGATGCCGTGGCGGTGATGCCCGGGCAGGTGGACCGGTGCGTGGTGGACGGCGAGGTGGTCCGCCCCCAGGCCGGAGGCTTCTACGGCGGGTGGATCACCGACCGCGTCGTCGGCCCCTTCAAGGGCGGACCCGGCACGCACGGGTGGTGACCCGAGCGGCGCCAGGGCCTGCTCGCCGGCCGGACGTCAGTCGCGGCCGCGCGCGTCGTCCAGCGCCAGCTCCGCGGTATGCCGCGTGGCCTCGGCCTTCTTGCGCGCCCGGACCGCGTCGGTGACCGCTTCCAGCGCGCGTTCGTCGGCCTCCCTGGCCTTGGTGAGCTGGCGCTCGACGACGGCCAGCCGCTCCCTCGTCTCCTCCGCCCGTTCGCGTGCCGCGTCGACGGCGGCCTGGGCTTCGGCCAGCTGGCGCTCGGCCACGGCCAGCGCCTCTTCGAGGTCCTCGGCAGACGGCGGCTCGTCGCTGTCACTGCCTTCGCCGTCCTGCCCGTCCTGTCCCGCGCTGTCGGTGGAGTCGGCGTCACGGGCGCCCGATCCCCTGCCCGATCCCCCGCCACGACCGCCCGGGAGGATGGTCAGGATCGCTCCCCCGGCCGTACGCGCCACGGCCTCGGCCAGGTCGACCTCGCCGAAACCGCTGTAGGACAACGCCCGCGTGAGCTGACCGGACGTCACGGCGGCGGACGCGCGCTCGTCCGCGAGCGCGGCGATCGCCGTCGCCCGGACGTCCTGCTGGGCTGCCGCGCTGAGGCTGCGGCCAGATGCACCGACCGCGTCGGACGCCGCGCGGACGAACGCGTCCACCGCGGCATCACGGTCGCCGCGCATGGCGGTGAGGGACCCCGTGTCCATCCGCGACTGCGCGGCCCGCATCGTCACGCCGAGGTCGGTCAGCGCCGACACGACGTCCGGCACCGTGCGCGCCGCGAGGTTGACTGCCCAGGCCGCGAGGCTGGGCTTGCGGAGCTTGCCGATCTCGGTCGCGGCCGGGGCGTCGCCGTCCGCCTTCGCCGCAGCGACGAGGGCGGACCTGGCCGCCATGAACTCGTCGGGCGCGGCGGCATACAGGCTCTGCATGGCGGTGGCGAGCCGGTCTGACACGGGAGTCTCGTCAGGCAACCTGGTCCTCCAGTCCGAGCAAGCGTGCACCGTTGTGCCACAACACCTTTCGCATCCACTCATCCCCCAGATCGAGACGGTGCAGCGCCTCGATCTGGTGGGCGTAGGGATAGGGGATGTTGGGGAAGTCCGTGCCGAGCACCACGCGGTCACCGAGGGCGGCGAGGCGCTCCACGTAGGCAGGGGTCAACGGCGCGAACTGGTTGCTGAAGTCGGTGCCGGCCATCGTCGTGTCGAGGTGCACGCGGGGAAAGGCCTCGGCCAGGTCGGCGAAGGCGTCGTACTCGTCCATCCCGAGGTGTGCGATGACCAGGGTCAGCTCGGGGTGCCGGTCCAGGACTGCGGCGACCGCCTTGGGTCCCGTGTAGGCGCCTTCCTTGGGGGCCGACCCGGCGTGCAGCACGACCGGAGCACCAGCCCGCTCCAGCGCGTCCCAGGCCGGGTCGAGCAGCGGGTCGTCCGGGCTGTAGCCACCCACCTGGACGTGCATCTTGAACAGCCGTGCTCCCGAGTCCAAGGACCGCTCCACCTGCTCGCCGACCCCCGGCTCGGGGAACAACGTGGCGCAGTGGACGGCGCCGTCGACCCGCGCGGCGAAGTCGGCGCACCAGTCGTTGAGCCAGGCCGCCATGCCGGGCTTGTGCGGGTAGGCGAGCGCCGGGATGGCCCGGACACCGAGGGCCCGGAGGGTCTCGAGGCGGGTCGCCTCGTCATCGCGGTAGTGGATCGGCCACGGTTGGCCGTAGTTCCGCTCGGCCTCGTCGAAGTAGGCCCACACCTTGGCGAGCATCGGCTCGGGCAGGAAGTGCACGTGGATGTCGGCCAGACCGGGCAGCCCGAGGGCCCGCCAGTAGGCCGGGACGTCCGCGTCGGCGCGCGGTGCGCTGAGCAGCGACGGAGGTGACGGGGCCACGGTGGCGACGCTACGGCATACCCGCCGATGAGTTCGGACGTCGGCGGCGGTCAACACCTGCAGGACGCGGGCACCCGCGCCGGCACACGGAAGGAGCACGTCATGCCACGCCAGTACGTCTGCCTGTGGTTCGACCGACAGGCCCAGGACGCCGCGGAGTTCTACACGTCGGTGTTCCCCAACTCGACAATCGGCACGATCGCCCGCTATCCGGAGGGGAGTGGTGATCGCGCCGGTGAGGTGCTGACGGTGGGCTTCGAGCTCGACGGGGTGCCCTACGTGGCGCTGAACGGCGGGCCACAGTTCACCTTCGACGAGGCGGTCTCGATCACGATCGACTGCAAGGACCAGGCCGAGATCGACCAGTACTGGGAGGCCCTGACCGCCGACGGCGGCGAGGAAGGTCCCTGCGGCTGGCTGAAGGACCGGTTCGGCCTGTCCTGGCAGGTCGTGCCGGAGAACTGGGACGAGATCGCCAGTGGCGACCCCGACCGCGCCGCCAAGGTCTTCGCCGCGATGCTGACGATGCACAAGCTCGACATCGCCGCCCTCGAGGCGGCCGGCAACGCCTGACGGTCGGTCGGCAACGACCGGCCGAGGGTCGGTCGACAACGACCGGCCAACCCTCCCACCTGCACCGATGCCGCGCCCGCAAAAAGGGTGTGTGGGCTGTCAGTACGCAGGTCTAGGATTTTTCCTGCGTCACGCACCGTTGCGGGGGAAGCGCGACGACTCACATCCGTTCCCGAGAGGACCCCCAGTGTCTGCACCTGCCACGACACCTGTCGTCTACCCCGAGAAGATCGACGCCGCCGTCCTGAAGGTCGCTGGCGTCGTCGTCCTCGGGGCCATCATGTCGATCCTCGACATCACCGTCGTCAACGTCGCGCTGCGCACCTTCCAGACGGCCTTCGGCGGCGAGCCACTCGCCTACTCCACCGTCGCGTGGACGGTGACCGGCTACACCCTTGCGCTCGCGACGGTGATCCCGCTGTCCGGCTGGGCGGCCGACCGCTTCGGCACCAAGCGCCTCTACATGCTCGCGATCCTGCTGTTCACCCTCGGCTCGGTCCTGTGCGCTGCGGCGACGTCGATCGGCATGTTGATCGGTTTCCGCGTCCTCCAGGGCCTCGGCGGCGGGATGCTGATGCCGCTCGGCATGACGATCATGACCCGCGCCGCCGGCCCCGCCCGGATGGGCCGCCTGATGGCCATCCTCGGCGTGCCGATGCTGCTCGGCCCGATCTTCGGCCCCATCCTCGGTGGCTGGCTGATCGACCACTTCAGCTGGCACTACATCTTCCTGATCAATGCCCCGATCGGGCTCGTTGCCCTGGTCTACGCAGGGCTCGCGCTGGCCAAGGACAACCCCCAGCCGTCCGAGTCGTTCGACTTCGTCGGCATGCTGATGATGAGCCCCGGGTTGGCACTCTTCCTCTACGGCGTCTCGTCCATCCCCGGTGAGGGCGGCATCGGCCACGCCAAGGTGCTGGTCCCGGGCTTCGTCGGGTTGGCCCTGATGGTCGCGTTCGTGCTCTACAGCTTCCGGCCCAAGCACCCGCTGCTCGACCTTCGACTGTTCAAGAACCGCAACCTCACGGTCTCGGTCATCACGATGTTCATCTTCGCGGCGTCGTTCTTCGGCGGGCTGCTGCTCGTGCCCCAGTTCCTCCAGCAGGTCCAGGGCGAGACGCCGCTGAACGCAGGCTGGCTGGTCGCCCCGCAGGGCGTCGGCGCCATGCTGACCATGCCGATCGCCGGCACCCTGGTCGACAAGTTCCCGGTCGGGCGGATCGTGCCCTTCGGACTGGTGCTCATCATCGGCGGCATGTTCGCGCTGACCCAGATCGAGGCTGACTCCTCGCACTGGGGCTTCCTCATCCCGGTGCTGTTCGTCATGGGGCTGGGCATGGGCGGCACGATGATGCCGATCTTCACCACCGCGCTCAAGACCCTCACGCACCACGAGGTCGCGCGAGGGTCGACGCTGCTCAACATCACCCAGCAGATCGCCAGCTCGGTCGGCGTGGCCTTGTTCTCGGTGGTCCTGACCAACGCCCTCAAGGACAACCCGCCGTCCAGCCCAGCGCAGGCACCGGTCGCGGCTGCGAGCGCGTTCGCCCACACCTACTGGTGGGCGGCGATCCTGGTGAGCCTGACGCTGATCCCGGCGTACTTCCTGCCACGCAAGCAGGAGAAGTCGCACCTGCTCGACGAACAAGGAGTGCCGCCTGTGGTGGTCCACTGACGAGGCCCCACGGCCCTCGTCGCGGGCCTGCGACCTCCACGACATCGGCGTCCGACCCACGGGTCGGGCGCCGCTGCGCGTGCCCTGTCGGAAGCTGCTCGGAGCCAGTAGGTTCAGCCTGTGGCAGTCGACCCAGAGCCGTCCCCGTGGTGGCGCTCCGCTGTGATGTACCAGGTCTACCCGCGCAGCTTCGCCGACGGGAACGGCGACGGGGAGGGCGACCTCCAGGGCTTGCGGGCCAAGCTCCCCTACCTCGCCGACCTCGGGGTCGACGGGCTCTGGATCTCGCCGTGGTTTCCCTCGCCGATGGCTGACGGAGGCTACGACGTCAGCGACTTCCGCGGCATACACCCGATGTTCGGGTCCCTCGAGGACGCAGACGCCGTCCTGAGCGAGGCCCGCGCCCTCGGCCTGCGGGTCATCATCGACCTCGTCCCCAACCACACCTCCGACCAGCACCCGTGGTTCCTCGCGGCCCTCGCCGCCGGGTCGGGGTCGCCGGAGCGCGCGCGCTACTTCTTCCGCGACGGCCGAGGTGCCGATGGAGGCGAGCCCCCCAACAACTGGATCAGCGCGTTCGGCGGGCCGGCCTGGACGCGGATCGTCGAGCCGGACGGTTCGCCGGGGCAGTGGTACCTCCACCTGTTCGCCCCCGAACAGCCCGACCTCGACTGGAGCAACGAGGCAGTGCTGACCGACTTCGACGACGTGCTGCGGTTCTGGTTCGACCGCGGGGTCGACGGACTGCGCATCGACGCTGCGCCCGCCATGTCCAAGAAGGCAGGGCTGCCCGACGCCGACTACGGCGGGGTGCTGCAGTTCCGCACCGTCGACTGGGACGACAACCCGCACTGGGACGTCGACACGGTGCACGACATCTTCCGGCGGTGGCGGGCTATCGCCGACACCTACGACGGTGACCGCGCGTTCGTCGCCGAGGCCGTCGTCAGCACGCCGGAGCGGCTGGCCGCCTACCTGCGCCCCGACGAGATGCACACCGCCTTCAACTTCCCCTACCTCAAGGGGCCGTGGGAGGCCGGGCCGCTGCGCCAGGTCATCGACGACACGCTGTCGTCGTGCGCGCCGCTGGGCGTGCCTTCCACGTGGGTGCTGACCAGCCACGACGAGATCCGTCCGGTCACCCGCTACGGCCGGCCGACGACAAGCTCGTACTTCATCAGCGACGGTGAGGGCGAGGTGTCCGACCTGGCGCTGGGGACGCGGCGTGCACGGGCAGCCGCGATGCTGATGCTCGCGCTGCCGGGTGGTGCCTACATCTACCAGGGAGAGGAGCTCGGCCTGCCCAACGTCGACGACCTGCCCGACGAGGTGCTCCAGGATCCGATGTTCCTGCGCAGCGGCGGCGAGATGCGCGGACGAGACGGCTGCAGGGTGCCGTTGCCATGGAGCGGGCAGGAGCCTCCCTTCGGATTCTCCCCCGACGGCGTCACGCCATGGCTGCCGCAGCCGCAGTCGTGGAGAGAGCTCACCGTCGAGGCGCAGGATGGCGACCCGACATCGATGCTGGCGCTCTACCGCCAAGCCTTGCGACTGCGCCGCGACACCGGAGGGCTCGATGGCGAGGAGCTCGCGTGGCGCGAGTCGGCACCTGACGTCCTCGACTTCGAGCGCGGTGAGGCGCTGCGCTGCGTCGCCAACCTCTCAGGCATTCCGGTCGAGCTGCCCGTGGACCGCGTGCTGCTGTCGAGCATCCCTCTGGAGGACGGGCTGCTTCCCACCGACGCAACGGCCTGGCTCCGCCCCTAGACCCACTTCTGGCCACGGGTCCGCGCCGGGACTCTAGGCGGGCGTCCCGGCAATGTTGACCATCCAGCCGATGCCGAACTGATCGGTGCACATGCCGAACTCGTCGCCCCACATCTGCTTCTCCAGCGGCACCGAGACCGTGCCGTCGGCCGACAGCTTGTCCCAGTAGCCACGCAACTCGTCGCCGTCGTCGCCCTCGCCGGAGAGGCTGACCGAGATGCTGGTGCCGGGGGTGTAGTCCATGCCGGGCGGGGTGTCGGCGGCCATGATGGTGAAGCCGGCGGGGGTCTTGAGGTTGCCGTGCATGATGCCGTCGGCACCGGGCTGGCTGGGGTCGCCGTACTCCCCGAAGGTGCTCACCGTCAGCTCACCGCCGAAGGTCTCCTGGTAGAACTCCAACGCCTGCCGGGCGTTGTCCTGGAACGAGATGTAGGGGTTGAGGATCGAGGCCATGACGCGCTCCTGCGTGAGAAGGGAGGGATGCTTCGCAGACTAGCCCCGGCAGGTGACAGCGTCAGGTGTCGGCAGGAGGCGCTGGACGACGCCCGCTCGACCGCCGCCCCCCTCGTCCAAATGACCGATGACAGGATCGAGCGGGCGAGGACAATCCAAAACATGGCTAGTGGGAGCCGACCGCCCGTCGTCCGCCCCATCGGGCGGCAACCACAGGCACCCGCACGGCCGGGGCAGCTGAGGGGGCGATGACGGTGGACACGACGGGAACCGTGACCGGAAACGTGCTCAGCGTGCGCGACGCCGTGGCGGTCCAGACGAGCTTCGTGGCCCTGCGACGAACGGTCGACGTCGTGCAGTCCGACTGCAAGGAGGTCGCCGAGACGCTCGAGGCGCTGGAAGCTGCCCTGGGGGTGGTGACCCATGGCGGCGGCCCCGGAGGGGGCGGCGGCCAGTCCCTGGCCGGCTTCGGCCTGATCGGCCTCCCGATCGCGGGGGCGCTGCGTGCTGTCAAGGTACTGGCCAGCCAGTACGTCAAGCAGCAGACCGGGGTGCCGCTCAGCACCTGGACCGACTTCGTCACCTCAGCCTCCACCGAGTTCCAGGGCTACCTTGCCGAGCTGGACCGCGTCAGCGACCTCGCGGAGAAGCAGCGGCAGACCCGGGAGGGCGTGATCGACGCCACGCGGGTCCGCAAGGACCTCAAGGTCCTGGACGACATCCGGTGGCGCACCGCGGCGTGGAAGGCTGTGCTCGGCCGCGTGGCGCAGCTCGGACAGGTCGTCGACGCGATCCTGCAGGTCGACCTCGGTGCCGTGGAGCCCGAGTCCGCCGAGACCGATCGGCCGGACGCGCCCTCAGGCTTCTCGGGCACGCTGCAACGGCGCCTCAAGGACGTGCAGCACCGCACGACCGATCGCTCCGGTGACCTGCGGGAATGGGTGTTGCACCCGTTCCTCGAGGTGCGCGACAAGGCCCGGCTGCTGCCCGGCCAGGTGGCCCGGCTGTCGCACGAGGTGGGTCAGCTCGAGCTGTTCCTCGAGCTGGAGATGGCCGAGCTGCGCAGCCTGGCCGGCCAGGTGCCCGCGGAAGACGCACGGATCGTGCAGCTGAGGGTGGCCGCCTCGGTCCTGCTGCCGGAGCTGGTCCACGACCTCGGCGAGGCCCGGGCGCAGGTACAGGCGATCGAGGGCTACCAGCGCCGGCTGGACGCGGCCCGGACGGAGGGCACGGTCGGGGCGCTGGCCCACGAGCGGTTGACCCACGAGTACCACCGGGAGCTCGAGGAGGCGCGAAGTCGGCTGTCCGAGCTCGAGGCCCGAGCCGGCCAGTGGCGGCGCGAGGGGCCCGAGATCCTCCAGGCCTGCGTCGAGTGGACGAGCGCCGAGCTCGACGTGCTGGCCGCCCGCCGGTTGGCCGAGGAGGGCGACAAGAGCGCCGAACGGCGTGCCCTGCTCGAACGTGAGCGCGACCGCCTGGGCGAGGCCCGAGCGCTGTTGGACCGGCTCTGAGCGGACAACCGCCTCGGCTCAGACGGCGCGGAGCTTCTCCAGCCTGGTCCGCAGGGCGGCTTCGCGGTGCGCGTTGCCGTGGAGGGCGAGGTAGCGCGAGCCGTAGACCGCGAGCAGCGCGTCGTCCAGGCGGCGGACCACGCCGGCCGGGTAGCGGTAACCCATCCGGGCGTTGATGCCCTCCAGGTCGATCGACGACAGCAGGCCGGACAGCTCGTCGAGCGAGGTGATGCCGAGCTCGAGCAGCAGCCCCGAGATCCAGGCGTAGTGGTCGGTGCGCGACCAGCCGGCCTCCTGGAACTGGCCGGCGAGGAAGGTCGCGAGGTCCGACGCGCTGATCCGCGGGTCGTCCTCGTCCGCCGTCAGCCGCTGGCCGCCCATCGTCACCTGAAGGGTGTCGCGGATCTCGGAGAACTCCCGGTCGGCGAGCTCCAGCAGCCCCGCGGCCAGCGTGAACCGGCGATCGAGGTCGGGCACGTGCTCCGCGGGGATCGTGCCCTTGTAGCGCACGTCGTGCTCGAACTCCGCCCACGCGTGCTGGAGGATCGTGCGCACCTGCACCGAGGCGCTGCGCCCCTTCAGCACCTCGTATGCCGCGGGCACGCCCTTCACGGGGTCCGCCGCCACGAGAAGGTGGCGGCTGGAGTAGCCGAACCGGCCCTGCCGGGCCGTCTCGCGTCCCATGTCGCGGTCGTCGAGGACGCTGAACGCGTCGGACAGCAGCCCGGCCACCGCGTCAACGTCGCCGTGCAGGTAGGTCACGACCCGCACGCCGATCTGGTCGGTGATCTCGGTCAGCGGATCGGCGTACTCGGGTTCGCCGTCGACGGTGCGCGAGGCCTTGGCGGCGAAGGAGGCCACGGACTTGGTGCGTCCCGTGACGCTGACGTAGTTGATGCCGGCGTCGTCGAGCAGCGAGGTGACGAGCGAGACGAACTGCTCGGTGGGTACGCGCAGCTCGGGCTGCATCGCGGCATACCTCTGCACCGCGTCGTGCACGGTCGTCGGTTCGGGCGGTGCGGCCTCAGTGCTCACGCTGCACAGGCTATGCGTTCCCGGCGTGGCCGTGCCCTGGCAGGCGCCGCAGGCGCTCTACTGGCCGGTCCGGCCGTCGATCCGCTCGCGGATGAGGTCGGCGTGACCACAGTGCCGGGCGTACTCCTCGATCAGGTGGACGAGCAGCTCTCGCAACGAGATCGGGTCGCGGGTGGGGTGGGTGCTCATCAGCTCGAGGGACTCGGCTGCGTCGACGAACGCCTCGGCGTGGGCGACCTCCTCGCGCCATGACCGCCAGGCCTCGGCCACCACCTCGTCGTCCGCCACGGCCCCGTCGAAGTCGGCGTCGCGGTCGTCGTCCTTGCCCCACAGCCGCGGCACGACCTCGCCGGCCATCGTGATCCGGAACCAGGTGTGCTCGACCGCAGCCAGGTGCCGGAGCAGCCCCAGCAGGGACATGGTGGACGGCTCGACCGACCGTCGGGCCATCTGCTCGGCGTCGAGGCCGTCGCACTTCATCTCGAAGGTCATCCGGAAGTGCCGCAGGTAGTCGACCAGGACGCTGCGTTCGTCGCTCGCCGACATCCCCGCCGTCGTGCCGGCCGACGTGCTGGCCGCCTCGCGGGGGTCGTCCTCGGGGTCGACCCACATGTCCGGATAGTTCTGCGCCTTCGACGTCATGGGCTCGATCATGTCCGGCCCGGTCAGGCCGCACCAACTCGATTGATGGCTCGGCCGCCGCCACGTCGGCGTTCGCGATGCAGGTCCCACAGGTGGTTCGCGCTGGGAGGCGGCCGGGTTACCCTCGGTGACCATGCGGCACCCGGTCTGGTTGGCAGTGGCCTGCCTCGCGCTCGGCGCGTGCGCTGGCACCGAGGAGGCGCCGCGCGCGGCCACCACGAGTTCCGCCAGCACGACGTCCACCAGTACGACGTTGCCCTCGACGAGCAGCACGACCACGAGCTCCACGACGACCACGGCGACCCGGGCCGCTCCGAAGACCAAGGCACCCGCGGTGAAGCCACCCCGGTCGACCAGGCCGTCCTCCCCTGCGCCGTCGGGCGCGCTGCGGACCAGCCTCGCGGGGGACCCCAACGACGCCTTCGCGTTCGCCCCGCTCAGCAACCCGGGCAAGGTCACCGTCGAGGGGTCGGTGTCGAGCTACAAGGCGTGGTCGACGTCCAAGGTGCTGGTGGTCGCCGCCTTCCTCGACACCGTGTGCGACGGCGACCCGGCCAGGGCCACCGCGCAGCAGAAGCGCTGGGTGACCGCCGCCCTCACCGCCTCCGACGCGAACGCGGTCGTCGCCCTGCGTGACGCGATCCCGGGAAGCCCTGGCGCAGCCATCACCAGGGTCCTGCGGTCGATCGGCGACACCCGGACCGTGGCCCCCGACACCTCCCAGGGCGGGATGCTGTGGACCATCCGCGAACAGGTCCGGTTCATGGCCGCCCTCAGCGCGGGGCGAGTGGTGTCCAGGGCTGCGAGCGCCTACCTGCTGTCGTCGATGCGACCGATCTCCGCGCACCGGTGGGGCCTGGGGACCATCGGCGCCGGCCCTTTCAAGGGAGGCTGGTTGCGGAGCAACACGGTCACCCGACAGATGGGGATCGTCGACGGGTATGCCGTCGCGATCATCACCGACGCGCAGGGCCCGGCGGTGCTCCAGAGCGACGGTGACTCGGCCCACGTCGCGCAGATGAACTACCTCGCGAAGATCCTGAAGCGGCGGCTGGCGCTGGAGTCCGGCCGAGGCTGATGGGCGACATCGTGCTGTCCCGCGCCGAGGCGCGACGCATCGCGGTGCGGGCGCAGCTGCTCGACGCACCGCGGCCCACAGACCTGCTCGACGTGGTGCGGCGCCTGGGGGCGGTCCAGGTCGACCTGACGGCGGCGGTCGCGCCCAGCGCGGACCTGGTGTGCTGGAGCCGCCTCGGCGGTCGCTACGCCGTGGGCGACCTCGACGAGCTGTTCCAGGAGCGGGCGGTGGTCGAGCTGAGGGGGTTCCTGCGCCCAGCGGAGGACATCTCCCTCTACCGCGCGGAGATGGCCCAGTGGCCTGGCCCCGAACCGCTTCGCGACTGGCAGATGGACGTCGCCGAGTGGGTGTCGGCCAACGACGACTGCCGCCTCGACATCCTCGAGCAGCTCGAGTCCGAGGCACCCCTCGCGGCGCGACACCTGCCGGACTCGTGCGTCGTGCCGTGGCGGTCGACCGGCTGGACCAACAACAAGAACACCCAGCGCATGCTCGACTTCATGGAGGCCCGGGGCGAGGTGGCCGTGGCCAGCCGCGAGGGGCGCGAACGGCAGTGGGACCTGGCCAGGCGGGTCTTCCCCGACACCAGGGCCGTGCCCGTGGACGAGGCCCTTGGGGAGCGCGCCCGGCGGCGACTGGCCGCAATCGGGCTGGCCCGCGAGAAGGCAGTCGAGGTCTCCGGGGAGCCGAACGACGTGGGCCAGGTCGGCGAGGTGGTCTTCGTGGAGGGCCTGCGTGGGCCCTGGCGGGTCGACCCGCGGCAGCTGGAGCGCCTCGACGAGCCGTTCGCCGGACGCACTGTGCTGTTGTCCCCACTGGACCGGCTGGTGTTCGACCGCAAGCGGATGACCGAGCTCTTCGAGTTCGAGTACCAGCTCGAGATGTACAAGCCGGCTGCCAAACGCCGGTGGGGCTACTGGGCGCTGCCGATCCTGCACGCCGACCGGCTGGTCGGAAAGGTCGACGCCACCGCCGACCTGGCGGCGGGGGTGTTGCGGATCGCTGCGGTCCACGAGGACGAGCCGTTCCCTGCCGGGCTGCGGTCCGCGGTCGACGCCGAGATCGAGGACCTGGCGGACTGGCTCGGCCTGGTCGTCGCCCGCTGAGGTTGCTGAAGTCGCTGAGGTCGCTGAAGTCCGCAGGCTCAGGCACGCTCGCGCAACGAGGCGCCGACGGCATGCAGGTGGCGAACGACGTCCGCGTACGAGGAGGGCGCAGAGGCCTCGACGTAGGGAACGCCGTTGCGGTCGCAGAACGAGCGCACGATCACCTGCGCCCGGGGAAGGTTCGCCCGCGGCATACTCGGGAAGAGGTGGTGCTCGATCTGGTAGTTCAGCCCGCCCAGGGCCCAGTCGACCACCGGGCCACCGCGGATGTTGCGGGACGTGAGCACCTGGCGCAGGAACGGGTCCGCCTCGTCGGCCCTGGAGAGCACGGGCATTCCCTTGTGGTTGGGGGCGAAAGACACGCCGAGGTAGAGACCGCGAAGCCCTTGGTGGACGGTGACGAAGACCAGACCCTGCACCCACGTCATGGTGGCCGCCACGAGTGAGACGTAGGCCAGCGTGTGGCAGCCGATCAGGAGGATCTCGGTCGTCCGGTAACGGGAACCCGGGCGGACCAGCGTGCGGAGGCCGGCGACATAGAGGTTCGCGGCCTCGAAGGTGAGCATGGGGAAGAAGAGCCACGCCTGGTACCTCGTGACCGTCGCGGCCAGCCCCCGGCGTCCGACCGCCTGGCTGACGTCGAACACGAGGGCTCCGGCACGCACGTCGGGGTCGGTGTCGAGGTCGTTGGGGTGCGCGTGGTGGGCGTTGTGCTTGTCGACCCACCACCCGTAGCTGAGCCCACTGAGCAGGTTGGCGTGGAGCAGACCGAGCAGGGTGGCCGTCCTGGCCCTGCGCGAGACCTGACGGTGCGCGATGTCGTGACCGAGGAACCCGATCTGCACCGACACCACCGCCAGCACCGCCGCCCACGCGATCAGCCACCACGAGTTGCGCCAGAGCACCATCGCGGCCACCACGGTGAGGAGTCCGAGGAGGTTGAACGCGAAGTGGCCGGCGTAGGACCCGAGCCGCCGATCCATCAGTCCTGCGGCGCGCACGGCCGCATTCACGTCCGCGTACAGCCGTCGAGGGGCGTCCGCCGTCGAGGACACGGGACTGGGAAGGGTGCTCATGACGGACTCCCGGTGGTGATGCGCCGTGGTGGTACGCCACCGGGTCCGGGGCAGCCTTGCTCGTCGAGTCTACGCGCGAAGCGGCGACCTGGCGCTGGCGCTTGTCTACGATCGCCGGATGGCGTCCGGCATCGCGAAACTGACCCCCGACCAGCGGACGCTGCTCCACCGGTTGCTACCCGGCGCGGTCGTCGAGCGCGACCACAGCTGGGGTCTGGTCGACCGTGTCGTGCTGGAGGTTACCCACGAGGCGCACCGGTTCATCGTCAAGGCCGGAGGGCCGGACGACCACCACATGACTCGCGAGCTGCACGCACACCTGCACTGGTTGGAGCCCTGGACGTCTCGCGGCCGGGCACCGATACTCATTCACCACGACGCGGCCGCGAACCTCCTTGTGACCCACTTCCTGCCCGGCCAACTGGTCGAGGGAACGGACAGCGCCCGCGACCCCGCGGCATACCGGCAGGCCGGTGAGCTGCTCGCCCTGCTGCACTCGCAGTCGTCCGTGAGCGACTGGGGGTACGAGGCGGCGGAGAACGCGAAGTCGCTTGCCTGGCTCGACAAACCGCATCGGATCGCCCCAGACGTGGAGAGGGCGCTGCGAAACGAGATAGCGACGTGGCCGGAGGCGCCCGCGGTGCTCGTGCCAACCCACGGCGACTGGCAGCCGCGCAACTGGATCGTGCACGAGGGGCTGGTCAGCGTCATCGACTTCGGCCGGGCTGCCTTGCGGCCTGCCATGTCGGACTTCACGCGCATGGCGGCGCGGGAGTTCCGCGGGGACGCTGCCCTCGAGGCGGCGTTCCTGGAGGGTTACGGCCGCGATCCACGCGAGGCGGCCGGGTGGCGTCGCAACCGGGTCCGGGAGGCGGTCGGCACCGCAGTGTGGGCGCACCAGGTCGGCGACGCGGAGTTCGAGGAGCACGGCCACCAGATGATCGCGGACGCCCTTGCCGAGACGGGCGAGAGCCCAGCCGCGACTGTCAGCGGGCGGCGCTGAACCCATCGAGAGCCGAGTTCCTCAGAAGGGGTACGCCTGCAGACCCGTCACCAGCCGGTCGACGTCCTCGTCCGTCGTGTAGGACGCGACGCCCAGGCGGAGACCGCCGGCGTCCCCGAGCCCCAGGACCCGGGACGCCTCGACCGCGTAGAAGTTCCCGGCAGGGGCGTTGACTCCCCGATCGGACAGGTGGCGGGACAGCGCCGTGCTGTCCTGGCCCTCGAACGTCACGAGGATGGTCGGGGTGCGGTGGTCAGCCCGCGAGTGCAGGGTCGCGCCGGGGAGCGCCGACACCTCGGTCTCCAGACGTTCGCGCAGGCCCAGCTCGTGCCGGCTCACAGCTGCCATCGAGCCGGCGAGCCGCTCGCGCCGACTGCCGTCACCGGGCACGATCCCCGCCAGCACGTCGACGGCCGCAGTCACTCCGGCCAACAGTTCGTAAGGCAGCGTCCCGAGCTCGAACCGCTCGGGAACGGCGTCGGAGGAGGGCAGGAGCTTGTCGGGGTGAAGCGTCTCCAGCAGTTCCGGGGTCGACGCCAGGGCGCCGCAGTGCGGGCCGAAGAACTTGTAGGGCGAGCAGGCCACGAAGTCGGCGCCCATGGCCGCCCGGTCGATCAGCCCGTGGGGGGCCAGGTGCACGGCGTCCACGTAGAGCAGGGCTCCAGCGCCATGGGCGATGTCGGCGATCTCCGGAAGGGCGGGCCTGGTTCCGATCAGGTTGGACGCGGCAGTGACGGCGACGAGCCGGGTCCGGTCGCCGACCACCTCGGCGAAGGCCGCAGGATCGAGGTCACCGGTGCCCGGGTCGAACTCTGCCCAGCGCACCGTCGCACCGACCGCCTCGGCGGCCAGTACCCACGGGCGGATGTTCGCGTCGTGGTCGAGCCGACTGACGACCACCTCGTCACCCGGACCCCAGCCGCGGGACAGGGTCCGCGCCATCTCGAAGGTGAGCGCCGTCATGCTGCGGCCGAAGACCACTGCAGTCGGGTCCGCGCCAAGCAGGTCCCCCACCGCGGTCCGGGCATCGCGCACCGCAGCGTCGGAGTTGCGCTCCGCGTGGGTGACTGCGCCCCTGGTCGAGATGGGGGAGGTCAGCTGGCGGGCAATGGCATCGGCCACCGCCTGCGGGGTCTGCGAGCCACCTGGTCCGTCGAAGTGCGCCGCTCCTCCCCGCAGCGCGGGGAACTGGCCGCGCAGAGCCTCGACGTCGAACGAGGCCTCGGCAGCGAGCGAGGCCTCCGCAGCGAGCGGGGGGGAGTTCGGCTGGGACTCGGTCGGCGGCATACCTTGCACTGTGCCATCCCGCGCTCGGGCCGACTCCGGCACACCCTGATCGAAGGTTCGGCGCGAGTCGTGGCACGCTGGCGCACGGCGCACGGCGCACGGCAGACACGACCGAACGGCGGTGAGCAGACATGGCGGGCGAGGCGAGCGCGCACGACCTGTCCCTCGAGCTGTCCAAGCAGGCGGCCGCCCTGGCCACGAGGCTCGATGCACCTGCGGCCGCAGCGGCGAGGT
Organism: Pedococcus sp. P2_F6; assembly: GCF_056403675.1. Taxonomy (NCBI): domain Bacteria; kingdom Bacillati; phylum Actinomycetota; class Actinomycetes; order Micrococcales; family Intrasporangiaceae; genus Pedococcus; species Pedococcus sp. P2_F6. Next base: position 283,906 of record NZ_JBFUEZ010000003.1, read on the forward strand.
TCACGGCGGTCGAGCCCGCCGCGAGCGGAGAGGTGGCGGAGGCAGTGGCGGAGGCAGTGGCGGCGATCGCGACCACGCTGCGACGCCTCGGCGACGCGCTCGGGGTGGAGGTGGGCGACCTCGCCACGCGGCCTACCGATCCGGAGACGAAGCCACCCGGCGGGCCGACGCCGGCGCCGCGCGTGGAGGTGACCGTGCCCGTGCTCGGCGTCGACGCGTGCAAGGCCGGCTGGGTGGGCGCCATCCTCGAGCCCGGCGCGCCGCGGCCGCGCATCGCCGTCGCGGCCACCATCGCCGCGCTGGTGGAGATGGTGCGCCAGACCCTCGACCTCCAGGCGGTGGCGATCGACATCCCCATCGGCCTTCCCGACGACAGCACCCGTCAGGCGGACGTCCTGGCGCGAAAAGCGTTGAAGGGCAAGGCTTCCTCGGTCTTCACCACGCTGACCCGGGCGGCCTACGAGCAGGGTTCGCGGGAAGCCGCGGACGCGGTCAACCGCACCAGGTCCGGTCAGGGAGTGGGCGCCCACGCCTTCGGGTTGCGCGACAAGATCCTCGAAGTCGACGCCTGGGTGCGCAGCCGACCGACCGTGGCCGTCTTCGAGGTGCACCCTGAGCTGAGCTTCGCCGTCATGGCCGGCGCACCGCTGATCGCCGCGAAGAAGACCGACGAGGGACGCTCGGCCCGGCTGGCGGCCCTTGCCTCCGCGGGCATCGCGTCACCGTCAGTGCTCAAGGGCGACGGGTATGCCGCGGACGACGTCCTCGACGCGTGTGCCGCCGCGTGGACGGCGGCCCGTCGCACGACCGGACTCGCACGTTCGCTCCCGGAGCCGCCCGAGACCTTCTCCGACGGCATACCCGCAGCGATCTGGGTCTGACGCCCCCGGCGGGGTGGGCCGGTCAGAAGCCGTCGCGGGCCATGTTAGCGAAGCGCGAGTAGTGGCCCTGGAAGGCCAGCACGATGTCCTTGGTCGGACCGTTACGGTGCTTGGCCACGATCACGTCGGCCTCACCCTCGCGGCCCGGGTCGGCCTTGTCGCGGTGGAGCAGGATCACCATGTCCGCGTCTTGCTCGATCGATCCACTTTCTCTCAGGTCGGACATCTGCGGGCGCTTGTCGGTGCGCTGCTCGGGACCACGGTTCAGCTGGCTGATCGCGATCACCGGCACCTCGAGCTCCTTGGCGAGCAGCTTGAGCGCACGCGAGAACTCCGACACCTCCTGCTGGCGCGACTCGACCTTCTTGCCCGAGCTCATCAGCTGGAGGTAGTCGATCACGACCAGCTTGAGGTTGTGCTGCTGTTTGAGCCGGCGGCACTTGGCCCGGATCTCCATCAGTGACATGTTCGGCGAATCGTCGATGAACAAGGGCGAATCCGAGATCTGACCCATGATGCGCGCGAGCTTTTTCCAGCCCGCATCACCGATCGTGCCCTTGCGCAGGTCCTGCAGCTGGATCTGCGCCTCGGCCGAGAGCACACGCATGGTGATCTCTGACCGGCTCATCTCGAGCGAGAAGACGGCGGTCGCCATCTTGTGCTTGATGGCAGCCGACCGGGCGATGTCCAGGCCCATCGTCGACTTTCCGACGGCCGGCCGGGCAGCGAGGACGATCATCTGGCCAGGGTGCAGGCCGTGGGTGAGCTCGTCGAGCTCGATGAAGCCGGTCGGCACGCCGAGCATCTCGCTGGCGTCGCGCCCCGCGGCCACCTCGATCTCGTTGAGCGTCTCCTCGAGGATGTCACCGAGCGCGTGGTAGTCCTCACCGCCGCGCTTGTCGGCCACCGCGTAGACCTCGGCCTGGGCGGCGTTGACGATGTCCTCGACGTCGCCGTTGCCCTGCTGGTAGCCGAGCTGCACGATGCGGGTGCCGGCCTCGACGAGGCGGCGCAGCACCGCCCGCTCACTGACGATCTCGGCGTAGTAGCCCGCGTTCGCAGCCGTCGGGACAGCCTGGATGAGGGTGTGCAGGTAGGCCTGGCCGCCGATCCGCTGCAGGTCACCGCGCTTGGACAGCTCGTCCGACACGGTGATCGCGTCGGCCGGCTCACCCCGCCCGTAGAGGTCGAGGATCGCGTCGTAGATCAGCTCGTGAGCGGGTCGGTAGAAGTCGGTGCCGCGCAGCCCCTCGACGCAGTCGGCGATCGCGTCCTTGGACAGCAGCATGCCGCCGAGGACGGACTGCTCGGCATGCAGGTCCTGAGGGGGAACGCGCTCGTCGCTCGGCGGCGGTCCGTCACCGCCGGTGCCGAACGCACTCGTGCTCAACTCCGCAAGAGACACCCGCGCAACTCCCCTGTCACTTCATTCGACGTGCACCGCATCCGCCATGCATTTCAAAGGTCACCGCACTCCACGGCACCACATCCGACGCCCACTGGCGGCGACTTCCACCGGTGTGATTCGAGTACACCAGTGCCCACCGACATCTCGCGTCTGCGACACCAGAACCATGTGACCCGGCACAACGTATGGCCGCCCGCCCCGCACCTCAAACCAGCCCTGTGGACAGGGTGGGGACAAGGTGTGCGCAACGCCCGACTTGCTTGTGCACAGTCGGGGGATAACCCTGTGGATTTCGCGACGCCTGGTCGCACAACCCGCCGCTGACCTGCAGGTTCGTGATCCACCGGGTGTGGACCCAGGAAATTTTCGGGCGTGTCCACGCTGTGGCTCGTCCACATGACGCGCGACACACTCGGCCGCCCCGACGTAGCCTGACCGCATGTGCCGAAACATCCGCCAGCTGCACAACTTCGAGCCCGCCGCCACCTCCGACGAGGTCCGCGCCGCGGCGCTCCAGTACGTCCGCAAGGTCAGCGGCAGCACCAAGCCCAGCGCCGCCAACCAGGCCGCCTTCGACGAGGCCGTCGCCGAGGTCGCGCACGCGACCCAGCACCTGCTCGAGCACCTCACCACGACGGCGCCGCCGAAGGACCGTGAGACCGAGGCGGCCAAGGCCAGGGCCCGCGCGCAGGCGCGCTACGGCGCCGCCTGAGCCACGCTGCCTGAGCCTCGCGCCGTGAGCCCCGCGGGGCGGGCTGTGGATATCTGCCGGGTGGTCCCGCTGTCGCTGTCATCGTGGGGACATGACGTCGCCACCACCTTCGCCGAGCCACCGCACGCCGCCCGCTGCGGCCGGGGCGCCGCTGAACGACCCTTCGGACTGGTCGACCCGGTGGACGGACGAGGCGGAAGCCGAGGCAGCCACCACAGCCCGCGACGCGCGCGCACAGACCCTGGGTCGTCGGGCCCGTATCACCCACCTGGTCCTCGTCGACGGGCTGCCCGCCGACCACTGGGTGGAGGACGGCAGCGACGGCCGGTGGGAGCCCTCGGCGCGGCGTCGCCGCCCGGCGCTGACGATGGCGACCGACCACCTCGACCGCGAGCTGCGGTGGCTGGACTGCCTCGTCGGGGGTCGTCGCGCCTTGCTCGACCTCGACGACCGCCCACTCGTCACACGACCTCTCGACCTGCCTGAACTGCCCGTCGACCTGCTGGTCAGGGCGCGCTGGATCAGTGCCGAGTGCGACCGCCTGGCTGTCGAGGCGTTCGGGCTCGAGGAGCTGGTGGCCGCTCTGCGTCACCTGCTCGCCGCAGCGCTGACCGCCGACCCCGGCATGCTGTTGCGCAGCACCCGTGACGACTCCGCGATGGGGGCACTCGTGTGGGCAGCCGCCCAGGCCAACGCACTGATCGGGCCGACGGGTCAGCTGCTGGCGCGCGACCTGTGGCCGCGACTGGGCGTCGCACCGTCCGCTGCCGGGCGCGGGGCGGCCCTGCTCGATCGGCTGGCGCCGGGCGCCGACCTGGTCGTGGCACCACCGGGCGCGCCGCGGTTGCGGCCGACCGGCCTGCCCGGGGCCCTGCTCGGGTCCACCCGGGCCCTGCTCGTGGCGCGACGCGACGAGGCCCTTGCCACCGGCACCTGATCGCTGCGATCCCCGCGCGATGCCTGGGCGCAGTCCCTGCCGCTGTCGGAGCAGGCTGGGATGCTGCCTGCGTGACCCACCCCGTCGTCGACGCCGTCCGGACCGCCCTCGCCGGGGCGGGCGACCCCGAGCGTGCGGTGAGCCAGCAGGCTTACATGAAGTCGTCGATGCCCTATCGCGGCCTGACCTCCCCCGAGCTCAAGGCGCTGCTGCGACCGATCCTGGCCGACCCGGCATACCGGATCGAGGGGCGCGGTGAATGGGACAGCGCGGTGCGCGAGCTCTGGGACGGTGCCACCCACCGCGAGGAGCGGTATGCCGCGACAGCGCTCACGGGACACCGCGCCTACCGCGATTGGCAGGACCCGGACGTGGTCCCGCTCTACCGCCACCTCCTTGTGACTGGCGCCTGGTGGGACCACGTCGACGAGGTCGCGAGCAACCGCATCGGGCCGATCCTGTTGTCCCACAAGGCGACCATGACACCCGTGATGCGCGGGTGGGCGACGGACGACGACCAGTGGCTGCGCCGGACCGCCATCATCAGCCAGCTGACGTTCAAGGAGCAGACCGACCTCGCGCTGCTGCGTGAGGCCATCGAGCCCAACCTCGCGGACACCAGCTTCTGGATCCGGAAGGCTATCGGATGGGCACTGCGCCAGCACGCGCGGACCGACCCGGACTGGGTACGGGCGACCGTTGCGGAGTACGGCGACAGGTTGAGCGGACTGAGCCGGCGCGAGGCCCTCAAGCACCTCTGACGGGGTGGGCCGGACGGACGACGACCCGCGCCACTGCCAGGGCGGCCAGCGCGGACCCCGCGGCCACGAGGAAGGCTGCGCCGATCCGCCCTGCGTCCGACAGCGAGCCTGCGGCGGCGGCACCCAGCGACGAACCCACCAGGAACGCGGAGATCAGCCACGCGAACGCCTCGGTGGTTGTGCCGACCGGGGCCAGCCGGTCGACCAGCTGGAAGACGCACGTGAGGACCACCGGCAGGCCGACCCCGCTGGCGACGGCGAGCAGACCCATCACCAGGGCGTTCGACGGCACCCAGGCCAGCGCGGCATACGTCAGCGCGACCAGTCCCAGCCCCAGCAGCAGGTCACGGCGCGGATCGCGGTGAGGCGCGCGCGGGCTGTAGGCGACCCCGCCGACGAGGGCTCCGAGGGCGTTGGCGGCCACGAGCCAAGGTGCCAGCCCGCGGTCGCCGGTCGACTCGGCATAGGCAACCAGCGCGACGGCCGGCACCCCGATGGTCAGTCCCACGAGCGCAACCGAGGCATACAGCACGCACAGCCGGCGCGAACGCAGCGGTCCGAGCCAGTGCCTGTCCTCGTGCACCGGCGGCACCCACGCACCTGAGGCGCGCGACGCGACGAACCAGGCAGTGCCGGCCAACCCGATGGCAGCGGCCGCCACCAGCCCGCCACCGCTGCCACCCAGCTGGGCGACCAGGACGACCAGCGGACCGATCACGAAGATCAGCTCCTGGGCCGCCGCGTCGAGCGCAAACGCCGACGGCACCTGGCGCGGCGACAGCACGGATGGCCACAGGGTGCGCAGGGCCGGCTCGAGCGGTGGCGTCGCCAGCCCGGCGACCAGCGCCACGAACAGCGCGCCTCCGGACGGCACCCACGGGAGCACCGCGAGCGCGAACGACGAGACCAGCCCACCCAGCACCAGCGCGGCGCGCTGTCCACGCAGGTCCATCACGCGCGAGAGGGCAGGCCCACCCAGGCAACACCCGAGGGAGTATGCCGCGGTGAGCAGACCGGCCCGGCCGTAGCCGCTGCCGGTGTCGCGGGCGAAGAGCACCAGGGCGAGCGGGACCATGCCATTGGGCAGTCGCCCGACCACGGCGGAGAACAACAGCCGCGCGACCTGGGGAAGGCGGAGCAGGGCGACAGGACCGAGCGGCGCGGCTGCCCGGGCGGCGTCAGTCACCGAACGGCCAGCCCACCTGCATCCCTGGGTGCTGGGCACGGTCGAGGCCGGGCTCGAGGTAGTGCTCGCGCCCGAAGAAGATCGCGAAAAAGTCCGGGGGCATCGAGAGCATCCCCTCGATGTCACTCGCCTGGCTCCGGTGCGCCTCGAGGGAGGCGCGACGCTGCTCGAGGTAGTCGCCCACGTCGACCTGCCAGGTGATCTCGGCCTCGGGCGTGCCGAGCGGGTTGCCGTCGTCCATGGGGCTGTCGGGGTCGAACGCCTTGTCCCCGGCACCGGCTGCCACCGCCGCCTGGAAGACCCCGCGCACGGCGTCCCGGTTCATCGTCGACTCGAGCAGTCGAGGGCGACGGGCGGCCAGCTCGGCTGCGCGGTGGACCACGGCGTGGACCTTGACGTGGTCGGGGTGGCCGTAGCCGCCGTGCCAGTCGTAGCCCACCAGGACGTCGGCATCCTCCTCATCGAGGATCGCCGCGAGCCTTGTCGCCGCCTCGTCGAGATCGGCACCGGTGAAGGCGCCCTCGTCCGAGTTCTGCGCCCAGCCGGTCATGCCCGAGTCGCGGTAGCCCAGCCACGCGATCCGTTGGACCCCCAGGGCATCCGCGCTGGCCTGGGCCTCGCGACGACGCCAGTGGACCAGGGTCTCGCCCTCGGGGAGGCCGCCGGACGGGAGCTCGCCGTGGTCGCCATTGGTGGCGAAGACGGTGACGACGCGGTTGCCCTCCGCGACGGCACGGGCCATCGCGCCGGCGGTCTGGGACGCCTCGTCGTCGGGGTGGGCGTGGAGGAAGACGATCGTGGACACGACGCCATCATGCCAACCGCCTCCGCCCCGGTGTCTCAGTCCGCGAAATAGTTAGCGGTAACTATTTACTGGCTGCCCATGCTCCGCTGCACTGGGAGCCGTGACCTCCACCGACTTCAGCGCCCTCGTCGCCACCCTCGACCTTGACACCAAGGTGCGCCTGCTCACCGGCGCCACCTCCTTCACCCTCCACGGCGAGGACTCGATCGGGCTCGCGCCGATGGCCTTCTCCGACGGCCCCACCGGCGTCCGTGGCCTCAAGTTCACCGGCGGCGACCACGTGGCGCTCTTCCCCAACGCCACCCTCCTCGCGAGCGCCTGGGACGAGGACACCGCCCACGAGGTCGGAGAGATGCTGGCCGAGGAAGCCGAGCGGCAGCAGATCCACGTCGTCCTCGGGCCGACCATCAACCTGCACCGGTCCCCCCTTGGGGGCCGGCTCTTCGAGGCCTACTCCGAGGACCCGCTGCTCACCGGTCGTCTCGCCGCGGCATACGTTAAGGGCTTGCAGGGCAAGGGAATCGGTGCCTGCCTCAAGCACCTCGTGGCCAACGAGTCCGAGACGCTGCGCAACTACATGAACTCGGTCGTGAGCGAGGAGGCGCTGCGCGAGGTCTACCTCCTGCCGTTCGAGATCGCTGTCGAGGAGTCGCAGCCCTGGTCGATCATGGCGGCCTACAACGACATCAACGGAGCCGCGGCCACCGAGCAGGACCACGTCAACAACGAGGTCGTGAAGGGCGAATGGGGCTGGGACGGCCTGCTCATGAGCGACTGGTTCGCGACCAAGACCTCCGCCCCGGCGGCGCTCGGTGGCCTCGACCTCGTCATGCCCGGCCCTGACGGGCCATGGGGCGAGGCGCTCGTGGCCGACGTCGAGTCGGGCGCCGTGCCCGAGTCCGTCATCGACGAGCACGTATGCCGGCTGCTCCGGCTCGCGGAGCGGGTCGGCGCCCTGGGTGGTCCGGAAGGTCACCGGGCGTGGCCGACGGACTCGCCGGCACCCGATGCACTCGCGCGCCGCGAGCAGCTGCGCCGACTGGCCACCGACGGCATGGTCGTCCTGCGCAACGAGGGCGGGGTCCTGCCGCTCTCGGGTTCGGGCTCCGGCACGGTCGCCCTCATCGGGCGGCACGCCGTGGAGACCGTCTGCATGGGTGGCGGCTCGGCCCAGGTCAACCCGCCCTACCAGGTGTCCATCGAGGAAGGTCTGCGTGCCGCGATCGGCGACCGGCTGACAGTGGCGGACGGTGTCGAGGTCCGGGAACGGCCCCTCCCCGCCTCGGCCACGGTGATCAGCGACCCCGAGACCGGCGCACCCGGCATGCAGGTCGAGCACGTCGACGCGGACGGTGTGGTCATGCTCTCCGAGCACGTGGGCGGCGCTGACGTGACGACGGGCTGGGACGAGACCCTGCCCCGCCCGACCGAGCAGCTGCGGCTGCGCGCCCGGCTGGTCGAGGGCGGCCACGTGCGGCTAGGGGTTCTCGGCACGGGTCGGTGGACGGTCAGCCTCGACGGTGTGGAGCTCGGTGGAGGAGACCTCGCCGCCAGTGGCGCCGACCCGGGCGAGGGAATGTTCAAGCCTCCGCGCTGGACGACCGAGGTCGACGCGGAGCCGGGCTCGCTCGTCGAGGCCGTCCTCACCATCGTGCGGTCCGAACCCCAACCCGGCCCCGACGGCAAGCTGAGCACGCTGTCGCACGTGCTGGCCTCGGGCATGGGCGTCAAGTCGCTCGTGGCCGGCCCGGTGCCGCCCCCGGCGGATGACGTCATCGAGGCGGCGGTCGAGGCCGCGCGCAGCGCAGAGGTGGCCATGGTCGTGGTCGGGCTCACCCCGGAGCAGGAGACCGAGGGCACCGACAAGTCCACCCTCGTCCTGCCTGGCGACCAGGACCGGCTGGTGTCAGCGGTGGCCGCCGCGGCCCCCCGCACGGTCGTCGTCGTCAACGCCGCCACCCCTGTGCTGATGCCGTGGGCCGGTGACGTCGACGCCGTCATCGTGGTCGGGCTGCCGGGGCAGGAGGGTGGACACGCGGTGGCCGATGCCCTCCTCGGGCTGCGGGAGCCCGCCGGCCGACTGGTGACGTCCTGGCCGGCAGCGGACGGCGCGGCCCCGGCGTGGGACGTCGAGCCGACCGACCTGCAGCTCGACTACACGGACGGGCTGTTCGTCGGCTATCGCGGCTTCCACGCCGGTCACGCGGACGCCCCCGCACACTGGCTCGGCGCTGGTGACGGGTACGGGTCGTGGGACTACGAGTCCGCCGAGCTCACCGAAGCAGGCGTGCGTGTCACGGTGCGAAACACCAGCGAACGACAGTCTCGCGAGGTCGTGCAGGCGTACTTCCAGCCCGCCGACCCCGACCAGCCGGTCCGGCTCGTCGGCTGGGGTTCGGCCACGGTGGCAGCGGGTGAGCGCGTCGAGGTGGAGATCGCCACGGACGCGAGGCTGTGGCGCCGGTGGGACACGGCGGCCGGCGAGTGGGGCGCCCCCCTCACCGGAGGCGAGCTCCTGGTCGCCCGCGGTCTGGGCGACATCCGCACTCGGCTCCCCCTGGCCTGACGGTCGTGACCTTCCCGCACCACCGTCCCGCACAACGGTCGTGAGCACCGCACGACGGGGGCGCGGCCGGCCCAGGGGTGCGGCCGGCACCGGCGACACCCGTGAACGAATCGTCGAGGCAGCCACCGAGCTCTTCGCCGAGCGCGGTTTCCACGCGACGCCGATGACCGCCATCGCCACCGCGTCGGGCTTGAGCCAGACCGGCCTGCTGCACCACTTCGCCTCCAAGGAGGACCTGCTCGCGGCGGTGCTCGAGCAGCGCGACCTGCGCGACCTCGCGAGCCTGTCCGCCCGACGCGAGGCACCCGCCCGCGGCTGGGAGGTGCTCGACGACATGGTGGAGCTGGTGCGGCTCAACGCCCGTCGCGAGGCGATGGTCCGACTCTTCACCAGCCTGGCCGGCGAAGCGGTCGACCCGGCGCACCCGGGACACGACTGGCTGCGGCGGCACCACGCGAGTGCCGTCGACTCACTCACCCGCGCCCTGACCGACGCCGTGGCCGACGGAAGTGCCGAGCCGGGGCTGCCAGCGCCGGCCATCGCCCGGCAGTTCGTCGCCCTCATGGACGGGCTCCAGCTGCAATGGCTGGTCGCCCCCGACCAGGTGGACATGGCTGCCGACGTCGAGTCCTACGTCGCCGGGCTGCGCGACCGCTGGGCGACCGCTGGGCGACCACCACCGAACAGGTCTCCGGCCAACCGTTAGCGTGGCGCGGTGAGCAGAGGGCAGGTCGGTGCGAGGTCGGCGCAGAGCCGCGACATCCTGCGCCTCGCGGTCCCCGCGTTCCTCGCCCTCGTCGCCGAACCCCTGTTCCTGCTGGCCGACTCGGCGATCATCGGCCACCTCGGCACCGCCCAGCTCGCCGGCCTCGGAGTCGCGAGTGCCACCCTCATCACCGCGGCCAACATCTTCGTCTTCCTCGCTTACGGCACCACCTCGATCGTGTCGCGCCAGATCGGCGCCGGCAGCGAGCGCGGCGCCCTGGAAGCAGGCATCGACGGCACCTGGCTCGCGGTCGGGCTGGGGGCAGCGACCTCCATCGCCGTCGCCTTCGCCGCCGAACCGCTCTGCCGGGTCTTCGGCGCGTCCGAGGACGCCATCGGGTATGCCGCGACGTACCTTCGCATCTCGGCCCTCGGCATCCCCGCGATGCTCGTGGCGTTGGCCGCCACGGGGGTGCTTCGCGGGCTTCAGGACACCCGGACACCGCTGGTGGCCTCGGTCGCCGGATTCTCCTCCAACGTGGTTCTCAACCTCCTCTTCGTCTACGGATTCGGTTGGGGCATAGCCGGATCCGCGTGGGGCACCGTGATCGCGCAGACCGGCATGGCGATCGGACTCGTGACCGTCCTGGTGCGCCACGCGCGCCGGGCAGGCGCCACTCTGCACGCGCATCCGGGCCGCGTCCTGCGCGCCGCGCTGACCGGCATACCTCTGCTCGTGCGAACGCTGGCGCTTCGCGCGATCCTGTTGGTCACCACCTGGGTCGCCGCCGGCCTCGGTGACGTGCCGCTGGCCTCGCACCAGGTGGCGGCGACGGTGTGGAGCTTCCTGGCGTTCGCCCTCGACGCCCTCGCCATCGCTGCGCAGGCGATCACGGGCAAGGCGCTCGGCGCCGGTGACGTAGCTGCGGCACGCGCCGCAACCACCACGATGATCCGGTGGGGCATCTGGGGAGGAGCACTCCTGGGGCTGGTCGTCCTGGCGGTGCACTCGTTGCTGCCCGCGCTCTTCACCACCGACCCCGCCGTGCGGTCGGCGTTGGCCGCCGCCCTCATCGTGGTGGCCCTCGGGCAGCCCCTGGCCGGCTACGTCTTCGTGGTGGACGGGGTGCTGATCGGTGCGGGTGACGGTCGCTGGCTCGCCAAGGCCATGGCGGCGACGCTGGTGCTCTACCTGCCCGTCGCCCTCTGGGTGCACGCCACCGGTGACGAGCTGCTGGCCCACGGTGCGCCGCGAGCGGTCGTCGTCCTCTGGGTCGTCTTCACGGCGTTCATGGCGATCCGCGCGTGCTTCTTCTGGTGGCGGATCCGCGGCGACGCCTGGGCCGTGACCGGCGCAGCCCGCTGACCCCTCGCGCGGAGCGCCGACTTGTTGCCGGCTGGTGGTCACCGAAGGCCAGTTCGGGGGTCCGGTGACGATCTGCGCGCAACAAGTCCACGGCCTCGGCGACTTGTTGCCGGCTGGTGGTCACCGAAGGCCAGTTCGGGGGCCCGGTGACGATCTGCGCGCAACAAGTCCACGGCCTCGCCGACTTGTTGCCGGCGGGTGGTCACAGAAGGCCAGTTCGGGGCCCGGTGACGATCTGCGCGCAACAAGTCGTCATGAGGCCGGGCGGGTCGCCGGGCCGGGCGGGCGGGCGGGGTCAGGCGACGCGGGTCGCGGCCTCGCGGCGGGAGTCGCCGGCGGCGTCGAGCGTGCCGTCGGCCAGTCGCCGGGCCGCACCGACACCACCGAAGAACATCGACCTCGGGCCGTGCGAGAACGACGGCAACCCCAGGCTCTCCACCGCAGCAGACACTGCGTCGTCGTCCTCGTGATCGACCCGCGTCGTCCCGTCGTCCAGGATCCGCACGTGCACCCGCGTCGCGTCGATCGCCTCCTGCATCGGGAGGCCCTCGAGGCAGTAGCGACCGAGCACCTGCATCAGGGCTGTCGTGATCCGGTCGGCGCCAGGGCTGCCGATCGCGAGCGCCCCGCCGGACCGCGAACGCGCCACGGACGGGGACATGTTGGAGGCGAGGCGGGTGCCGGGAGCCAGCGCGTGCAGCCCGAGCCTGTTCAGCTCGGGCTCGCCCAGACAGTTGTTGAGCATGAGTCCTGTGCCGGGAACCGTTGCGCCGGAACCGTATCCGCTCGATGCGGTGATCGCGCAGAGCGTGCCCTCGCTGTCGACCGCCGAGACGTGGGCCGTCGAGGAGGAGGTCGGCAGGCTGGCCAGCCCGTTGCGGTCGACCGACTCCAGCAGGGCGTAGCCGTCCTCCTCGAGATCGGTCGACAGGTCGTGCACCTGGTGGCGGTAGGACAGCACCCGCCGCTGGATCTCGATGATGCGCGACCAGTCCCAGCCGCCGGTCGCGAGCTCACGCAGCATCACGGCGAGCATCGGCCCACCCACCGAGGGAGGCGGGTTGAGGGCCAGGTCCCACTCCCCGAGGGTGAGACGCAACGGCGTGCGGACCACCGCCCGGTAGGCCGCGAGGTCAGCGGCGGTGATGAGGCCACCGCGCGCGTCACTGTCCGCAGCGATGCGGGCGGCCAGGTCGCCGGTGTAGAGGGAGCGGGCTCCCTCGGTGGCGATCTGCTCGAGGGTGTCGGCGAGGTCGGGGTTGGTCGCCTGCTGACCGGCGATGACGATCTCTCCGTCGTCGCCCCTCACCAAGGGCCTGGTGTGCTCGTCCCACCCGAAGACCAGCTCCCCGGTGATGGCGAGGTAGCTCGCCGCGGCGCCACCGATGGCATAGCCGGTCCGGGCCGCCACGATGCTGGGATCCAGGACGTCCCGCCACGTCGCCGCACCATGACGGTCGTGCGCCACGCCCAGGGCTGCGAACGCGCCGGGGGTCGCGACCGAGCCGTGACCGGCATACAGGGTGAGGCCGCCGCCGTAGGAGGTGGTGACCTCGCGAAGCCCCGTCCCGAACTGCGAGGAGTCCAGCCCACGACCGGGCATCTCGACGTTGCCGTCGATCACCTCGGGGTCCCCGCCGGCGGGCCAGACACTGACGAAGGCGCCGCCCGCGGCCGAGACGATGCCCGGCTCGGTGGTCATCGCGGAGACCATCGCCGCGATGGCGGCGTCGACGGCGTTGCCGCCGGCAGCGGCCGCCGCGAGGCCGGCCTCAGCAGACGCCGGTCCGGTCGCCGCGATCGCCACGCGTGGTGTCATGCGCCCGATTCTGTCCCATGCCCCGAACTCTCGCACGGGGCCACCCGCGCCCGAACGGACCCCGAAAGAGTGCCGGGCGTGACGAAGGCCCGGCCCCGCTGTGCAGCGGGAACCGGGCCTTCGTGCAGCGGCTGGGTCAGCCGGCGACGACGTCGAGCGTCACCTTGGCCTGCACCTCGGGGTGCAGGCGGATGAGCGCCTCGTGGCTGCCGACGGACTTGATCGGGGTCGTGACCTCGATCTTGCGCTTGTCGAGCTCCGGGCCACCGGCCGCCTTCACGGCGGCAGCGATGTCGGCGGTCGAGATGGCACCGAACAGGCGACCGGAGCCACCAGCGTGGGCCACGACCTTGACGGCCTTGGCCTCGAGGTTGCCCTTGATCGACTTGGCCTCCTCGAGGGAGTTGATCGCCCGGACCTCGCGGCCCTTGTTGATCGAGTCGACCTGCTTCTGCCCGCCCTTGGTCCACGCGGTGGCCAGGCCACGGCGGAACAGGAAGTTGCGGGCGTAGCCGTCCTTGACGTCGACGACGTCACCGGCGGTCCCGAGGCTGGAGACCTCGTGGGTCAGAATCACCTTCATGGTTCAGATCCTCCTAGCGCCCGAGCTCAGCGGGACGAACTCGAGTAGGGCAGCAGCGCCATCTCGCGGGCGTTCTTGACCGCGGTGGCAATGAGTCGCTGCTCCTGGACGGACACACCGGTCACCCGACGCGCGCGGATCTTGCCGCGGTCGGAGATGAACTTGCGCAGCAGCGCAGTGTCCTTGTAGTCGATGTTCTCGACCTTCGCCGCCTTCAGCGGGTTGGCCTTCTTCTTGGGCTTGCGCACAACGGGCTTGGCCATCGTGGTGCTCTCCTTCTGCTGAGAGTCTCAGCGGATGAGCCCTGGTCTCCCAGGGATGGTGTGTTTCACGTCTTCTGGATGATGCTGTTCAAACGGTGGGTATGCCGCGTGGCCGGCTTCCCTGCGGAGGCTCACCACCCGGCATACCGAGTGATCTGTGCCTGTGACCGATCAGAACGGGGGCTCGTCGTAGGACGGCGCGCCGCCGCCCCACCCGCCACCCTGCTGGCCGCCACCCTGGGGTGCCGACTGCGGAGCGGACTGCTGGCCACCGGACGGGCCGGTCGCCCACGGGTCCTCCTGCGAGCCACCCTGGCCACCACCGGAGAAGCCGCCACCACCCGCTCCGCCGCGCTGGGTCTTGTTGACCTTCGCAGTGGCGTAGCGCAGGGACGGGCCGACCTCGTCGACCTCGAGCTCCATGACGGTGCGCTTCTCGCCCTCTTTGGTGTCGTACGAGCGAGACTTCAGGCGACCGGTGACGAGCACGCGAGTGCCGCGCTGCAGCGACTCGGCGACGTTCTCCGCCGCGTCACGCCACACCGAGCAGCGCATGAACAGCGTTTCGCCGTCCTTCCACTCGTTGGACTGCCGGTCGAACTGCCGCGGCGTGGAGGCCACGGTGAAGTTCGCGACGGCAGCACCCGAGGGGGTGAAGCGCAGCTCAGGGTCGCCGGTGATGTTGCCGATGACGGTGATGATGGTGTCGCCAGCCATGGAGCAGGTCCCCTGTTCGTTTGGGTCAGGTCTGGTCGAGCAAGCTCTTCAGAGCCGGCTCAGTGTTCAGAAACAGATCGGGTGCAGCTCAGGCGCCGGGGCGCAGGAGCTTGGTGCGCATGACCGACTCGTTGAGGCCGAGCTGGCGGTCCAGCTCCTTGGCCGTGGCCGGCTCTGCGGTGAAGTTGACGACGGCGTAGATGCCCTCGGCCTTCTTCTTGATCTCGAACGCCAAGCGACGGCGGCCCCAGATGTCGATGTTGTCGACGGTGCCCTTGTCCTTGGTCACGACGGTGAGGAACTTGTCGAGCGACGGCGCGACGGTCCGGTCGTCGAGCTCGGGGTCGAGGATGACCATGAGTTCGTACTGACGCATGCTGATAACCCGCCTCCTTTGGTCTATGGCGGTCACGGTCTCTCCGTGACAGGAGGGTTGCAGTGCGATCCCCTGCGAAGCACCGTCGAGGTGCGCCGCCGGGGAACCTGGAACAGAGTACCGGGACACAGGGACATCGACCGAATCGTTGTCCACAGGCCCCGATTCCGGGCGGGCGCCCCTCAGGCGAGGCGGACGAGCAGCTGGTCGGGGGCGTCCGTGAAGTCGCCGGCCAGCTCGTCGACCACTGCGTCGGAGTCGTCGGCCTGGTCGAAGTCCCGGGAGTCGTCCTTGGGAAGGTCCCCCGTGTCCTGGCCCCGCAGCTCCTCGGAGGAAGAGACCTCCGGGGCCTCCGCGCGTTGCGCGGCGGTGTACCAGACCCGCCACACGAGGTAGCCGACGGCGAGGACGCGGAGGGTGAGGGTCACGGCATACCAACCGGCCGGGAGGCCCCGGTCGGGCTTGGACAGGCCGCCGACATAGAGCCACACGGCGACGAAGTGGAGAGCCTCGGCCCCTGCCCACAGCAGGTGGTCCCGCCAGCGGAGCCCGCACAGCGCCACCAGCGGCAGCAGCCAGAGGGAGGACTGCACGGGGAAGGTCTTGCCGGCCAGGAGGGCGAGGGCGACCAGGACGAATGCGACCTCGGCCAGGGTGGGCCGACGTCGGGTGCTCAGCGCGAACATCGCGCCCGTCAACGCGGCCAGCACCAGCCCCACCACCGTGAGCAGGGTGCTGACTCCGGCGGGGAGGGGGTGACCGACCAGGTCGGGCACCATCCACAAGGAGCCCAGACCGGCGGGGCTGTCCCACCACTTCTCGTACGACACCACGATGGCGCCGGGGTTCGCGACCAGGAACGGCAGCAGGACCACACCCACGGCCCCGGCTGCGGCGGCCAGCGTCCGACCGACCGCCTCGAGGCGGCCGGTGCGCAGCCCGAGGACCACGAGGGCCAGCAGGATCAGGACGGGGTAGGTCCGGGCGGCGACTGCCAGGCCCAGGAGGGCACCGGCCAGCGCGGGGCGTCGCCGGCTCCAGGCCCAGATGCCGGCGCTGGCGAGGGCGACCCCGAACAGGTCGGGCGACAGCATCGCCGTGAGCAGCAGCACGGGGCTGAGCGCGACCTGCGCGGCGTTCACGGAGTGCCGCGGACGCGAGGCGGCGGTGAGGTAGACGATGGCGATGGCGAGGCCGGTGCCGAGCAGGGCCCACAGGGCGAAGTACCACCGGGTCTGGTCGAGGAACGACCCGTCCGGCACCAGACCTCCCACCCAGGCCATCACCGAGCCCGTGAGCACCGGGTGGTCGGCCCGCGCACCGTCACCAGCGAGGTAGGACGCCAGGCCGTCGTCGAGGTTGCCCAGCTGGTAGAGCGCCGGCAGGTCGGAGAAGCAGGCGTGCCAGAACTGGTCCGAGCCGGTCCAGCCCTTCTGGATGCAGTGGGCACGCTCCGCCACCGACAGCGACATGGTCGCAGCCGTCGCGACGAGCAACGGCACGACCGTGGCGACCCACGAGACCGCCCGGGCCGAGACGTGCCGGCCCAGTGGCCCGCCGGCGACCGCCAGCGCACCACCGGGCAGGAGGTCCGACGTCGAGGAGACGTGCGGCGCCGGGTCGTGCGGCCGGGTCACTGTGTCGTCGGGGGTGGTCCGCCGGCGCCGAGCGTGATCGTCGTCGGCGGCGGGACCGTGGTCGTCGGCTTGCCCGTGCCCTTGGTCTTGGTCGGGGTGGGCGTCGTCGTGGTGGTCGTCGTGGTCGTGGTAGTCGTGGTCGTCGTGGTGGACGTCGTCGTCGGCGGCGGGGTGTAGACCTTGTCGTCACCGAGGCCGGCGCGCTTGGGGAAGTCGACGACCTTCTGGCCCTTGAGCGCCGCGGTCATGAAGTCGGTCCAGATGTGCAGCGGCACGGTCGCACCGGTGAGCTCCCCGACGCCGGGGATGTTGTTCATCGACAGCTCCTCGCCCTTGGGGCCGGTGCTGTAGATGCCCACCGCGGTGGCCAGCTGCGGGGTGAACCCGTCGAACCAAGCCGCCTTGTTGTCGGTCGTGGTGCCTGTCTTGCCTGCGACGGGCCGCCCGAGGTTCTGGGCGTACACGGCGGTGCCGTCCTTGACCACCTGCTCCATGGCGTCGACCGTGTCGGCCGTGACGTCCTTGTCGAAGGCCGCCTTCTTGACCGGCTTGGCCTTGTAGTTGAGGTCGCCGGGTCCACCCTTCACGGAGCGGATGTAGTACGGCGTCACCCTGGTGCCCTGGCTCGCGATCGTCGCGTAGGCGTTGGCCATGTCCGTCACCGTGACGTGCGACGTGCCGAGGACGTTGGCGTAGTTGGTCCCGAGCCCCTTCTCCGGCAGACCCGCTGCGACCGCTGCGTCACGGGTGGCCTTGGGCCCGACCTTGATGTTGAGCTGCGCGTAGACGGTGTTGACCGAGTGGCCGGTGGCCGTCCGCAGGTCGATGTTGCCGAACTGCTCACCCGAGCCGGGCCCGAAGTTGCGGACGCCGCCGCGGCGCAGGAAGTCGGTCTTCGCCGCGGAGTCCTCGAACTCCTTGAAGTACTGCGGGCTGCGGCCCTCGAACTTGGTCTTGGTGCTGATCGGCTGGTCCTGGGACAGGGCCGCCAGCAGGGCGAAGATCTTGAACGTCGACCCGGCCTGCATGCTGGCCTGGGTAGCGGTGTTGAACTGTTCCTTCTGGTAGTCCGCACCGCCGTACATCGCGACCACGGAGCCGTCCCCGGGCTTGATCGAGGTCAGGCCGACCCGCAACGACGACGTGCCCTTGCCCTTGGGCATCCGGGCCTTGACCGCGTCGACGGCGGCCTTCTGCGCCTTCTGGTCGATCGTGGTGACGATCCGGTAGCCACCCTTGTCGATGTCGGTGTCGGTGAGCTTGAGCTTGGCCTTGAGCTCGCGCTTGACCGCGTCGGTGATGAACCCGTTCGGTCCGGCGGCATTGCGGTTCGGCTGGTACTTCACCAGGGACTTGGTCGGGAACGTCGCCTCGGCCCGCGCCTCAGGCGTCAGCCAGCCCTTGGTCACCATGCCGTCCATCACGTACTTCCACCGGGCCTCGGCGTTGGCCTTCTGGGACTCCCCGAGACCGGGGTCGAAGAACGACGGTCCCTTGACGACCGACGCCAGCAGGGCGCCCTCGGACGGCGTCAGCTTGGACACGTCCTTGTTGAAGTAGGCCTTCGACGCCGTCTGGATGCCGAACGCCCCGCGACCGTAGTAGATCGTGTTGAGGTAGTTCTCGAGGATCGTGTCCTTGGACTGCTGCTTGGCGATCTTGATGGAGATGATGATCTCCCGGCCCTTGCGCGACAGCGTCTGGTCCTGGGTCAGGAAGTAGTTCTTGACGTACTGCTGCGTGATCGTCGACCCGCTCTGGGCGGTGCCGCCGGACAGGGTCGTCCAGGCACCCCGGAGGATGCCGGTCGGGCTGATCCCGGAGTTCTGGTAGAAGTTGCGGTCCTCCGCAGCCAGGTGGGCCTCCTGCACGGCCTTGGGCACCTGCTTCAACGGCACGGACTCGCGGTTGACCTCACTGATCCGGTCGATCTCGGTCTTGCCGTCGGCGTAGTAGATGATCGATGCCTGCGCAGCGGCCAGGTCGTTCGGCTTGGGGGCGTCGATCATCGAGTAGGCGACGAAGAAGCCGATCGCGAGGAGCAGGAACCCTGCCAGCGCCGTGAGGCCGAGCCACTTCGCCCACCGCCTGCCGGCGCCGCCCTTGGGCCGGGCCGTCTTGGCTGCCTTGGCTCGGCGGGTCTGCCCCGCCTTGGCCTGGGCTCGCGTCTTCGGACGTGGGGTACTCATGTGACCTTCCCGATCGGCATACAGCTGGCGCAGGCACCGACCCTCGGGCCGCCCTTGCGCGCAGTCAAGTGGCCCTCAGTATGACTGGCGGACTTCTGAATCGTGCATTCGGTGTCCCCGGTATGCCGGCTGGCCGGCTGTTCGGGCTGGGTTCACCAGATATATCGGCTCGATATATCTGGTGTACGCTTACCCAGTCGTCGAAGCCACGAGGACACCCACGGGCGAGTTCCGTCCGCCGATCGCGAAGGGAGGTGCTGACCAGTCATGAGCCGTCGTTCCGAGCTCCTCGAGTTCGCCGTTCTCGGCCTCCTGCACGAGAGCCCCATGCACGGCTACGAGCTGCGCAAGCGCCTCAACGCGGCGCTCGGCGTCTTCCGCGCCCTGTCCTACGGCACGCTCTACCCCTGCCTGCGCGGGCTGCTCGACCAGGGCCTCATCGCCGAGGCGGTTGGCACTCAGCACGCGGCCACCTCCGGGTCCAGGCGCGCCCGCATCGTGTACGAGCTCACCGCGGACGGCAAGGAGCACTTCCAGGAGCTGGTCAAGGAAGCCGGGCCGACCGCGTGGGAGGACGACACCTTCGACGTCCACCTGGCCTTCTTCGCCCGCACCGAGGCCGAGGTCCGGCTGCGCATCCTCGAGGGGCGCCGCAGCCGGCTGGAGGAGCGGCTGGACAACATCCGCACCAGTGCGGCCAAGAACCGCGAGCGCTTCGACACCTACACGACCGCTCTCGAGCGGCACGGCCTGGACTCCGCCGAGCGCGAGGTCCGCTGGCTCAACGAGCTGATCACCGCCGAGCGCAACGTCCCCGCTTCGGTCACCACCAAGAGCACCACCAGCAGAACCCCGAAATCCACCACCCCCAAAACCCTCTAGAAGGAGTATTCCCATGGGATCCGTTCGCGTCGCCATCGTTGGCGTAGGCAACTGCGCCAGCTCGCTGGTGCAGGGTGTCGAGTACTACAAGGACGCCGACCCGGCTGGCAACGTCCCCGGGCTCATGCACGTCACCTTCGGTGACTACCACGTCAAGGACGTCGAGTTCGTCGCCGCCTTCGACGTGGACGCCAAGAAGGTCGGCTTCGACCTCTCCGAGGCCATCGGCAACTCCGAGAACAACACCATCCGCATCGCCGACGTGCCGCCCACCGGCGTCACCGTGCAGCGCGGTCACACCTACGACGGCATCGGCAAGTACTACGCCCAGACCATCGAGCAGTCCGACGCCGAGCCGGTGGACATCGTCCAGGTCCTCAAGGACACCAAGGCCGACGTGCTCGTCTCCTACCTCCCGGTGGGCTCCGAGGTCGCCGACAAGTTCTACGCACAGTGCGCGATCGACGCGGGCGTGGCCTTCGTCAACGCGCTGCCGGTCTTCATCGCCTCCGACCCCGAGTGGGCCGCGAAGTTCGAGGCCGCCGGCGTGCCGGTGATCGGCGACGACATCAAGAGCCAGGTCGGCGCCACCATCACCCACCGCGTGATGGCCAAGCTGTTCGAGGACCGCGGCGTGACGCTGGACCGCACCTACCAGCTCAACGTCGGCGGCAACATGGACTTCAAGAACATGCTGGAGCGCGAGCGCCTCGAGTCCAAGAAGGTCTCCAAGACCCAGGCCGTGACGTCCAACCTGACCGGTGCCCTCGCGGGGCTGACCGACAGCCGCAACGTCCACATCGGGCCGTCCGACTACGTCGCGTGGCTCGACGACCGCAAGTGGGCCTACGTGCGCCTCGAGGGTCGCGCCTTCGGTGACGTGCCGCTCAACCTCGAGTACAAGCTCGAGGTCTGGGACTCCCCCAACTCGGCCGGCATCATCATCGACGCCATCCGTGCGGCCAAGATCGCCAAGGACCGTGGCATCGGCGGCGCGCTCATCAGCGCCTCGTCCTACCTCATGAAGTCCCCGCCCGTGCAGCGCGAGGACACCGAGGGCCGCACCAAGCTCGAGGCCTTCATCGCCGGCACCGAGGAGCGCTGACCCAGCGCCCCAGCCACACGGCATACGAGAGGGGCACCTTCCGCATCACGCGGGAGGTGCCCCTTTCGCGTCCCGCCTCGGACTTGTTGCGCGCAGGTCGTCACCGAACCCCCGAAACCGGGCCCTGGTGACCACCGGGACGCACCACGTCGGGGTGGGTCAGCTCGACGGGGGCTGGCTCGAGTCGGCCCGGCTCGACTCCGGCTGCTGCGCCCACCAGTCGCGCAGCTCCTGCTCGGCGGCGTCGCGGCCGATCATGCCCCGGTCGAGGCGCACCTCGAGCAGGTGGGCGTAGGCCCGGCCGAGCACGGGGCCGGGACGGATGCCGAGCACCTCCGCGATCTCGTTGCCGTCGAGCTCGGGCCGCACCTTGGCCAGCTCCTCGGCCTCCATCAGCGCCTCGATCCGGAGCTCGAGGGCGTCGTAGGTCTGCGAGAGGCGTGCCGCCTTGCGGGCGTTGCGGGTGGTGGAGTCGGAGCGGGTCAGCCGGTGGAGGCGCTGGAGCAGCGGCCCGGCGTCCGTGACGTAGCGGCGCACGGCGGAGTCGGTCCAGGCGCCGTCGCCGTAGCCGTGGAACCGCAGGTGCAGCTCGACGAGGCGCGAGACCGCCTTCACGGTGTCCTTGTCGTAGCGCAGGGCCTTGAGCCGCTTGCCGGTGAGCTTGGCGCCGACCACCTCGTGGTGGTGGAACGAGACGCCGCCGCCGGCCTCGAACCTCCGGGTCGCCGGCTTGCCGATGTCGTGCAGCAGCGCGGCAAGTCGCAGCACCAGGTCAGGCCCGGGCACCGACGACTCGGGGCCGTCCGGCGCCCCCTCGAGCGCGATCGCCTGGTCGAGGACGGTCAGCGAGTGCTCGTAGACGTCCTTGTGGCGGTGGTGTTCGTCGATCTCGAGCTTGAGCGCCGGGAGCTCCGGCAGCACGTGGTCGCCCAGCCCGGACTCGACGAGCAGTCGCAGTCCCGCGCGGGGTGCCGGAGCCAGCACCAGCTTGGTCAGCTCGTCGCGGACCCGCTCGGCCGACACGATCCCGATCGATCCCGCCATGGCCGTCATGGCCGCGCTCACCTCGGGGGCGACGTCGACGCCGAGCTGCGCCGCGAACCGGCACGCCCGCATCATCCGCAGGGGGTCGTCGCCGAACGACACCTCTGGGGGCCCCGGCGTGCGCAGGCGCCGCGCCGCGAGGTCGGCCAACCCGGCATACGGGTCGACGAACTCCATGGAGGGGAGCCGCATCGCCATCGCGTTGACGGTGAAGTCGCGCCGCACGAGGTCGTCCTCGAGGTTGTCTCCGAAGGCGACGACGGGCTTGCGGGTCTGGCCGTCGTAGGCGTCGGCCCGGTAGCTCGTCACCTCGACCGTGTGCTCGCCGCGACGCGCGCCGATCGTGCCGAACTCGCGTCCGATGTCCCAGTGGGCGTCGGCCCAGGGCTTGAGGATCGCCAGCGTCTGGTCGGGAGTCGCGCTGGTCGTGAAGTCCAGGTCCGGCGAGAGGCGGCCGAGGAACGCATCGCGCACCGGGCCCCCGACCAGGGCCAGCTCGTGACCCTGCGCCACGAACAGGTCGCCGAGCTCGGTCAGCAGCGGCACCACCGGCGCGAGGTGGGCAGCGGCCCGCCGCATCAGCTCGGGCAGGAGCACTGCCCGGGTCTGGGAGGGAGGGCCGGTCTGCGGCTCGCGGGGATCGGCGGTGGACACGGAGGTCAAGGGTAGGCGCTCGTTAGAGTGGCACGGTGACCTCCCCCGCTCGCGACCCCGAGAGGCTGGTGCCCCAGCGGCCCCGGCTGCCCGCGGTCGAGGAGCGATCGGCGGGCGGGATCGTCGTCGACGTGCACGAGGGCGTCGCCCGGATCGCCGTGATCGCGCGTCGCAACCGGGCCGGCCGCATCGAGTGGTGCCTGCCCAAGGGGCACCTCGAGAACGACGAGACGCTCCAGCAGGCCGCCGCCCGTGAGGTCGAGGAAGAGACCGGTATCGAGGGCCGCGTCCTCACCGAGCTCGGCACCATCGACTACTGGTTCGCCACCGACCAGCGCCGGGTGCACAAGTTCGTCCACCACTACCTGCTCGAAGCCACCGGCGGTCACCTCACCATCGAGAACGACCCCGACCACGAGGCGATCGACGTCGCCTGGCTGCCCCTGCGCGAGGCACACGAGCACCTCACCTTCCCCAACGAGCGACGCATCGCGAGGCAGGCCTGGGCGCGTCTGGCCGGAGACGGGTGATGCACCGCGCATCCGTATGCCGCGTGCTCGCCGCGGCCGCGCTCGCGCTGCCCACGTGGGCGGCCGGGTCCGGGCCTGCGTCGGCAGCGGGCGTCGACCTCGCCCTGTCCGCCGTGACCCCAGCCGTCGTGACGGGCGGCCAGGACCTCGTCGTCACCGGCACGGTGCACAACGACGGCACCGGCCCGCTGAACCGGCCCACCGTGTCCGTGGTCATGCCCACCGCCGACGCCGCCCTGAAGTCGACCCGCGAGGCCGTCCAGGCCTGGGCGACGGCGACCGGCCCGGCGCAGGGAACCGTCATCGCCCAGACCCGGCTCGCCGGTGCCGTGCCGGCGGGCGGGACGGCGTCGTTCTCGCTCACCGTTCCCCGCCTCGCCTCGCTGGGGGGTGCGGCGTACGGCGCCATCCCGCTCAGCATCCAGACCGGCACGTCCAGCGTGCGGACCTTCGCCGGCTACCAGCGGACCAAGCAGTACGAGCCGATCTCCATCAGCTGGGCGGTGCCGCTCACCCTCGACCCCGACCCCAACCTGTTCGGTGGCCGGGGAGCGAGCCGCGAGACCGCCTGGGGCGAGGCGCTCGCCGAGGGATCCCGGGTCAACCGGGTCCTTGACGCGACCCAGGACGCGCCGGTGACCTGGGCCATCGACCCCACCCTCCTGCCCGGCCTGCTGCCGACCGGCGTCGACCTCGGTGGTGAATCCACCCAGGGTGACCAGGAGACGGCGATGCGCGCCGCGACCCAGGCCCGCATCACCGACGCGGCCGCGCGGCATACCCCGTGGGTGCTGCCGGACACCGACGCCGACCTCGCGGCGGTCGCCGGGGCCAGCACGGGCCAGTCCCTGATGCGCACCCTGGTGGGGCGCTCGCAGGCGGTGGCCGAGAAGCTGGGCGGCCGCGCGGACGTGGCCTGGCCGGCCGACGGCGGTTACACCACGAGCCGCGAGACGGCCCTGCGCCGGCTCTTCCGCGTGCCGGCCCTCGCCGGGCAGGTCACGTCGGCCGCGGTGCTCAGCACGCCGGGGTCGGCCGCGACCCCGGGTTCGGCGCAACGCAGCACCACCGGGCTGCCCCTGCTGGCCTACGACGACGCCTTGAGCGCGCTCCTGCGGCGGACCACCTCGTCGGCGGAAGGCGTGCTGAGCACCCAGCAGTTCGTCGCCGACTCGGTCGCGCTGCTCAACGAGCTCCCCGGCACACAGGGGCGCTCGGTCCTCGTGGCGGCGCCCCGTTCGTTCAACCCCGACCCGACCGCCGCCCGGGCCTTCCTCTCCGCCACCGCCAGCATCCCGTGGCTCACCCCGACGACGACCGGCGACGTGCTGGCCAGGGCCAGGCGCGCCGTGGGCACTCCAGCCGCCCCGGTCACCCGGCCCACGGTCGCGCCCAGCGGCGGCCGGGCAGTCCTCACCAGTGCCCGGATCAGCCAGCTGGAGCAGACCGTCCGCACGGTGCGCGGTGTCGCCCAGATCCGCGACGACGGCGACGAGTTCCTGCGCACCTGGACCCGGGCGGCCGAACAGCTCGCCTCCACCCGCTGGCGAGCCGCCCCGACCGCGTGGGACACCCTGAGCGGCCGGGTCACCCAGGCCGCCAGGCAGACGACCACGTCGGTCAAGGTGTCGGCCAGCACGATCAACTTCCTCGCCGACTCCGGTCGGCTGCAGATCACCGTCACGAACGACCTGGCAGTGCCGGTCGAGAACGTCAAGCTCACGGTGGAGGCCTCCAACCCGCGCCTGCGGATCGACAGCCAGCCCGCCGTCCTGCGGATCGGCCCCAAGAGCAGGGCCACCGTGTTCGTGGGCGTCACGGCGCTGGCCGCGGGCTCTGTGCCGCTGCGGACCACCCTGACGACGCCGGACGGCACCGTCATCGGACAGGGCGCCGACGTGCAGGTCCGCGTCACGCCCACGGGCAACTGGGTCTACTGGGGGCTCGCCGCGGTGGGCGGGCTCATCCTGCTGCTGGGTATCGTGCGCACCGTCCGACGTCGCCCCGGCGCCCGGCTCCCCCGAGAGGCCATCCCCGAATGAGCGACGCCACCACCGGCAACGAGCGCAGCCTTGCCCGGTCGAGCGCCGTCATGGCCGCCGGCACGGTCGTCTCGCGGCTGCTCGGGTTCGCGCGGGCCTCGATGCTCGCGGCCACCGTGGGCATCGCCCTGGCGGCCGACACGTTCCAGGTCGCCAACACCCTGCCCAACCAGTTCTACCTGCTGCTCGCCGGTGGTGTCCTCAACGCCGTCCTGGTGCCCCAGATCACCAAGGCCGCGAGCCACGACGACGGCGGTCACGAGTTCGTCAACCGGCTGCTCACCCTCTCGATCGCCCTGCTGCTGGGCGCCACCATCGTCGTCACGGCGGCCGCGCCACTGCTCGTCCGGCTGTTCTCCAACCGGTGGGACGCCACGACCCTGGGGCTGGCCACCGCGTTCGCCTTCATCTGCCTTCCACAGGTCTTCTTCTACGGCCTCTACACCCTGTTCGGCCAGGTGCTCAACGCGCGAGGTCAGTTCGCGGCATACATGTGGGCGCCGGCCCTGGCCAACGTGGTCGCGATCGGCGGGCTGCTCTGGTTCGGCGCGGCCTACGGCAAGGACATCAAGGTCGAGAACTGGTCCGACACCATGATCTGGCTGCTGGCGGGCACCGCGACCCTCGGCGTCGCAGCCCAGGCACTCGCGCTGTGGCTCCCGCTGCACCGCAGCGGCTTCCGGTATCGACCCGTGTGGGGCTTCCGCGGCGTGGGGCTGCGGTCCGCCTCCAAGGTCGCGCTGTGGACTTTCGCGGCGGTGGCCGTCAGCCAGCTCGGGTTCATCGTCACGTCGAAGGTCATGACCCGGGCGGGCGACCTGCTCGACGAGCGCGGTCAGGTCGGCGCGGGCGTCACTGCCTACGGGCTCGCCTTCCTGCTGTTCATGCTCCCCCACTCCCTGATCACGGTCTCCCTCGTCACCGCCCTGTTCACCCGGCTCTCCCAGGCCGCGCACCGCGACGACACGGCGGAGGTGGTCGCCGACCTCGGCCGGGGCATCCGGATGCCCGCGGTGCTCCTGGTCCCCGGCACCTTCCTCGCCCTGGTGCTGGGCGCCCAGGCCGTGCGGGTCGCCTTCCCCGGCAACGACCACGCCGAGAGCCTGGCGATCGCGCACGTGATGATGGCGATGATGCTGGGACTGGTGCCGTTCGGCTGGCTGTACCTCGTGCAACGCGTGTTCTACGCCTACGAGGACGCCAGGACACCGTTCCTGCTGCAGGTGGTGGTGACCGTCGTCGCCACCGCGGTGAACATCACGGCCCTCACCGTGGACCCTGGACGCGCCGGCATCGTCGTCGGCATCGGACAGACGCTGAGCAACCTCGCCGCGGCCCTCCTGGGGTTCATGCTGCTGCGTCGGCGGCTGGGCCTGCTGCGGCTCGGATCGAGCATCCGCACCTACGTCAGGCTCGCGCTGGCCGGGCTGCTGGCCGCCGCGGCCACGGCCTTCATGCTCGTCGGTCTCGAGGGTTTCGGCATCGACGGCGAGCGCTGGTCGGGCGCCCTCGTCGAGATGGTGCTGGGTGGGGTGCTGTTCCTCGTCCTGTGCTTCGGGACCGCCCACCTCCTGCGCGTGGAGGAGGTCGGCCAGCTGTTCGAGCCCGTGTTGCGCCGCCTGCGGCGCCGCCCCTCCTGATCGGGCACGCCCTAGGATGAGCCCGCACCGTGCTGGTGCAATAGGGGCGACGCGTCCATCGACACCGTAGGAGGCAGCGTGCACGGGGTAGGCCCATCGACGGTGCTGGGCGGCCGCTATGCCGTGCAGCGTCGGCTCGAGCAGCTGCCGAGGGCCGAACGCTGGTCGGCCCACGACACGACGCTGGAGCGCGACGTCGTCATCGTGTGCTTCTCCGAGGACGAGTCCCACGCCGATGCCACCCTCGACGCCGCGCGTCGCGTCGCCGGACTCGACAACCACCGCCTCGTGCGCGTGCTCGACGTGGGCCGGTCCGAGGGGATCGCGTTCTTCGTCGAGGAAGCCATCCACGACGCCCACTCGCTCGCCCAGATCCTCGAACAGGGCGGACTGCCCGCCGAGGAGGTCCGCCGCGTCGTCGGCGAGACCGCCACCGGCCTCGAGGCCGCGCGCGGCCGGGGCCTGCACCACCTGCGCCTCACCCCGCACTCGGTCCTGCGCTCCCACGACGGCACCATCAAGGTCCGCGGGGTGGCCACCCTCGCCGCGATGGCCGACGAGGACGACCTCGACGCCACCCAGGCGGCTCGGCTGGACGCCGTGGGCGTGGTTGCCCTCACGTATGCCGCGTTGACCAGCCGGTGGCCACTGCCCGGTTCGGTCCCCGGCCTGGAGTCCGCGCCGCACGTCGTCGGCGGCGTCCCCGCGCCGTCCGAGATCGCGGCGGGTGTCCCCGGTGACCTCGACGCCCTGTGCCGCCTCACCCTCAACGAGGACCAGGGGCCGCTCACCCCCGGTGACTTCGCCTCCCAGATCGCGCCGTGGGCCATGGCGCAGGTCAGCGGTCTCGGCGGCACGACCCCGGTGGACGACGGCACGACCCGGACCATTCCGCTGGCCATGGAGCAACTGCGCTCCGAGCTCGCCACGGTGCCCATCCCGCCAGCAACCCCGGGATCCGCGTCCTCCCCCGCCTCGGAGAGCACCGTCGCCCTGCCGACCGGCCAGGACGCACCGGTCGACGCACCTGTCGACGGACCGTCCGTTGCCGCGGACGAGTGGGACGCGGCAGACGAGCAGGATGCGGCGTCTCAGCACCACGCGACCGGTGCGGACGTCGACACAGCGCTGCTCCCGGCCGCGGGTGGCCCTCGTCCCGCAGGTGGCGGCAGCCCGACGAGCAGTCCGGCGAGCCGCCCGACCCAGACGCGGTTCGACCCGGTCCTCCCCGGCCCGCCCTCCGAGCTGTCCGAGCCGGCCGCAGGGCCATCCACCCAGCCATCCACAGAGCCCGGTGAGCCGGGCGCCGGCGCGGCGGCAGCCGCCCAGGCCGCTGCGGCAGCGAGTGCGGTCGGGTCCGCGATCGGCACGGCAGGTCAGGCAGCCGGTCAGGCAGCGGGGGCCGCTGCCCACCGCGTGGGAAGCTTCGCCCGCGCGGCGGCGGACAAGGCCGCCGAGCGGCGGGCGCAGCGCCAGGCGGCCGAGGAGCGGGCGGAGCAACGCCGGATCTCCCTCGACCAGGCCCTCGTCGAGGGCCAGGAGCCACTGGACCCTCCGCTCCCCATGCTCCACGCCGACACCGGCGAGGCACCCACGCGCGACCAGTCCAAGCTCGTGCTGGCCGTCGTGGCGGCGTTCCTCATCCTGGCCATCGTGGTCGGGTTCTACGGAGCCTCGAAGATCGGTTCCAACACCGACCTCGGGCTCGGCGACCCCCCCACGCCGAGGAGCACCGTCAAGGTGACCGCCCCAGCGGTGACCGTCACGCCGACCCAGCCCGAGGAGTCCGGGACCCAGTCCTTCGCCGTCCTCAGCGCCACCGGGTTCGACCCGGCCGGCGACGGTGCGGAGCGCAACGGCGAGGCGGCCCGCGTCTTCGACGGCAAGGACAACACCTTCTGGAGCTCGGAGGGCTACGCGTCGGCCAACCTCGGTGGCCTCAAGAAGGGCGTCGGCGTGCGGCTGGACCTCGGCCAGAACCGCGACGTGACCACCGTCAAGCTGGTCCTGCCCAACGCCTCCGACGTGACGGTCTACGTCGGCGACGACCGAGAGAGCCTCGACAGCGCCAAGGAGGTCGGCTCCTCGAAGGGCAAGTCCGGCGACGTCACCCTGACCGCCCCTGCAGCGGTCAAGGGCCAGTTCGTCTTCGTCTGGTTCACCAGCGTGACCCAGGTCAGCGACGGGCGTTTCCGCGCCACGCTGGCCGAGGTCACGGTCAGCTGACCGGGAAGGTCGGCAGGGCGGCATACCCATGAGCACCCTCCCGCTGCGCGAGCGCGACGACCGCGACCTGCTCCGCGCCCACATCGCCGGCGACCCGGACGCCTTCGGGGAGCTGTTCCGTCGTCACCGCGACCGGATGTGGGCTGTCGCGCTGCGGACCACGCGCAACCGCGAGCTGGCCTCGGACTGCGTGCAGGACGCCTTCATCTCGGCGTTCCGGCGAGCCGAGTCCTACCGAGGCGACGCGGCCGTGACCACGTGGCTCCACCGCATCGTCGTCAACGCGTGCCTGGACCGGTTGCGGCGCGACAAGCCGACCAGTCCGCTGCCCGAGTACGAGTTCTCCGACAAGCGCGACGCGCAGGCCTCGGTCGACACCAGGCTCGACGTGCGGGAGGCCCTCGACCGACTGCCCGAGGGCCAGCGGATGGCGCTCATCCTCGTCGACATGCACGGCCTCTCGGTGGCGGAGGCCGCCGCCGTCCTCGAGGTCGCGGAGGGCACCGTGAAGTCGCGCTGCAGTCGGGGCCGTGAGGCCATGGCCGAGCTGCTCAGGGAACCATCGGGGCAGCCGTGACGTCGTACACATGTCGCCCCTGCCGTGTGTCCACCGGCATCCGTGCGTCCCGAATGCTGGTCCCCGACGTCTGGAGGTTCTCGTGGTGAGCACCCCACCCGTGCCCCCCGCGGACAAGGGGGGCCCCGAGCACGACCCCACCGGCATCCGCGAGCTGCTGTCGGCGCTGCCGGACCCCGGCCCCATGCCGGCGGACCTCGTCTCCCGGATCAACGCCTCCATCGCCGCCGAGCAGTCGGCCCGCGAGGGCGGCGCCACGGTCGTGCCCCTGCGGCCGCGCCGCTGGGGCTGGCAGCACGTGGGGGTCGCCGCCGCGGCAGCCGCCATCCTCGGCTTCGGCCTCCCCGCCCTGCTCACCGGCACCGGCCCCGGCGACGTGATGGCCTCCCTCAGCGGCGGCTCCGCCGCAGACAGCGGCAGCGGGGCGGCGGCCAGTAGCGAGAGCGGGTCGGACACGAACTCGGGGTCGGGCGTCGCGCCGCGCACCCAGTCGTCCTCGGGCCCGGACCTGCGGGTCAGGGGGCCCTTGGGCCAGGTGTCGCTGGCGGCCAGCGGCACGACATACACCGCGGCAGCGCTGGCGACGCAGGCTGCTGCCGTCGACTACACCGCCCGCGACAGCGCAGCAGCACCCAAGGCCAGCCGCGGTCCCGCCGACAGCGAGACCGGCCTGCGCGCCTGCCTCACCGCGATCGGCGTGCAGGCCTGGATGCCGGTCGCGGCTGACGTCGCGACTCTCGACGGCGCACCAGCGGTGGTCGCCGTGGTCAGCAACGACACCGGACGGACCGTGTATGCCGTGTCCCCGGCCTGCGACGCCGCGCACCCCCTCGTGCTGGCCGGCCCGCTCGCGGTCCCCTGAGCCTGCAGGGGCCGCCTCACGGCGCGTCGTGGCGCACCGCAGCGGTGGGGAACATC
Source organism: Pedococcus sp. P2_F6 (assembly GCF_056403675.1). Lineage (NCBI taxonomy): Bacteria > Bacillati > Actinomycetota > Actinomycetes > Micrococcales > Intrasporangiaceae > Pedococcus > Pedococcus sp. P2_F6. The sequence goes on from NZ_JBFUEZ010000003.1 coordinate 314,435, forward strand.
GAGGGCCTACGATCGGTTGCAGACACAGGCACCGTATGTTGCGGTGCACCGCCTTCTCGACCACAAGGGGCTGTAACCGCGTGAGCACCACCGCACCTGCCGACATCCGCAGTCTGATCATCATCGGCTCCGGTCCAGCGGGCTACACCGCCGCCGTCTACGCGGCGCGGGCCAACCTCCAGCCCCTGCTGTTCGAGGGCGCCGTGACCGCTGGTGGCGCGCTGATGAACACCACCGACGTCGAGAACTTCCCCGGCTTCCGCGACGGCATCATGGGCCCGGACCTGATGGAGAACATGCGGGCCCAGGCCGAGCGGTTCGGCGCCGAGATCATCACCGACGACGTCGAGTCGGTCGACCTCGAGGGCGAGGTCAAGACGGTCGTCGACGCCGAGGGCAACACCTACCGTGCGCACGCCGTGATCCTGGCGATGGGGTCGGCCTACCGTGAGCTCGGGCTGCCCGACGAGAAGCGACTCTCCGGCCACGGGGTCTCGTGGTGTGCGACGTGTGACGGCTTCTTCTTCCGCGACCAGGACATCGCCGTGGTCGGCGGTGGCGACTCGGCCGTCGAGGAGGCGACCTTCCTCACCAAGTTCGCCCGTTCGGTGACGATCGTGCACCGTCGCGACGAGCTGCGCGCCTCCAAGATCATGGCCGAGCGCGCCCTGTCCAACGACAAGATCAGGTTCGCCTGGAACTCCGCCGTCGAGGCGATCCACGGTGATGCCAAGCTGACCGGGATCACGCTGCGCGACACCGTGACCGGCGAGACCCGTGAGCTGCCCGTCACCGGCCTGTTCGTCGCGATCGGGCACGACCCGCGCAACGAGCTGGTCAAGGGCGTCGTCGAGCTCGACGACGAGGGCTACGTCCTGGTCCAGGGCCGCACGACGCTCACCAACCTGCCCGGTGTCTTCGCCTCCGGCGACCTCGTCGACCACACCTACCGCCAGGCCATCACCGCGGCCGGTTCCGGGTGCGCCGCGGCCCTCGACGCCGAGCGCTACCTCGCCGACCGCGAGCACGCGGGCGCACCCGCGGGCGACACCGCCCTCACCGACGAGCCCGCCCTCACCCACTGACCACCCGGTCTGCCTGTCAGACCCCGCTGGGATCCTGACGGACAGACCGAGCCCCACGCCACAACCGGCACACCTCACCACCCATCCAGCCCCAACCGCAGCACCACCGAAAGGAGCCCCCGAGTGGGAGCCATCAAGGACACCACGGACGCCACCTTCGAGGTCGACGTCCTCCAGAACGACAAGCCCGTCCTGGTGGACTTCTGGGCGCCCTGGTGCGGCCCGTGCCGCGCCGTCGCCCCGGTCCTCGAGGAGCTGGCGATCGCGCACGCCGACAAGATCGACATCGTCAAGCTCAACACCGACGAGAACCTCGCGGTGAGCAGCCGCTACGGCATCACTGGCATCCCGACGCTCAACGTCTACGTCGGCGGCGAGGTCGTCAAGACCCTCGTGGGTGCGATGCCCAAGCCCAAGCTGGTGCGCGAGCTCGCCGACTACCTCGGCTGAGCACCGCAGTGACCGTGTGCCGGCCGCGCCCGATGGTGGGTGCGGCCGGCATCGTCGCCCCCTGGCTTCGGGCCAGGGCGTGAGGACCACGGACGAACCAGGCGACCGGACGAGGCCTTCGGACCAGGCTTTCGGACCAGGGGTCGTCCGGTTGGTCCGCAGCCCGGTTCTGACTTAGGCTCGGGCGTCAGCCACCATGCCCCGCAACCCGGGCGCACCACCGCTGACCTGCACAAATACCCCAACAGCCAGCCACCCGCACACCGGCCAAGAACCTGGCTGGGTGCGCGATCACCCGAGGAGGTCGAGTGTCCGACAGCAAGAGCGGCCTGCTCGGCCTCGGCAGCCACGGACCCGCCGTCGTGGACGTGCGAGCCAGGCTGGCAGCGCTGCCACTCGACCAGCTGCCCGAACCGCCACACCTCGGCGGCCCTGACGCCGAGGACGCTGGCGAGGGGGACCAGACCCCGTTCGACCCCGCCCTGTTCGACGCTTCCCTCGAGCGTGCGGTGCGGGCCTTCCAGCAGCACAAGGGGCTGATCGTCGACGGGGTGGTCGGGGTCGAGACGTTCACGGCCATCGACGGTGCCCGCTGGGCCCTCGGCGACCGGATCCTCATGCACACGCCGGGTCACCTGCTGCGCGGGGAGGACGTCGTCACCCTGCAGGAGCGGCTCAACACCCTCGGCTTCGCCGCTGGCCGCGTCGACGGCCGCTTCGGGCCCGAGACGGAGCGTGCGGTGCGCAGCTTCCAGCGCGCCTACGGCCTCTCCGGTGACGGATCGGTCGGTCCCGACACGCTGCGTGCCTTCAAGGACCTGCGTCGCTCGGTGTCGGGGGGCTCGGCCAACGTGCTGCGCGAGCAGGAGCTGGTCCGCCGCTCCGGGCACAGCCTGAGTGGCCGCACCGTCGTGCTCGACCCGGGCCACGGTGGCAGCAACTCCGGCGCCGTGGCCCACGGGCTGGTCGAGGCAGAGCTGGTCATGGACCTCGCCCGCCGGATCGAGGGTCGGCTGACCGCCATCGGCGTCTCGGTCGTCTACACCCGAACCGAGCACACCTGCCCGACCGAGGACGAGCGGGCCGCCCTGGCCAACGATGCCGGCGCCGACCTCGTGCTCTCACTGCACTGCGACTCCCACGATGCCGCCGAGGCCAGCGGGGTCGCCACCTTCTTCTTCGGCCGCGACCGCAAGACGTCGTGGTCGGCCGTCGGTGAGCACCTCGCCGACCTGGTGCTGCGCGAAGTCGTGGCGCGCACCGGTCTCGAGAACTGCCGCTCGCACGGCCGCTCCTGGGCCCTGCTGCAGCAGACCCGGATGCCTGCCGTGCGCATCGAGGCCGGCTACCTGTCCCACCCCAGCGACGCCGCACGCCTGGCCGACCCGGCGTTCCGCGACACGATCGCCGAGGCCGTGCTGGTCAGCCTGCAGCGGCTCTACCTGGGAGATGACGACACCGCCACGACGGGCGTCCTGAGACTCGGCGACCTGCGCGCCTACCTCGCCTCACACAGCTGACAACGACCACGAATCGGCTACTCCCCCAAGGGAATTCCCCGACCGCTGAGCAGCAGCCGACCTACTCCAAGCCCGCGGTCGCGGCGGTCGGTCGGTCTGCGGTCCTAGCTACTTCGGTCCTAGCTGCGGCGGTCGAGGCCGAGCATGTCGACGATCCGGTTGAGGTCCTCGACCGAGGCGAACTCGACCGTCAGCTTGCCCTTGCGCTGACCCAGGGCGATGTTGACCCGGGTGTCGAACCGGTCGGACAGCCGGGCCGCCAGGTCGTCGAGCTGGGGGTGCCGGTTGCCCGCGCGCGGGCGTCGCGGCTTGGCCACGTCGTCCGGCCCGCCGACGGCGACGATCTCCTCGACGTTGCGGACGCTCAGGCCCTCGGCCACGATCCGCTGCGCGACGCGCTCCATCGCGGCACCGTCGGGCAGCGACAGCAGGGCCCGCGCGTGGCCGGCCGACAGCACGCCCGCAGCCACGCGGCGGGCCACGAGCGGCGGCAGCTTCAGCAGCCGCAGCGTGTTGGAGATCTGGGGCCGGGAACGGCCGATCCGAGCGGCGAGCTCGTCGTGGGTGCAGCCGAAGTCCTCGAGCAGCTGCTGGTAGGCCGCCGCCTCCTCGAGAGCGTTCAGCTCGCTGCGGTGCAAGTTCTCCAGGAGGGCGTCCCGCAGGAGGTCGTCGTCCTCGGTCTCCTTGACGATCGCTGGCACGGTAGCCCGCCCAGCCTCCTGCGAGGCGCGCCAGCGGCGCTCACCCATGATGAGCTCGTAGCGCACGCCCTCGGGGGCGTTGTCGAGCTGGTCGGGCCCCTGACCTGCAGGAATGGGCCTGATGACGATCGGCTGAAGCACCCCGATCTCGGAGATGGAGTGCACCAGCTCGGCCATGTCGTCCTCGTCGAAGACCGACCGGGGCTGACGCGGGTTGGGGCGGATCTGCTCGACCGGGATCTCGCCGTAGGAGACTCCCGGGACCGGCGCCAGCCCGTGCGGGTTGTCCGTGTCTGCCGCCACCGCGCCATCTGCGTCGTCGGTGTCGCTCGCGTCACCCGAGCCTGACGCCTCACCGGTGCGGGCCTGCCCGTTGCCGGCAGCACGGTCATCGTCGGACACCCCGTCCGGACCGTGACCGGCGTCGCTGGTCGGCTCCATCGTCGTCGTGGTCGTCCCTGCCCCAGCCGAGGCCTCGCCGGCACCGTCGCGCCCGGACGGCGTCCCACCGGCATACGCCGTCGCGCCGGGACGCTGGTCAGGGAAAAAGACGTCCACGGGACGGCCATTGGGGGAGGTCGGGGCGTTGGGGATCAGGGCACCCAGGCCCCTGCCGAGTGCGCGGCGCTTCTCGCTCATGGTGTCTTCTCTCAGTTCTGCGTGGACGCGGTCGAGTGGTCGGCGGTGGCGGCGCCGCGATCGGCAAGCTCAGCAGCCGCGCCCAGGTAGGACAGGGCGCCACTGGAGTTGGGGTCGTAGGTCATCACGGTCTGGCCGTGGCTCGGCGCCTCCGAGATGCGCACCGAGCGAGGCACGGTGTTGCGCAGGACCTGCGCCGGGAAGTGGTTGCGCACCTCCTCGGCGACCTGGGCCGACAGGCGGGTCCGGCCGTCGTACATGGTCAGCAGGATGGTCGACACGTGCAATGACGGGTTGAGGTGGTTGCGGATCAGCTCGATGTTCTTGAGCAGCTGTGAGAGACCCTCGAGCGCGTAGTACTCGCACTGGATCGGGATAAAGACCTCCTGGGCGGCGACGAAGGCGTTGACCGTCAGCAGGCCCAGACTCGGGGGGCAGTCGATCAGGACGTAGTCCGGCGCCGGGCGATCGGTGTCGGCGTCCGCTTCCAGGTACGCCGCGATCGCCTTCTGGAGGCGGGTCTCGCGCGCAACCAGCGAGACGAGCTCGATCTCCGCGCCGGCGAGGTCGATCGTGGCCGGCGCACACCACAGGCCGGGGATGTCCGGGCACTCCTGGACAACATCCGCCATCGGTGTGCCGTCGACGAGCACGTCGTAGATGCTCGGCACCTCGGCGTGGTGGTCGATACCGAGGGCCGTACTCGCATTGCCCTGCGGGTCGATGTCGATGACCAGCACGGTCAAGCCCGCCTGGGCCAGCGCCGCCGCGACGTTCACGGTGGTGGTGGTCTTGCCTACCCCGCCCTTCTGGTTGGCCACGGTCAGGACGCGCGTCGCCGTCGGCTTGGGGAAGACTCGCCCGGTGAGGGCTATTCGTTTGCGGGCATCAGCGGCGACGGCCTGCGCCAAGGGGGTGTCCCGGTCAGCGGTCGGCAAGGAGGAGGCCAGTTCCTCACGCTCGTCCGTTTCACGTGAAACAACGGCCGCCAGCGCCTCCTCAGCCGCGGCCGAATCCACGGGGTGGGTGCTGGGGTGGGTGCCCGCGTGGGCGTCGGGATGGAGGTCGCGGGCGCCGTTTGTTTCACGTGAAACAGAGGCCGTATTGCTGTCGACTGTGCCGGTCATGGAGGCGTCACCTGTCGTGATGGTCGTACCGTTCGCCGTCGGTTCGGCCTGCCCCGCGCGCTCGTCCAGCGCTGTCGTCGCGGTGGAGAGCTGCTCCGTTTCACGTGAAGCCGGGTCGCTCTGCGACCTCCGGTCCCCTGCCGGCCACCCGAGTGCGCTGCTGGGGCGGTCCGGCCGTTGCGGCCATCCGAGCCCCCTGGTCAAGTGCAGCGTTGCTGTGCTCACGCAGTCTCCTCGTTGGCCATGGGCATCATCCAACCCTAGTTCGCGCGTGCGTCACAACGCGGGAGGCAGCGCCCTGTCAGCAGGGTTGATCAGGTCCGGTTCCTGGCGCGTCGCGCGGGACCGCGCTTGGCTGCCGGACGAGCGCCCACCGTGAGCTGCAGCGTGGTGGTGGGCACGGGGAGCAGGCCGGCGCCGAAGGTCACGACCCGCGCTGAGGTCATTCCGAGCCTGCGCAGCACCTTCTCCTCGGCGGCCAGTTCCTGGGCGGCGGACTCGCCCTTGAGGGCCACGAGGGTGCCGTCGTCGGCCAGCAGCGGGAAGGTCCACCGGGCGAGCTTGTCAATGCGGGCGACCGCTCGCGCGGTGGCATAGGGCGCCGTCAGCACCCCGTTGAACTCCTCGGCCCGGCCCCGGTGGACCGTGCAGTTGGAGAGGCCGAGCTCGTCGATCGTGGTCGAGAGCCACGTGGTGCGACGCAACATGGGCTCGACCAGGTGCAGGTGCAGGTCAGGCCGCACGATGGCCAGGGCCAAACCGGGCAACCCGGCTCCGGAACCCACGTCGACCACGGCCACCCCCTCGGGGAAGGCCTCGTGCGCGACCGCACAGTTGAGGATGTGCCGGTCCCAGAGAATCGGCACCTCGCGGGGGCCGATCAGACCGTGCGAAACCCCGGTGTCCGCCAGGATCGCGGCGAACCGCTCGGCCAGGGCCAGGTGCGTACCGAACACTGCCGCAGCCGCCGGTGGTGCCACCGGAGCCGGAGCCGCTGGGTCTGACGCGGGCGGGGCTGAAGCGGTTGGGTCTGAAACGGCTGGAGGAGCGGCGGGACCCGTCGACGACGCGACGGGCGCGGTCCCGGTCTCCCCGGTCCCGCGCCCGTCGTCGGTGCGTTCGTGCGCCGTCATGCGCTCTGTTTCACGTGAAACACACTCGCCTGCGGCGCGATCACGCCGGCAGGACGACGACGAAGCGGCGGGGCTCCACGCCGTCGGACTCGGACGTGAGACCGGCAGCGAGGACCTCGTCATGAACGACCTTGCGCTCGAAAGCCGTCATCGGCTCGAGAGAGGCCTGCTCGCCCGTCGCCTTGACCTGCTCGATGACGCCGCGCGCGACCTCGACCAAGGACGCACGGCGCTCGGCCCGGTGGCCGGCTACGTCCAGCATCAGTCGGCTGCGCTCTCCGGTGGCCGCTTGGACGGCGAGCCGGGTCAGCTCCTGGAGCGCGTCGAGCACCTTGCCGTCCTGGCCGACCAGGCGCCGAGGCACCCGGCCCTCGTCGGAGTCGACGATGGACACCGCGGCACGGTCGCCGTCCACGTCCACGTCGATGTCGCCATCGAGGTCGGCAATGTCGAGCAGGGTCTCCAGGAAGTCCGCCGCCACCTCGCCCTCACGCTCGAGGTCGGCCACCTTGGCCGGGCGACGCCGCGGCGCCCCGTGCTCGTGGTCAGAGGGCGCGTCCGCTGCCGTGTCGTCGGAGTCGTCGGAGTCGTCGGCGCCCTGGTCGGTGAGCTGATCGACCCCCTGATCGGTGTGCTCGTCGGTGCCCTGATCGGTCCCCTCGCCGGTGCCCTGGTCGGGGCCCTCGCCGGTGCCCTGGTCGGTGCCTTCGTCGATGGACGTCTCAGTGGTCTGGGTGTCGTCCACGACGGTGTTGTTGTGCTCGGTCATGGTGGTCACTCTCAGTTGTCGGTCTGGGGCTTGGTGTCTGTGGTGGAGCTGGGCGCCGGCTTCTTGGCCGGACCTGCGGCACCCTTCTTCTTCTTGTTCCGCGAAGGCTGGACGCGCTGACCGCCCGCCTTGGGCGCCTCGGTGTCCTCCACCTTGTCGAGCCCCTTGACGGTGAACTCCTCGATCGGCTTGCCCTTCTTGCGCCGCCGCTCCTGCATCGCCTTCTCCGCGAGGGAGCCGGGGGCGGGCATCTTGCGGATCACGTAGAACTGTTGGCACATCGACCACACGTTGGTGGTGAGCCAGTACAGGAGGACACCGATCGGGAAGTTGACGCCGGAGATCGCGAAGAAGATCGGCATCAGGTAGAGCAGCATCTTCTGCTGCTTGGCGAACGGGTTGTCCAGCGCCGAGGCCGGCATGTTCTTCATCATCAGCTGGCGCTGGGTGGTGAACGTGCTGGCAGACATGGCGATGATGAGCACGACAGTGACGATCTGGACGGTGAGGCTGTTCGCTCCGACGAACTTGTCGGACAGCTGTGCACCGAAGAACGTCGACGACTCCGCCTCACCGGCGAGCTTGGCCGAGATCGGGCCGATCGGATCGTTCGTGCCGTCGGCGATCTTCTTGAGCCCGTTGAGCACGCGGAACAGTCCGAAGAAGAACGGTGACTGCAGCAGGATCGGCAGGCACGAGCTGAACGGGTTGGTCCCCGTGCGCTTGTAGAGGTCCATCGTCTCCTGCGTCATCGCCTGACGGGAGTCCGGGTCCTTCTTGTCCTTGTACTTGGCCTGGATCTTCTGCATCTCGGGCTGGATGAGCTGCATCCGCCGCGACGCGTGGATCTGCTTGACGAACAGCGGGATCATCGCGGCCCGCATCACCACCACGAGGCCGACGATGGACAACGTCCACGCGACGCCGGAGTCCGACGGGATGCCGAGCAGGTTCGTGAACACCCAGTGCCAACCGAAAAGAATCCACGAGACGATCCACTCGAACGGGAAGATCAGATCACTGAAACTCATGTCGTCCTCAATCTGGTGGTGGGCCGTCGAGGTGACGGTCCACCGGTGGTTCCGGCCGCGCAGTGGGTATGCCGCGCGGCCGGCAGGTCTGGTGCCTTGCCGCTAGGCGGCGTGGGCGGCGTGCGGGGGTGGTGCTGGAACGTGGTCGACCCCACCTGCTGCCCAGGGGTGGCACCTAGCCAACCGCTTGGCGGCCAGCCAGGTTCCCTTGACCGGACCGAAGCGCCGGATCGCGGTGACGGCGTAGGCCGAGCAGGAGGGGTAGTACCGGCAGGTCGGGGGCGTCATCGGTGAGATGAAGCGCTGGTAGAAGAGCAGGAGCCCGATCAGGGGTGCCGCGGTCACCCGCTTGAGCGTGCTCACGCGCGCCCCGCCCCGAGTCGTGCGGTCACCCGAGCGAGGAGACCATCCAGCTCGACGCCCAGTGACGACGAATTCGCTTGCGCCGCAACAGGATTCGCGCGAATCACGAGATCCGTACCAAGCGGCAGTGCGCGAACCCGAGCCGCCATCAGCGCCCGCAGCCGGCGCTTGGTGCGGTTGCGGACCACCGCTCCGCCGACGGCTTTGGAGACAACAAAACCGACCCGCGGCGGTTGTCCCGCACGCGCGTCGGCCTGGTTGGCGTGGACCACGATCAGCGTGGAGCCAGCTCGGGCTCCCCTGGGCCCCCGAAAGGTGGCCGCGAAGTCCGAACTCGCACGGAGCCGGTGCCCCGCGGGCAGCACGGGGTCGGCCTCAGGCGGAGAGCTCGGTGCGGCCCTTAGCGCGGCGGGCCGACAGGATGGCGCGACCCGCACGGGTCCGCATACGCAGGCGGAAGCCGTGGGTCTTGGCCCGACGACGGTTGTTCGGCTGGAAAGTACGCTTGCTCACGAGGATCTCCGTTACTGATCAGGCCCGGGTGGCCTGCTGAGTGCATGGGCGGCTGGGTGGTCGGCCGCAATCGGAGACCCGCGAGAACCGATCCTCGGTGGCTGGCACCAAGGATCCAGGGCGTCACGGGCATGCGAAAACGGCCGACAGGCCGGTTCCAAGGTACGCGAGCGCCCACCGCAGGGTCAAACCAGCGCCGGCCACGCGGCAAACCGCGGGGAACAGCTGGGCTGGCGAGGCGCCAATAGCACCCACTCTTGGCCATTTCGACCCAGACACGCCGTGCGTAGGGCACCAATTTCCCCGAACGAGACCCAATTTCCGCCGTTTCGGTTGCCGCCCTGCGCCGCTGTTGTTACCGTCCCTCCTCGTCCCATCCCTTGCCCACAGGTTGTGGATAACTATGTGGATAAGGCACAGTGTCGATGAGGCACAGGGGACAGACACCATGACCCTGCGACAGGGCAGCCAAACCGTCGAAAGGGATGTGGGACCGGTGAGTGACACAGATCTGGACTACACGCAGATCTGGCAGAACACCATCGCCACCCTCGACGCCGACGGACTCCCGGCCCGCGAACGCGCGTTCCTCACGCTGGCCCGCCTCGCCGGACTGCTCGACGGAACCGCCCTGGTCAAGGTGCCGAACGAGTACACCAAGGACGTCGTCGAGCAGCGGGTGCGCGACGCGGTGACCCAGGCACTGTCCTCCCAGCTCGGCGAGCAGGTGCAGCTGGCCGTCACCGTCGACACCTCGTTGGACGAGGCGCACCACGGTGAGGACACCACGGGTTACGTCGACGAGCAGCCCCTGTCGATCCCTCCCCTCGCCCAGCCTGGCCAGCCGCACGGCCAGCCGCCTGCCCACCTCTCGGTGGACAACGTCTACCCGCTGACGCCGCCCGCCGAGGCGCAGCGCCGCCCGCGCGACGAGGTCATGAGCGTCACCGACGAGTCGGCGACTCGACTCAACCCCAAGTACACCTTCGACACCTTCGTCATCGGCGCGAGCAACCGGTTCGCCCACGCGGCCGCCGTCGCGGTGGCCGAGGCGCCGGCCAAGGCGTACAACCCGCTGTTCGTCTACGGCGAGTCCGGGCTGGGCAAGACCCACCTGCTGCACGCCATCGGGCACTACGCGCGCAACCTCTACCCGCACGTCAAGGTGCGCTACGTGAACTCCGAGGAGTTCACCAACGACTTCATCAACAGCATCCGCGACGACAAGGCGAGCAACTTCCAGCGCCGCTACCGCGACGTCGACGTGCTCCTCATCGACGACATCCAGTTCCTGCAGGGCAAGGTGCAGACGCAGGAAGAGTTCTTCCACACCTTCAACACGCTGCACAACGCCAACAAGCAGGTCGTGATCACCAGTGACCTGCCGCCCAAGCTGCTGTCCGGCTTCGAGGAACGCATGCGCAGCCGGTTCGAGTGGGGCCTGCTGACGGACGTCCAGCCGCCCGACCTCGAGACCCGGATCGCGATCCTGCGCAAGAAGGCCATCCAGGAACGCATGAGCGCGCCCGACGACGTGCTCGAGTTCATCGCGAGCCGCATCTCGACCAACATCCGCGAGCTCGAGGGCGCCCTGATCCGCGTCACGGCCTTCGCCAGCCTCAACCGGCAGAGCGTCGACATGGGCCTGGCCGAGATCGTCCTCAAGGACCTGATCCCCAACGAGCAGGGCTCCCAGATCACCAGCGCGACGATCATGGCCCAGACCGCGGCCTACTTCGGGCTGACCATCGAGGACCTCTGCGGCACGTCGCGCTCGCGGGTCCTGGTCACGGCCCGCCAGATCGCGATGTACCTGTGCCGCGAGCTGACCGACCTGTCCCTGCCCAAGATCGGGCAGCAGTTCGGTGGCCGTGACCACACCACGGTCATGCACGCCGACAAGAAGATCCGCCAGCTGATGGCCGAGCGGCGCGCGATCTACAACCAGGTCACCGAGCTGACCAACAGGATCAAGCAGCAGTCTCGCTGACGCCCGATCCGACTTCTCTGCACCAGGAACTGGTTGTCCACAGCCTTGTGCACAGGTGTGGGGGCCTGTTCACCTCCCCGACACCTCAGTCGAGTTCGTGCTCAGGTGAGCACGAATCCCGCAGCAGATTCGGACATTTGAGGAACCCGACCCATGGTCCACACCTGTGGACAACTCTGTGGGTATGTGGTTCGGCCCTACGCCTATCCACCAAACGGATGATTTCTGTTCCGGAGCCGTTTCCCCGCACATCCACCCCTGTGGACAACCGGTGGACAACCCGTGCACGACCAGCCTTCAGCTGGGGACAACCGGGGTATGCCGTGTGGAGACCGTGTGGGCGCAGCCGGCGCCTCCACAACCCGGCCCAGGTTGTGCCACCGCTTGTCCACCCGGCATGCACAGGGGACGCGCCGCGCTGACCTGCACCGATGTCGGTCGTCCACAGGATCCACACCCCCTATGACAACGACTACCCATCTCCCATCAGCCATCCAGCCCCGAGTACCAATCCTGACCCTGCCCACCTCCAGACCACACCGCTACCCACTGAAATGACACGGAGGAAACAGCTGGGACGGATTGCCCCATCCGGGTTGGCCGAGTGCATCGTGAGCACTAGGGTCAGTGCGCAATCACATTTGTGAAGTCACATTCTTGAAGTTCGGCGGCGGGGCCGCGTGCGAAAGGGCAGGTAGTCACGGTGAAGTTTCGGGTCGAACGTGAGGTCCTCGCCGACGCCGTGACCTGGGTGGCCCGTGGCCTCCCGGCCCGTCCCCCGGTGCCCGTCCTCGCCGGTGTCCTCATCGAGGCGAACGACGAGGGCACCCTGACCCTCTCGGCCTTCGACTACGAGGTCTCCGCCAAGATCACCGTCGCGGCCGAGGTCGCCGAGGGCGGCACGGTGCTCGTCCTGGGCCGACTGCTCGCCGACATCTCCCGCAACCTCCCCACGAAGCCGGTCGACATCGCCACCGAGGGCAACAAGGTCTCCGTGGTCTGCGGGTCCTCGCGCTTCAGCCTGATGCAGATGCCGGCCGACGACTACCCCACGCTGCCGATCTCCCCCACGGCGAGCGGCACGATCGCCGGCGACGTCTTCACCCAGGCCGTTGCCCAGGTCGCGATCGCCGCCGACCGCGGTGACACCCTGCCGATCCTCACGGGCGTCCGCGTCGAGATCGACGGCGACAAGATGACGCTCCTCGCCACCGACCGCTACCGGTTGGCCATGCGTGAGCTGACCTGGAACCCCGAGGCCACCGACGCCAGCCACCTGGCCCTGGTCCCGGCCCGCACCCTGTCCGAGACGGCCAAGGCACTCGGCGCCTCCGGGTCGATCGAGGTCGCCCTCGGTTCGTCGGCCGGTGGCGACGGGCTGGTCGGCTTCGAGGCCGGGCAGCGCCGCACCACCACCCGCCTGCTCGACGGTGAGTACCCCAAGGTCACCTCGATCTTCCCCACGACGGTCGACACCGAGGCCGTCCTCAAGACCTCCGAGCTCATCGAGGCCGTGAAGCGGGTCGCCCTCGTGGCCGAGCGCAACACCCCGGTGCGCCTGAAGTTCTCCGACGGCCAGGTGGCCATCGAGGCCGGCACCGGTGACGACGCCCAGGCCTCCGAGGCCGTCGAGTCGACCCTCACCGGTCCCGAGATCGAGATCGCGTTCAACCCGCAGTTCCTGCTCGACGGACTCGGCGCGGTCGGCACCGACTACTCACGGTTCTCCTTCACCCAGCCGTCACGCCCGGCGGTGCTGTCCGGCCAGGACGAGCTCGACGGCGACGCCGACAGCTCCTACCGCTACGTCCTGATGCCCGTTCGCTTCGCGAGCTGACCGCCCCCGGGCGTAGCCTGAGCACGCGCACCGCGAGGTATGCCGCGAAGCCAGCGTGGCGGCATACCGAACCACCCACACGAACGGGAGTCGTCACATGCAGCTCGGTCTGATCGGTCTCGGCAAAATGGGCGGCAACATGCGCGAGCGGATCCGCCGCGCCGGGCACGAAGTCGTCGGCTTCGACCGCAACCCTGCGGTGGCGGACGTCAAGACCCTGGCCGCCCTCGTCAAGGCACTCGACGCCCCGCGCACGGTGTGGGTGATGGTCCCCGCGGGCGCGCCGACGACCGACACGGTGGCCCAGCTGGCCAAGCTGCTCGACAAGGGCGACATGGTCATCGACGGCGGCAACAGCCGGTTCACCGATGACTTCGAGAACGAGAAGCTGTTGAAGGCCAAGGGCATCGGCTACCTCGACTGCGGGGTCAGCGGTGGCATCTGGGGCCTGGACAACGGCTACGGCCTGATGGTCGGCGGTTCGGCTGCCAACGTGCGCAAGGCGATGCCGATCTTCGACGCCCTGCGGCCCGAGGGTCCGCGCGAGGAGGGCTTCGTCCACGCCGGCAAGGTCGGCGCCGGGCACTACACCAAGATGGTCCACAACGGCATCGAGTACGGCCTGATGGCTGCGTATGCCGAGGGCTACGAGCTGCTCGAGGCCAAGGACATCGTCACCGACGTCCCGGGCGCCTTCAAGGCCTGGACCCGCGGCACGGTCGTCCGGTCCTGGCTGCTCGACCTGCTGGTCGATGCCCTGGAGAAGAACCCGCACCTCGAGGACGTCTCCGGCTACACCGTCGACTCGGGCGAGGGTCGCTGGACAGTCGAGGAGGCGATCGCCAACTCGGTCCCGATGCCGGTCATCTCGGCGTCGCTGTTCTCCCGGTTCGCCTCCCGCCAGCAGGAGTCCCCGACCATGCAGGCCGTCGCGGCGCTGCGCGGTGGCTTCGGTGGACACCAGGTGATGTCGGTCGCCGAGGGCGAGAAGCTCCGCGCCGAGGGAGCCCCGAAGCACGAGAAGGCGGTCGCGGCGAAGGCCGCCACGAAGGAGAAGCCGACCAAGAGCCCTGCCAAGGCGGCTGCGAAGGGTCGCAAGGCAGCCTCGGCCGGTCCCTCCTCGGGCACCGGCTCGACGCGGGGGTCTGCACCGTCGGGGTCTGCGCGGTCGGCGTCGGCGAGCAAGCGCGCGGCGCGATGAGCCTGCTGCGCCGCGACGAGTCCTAGCCGCCTGTGTACGTCCGGCACCTCACGGTTGCCGACTTCCGCAGTTACACCGCCGCCGACCTGCCCCTCGAGCCCGGTGTCACCACGCTGGTCGGCCTGAACGGCCAGGGCAAGACCAACCTCGTCGAGGCCATCGGCTATCTCGCCACCCTGTCCAGCCACCGGGTGTCGACCGACCAGCCGCTGGTGCGGTTCGGTGCCGAGCAGGCGGTGATCCGCGGGGCCGTGATGCGGGGTGGTCGCGAGACGATGCTCGAGCTGGAGCTCAACCCGGGCCGGGCCAACCGGGCGCGACTGGGCCGGTCCCCCGTGTCCCGGCCGCGCGACGTGCTGGGCACCCTGCGCACGGTGCTCTTCGCGCCCGAGGACCTCGCGCTCGTCAAGGGCGACCCGTCGGAGCGCCGTCGCTTCCTCGACGACCTGCTGGTCGCCCGCCAGCCGCGCTGGGCCGGGGTGCGCAGCGACTACGACAAGATCCTCAAGCAGCGGAACGCGCTCCTGAAGTCTGCGCAACCGTTGCTGCGCAGGGGATCCCGGCGCCGACCGCCCTCGCGACCGAGCGACGAGCCCGTCGACGACGCCCGCGCGACCGCCCTGCACACCCTCGACATCTGGAACGACCACCTCGCCACGGTCGGGTCCCAACTGCTCTACGCCCGCCTGCGGCTGCTGCGTGACCTGGGTCCCTACCTGGCCAAGGCCTACGACGAGGTGAGCGCCGGTCAGTCCGACGCGCGAGTCTCCTACAAGAGCAGCCTGCGCGAAGCGGCTGCCGCGTCCCTGGCTGCCGGCGAGGTCCCGGAGATCGATGCGCTGCGCGCCGAGCTCCTGGGCACCCTCGAGGAGGCGCGCGACAAGGAGGTCGAGCGGGGCATCTCCCTCGCCGGACCGCACCGGGACGACCTCGTGCTGTCGCTCGGTGAGCTGCCGGCCAAGGGCTACGCCAGCCACGGCGAGAGCTGGTCGTTCGCGCTGGGACTCAAGCTCGCGGCATACCAGCTGCTGCGGCACGACCTCGGTGAGGACCCGGTCCTCATCCTCGACGACGTCTTCGCCGAGCTCGACACCGGCCGTCGCGAGCGGCTCGCGACCATGGTCGCCGACTGCGAGCAGGTGCTGATCACGGCCGCGGTCGATGCCGACGTGCCGAAGAGCCTGGTGGGACAGACCTTTGCGGTGAGCCTCGGGGAGGTGACCAGGCGTGAGTGACGAGACCCTGCCCGAGCCGGGACCGGAGTCGGGAGCGGAACCGGACATCGAACCGGACGTCGAGCCGGGCAGCGAACCGGCCCCCGGCGTCGAGCCGGACCCCACCGCCCTGGTCGACGACGCCGCGGGGGCCGCGCTGTCGCGGGCCCGGGCGGCCGCTCGCGAGAAGGGGCTTCGACCGGGACTCAAGCCCATGCGGCGCCGCCAGATCGGTGTCCAGTCGCCGGGGGCGAAGACGGATCGGCGCGACCCGCTGCTGCTCGGTGACCAGATGGACCGGTTGATGGCCGACCGCGGGTGGAAGGTCGACGTGGCGGTCGGGTCCGTGATGGGGCGGTGGCCGGACATCGTCGGTCAAGAGGTTGCCCAGCACTGCACGCCGGTGACGTTCGAGTACGGGATCCTCACGGTCCGGGCCGACTCGACCGCCTGGGCCACGCAGCTCAAGCTCCTGGAGTCCTCGATCATGTCCCGCCTCGAGGGGGAGGTCGGCAAGGGCACCGTCACCGCCCTGAAGATCGTCGGCCCGAGCGCACCGTCCTGGTCCAAGGGCCCTCGCCGGTCGACCGGGCCGGGCCCGCGCGACACCTACGGCTGAGCCGACCGCTGCCTAGGATCGACGCATGACGGCCGATGCTGACCGAATGCTCACCCGCGCGCACTTCGACCACGTCGTGCGGGTCACGACGCGCTGGTCGGACAACGACATGTACGGCCACCTCAACAACGCCGTCTACTACGAGCTCTTCGACTCGGCGATCAACGGTTGGCTGATCACGGGGACGGGCGCCGACGTGATGGCGCTGCCGGAGCTGGGGGTCGTGGCCGAGTCGGGCTGCCGCTTCTTCCGCGAGCTGGAGTACCCGCGGCCGCTCGACGTCGGCGTCCGCGTGGAACGTCTCGGGCGCAGCAGCATCACCTACGCCCTGGGCCTGTTCGACGCCCAGGACGCCGAGCTCGCGGCGCTCGGCCACTGGGTGCACGTCTACATCGACCGCGACTCACGCGGCACCGTGCCCATCCCGGAGGTCGTGCGCCACCTGCTCGACCAGGCCGTGCAGGCCCGCTGATGCAGGGGCGCTGATGCAGGTCACCGGCGCGGTCCTCGAGGAGGTCGGGCGCGCTGCTCCCTACGCGGCCAGCCGACCCCTCACCGTCGGCCCCCTGGACCTCGACCCTCCCGAGGCCGGCGAGGTGCTCGTGCGCATCGAGGCCGCCGGGGTCTGCCACTCCGACCTCTCGGTGGTGGACGGCAACCGCGCCCGTCCGGTGCCGATGCTGCTGGGCCACGAGGCGTCGGGCCGCGTCGAGCGGCTGGGTCCGGGAGTCACCGACCTCGTCGTGGGCCAGCGGGTGGTGCTGACCTTCCTGCCCCGGTGCGGCGAGTGCGCCGGCTGCGCCACCGGCGGGCGTATGCCGTGTGGTCCGGGTTCCGCGAGCAACAACGCCGGCGAGCTGCTCGGCGGCGGGCGACGGCTGTCCCGCGACGGAGCTCCCGTGCACCACCACCTGGGGGTGTCGGCGTTCGCGACCCACGCAGTGGTGGACACCAGGTCCGTGGTCGCGGTCGATGACGACGTGCCGCCGGAGGTGGCCGCAGTGCTCGGGTGTGCCGTGCTCACGGGGGGAGGGGCGCTGCTCAACGCGGCGCCTCCCGAGTCCGGGCAGACAGTGATGGTGGTGGGCCTCGGCGGGGTCGGGATGGCGGCCCTGCTCACGGCGATCGCGCTCGGAGCCGGTGACGTCGTCGCCGTCGACACGATGAAGTCCAAGCGTCAGCGGGCGCTCGAGCTCGGTGCCACGCGGGCTCTCAGTCCCGACGAGCTGGCTGGCACCGGGGCCACCGCCGACGTCGTGGTCGAGGCAGCCGGCACAGTGCCAGCCTTCGAGGCCGCGCTGGACGCGACCGCACCGGGTGGCAGGACGGTGACCGTCGGGCTCCCCCACCCCTGCGCGCGGGCGAGCATCTCGCCACTGGCCCTGGTGGCCCAGGCGAAGACCGTGACCGGCAGCTACCTCGGCTCCGCGGTGCCGGCGCGCGACATCCCGGTCTTCGCCCGGTGGTGGCGCGAGGGTCGGCTCCCCGTCGAGGCGCTGGTGTCGGCGCGGATCGGGCTCGACGACGTGAACTCCGCGATGGACGAGCTCGCCGCGGGCCGAGCGGTCCGTCAGGTCATCATCTTCTGATCCGAGACCAGGGGCGCCTCGTCAGGAGGTGCGCAGGGTCGCGAGGACGCCGGAGGTGACCAGCTCGACGTCTCCGCCGTCCACGGCGCTGATGGTGATCACGACCACGTGACCGGCGCTGACGACGTGGAGCAGTTCCATCGAGACGCTGCCGACGGGCAGCACCAGGGTCGTCCTGCTCACGACCACGGGACCGGCCGGGGTGGTCACGCTGCGCACGTCGTCGACCCGCATCCCCTGGCCGGCCAGCTGCTGGGTGACCTGTTCGCGCGTGGGCAGGGCGGCGAACGTGGTGCGCTGCACGTCGAGGCTCTGCCCGCGGCCGCCCGATGCCGGTCCGACCTCGGTGGCGACGACGGTCGCCTCGAGGCCGGCCAGGTAGTCCTCGGGGGTCAGGCGCTGGAGGGCGGCGGACTGCTTGACCCACTCGTCGGCCGGGTCTCCGTGGCGATCGGCCGCGTGCCAGTCGTGGGGGACCTCGAAGCGGAGCGGCGGGCTCGCGACCACGACCTCGTGCGGCGCCCGCGCCCGCTCGAGGACCCGGTCCACGACCCAGATCCCACCCAGCCCGCCGGCGCCACCGATGATGAGCGCGGCGAGGACCGCCGCGAAGGCCCGACGAGGTCGCACGTCCGCAGGATAGGGAGCCGGGAGCCAGCGAGTGGGTGGTTTGTCGAGGATCCGGCGGTAGGCGGTCGGCGGCCGGCGGTCGTGGGTCGACGGCGGACCAGAAACGCCTGAATCGGGCGCTCAGGGGGCCGTCCGCGTATCCCCACCCGTGCGAGGGCACTTTTTTGTCCCAAATCCGCGTTCCCGGGCCTCCTGACGTGAGTTATGACAGTCCCGACAGGTAGACTCTGGAGTGAATTCGCGACCAGCTGGTTCCCAGTCTGGTCGCGTGCCATGAGCGGGTTCAGCGACCACGGGGGACACCCCTGGTCGCTGCGCCACCGGAGAAGGAGCACCGTGTCCGAGGCTGACCACACGCCAGACCAGAACGCCCCCGCAGACAGCACCACACCCCCCACCACCGAGAACCTCACCGCCGCCCAGGCAGAGGCGGCCCGCGAGGTGGTCGAGGCCGACCTCGCCGGCGCCGCTCCCGGGTCAGAGTACGACGCCAGCCAGATCACGGTCCTCGAGGGTCTCGAGGCGGTGCGCAAGCGTCCCGGCATGTACATCGGGTCCACGGGTGAGCGAGGGCTGCACCACCTCGTCTGGGAGATCGTCGACAACTCGGTCGACGAGGCGCTGGCCGGCTTCGCCGACACCATCGACGTGACCCTGCTGGCCGACGGCGGCGTGCGCGTCGCCGACAACGGCCGCGGCATCCCCACCGACATCCACC
This sequence comes from Pedococcus sp. P2_F6, assembly GCF_056403675.1. NCBI lineage: Bacteria > Bacillati > Actinomycetota > Actinomycetes > Micrococcales > Intrasporangiaceae > Pedococcus > Pedococcus sp. P2_F6. The sequence continues at coordinate 333,564 of NZ_JBFUEZ010000003.1, forward strand.
CGGCCGAGGGCAAGTCGGCGGTCGAGCTCGTGCTCACCCAGCTGCACGCCGGTGGCAAGTTCGGTGGCGGCGGCTACAAGGTGTCCGGTGGCCTGCACGGCGTCGGCTCCTCCGTGGTCAACGCCCTGTCGACCCGGCTCGACGTCGAGGTCTTCCAGAAGGGCCACGTCTTCCGGGTCACCTTCGACCGCGGTGAGGCGGTCGCCCCCCTGGAGAAGATGGAGGCGTCCGACCGCACCGGCACGACCATCACCTACTGGGCCGACGGTGGCATCTTCGAGACGACCACCTACGACTTCGAGACGATCCGCGCCCGGATGCAGCAGATGGCGTTCCTCAACAAGGGGCTGCGCATCAACCTCACCGACGAGCGCGAGCCGGAGCGCGCCGAGGACGCCGACACGGTCGACGTCAGCGAGAAGAAGCAGCGCAAGGTCTCCTACAAGTACGACAACGGCCTGGTCGACTACGTCACCCACCTCGTCACCTCGAAGAAGTCCGAGCCGGTGCACGCCGAGATCATCTCGATCGAGTCCGAGGACACCGAGCGCCAGTTGTCGCTCGAGCTGGCCATGCAGTGGACCACCGCCTACTCCGAGTCGGTGCACACCTACGCCAACACGATCAACACCCACGAGGGCGGCACCCACGAGGAGGGCTTCCGCGCGGCGATGACCAAGCTCATCAACGACTTCGCGCGCAAGCAGAACCTCCTCAAGGAGAAGGACGACAACCTCACCGGCGACGACATCCGCGAGGGCCTGACCGCCGTCGTGTCGGTCAAGCTCGGCGAGCCGCAGTTCGAGGGCCAGACCAAGACCAAGCTCGGCAACTCCGAGGTCAAGGGCTTCGTCCAGCGCGCGATGACCGACGAGTTCGGCCACTGGCTCGAGGCCCACCCGGTCGAGGGCAAGGACATCGTCCGCAAGTCGGTCCAGGCCGCGGCCGCTCGCATGGCCGCCCGCAAGGCGCGCGAGGCGACGCGACGCAAGGGCCTGCTCGAGTCGGGTGGTCTGCCGGGCAAGCTGCGCGACTGCCAGAGCAAGGACCCCGCGATCTCCGAGGTCTTCATCGTCGAGGGTGACTCGGCCGGCGGCTCGGCGGTTCGCGGTCGCAACCCGCACAACCAGGCGATCCTGCCGATCCGCGGCAAGATCCTCAACGTCGAGAAGGCTCGCATCGACAAGGTGCTCGCCAACAACGAGGTGCAGGCGCTGATCTCGGCGTTCGGCACCGGCATCGGCGAGGACTTCGACAAGACCAAGGCGCGCTACCACAAGATCGTGCTGATGGCCGATGCCGACGTCGACGGCCTGCACATCCGCACCCTCCTGCTGACGCTGCTGTTCCGGTTCATGCGCCCGCTGATCGAGGAGGGCTACGTCTACCTCGCGCAGCCCCCGCTCTACCGGCTCAAATGGAGCAACCACCCGCACGAGTTCGCCTACTCCGACCGTGAGCGCGACGCCATGGTCCAGGCGGGACTCGGCCAGGGCTGGCGACTGCCCAAGGACGCCGGCATCCAGCGCTACAAGGGTCTCGGTGAGATGGACTACCAGGAGCTGTGGGAGACCACGATGGACCCCGATCACCGAGTGCTCCTCCAGGTCACCCTCGACGACGCGGCGGCCGCCGACGAGATCTTCGCGATCCTGATGGGCGAGGACGTCGAGTCCCGGCGCGGCTTCATCCAGCGCAACGCCCGCGACGTGCGGTTCCTGGACATCTGACCCCGGTATGCCGGTGGCCACGTTTCACGTGGAACCCGCCACCCGGCATACCCACTGCTTTGTTGAATGGCATGACGGACAAGGGAATTCATGACTGAGATACCGCCGATCGAGTACGACCGCACCGAAGCGGTCGACCTCAACACCGAGATGCAGCGCAGCTACATCGACTACGCGATGACGGTGATCGTGAGCCGCGCGCTGCCCGACGTGCGGGACGGCCTCAAGCCGGTGCACCGGCGCGTCGTCTACGCGATGTTCGACGGTGGCTACCGGCCCGACCGCGGCTACAACAAGTGCAGCCGCGTCGTCGGTGAGGTGATGGGTCAGTACCACCCGCACGGAGACTCCTCGATCTACGACGCCCTCGTCCGGCTCGTGCAGGACTGGTCGCTGCGCTACCCACTGGTCGACGGCCAGGGCAACTTCGGCAGCCCGGGCGACGACCCGGCCGCCGCCCCGCGGTACACCGAGTGCCGGATGGCGCCGCTGGCCATGGAGATGGTCCGCGACATCGACCAGGACACGGTCGACTTCCGCGACAACTACGACGGCAAGACGCAGGAGCCCGTCGTCCTGCCGAGCCGGTTCCCCAACCTGCTCGTCAACGGCAGCTCCGGCATCGCGGTCGGCATGGCCACCAACATCCCGCCGCACAACCTGCGTGAGGTCGCCGACGCGGCCCAGTGGCTGCTCGCGCACCCCGACGCGACTCGCGAGGAGACCTTCGACGCCGTCTTCGCACGGATCACCGGCCCCGACTTCCCGACCGGCGCGCTGATCCTGGGTCGCAAGGGCATCGAGGACGCCTACCGCACCGGCCGTGGCTCGGTCATCATGCGCGCGGTGGTCGAGGTCGAGGAGATCCAGGGCCGGCAGTGCCTCGTGGTCACCGAGCTGCCCTACCAGGTCAACCCCGACACCCTTGCCCAGAAGATCGCCGAGCTCATCAAGGACGGCCGCCTCTCGGGCATCGCCGACATCCGCGACGAGACCTCTGGTCGCACCGGCCAGCGCCTGGTCATCGTGCTCAAACGCGACGCCGTGGCCAAGGTCGTGCTGAACAACCTCTACAAGCACACCCAGCTGCAGAACAACTTCGGCGCCAACATGCTCGCCCTCGTCGACGGGGTGCCGCGCACCCTGCCGATCGACGCGTTCATCCGGCACTGGGTCGACCATCAGATCGAGGTCATCCAGCGGCGGACGACGTTCCGGCTGCGCAAGGCCGAGGCCCAGATCCACGTGCTGCGTGGCCTGCTCAAGGCGCTCGACGCCCTCGACGAGGTCATCGCCCTCATCCGGCGCTCGCCCACCGTCGAGTCGGCCCGAGACGGCCTGATCGAGCTCCTCGGCATCGACGAGCTCCAGGCCCGCGCCATCCTCGAGATGCAGCTGCGCCGCCTCGCCGCCCTCGAGCGCCAGAAGATCATCGACGAGCACAACGAGCTCGAGGCGATGATCCTGGACTTCGAGGACATCCTGGCCAAGCCGGAGCGTCAGCGAACCATCGTGTCCACCGAGCTCGGCGACATCGTCGACAAGTTCGGCGACGACCGGCGCACCCGGATCGAGTTCTTCGACGGCGACATGTCGATGGAGGACCTCATCCCCGAGGAGGACGTGGTCGTCACCATCACCCGTGGTGGCTACGCCAAGCGCACCCGGGTCGACGCCTACCGCTCGCAGGGCCGGGGCGGCAAGGGCGTCCGCGGTGCCCAGCTGCGCGGCGACGACATGGTGGACCACTTCTTCACCACGACGTCGCACCACTGGCTGCTCTTCTTCACCAACCTCGGCCGGGTCTACCGCGCCAAGGCCTACGAGCTGCCGGACTCCGGGCGTGATGCCAAGGGCCAGCACGTGGCCAACCTGCTCGCGTTCCAGCCCGACGAGAAGATCGCCCAGGTCCTCGACGTGCGCGACTACGCCCAGCAGCCCTACCTCGTGCTCGCCACCAAGAACGGCCTGGTCAAGAAGACGCGACTGGCTGACTACGACTCCCCCCGCAGCGGCGGCCTCATCGCTGTCAACCTCAAGGAGGGCGACGAGCTCGTGGCCGCAGACCTCGCGTCGCCGACCGACGACCTCCTGCTGGTCTCGCGCAAGGCGCAGTCGGTCCGCTTCCACGCGACCGACGCCCAGCTCCGGCCGATGGGTCGCGCGACGAGCGGGGTGACGGGCATGCGGTTCCGCGGCGACGACTCGCTGCTGTCGCTGAGCGTCATCCACGAGGGCGAGGACCCCGACGTGTTCGTGGTCTTCGAGAACGGCATGGCCAAGCGCTCGCCGGCCTCGGAGTGGAACGCGAAGGGCCGCGGAGGCCTCGGTGTCGCGGTCGCCAAGATCACCGAACGCAACGGTGACCTGGTCGGCGCCCTCACGGTCGGCGAGGACGACGAGGTCCTGGTCATCATGGGCAAGGGCAACATCGTGCGTATGCCGGTCAGCCCCGTCACGCGGCGTGGCCGCAACACCCAGGGCATGAAGTTCGCCAACCCCGGCACCGGTGACTCGGTCGTCGCGCTGGCGAGAAATCCCGAACGGGCCGTGGACGAGGGCGAGGTCGTCGACGTCGAGGCAGTCGATGCCGGAGTCGTCGGCGCAGTTGACGCAGTTGGTGTGTCCGACGCGACGACTGAAGGCGCCTCCTCGGCCGAAGATGCCGTAACGTCGTCGGGAGACGAGCAGGTTGCCGGTGGTGCCGAGCAGGCGTCCGACGCACCTGAGAGCGACCCCAGTGGAGGTAGCGAGTGAGCACGGCAGGCCAGACCAGCAGGTCGGCCCTCCCCCAGGGAGGTTCCGCCCCCACTGTGAGCCAGGGTCAGGCGGGCCCGAACCCGGGCGCCGCACGCCCTGCCGGCGCGCAGGGTCGCCCGACGGGCTCCCAGTCCGCCGCCGCGGCCGCCCGCGCCCGACGCGTCAAGCTCACGGTCTCACGCGTCGACCCCTGGTCGGCGATGAAGATGTCGTTCCTCATCTCGGTGGCCCTGGGCATCGCCGGCGTCGTGATGGTGGCGGTGCTGTGGATGATCCTGTCCGGCATGGGAGTCTTCAGCGAGGTCAACCGCCTGGTGGGCACGATCATCAGCGACTCGCAGAACCCGTTCGACATCATGGACTTCCTCGGCTTCGGCCGGGTGCTGTCCCTGTCCATCGTGATCGGGGTCATCGACGTCATCCTGCTGACGGCCCTGTCGACGCTCGGCGCCTTCCTCTACAACATCTGCTCGGCCCTGGTCGGCGGCCTCCAGCTCACCCTCACGGACGACTGAACCGGCCCCCTCTTTCGCAAAACGGCCGTTGCGACGCAACCCGGGAGTTACAACCCCCGTATTGCGTCGCAACGGCCGTTTTGCGTGACGATCGTCGCCCGGGACGGCCTCCCGGAACCGTTTTGGTTGTGCGGATGCCGGTGCTGTAACCTCGTGCCTCGCGCCACCTCCCGTGGCGCAGCGGAGATTGGGCTCACGGGCCTATAGCTCAGACGGTTAGAGCGCTTCCCTGATAAGGAAGAGGCCACAGGTTCAAGTCCTGTTAGGCCCACCAATCCCGATCCCCGCGGTTGCTCTGCGAGGGAAGGCGACGGCCCAATGAAGAAGCTCCTGCTCCTCATCGTGACGGCCATCGGCGCCACGGCAATCCAGCGGAAGCTCAAGGCCCAGAAGGCCGAGAAGGACCTCTGGGCCGAGGCGACGGACTCCCCGAACTAGGCAACTAAAACCGGCAACACCCAGGTGACCGGGCCGGACTCGTGCCGGACCGTGATCCGACGGGGCCATGGCGCAATTGGTAGCGCACCTGCTTTGCAAGCAGGGGGTTAGGGGTTCGAGTCCCCTTGGCTCCACCACAGTTTTGTCGCACATCTGACCACCTGTTGGCGGTGAAGCCCCCCAGCCGGGGGGTGGCTCGAGGCATGTCGGGCCAGCAGTGCCCAGACCACGCACGATCAGCGGTCGACGACCACGACCTCGAAGCTGCTCGCTGCGGGCGGGAACCCCGTGTCGAACTTCGCGTTCACCGTTGCCAGCCGGTCGCCGAACCGGGCCACCGTCGTCGGTGTCTGGAACAGGCCGCTGGTCACCACCTTCTGCACGGACCCTGAGGACAGGTCGCCACTGAGCTGGACCTCGGCGATCGCGTTGCTGAAGTTCTCCACGGCATACAAGGTCCGACCCTCGAGCAGGATGCCGTCGACGTTCGGAACACTCACTCCCTGGACGGCGCGGCTGGCGCCCGTGGCCGGGTCGACCGTGTTCAGCGCCCCCTGGCTGCTGTGCGCCACGACCAGTGTTGAACCGTCGGGCGTGGCCTGGATGCCGTTGTTGTTGAAGGCGCCACTGGTGTCGGCGGCCGGACCACTGAGGTGCAGGGTGCTGAAAGCGCCAGGTCGCCCGCCCACCACGGGGACGAAGTACAGCTCGGGCTGGGACGAGTTGGTGAACCAGGCACCGTCCGCCGTCACGGCGACGTCGTTGATCACCGAGGCAGCTGTCGAGAACTGGTAGGTCGCGAGGGTCGCCCCGCTGTCGAGGTCGTAGACAAATCCGCGTCCGTCGAACCCGCCTGCGGCGAAGAGCAGGCGGTGCGCAAGGTCCACCCGAAGCCCCAACGCATTGCGACCCGGCGGGTTGTCGATGAACTTCTCGACCCGGCGCGTGCGGATGTCTCCACGGAAGATGTCCCCCGCGAAGAGGTCACTGGCGTAGAACGTCGTGCCGGCACCGCTCGCGATGCCCTCCGTAGACGTCGCGCCCGGCAGCGGGAAGCGGTACTCCGCATGGTCGGCCTGGGCCGCTGACCCTGCGACCACCATTGCGCCGAGTGTTGCCAGGACGGCGGCCAGGCTTCCCCTGATCGTGAATGCACCCATGTCGACCTCCATGTCCCGCCCAGCATCACTCCGGCCGGACCCGAGGTCATCCCACGAAAGGCGTACGAGTCGGGCGAAAACCTGCCGTCGGTCTTCGTCGAGGGATCCGCCGGCCGCTGGGGGCCGTACAGTTAGCACATGAGCGATGACTGTAGACACGGAATGAACCCTGCATGGTGCTCTTCCTGTCTCGGTGATGACGATCGCGCATTCCCCGGCCTGAACGGCAGCGGCACCCGCGGCGGGGTCTCCGAGCAGGAGCAGGTCGACCGCCTCTGCCGCCAGCTGGGTGTCCCCTCGCAGGTCGTCGGCGAGGGAATCCAGCTTCCCTTGGACGTCTTCGAAAAGGCCGCCGTGCGCTGTGGCGTGAAGGTCGGGACCGTGCCGGCGATGGGCCGCGCGCTGGCCAAGCAGGCCGGACTCCCGTGGGGCGCCGCCTGTCACAACCGGGCCACCCCCACCAGCGGCGGCCCGACGGTCACCCGTGAAGGACTCGACGTCATCAACCGGGCCGTCACCCAGATCCTGGCCCACGCCTAACCCCCTCGACCCGCCCTGCGGATTGCCGTCATCGACTGAACCTCGTACCCCTGCTGATCGAGTCGTGCATCATCTGACAGGTGACCGGTACCCCAACAGGCTGTCCGACCTGCTCGACGCCAGGCATGAGCAAGGGCCTCGTGGTGGGTCGCTCGCCCGGCGTGAAGTTCAAGCAGGCGCGCGGACTGGCCGGTGACCTGACCGGCATCCTGCTGACGAGGGGCTTCTTCAACCACAGCGCCCCCGCCTTCCGCTGTGACCAGTGTGGAACGGTGGTCATCCCCCGGGCGAACTGAGGCACACCGGGGCGCTCAGCGCATTCGGCGCTCGGCGTCCTCGCGCAACTGGGTTGCGACCTGGTCGAATGGCTCGAAACTGCGTCGTGCGCGAGCCAGCACGACGGCCCCTTCCGACGCGGCCATCACCATCGTCGCGAACGCCGCGGCGTCCTGGCGCCCGAGCCCCCCGCGCTCCAGCAGCGCGGCCAACCGCGCGCCCCACGAACGGAACACGTCCGCGGCAGCGTCGAGCAGCTCGTCCGACCCGCTCGAGACCGTGACGGCCAGGACCGAGCAGCCGGCCCCGAAGTTCGAGCGCTCGAGCACCGTCCGCCACAGCACCATGAAACCCTCGACGACCTCCGGCGCAGGCAACCCGTCCAGGCTGTCGAGCACCGCGACGGCTCGCGCGCCCGCCAGCTCCACCGCCGCGGCGATGAGCTGGTCCTTCCCGTCCGGGAAGTGGTGGTAGATCGAGCCGCGCGGCGCCTGCGACACCTCCAGCACCGACGAGAACGACGTGGCCTGGTAGCCGCCCTGCGCCAGCAGCACGATGGCGCTGTCCACCATCCGCTCCCGCGCTGATCGCGCGGAGTCCCCCGGCCGCTCCGTGTCCGCTGACCCTGCCACCTGCGTCCACCCCATCCCTTGACTATGACGGCCATCATAGAGGACTATGACGACCGTCCTACTATGTCACCGGGAGTGACCATGCCCATGATCGACGTGTATGCCGCCACCGGCACCTTCGCGGACAAGCATCAGCTCGCGGTCGACCTCGCCAGCGCCGTGAAGGAGGTCGAGCAGGTGCCGGACATCCCGATGTTCCGCCAGAACACGGCCGCCTTCGTGCACGACCTGCCGGCAGACGCGCTCGCCAACGTCGACGGCGACTCCACCTACGTCCGGGTGCAGGTGCTCACGAACGCCGGGGCCCTCGACCGCGACAAGCAGATCGCTGTCGTCGAGCGGCTGACGGCCATCGTCGCCACCGCCGGCGGGGACGAATCCCTCGCGCAACGGACCTGGGTAATGCTGACCGAGGCGGCCGAGGGTGGCTGGGGCCTGTGGGGTCACGCCCACACGAACGCCGAGCTCGTGGCCGCCGCCCGCACCCAGATCGCGGAGCTCACCCAAGGCTGACTTGTTGCGCGCTGGTGGTCACCGGAGGCGCAGATCGGAGATGGGTGACCAGCAGGCGGCAACAAGTCGGGAAGAGGGTTGGGTCAGGGCGCCAGCAGGACCAGGGGGACGCGGCAGTTGAGGCCGACGTTGTTGAGCCGGTCCACCAGTCCCCTGCCGTCGATCGTCGGCAGCGCCATCACCCTCGGCTTCCCGGCAGCGAGCGAGCGCGCATAGGCATCACGCGCCAGGACCAGCCGGTGCCAGTCCTCGAGCCACTGCGCGGCGGGCTGGTCCGCGTCCAGCCGTGCCCGTCCGAGCTGGTTCATCGTGGTGACGAGCTCGACGACGGCGTCGTTCTGCGCGTTGATCGCGCCGACCCGCTGCGAGATGGGCGCGGTGGTCGCCACCGCCGCAGCCGCTGCCGAGTCGCGCATCTGCGCGCAGGCGCTCGCCGCCGCCCGCGCGATGCTGCCGTTCTCGATCAGGTCCGGGTCGTCGGTGTTGGCAAAGCTCCACAGCCGCGACAGCGCGACGTAGACCAGGACGCCGGCCACCACGACGGCGACGCGAGCCGTCCACGCCCTCCACTGCTCCCCGGTCACCGGGCCAATCCTCGCGGCATCGGGGCAGTCCGCAACTCCAGCCAACGCATGAGCCCACCGCCCGTCCACACGACGAGGCCCCGCGCGGCATACCCGATGGGGTGCCTCGCGGGGCCGGGTCGAGGCAGACGGGCCGCGGCCCGTCGACCTGGTCGACTAGCTGTCGACCTCGACGATGTCGGCACCGGGCGCGTTCTTCTGCACGGAGGCGATGCCGCTCTCCGCCGCCGACTTCGACTCGTAGGCCTCGCCCACGGCGATCACCTGGCCGTTGCTGGACTTGAGCCGAAAGCGGTACTTGCCAGCCTTGTCCTGGTAGAGCTCGAACTTCCCCGCCATCAGTGCACCTCCGTGAGTGGTCCAACACCAGCGAACGCTTGCAGCCTAGAGCCGCAGGTATGCCGCGTGAACCCTTTCGAGCGAAGCCCCCAGGACTCCGCGGGGCGCAGCCTCAGGAGGCCTCCGCCATCGCCTTGAGCTTGGCCATCGCGTCCATCGTCTGCTTGGGCAGGCTCCGCTTGATCATGGGCGTGAAGAGCTTGCCGAATCCCTTGGTGGCAATGTCGATCGAGTGGGTCAGCGTGGAACCCACCCCGTCGGACGCGGCGACGAAGTCGACCGTCACGTCCATCATCTTGTCGGTGAACTTCATCGCGAAGTGACGGTCTGGCTCGTGCGCGATGATCTGGCCGTCCATCGTGCCGCTGCGGCGACCGTCGTTGTAGTGGTACTTCAGCCGCGTGCCGACGTCGTTCGCGCCCTCGTCGAGCTTGTCGATCCCGGTGCAGCGGGACAGCCACTGGGGGGTCTTGGTGAAGTCGTCGACGATGGCGAAGATGGCCGACGGCGGGGCGCTGACGGACAGCGTGTGGGCGAACTGCGGCATGGTGGCCTCCGGGGGAAGTGAAGTGGGCACACGCTACTGCCTGCGGGCCCCACCCGAGGAGTGCCCGGCGTCAGCTGTCCGGGTAGGCCGGCAGCTCGGCCTCCGCGCGCAGGCTCGGCGGGGCGGGGAGCGGCCGCCGGGGCTCACGGACCCCTGCCGTCCCGGACTCCGGACCGTCCGGTGAGAACGCCCCCACGAGGCGGCGCCCACGGACGCGGCGGTGGCGGTACACGGCATACAGGTCGGCGTGGAGGTGGTCGCGCTCGATGACGCGGCGCAGCGTCGGGGCGCCGATCATGACCGCCTCACCCGGACTGTCCGCGGTGACGAACACCGGACGGCCGTGCGGCTGCCCGGCAAGGTTGTGCGCGATGAGCTCGTACCTGGCCATGCCCCCAGCGTGCGCCGAACAGCACTCACTCACAAGCCGTTCAGCGAATCCCGATCCGCGGCGGGCCGGCCACGGTGTGGCCGATGACCGCCGCTCCCGGCACCTCGCCGACGACGAGCAGGCCTCCGCTGGTCTGGGCGTCCGCCAGCATGAGCAGCACGTCCTCCGAGGCTCCGCCGTCGAGGTGCGGACGCACCCACTCGAGGTTGCGTCGCGTGCCCCCGCTGACGAAGCCGGCGCGCAGGCCCTCCCACGCGCCCTCGAGCACCGGCACGGCCGCTGAGTCCAGCACCGCCCCGACCCCGGAGGCACGCAGCAGCTTGAACAGGTGTCCCAGCAGTCCGAACCCCGTGACATCGGTCGCCGCCTCGACCCCCGCCGCCAGGGCCGCAGCGCTCGCGGTGTCGTTGAGCTCGACCATCGAGGCAATGGCCTGTGGGAAGACCTGCCCGGTGGCCTTGTGCTGGTTGTTGAGCACGCCCACCCCGATCGGCTTGGTGAGCGAGATGGGGAGACCGGCGCGCGCAGAGTCGTTGCGCAGCAAGCGATCCGGGTCGGCGAGGCCGGTCACGGCCATGCCGTACTTGGGCTCTGGGTCGTCGATGCTGTGCCCGCCGGCCACGGGACACCCCGCCTGCCCCGCCACGTCGAGGCCACCACGCAGCACCTCACGGAGCAGCTCGAGCGGAAGCACCGACCGCGGCCAGCCGACCAGGTTGATCGCCACCACGGGGCGGCCACCCATGGCGTAGACGTCCGAGAGCGCGTTGGCCGCGACGATCCGACCGAAGTCATACGCGTCGTCGACCACCGGCGTGAAGAAGTCCGCCGTGCTGATCACGGCCGTGCCGTCGGCGACCCGGACGACCGCACCGTCGTCCCCGTCGTCGAGCCCGACGAGGAGGTCGTCGCCGGTCTGCCCCCCGAGCCCGCGCACCACCTCCTCGAGCTCGCCCGGCGGGATCTTGCAGGCGCAGCCGCCGCCCGCGGCATACTGCGTCAGTCGCACGGGCTGGCGCGGGTCGGTGAGCAGCGGGTGCACGCTCGGTTGGGTCACGGTTCCTACGCTAGCCTCGCCAGCGGAGGCGTACAGGCGCCTGGTGGCCCTCCCGGTCTTCAAAACCGGTGCAGCCGAGCACCTCGGCTGGGCGGGTTCGATTCCCGTCCGCCTCCGCCAAGGGACAGGAGGTCGTATGCCGCAGCCGCAGTCCAGTCGCGAGTCCAGTCGCGAACCGGACGCCCGCCGCCTCGTGCCTCGCACGGACACCGTCCTCGCCGAACCGGCTGTGGCACAGGCGATCTCGCGTTACGGCCGCGACACTGTGCGGGCCGCTGTCCAGGCGGCCCAGGACGAGGCGAGGCTCGGTGCCATCGCCCCCGACCAGGTGGCGGCGACGGCGCTCGCGGCCCTGCCGGCCCTGTCCACGACGCTGCGTCCCGTCCTCAACGCCACGGGCGTCGTCATCCACACCAACCTGGGTCGGGCACCGCTGTCAGCGGCCGCCGTCGAGGCGATGGCCGCGGCCGCGGGCGCTGTCGACGTCGAGCTGGACCTGGCGACCGGTCGACGCTCGACCCGCGGGCGCGGCACCATCGCGGCGATCCTCGAGGTGCTGCCGGAGGCGGAGGCTGCCCTCGTGGTCAACAACGGGGCGGCGGCACTGGTCCTGGCCACCACGGCCCTGGCTGCCGGACGGGAGGTCGTCGTCAGCCGCGGTGAGATGGTGGAGATCGGCGACGGCTTCCGGCTGCCGGACCTGATCGCGAGCGCAGGTGCCCGGTTGCGCGAGGTCGGCACGACCAACCGCACCACCCTGGCCGACTACGAGGCCGCCATCGGTCCGGAGACCGGCTGCATCCTCAAGGTGCACCCCAGCAACTTCCGCGTCGAGGGGTTCACCTCCGCCGTCCCCGTCGCCGCCCTCGCCGTCCTGGGGCCGCCCGTGGTGCACGACATCGGCAGCGGACTGCTGCGCCCGCACCGCCTGCTGCCCGACGAGCCCGACGCGGCACGTTCGCTGGCCGACGGCGCGGCGGTCGTGACCTGCAGTGGCGACAAGCTGCTCGGCGGCCCCCAGGCCGGGCTGGTGCTCGGTCGCGCCGACACCGTGTCGCGGCTGCGCCGCCACCCGTTGGCCAGGGCGGTCCGGGCCGACAAGACCACCCTCGCGGCACTCGAGGCCACGCTGCGCGGTCCACGCCCGCCGGTCTGGGACGCCCTCGAGGCCGACCCCGATCGGCTCCGGGCTCGCTGCGACGCCGTCGTCGCGGCGTTGCTCCCCGGGCTGGCCACCGTGGTCCCCGCCGACGGGGTCGTCGGTGGTGGCGGCGCTCCGGGCCACACCCTGCCAGGGTGGGCGGTTGCCCTCCCCGAGGCGTATGCCGCGGCACTACGTCTCCAGGCCCGTCCCGTCCTGGCGCGGGTGGAGAAGGGGCAGTGCCTGGTCGACCTGCGCTGCATCCCGGAGTCCGCAGATCCGTTGGTGGCGCAGGCAATCCGCGACGTCGTCGGTTAGCGGGGTTTGATGGCGGTTGTCGCGACGGCTGGTCACGTCGACCACGGGAAGTCGACCCTGGTCCGGCTCCTGACGGGTCAGGAACCGGACCGCTGGGCGGAGGAACGCCGACGTGGGCTGACGATCGACCTCGGCTACGCCTGGACCGAGATCGGCGGGCGCCGGGTCAGCCTCGTCGACGTGCCCGGTCACGAGCACTTCATGGGCAACATGCTCGCGGGGCTCGGGCCCGTGACCGCGGTGATGTTCGTCGTCGCGGCGGACGACGGGTGGAGCCGCCAGTCGCAGGAACACGCCCTGGCGATCGCTGCTCTCGGCATCGCACGGGTGCTGCTGGTCGTGACCAGGTGCGATCTTGCTCCGGGTCAGGCAGCCGCGCGGGAGGCGGTCACGCGTCTCGCCTCCTTGGGAGTCCCGGTGACGGAGACCGTCCTCGTGTCCGGTGCCACCGGCGAGGGCCTGACGGACCTGCGAGCAGCCCTGGGCCGCCTGGCCGCGGCTACGCCGGTGGGCCACGCCGAGGTCGGGGCGCCCGTCCGCCTGTGGGTGGACCGGTCCTTCACGATCCGGGGTGCCGGCACCGTGGTCACGGGCACGCTCGAGGCCGGGACGATCCGGGTGGGTGACGTCTTCGTCCTGCGCGATCGACAGGTCAGCGCGCGCGGCCTGCAGTCCTGCGGCGAGCAGGTGGAGGCGGTGACCGGCCCGGCTCGGGTGGCCGTCAACCTGAGGGGTGTGGCTGCCGCCGAGGTCTCCCGCGGCGACGCGCTGCTGGGCCTGTCGTGGCCCTCTCCGGCGACCGTCGTCGACGTCACCCGGACAGGCGGGGTGACCGAGCCCGGTGCGGTCACCGGGCCTGGCGCCGGGGCGCGGCTCCCGAGGACGCTCACCCTGCACGTCGGGACCGCTGCCCTGCCCGTCCGCACCCAGCGGCTCACCGACGGGAAGGTCCGGTTGCGGTTGCCGCGGCCCGTCCCCCTGGTCCCGGGAGACCGGGCGGTGCTGCGTGACCCCGGTCTTCGCGAGGTGCTCGCCGGCGTCGAGGTGGTCGCGGTGGATCCCCCCATTCGCCGCGACCGTCGGCACCAGCACCCGTCGGGAGACGCCTCCCCCGCACCGGACGGCATACAAGCGCTCGTCGCCTGGTTGGCGACGCACCCGTTGCAGGCGCCGTCCCGTGACCAGCTCGACGAGTGGGCGCTCACCGCACGCGATCTCGCCGACGCAGCCGATCGTGGCGAGATCGTCCGTCTCGGTGGGGTGGTCCTCGCCGGTGACGCCATCGGGGTCGCCGAGCAGGTCGTGCGCCGGCTGCCGCAGCCGTTCGCCGTGGGCGACGCCAGCCGGGCACTGGGGACGTCCCGACGCGTGGCGGTGCCCCTGTTGGAGCGCCTCGACACCGCGATGGTGACGCGACGCCTGGCCGACGGACGCAGGGAGCTGCGGGTCAGGCCGTGATCGTGCCGCCCTCGAAGGCGCAGGTCAGCTGGCCGTTACCGGCGGCCTGCGTGCGGCTCACCGGATAGCCGTAATTGCCGGTCGCCCCACCGGCGGACTTCCACTCGGTGAGGACGTTGCCGTAGACCTCGTAGGCCGTCGCCCCGCTCAGCCCCCAGATCTCGCCGCCCTGGAACACCTGGTACGAGCCGCGGTTGGTCGCCACAGCCGACGACGTGGGGTACTTCAGCGGTCCGATGTACCGGTCGACGAGGTACCAGGCTGCGTAGATGGCTCCCGCCACCACCTGGGTCGAGGTGGCCACCGAGTCGGTGATGGCGCCCTTCTGGAACCGCTGGATCCACGCGCCGCCGCCCAGGTCCTGCTTGGCCGCCACGGGATAGCCGAGGACGCCCGACTCCCGCCCGGCGCTCTGCCACACGGGCCAGCGGATGCCCCACACGAGCTGGGTCGTGGTCGAGGCGCTGTCCGTGATGGCGCCCTTCTCGAACAGCTGGATCCAGCCGCCGCCCGTGAGCCCGGTGATCTTGTCGGAGGTCGGGTAGCCCAAGTGGCCCCTGACTCCTCCGTCCGCGACGAAGAGCGAGTCCACGAACGACGACATCGCCCTCGCCCCGGTCTTCGAGCTCCACCAGATGCGGCCGCCCTGGAAGGCGACGTACTGCCCGCGGCCGTCGCCGACTGCGCGCTGTGGACCGGTCGAGGCCTTGAGGAAGGATCCCTGGTCGCCCATGGCGTGGTACTTGACCGTGATCGCGCTCCACTTCGGCAGGCTCGGTGCGCTGTGCTCGCCGGTGCGGTTGTCGCTGAGGGAGGTCGTGGTGCAGCTGGTCCACTGGTAGGGCGGCCGACAGCTGACGACGCGGCAGTGCACGCCACCGCTGCACTTGACCTGGGTGTTGCACTGGCCGTAGCGGAAGGCGTTGCAGCAGACGCGTCGCTGGTCGCAGGTCGCCGACGACCCGGTGCCGCACGAACAGCTCCAGCACCTCGAGTCGCACATGTTGTCGCTGCACCCGGTCGTGCACTTGGAGCAGCTCGCGTTGCAGTCGACGATGTAGCGGTAGCCACCCCCGCACCACGAGGAGTCGGCGGCCTTCCACCACCCTGCGGCGAAGCTGCCCGGCGGGCAGGTGTTGACGCCCTTGTTGATGGTCGCGCAGAAGACCGTCCAGCCGCTCCCCGCCGTGTTGCCAGGGCCGCAGATGGTGGCGTATGCCGCGACGGGAGTGAGGGCGTACTCCTTGGGTTTCGTGGCGAGCGCGGTGGCCGCGACGGTCGCGCCGACGAGCACGTCGCGGCGTGACACCGGACGCAGCCGTCGCGCCAGGGTCCCCACGAAGCCGGCCATGCCGCCGGGACCGGCGTTGAGGTCGTCCAGCGTGCTCATGGTCGTCCTCCTTGCCGGGTGAGGGTGGCCCGGTCGGTGATCCGGATCGTGGCGACCATGGCCGCGGCGCGGGGCACCGAGGCCATCCGTCGGGCGTGGCTGCCCACGACGGTGAACAGGCAGAACGCGCGTCCGCCCGAGCTGAAGAAGTGCTGCGAGGCGCTCATCCCCGGCAGCGGGCGTTGGAGCCGGTTGGGACCGAACTGGGAGGGCGCCAGGCGCGGCATGCCCTGGTTCTCGAAGAGCCCGCGGTCCGCGACCTCGGCGCCGTAGTCGACCAGGGCAACGAAGACGTCGTCCGGTCCCAGCAGGTCGACGACGTTGCTGCCGAAGTCGCCACGGTCGGCGGGCATCGTCCGGGTGCACGCGTGCAGCACGGCCCGGGTCACGTCCGCCTGGGGTGCCGGGGTGGTCCCCGGCGCCGCGCTCCGGGCGCCCGGAGCAGCCGGCGAAGTCGCTGGGCCCGGCTCGGCGCCGGCCCTTCGGGTCACGGACACCTGCCAACCGTGGGGCGCGTCGGCCCTCAAGCCGTAGTTGTCAGCCATTGCCCTCAACTCCACTGCCCTCAACTCGCAAATGCGGCGGCGGCCAGCAGGATCGCGGCCGCTCCTCCCAGGGCCACCTTAGCGAGGACCGCTGCCGGATTTGTCCATTGCTCTACGCGGATGAAGACCCGGTGCAGGTCGTCGCGGTCCGCAACCCGCGCCATGAGCAGCGAGGGCAGCGCCCGCACGACCCCGAACGTCGCTCCCACGGCCAGCCCGGCACCGAGGTGACCGGCGAGGGCGGCCAGCAGCACCGCGGCATACGTCGTCGCGCTGGTGATGATGGTGACGAGACCGAAACCGAGCTGCGCACCGAAGCCCACGCCGTAGACCCAACCGCGGTAGCGGGTCAGCCAGGCTACGTCGACCTGCCGGCGCCAGGAGGGCAACGACTGGGCGCCGCGCAGGTCGGAGGCGAGCCCGACCAGCAGCAGGACCGCGACGAGGACCAGCGTCCAGGCCGAGGTGCGCGCCGCGTCGGGCAGGGCCGAGCCGAGGGCGCCGGCGAGGCCGCCCATGGCCAGTCCCCCGGCCAGCGACCCGAGGAGGTATGCCGTGGTGGTCAGCCACCAGCGGGAGTTGCGGGCCCGCTCGCCGAGCGGGCTGATGCTCGAAAGCATCGACTCGCCTCAAGGGGACCAGGTGGCCCGGACGGCGGCGACCGCGGCCATCGGCAGACCCAGGGCCAGGGCGAGCACGGTCACGGACATGTCAGTGGTGGTGCTCGTGATGCGAGTGGTCGTGACCGTCGTCGGATACCGGTTCGGCGTCCGGCGAGCGGTGCAGGCTCGGGTCGCCCGGTCCGATGCCAGCGGCCAGCAGCTCGGCGTCCATCCGCGGCAGGCTGTCGCGCTCGCCCCGTCCGATGTCACTGTCGACGTGGGCGCCCACGAGCAGCCCGGGACCGGTGCGCCCGGCTGCGGCGCGCGCCTCGGCGTTGTCGGCGACCCCTTGGGCCATCAGGTCGCGGACCTGCGCCCACGTGGTCGCCGACCCCTCGCCGGTCACGACTCCGCCCTCGACGTACACGAAGTAGGGCGATCCGGGGATGTCGTAGTCCAGCCACGCACCCGAGGACTGGATGACGTCACGGTCGCCGGCCAGGGTGCGCAGGGTCGAGATCGACTCCTCTGCCGCGCCCTTGGCGACGATGCGCAGGTCGCCGTCGCCGGGCACGTCCACCGATCCCTGGAACTCGTCCCAGAACGTCTGGCACACGCTGCACCCGCTGGTGAGGAAGGCCAACAGCGTCCTCGACCCGGCCGCGGTCACGGCGACCCGCTGCTCGACCCGGTCCAGGTCGGTGCCGATGATGTCGTGGGCCGTCGCGGAGTCCTTGCGGGTCGCCTGCACCACGCCCGTCTCGAGCTCGACCGGCACGGGACCGGGCTTGCCACCGGTGGTGGCGGTGGTGACGCCGGTGCCCGCCTCGCGTTCCAGCTCGAGCCCGGCACCGAGCTCGTGCAGGGCCTTGAGGATGAGGGCGTGGCTGCGCAGCAGCCCGAGGACGAGCACACCGAGCAGCACGATGGCCACGGCTTCGGCGATGACGGCGGCGAGCATCAGGTCGGCTTCTCCTGGTCAGACGCGGGAGGTCGGGGGGACGGTGCTGCGGATGGCTGCGGGGGACGTCGTCGGCAGCACGGCCATCACCTGCCAGGCCAGGAACCCGATCACGCCGGCGAGCCCCACGATGGTCAGGCTGGTCGCGTCCACGGCTGACCAGGCACCCACCGGAGGGTCGAGGGTGACCGCCAGGGCGGTGAGGGCCGCGAGGGCGGTCAGGGCTGCGTGGGTGCGCGTCGCGGGGGTGTCGGGCTTGCCGAAGCACCCGCACGACCCGAGCACGCCACCCTTCGTGAGGACGCGGGCGACGAACGCCGTGAAGACGAGGTATGCCGCGGCCACCAGGGCCGCGCTCGCCCGGCCGGGCGCGACCAGGGCCCAGCCGCCGACGGCGATCTCGACGACGGCGAAGGCGCGCACCAGATGGCGGCCGGCCGGCATACCTGCTGCGCGCAGCGCCCGAACCAGCGGAAGCGGATCGCGGACCTTGGGGACCCCGGCCAGCACGAGGAGCCCCGCCGCAGCGAGGAACGGTCCCGCAACCACGTCCCACATCCGCACCCACGTTACCGTCCGCTCCCGCCCTCCCCCCAACGCAAAACGGCGGTTGCGTCGCGAAACGGGGCTTGTAACTGCCGTTTCGCGAGCAACCGCCGTTTTGCGAGGGCGGGTGCCAGGGCGGGGCGCCGGGTCAGATCGGGTCAGTCGACCTTGTCCTTGGCGTCCTGCGCGGCGTCCGACACCTCGTCGGCGGCGTCCGAGACCCCGTCGGCGGCGTCGGTGGCGACGTGCTTGCCCTTGCTCGTGACCTTGTCCTTGGCGTCGGACGCAGCCTCGGTGGCCTTGTCCTTGGCTTCAGCGGCCTTGTCCTTGACCGTCTCGGCGGCGCTGGTGGCCTTCTCCTTGGCGGCGTCGGTCAGGCTGGCGACCTTGCTGGTCGTGCTGACGCTGGAGTCTCGGCCGGCCGTCGGTGCGGTGTAGGGGTCGTCGAGGGGCGTGGCCCACGGGTCCTCGCGCGGTGCCGACTTCTTGAAGGCCGCGAGAGCGGCTGCTGCGGCGGCGGCCAGACCGAGGAACAGCAGGATCTTGCCCTTGCGCCTGCGGGGCTTGGCCACGGCGTCGCCCTTGAGCACCGAGTAGGCGTCGGAGGACCGGTCAGCCGTGTCGGCAGCGGCCGACTTGGCGGCGGCGGAGGCTGCGGCGACGGCCGCGATCGCCTCGGCGACCCTCGGCAGCAGCGTGTCGACGATGGTGTCGCGGGCGGTGTCGACCTTGGGGGCCAGCCCCTCGACGGCGCCCTGCAGCTTGGGGGCAGCCACCTCGATGCCGTGGTCGACCCGCGGCTTGGCCCACTCGCGGGCGGCCTCGAGGCCGTGCTCGACGTGGGGCTTGCTCCAGTCCTTGGCCTGGGCGGCGCGTTCCTTGGCCACCTCGGCGGCCGGGCCGACGCGCTCCCTGAGGGCTGCTGCATAGTCGACCGCGCTCTGCGCGGAGCTGCTGACAGCGTCGCTGGCCTGCTCAGTCTTGGTCTTGGTGCGGAACACCGTGCCTCCTGTGACTTGGCGTGGGATGGAGTCCGGACGATCGGCGAACCAGTGCCGCGGAGGGCTCTGCACGACGACCGGACGGACGACTTCTCTCGACCCATCCTGCCTTGTTTCCGCTGGTGAGCAAGCCCGTGGGGGTACTGAGGGCCATCTCACGAGACCGCGCATGGAAGGATGGCCGACATGGACGTCACCCTCAAGACCAACCACGGCGACATCAACGTCACGCTGTTCCCCGACCACGCCCCGAAGACCGTCAAGAACTTCGTGGGACTGGCCAAGGGCGAGCAGGAGTACCGCGACGACGCCGGCCGATCCAACCCCACGCCGTTCTTCGACGGCCTGGTGTTCCACCGCATCATCCCCGGGTTCATGATCCAGGGCGGATGCCCCCTCGGGCAGGGCTTCGGTGGTCCGGGCTACACCTTCGACGACGAGATCAGCCCCGACAAGGACTTCACCAAGCCGTACATGCTCGCCATGGCCAACGCCGGCAAGCGGATGGGCAAGGGGACCAACGGCTCGCAGTTCTTCATCACCGTGGGCAACACCACGTGGCTGCAGGGCAAGCACACCATCTTCGGTGAGGTGGCCGACGGCCCCAGTCGCGAGGTCGTCGACAAGATCGCCGCCGTTCGCACCGGTGCGAACGACAAGCCGGTCGAGGACGTTGTCATCGAGTCGGTCGTCGTCCACGACTGACGTCGACCCGCACCACCCCTCGAAGGCCGCCGTCCACGGCGGCCCCCAAGGCAAGGTCCGCACATGAGTGAGCCCACGGCATACCCGCAACAGCAGACGACCCCCGTCTGCCCGCGGCACCCCGACCGGGTCTCCTACGTGCGCTGCCAGCGGTGCGCGCGGCCGGTCTGTCCCGAGTGCCAGCGACCGGCCGCGGTCGGCGTCCAGTGCGTCGACTGCGTGAAGGAACAGGCCAAGACGGTCCGCAGCACGCGGACCGTCTTCGGCGGCAGCGTCAGTGACACCCCGTTGGTGTCCTACGCGATCATCGCGATCTGCGTCCTGGTCTTCGTGCTGCAGACGGCCGAACCGAGCCTGAGCGGCGACATCTCCTTCGTGCCCTACCTGGGCGCGCACGAGCCCTGGCGCTTCCTCACGTCGGCGTTCGCCCACGCGACGATCACGCACATCCTGTTCAACATGCTGGCGCTGTGGATGGTGGGGGCGCAGTACCTCGAGCGGCTGCTGGGCGGAGCGCGGTACGCCGCGGTCTACCTGGTGAGCGCCATCGGCGGATCGTCCTGCTACCTGCTGCTGTCACCGGCGGTGCCCTTCGACGAGCTCGACCCCAGCTCCTGGTACATCGGCGCGGTCGGTGCGTCGGGAGCGGTCTTCGGCCTGTTCGGCGCGCTGCTCGTGCTCAACCGGCACCTGGGCCGTTCCTCGGCCGGCATGTACGCGACGATCGGCATCAACGCCGTGATCGGCTTCGTCGTGCCGGGGATCGCGTGGCAGGCCCACCTCGGTGGTCTGCTCACCGGCGCTGCCGTGGCGGGGGTGATCGCGGCGACCTCCGCCCGCGAACGCCGCCGCTGGCAGTGGCCCGGCGTGGCACTGGTGCTGCTCGTCGTGGTCGCGGTCGCGATCGGCAAGTATGCCGCGTCGCCGGCCTCGCTCCTCGGCTGACCCGGGCGTCGGGCCCGTATTACACGCCTGTCATTTGTCCCCAGCTGTGCACAACCCTGTGGATAACGTGCGGGTCAGGCGGTCAGGCGGGACGGTGCGGTCAGCGCCAGCGGGTCGTCATCGCGAAACCCGTGAGCATCAGGCCGAAGCCGACGCCGAGGTTCCAGCGACCGAGCGACTCCAGCGGGAAGCGCTGGCTGGTGATGTAGAAGACGACGATCCACAGGAGGCCGACGACCATGAGCGTCAGCATCGCCGGCACGAACCAGGGCGGGTTGCCGACCTTGGCCTTCGCGGGCTTGCTCGGCGGGGTGTAAGCGCGCTTGGCGCGACCCTTGGACTCAGGCACGGAAACACTCCTCGAAACTCGGACGGCAGCGTCAACCGTCTCGACGTGTGGCATAGCGTAGTGCCATGGCGGACCAGCGGCTCACGTGGCTGACGCGCCGCCCCACTCTCTGGTCGGCCGTGGTCCCGCTGGTCGCCCTGGTCGCCGGACTGTTGTTCGCCCTGAGCGCGGCCACGGCCCGGGGCACCGACCTGCGTTCGTCGGGCGGTGACCTGCCGGGCCTGATCCGCAACCAGACCCGCCAGAACACCGTCCTCGCAAGCCGGCTCGCGCAGCTGCGTGCCGAGGTGGACCGGCTCTCGGCCCAGCAGGCCCCCGGCGACCTGCGCGTCACCCAGCTGACCACGGAGGCCGACAAGCTGACCCTGGCGGCCGGCACCCAGGCCGTGGCCGGCCCCACGGTGCAGGTGTCGCTCACCGATGCCAAGAACGTCCCCGCCGTGCTGCCCGACGGCTTCTCGGTCGACGACTACGTCGTGCACCAGCAGGACGTCCAGGCCGTCGTCAACGCGCTCTGGGAGGGCGGAGCCGAGGCGATGATGCTGATGGACCAGCGGATCATCTCCACCAGCGCGGTCCGCTGCGTCGGCAACACCCTCATCCTCCAGGGACGGGTGTACTCCCCTCCCTACGTCATCTCCGCCATGGGTGACCAGTCCAACCTCAAGACAGCGCTGGAGCGCAGCCCGTCGGTGTCCATCTACCGGCAGTGGGTGGGCGAGGTCGGCGTGGGATACGACGTGAGGACGAACGTGCAGCAGACCTTCCCCGCCTATGCGGGCTCGATCAACCTGCAGCGCGCCCGGGCCGGCCGATGAGGGTGGCCCGCTGGGTCCTGGGTGTCGCCGGCGACCTGATGGTCACGGCGGGGCTGCTGCTTCTCCTCTTCGTCGGCTGGCAGCTCTGGTGGACCGACGTCACCGCCAACCGCACGCAGGACGCGACGGTCTCCACGCTGACCCGCGACTTCGCGGCCGCGGCGCCGACCAGCCCCGCCGGGCAGCCGACGGCTGCCCCGTTCGGGGCGGCGTTCGCGATCGTGCGGATCCCGCGCCTCGGGGCGCACTACGCGCGCCCGCTCCTCGAGGGCACCGGCCGCGACATCCTCCAGGACGGCATCGGCCACTACGACGGCACCGCGGGGCCCGGGGCGGTCGGCAACTTCGCGATCGCCGGGCACCGCACGACCTACGGGCGTCCTTTCCACGACATCGACAAGCTGCGCAGCGGTGACCTGGTCGTGGTGGAGACCAAGGCGGCATACAACGTCTATGCCGTGCGGCGTCACGAGATCGTGGCGCCCAGCGACGTCAGGGTGATCGCGCCCGTGCCCGACAAGCCTGGCGCGAAGCCCACCGAGCGCTGGCTGACGATGACCGCGTGCCACCCCAAGTACAGCGCCGCCCAGCGCTACGTCGTGTTCGCCCAGCTGGTGAAGACCTACCCCCATGCCGAGGGCCTGCCTGCCGGGACCCTCGCCGCCCCGAAGGGAGCCTGACCGATGCTGTATGCCGCGATCTGGCGCGCGCTGCCCGGTCCCCTCGTGGTGCGGGTGCTGCTCGCCGCCGTGCTCGTGCTGCTCGTGGTCGCCTTCTGCTTCCTGTGGCTCTTCCCGCGCATCGCCCCCCTCATGCCGTTCAACGAGAACACGGTCGACCCCACCGCACTGCGTGCGCCGAACCACCTGGTCCGGGCCCAAGAAACAGGAGTACCGATGACGGAGGACCACCGATGACCCGCATCCTCGTCGTCGACAACTACGACAGCTTCGTCTTCACCATCGTCGGCTACCTCCAGCAGCTCGGTGCCGAGTGCGAGGTCGTGCGCAACGACGCCGTGCGTCCCGCCGACGGCGCGGAGTTCGACGGCGTCCTGGTCTCACCCGGACCAGGGACCCCGGAGGAGGCCGGCGTCTCGATGGCGATGATCGAGGGCTGCGGGGAGCGTGCCCAGCCGATGCTCGGCGTGTGCCTCGGTCACCAGGCTCTCGGAGTCGTGACCGGGGCAACGGTCGGCCGCGCCCCGGAGCTGCTGCACGGCAAGACCTCCAGGGTGCTCCACGACGACACGGGGGTGCTCGCGGGGCTGCCGTCGCCGTTCACCGCGACGCGCTACCACTCGCTGACGATCGACCCCGCGACCGTTCCCGAGACGCTGGTCGCCAACGGTCACACCGAGTCCGGCATCATCATGGCCGCGCGCCACCGCGACCTGCCACTGCACGGCGTGCAGTTCCACCCCGAGAGCGTGCTCACCGAGGGCGGCCACCGGATCCTCGCCAACTGGCTGACCCTGTGCGGCCTCGAGGACGCGGTCGCCCGCTCGGCAGGACTCAGCCCGTTGGTGCGCGACGCCGAGGGCGTGGCGCGAGCCGTCGCCGCCGGCTGACTCCACCGCTTCGCCGGGCCGCGCCACGGGGCCTCGTCTGGGGCCGCCTGGCTACGGCAGCGTGGTCGCCGTTCCCGTCGGCAGAGTGGGGGGCGCCGTGGTCGTCGCCGTCGTGGGTGGGGTGGTGGGTGTCTGCACCGGGGGTGGTGGCTGCGCGATGGTCAAGGTGATGGTCGAGCCGTCGTTCACCTTCGTCTTGGCCTTGATGCTCTGCTTGAGCACCGTGTTCTCCGGCTGGGTGCTGTCGACGTAGGTCGTCTTGACGCTCAGCCCGAGCTCGCCGAGCAGGTCGGCCGCCTCGTTGCGGGTCTTGCCCACGACATCCGGCACCGTCACCTTGCCGGACGACACGTTCAGGTCGACGGCCGAGCCCACCGCGACGGCCTCGCCCGCCGCCGGCGAGGTCGTCGAGACCTTGCCCTTGTCCAGTCCGGTGTCATCGACCTCCTTGATGCTGCCCACCTTCAGGTTGAGGTCAGCCAGCTGGGCGGCGGCCTCGTCCTTGCTGAAGCCCTTGAGGTCGGGCAGGTCGACGGTGTTCGGCCCGATCGACACGCTGATGCCCACCTTGCTGCCGCTCGTGACCATCTCGCTGGCGCTGGGGTTCTGGTCGACGACGGTGCCGACCTCCTTGGCGCTGTTGACATCGGTGGGCTCGGGCACCAGTCCGAGGGCGCGGATCTTGGCCTCGGCCGTGTCGACGGGCAGGTCGATCACCGAGGGGACCGCGACCTTCGGCTGGTTCTGTCCCGGCCGGTCCAGCAGGGCCTTCCCGGCCACGGCGATCAGGGTGAGGGCACCGAGCACGGCGAGGACCAGCAGGAAGTAGGCCAGGCCCCGTCGCTTGCGGGGCTCGTCGTCGGGGTCGTGCCCGATGGCGGGAAGGGTCGCCGTGTTGGACCCCGCCGGCGCGGCATACTTCCCCCCGGCCGGGATCACCGTGGTGGCTGCGGTCGCGCTGGCCGGCGCGAGGGCCACCGTCGCGTCGGCGGTGCCGGCCGCGGCGCCTGCCGTGCCACGAGCAGCTGCGCTGATCGGGCGGCCGAGGCGCGCCGCCTGCAGGTCGGCACGGAAGGCGGTGGCGTCCTGGTAGCGGGACTCACGGTCCTTGGCCAACGCGTGCAGCACCACGGCGTCGAGGGCGTGGTCGATGCCGGGGGTGAGGGTCGACGGGCGCGGCGGGGGCTGCCCGACGTGCTGGTAGGCGATGGCCACCGGGGAGTCGGCCTGGAACGGCGGCCGTCCCGTGAGCAGCTCGAAGAGCAGGCAGCCGGTGGAGTAGAGGTCCGAGCGGGCGTCGACGTGGTGACCCTGGGCCTGCTCAGGGGAGAGGTACTGCGCCGTGCCGATGACGGCCTGGGTCTGGGTCATCGTCGCGTTGGCATCGGCGACGGCGCGGGCGATGCCGAAGTCCATCACCTTGATCTGGCCCTGGGGGCCGATCATGACGTTGGCCGGCTTGATGTCGCGGTGCACGATGCCCATGCGGTGGCTGTAGGCGAGGGCGTCGAGGACACCCTCGGTGATCCGGGCCGCCTCGGCCGGCGCGAGTGGTGAGCTGTTGTTGAGCAGCTCGCGCAGGGTCTGACCCTCGACGTGCTCCATGACGATGAAGGGCACGGGAACGCTGGCGCCTCCGGCCTCGGTGGCGTAGTCCTCGCCCGAGTCGTAGACGGCCACGATCGATGCGTGGTTGAGGCCTGCGGCGGACTGCGCCTCCCGGCGGAACCGGGCGAGGAACGCGGGGTCCCGCGCCAGGTCGGAGCGCAGCATCTTGATCGCCACGGGTCGCGACAGGCGGGTGTCGTGCCCCAGGTGGACCTCGGCCATGCCACCGCGGCCGAGGAGCTCACCGATCTCGTAGCGTCCCCCGAGCAGGCGTGGTGCTGTCACTTCTTCTTTCCCCCTTTGCCCTTGCCGTTGCCCGCGTTGGCGGGCGCCTTCGGCGCGGCAGTGGTGGCGGGCGCTGTGGTCCGGCTCGCCGTCGTCGCCGTCGTGGTCGCGCTGGATGGTGTCGTTGGTGTCGTGGTGGCCGTGCTGGGTGTGGTGGCACCGGGGTTGCCCTGCCGCGCTCCGGCTCCTCGACCGCCGAGGGCGATGGCCACCACGATGACGACGAGGACGACGACCGCGGCCGCGGCCGGGATCAGCCAWCCCGGCCGCCGAGTGTCGTGCACCGCCGTGTCGGCGCGGTCGGAGTCCGTGGTGATGTCGGCACCGGAGGCTGCCGGCGTGGGCATGACCGAGGTCGGCAGGGTGCCCTCGGGCCCGAGGTCGGCCGGGACGCCGACGATGAAGGGTGCGACGGCCGCGGCCGCGCCGGCGACCAGGTGTGCGGGGGCCTGTCCGGGCGTCAGCCTGAGCGCCTCGGCGAAGGCGGCCGCGCTCTGGGGTCGCAGGGTCGGGTCCTTGGCCAGCGCCGCCATGACGGTGGTGCGCAGCGGTTCCTCGACGTCGTCGGAGAGCGGTGGGGCCGGCTGGCTGATGTGCGCCAGGGCGGTGGTCACCAAGGTGTCGCCGGAGAACGGTCGCTGGCCGGTGATCATCTCGTAGCCGACGACGGCCAGGGCGTAGACGTCGCTCAGTGGACCCGCCACCTCCCCCTTGGCCTGCTCGGGAGCCAGGTAGTGGGGTGTCCCCAGCACCTCTCCGGTCTGGGTCAGCGGCGCCTCGTTGAGGGCGCGGGCGATGCCGAAGTCGGTGAGCTTGGCGTACCCGTTGGCGTCGACGACGATGTTGGCCGGCTTGACGTCTCGGTGGACCACGTCCGCCTCGTGGGCGGCCTGAAGGGCCAGGGCCGCCTGGTAGAGGATCTCCGTGACCTCGGCCTGGGGCATCGGTGCGCGCTCGCGGATCAGCGTCGACAGGGGTTCGCCCTGCAGGAGCTCCATGACGAGGAAGGCGCTGCCGTCCTCCTCGCCGAAGTCGTGGACGGTGCCGATGTTGGGGTGGGACAGTCCGCCGCTGTGTCGTGCCTCGGCGCGGAAGCGCTCGAGGAAGCCTTCGTCCTGTGCGCTGCCGGGCAGGAGGACCTTGACGGCGACCTCGCGATCGAGCGTCTCGTCGTGGGCCCGCCAGACCTCGCCCATCCCGCCGAGGGCGATGCGCTCGACGAGGCGGTAGCGGTCGGCCAGCACCTGGCCGGTCTCGTGGCTCACTTGCCCAGCACCGCTTCCATCACTGCCTTGGCGATCGGTGCCGCGACCCGGCCGCCCGCGGCCTCGTTGCCGGCATTGCCGCCGTCCTCGACGACGACCGCGACGGCGACCTTGGGGTCGCTCGACGGCGCGAACCCGGTGAACCAGGCGTGCGGCGCCTTGCCTGCGGCGTGCTGCGCGGTGCCGGTCTTGCCCGCGACGTCGATACCGCTGATCTGGGCGGCGCGGCCCGTGCCGCTCTTCACGACGGCTTCCATCATCCGGGTCAGGGCTGCCGCGGTGTCGGCCGAGACGGCCTGCGAGAGCTGTTCGGGCTGCGTCTCGTCGATCACCTCGAGGTCCGAGGAGGTGACCTTCTTGACGAGGTGAGGTCGCATCACGATCCCGTTGTTGGCGATGGCGGCCGAGATCATCGCGACCTGGAGCGGCGTCACGCGAACGTCGTACTGACCGATCGCGGACTGCGCGAGCTGGGGCTGGTTGAGCTCCGCCGGCACCGAGCTCGGCGTGACCGACATCGGCACCGACAGGCGGTCACCGATGCCGAACTTCGCCGCCTGGGCGCGGAAGCCGTCGGCCCCCACCTGCATGCCCAGCCACCCGAACGCGGTGTTGCACGAGATCTCGAGGGCGTGCGTGAGGGTGGTCTTGTCGTTGGGACCGCAGTTGCCCCGGAAGTCGTTGGGCAGGTCGGAGCTGGTCTGCGGCAGGTCGAGCACGGCCGGGCCGGGGATCTGGCTCTCCTCGGTGAACTTGCCGGACTCGAGCGCCGCCGCGGCGGTGACGATCTTGAACGTCGACCCCGGAGGGTAGAGGTTTCCGGCGATGGCGCGGTCCACCATCGGCTGGGTGGGGGCGGAGTTGAGCTGCTTCCAGGCTGCGACGACCTTGTCGGTGTCGTGGCTGCTCAGCACGGAGGGGTCGTATGCCGGGTGGCTGACGAGGGCGAGGATCTCACCGGTCGTGGGGTCGAGGGCGACGACGGCTCCGCGCTGGTCGCCCAGCGCCTTGTCGGCGGCGGCCTGCGCCTTGGCGTTGATGGTGAGCTCGAGGCTCGCGCCCGTCTGCTCCTTGCCGGTGAGGATGTCGGAGACGCGGCGGTAGAAGAGCTTGTCGGAGGACCCGGCGAGCAGGCTGTTCTCGGCCCCCTCGATGCCACCGCCCGCGCCGTAGGTGAACGAGTAGTAGCCGGTGATGTGCGAGTAGAGGTCGCCCTGCGGATAGGTCCGCAGCCACTTGAGCTCGTCCTTGGTGGCGGTGGACTTCGCGACCGGGGTGCCACCGACGAGGATCTGGCCGCGTTCGCGGGCGTAGTTGGCCAGCAGGGTGCGGCGGTTCTCCGGGCGGTCCTGGAGGGCCTTGGCCTGGACGAACGAGATGTAGGTCGAGGAGATCAGCAGCGCCGTGAACAACAGCGCGACGACGGTCGAGAGCCGGCGGATGGGGGCGTTCACCGGATCGCCACCACTTCGGTCCTGGCCTGGCCGGACGGCGTGGGACCGGGCTGGATCTCGGCGACCGGGCGCCGGGCGACGTCGCTGATGCGCAGCAGCAGGGCGACGAGGGTCCAGTTGGCGAGCAGGGAGGAGCCTCCATAGGACAGGAACGGCATCGTCAGACCGGTCAGCGGGATGACCCGGGTGACTCCGCCGACGACGACGAAGCACTGGAGGGCCACCGAGAACGCGAGCCCTGCGGCGAGGAGCTTGCCGAAACCGTCGCGGACACCGAGCGCGGTGCGCAGTCCGCGCTCGACCAGGAGCACGTAGAGCACCAGGAGCGCGAACAGCCCGATGAGGCCGAGCTCCTCGCCGAAGCTCGGGATGATGAAGTCGGACTCGGCGAAGTAGGTGAGGTCGGGACGGCCACGACCCAGACCGGTGCCGAGCAGGCCACCGGCGGCCATGCCCATCAGGCCCTTGGCCACCTGGTCCGACTGGTCGGGCGCGAACGGGTCGAGCCACAGGTGCACGCGCTGCTGGACGTGCCCGAACACGAGGAACGCGAGATAGGCCCCACCGCAGAACAGCGTCATGCCGATCGCGATCCACGAGGTGCGTTCGGTGGCGACATAGAGCATGGACACGAACAGCCCGAACAGCAGCAGCGACGAGCCGAGGTCCTTCTCGAAGACGAGGACGAGCAGGCTGAGCACCCAGGCGACGATGATCGGCCCCAGGTCCCTGCCGCGGGGGAACGTGAACCCGAGCACCTTGCGACCTGCGAGGGACAGCGCGTCGCGGGTCTGCACGAGGTAGCCGGCGAAGAACACGGCCAGCACGATCTTGGCGACCTCACCGGGCTGGAAGGTGAAGGGTCCGAGCCCGATCCAGATCCGCGACCCGTTGACGGTGCGACCGATACCGGGGATCAGGGGCAGGATCAGCAGCCCGAAACCGACGACGGCCGCCGTGAAGGTATAGCGCCGCAGCATCCGGTGGTCACGCAGGAACCACAGCACCACCGCGGCGATCGCCACGGCGAGGGCACTCCACGTGAGCTGCTTGAGGGCCAGGCCCGAGCTGATGTCGCGTCCCTTGGCGATGTCGAGGCGGTGGATCATGACCAGCCCCAACCCGTTGAGCAGCGTGACGATCGGGAGCAGGAGGGGGTCGGCGTACGCCGCCTTCCACCGCAGCAGCAGGTGGAACGCCAGCGAGATGACGAGCAGGCCGGCACCGTGCGTGACCAGACCCGGGGGGAACGCGCCGGAGACGGACAGCCCCACGTTGACGTAGGCCAGGACCACGATGCTCACGGCCAGCAGGAGCAGCACCAGCTCGACGTTGCGGCGGGTTCGGGGGGCGAAGCTCGAAACGGTGGTCATCTCGTCGTCGTGGTCGCAGCGGTGGTCGGCGCCGTGGTGGTGGTCGAGGTGGTCGAGGTGGTGGTGGAGGGCGACGGGGTGCCGGCGTCCTCACAGGCCCCGCCGGTGGCCCGGCTCGCCGCGCACCGCAGCGCGTCGGTGCGCAGGCGGTTGACCAGCGCCTGCGCGTCGGCCAGCGAGTCCTTGGCGATGGTCTGCTGCACCTGTTGGCGCTCGAAATCGGGGAGGTCGGCCACCATGACGTCGGACCCGGACTCGACGTGGGACAGCTTGACCGGCCCGAGGTCCTGCGAAACCCCTTGGTAGATGGCGACATTGCCCTGGTGGGCGCCCACGAAGTACTGGCGCTGGGACCAGGTGTACGCGGCATACGCGCCACCGCCGAGCACGATGAGCACCAGGCCGAGCAGGGCGACGCGACGCAGCCAGCGGCCCGGCCCGGAGGCGGGGCCCTCCTCGGCGAGTGTGACGTCCTGGCTCTCGTCGTCCTGGCCCGAGGCCTCACGGGACAGGGCGGCGGCCTTCGCGGCAGGGGTCACCGGGATCGGGCGGGTGCCGCCCTTGGTGCGGGTGGCGGCGGCCCCGACGATCTGGGGCTGGGTCGGCGGCGCGGTCACCTTGGTGATGTCCACGACGTCACCGATGACGATCGTGACGTTGTCGGGGGCTCCCGCCTTGAGGGCGAGGTCGACGAGGCGGTCGGCCGTGGGGCCGGGAGCCTGTCCGGCGAGGACCAGCTCGGCGATCGTGTCGCCGGCGACGTAGTCGGTGAGGCCGTCGGACGCGATGAGGTAGCGGTCGCCGATGCGGGCCTCACGGACGGTGACGTCGGGCTCGTCGTCGTCCTGTCCGGTGAGTACCCGGGTCACCAGCGACCGCTGCGGGTGACCGATGGCCTCGTCCTCGGTGATCCGCCCCTCGTCGACCAGGCTCTGGACGAACGAGTGGTCCTTCGTGATCTGGGTGAGCTTGCCGTCGCGGGCGAGATAGGCCCTGGAGTCACCGATGTGGGCGAGGACGAGCTTGTTGTGGGACCGCAGGATCGCGATCAGCGTCGTGCCCATGCCCTGCAGGGCCGGTTCGGCCTTCGCGATGTCAGCGAGCTGGTTGTTGGCCGCTGTGATCCGTTGCAGCAGAGCCGAACTCGCCTCGGCGCTGCCCAGGGCCTCTCCATCGAGGTCGACGAGCGCACCGATCACGGTGGACGACGCGATGTCACCGCCGGCGTGACCACCCATGCCGTCGGCCATCGCCAACAGGCGAGGCCCGGCGTACCCGGAGTCCTGGTTCTCCGAACGGACCATGCCGACGTCGGAGCGCGCGGCGTAGTGGAAGGCGAAGGGCATCGTCGTGGCTACCTATCGCCGCAGCTCGATGACGGTCTTGCCGATCCGCAGCGTGCTGCCTGCCTCGACCCGGACGGGGCCGGTCAGTCGTTCCGTGCCGACGAAGGTGCCGTTGGTGGAGCCGAGGTCCTCGACGAACCACGCGTTGTCGCGCTGGAAGATGCGGGCATGCCGGCCGGAGGCGAAGTCGTCGTCGAGGATCAGCGCACACTCGGGGTTGCGGCCGATGATGGTGCCGGCCTGGCGCAGCGGAAGGCTCGTGCCGGTGAGCGGCCCCTGCGTGACGACGAGGGAGTGCGGCACGGACGAATGTGGTTGCCGCTTGGGGCGCTTCGCGGGTGTGGCCGGCGCTGGGGCGGCCGAGCGCGAGTCGGGCTGACGTGCGGCTGGCGCGGGCTTGCGGGGCGTGCGGCTGACGACGCGGGTGCCGTAGATGTCTCCCCGGAGCACGCCGACGACGCTGAAGACGAAGATCCACAGGAGGACGAGCAACCCGAGGCGGATGATCGTGAGGGTGAGTTCACTCATGCGTGGCGTTCACCGCCGACCGGCGCGGTAGATGACGGAGGTGCGCCCCACCGTGATCCGGTCCCCGTCGGACAGGCGCTGACTGGTGATGCGTTCGCTGTTGACGAACGTGCCGTTCGTCGACCCCATGTCCCGGATGCTCGCGACGAGGTGCGGCCCGTCGTTGGTCACGCGGATCTCGCTGTGCTGCCTGGAGATGCCCGGGTCGTCGAGGATGATGTCGGCGCTGTCGTCGCGGCCGAGCACGGTCATGGCGCCCATCAGCGGGTAGCGCTCGCCGTCGACGTCCAGCCACGGGCGGTCGGCCGGGTTGACCCGGCGTGGCGGGGCTGCCGGTGCGACCGGTGCCTGCATCTGCGTCGCCTCCAACCCGTCGTCCTCGGTATGCCGTGGGCGTGGGGCGGCCGGCGTCGGCGCGGCGGGGGTTGGCGCGGCCGGTGCGGCGGGGCTGGGAGCCGGCGTCGCGGCATACCCCTCCTCGCCCCGCTTGGGGGCGGCTCCGGGGCGCCGGGCAGTGGAGGTGCGGAGGCGGAAGACGCCCGTCTCGAGGTCGTTGGCGCTCGCGAAGTTCACCTGGAGGGGACCGCCGGGCTGGTAGCGCTGGGACTCGGCATGTTCCTGCGCCGCGGCGATCAGCTCGTTCTCGAGCTCCTCGTCGTAGCCACCGAGCCGCTCGTAGTCGGTGTCGGACAGCTCGACGGTGAACAGGTTGGGGACGATGGTCCGGCCCTGGCCGAGAACGGCGGCGCGGTCGTCCATCGCCCGGCGGATCGCGGACGCGATCTCCACCGGCTGGACCTCGGACTTGAAGGCACGGGCGAAGGCACCGTTGACGGCGCGTTCGAGGCGTTGCTCGACCCGGTCGAACAGTCCCACTGCTGGCACCTCCTCACCTGTTGCCCTGCGATGTCTGGTCACGTCTGGACCCGATCGTAACGGGCTGGTCTGGGCAGACTGGTCACGCGCGCCGCGCCGAAGGGGGCAGACGGTCCTCGTGGCCGCGTGTCCGTCGGAGGCGCGATGGGCCAGTTTGGCGAACGCAGGGCGCGTACGCCACAATTGGCCGTTCCCACGCGCGAGTGGCGGAACGGCAGACGCGCTGCGTTCAGGTCGCAGTGTCCGAAAGGGCGTGGGGGTTCAAATCCCCCCTCGCGCACGTGAGCTGAAGGCCCCCAACCACCACGGTTGGGGGCCTTCGCTCGATCCCTCTGCAGGCGCGCCCCACGGCGTCCTGGGACGGACCCGTGGCACGTGCCTACTATCGCCTCATGAGAATCGCAGTGCTCGGCACCGGCATCGTCGGCCAGACCATCGCCGGCAAGCTCGACGAGCTGGGCCACTCAGTGGCCATCGGCACCCGTGACCCCGAGGCGACCGCGGCCCGGGTCGACCCCGACCAGATGGGCAACCCGCCGTTCACGACCTGGCACGCCGCCCACCCCGGGGTCGAGCTGACCAGCTTCGCCGACGCCGCAGCCGGTGCCACCCTGGTCGTGAACGCCTCCTCCGGCATGGTCGCCCTCAGCGTCCTGGGTCTGGCCGGAGCGGACAACCTCAACGGCAAGGTGCTGCTCGACATCTCCAACCCGCTCGACTTCACCGCCGGCTTCCCGCCCACGCTCTTCGTCAAGGACAGCGACTCCCTGGCCGAGCAGGTGCAGCGGGCCTACCCCGGGGCGAAGGTCGTCAAGGCCCTCAACACCCTGACCGCCTCCCTGATGGTCGACCCGCAGTCCCTCGGTCAGTCCAGCACCGTGTTCGTGTCGGGTGACGACGCGGACGCCAAGGCCGAGGTCGTCGCGCTGTTGCAGGCCTTCGGGCACGACGACGTCATCGACCTCGGCGCCCTGGAGACCGCTCGGGGTGCCGAGATGCTGCTGCCCCTGTGGCTTCGCCTGATGGGTACGCTGGGCACCGGCCAGTTCAACTTCAAGGTGGTCCGCTGACGGCACTCCCCTGACCGGGCACCGAGCACGCGGGCCGCTGCTACCAGCCGGTCTCCTGGTCCTGGGCCTCGCGGTAGGCCTTGAGCAGGCCACCCCGCGCACGGAAGTTCAGGGCGGCAGCCGCGTTGGGGTTCAGGCCCATCTTGGCGGCCGCGACACCCAGGGGCTCGCCCACCACCGCGGTCCGCCACAGGATCTCCCGCCACCGGGGTGGGAGCGTGGCCAGGGCATCCATCATCACGGTGTGCTCCACGAACGCCTCTGCCGCATCGGGCTCGGCGTTGTCGAGGACGTCAGGATCATCGACCAGGAACTCCCGGGCGCTCCGGCGGATTCCGTCGACGTAGAGGTTGCGGATCGTCGCGACCAGGTAGGGGCGGAACGCGACCTTGGGACCGGCCCCGTGGAGGATCGCCACCAGCACCTTGGTGAAGGCCTCGGAGACGAGGTCCTCGGCAACCCCGTGCCCCGCGATGCCCCTCGCCGCCCTCAGCGCCGACGCGTGGTAGCGCGTGTACAACGTCGCCGTCGCGGACTCGTCGCCCGCCCGGACGGCCTCGATCAGGGCCGAGTCAACCTCCTCGCCAGGAGCGTGGTGCTGCCCGACACCGGAGTCGTGCTGCTCATCGGCGTCGGTGCCGCGCCGAGGGTGTGGCGCGTCCGAACCGACGGGTAGCGCTGACATCGGTACCTCCTCGTCCAGAGGTCCGGGTCCGGACCTCGATGTTCGTTGTCATGGTTCGACTGCTCCAGCGATGCCGCGTGTTGACGTCGACGCGAGGGGTGGTGCTACTTTCGGGCGGGGTTGTCGAACGTTTTGCAGGGGTCGCGGGTCGGTGAGCAGGCCGACGGCATACCGACCCATGCACCCGGAAGGGGAGGACGGGTGAGGCAACCAGCTCAAGGTGGCGAGTGTCACCGCACCCGCCTCCGGGATGTCGACCCGGGCCGTCTGGGGATACCGGCTGCGGCCGGTCGACGTGCTGTGCAGTCTCTGTCGAGTTGTGGACCAGCCTTGGTGCTGAAGGACGACTCCAGACTGGCTGCCGAGGACTCCGCACACACGGGGGGAACTACCTGTCCTGGTGCCACGACGGTGCGGGCCGTCCTGGGTACCTCGTCGGGTGGGGAGACAACTCGATGCAGGGGGATCAGGAGATGCCGGACCAGGAGTCGATGACCACGAGGGCGCCGTCGCAGGAGACGGTGGCCTCGTGGCGCTTGGTGATGACCGTCCTCGCACGGTCGATGAACGTGAAGCTGGGGCTCGTGACCCGGCACACGGAAGACGGTGCGATCGAGATGACCGCACCGAGCCTTGAGCAGGACTACTACGACCCGGGAGAGCGGCTGGCTCTCGAGCCGGGCCTGCTGTGTGAGTACGTCATCACCAACCAGGCCGAGCTCGTCGTGGCTGACAGCCGCAGCGAGGCGGAGTGGGTGGAGAACCCCGATGCCCGGCGCGGGCTGCTGGCCTATCTCGGCTTCCCCGTCTACTGGCCCGACGGTGACGTCTTCGGGACCATCTGTGTCCTGGACGACTCGCCTCGCGACTTCAGCCAGGCCGATCGACGGCTGCTGCTGTCAGCCCGCGACGCCATCCACGACTCGTTGGGCGTGGCGATGGCGACCCAGCGTGTCGACCAGGGCGCCGCGGTCCGGGCGCCGATGGGGTCGTGGGACTACGACCCGGCGAACGACCTGCTGAGGTTGTCCCCCTCCATCCTCCGACACCACGGCATGGCTGACGCGAGCAGCTGGTCCATCGACCAGTGGCTCGACGGCTTCCCGGAGGACCAGCGCTCGCCGTTGGGCGACGGCATCGCCGCCGTTGCCGAGGGGCGGACCCGGACGTTGAGCCTGGCGGTGCTCGTGCCCGGCCCGGACGGCAATGCCCTGGTACGGATCACCGCGCGGGGCCTTCACGACGACGCGCACCGCGTGGTCTCCATCGTGGGCAGTCACTGGGTGCTGCCCGACTCCGCGGTGCCGGCCCCCCACGTCGTCGACCCCTTCTTCTCGCGTGACCCGATGACGGGGCTGCCCACCCGCGTCGAGCTGGAGTACCGCGTCCAGCGAAGCCTGGAACGACACCCGGGTCAGGCTCCCGGAGCGCAGGTGGTCATGGCGATCATCGAGGTGACCAACGTCGGCGGGATCGTGCACGCGGACGGCATCGACGCCGCCGACACGGTCATGGTCGGACTCGCCGACCGGCTGCGCGGGGCCGACCGCTTCGTCGCTGCCCTGGGTTTCGGACACTTCGCGGTGCTGGTCAGTGCCACGGCAGCCGGTGCGGCGCAGCGGCTGGCCCTGGCCCTGCGCAGGGAGGTGGCAACCCTCCCCTCGGCCGGTTCGGTGACGCCGAACATCTCGATAGGGACCGTCGACGTGGTCGAGATCGCCTCCGGGTCCCCCGGTGAGTTCCTCGCCGAGGTCACCCGCGGGCCGCGGCGGGAGGCTCCGAGGGACCGGGACGTCAACCGCGCCGCCACCGCCCTGACCGAGCGCCAGAAGGAGATCGCGACCCTCGTCGCGCAGGGCTTGTCGAACCGTGAGATCGCGGACGCCCTGGTGATCACCGTCCGCACGGTGGAGGGACACCTCGACGGCATCCGCGACAAGCTCGGGCTGACCAGTCGGACCCAGCTGGTGGGCCTGGTCCTCACCCGGCCGGAGGTGGTGGCTCGGCTCAGTCCTGCGGCCGCAACCGGTAGGTCAGGACGGCGTTCCCGACCGACGTGACCTGGCTGTCGACGAGGTCGAGCCGGGTGACCGGCACGGACTCGTCGAAGAGCCGACGACCGACGCCAGCCACCGGGTGGGTGGTCAGCGTCAGCTCGTCGATGACACCGGCCAGGAACAGTGACCGGATGGTGTCGATGCCGCCCACGACCGAGATGTCCCCACCCTCGGACTCCTTGAGCTCCCGGACGTGGGCGGCCGGGTCGCCGTCGATGACGGTGCTGTTCCAGCCGAGGTCACCCGATCGCGTCGAGGACACCACGTGCTTGCGCACCGGGTTGATGAACTGGCCGAACGGGTCGTCGGCACCCGCGGACTGCCAGTACTGCGACCACTCGTCCCACAGCTTGCGGCCGATGACCACGTCGGTGACGCCGCCGATGGCCTTGCCCATCATCTCCATCTCCTCCGGCCCGAAGCGGTCGAACTGCCACTGGTCGGGGGCCTCCACGACGCCGTTGACGGAGTTGAACAGGTGGGCCGAGACTTTTCTGGCCATGGTCGGAGCCTTTCGCACGAGGGTGGGATTCGTCGATA
Organism: Pedococcus sp. P2_F6; assembly: GCF_056403675.1. NCBI lineage: Bacteria > Bacillati > Actinomycetota > Actinomycetes > Micrococcales > Intrasporangiaceae > Pedococcus > Pedococcus sp. P2_F6. Next base: position 370,482 of record NZ_JBFUEZ010000003.1, read on the forward strand.
CAGACCATGCCACCCGGCAGAACTCATCGCCCCACCAAATGCCGGGCAACGGTCCGTCACGGCTCCCGCGCGTGGCTATTGTCAGCGCAGCGGCCCTGGCGACACCTTTCCGAGCGAATGAGGCGCAATGCAGTCGAGCACGAGCACCCTGACCACTCCCGACGGAACCCAGCTGCACGTCAACAGGTGGTTGCCCGAGGGCCCACCCAAGGCCGTGGTCCAGGTCGCGCACGGCATGGCCGAGCACTCTGACCGCTACGCCCGGTTCGGTGAACGGCTGACCGCAGCGGGGTATGCCGTGTACGCGAGCGACCACCGCGGCCACGGCTCCACGGCGCGCGCCGCCCAGGACGGGGGCTACTTCGCCGACGACCACGGGTGGGACACCGTGGTGGACGACCTGCACCTCGTGACCGAGCACGCGCTGTCCGAGCACCCGGGTCTGCCGTTCTTCCTCTTCGGCCACAGCATGGGCTCGTTCCTCAGCCGCTCCTTCGTCACGCGGTTCGGCGGGGAGCTCGACGGGCTGGTGCTCTCCGGCACGGCCGGCGACCCGGGCGCGCTGGGCAAGGTGGGCCTCGCGCTCGCCTCCGCCCAGGCCCGCCTGCGCGGCCGTCGCCACCCCAGCGCCCTGATGGACCAGCTCACCTTCGGCCAGTACGGCGCGGCCTTCAAGCCGAACCGCACCAAGTTCGACTGGCTCTCCCGTGACGAGGCCGAGGTCGACAAGTACGTCGCCGACGAGCGCTGCGGCAACGTGTTCACGAGCGGCTTCTTCGTCGACCTGCTGGGCGGCCTCGCTGCCATCAACGCCGACTCGGAGGTGGCCCGCGTGCCCAAGGAGCTGCCCATCCACCTCATCGCCGGGTCACTCGATCCCGTCGGCGCCAAGGGCAAGGGCGTCCAGCAGGTCGCCGACCAGTACCGCCGTCTCGGCGTGCAGGACGTCAGCGTGAAGCTGTGGCCCGAGGCGCGCCACGAGGTCCTGAACGAGACCAACCGCGACGAGGTGATGGACGAGGTGGTGGGCTGGCTCGACGCCCACCTCCCCGTGCAGGGCTGAGCCACGCGGCATACCCGAAGTTCCCCCCCGTGGGCCGAAAGTTGTGTCGCCGACCATGTCGAGAACCGACCGACGGCTCCGTCCTGGGGGTGATGGCGGCCAGAATGGCCGGCACGGACGAAGGAGATGACGATGGCCAAGTACCTGCTGCTGAAGCACTACCGAGGCGGTCCGGAGCGCAGCCCCCAGGGCTGCATCCCCATGGACCAATGGACTCCCCAGGAGATCTCGGACCACATCGGGTTCATGCACCACGTCGCCGACACGCTCCGCGAGCGGGGTGAGTTCGTCGACGCCGATGGGCTCTCACCCGAGGGCGCCTTCGTGCGGTACGACGGCGAGGGCAAGCCGCCGGTGACCGACGGCCCGTTCGCCGAGACCAAGGACCTGATCGCCGGCTGGATGGTGATCGACGTCGACTCGGTGGAGCGCGCCCACGAGGCGGCGGCGTTCCTCTCGTCGGCCCCCGGCCCGGGTGGCGTCCCCCTCAACGAGTGGATCGAGGTCCGGGCGTTCATGTCCGAGCCGCCCGTCATCACGGAGTGACCAGGCGATGAGCGAGCTCGACGAGCTGCTCAAGCACCTCGGACCTCAGGTGCTCGGCATCCTCGTCCGCCGCGGAGCAGACTTCGCGGCGGCCGAGGACGCCGTGCAGGAGGCCCTCGTCGAGGCGTTCCGTCGCTGGCCGTCCGCGCAGCCCGACGAACCCAAGGCGTGGCTCGTCACGGTGGCGTCGCGCAGGTACGTCGACGCGGTGCGATCGGAGGCCGCGCGACGCAGGCGGGAGGAGCGGTTCCACGAGGAGCCGGGGCCGGGCGCCACCGAACAGGCCGACGACACGCTCCTGCTGCTGTTCCTCTCCTGCCACCCTGCGCTCTCGCCGACCTCCGCGGTGGCGCTGACCCTGCGCGCCGTCGGCGGGCTGACCACGCGCCAGATCGCGGAGGCCTACCTCGTCCCCGAGGCGACCATGGCGCAGCGGATCAGCCGCGCCAAGCGCACCATCTCGGGCGAGCGGCTGACCCATCCGGGCGACCTCGCGGTCGTGCTGCGCGTCCTCTACCTCGTGTTCAACGAGGGCTACACGGGCGAGGTCGACCTGGCAGCGGAGGCGATCCGGCTGACCCGTCAGCTGGCTGCGGCATCCGACGAACCCGAGGTGGCGGGGCTGCTGGCACTGATGATGCTGCACCACGCCCGGCGGGCGTCGCGCCGCACGGAGGCCGGCGAGCTCGTGACGCTGGCCGACCAGGACCGTTCCCGGTGGGACACGACCGCGATCGCCGACGGGGTGCGGATCCTGCAGGACGCCCTGGCCCGCGACCAGCTCGGTGAGTTCCAGGCCCAGGCCGCCATCGCGGCGCTGCACGCCGACGCCCGGTCCGCGGCCGAGACCGACTGGACGCAGATCCTGGAGTGGTACGACGAGCTCACCCGGCTCACCGACAGCCCCGTCGTCGCGCTGAACCGCGCCGTCGCCGTCGGCGAGGTCGACGGCCCGCTCGCAGGCCTCCGAGCCCTGGCCGCGGTGGACGCAACCGTCCCCCGCCACGTCGCCGTCGCGGCATACCTGCACGAGAAGGCCGGGGACCTCGATCAGGCACACACGTTGTATGCCGCGGCGGCCAGGGCGGCGACCAGCGCGGCGGAGCGTGACCACCTCACCCGTCAGGCGGCCCGACTGCGCGGCTGAACGGGACGAACGGCGGGCGGCGGGGCTCGACGCGAACCCTTCGCCGGTCCTCGCACCGGACCCTCTGACAGACTCGGGCCATGGACCACGGGGCTTCATCGTCGGACTTCGCGTCTGCCTACCGCCACGGCTTCGCCCGCGTCGCGGCCTGCACCCTCCCCGTCCACGCGGGCGACCCCGCCCGCAATGCCGAGGCGGTCGTCGAGCAGGTGCGGCTGCGGCACGCGGAGGGTGTTGCGGTGGCCCTCTTCCCCGAGCTGAGCCTGTCCGGGTACGCCATCGACGACCTCCTCCTCCAGGACGTCCTCCTCGACGAGGTCGACCGCGCAGTGGTCACCCTCGCCGTGGCGACCAGGACCCTGCTTCCCGTCGTCGTCGTGGGCGCCCCGTTGCGGCACGGCAACCGGCTGTTCAACTGTGCCGTCGTCATCCACCGCGGCGAGGTCCTCGGCGTCGTGCCGAAGTCCAACCTGCCCAACTACCGCGAGTTCTACGAGAAGCGACACTTCGCCTCCGGCGACGACACCCGCAGCGACTGGTTCCACGCGCCGCACTGGCCGGGTGCCGACGAGGAGGGCGACCTCCCGTTCGGCCCGGACCTCATCTTCGAGGCCGACGACGTCCCCGGCCTCGCCGTCCACGTCGAGATCTGCGAGGACATGTGGGTGCCGGTCCCCCCGAGCGCCAAGGCCGCGCTGGCGGGAGCCACCGTGCTGCTCAACCTCTCCGCGTCGCCCATCACCGTGGGCCGCGCCGAGGACCGCCACCTGCTCGCCCGCTCGGCGAGCTCGCGGTGCAACGCGGCCTACCTGTATGCCGCGGCGTCGGCCGGTGAGTCCACGACCGACCTGTCCTGGGACGGCATGACGATGGTCTACGAGATGGGCGACCTGCTCGGGGAGAGCGAGCGCTTCCCGGACGGTGCCCGCGCCACCGTCGTCGACGTCGACCTCGACCGGTTGCGGCAGGAACGCATCCGACAGGGTTCCTTCGACGACAACCGCCGCGCCGAGCGGATCGACGCCAGCGACGGCGCGGACTTCCGCACCCTCGGCTTCGCCCTGAAGCCACCGTCGGGTGACATCGGGCTGCGCCGCAAGGTCGACCGGTTCCCCTTCGTGCCCGACGACGAGGCCCGCTTGGCGCTCGACTGCTACGAGGCCTACAACATCCAGGTGTCCGGGCTCGAGCAGCGGCTGCGGGCCATCGCCACCGACACCTGGCAGCCCAAGATCGTCATCGGCGTCAGCGGCGGGCTCGACTCCACGCACGCGCTCATCGTCGCGGCCAAGGCCATGGACCGACTCGGCAGGCCGCGCACCGACATCATCGGCTTCACGATGCCGGGCTTCGCCACGAGCGACGGCACCAAGACCAACGCGATCCACCTCATGGACTCCCTCGGGATCACGTGGGAGGAGCTCGACATCAGGCCGGCCGCGACCCAGATGCTCAAGGACCTGGCTCACCCCTTCGGGCGCGGCGAGGAGGTCTACGACGTAACCTTCGAGAACGTCCAGGCAGGCCTGCGCACCGACTACCTCTTCCGCGCCGCCAACCAGCGCGGTGGGATCGTCCTCGGCACGGGCGACCTGTCCGAGCTGGCGCTCGGGTGGTGCACGTACGGCGTCGGCGACCAGATGTCGCACTATGGGGTGAACAGCGGCGTGCCCAAGACGTTGATGCAGCACCTGATCCGGTGGGTGGTCGGCAGCGGCCAGTTCGAGGGCCCTGTCAACGGCACCCTCACCGAGATCCTCGACCAGGAGATCAGCCCCGAGCTCGTCCCGACCAGGGCGGGCGAGAAGCTCCAGTCCACGGAGGACTCCGTCGGGCCCTACGCGTTGCAGGACTTCACGCTGTACCACGTGCTGCGTCGCGGTTACCGCCCCAGCAAGATCGCGTTCCTGGCGCTCCACGCGTGGTCCGACCCGGAGTCCGGCGAGTGGCCCGCGGGATACCCCGAGGGCCGCCGCACGGCATACGACCTCGCGACGATCCGGCGCTGGATGGAGGTCTTCGTGCATCGGTTCTTCAGCAACCAGTTCAAGCGCTCCGCGCTCCCCAACGGCCCCAAAGTCGTTGCGGGTGGCTCACTCTCGCCCCGTGGCGACTGGCGTATGCCGTCCGACGTCACCGCCCGCGCGTGGCTGGAGGAGCTGCGGACCAGCGTCCCGGAGAGCTGACGTCTTCTCGCACTCCTGCATGACTGTGCTGTCAGTGACGGGTGCGACAGTGGTGGGGTGGCCGTCACCGTCGAGGACGTGCGCCGCATCGCGGCGCCACTGCCGCGCGCCTACGAGGTACTGGTCCGCGACCGGGTGAAGTGGCGGGTCGGCAGCATCGTGTGGCTGGCCTTCTCCCGCGACGAGACCGAGATGGGCTTCGCCTTTCCTCGCGAGGAGCGGGCGGCCCTGGTCGAGTCGGAGCCCGACGTCTTCTTCATGCCCGGACAGGTCGACCTGCGCTACCAGTGGGTCGAGGCGTGGACAGCGGCGATCGAGCTGGAGCGGCTTCCCGAGATCGTGCTGGACGCCTGGGCGATGGTCGTGCCCAAGTCGGTCTCGGCCCCCTGGTTCGCGAGCCTCAGAGCTGACCGCTGACGATCCACTCACACGCCGTGTGGAGGGCTGCCCACGGATCGGTGCCGAGCACGGTCGAGAACGACTCGCGCAGCCGGCCCTGCGGGTCGTGGAAGGTGGCGTTCCACTCGTGCCCGCGACCATTCACCGACAGGGACGCCCGCCGGATGAGCGTGCACGAGGTCACCTCGACGGACATGGCGCCGTTCGGGTGCACCTCCCGGCGCACGCAGAAGGCGTGGCCGCCGATGATGTCGGTGCAGCGTGCGGCTTCGGCGGCCCGGGACCGTGCCCGGTCGTACGCCGCCTGGGTGGCGTTGTTCAGCGACAGGGCCAGGGCCGATCGAGCCGGGGAGACGCCGGCCACGCTGCACGCGCTGGCGGCGTCGCTCATCGCCGACTCCCGGGCCATCCACGCCCGCGTCACGTCGGCGGCGAGCTGGTCGCGGGCTGTCGGCGAGGCGTTGGCGACGTACCACGCGTTGTCGAAGAGGCGCTCGATGACCGTCATTCGGGACTCCCTGCACAAGAGCCAGATGCTGGCGAGGAATGGGTGACGGGGCTGCGGATCAGGTGATGTCCCCCCGGCAGTCACCATCGTCGGGCCAGGAGTACTACGACACATCCGGCAGGGAGGGGCGCGCCTTCTCCATCAGGAGGACGAGGCGATCCTTGCGGATGCGGCGGTTTGGCTCCGGACGACCCCTCAGCGGCGCCGACCGCCACCGGACCGTCATCGCACCGAGTAGGGGTGGCGCCCCGAGCGTCCCCGGCGCATAGTGGAAATGGCGGCGTGGCGGGTGACCACGACCGTGCGCTGGGAGATGCGATGAGCCGCGAGACGACCCTGCCGGACCTGGTCCCTGTCCTGTCCGCGGGACGGCACCGCAACCCTCGCAAGGGCGCCTGCTTCATGGAGATGGCCTCCTTCCTCGCCGGCGAGCGCTGGAGCGACCACCCCGCGTGCACCCACCCGTTGCTGGCCGCGCTCGCCCGGATGGTCAACGACTCGCTCGGGGACGTCGACCGTCCCAGGCTGGTCACCCTCATCCCCGACGTGGTCGGCCTCACCGGGACCGACCTCGACCTCGACCTGGTCATCGCGACCCGCGCCGCCGCCGCGGCGCTTCCCGTGGCTCCGTCGACCCGCCAGAACGTGCTCGCCGTGGGCCTGCTGACGGCCCAGCGGCTGGCCGCGACCCGCCCCGCCGTGCGGGGCGACGTGGACGGCTGGTGCGCCACCGCGTTCGCGTCGGCTCCCGACGCCCACGCCTGGGCGGAGCGCTACGCGCGTGTCGCCCTGGTCAGCGAGCGGACCTATCGACGCCAGACCGCGCCACACACGGTCGCGTATGCCGTCGAGGGCCTCGCGGTTGCCTGCGTCGACGACGTCGCCGACCGGCTGGTCGGGTTGCTCCAGGACACCGTGGCCGATGTCGCCTCGCGGGTCGAGCGCACCAGCACCCCGGAGCCGGCCGCACGCGCGAGGGTCATGACCGGCTGATCTGTCGAGCCGGCGGGCGACCCCAAGCCGGCTCCAAGTGCCGCCCAAGTGGGTGGGGGCACCGTGTTCCGCACACCTTCTGACCTGCGGAACAAGGAGTCACCCATGACCATCGACCTCACCACCTCAACCCGCCGCGCCGAGGCACTGCGCGGCCTGTGCGACGGTGCGGTTCACCTGCCCGGCGACCCCGGGTACGACGCGGCACGCCTGCCGTGGAACGCGGCCCTCGACCAGCGGCCGGCGGCCGTGGCGCAACCGACCACGGTCGCCCAGGTGCAAGAGGTGGTCCGCGCGGCCGCCGCCGCCGACCTGCGGGTCGCCCCGCAGAGCACCGGACACAACGCGGGACCCCTCGTCGCCCAGGGCCTGGACGACGTCGTCGTCCTGCGCACGTCGGCGATGACCGGCGTGAGCATCGATCCGGTGCGCCGGATCGCCCGCGTCGAGGGCGGCGCCCTCTGGATGCACGCCACCGAGCCCGCCGGCGACCACGGCCTGGCTGCCCTGCACGGCAGCTCCCCCGACGTCGGCATCGCCGGCTACTCCCTGGGCGGGGGCATCGGTTGGTACGCCCGACGTCTGGGCCTGGCCACCAACAGCCTGACCGCCGTCGAGCTGGTGATGGCCGACGGTGAGCACGTCCGGGCCGATGTGCACCGCAACGCCGAGCTCTTCTGGGCACTGCGTGGCGGAGGCGGCAGCTTCGGCGTCGTCACCGCCCTGGAGTTCCGGCTCTACGCCATCGAGAGCGCCTATGCGGGGATGCTCATCTGGGACCGGGAGCTCGCGGACCCCGTGCTGCGCCGGTGGGCCCAGTGGGCTCCGGGCGCGCCCGACGACGTCACCACGTCCTTCCGCGTCCTCAACCTCCCGCCCATCCCGGACATCCCCGAGATGCTGCGCGGCCGCTCGGTCGTCGTCATCGACGGTGCCGTGCTCGGCTCGGACGAGGCCGGCCAGGCCGCGATCGCCGACCTGCGGGCCCTCTCCCCCGAGATCGACACGTTCGGGCGGGTGCCGGCGAAGTCCCTGGTGCGGTTGCACATGGACCCCGAGGGGCCGACGCCGGTGGTGTCCGACTCGGCGATGCTGGGTTCCCTCCCGGACGAGGCGATCGACGCCTTCCTGTCCGAGGTGGGGCCGGGCACGTCGTCCTCGCTCCTGATGGCCGAGCTGCGTCAGCTCGGAGGAGCGCTCGGCCGGACCCACGAGGGCGGCGGTGCGCTGTCCAGGCTCGACGGGCAGTTCGTCACCTTCGCGGGTGCCATGGCGATGACACCGGAGATGGCTGCCCAGGGTCAGCAGGACGCCCACCGGCTGACCAAGGTGCTGTCGCCCTGGTCCAACGGCCGCAGCTACCTCAACTTCGCCGAGACCGACGTCGACCCGCGCACTGCCTACACGGAGCGGACCTGGTTGCAGCTCAAGGGGATTCGTTCGGCCGTCGACCCGCACGGACTGTTCGTGGGCAACCACCGCATCCCGCGGCTCGTCGAGAACGGTCGCGTCACCGACTGAGGGTGGGCAGAGAGAGTCCTGACGGGGACCGGGGACGGGGGACAGAGGGGGACCGGTATGCCGCGTGGTCACCACGCGGCATACCGCCTCTCGGCGTGATGGGTCGGCGTCGCCGATATCGCCTGAAAGCACGAGCGTCACGGCGCGCCCCGCGCGTACTCTCGGGCGAATGAGAGTGGGTGTCCTCGGCGCCGTGCAGGCCCATCTCGGCGACGCGCCGGTCGATCTCGGCACGCGCAAGCAGCGCGCCCTGGTGGCCGCGCTCGCCATGAACCACGGGCGCCCGGTGTCGGTGGACGCCCTCGTCGACATGCTGTGGGCGGACGGTGCGCCACCCGGGGTGACCGGCACCCTGCAGGCCTACATCGCCGGCCTGCGCCGGACGCTCGAGCCGGGGCGCGCGGCCCGGGCACCGTCGACGGTCCTGGTGACGGTGGCGCCGGGATATGCGCTGCGGGTGGGCGAGGACGACCTCGACGCCGCCTCGTTCGACCGCGCCGTGAGCCGCGCCCACCGTCGGATCGGCCAGCTGGCGCGCCTGCACGATGCCAGTGGGCTCACCACCGAGGAGCTGAGCTCGATCGTCGCCGACCTCGACCGGGCTCTCGCCCTCTGGCGCGGCACGCCCTACCTCGAGCTCGAGGACGCACCCTTCGCGGTGGCCGAGCGCGCCCGGCTCGAGGAGCTGCGCGTCGTCGCCCTCGAGGACCGGGCAGTCGCCGCCCTGGAGCTCGGGCAACACGCTACTGTCGCCGGCGAGCTCGAGGCCCTCACGACGGCATACCCACTGCGCGAACGACTTTGGGGGCTGCGCGCGCTGGCCCTGACCCGGGCGGGCCGTCAGGCCGAGGCCCTGGACGCCTTGCGCGAGGTCCGCGAGGTCCTCGCCGAGGAGCTCGGCCTCGAACCGGGGCAGGAGCTGCGCGACCTGCAGGCGGCGGTGCTTCGGCAGGACCCCGCCCTGGACTGGCAGCCGGCGTCGCCTGCGGGGCAGCCGGCGTCCTGGACACCCGACGTGGCGACCGGCGGCACCGAGTCCGTGGGCGGAGGCGGGCCGACCCGGATCCAGTCGTTCGTCCCGACGCTTCCGCCCTGGCCCCTCGTCGGGCGGTCACCGCAGCTGGCGGAGCTGGTCGGCGCGCTGGACCAGGCCCAGTCGGGCACGGTGGCCCTCGCCGCGCTGGTCGGGGAGCCGGGCATCGGCAAGAGCCGCCTTGCGGGCGAGCTGGCCCGCGTGGCCAACGAACGCGGTGCGACCGTGTTGCTCGGACGGTGCTCGCAGGACGACGGGGCGCCCCCGCTGTGGCCGTGGCAGCAGGTGCTGCGCGGGCTCGGGCGTGAGCTGCCCGAGATGACCGACCAGGACGAGGACGGTGGGGGCAGGTTCCGCACGTGGGAGGCCATCGCGGGCGCGGTGGCCGAGGCCGCGACCGGTCGCACCGTCGTCGTGCTGCTCGACGACCTGCACTGGGCCGACGTCGCGTCGCTGCGCGTGCTGCGGTTGCTCGGAGAGACAGTGCAGGACGGCCGGCTGCTCGTGGTGGGCACGTGGCGCAGCCACCCCGAACCCACTGACGCGCTCCTCGACGCGGTGGAGATGTTCGCCCGTCGCCACGCGGTGCGGATCGACCTGCACGGGCTCACGGCGGGTGAGGCCTCGCGCGTCGTCGAGGCCGTGAGCGAGTCGACGCCTTCCCCTGACGAGGCCGCGTCGCTGAGGAAGCGGACCGACGGCAACCCGTTCTTCCTCGTGGAGTACGCCCGGCTGGCGCGCGAGGGCGGCGACCTGTCCGCCCTGCTGGCCGAAGCCAACCCCCCGGCCGCGGTGCACGACGTGCTCGCCCGGCGGCTCAAACGGCTGCCCGAGGAGAGCGTGTCGGCCCTGCGGTGGGCGGCGCTGGTCGGCCGGCAGTTCGACCTCGCCACCCTTTCCGCGGTCTCGCGCCTCGACGAGGAGGACCTGCTCGACCAGCTCGACCCCGCACTCGAGGCGGGGCTGGTCCGTGAGGACGGCATCGACCGCTACCTGTTCGGTCACGCGCTGGTGCGCGACACGATCTACGCAGCCATCCCCGCTGCCCGTCGCGCGCGAGCCCACGCCCGGGTCGCGGAGTCGCTGGCCGGCGGGCCAGGGCGAGAGACCGAGGTCGCGCGACACTGGCTGGCCGCCGGGCCGGCCCACGCGTCGCGTGCCTGGCTCGCAGCCGTCGGCGCAGCGGCCCTGGCGCGGCGGTTGCACGCCTACGAGGAGTCCGCAGACCTGCTCCGGTCGGCCCTCGACACCCTGCCGCAGGACCCTGACTCCACCGCACGCGAGCGGTACGACGTGCTGATGGACCTCGCGGACGCCCAGCGCTGGTCGGGCGACTGGGAGGGGCTGGTGGCGACAGCGGAGGCGGCGATCGCCGTCGCGGACGAGCTTGCGGACGTCGAGCTCCTCGGTCGGGCCGCCACCGTGACCTCCGTGGGGGCGCTGTGGCAGTCGGGACCCCACGGCACCGTCAACGCGGTGGTCGTCGAGGCGCTGCGTCGTGCGCTGGCGGGGCTGCCTCCCGCCGATGGCGGGCTGCGCTGCCGGGTGATGCTCGGCCTTGCCCTCGAGATCTACTACGGCTCGACCTTCGAGGAGCGGATGGCGCTCGTCGAGGAGGGTCTGGCCATGGCCCGGCGGATCGGCGACGACGACCTGCTGCTCGACGCCTGCCAGCTCTCCTACGTCGCCGTCTGGCGGACGTCCACCGCACCGCTGCGCCGAGACCTCGTCACCGAGGGGATGGAGCTGGCCCACCGGCTCGGCAACGAACGCGCGTACGTCGTCACCACGACGCTGCGGGCCGTGGTGGCCGGGGAACTCGGGCTGGTCGAGGAGATGTGGGAGCACGCGGTGGTGGCGCGCGACTGGGCCCAGCGGCTGCGGCTGCCGTACGGGCTCATCGTGCTGGACAGCCTGGAGCTGCCGTGGCTGGCGATGGCGGGGCGGTTCGACGAGTGCGTCGAGAGGATGGACGACATCGTCCGGCTGGACCAGGAGATGACGCTGTCGCAGACCGAGGACGCCACGGCCGGCGCCCTCATGTCGCTGCGGCTGTGGCAGGGCCGATCCCTCGAGGTGGCCCCGGTGCTCGAGCAGTTCGTGGAGCACAGTGTGCTGCCGGTGACCTCGACGATGCTCGTGTTCTGGCTGCGGGCCGGTGAGCTCGACCGTGCCAGGGAGTTTGCCGCCACCCACGCCGTGCGCGTCGACGACGACGACTGGTTCTCGATGCTCAACTGGTGTGCCGCGGCCGAGGCGTCCCTCGGCCTTGACGACCACGCGATGGCGTCGGCTGCCTACGACCGGCTGGCGGCGTACGCCGGCTACTCGTGCTGCGCCGGATCGGGCAACGCGATGGGGCCCGTCGACGCCTACCTCGCCCAGGCGGCGGCCGCGGTCGGCGAGGCGGACCTGGCCGCCAGCCACGCCGATCGCGCGCTCGAGCTGTGCGAGGAATGGCAGATCCCGCTGGCCGCGCAGTGGCTGCGTGACCAGCGGGAGCGCTACTCCTTCTGACGCCCAGACTGCTTAGTCGACATAGCGGAAGGCGATGGCCTCGCGCCGCTCGAAGGCCCGGCGGGTGAGCAGCCACAGGATGTGGTTGGGCCGACCGGTCTTCGCGAACACCTGACGCCGCAACGGTCCCGGCACGTCGTGGGCGGCCCAGGGCACCAGGGCGAGCACCTGGGCGAACGTGACCCCGGCCCTGAAGTGCTCCTCCTCGAGCTGCTCCCAGTCCTCGTGGGTGAGCACCCGCTGGATGATCGCGATGGCCTCGGTCTCCTCGTGCCGCAGGTGCCGTCCGAGGCTCTCCCGGGCCGCGCACAGCCGCACGGCCAGGGCCGCCCGGGCGTCCTCGTCGGCCTGGTGCGCGAGCCGTTCGAAGCCGGCGGCGCACGCTGTCAGGATCGGGTCGATCTCCGCGTGCTCCGCCTCCATGGCCTCCAGGACCTGGCGGTCCGCCTCGTCGGCGCGCTCGAGGAGGGCCGGCCAGAGACCGGCGTCCTCACCCGCGTGGTGGTGGTGGAGCACCTCGGCGAACAGCTCCCAGCGCGCCGCCAGCGCTCGCCAGGTCGACCGCGCCTCCGTGGGGGTGGCCGCGGCCGCCGTGGCGAAGGCCGCCAGGTCCCGGCGGAACCCGTGGTGCATGACGTACATCATCGTCATGTCGACCGGTCCCGGGTGGGCGGCCGTCTGTCCGGGGAAGGTGAGCTGTTCCGGCCAGGTGGGTGCAGTGGTGGTGGTCATGACAGGTTTCCTCTCAGGTCAACGGTTCTGGGTCAGGTGGTCAGGCGCGGTCAGCGGCTGGTGACGGTTTCGAGCTCGTCGTCCCAGAGGTCCTCGTCCGAGAGGCCCACGTCCTCGGTGCCGCTCACCCCCACAGCCACGGGCAGGGATGCCGGGTTGCCCGGCGCGCCGCCGCGGGTCACCGCGGGCGCCGTGGTCAGAGGGGCCGGCTCGAGGTCGAGGTCCTCGTCCGTGACCTCTGCTCGCACGTGCGGCAGGAGGCGGTCGAGCCACCGGGGGACCCACCAGTTCCAGTCGCCCAGGAGCGACATGGTGGCCGGCACCAGGACCATCCGGACGACCGTCGCGTCGAGCAGGATCGCGGCTGCCATGCCGATGCCGAGCTGCTTGACCACGACGTCCACCTCGCTGGCGAAGCCGAGGAAGACCGCGACCATGATGGCCGCCGCACTCGAGATCACCCGCCCGGTGGCGGACAGCCCCCGCACGACGCTGCCGTGCGAGTCGCCCGTGCGTGCCCAGTCCTCGCGGATCCGGGAGAGCAGGAACACCTCGTAGTCCATGGAGAGGCCGAAGAGGATGGCGAACATCAGGATCGGCACCCAGCTCGACACGGCCATGGGGTGGTCGAGGCCGAGCAGGTCGGTGGCCCAGCCCCACTGGAACACGGCCGTCAGGACGCCATAGGCGGCACCGATGCTCAGCAGGTTCATGACTGCCGCCTTGAGCGGGATCACGACCGAGCGGAAGACCAGCGCCAGCAGGAGGACCGAGACGGCGACGACGAAGGCGATGACGACCCACAGGCGTCCGGCGAGCATCTGGGCGATGTCGGCGAAGAACGCCGTGCCCCCCGTCAGCTCAGCGCCGGCAGGCAGCTGGGCGCGCACACTGCGCACGAGGGCACCAGTGCGCTCGTCGGTCGGCCCATAGGCGGGGATCGCGTCGAACACGCTGATGGCCGAGTCGGGCGACGTGACCGCAGGCGTCACGTCGACGATGTCGGAGCGCTCCTCGAGGGCTCGGGCCAGCGAAGCCACAGCGGCGTCCCCGAGCCTGGAGCGGTCGACCACGACGGTGAGCGGCCCGTTGCTCCCGGGCCCGAACTCGGCACTGACGAGGTCGTAGGCCCGACGGGTCGTGAGCTCCGTGGACTGGCTGCTCGGGTCCTGCGGCCAGGTCCGCATCTCGAGGGCCGGAACGGCCAGGGTGAGCATGACGATCGCGGCGGCCATCGCCCACAGCAGCGGACGCCTGGCGACCTTGACCGCCCACCGTGCCGTGAACGGCATACGGGCTGGGGCGCCCTTGGCCCGTGCCGCGCGGCCACGCCGGGTGGCGCCTCCGCGCCGGACCGTGCGGGGCAGCAGCCGACGGCCGGCGAAGCGGCACAGCACCGGCACGAGGGTGAGCGAGGCGGCCATCACGCACAGCACGGCGATGGCGGTCGCGAAGCCGAAGGAGCTGTAGACGGGCAGCCCGGCGAGCCGCAGGCCCATCAGCGAGACGAGCACCGTGCTGGCCGCGAAGACCACCGACCGACCGGCTGTCGCGGCGGCGCGCCCGGCGGACTCGGTCACGCTGAAGCCCTGCGCGAGGTACTCGGCGTGGCGCGTGACGAGTAGCAACGCGTAGTCGATGCCGACGCCGAGTCCGACCATGGTCGCGACCATCGGGGCGGCCGTGCTGACGTCCATGACGGCGGCGAGCAGGGTGACGCCAGCGGTGCCGACACCGAGTCCGACGAGTGCGGTGGCGATCGGCAGGCCGGCACTGACCACGGACCCGAAGGCGAAGACGAGGATGACGAGCGCTGCGACGATGCCGATGATCTCGCCACGACCCTCCATCGGGGCGGCCGCGCTCTCGGGCAGCTCTCCCCCGAGCTCGACCTGCAGACCCGCGGCGCGCAGTGGTGCGACGGCGGCGTCCAGCGGCTCGAGGTGGCCCATGAGGTCGGGGTCGGTGACAGGGGCGTCGTAGCTGACGTTGACGACTGCCGTGTCGCCGTCGGCCGAACGCTGTGCGGGGAACACCTGCACGACGTGCGGCATCTGCTCCAACCGGCTCGAGAGGCCGGACAGGGTCCCGTCGGTGGGCCGGTCGCCGGAGCGGTCGTGCACCACCACGCGGGCGGCGGTGCCGCCGGCGCCGGGAAGGTGGGCGCGCAGCTGGTCGATGCCGACCTGGGAGCGTGCGCCCGGGACGTCGTAGTCGTCCTGGGGTGTGCCGCCGAGGGTCGCGGCGAGACCGGCGACCACGAGGGCGATGAGCAGCCAGGCGGAGAGCGTCCGCCACGGGTGGGCAGCGGCGCCGCGGCCGAGTCGGTAGAGCAAGCGGGTCATGGTGGGTCGTCCTTCGAAGGCAGAGGTGAACTGGTCGGGACCAGCGTCGGCTCACCTGCTTGTGCGCCACTTGGGACTGACTTGGGGTGCTCAGCCGGGCAGCGACCCTCAGCCGGGCAGGGCGACCTCGACGCGAAGGGCGTGGTGGTCCGAGGCATCCGAGCGCACCACCTGCGCCGACAGGGGGCGCACACCCCCGCCCACCCAGACGTAGTCGATGCGACGTGGCGGAGGTTCGGCCTCGAAGGTGTGCCCGTCGCCGTCACCCGCGACGGTCCAGGCATCCTCGAGCCGCCCGGCGAGGCAGCTGTGTGCCGGGGAGCCGGGTGTCGTGTTGAGGTCGCCGAGGAGGACGGTCGGGCGTTCGTCGAGGGTGGCGACGATCGCTTCCGCCTGCCGGGTCCGCTCGGTCTCGCTGTCCCACTGCAGGTGGGTGCCGAGGACCCGCAGGGCGGTGCCGTCCACGAGGACGGTGGCCTCGAGCATGCCGCGCTGCTCACTGCCGGGGAAGCACGGCAGCAGGGTGTTGGTCACGGACTCCAGCGGCAGGCGACTCAGCAGGGCAGTGCCGTACTGGGCTCGCGGTGATCCGGGGTGGGCGGGCTCGGCGTCGAGGTTCGCGGCATACGCGAGGTGCCAGCCCAGGAGCTGGGCGAGCAGACCCGGCTGGTCCTCGAACCGGCTCTGTGCCCGGCGGCGCCGGTCCACCTCCTGAAGCCCCACGAGGTCGGCGTCGGTGGCCGCGATGACGTCAGCGATCCGGCGCAGGTCCAGCACGCCGTCGAGGCCGACCCCGCTGTGGATGTTGTAGCTGAGCAGGGTGAGGGTCATGAACGCCTCTCCGCCGTCAGCGCGGGGGTCGCCGCAGGAGCGGCGGCAGGTAGGCGGCCCCGGGAGCGTCGGGGGTGGAGGCGGCGTAGTCGGAGGGGTTCGAGATGCCGCACTGCCGCAGCGAGAGGCAGCCGCACCCGATGCACGAGTCGAGCTTGTCGCGCAACGCCTCCAGGGCCGCGACCTGCTCGTCAAGCCTCGTCCTCCAGTGGGCCGAGATGCGGTGCCAGTCGGACTTCGTGGGCGTGCGGTTGGCGGGCAGGTTCGACAGCTCGCGTCGGATCTCGTCGAGGGTCAGCCCGACATTGCCCGCAGCCCGGATGAAGGCCAGCCGGCGCAGCACGCTGCGGGCGTACCGTCGCTGGCCGCCCGACGTGCGGGACGCCTCGATCAGCCCCTCGCGCTCGTAGTAGCGCAGCGCCGAGGCCGCGAACCCACTGCGCTCGGCGACCTCGGAGACGGTCAGCACGTCGGTCGTGTCCACGCCCTCCACTCCTCCTCGGATCGGGGCTTGACTTCAAGTTCACTTTAACTTTGATGATGTCTCCATCAGCCGAACAGCGCAACTGGAGGCACCATGCACACCGCCCTCATCACGGGTGGCTCGGCCGGGCTCGGCCTGGCCCTCACCCGGGACCTCGCCGCAGACGGGTGGCACGTGGTCGTCGACGGCCGGGACACCACCCGGCTCCAGGAGGCCGTCGGCTCACTGCCCGGAACCATCACCCAGGTCGCCGGGGACGTGACCGACCCGGCGCACCGCGAGGCGCTCGCTGCCGCGGTGGCGACGAGCGGCCGGCTGGACCTGTTGGTGCACAACGCCAGCACCCTCGGACCCACCCCACTGCCGCCACTGGCCGAGGTCGACCCCGACGGCCTCGACGACGTCTGGCTCACCAACGTCGCAGCCCCGCTGGCCCTCACCCAGCTCGTCCTCCCGGCGTTGCGCGCCTCGGGCGGGGTGCTGGTGGGCATCTCCTCGGACGCCGCGGTGGAGCACTACGAGGGATGGGGTGCGTATGCCGCGTCGAAGGCCGCCCTGGACCACGTCATCCTGACGCTGGGCGTCGAGAACCCGCAGGTCGCCGCCTATGCGATCGACCCGGGGGACATGCGGACGGCGATGCACCAGGCCGCCTTCCCCGGCCAGGACATCAGCGACCGACCGCTCCCGGAAACGGTCGTGCCGGCCATTCGAGCGCTGATTCGCGAGCGCCCGGCCAGCGGCCGGTACCGGGCCGCCGACTTCGCCCAGGAGGCGTCGGCGTGACCCGCCTGTCCGTCGCCCCGCTGACCCGCGTCGACAGCCCCGACGCCACCACTGCTCCCGGGCCACCCGAGGAGCGTGGCGTCGCCCGGGACGAGGTGCGGATGCTCGTGGCCACCGACCAGGGAGTCGCGCACGCACGCTTCCGGGACCTGCCGGCATACCTCGCGCCCGGTGACCTGGTCGTGGTCAACAACTCGGCCACCCTCGCGGCGGAGTTCGACGCCCTGGCCGGCGGTCGCGGCCCGGTCGTCGTCCACGCCGCGACCAGGCTCGACGACGGCACCTGGGTGGTCGAGCTGCGCACCCCGCCTGATGCGTCCCGCGCCGTCCTGGACGCGCAGGTCGGCGAGGAGCTCGAGCTCCCGGCCGGCGGGCGACTCACCCTGCTGGCGCCCTACCCGCGGGCCGACTCCTCCCCCACCGGCAGCGGCAACCGGCTCTGGCGGGCAGCGGTGAGCGGCCCGCGCGCGCTCGAGCAGCACCTCGTGAGGTACGGAAGGCCGATCGCCTACGGCCATCTCGACCGGAGCTACCCGCTGGCGGCCTACCAGACGGTCTTCGCCACGCGTCCGGGCAGCGCCGAGATGCCAAGTGCCGCAAGGCCGTTCAGCCCCGAACTGGTCACCAGGCTGGTCGCGACCGGCATCGGCGTCGCGGTGGTCACGCTGCACACGGGGGTCTCGTCGCAGGAGGCGGGCGAGGCGCCACAGCCCGAGTGGTTCGAGGTGTCCGCGACGGTGGCCCGGCTGGTCAACGCCACTCGAGCCGCCGGTGGCCGCGTCGTGGCGGTCGGGACGACGGTGACCCGCGCTCTCGAGTCCGCGGTCCTTGACGGGGCCGACAGCGGCGGCGGCGGCGAGGTGGCTGCGAGGTCTGGGTGGACGACCCGGGTGGTCACCCGCGACGACCCGCCCCGGGTGGTGAACGGGCTGGTCACTGGGTGGCACGACCCCCAGGCCTCGCACCTGCTGCTCGTCGAGGCCGTGGCCGGGCAGGACCTGACCCAGCGCGCCTACGACGAGGCGGCGCGGGGCGGCTACCTGTGGCACGAGTTCGGCGACTCGGCCCTGCTGCTCCCGAGCCGGCCGGGAGGCGCGTCCTGAGCGATCTGCCTAGGATCCGGACATGACCCTCGGTGACCTGCTCGTCGACGCCTTCACGCGGATTCGCCAGGGTGCCGAGGATGCCGTCCGAGGACTGTCGCCGGAACAGCTCGCGCAGCGTCCGACGCCGAACTCCAACTCGATCGCGTGGCTGGTCTGGCACCTGACCCGCATCCAGGACGACCACATCGCGGAGGTCGCCGACCACGAGCAGGTGTGGACGAGCGCGGGCTGGCACGAGCGGTTCGGGCTGCCCTTCGTGCCGGCCGACACCGGCTACGGCCACACCCCCGACCAGGTCGCCCGGGTGCGCGGCCTCGACCCGGACCAGCTGGTCGGCTACCTCGACGCGGTGCACGCCGTCACGGTCGACTACGTCCGGCCGCTCACCCCGGACGACCTCGGCCGGGTGGTCGACGAGCGCTGGGACCCGCCGGTCACGCTGGGGGTCCGGCTGGTCAGCGTCGTCAACGACGACCAGCAGCACGTCGGTCAGGCCGCCTTCCTCCGCGGGCTGCTGGACGGCTGAGCGCGACCCCTAGCGATAGCGGCGGGCGAGCTCGACCGCCCGGCTCGGGTAGTCGGAACCGAAGAGCACCGCGTGGACCATCAGCGGGTGCAGCTGGTGCAGCGCCACCCGCTGGGGCCACTGGGCGTCGAGGCGGTGCTGCTCGAGGTAGCCGCCGATGACGAAGTCCCAGTGCGGGCACCCGAACAGCGCGAGCATCGCCAGGTCGGTCTCGCGGTGGCCACCGTGCGCCGCCGGGTCGATGAGGACTCCCCCGCTCGGGGTCCACGCGATGTTGCCCGACCACAGGTCGCCGTGGATGCGGGCCGGCGTCGCCCCGTCGTCGAACTCCCCGTGGCTCACCCGGCGCGCCAACCGCTCGAAGAGCGCAATATCGGAATGGTGGTAGATACCCCTATCGACCCCCATCGACAGCATCGGGAGGAGTCGCTGCTCGGCGTAGAACTCGCCCCACGTCTCGGTCGGCCGCAGCGGCAGGGGCAGCAGCTCGGTCGCCGGGCCGAGGAAGCCGTCGCCCTCCCAGCCGTCCGGAGGGCTCCCGTATGCCGCGGCGCCGGCATCGTGGGTCCGGGCCAGGGCGGCGCCGAACGCCTCGGCCATCGCCGGGTCCGGGTTGGCGAAGGTCAGCTTCCGCAGGTCCAGGTGGTCGGAGGCCACGTCGAGCACGGTGACCACCTCGGCCCCGCCCGGCGCGCTCGCGAGCCAGGCCAGCCCGGCCGCCTCCCACCGGAAGTAGCCGTCCGGCGCCGACCGGCTGCCCTTGCGGAAGACCGACGAGGGCTGCTCGCTCACCGGGGGGCCCCGGGTCGGAGCCGCGCGTGTGCCATCCCGACATCTAACCGCGTGTCCACGTCACCGCACGTCCGCGCTCGGGCGGCCACACGGCATACCGGAAGTTTGTGGTCCCGGGACGCCGACTGGCGGGTACGGTGAGCGTGAACACCACGTCGCCTAGGAGCGCCCATGGCCGAGCTGGCCTCCGTCCCGGACCTCACTCCGGACAACACCCCGAGCATCCCGAGCAGTGCGGACGGTGCGAATGCCGGGGACCTCTCGAGCACCACACCCGCCACGCGGATCACCGAGCAGGACGCGCGCGAGGCCGAGGCGCTCCACCAGGACGCCGGCGCCCGCAGCCTGGCCGCGGCCCAGCGCCTGATGTCCGAGCTCGCGGGCTCACTCGAAGGTCTCGACGACCTCGCTCCCTACCTCGACCGGCTGGTGGCTGCGGTCAACGCCAACATCGACGGCTGCGACGCGGTGGGGGTCACGGTGGTCATGGAGGACCGACCGCGCACCGCGGCGTACACCACGGCCGGGACGCTCGAGATCGACGCCGTGCAGTACGCCGTCGGCGACGGGCCCTGTCTGGACGCGTTCCGGAACGGGCGCGAGAACCTCGTCGACTTCGCCGGGGGCGAGGAGCGCTGGCCCGCCTTCATGGCAGGCTGCGAGGCCGGCGAGGTGCAGTCCCTGCTCGCGCTGCCCCTGGAGTCCGGGGGGCGGCGGTTCGGGGCCCTGAACCTCTACGGCTACGAGCGGCACGCGTTCGACCACAGCGACCTGGTGCTCGTGCGGATGGCTGCCGCTCGCGCGGCCGATGCCCTGGCAGCTGCGGTGCAGGTCGCCGGCGCCCGTCAGGTGGCGGCGCAGATGGAGCAGGCGATGGCCAGTCGCGCCGTCATCGAACAGGCCAAGGGCGTGCTCATGGGCCGGCACTCGATCAGCGAGATCGTGGCCTTCGAGCTGCTCCGGCGCCAGTCCCAGGAGCAGAACCTCAAGCTGCGCGTGCTGGCTTCCCAGATCGTCGCCGAAGCTCGATCCTCGCGTTCCGAGGCGCTGTGAGCTAGTCTCGGCTTCACCTGAAGCAACCGGGTTTGGCCACACGGCCATCCCGGTTGCTTTTTGCTTTACCGGGACTGTGCATCCACGGGCAGCGGTCTTGCCCCAGGAGGTTTGCGAGATGAAGGGTGCTCCCCGCACCTGCCGCGGCGGCTTCACCGGCTGTGGCACCCCCCGCCCGTCGACGAGGCTGGGCCTGCGCTGCGGACACGAGCCGCGACTCCCCGGACTCGGCGTTCCGGGCCGCTCCACCACCGGATGGACAGGACACGGACTGCCGTCGACGGCCGACCCGTCGACCCTGCTCGTCTACGTCATGGACATCTACGATCCCGACTCGTGGGCCTACCTGCCCTCGGTCAGCGCGGTGCTCAGTGCCGCCTGCTCGCTCGTCGACGTGGAGGTCGTGCAGTCCGGCCGGTATGCCGCCAACGCACCGGCCGCGTGCCTCATCGCCCTCCTCGCTGCGGGCGAGCTGCCCGTCTCGACGGTCCTGGGTGCCGTGCAGCACGCGTACTTCGTCGAGTCGCGCCCGCTCGACGCACCGGGTGTCCTCGAGTCGATCTGCGCGGGTCTCGGTCTCGACGGTCCCGCTGTCGAGCTGTTCGCGGCCAGCCAGCGGGCCCGTGAGCTGGCCGCCGAGGACTTCGAGCTCGCCCAGGACTTCGACCTCGGCGGAGGGCCACTGCTCATCGCCAGCCGTGGCGAGCAGATCTTCGAGTTCGACGGCCCCGGCGCCACCGGTGATCGACTCGTCGACCAGTTCAGGACGGTGCTCACGAGGCCATAGGGTCTGTCCATGGCCAGACCGCATCGCGCTTCCATCGTCGAGGACGCCTGGCACCGTCGGGTCGACTCGGCGCTGAGACGCCGCGGCTGGCAGACCCGGATCGTGGCCCACACCGGCTACGGCTCGCAGGAGTTCGCCCGGGTGCTCGGCAGGGTGCTGCTGACCCGGCGACCCGAGCCCGGTGAGCGCGCCGACGCCGGCGCCTCCGCAGCGGAGCTCCGGTCCGCCGAGGACGAGCGCCGTGGCTGGCGCGCGTTCGTCACCGCACCGGCGATGAACGTCCCCGTGACGATCACCGTCGGCGCCAAGACTGTGCACACCCGCAGCGACCGCAGCGGCTACATCGACACCAAGGTCAAGGGCCACGGACTCGAGCCCGGCTGGCACGAGGTCAGGGTGAGCGCGGCCGACGCCGAGGACGTGGTGGCGGCCGTCATGATCGTGGGCGACGACGAGACCTTCGGCCTGATCAGCGACATCGACGACACGGTCATCTCGACGTCCCTGCCTCGCCCGATGATCGCGGCCTGGAACACCTTCGTGAAGAGCGAGAACGCCCGACACGTCGTGCCCGGCATGGCGACGATGTACCGCGAGCTGCTCGAACGACACCCGAACGCACCGATGGTCTACGTCTCCACCGGCGCGTGGAACACCGCGCCGACCCTGACCCGGTTCCTTCGACGTCACGGCTACCCGCCGGGCCCCCTGCTCCTCACCGACTGGGGTCCGACCAACACCGGGTGGTTCCGGTCGGGGCAGGAGCACAAGCAGGCCTGCCTGCACCGGCTCGCCAACGAGTTCCCCCACATCCGCTGGGTCCTCGTCGGTGACGACGGCCAGCACGACCCCAAGATCTACGGCGACTTCGCCGAGCAACGGCCGCACACGGTCGCAGCCATCGCCATCCGCGAGCTGACGCCGGGCGAGCAGGTGCTGTCCCACGGCATACCCGTGTCGTTGGAGGAGTTCGCCGCACCGCGTGGCCGCCACGAGCGCGAGGTGCCGGTATGCCGCGCGGGCGACGGCTACGGGCTGGTGCGGCTGCTGCGCATCGCCCTCGACCTGTAGGGCACGGCCCGCGCAGCTAGCGAGCCGTGACGTCGAGGTGGGGTGCGTCCGCGCACGGCGTCTCGCGCTGGGCCAGGCCGAAGGCAGTCAGGGCTGCACCGCCGACCAGCAGCCCGGCGCAGACCAGCATGGCGAGTCGGTAGGAGGGCGCGAGCGCGTCGGCCGACGCGTAGTCGGCGCCGCCCAACCCGACCAGCGGGGGAAGGGCTGCCACGGCGAGCAGGCCGGCCGTGCGCGCCACCGCGTTGTTGACGCCACTCGCGGTGCCGGCCAGCTCGTCCGGCGCGGCGGCGAGCACGGTGCCGGTCAGGGGGGCGACCGTCATGGCGAGGCCGAGCCCCACCAGCGTGATGCCGGGAAAGACGTTGGTGACGTAGGAGGCCTCTCTCGGCGACATGGCCAACAGCACGAATCCCGCTGCGGCGACGAGGGTTCCGCCGATCATGTAGGGGCGTGGGCTGGACCTGGCGGCCAGTCTGCCGAAGCGGCCGGCGAGAAGAAGCATGACAACACTGAGGGGCAGGTCGCGGCACCAGCCTCGAGCGCGGACCAGCCAGCCACGGTCTGGAGGAAGAGCACGAGGAACAGCAGCGCGGCGGACAGTCCCGCGTAGACGAGGAGCGTGACGAGGTTGATGGTGGTGAACACCCGGTTGGCGAACAGCGAGGGCGGAACCATCGGGTCGTGGGTGTGCAGCTCAGCCCGGACGAACCCGCCCAGCGCGATCACGCCGATCGCACCGATGGTCAGGGCCGAGGCGCTGAGCCCGTCGGACAGGGACGTCAGGCCATAGGTGAGGCCGGCCAGTCCGACCACGGCCAGGGCGACCCCGGTTGCGTCGACGTGCTTGCTGGCCAACGGATTTCGCGACTCGGGCACGAACTTGAGGCTCAGCACCACGACCACCACCGCCAGTGGCACGTTGAGCCAGAAGGCCCACCTCCAGTCACGCTCGACGAGCCAGCCGCCGATGACAGGTCCCGAAGCCGTGGCGACGCCCAGCAGGCCGGTCCAGGCGCCGATGGCAGCCATCCGGTCGTCCCGGTGGAAGGACGCCTGGAGGATCGCGAGGCTGCCGGGAACCAGCAGTGCAGCGCACAGACCCTGGAAGGCACGTGCCGCGATGAGCACCTCGACCGTCGGCGATAGGGCGCAGAGCACCGAGGCGACACCGAACCCGCCCACGCCCACGGCATACATCGCCCGTCGCCCGAACCGGTCGCCCAGTGAGCCGCCGAGCAGGATGAAGGCGGCCAGCGTCAGCGCGTAGGCGTTGACGACCCACTGGAGCCCGGCGAGGTCGGCCTCGAGGTCGCGTCCGATCGTCGGGAGCGCGACGTTGACGATGGTGCTGTCGAGCAGGGCGATCCCGCTCCCCAGCACCGTGGTGGTGAGGGCCAGCCGTCCGGTGTGTGACTTGAGCCGCAGCAGCTCGTGGGGGGCGGCCGTCGTCGTCATGGCTCCATCGTCGCACCGCCGCGCAAGGGGGCTGTCGGTGCTGGGATTCCCGCGGATCCGCTGCGGATCTCTGACAAACTCGGCCTTGTGCCGGAGCTGCCCGAGGTCCAGGCGCTCGTCGACTTCCTCGCCGAGCGGACCGTCGGGCTCGCCGTGACAGGGGTCGAGCTCGGGTCCTTCTCGGTGCTGAAGACCTTCGACCCGCCACCGCAGGCGCTCAGCGGAGCTCCCGTCGACGCTGTGTCCCGGCACGGCAAGTTCGTCGACATCGACTGCGACGGAGTGCATCTCGTCTTCCACCTCGCCCGCGCCGGCTGGTTGCGGTGGTCCGACGCGATGCCCAACACGGTGCTGCGTCCGGGCAAGTCACCGATCGCCCTGCGCACCCGGTTCTCCGATGCGTCCGGCTTCGACCTCACCGAAGCGGGCACCAAGAAGCGTCTCGCCGCCTATCTCGTCCGTGACCCGCACGACGTCCCCGGGATTGCCTCCCTCGGACCCGATCCGATGGCTGACGAGTTCACCCGTGAGGCGTTCGGGGCGTTGTTCTCCGGGCGACGCTCACAGATCAAGGGGCTGCTGCGCGACCAGGGGTTCATCGCCGGGATCGGCAACGCCTACTCCGACGAGATCCTCCACGTCGCCAGGATGTCGCCCTTCGCGATGGCCGCCAGCCTCGACGACGAGGCCGTGGATCGCCTGTATGCCGCGTTGCGGGGAACGCTGTCCGCGGCCGTCGCGACCGCCTCGGGCAAGCCGGCCAAGGAGCTCAAGGACGCCAAGCGCGCGGGGATGAGGGTGCACGGCCGCACCGGGGAGACCTGCCCGGTCTGCGGCGACGTGGTGCGCGAGGTGTCGTTCGCCGACTCGTCGTTGCAGTACTGCGCGACCTGCCAGACCGGTGGCAAGCCGCTGGCCGACCGTCGGATGTCCCGCCTCCTCAAGTAGCGGTGTCCCGGACCCCGTGCGATCGCACGGCCAGGGCGGCGAGCTGGATTCGGCTCGACGTACCGGTCTTGTGGAGCAGGTTGGAGACGTGGACGCTCACCGTCTTCTCACTGATGAACAGGTGGCGCGCCACCTGCGCATAGGTCTCCCCGGCGACGATGTGGTCCAGGATCTCGGCCTCGCGCGGGGTCAGGGCCACGCCCACCAGCTCGGTGACCGGCTCGGCTGCGGGGTGGTGCTCGCCGGGGTCGACCAGGGAGAGGTGCGCCTGCAGGGCCAGCTGTTCGACGAGGGCAACCAGCGGGGCCGCCCGGAGCTCGTCGCCGATGGCAGCCGCTCGGCCCAGCGCGTCGGCCGCCCTCTCGCGACCCTTCGGCTCTGCCAGGAGCGTCCGGCCGAGGAAGTACAGCGACCTGGCGTGGTCGAACCGGAGTCCGGCCCGGTCGGTCGCCTCAGCCGCCGCCTGCCACAAGGGCAGCGACGTCGGGTCCTCGCCGTGGCACCTGGCCCGGTCTGCGGCGTAGAGAGCGCCCCACGCCGGGTGGACGGCGTCCTCCAGCCCGGAGGGCAGGAACGGCGGCGGCGAGCCACCACGCAGGGACTCGATGCGCTCCAGCCAGGAGATCGCGGAGGTCCTCGGTTCGTCGGACGCGCCCGCACCGGCGTCCGCCAGGTCGGCTGCGGCGCGCGCCGCCAGCCGGAGGAGTTCGTCGGCCACGGAGTGGTCGAGGGCGACGGCCTGGGTCATCCAGGTCTCGACCAGCTCGAGGGTGCGTCGAGGTCGTCCGAGCTCGAGGGCGACCAGCATCTCGCTCAGGATGAACTCGTCCCCCAGGCCGCTGACGGGCATCAGCTCCCTGGCGCGGGACAGGTGCGCGTCGGCTGCGGCTACGTCGCCCTCCAGGGCGCTGAGCACGGCCGCGCCGCACCGGGCGGCCGCTCCCCAGCGGGTGTTCAGCCGCAGGGCCAGCGTTTCGCGGATGATGGAGCGCGCAACGTCCCACTGGCCGAGCTGGACCAGCGTCAGCGCTGCGCGCGCACCGGTGCAGGAGATGCCCTGGGCGCTGCCGCGCTCCCGCATGAGCGCAAAGACCTCGCGCGAGAGCGACGCCGACGCTGCGAGCTGTCCCACGGACTCGAAGCTGTTGCAGACGTTGACCGACACCCTGATGAGCAGCTCGGTCTCGTCGACCCCACGGGCCAGAGCCCACGCCCGCTCCGCATCGACGACGCCGTCATGGGTGCCCCACGACGTCTGCGCGCGCACCACCAGAGCCCAGGCGAGGGCGTCGTCGGCACCCAGTGCCTCGGCAAGGTGGACGGCCTCCGCTGCGTGTCCCGCACCGGCGGCGATCCCCTCGAAGACCTCGAAGTTGGCCAGGTGCGCGAGCGCGAGCACCCGTTCCTTCGAGTCCGGGAAGGGGTCGGTCAGGGCGACGGCTCGCTCGAAGTCGGCGACCACGGCCGACGAGCTGCCGGTGATGTTGGTCCCCTTGGCGAAGTTCAGCGCCATCAGGACGCGGCAGGCGGCCAGGGGCCCCTCCTGGGGATCGACGGCCGAGAGCGCCCGCTCGTAGAACTCCACGGCCAGGGCCGGTCTGCCGGCGGCGATCAGGCACCGCCCGGCCCTCGTGAGCAGCTCGGTCCTGGACGGCCTCGACTCAGCCGGAACCAGCTCGAGCAGGTCGCCGGCCGTGGCGAGGTGTGTCGCCTCCTCGCTGATCGCGTGGAGCCTGAGGGCTTCGTCCGCGGCGCGCAGAGCCCATCTGAAGGCCGGTTCCACGTCCTCGGCGGCGGCGTAGTGCAGGGCGAGGTGGGTCGCGCGCTCGGCGTCCGTGACGCCTTCGGCGGCCTCCCAGCCGGCGGCGAAGGCGCGATGGACCTCGGGGAGCTCCCACGGGGGCAGCGTCGTGACCACCACCTCGGCCAGCAGGGGGTGGCGGAACCAGACGTCCTCACGGTCCTGAACGACGGTGATGCCCTCGCCGACCGCCTCGCTCACGGCGGCCGTCACCTCGTCGGCCGCCATTCCACGCCGTCGGGCGAGGTCCTCGAGCACGCGGAACGCCACGGGACGCCCGGCGACGGCCACCAGCTGGGTGACCGACCTGGCCGTGGGACCGAGTCGGTGCCACGAAGCGAGCAGCGCCTGGGCGAGTCGGCCGCCGGCACCGTCGGTATCGCCGACCTCCTGCGCCACGAGCTCCGCGAGGTAGGGGTTTCCCTCGGAACGGGCAAAAACCCTCTCTGCCAGCGCCATATCGGCCTGCACGCCTGGCAGCCGCAGCACGAGCTGCTCCGTCTCGCCGGCGCTGAGGCGCGAGAGGCGGAGGTGGTGGACGGCGGTGAGGCGTCGCACGTCGGCCAACCAGCCGTACAGCCGGTGCCCATCACCCAGCTCGGTGTCCCGGTAGGTGAGGGCGAGCGTGAGGTGCTGACCCGGGTGCAGTCCGGCGACGATGAAGGAGAGGACATCGAGGGAGCTCGGGTCAGCCCACTGGAGGTCGTCCACGACCACGAGGGTGGGTGCGTCGTCGGCCAGCCGGTCCACGGCACCAGCAAGCTGGAAGAGCAGTCCCTGCGGCCCGGGGTCGGCAACGCCGCCGCGGGGTCCCAGCACGTTGCCGTGGGAAACCGCACCCGGAAACACCCGGTCGAGGGTCTCGGCGCCGACGCCTCGCCCCCAGCGGTCGAATGCCTGGGTGAACGGCAGGTGCGTGGTGACCTCGGCCCCGAACCGGAGGCACTGGCCGAACAGGACGTGGAACCCTCGCGCCTGTGCGCGCTCGACCAGGTCGCGGACGAGGCTGGTCTTGCCGATGCCGGGCTCGCCGTGGAGCAGCGTCGCCCCCGGCTTCCCAGCCACGGCTTCGTCCAGCGCGCGGAGTAGCCGCGCCTGTTCGGCAGCGCGTCCCACCAGTGGCCGTGGGGGGTCCATCTCCCGATCATCCACCCGTGGCCGGCGTCCCGTCGTCCGCTCGTCCGTCACCGAGCAGCGTCCACGGACTCTAGAGGGTGAGAGAACGGCGACGAGACGTCTGAGGGGGACTGTGAGGCCTGCACGGGCAGTCCTCCGGGCTCTGGGCGCTTCCCTCTTCCTCTGTGTGGTCCTCGTGGTCCCGGTCACGGCCATCGACAAGCCCCTCGACTCGACCAGCCTGACCGTGGTCGGACTGGTCGCGATCGCGGTCGGAGCGTTCACCTATCGTCACGCGCGGCACGGTCGCGCGCGGGGCGACGCCAAGGACTGAGGCTCGTGGTCCACCGCTGGCCCACTTCTCGCCGGGGTCAGTCCCGGAGCAGCACCGTGGCTGCGTCGAGGAAGGTCTCGGCTGCCTCGTCGTCGTCGAACCACCGCAGGTAGAGGCCGGTGGTGACCCGCTCGACGAAGGCCCACTGCCCCACCCGCTCGGGGTCGGTGCCGGTGAGCTCGGCCGCGTGCGCACACAGGGCCTCGTGCCGCTCGCGGGCCAGGGAATGGTCACGGCTGGCCAGGACCTCCCTGCTGAAGTCACGCAGGGTCACGCCGACGTCGTACTCGGGCTCGCACCGGAACCCGTCGGGGTCGACGAGCTTGTAGCGCGGGATCCCGTTGGCCTGCAACGCATTGCCGGGGTGGGGGTCGCCGTGGCAGAGGACGTCGCGCGCGGGATCGCGGGTCGCCGACAGGTGACGGGCCAGCTCGTGGGCGCGGTCCAGTGCTGCGCCCCAACGCTCCTCGTCGTCGCCCCGACGGAACCGGCGCACGATCCCCGCCAGCACCGCGGCCTTGTCCTCCCCGGCAGCGACCTCGGGAGCCAGGGACACCGGCACCTCCCACGCCAACCGCAGCGTGGCGGCCAGGTGGTCGACCTGGGTCACCGCAGGCAGCCGCGAGGAGGCGAGGCTGGGACCGAGGCGTTCCAGCAGCACGGCGCCGTGAGGGGCGTCGGACGCCAGCACCGCGGCATACCCGCGCCCGTGTCCTGCCTCGAGAGTGGCGACCTGGGCCGTGAAGCCGGGGCCCACCTGCTCGATCTTGAGGACCGCAGGCGTCCCGTCGGCGTCGACGGCGACCACGGGGACGCCCAGGCCTTCGGCGTACACCTCGCCGAGGGTGAGCGACCAGCGCTCGACCAGGTCCGCGAGCAGCTCGGGCAGGCCGTCGAGCACCGGCACGAGAGCGGGATGGTCGCCCACCTGGGCGCGAGCCGTGGCCACCACCCGGGCGATCGCCGCCGCGCTGCTCGTCATGGCCACACTGTGCCGCCCGCGGGGACGGTCTGCCCACTGGATTTCCGCGCGGTCTGGCGGGGGTGTTTCATTGGGGGCATGACCATCCCCCAGGTTCCCGTCACGGACGTCCACGACCACGCCGTACTGCTCGACGTGCGCGAGCAGGACGAATGGGACGCGGGCCACGCACCCGGTGCCCTGCACATCCCGCTCGGCGAGCTGCCGTCCAGGCTCGGCGAGCTGCCGGACACCGATGCGGGCACGCTCGCCGTGGCCTGCCGCGGTGGTGGCCGTTCGTCGAGGGCCGTGGCGTGGCTGTCGCAACAGGGTTTCGACGTCGCCAACCTCGACGGCGGCATGAAGGCGTGGCAGGGCGCGGGCAAGCAGCTCGTCGCCGACTCGGGCTCCGCCACGGTCAAGTAGGTCACGGCCATGGCGTGGTTCGGCCGGGGCCGCGACGACTCCGCTGCTGACGTGCCCCAGACGGAGGAGCGCACGCTCCCCGATGCCGGTGACACGCTCGACCCGGGCGCTTCGCTGCGCCCGCTGGTGGACCCGCTCGGTGACGGTGAGCGAGGCCGGATCACCGCCGCCCTGGAGTCGCTGACCGCCGAAGGAGTCGACGTCGACGACCTCGACTCGCTCAGTGCCGGCCTCGACCGGGCGTATGCCGCGTGGTCGGCCGCGCCGGAGGACGACCGTCCCGACCACGCCGCCGTCGTGGAGCGCTACGCGGTGGGGATCGGCGAGCACCTCGACCGCCACACCGACCTCGACTGGCAGGTGGTCACCGATGTCTTCGGGACCGACCTGTCGCTGACCGAGGGTTTCAAGGGTTCGTTCGTCGTCGTCCCGCACAACCTGGTGGCGGGACGCTGGATGCGCGGCGAGACCGGCTGGATCCCTGCCGTGGTGGGGCACATCGTCCGCCGCCGCACCCGCGACTGACGCGCAGCGAGGAGGAGGGTGGGCCGCGCAGACCCGCGCGACCCACCCCCAGGTCTCACCAGCGGACGGACGTCGAGACGCTCGCCTGTCCCCCGAGCCAGCTGTGCGCTGCCGCGATGAGGCCGTCCCCGACGACCTTGGCCTTCTTGTGCTCGGCGCCGGCGTACGCGAGGTCGGCCTTGTCGAAGTAGGCGTTCACGCTGAGGCTGGCGTCGATGATGTGGGCGCAGGCCTCACCGGTGGTGCTGATGGTGAGCTCTTCGCCGGGGCTGACCTGCAGGACCGCGTGGACGTCGACCGGCTCGCAGGTACCCGGGACGGTCGGGAAGGTGCCGTCGGAGGCGGTGACGACCAGGTCGAGCGCGCCTCCGAGTGGCCCTGAGGTCGGCCCGTCGAAGTGCCAGCTCGAGGCGGACACGCTCGGGGTGCCGTCGAAGAGGCTGCGGTCGAGACGCTCGACGGTGGCGGCGTGAGCGCTGGCAGGGACGAGTGCCACGAGCGCGAAGGTGGCGCTGGCGACGGCGGTGATGGTGCGGACGTTCATGGGATGACTCCAGTGATCCTTGGTCTGGCCGGGCGGTCCGGCGCTGTTGGTGGGACCACTGTGGCCAGTGCCTCTTGGGCGGCACTTGGGCTGGACTTGAAGCCGGACTTGAGCTCGACCTGCCTCCGACCCGAAACCGTCGAGGGCGACACGATCGGTGCGTATCCCGAAATCTCAGGGAAACGCTAGAAACCCCCATAGCCTGCGATCGTGGACCCGATACGGAACCCGTACGCGCCCGGAGCCGGCCAGCGCCCGCCCGAGCTCGCCGGTCGTGACGAGCAGCTGCACGCCTTCGACGTGGTGCTCGAACGCATCGCGCGCGGTCGGCCCGAGCGGTCGATCGTCCTCACCGGCTTGCGTGGGGTCGGCAAGACGGTGCTGCTGAACGCCCTGCGCTCGGCCGCCGTCCGCGCCCGCTGGGGGACCGGCAAGCTCGAGGCGCGTCCCGACCAGGGCCTGCGCCGGCCGTTGTCCGCGGCGTTGCACGTGGCGGTCCGGGAGCTCGGGCATCCCGCGGGCGACGAGGTGGACCACGTCCTCGGGGTGATCAAGGCCTTTGCCCAGCGCGATGCCGCTCCGGGCGCCAAGCTGCGGGAGAAGTGGAACCCGGGCATCGACGTTCCCGTGGCCAGTGGCCGCGCGGACTCCGGCGACATCGAGATCGACCTGGTCGAGCTCCTCACCGACGTGGGCGGGCTGGCGGCCGACGTGGGCCGGGGTGTCGCGATCTTCATCGACGAGATGCAGGACCTGTCCCCCGACGACGTGTCGGCGATCTGTGCGGCCTGCCACGAGATCTCCCAGTCGGGCCTGCCGGTCATCGTCGTGGGTGCCGGGCTCCCGCACCTCCCGGCGGTGCTGTCCGCGTCGAAGTCCTACTCCGAGCGCCTGTTCCGCTACCAACGCATCGACCGGCTCGACCGCGCCGCGGCCGACCTCGCCCTCGTCGCGCCGGCCGCCGACGAGGAGGCCGAGTTCACGCCCGAGGCGTTGGACGCGATGTATGCCGCCACCGCCGGCTACCCGTACTTCGTCCAGGCCTACGGCAAGGTCGCGTGGGACGTCGCCCCGCGCTCGCCGATCACGGCCGAGGACATCACGGTGGCCGCACCCGAGGCAGAGGCGGAGCTGGCGGTGGGGTTCTTCGGGTCCCGGTTCGAACGGGCCACACCTGCCGAGCGGGAGTACCTGCGAGCCATGGCGGACGCTGCGCTGACGCTGGCCGAAGCCGGTGAGGAGGTCGACGAGACCGAGTCGGTGCCGACCGCCTCGGTGGCGCAGGTCCTTGACCGCAAACCGCAATCCCTCTCTCCCGCAAGGGATGCGCTGCTCAAGAAGGGCCTGATCTACTCCGGTGAGCGAGGCCGGATCGCGTTCACCGTCCCCCACTTCGGCCGCTACCTGCGCTCCGCCAGCTGAGGTAGGTCATCACGAGGGCGACCGGTCTACCGTGAGGAGCAGGGCTCGCCCGTCCTGGGCCTGGCCTGAGCGACGTCGGGTGGAGGTGCCTCGATGAGCAGAGTCTTCACGGCGGCTGCGGTGCAGGCGTCCTACGTGCTCATGGATCGCGAGGCGACGACCGACAAGGTCGTGCAGCTCATCGCGGAGGCCGCCGCTCGGGGCGCCGAGCTGATCGTGTTCCCCGAGGTCTTCGTGCCCGGCACGCCGATCTGGATCGACTCGGTCCCCATCTGGGACGGCGACGAGGCCTGGTTCGCCCGCCTCGTCGACCAGGCGGTCGTCGTACCAGGGCCGACCACGGAACGGATCGGCGCCGCCGCCCGGGAGGCGGCGGCATACGTGGTGGTCGGTGTCGACGAGCGGGAGCCGCACGGGACCACGATCTACAACACGCTCCTGTACTTCGGGCCGGATGGACGACTGCTCAACAAGCACCGCAAGCTGATGCCCACGGGATCCGAGCGGACGGTGTGGGGGATGGGTGACGGCTCGATGCTCGACGTGGTGCCCACCGACCTGGGCCGGGTGGGTGGCCTCATCTGCTGGGAGAACTACATGCCGCTGGCGCGCTTCCACCAGTACGCCCAGGGGGTCGAGATCTGGGTCGCGCCCACCCTGGCCCAGGGTGACGGCTGGATCGCGACGATGCGGCACATCGCCCGGGAGGGTCGGGTGTGGGTGCTCGGGGTGAACCCCTGCCTGCGCGTGGACCAGATCCCTGTCGACTTCCCGGACCGCGACCGCGTGTGGCGGGCTCAGGAGGGTGCCGAGGCCGAGTGGGTCGAGCCGGGCAACAGCGTGATCTGCAATCCCAACGGCGAGATCGTCGCCGGTCCGCTGCGTCACGAGGAGGGCATCCTCACCGCGGAGGTCGACCTCACCGCGGTGGCCTCCGGACGACGGATGTTCGACCCCGTCGGCCACTACCACCGCCCCGACGTCTTCCAGCTGACCGTCGACACACGACGTCAGCGCGCCGTCACCGTCCTGTCCGAGGAGACCGCTTCGCAGGGAGGGTGACCCTGGGGCCTCACCCGAACGGCGGCGGGCCGAGCAGCACGATCCCGCCATTCGCCTGCGCGGAGGCGCGGACCCGGTCGAAGTCGACGACACCGTCTGCGCCGTCGACCCCGTCCTCGGCCAGCGGTTCACTCGCATCCCAGTAGAACGCCTCGCAGCACCCCGGCGTGTGCAGGAACAGGATCTTCGCGCTCGCCGACAGCACCCGGAAGGCGTGCGGCACTCCCCGTGGTGCGACCGCGACACCGCCGGCACCGACGTGGTGGTCGACTCCGTCGACGTGCATGAGGATCTCGCCCTCAAGCACCAGCGCGGTCTCGTCGGAGTCCGGATGGGTATGCAGCGGGGTCGCCTTCCCGCCGGACATCGAGTCCTCGAACAGCAGGAAGGCGCCGTTGCTCTCGTGGGCGCGCACCTTCCAGGTGTGGACGCCGCCGCCGAAGAACCAGCGACGCTCTCCTTCGCCCTCGGCCCTGATGATGGCTGCGGGAACCGTGGTCGTGCTGGACATGACGCCCACTTTCGTCGGACTTGCGTGGGGATCGGAGTCGACCGGAGTCGCCGTGTGGCCACGCCGGTCGGACACACCGTCCGTGAGACTGGAGTCTCATGATGAGACTGACGTATCATGAACGGTGTGTCAATGCCCTACGAGACCCACGGCCGGACCGGTCAGAAGAGCCGCACCCGCAGGGCGCTCGTCGACGCCGCGCGCGCCATGGTGGCCAGGGGTGAGATCCCGACCGTCGACCAGGCCGCCGTCGCGGCCTCGGTGTCGCGCGCCACGGCATACCGCTATTTCCCCAACCACGGGTCCCTCCTGGCTGCCGCCCATCCCGAGACCGGCGCGCGTTCCTTGCTCGGCGACGACCCTCCCGCGGAGCCTGCCGCGCGGCTCGACATCGTCATCCGCGCCTTCACGACGCTGATCGTGCAGACCGAGGCCCAGCAGCGCACCATGCTGCGGCTGTCCCTCGAGCCCCGTGACGCAGACGGCTCGCCGCTGCCCTTGCGGCAGGGTCGGGCGATCGCCTGGATCACCGAGGCCCTCGAACCGCTGCGCGGACAGCTCGGCGACCAGGCGCTGCACCGGCTCGTTCTGGCGATCCGCAGTGCCGCCGGGATCGAAGCGCTGGTCTGGCTCACCGACATTGCGGGACTGTCGCGGGACGAGGCTGCGGACCTGATGTGCGAGTCGGCCCAGGCGCTGCTGACGAGGGCGATCGCTAGCCCCAGTGCGGCGGTCCGGACGTCGGCTGGCTAGCACGAGATCTTGCGTTGCCGGTCCGCAGGGCCGGGTGTAGCGTCCCAAGGTCCGGACAAAGTAGTCCGAAAACCTCGGGCGAACCGTCCAGACCACCCAGGCGACGCCACCCGGCGCCGCTCCCCCTTCTGGGTCGGAGGACGACGATGTCTCGATCTCACGTTGCCGGTGCAACAGCGCTGCTGCTGGGAGTGGCCGTCATGGCGGCACAGGTGCCCGCCACTGCCACGCCGAGGGGAGGGGGGACCGCAGCGGCGGTCGCCGCGGCCGGCGACGAGCTGTCGGTGAGCACGCGCCTGGCCGACCGACGGGAGGTCTCGGCCGGCACCCGCGCCTACTCCATCGGCTTCGAGGACGGCCGGTTCTACGCGAACGGCTGGCACATCACGGGTGAGATGGGCGGCGTCTGGACACCTCCGATGAAGATGGTCGACGGCGTGTGGTTCGGCCTCGACGACCAGTGGGTGGGGCCCGCGACGAAGTTCACGAGCGGATGGGGCTACAGCCGCTACGACCTGCCCGACACCGCAGGCCTCAAGGTCGCGCGCACGGACTTCGTGCCTGACGGCGTGCGTGGTGCGCTCTTCGGCCTGACCGTGACCAACCCGGGTGCG
Source organism: Pedococcus sp. P2_F6 (assembly GCF_056403675.1). Lineage (NCBI taxonomy): Bacteria > Bacillati > Actinomycetota > Actinomycetes > Micrococcales > Intrasporangiaceae > Pedococcus > Pedococcus sp. P2_F6. The sequence continues at coordinate 405,383 of NZ_JBFUEZ010000003.1, forward strand.
GCCCGGACGGCCAAGCTCTCGGTCGACGCCCACTCCGAGCTGATGGGCCAGTACCCGTGGGGCTTCGGCGGCGTGACCCCGAACGCGAGCGACAACCTCCAGGACACCGGTGCCTACGACGGCAAGAACCTCGTCTTCACCGACGACGGTGCGCTGCCCGGGGCCCCTGTCCACCACTACGCCGCGGTCGTCGGCACCGCAGCCACCCCGAGCACCGGGCAGATCGGCAGCCAGTTCTACGGAGCCCAGCCCGGCCACCGCTGCACCGGCAACGAGACGGGCGCCCCGGCAGACCCCAAGCCCTCCGCCTGCGACGACGGACCCTTCGGAAAGGGCACCGGCGGCCGGCTGACCTACAGCCTCGACCTGCCGGCCGGCGGCTCGACGACGATCTGGCTGGCCGTCGCCGGCTCCGACCAGGGACTGACCTCGGCCCGTGGCGAGCTCGCCAAGGCGCTGGCCGACCCCGGTGCGGCCCTGGCCGCCAAGAAGGCCTCACGCCTGGCGCTGTCGCAGATGACGCAGCTCTCCCTGCCCGGCGACCCGCTGGTGCAGGACGCAGTGCAGTGGGGCAAGCAGAACATTGCCGACCTCACCCAGACGGCGACCGACCTGCAGATCCGCTGGACCAACCAGGGCAAGCAGTTCCCCGCACCCTCCGGGACCGTCGCCAAGGCGACCTGGATCGGGGCAGGCTTCCCCGACTACCCGTGGATCTTCGGCACGGACGCCGAGTACACCGCGTTCGCATCGGTGTCGGTCGGGCAGTTCGAGGCGATCAAGGACCACCTACGGGCGTTGCGCGAGGTGTCCGACATCCTCAACAACCGCTCGGGCGTCGTGACGCACGAGGTCGTGTCGGACGGGTCGATCTGGTACGGCCAGGACTCCCGCAGCACCAACCCGGACGGCACCACGGCATACAACTTCAACACCGATGAGACGGTGAAGTTCCCCAGCACCGTGGCGCTCCTGTGGCGCTGGACCGGTGACAACGGGTTCCGCGACGAGATGTACGACTTCTCGGTGCGCAACCTCAAGTACGTCACCCGCACCCTCGACGCCGACCACGACGGCTTCCCCGAGGGCCTCGGCAACGTCGAGCGCGGCGGCATGGGCACGGAGAAGCTCGACAACACCGTCTACTACATCCGCGGGCTCTACGACCTGGCCACCATGGCGAAGGCAAAGCACGACGGCCCCACCTTCTCGTGGGCCAACACCCTCGCCCGCCAGATCAGCGACCGCTTCGACGGGGCGTGGTGGTATGCCGCGGCGTCCCAGTACGCCGACTCGCTCACCGATCCCGGCAACGTTCAGTCGTTCCAGAAGCACTGGATCGGCCAGACGCCGATGGAGGCCGAGCTGCAGGTCAACGGGCGCACCGTGCCCGGCCTCGCGCCGTTCGCCCACGGGAACACCGCGCTCGCCGGCCGCGAGGACCCCTGCTACAGCGGGACGGCTCCCCTGTCTACCGGCCTGTTCCACACGGGGTGCGGCGGTGGCCAGAACGGCCAGGGCGAGAAGGTCGTCTTCGGCCTGACCACGTCGATCCAGTCGATCGGTGAGGGCAACTACGGCCGGCTCGGTGCCGGACAGCAGCAGCGCTACACGCACGCCCTGGCCGACCCGATGTTCGCCGAGCCCGCCACGGGCGGGACACCTGACGAGCAGCCGGGCGCGATGCCCGAGATCTTCCCCTCGCCGGACCAGGGCGCCAACATCGACCGCTGCTGGACCTGCCGCTCGATGTTCATGCAGGCGTGGGGCAACTACGGCACCGCGTGGGCGGTCGTCCACCAGTGGCTCGGCCTCCAGCCCGACCTCGGCAACGGCGAGTTGGTCGTGGTGCCGCAGGTACCGGCCGGTCAGCCATCGGCCTCCGGTGAGCACATCCGGCTGGGCGGCGGGTTCGCCGGCGTGACGGCCTCCGTCCTTGGTTCGCGCTACACGACGACCCTTGCCGTCGACAGCGCCGTCGGGGCCGACAAGGTCTGGATCGGGCACACCGTCCCGCGCGGCAGCACGGTGACCCAGGTCGTGCTCGACGGGCGGGTGCTGTCCGACTGGACCAGCCGTACGACCAACCGTGGCCTCGAGGTGACCGTCCCGACCAAGGCCGGCTCGCACACCCTGGTGGTGACGGCCTCCTGAACCATGCCGTGGCAACGCCGTTCTGCGCAATGGCGTTGCCACGGTTGGTGCGAGGCGTCAGCCGAGGCGCTGGGCGAGTGAGACCACGAGCCCTTCCGGCCCCCGGACGTACGCCATCCGCCAGGAGCCCTCGTACTCGCCGACGCCCCCGACCAGTCCGTAGCCCTGTGTCGCAGCCCAGTCCACAGCTGCCTGCAGGTCATCGACCTCGAAGGACACGTTGCGCAACCCCAGCTCGTTGGCCATGGCGGCCGGGGAGCCGGGCACGGAGTCGGGTCGCACGAACCTCGCGAGCTCCAGGCGGGTGCCATCGCCGGGTGGCTTCAACATGACGATCTCGGTGCGGGAGCCGGGAATGCCGCAGACCGTGTCGAGGAACTCGCCCTCGACGAAGGTCCTGCCCTCGACCTCCAGGCCCAGCGCCACGAAGAAGTCGGTCACGAGGTCGAGATCCGCGACCGTGATGCCGATGTGGTCGAAGCGTCGTAGGTGCGACATGGGCCCGTCCTCCCGTCGTGCCGATTGCGCATCCGCAACCCGAAAGCGCCTTCGCAACGGTAGGGCACCTCGCGTCGGGCTCCGACACCTGACACAGTGACTCGATGCTGAACGAGGTGGCCGACGGTGTCTGGGTGCGGCAGAGCGAGTGGGTCTGGAGCAACGCCATCGTGGTTCGCGGAGAGGCCGGGTTGACCGTCGTCGATCCCGGCATCGACGGCTCCGACCTCGACCAGCTCGCCGATGACGTGGACGGGCTCGGCATCCCGGTGGTCGCGGGGTTCTGCACCCATCCCCACTGGGACCACCTGCTCTGGCACTCGCGGTTCGGAGACGTCCCGCGCTACGCCACCGCTGCCGGCGCCCAGGTTGCCACCGAGGCCCGGGAGCGGGCGCAGGCGATGGCGGCGGAGAGCGCGACGGGCATCCCGCTCGAGCTGGTGGCGCTGCTCACCCCGCTGCCCTCGGACGGGGCACTCGTGCCGGGCGAGATCATCGAGCACCAGGCGCACGCCCCCGGCCACGGGGCGATCCTCCTGGCGGACCGTGGCGTCCTGATCGCGGGTGACATGCTCTCGGACGTCCTGATCCCGCTCCTCGACGCCCGCCGTCCTGGTCAGCTGGACGCCTATGAGTCGGCACTCGACCGGCTGGGTGAGGCTGCCCGGCAGGTCGAGGTCGTGGTCCCGGGCCACGGCGCGGTGGCGCGGGGGGTCGAGGTCGCGGTCCGCTTCGAGGCCGATCGTGCCTACCTCGACGCACTCCGGCGAGGAGAGGAACCGGCCGACGCGCGTCTGCAGCAGCACGACTGGCTCTCCGTCCCGCACCAGTCCAACGTGCAACAGGTCCGAGACCCAGCCGGCTGAACCCGGCGTGCTCGGGACGGTCGACGTGGTTTGACCAAGGCATAGGATCAAGCCACGTGTCGCTCGGCGGAGGAGCAGATCTGATGGCCGTCCAACTGCCTGATGAGGAGCGAGAGTGGGCTGCTGAGAAGCGCGACTTCGTTGCGGACCGGCGTGACGAGCTGGCGGCGCGGCGCGACCGAACTGGCGATGCGAGGGACCGGACAGCCGCCACGCGGGAGGCGGCGCTGGACGAGCGGGAGTTGCGCGTGGACGTCCGCGCGGCCGAGCTCGGTGCCCCGCCTGACGGTGCCGAGGCGGGAGCGCAGCACGTCGATGCCCGCGCTGCTCGGGAGCAGGCGCGGCAGGACCGTGACGAGCTGGCGGGCGAGCGCGATGCTGCCGCTGGTGCTCGCGACGAGGCGACACAGCTGCGAACGGAGGCCACTCCGACCACGCGGCTGGCGTCGGCGTTCGCCGCCATTGCGGAGCATCTCTACGCAGCCGACTCCTTCGATGATGTCCTTCTGCGGATCGCCCAGACCGCGGTGAGCACGGTTGCGGGCTGCGAGATGGCGAGCGTCACGCTCAGTGGGCGAGGGTCGTATCAGACGGCCGCGACCACGGACCTGGCCGCGTCGGTGGTCGACCAGGCGCAGTACGACGCGCACGAGGGGCCCATCCTGGACGCGGTCGACACCCCGGTCGTCTATGCGCAGTCGTTCCCGGACACCCGCTGGCCCACGCTCGCGTCCCGTCCGGCCGACCTGGGTGCGCACTCAGCCGCTTCCTACCGCCTGGCGGCGGCGGGTCCTGCGACCGCCGGCACCGGAGGATCGCTGAACACCTACGGCACGGAGGCGGATGCGTTCAGCGACGAGGCGCAGCAGATCGGACTCATCCTGGCCGCACACGCGTCGGTGGCTGCCGGGGCGGTCCGTGAACGCGACGCCCTGCAGGATCTGGCAAAGAACCTCAACGAGGCCCTGTTGTCCCGAGATGTCATCGGTCAGGCCAAGGGGATCCTGATGGAGCGGCTCAACCTCAGCCCTGAGGAGGCCTTCGACGTCCTGCGTCGCTCATCCAACCGGCTCAACGAAAAGCTGCACACCCTGGCGCTGCGCCTCGTCGAACCCGAGTCGTAGGCCGAGCCCCGTGCGGCGTCGTGGGCGTACTGTTCCCGCCATGGCGACCTCCGAGCGGTCCACGGAGCTCCTCGGCGGAGTGCTGGAGGATCCTCACCCCATGAGCGAGACCACAGACCACGCCGGACAGAGCCCCCACGCCACGACCAGGGTCGACCTGGGCCACGGCCTCGAGGTCAGCCGACTCGGCTTCGGCGGCATGGCGATCACGCACGTCTACGGCGAGACCGACCCCGCCGAAGGGCTGCGCACCCTCCACCACGCCGTCGACGCAGGCGTCACCTTCATCGACACCGCAGACGTCTACGGCCGTCCACGTGAGGGCGAGTCCGGACCGGCAGGCACCAACGAGGAGCTCGTGGGCGAGCTGCTCCGCACCCGTCGCGACGAGGTGCAGCTCGCGACCAAGTTCGGCATCACCGGCATCCCGAACGACGGGCCTGGCGCGACCGCGGTCCGCGGCGACGCGACATACGTGCGCAGTGCTGCGGAGGCGAGCCTGCGACGTCTCGGGACGGACGTCATCGACCTCTACTACCTGCACCGTCGCGACGTGACCGTCCCCATCGAGGAGACCGTCGGCGCGATGGCCGAGCTCGTCGCAGCGGGCAAGGTGCGCCACCTCGGGCTGTCCGAGGTCACCGCTGACGAGCTGCGTGCGGCCGCCGCGGTCCACCCCATCACCGCGGTGCAGAGCGAGTGGAGCATCTGGTCGCGGGACGTCGAGGACCACGTCGTCCCGGCTGCGCACGAGGTGGGGGCCGGCTTCGTGCCGTACTCGCCGCTCGGGCGCGGGTTCCTCACCGGGGCGATGACGAAGGAGGCCGTAGCCGCCTCGATGCTCAAGGGTCACCCGCGGTTCGACGCCGGCTTCGAGGCCAACCAGCGGGTCGTCGGGGTCGTCACGGCCGTCGCCTCCGAGCTGGGCGCAACTCCCGCCCAGGTCGCGCTGGCGTGGCTGTTCGCCCAGGGCGAGCGCCTCAGTATGCCGGTCGTGCCGATCCCCGGCACCCGTCGCCCTGAGCGCGTGGACGAGAACCTCGGAGCCCTCGCGATCCACCTCGACGCCGACCAGCTGGGGCGGCTGGAGGCCGCTGCCGACCTCGCCGAGGGTGGACGCAACCTCAGCACGGACCCGGCCTGGATCTCGTCCGGGCGCGAGTAGCCGCGTCACCAGTGCAGAGGCTGTAGCCCGGGTTAGGTTGGCGGCCAGAGCCATCCAGCCTGAGGAGCCACCGTGTTCGAACAGCTCGTCGCCGCAGCGCCGCAGGGAGTCGTCGACGACCTCCTCCACCTGGACATGCCTCCGGCGGAGAAGGTCATCCGGACCGTCGCGATCTACCTCGGGATCCTGCTGATCATCCGCGTCGCGGGCAAACGCCTGATGGCACAGATGAACTCGCAGGACCTCGTCGTGGTGCTGTTGCTGTCCAACGTGGTCCAGAACGCCATCATCGGCCAGGACAACTCGCTCGTCGGCGGCCTCCTGGGCGCCGCCGTCCTCGTCCTCGTCAACGCGGGACTGGACCGCTGGTCACTGCGCAGCCCCCGGGTCGCCTGGCTGCTCGACGGTCGGCCCACCGTGGTGGTCGACGACGGAGTGCTCGACTCCCGCGCCCTCGCCCATGTGGGCATGAGTCCCGAGGAGCTCAACAACGCGATCCAGACCCAGGGTGCCGACTCACTCAGTGAGGTGCAGCGGGTCGCGCTCGAACCGGGCGGTTCCATCACCGTCGAGCTGCGGCCCGACGCGCGCAGCGCCACCATCGGCGACCTGCGACGCGCGGTCGACGCGCTCACCGCCCGCCTCGACGCGCAGGGAGGCGCAACCCCTCCCGTCTGATCACCGACCTTCGGGTATGCCGTGCAGTCGCCGGTGCAGCTCCCGCACCTCCTGCTCGAGCTCGGGAGCCGGACCGTCCACCTGGAGCCCCGGCGCAACGGCCTGGATCGCCAGCGGCAGCACGGGGCCTGGCGGCACACCCCACTCGCGGAGCCAGCCGACGAGCTGCCGGGTGGACACGGCATACACGATGCGACCGAGGCCGACCCATGCGTGCGCGGCCGAGCACATCGCGCAGTGCTCGCCGGAGGTGTAGACGGTGCAGGCCGCGCGCTCGTCGGCGGCGAGGTGCTGGGCCGCCCACTTGGCCGCCTCGAACTCCGGGTGACGGGTCTGGTCGCCGTCCTGGACCCGGTTGCGGTCGGCGAACCGCACGGCCCCGGCACCGTCGACGAGCACCGAGCCGAAGGGCTCGTCGCCCGCCTCGAGCCCTTCACGGGCGAGGTCCACGCACTGGCGCAGGTGGGTGAGGTCGACGTCGGAGAGGGACACGCCCCCGATGCTCGCAGACCCACGCCGCACCCAGCCACCGCCGTGCTGCGGACCTCAGCCTGTTGCGACCTCAGCGGTGGCCGGCCTCCAGCTCGAGGAGGTAGCGCTTGGCGGCCAGCCCACCGGCATACCCGGTCAGGGCACCGCTGGAGGCGACGATGCGGTGGCACGGGAGCACCACGCACAAGGGGTTCGCCCCGAGGGCGGCGCCGACGGCTCGCGCGGCCGTGGGCCGGTCCACGCGGGCAGCCAGCTCGCCGTAGGTCGCCCGGTCTCCGTAGCCGACTGTCGCCGCGAGCCGGGGCAGCACGGTCCGCTGGAAGTCGGACGCGAGCGCCAGGTCGGTGCGCAGCGTGAACTCCCGCGTCCGTCCGGCGAGGAAGTCCTCGAGCTCGCTGCGGGCGTCGTCCAGCTCGCGTGGTTGACGCAACACCCGCGGCGACACGCGTTCACTGAGACGCGTCAGGACATGGTCCTCGTCCTCGGTGGTCGGGACGAACGCCGAGGCGACGAGCGCGCCAGTGTCGTTGCGGGCCAACAGCATTCGGCCGATCGGAGTCTCCTCCACGACGTAGGAGACATCGCTCGGAGCGAGCACCGGAGGGTGCAGGTGGGCAGGACTCGGCTGGAAGCCGGCGAGGCGGGCAGCGGGGTCGGTCATGACACGTCCTTACGCAGGGTCGCGAGCGCGTCGCTCACGAGGCGCCGGCTCATGGCGGGCGAGGTGCCCAGCACGGTGGCGATGGTGGGGTGGTCGAGGTCGGCGACGTACTTGAGGACGACGGCTTCGCGCTGCCGGGCTGGCAGCGCCGCCACCGAGGCCCAGAGGGGTCCGTCGGGCAGCTCGGCGTCAGCGGCCGGAGCGGCCTCCCTGGCCGTCGACAACGACGCGGGGTCGTCGTGGGGCACCGCCCGGCGGGCCCGTTGCCGGTGCACGTCCATCGCGCACCGGTGCGTGATCGTGAGCAGCCAGCCGCGCAGGTTCCGTGCCGAGCCCAGCGTCGGGTAGGCCGCGAGCGCCTGCGTCCACGCCTGCTGGGCGACGTCGTCCCCGTCCACGGGGCCGGCGAGGGCGTGGGCGAGGCGCGCGACGTCACGCCAGTGCGCGTCCACGAGGGTCTGGAAGGCGGGCAGCTTCACACCCATGGAACGCCGCACCTCCCCATCGTGTGAGTCGCGTGAGTCCCGTGACCGGCGGGCCCGCGTGGGCCCGAGCCAGCGAGCCAACCGCCACCGTATGCCGCGTGTGCCGGGGCAGCCATCGTGCCGCATCTCGGCCCGAAGTCCCGAGCAGCGGGTGGGAATCGGCCTCGTGTGGAAACATGGTCTGGTGCTCGACGACGTCGTCCCTGCGCCCTTCCGGGGCGCTGCGCGACACACCCCACTCGTGATCGCCCACCGAGGTTCCAGCCTCGCCGAGCCGGAGCACACGCTGCGGGCCTACATGCGGGCCATCGAGGAGGGTGCGGACGCCCTGGAGTGCGACGTGCGGCTGACCGCCGACTCGCATCTCGTCTGCGTGCACGACCGCCGGGTCAACCGCACCTCCAACGGACGCGGCATCGTGTCCACCCTCGAGCTGGCGGAGCTGGAGGGCCTGGACTGGGGTTCGTGGAAGAAGGACCACGCTGGTGACCTCGAGCTCCCCGATCGCGACCGCAACCGCCTGCTCACGCTGCGCGCCCTGCTCACCACGGTCCTGGAGTCCGAACGCCCCATCGGCCTGGCCATCGAGACCAAGCACCCCACCCGCTATGCCGGGCTGGTCGAGCGTCAGCTCGCCCGGGTGCTGGCCGAGTTCGACCTCGACGGTCCCCGCCGTCCCGACCAGCACTGGGTGCGGGTCATGTCGTTCTCCCAGCTGGCCGTGCAGCGGATGCGCCAGCTGTGTCCGGGCGTGCCGGCGGTCTACCTCATCGAGGAGTCGGTGCCGCTGCGGTTCCGCGACGGGTCGCTGCCCAAGGGCATCCACACGGTCGGGATGGACATCAAGATCCTTCGGCGCTACCCCCAGACGGTGGCTCGGCAGCACCGCCACGGCCACGAGGTCTATGCCTGGACGGTCGACGAACCGGCCGACATCGAGCTCTGCCTGGAGCTCGGCGTCGACGCGATCATCAGCAACCGTCCGCGCGCGGTCCTCGACGCTGTGGAGGTCAGTAGATAGTCTCCGTGCGAACTCGCAACGATCGGACATGGGCACTGGGCATGGCAGCAGCACCACTGGGGGAACGCCCCCACCGCTCGCAACCGTCGTCGGCGGGGCGCGGCCGAGACGCGTCCCGGACTGTCCGGGTCCCGTGGCGTGCGACCTCGGTGGCCCAGATCCGCAAGGCGCTGGTCGACGACCTCGAGGGTCGTGACGTGCCCGCGGCCGTCATCGACGAGGCCGAGATCGTGGTGTCGGAACTCGTCTCCAACGCGGTCCGGCACGCCCGCGCCCTCGCCGACGGCAACCTGCGGGTGCACTGGAAGGTCAAGGGCGGCGTCGTCGAGGTCGAGGTGACCGACGGTGGCAGCGAGAGCACACCCCGTCCGGCTCCCCGCACGATCTGGGCGCCTTCGGGTCGAGGCCTGCGCATCGTCCGCAGCCTCGCCCACGAGTGGGGCGTCACCGAGGACCGCAACGGGTCGACGGTGTGGGCCTCCCTGGGCGGCCCCTCCCGGCGCCGCAGCCACTGAGCGCGACCTCCACCTCCGCCTTCCCCACCCCTCGCCCCCGCACCCCTCCCACTAGGGTTTGCGCCATGGGCAAGGCATCACGGCGCCGCAAGGGCGCAGACCACGGCACCGCCACGACGCGCGTCGACCCCGCACCGTTCGTCGCGCGGCCCTTCGAGGGCCTGCCCGGCGAGACCGACTGGGTCGCGATGCGCGAGATCCTCCCGGCCGCCACGGCCACCGTCACCTTCGCGAAGGGCCAGGCCCCCGAGGGGGCGCCCACCGAGGTGACCATCGCCACGGTGCTGCCCCTCGCGTGGCCGGGCCTGCACCGCGCCGACGGTGCGGTCTTCGTCGGCACCCAGTCGGGGTCCATCTCCGGGGACGCGTCGCGCGACCTCGCGACCTCGCTGTTGGCGGCCGCCTCTGCAGAGCAGGGCGTGCCCATCACCAGCACCCCAGCCTCGACGGCGCAGACTCCGCGGCTGCAGGACCTCCTCGACACCTCCGCGCCGTTCGAGGTGACGGTGCACGAGGGCTTCGACTTCTGGGTCGGTGACACCGAGCTCGACGACGAGGCGAAGGCCTCGCTCGACCGCGCCAACGAGTCGGTCATCCCCACCGTCAAGATGGCCGCGGCGCCGTCGGCCTACTGGTGCCGCATCGGTGAGCGCACCCACATCCGGCTCGTGCTGCCCGAGGACGAGGATGTCGCCACCGACGCCCTGGCCCGCCTGCACGCGAGCGGCGACAGCGGGCTCGGCGAGCCGACCCGCCTGCTCGGCGCGTTCCGCGCGGGCGGCCTGCTCGTGCCCGTCTGGGACCTCGAGCCCGACAAGACCTCCGACGACTACGAGGCCCCGCTCGCGGAGTTCATGACCAGGTATGCCGCGGCCTCGGCCGCCGACTCGCCCCTCACCGCGGAGGAGCGTCGGGCCCGGTCCGGACTGCTCAGCCGCCAGGTGACCCTGCGCTGACGGGCTGGGGTTGACATGACCGAGCCGACGGGACTCCGCTGACAATGGCCCAGCTGACATGACCCCACCCACGACCCAGCCCACCACCCCGACCGTGGCCGCCGTGATCCCGGCCAAGGACGAGGCAGACCGGATCGCTGCGACGGTTCGTGCCGTCCGCGGCATACCGGGGGTGGACCTTGTCGTGGTCGTCGACGACGGCAGCTCCGACGACACGGCCGAGATCGCCCGCGAAGCCGGCGCCGAGGTCGTGCGGCACGCGCGCAACAGGGGCAAGGCCGCGGCGATGACGACGGGGGCGGGCTACGTCGCCCGCCACGAAGGGGTCGAGGGCCGCGTCGGGGACTCCGGCGGCCGGCGACCCCTGCTCTTCGTCGACGGCGACCTCGAGGACACTGCTGCCAACGTCGCAGTGCTCGTGCCGCCGGTCCTCGAGGGGCGCGCCGACATGACCATCGCGACCCTGCCGCCGCAGAAGACGGCGGGCGGCGGGCACGGGTTCGTCGTCAGGCTGGCCCGCAAGGGGATCGAGGACCTCACCGGCTTCGTGGCCCACCAGCCGCTGTCGGGGATGCGGTGCATCTCGCGGCAGGCCTTCGACGCGGCCAGTCCGCTGGCCCGAGGCTGGGGTGTGGAGGTCGGGCTGACCGTCGACGTGCTGATGGCGGGCCTGCGCGTCGAGGAGGTGCCCTGCGAGCTGCACCACCGCGTGAGCGGCTCCGACTGGCGCGGCCAGGTGCACCGGGCCAAGCAGTACCGCGACGTCGCCCTCGCCCTGGCGCGCCGCCGGGCCCGGCGCGGGCTGCGCTGACCGGCGCGACGATGACGACGGCGGGTGGGGCCTCGACGTCCCTGCGGGGCAGGCTGGCGACGCCCGCCCTGACCCTGTCGTTCGCGCTCCTCCTGCTGGTGGGACTGGCCGGCCCCAGCGCGGCCAAACCCCCGCTGGGCCCGCGCGGCTGGGCGCCGGGAGACCTGGCCTGGTCACCCGGCGCGGCGCTCGTGACCGGGCTGCTGTGGACGGCATACCTCGTCGGCGCCTTGGGCGTCGTGGCGCGACTTCGCGCAGAGCCCTCCGTCGTGTCGGGGGCGTCGATGCTCGGTGCCGTCGCCACCCGGGCCCGACGCCGACTCGTCCCGGGCGGCTGGGCCCTTCCGGTGGGCCTCGCGGCGCTGGCGCTGCTCACCGGGCCGTTCGGCTCCGCCGACCACACGAACTACGCGGCCTACGGCCGGATCGCCGCCCTCGGCGGGGACCCCTACCTCACCCCGCCGAGCGCTTGGTCCGCCCTGGACCCGGTGACCTCGGCGGTCGAACCCCCGTGGACCCATACGGTCAGCGTCTACGGACCGTTCGCCACGCTCCTCCAGGCGCTGACCTCGCACGTGGCGGGGGCCAATGTCCGCGAGACCGTGTGGTGCTGGCAGGTCCTCGTCGTGCTGGCCTGGCTGGCGGTGCGGTTCCTCCTCCTGCGGGCGGGTGCGACGCCGCGACGCGTGGACACGCTGTGGACGTTCAACCCCGTGGTCTTCGGGGTCGGGGTGCTCGGTGCCCATGTCGACCTCGTCGCTGCCGCGCTGGCAGTTGCAGCCCTGGTGCTGGCGGCGCGAAATCCCTGGGCGGCCGGTGCCTTCGCGGGGCTGGCAGTGTCCTGCAAGGTCACCTACGGCGTGGTGGCGCTCGCGGTGCTGCTCGGCTGGTGGGCCCACGAGCGGTCCGGGTTCCTCAGCCGGGCGGGCCGGTTCGCGCTCGCCGCCCTCGTCCTCGTGGTTCCCCTGCACCTGTGGGCGGGACCGCACGTGTTCGACCAGCTGGACCGCGCTCGCCGGTCGATCTCGCTCGCGACACCGTGGCGGCTGCTCTACGAAGCCCTGAGCGGCCCGCTCACCTCGGGCCACGCCCGCACCGTGGTGACCTGGCTGGCCACGCTGTCGGTCCTGGTCTTCGTCGTGGTCCTCGCCAGGCTCACCAGACACCTCGCGCCGGCCACCTCGACCGGGACCGCGGTGCGGTGGGTGCTCGTGCTCAGCACGGCCTACACCGTCGGTGCGCCCTACTCGTTGCCGTGGTACGACCTGCTGACCTGGGCGACGCTGCCGGTCCTCGCGGCCAGTGTGCTCGACCTGATCCTGTTGGTGCGACTGGTCGCCATGGCCGTCGCCTACGTGCCGGGTCGGGTGGTCGGCATGACACCGGCGGTCCAACGCGTCACCCTGTGGGTGCGCCGCACCCCGGTGCCGTATGCCGCGCTGCTGGTGTGGGGGTGGCTCACCCTCGCCGCGAGGCGCGTGTCGTCGCAGAACCCCGAGCCTCGTCCTCCAGCACCCTGACGCTGACGGCGATGATGAGCGGGACCGCGATGATCGCGCCGTTGGCCGGGATCGCCACGCCCGAGTCGTTGATGGCGAAGCCGATGGTCATCGTGATCAGCAGGGCGATCAGGCCGGGCCGCAGGGTCGGGATCGCCTCGTAGGAGCGCTGCAGCGACCGCGACCCCCAGGACGTCGGGCGGGCCAGGATCACGATGACGAAGACCAGCGCGATCGGGACCAGCAGCGCGAGGGGGTAGTTGCCGAAGAGGATGTCGATGTTCTGCTGGAGCTTGCGCACGATGATGTCGCCCGCCTTGCCGGTGAAGATCGACCGGAAGAACCGCCCGAGGTGTGACTGGTTCTCGGTGCCTCGCAGGGAGTCGAGGAAGCCGACGAGGAGGAACAGGGCGATGGTCCCTCCGGCGAGGAGGGCGCCGCGGCGCCAGGTCATCCGGATGCCGAGGATGGCGAGCACGAGGTAGACCAGGCCCGGCAGCAACGCTGGGGGACCACCGCCGTCGGCACCCCACCCGGGGTAGCCGTCGACGACCACGGCCGCCAGCCCGATGGCCAACGCCGCCGCAGCCGCCACGCGCGGCCTGCCACGGCGGACGAAGTGGCTGGACACCGCGATACAGAGCAGCAGGGCAGCCGTGGCGAACAGCGCGAACGTCACGTTGCCCATGCCGTAGAAGCGGCCGCCGACAACGGGTTGCAGCCCCATCAGCGAGGAGATCTGGAGGTGCGACCCGAACATCACGTCGCCACCGAGGACGAGCAGGGTGGCCAGGGCGACCACGACCAGGGGTCCGGTGATGCGACGGGCCCACGGTCCGAGCAGCGCGATCGCCGAGATGAGGGCCACGAACAGCCCGACGCTGAGGACAGCCGCCACCATCGGGATGGGGAAGCGCCACCACGGCAGGAGGTTGGCCAGGAACGTCGCCGCCGGGATGGTGGCGGCGACCACCGCCACTCGTCGGGTGATGCGCAGCAGTCGCAGTCGTAGGTCGATCGACCCGAAGTCCCGGCGCCAGACGACAGCCGCCAGCAGGTAGATCGCGATCTGGGCGATCACGACGGCGTTGAAGAACGGTGGCACCAGCGGGTGGACCTCGTGGCTGGCCTGGTCGAAGTCCAGGAGGTGCCGCAGCCGGTCGCGGGCCGCGGCCTCGGAGTTGGGGCCCTCCTGTCCCCTCCGCAGCGCGAACCCACCCAGGGCGTCGGGGACCGGCACCCCGGCCGCGCTCAGGGCGGTCACGGTCAGGTCGGCCGACTGGACCAGGCCGTCCTGGCGGGTGGAGGGGGAGTAGAGCGTGCCGGAGCCATAGCTCGGACCCTTGGCCGCCACCAGGCGCAGCCGCTCGCTCATGCCCGCATCGGACAGGCTGGCGACGACCAGGTCGGACCCGCTGGGGGCGGCCGCCAGGACCTCGGCGATCCGCCGGTCGATGGCGGTGGCCTGCGCCTGCCGGGTGTCCGGCTCGCTGGTGACCTCGCGGTCGGGCAGGTCGTTCGGGTCGCGCAGGGAACCCACGTCGACGAGCGTGACCCGGCACCGCGAGAGCAGGCCGGTGAGCTCGCTGGGCTGCAACGCGGCATACCTCGGCACGGCGCCGGAGAGGTAGGCCGCGCCGACCCCGGCACCCGGCCCGACGGCCTGCACGCACTGCCTGTTGGAGGCGAGCTGCTCGCCGAGGGTGCCGAGCGTGGAGTCGAACTTGAGGGCGTCGGCAGCCTTGACGTAGGTGTTCCAGTCGGGCACGACGCCGCTGCTGACCTCGGGCACGGGCGGGCACGGGTCGGTGGTGCTGCGGGCGCCGTTCTTGCCAGTGCCCGGCGCTGCCGCGCGGTTGCCGGCCGACAGGCTCAGCCAACCGTCGACGGGGCACGTGTTGGGGAAGACCGAACGCACGGACAGCGCCGCCGTCGACCCGTCGCGCAGGAACGACCAGAGGGCGGGGGTGCCCTTCGCGTTCACGTCGCTCCACGTGAGGCCGCCCGTGCCGATCAGGATGATCGGGTTGGTCGCGGTGGCTGGGGTGGCGGCGACCGAGGTGGGCTGGTCCGCGGCGGCGGTCGCGCCTGGCAGCAGCACGGAGAGCAGGGTCACGAGGAGGAGGGAGAACAGGCCGGCGAGGGAGAGTCGGGCGCGGCGGGTCACCCGTACAGGCTACGGGTCGCGGCGCAGGACAGAATGGGGGCGTGACCACCGCGACCCCCACCGCCGCCGTGGCCCGAGGTCGAGGACACCGGTTCCGCACCCTGGGTCGCTCAGCCGGCTCCCGAGTGGCCGGCTGGTCGCCGGCAGCGCGGTGGAGCCTCGCGGTCGTGGTCGTCCTCGCCGGCGCGTCCATACCGGTGCTGCGCTACCTCGTCTTCTGGCCGCTGGACCAGTGGCAGGTCGACGTCGAGGTCTACCGCGAGGCAGGCGTCTCGATCCTCACCGGGCGACCCATCTACTCGGCCATGACCGAAGCCCCCCAGCTGCTGCCCTTCACCTATCCACCCTTTGCGGCAGTGCTTGCGGTTCCCTTGGCGTTGTTGCCTTTTGGTGCCATCGGCTGGCTGTGGACCCTGGCCCAGATCGCGGCGACTGCCGCCATCGTCTGGTATGCCGGGTGGCGCCTGATCCACCGCACCGGCACCCTCGCGCCGATCACCCTGGCGCTCCTCACGGTGCCGATGCTGTGGCTGCACCCGGTGTCGGACGGGATCCGGTTCGGCCAGGTCAACGCGTTCATGGTGCTCGCCTGCCTGATGGACCTGCGCACCCCGCGTCCGGGGCTGCTGCGCCGCGTCCCCGCTGGTGTCCTCGTCGGCCTGGCGATGTCGATCAAGCTGACCCCCGGTGTCTTCGTCGTGCACTACCTGGTCAACCGGCGGTGGAAGGAAGCCATCACCGCCGTGGTGACCGCGGTCGCCGTCACCCTGGGATCGTGGGTGCTGCTGCCCGAGGCGTCGTTCGCCTTCTGGGGCGGCGCGCTCCAGGACCCCGCTCGACTCGGTCCCAACGCCGGCACCTCCAACCAGAGCATCCGCGGCTTCCTGTTGAGGCTCGGCCCCCACGGACTGCCCGGTGATGCCCTCTGGCTGTTGCTGGTCGCCGTGGTGGGCTTCGTCGGGTACCAGCTCGCGCGACGCGCCTACCTCGCGGGCGACTCGATCAGCGAGGTCGCGGCCATCGGGCTGATGGCCGTGCTGCTGTCGCCGGTGGCCTGGATCCACCACCTGCACTGGATGGTCGTGGTCATCTTCGCCGTCCTGGGTGCAGACCCCTTGCGCGACCGCCGTCGCCTCGCCGCCGCTGCGGTCGTGACGGGCTTCTTCCTGTGCCGGCTGCCGTGGTGGGGCATCACCTGGCTGAGCCACCCGGACTGGCCACGCTGGTTCGGCCGGGTCCTGCAGAACTCCGACACGTTCGGCTCCCTGCTCGCCCTCGCCCTGCTGTGGTTGGCGTTGCACAGCAAGCCGGCCACGCGGCATACCCGCGGCTCGGAGGTTGGGGAGCGCGCCGAGGCCACGCCGTGAGGGTCGCGGTCCTGGACGACTACTCCGGGGCGTTCGCGCGGCTCCCCGCGGCGCGGCGGCTCGAGGGCCACGACGTGGTGGTGTTCACCGACTCGGCGCGCGGGGAGGCGCTGGCCGAGCGGCTCGACGGTTTCGACGCGGTGATCCTGCTCCAGCAGCGGACCCCCGTCCCTCGTGATGTGGTCGAGCGGCTCACCACGGTGCGGCTGCTGAGCCAGACGGGGCGCAACACCAGCCACCTCGACGTCGCCGCCTGCGCCGAGCGCGGGATCACCGTCTCCGCGGGAGGCGCGGGAGGTCCACAGGCCACCGCCGAGCTGACCTGGGCACTGATCCTGGCTGCCCTCCGCCACGTGCCCGCCGAGGTGCAGCGGTTGCGCGCCGGGCAGTGGCAGGCTTCGGTGGGCACGGGCTTGCACGCGAAAACCCTTGGTGTCTATGGCTTCGGTCGCATCGGCAGCCTCGTGGCCGAGGTGGGGCGGGCCTTCGGGATGCGCGTCCTCGTGTGGGGACGCGAGGGTTCGCTCGCCCGAGCGACAGAGGCCGGGTATGCCGCGGCCGCCAGTCGCGCCGCCTTCTTCGCCGAGTGCGACGTGCTGAGCGTGCACCTGCCTCTGGTCTCGGAGACGACCGGGATCGTCACGGCGGCCGATCTTGCCCTGATGAGGCCCGACGCGCTGTTCGTGAACACCTCGCGTGCCTCGATCGTCGCCCCCGGAGCGCTGGCTTCGGCCTTGGGGGCCGGGCGCCCCGGACGGGCCGCCGTCGACGTGTTCGAGGTCGAACCCGTGCTCGACGCCGCCGACCCGCTGCTGGCCCTGCCGAACCTGACGGCCACCCCGCACCTCGGGTACGTCGAGTGGGACGTCCTCGAGCGGCTCTACGACGCGGCGGTCGACCAGGTGCTGGCCTTCGAGGCGGGTGCGCCCGTCAACGTCGTGAGCTGACTTTCGTTCAGGCCTGACCCGTCCGCGCCCGACGTCCTTCGCCCAAGACTGCCTCACGCAAGACGTCCTCCGGGGGTCCGGACCATGGCGCTGCTTCGGCGCGTGCAGGTAGCCTCCGAGCAGCGGACCGCCGCCCCGGGTGCAGCGCCGGGCCCGGCGACCGGGGAACGGAGTGACCCGTGGCCAAGCCGACGATCCTGGCCGTCGACGACGACCCCGTCGTGTCCAAGGCCATCACCCGCGACCTGCGGGACCGCTTCGGCGCCGACTACCGCGTGGTCGGGGCCACGTCGGGGGCGGGTGCGCTGGAGCTGCTGACCGAGTTCACGCTGCGGGGGCGTTCCATCGCGCTCGTGGTGTCCGACCAGCGGATGCCGCGGATGACCGGGATCGAGCTGCTCGAGCAGGTGCGCGGCCTGAGCCCGGACACCAAGCTGTTGCTGCTGACCGCCTATGCCGACACGGACGTCGCCATCCGGGCCATCAACGACATCGGGCTCGACTACTACATGCTCAAGCCCTGGGACCCGCCGCAGGACAAGTTCTTCCCCGTGGTCGAGGACCTGCTCGGGGACTGGCACGAGACCCACCGCGACGACGCCAGTCAGCTGCGGGTGGTGGGCCACCGCTGGTCCGACCGCAGCCAGGAGGTCAAGACCTTCCTCGCGCACAACCACGTGCCGTACCGGTGGCTGGACGTCGAGCGGGACGAGGGCGCCCGTGAGCTGGCCGAGCTCGCAGGGGCCAAGGCCTCCGACCTGCCCCTGGTCCTCGTCCCGGACGCCGAGCCGCTGCGCAGCCCGAGCAACCGCGCGCTCGCCGACGCGCTTGGTCTGCACACGCTGGCCGACGCCCCGCTGTACGACCTGTGCATCGTGGGTGGTGGCCCGGCGGGACTGGCCGCCGCCGTCTATGCGTCGTCGGAGGGACTGCGGACCGTCGTCGTCGAGCGCGACGCGCCTGGCGGGCAGGCGGGACAGAGCGCGTCCATCGAGAACTACCTCGGCTTTCCCAAGGGGCTGTCAGGGGCCGACCTCACCCACCGGGCCGTGGCGCAGGTGGCCAGGTTCGGCGCCGAGATGGTGGTCGCGCGTGAGGCGGTCGGCCTGCGGACCAGGGGTCCGGTGCGCTCGGTGGTGATCGACGGTGCCGACGAGCTCGAGGCACGGGCCGTGGTCGTCGCGACGGGAGTGTCCTACCGCCGCCTCGAGGCGGACGGCCTGGACGAGCTGGGGGCGCGGGGGGTCCACTACGGTGCCTCGGCCAGCGAGGCGGCCCAGTGCGAGGGTGAGGAGGTCTACGTCGTCGGAGCCGCGAACTCTGCGGGCCAAGCGGCGCTGAACCTCGCGCGCTTCGCCAAGAAGGTGGTGATGCTGGTCCGCGGCGCCGGGCTCGAGCTGACCATGTCGCAGTACCTGGTCGCGCGGATCCGGGCCTGCACCAGCATCGAGGTGCGGGTGGGGTGCGAGGTCGTGGCTGCGCGCGGCGACGGGCACCTCGAGTCCCTGACCTTGCGCGACCGGGCGACCGGCGCGACCGAGGAGGTCGAGACCTCGTCCTTGTTCATCTTCATCGGGGCGATGCCACGCACCGACTGGTTGGGGGACGAGGTGGTTCGCGACGACCACGGCTTCATCGTGACGGGCCAGGACCTGCTGGTTGGCCCCGGCCGCCCGGCCTGGACGGCGGACCGTCCGCCCTATGCCCTGGAGACGAGCATCCCCGGCGTCTTCGCGGCGGGGGACGTGCGCCTCGACTCGATGAAGCGCGTGGCTTCGGCCGTGGGCGAGGGCGGCATGGCGGTCTACCTCGTCCACCGCTTCCTGGCGACGACGTGAGGCGCCGACGTGGGGACGACGTGATGGGGAGGCTCGATGGGCGCCGGTGAGCTGAGGGACCTCACGCTGTTCGACGGACTCGCCGACGAGCAGCTCGACCGGCTCTGGACCGCGGGCACGGAGTGGCCCTTCGAGACCGGCGACGTGCCCTTCCGCGAGGGGAAGCCGGCCGACTTCTGGTGGGTGCTCCTCGAGGGGTCGCTCAGCCTGGCGCGTCGGGTGGGGCAGCAGGAGACCGAGCTCGGGGTGATGAGCTCGCCGGGGCAGTGGGCTGGTGGCTTCCAGGCCTGGGACGCGCACGGCGTCTACATGGCCACGGCCCGCGGCGTGGTCCCCGGGCGGCTGCTCCGCGTCCCGGCCGAAGCACTCGGCGATGTCGCGCGGGAGTGGTTTCCGTTCGGCGTCCACCTCATCTCGGGGCTGGTCAACACGGTTCGGAGCATCGAGGCCAAGGCCCGCCAGCGCGAGTCGCTGGTCGCGCTCGGCACCCTGGCGGCAGGGCTCGCGCATGAGATCAACAACCCGGCCTCGGCGGCGACCCGCGCCGTCGACGCCCTGGACCAGGCCACGGAGGCGCTGCTGGCCTCGTTGCGGCGGCTCGGCGAGAACGCCATGACCGCAGAGCAGTTCGTCGCGTTGGACACCCTGCGTCGAGGCATCTCTCCAGCCGCTCAGGACCTCGACGCACTGGCCATCGCCGATCGCGAGGAGGAGCTGGCCGAGTGGCTCGCCGCTCACGACGTCGAGCGTGACTGGGTCATCGCCCCGCCGTTCGCCGCGGCCGGAACCGGTGTCGACCTCTTCGAACGGGCCGCTGCCGACCTGCACCCGGGCCAGCTCGAGCCCGGCCTGGAGTGGATCGCCAGCTCACTCACCGTGGTGGGGCTGCTGGGCGAGATCCGGGAGGCGACCCACCGCGTCTCGGAGCTGGTGGCCGCGGTCCGCTCCTACTCCCAGCTGGACCGGGCGCTCGTGCAGCGAACCGATGTCACCGAGGGCCTGGAGAGCACGCTGGTCATGCTCGGCCACAAGCTCCGCGGCGGGGTCACCGTGGTCCGCGACTACGCCCCCGACCTCCCCCTCGTCGAGGCGATCCCCGGCGAGCTCAACCAGGTCTGGACCAACGTGATCGACAACGCGGTGGATGCCATGGAGGGCTCGGGCAGCCTACGGATCACGGTGCGGGGCATCGAGGACGGCGTCGTCGTGGAGATCGCCGACGACGGTCCCGGGTTCCCCGACGACGTGGCGGCCCACGCGTTCGAACCCTTCTTCACCACCAAGGAGGTCGGAAAGGGCACCGGCCTCGGCCTCGACATCTCCCGTCGGATCGTCGTCGAGCGCCATGGGGGCGACATCTCACTGGAGCCCGGGGACGGCGGCGGCGCGGTCGTGGTGGTGCGGCTGCCGCTGCGCCCGGCCGAGGGCTGACCGCCTGACCCCACTGCGCCGTCCGCGCCCTGCCTCAGATGGTGATGACCTCGAAGATCTGCAGGACGGTCAGCGCAGCCAACAGGAGGCAGACGGCACCACCGATGCGCCGGATCGTGGCGAGCTTCACCCTGGCGAGCAGGGCTCGTCCGAGGACGGCTGCGAGGCCGGACACGGCTGCCAGCGCGAGGAACGCCCCGATGAAGACCGACACGGGTTCCTTGAACTGCAACACCATCGAAGCCGTCAGCAGCTGTGACAGGTCGCCCCACTCGGCGAGGAAGAGCACGCCGAACGACACCCCGATCGCCTTGAGGCCGACGGCGGTCGCCGCCCCCTTGTGGGCGAACTCCTCCTCGGTCTCGGCCTCCTCCTCGTCAGCCTTGGCAGCGCCGTGGAGCAGGATGAACCCACCCACGAGGAACATCACCGCCGCGAAGATCTCCACCGGTCGCTTGGGCAGCTGCGACAGGAGCCCTCCGACGGTGACTGCGACGGCGGTCTGCACGAGGAACGCCAGGGACACCCCGATCCAGACGTACAGCGGCCGGAACCGGGTCGCCAGCACGAGGGTCGCGATGAAGGTCTTGTCGGGCAGCTCGACGAGAAAGATCGAGCCGAACACGATGGCCATGGTGGCGAGGTCGAAATCCATATCGCGTCGACTGTATCCGCGGCGCCCCAATACGCTGACGGGGTGTCCGACCCCCAGACCCTCGCCGCGGCAGCGCTCGTTGTCGCCGTGGTCTCGATGGTGGTCGCACTCGTCGCCGTCGTCAGGATCGCGCGGGTCACGGCCAGGCTGCGCGTGATCGAGGGCCAGCGCCCCGTCGGCACCGGCGACCTCGCCGCTCTTCGGGCCGACATCGCCCAGGCGCTCCGCCACGTCGCCGTCGTCCGCTACGACGCGTTCGGTGACATGGGTGGCCGGCTGTCCTTCAGTGCTGCCGTGATCGACGACCAGGGTGACGGACTGGTCTTCTCCTCGATCCACGCCCGCGGCGAGTCCCGCACCTACGCGAAGGGCATCGTCGGCGGTGGCTCCGACGCGACCCTCACCCCCGAGGAGCAGCAGGCCCTCGCTGCCGCCCGCACCGGATCCCAAGGAGCCTGACCTCCGTGACCACACCAGTGACCAGACACGGCTACTTCGGCCCCGCGGGCACCTTCACCCAGATGGCGCTGAACGCGTGGGGTCCGGCCGAAGGCCAGGAGCACGTCGCCATCGCGTCGGTCGAGGCCGCCCTGGGTGCCCTGCGCGCCGGCGACATCGACGCGGCCATGGTGCCGATCGAGAACTCCGTCGAGGGCGGCGTGAGCGCCACCCTCGACGCGCTGGCCAGCGGTGACCCGCTGGTGGTGGTGGGCGAGGTCCTCGTCCCCATCACCTTCGTGCTCGCCGCCCCTCCCGGTATGCCGCTCGAAGAGGTCCGCGCCGTCGGCACCCACAGCCACGCCTGGGCACAGGTCCGCGGCTGGATGGGCGCCCACCTTCCGGACGCGGTCTACGTCCCGACGTTGTCGACGGCGGCCGCCGCAGCCGGCCTGGCCGGCAGCCCTGCGTTTGATGGACAGCCGGCGAACGCGGCATACCAGGCGGCGGTCTGTGCTCCGATCGCCGCGGCGAACCACGGCCTCGAGGTGCTCGCGGAGGACATCGGCGACAACGCGTCGGCGGTGACGCGGTTCGTCTCCGTCGCCCGGCCGGGGCAGCTGCCTGAACGCACCGGCGCCGACAAGACCACGCTGGTGCTGTTCCAGCGCGACGACCACGCCGGTGGGCTGCTTGAGCTGCTGGAGCAGTTCGCCGTGCGCGGCATCAACATGTCGCGACTGGAGTCCCGCCCGACGAAGTCCTCGATGGGCGACTACTGCTTCTCGATCGACATCGAGGGCCACGTCCTCGACGAGCGCGTCGGCGAGGCCCTGCTCGGGCTCAAGCGGGTCTGTGCGGACGTGCGGTTCCTCGGCAGCTATCCCGCCGCCCACGGTGCCGCGGTGCACGTCACGCCCCACACCAGCGACGCGGCCTTCGGCGAGGCCCGCGTCTGGCTGCGCTCCCTGCGCGGTACCTGACGACGCCCTGTTGGCTACTTCTTCTCGCGCCAGACGCGCTCGAAGGGCAGTCGCCAGGCGTGGGGGGCGATCAGCTGGTGGATCGCGTTCGGACCCCAGCTGCCGACGGGGTAGGGCTTGGCCTCCGGCGGGTTGTCGAGCAGCGGCTGCGAACGCTCCCACAGCGACTCGATGCCCTCGGCCGTCGTGAAGAGCGTGTGGTCGCCGCGCATGGCGTCGAGGATGAGCCGCTCGTAGGCCTCGAGGACGTCGCCGACCCGCTCGGTCTCCCGGGTGGAGAACTGCATCGACAGCTTCTCCAGACGCATGCCGGGGCCAGGTCGCTTGCCGTAGAACGACAGCGACACCTTCGACTCGTCGGCGAGGTCGAAGGTCAGGTGGTCCGGGCCCGCGTTCCCGACCCCGGAGTGGGTCGGGAACATCGACCGTGGCGCCTCCTTGAAGGCGATCGAGATGATGCGTGCACCGTCGGCCATCTTCTTGCCGGTGCGCAGGTAGAACGGAACACCGGCCCAGCGCCAGTTGTCCAGCCCGACCTTGAGCGCGATGAACGTCTCGGTGTCGGAGTCGGGGGCGACGCCGTTCAGCCCGGTGTAGCCGGCGAACTGACCCCGGACCACGTCAGAGGGGTCGATCGGCAGCAGCGACCGGAAGACCTTGTTCTTCTCCTCGGAGATGGCCCGGGGCTCCAAGGCGGTCGGGGGTTCCATGGCGACGAACGCGAGCACCTGGAACAGGTGGGTGACCACCATGTCCTTGTAGGCGCCGGTGGCCTCGTAGAAGTTGGCCCGCTCGTCCAGCCCCAGGGTCTCGGGGATGTCGATCTGCACGTGGTCGATGAAGTTGCGGTTCCAGATCGGCTCGAACAGCCCGTTGGCGAAGCGGAAGGCGAGGATGTTCTGCGCCGCCTCCTTGCCGAGGAAGTGGTCGATCCGGAAGACCTGGCTCTCGTCGAACGTCTCGTGCACGGTGTTGTTGAGGGCGATCGCGCTCGCGAGGTCCGTGCCGAACGGCTTCTCCATCACGACCCGTGAGCGGGCCACGAGGTCGGCGTCCCGCAGCATGGTGATGACCGCGACCGCTGCCTTGGGCGGGACCGACAGGTAGTGCAGCCGCAGCGCATCGGGCCCGAGCGACTCCTCGGCGCGCTTGACGGCCTCTGCCAGCGGCTCGGGGCCGGCCGACTGGGGGATGTAGACGAGGTTGTCGTCGAACCGCTCCCACTGTTCCGCCGTGAGGGGATGCGTCGCGAACTCGTCGACGGCCGTGCGCGCGAACTCGCGGAACTGCTCGTCGGTCATCTCCTCGAGCGAGGTACCCACGACCCGGATGGCGGGCGCCAGCTCGGACGTCGCGAGATGGGCCATGCCGGGCAGCAGCTTGCGACGCGCCAGGTCGCCAGTGGCCCCGAACAGCACGATGACGTGCGGATCGGCCTTCTCCACGGCGCCGCGCGAGCTGCGTGCGTCAGCGGCGGGATACGAGATCGTCTGGGCGCTGGGCGCGGTCTGCTCGGGCACCTTCCGATACTTCCACCGCAGCCGGGCCCGCGCACCCGGTTGTCCAGCGATTTGACGCGCAGGCTTAGGTAAGGCTTACCTTGGTTCCAATAACGCACCATCGACATGCCGGAAATCAGGTCAACGTGCTCGTCAGCAACGCGCTCATCGGACTCCGTGAAGGACTGGAGGCCGCGCTCGTCGTCGTCATCCTCGTCGCCTTCCTCGTCAGGACCGACCGCCGCTGGGCGCTGAAGGCCGTCTGGACGGGCGTCGCGCTGGCCGTCGTCCTCTCGGTCGGGCTCGGCGCGCTGCTCACCTTCGGCACCCGGCAGCTGTCCTTCGAGACCCAGGAGCTGATCGGCGGCAGCGCCTCCGTGCTCGCGGTCGCGTTCGTCACGGCCATGGTCTTCTGGATGCGGACCGCGGCCCGGACCATCTCGGGCGAGCTCAAGGGCAAGCTCGACCAGGCGCTGTCGGTCGGTGGCTGGGCCGTGGCCCTGGTCGGCTTCCTCGGCGTGGGTCGTGAGGGACTCGAGACGGCCCTGTTCTTCTACGCCAGCGTCCAGACGGCAGGAAGCGGCACGGTCCAGCCCCTGGTGGGCTTCCTCCTCGGCATCGCCGTCGCAATCGTCCTCGGGGTGCTCATCTACCGCGGCGCCGTGCACATCAACCTCTCGATGTTCTTCCGCTGCACCGGGATCGCGCTCATCGTGGTCGCTGCCGGAATCCTGTCCTACGGCGTCCACGACCTGCAGGAAGCCGCCTTCCTGCCCGGGCTGGGCTCGCTCGCCTTCGACGTGAGCAACGCCGTGCCGCCCGACTCGTGGTACGGCACGTTGCTCAAGGGCACCGTCAACTTCACGCCCAACACCACCTGGCTCCAGGCGATCGCTTGGACCACCTACCTCGCCGTCGTCATGACCCTCTTCCTGCGGCCGGCTCCAGCCCGACAGGTCCAGCCGTCATACCCATCGCACGCCACCTCACCACTCACCTAGGAGCACCATGCGCATCCTCCCCGTCCCCGCCGCCCTCGGGGTGGCCGTCCTGCTGGCGACCTCCGCGTGTGGCAGCTCCGACGAGGCCGGCGCCGCCGGTGGGAAGGGTCCGATCGCGGTCGAGGCGACGGACACCTCGTGCAAGGTCGCCCGCAGCGAGGCCGCGACCGGGACCGTCGAGTTCACGGTCAGGAACACCGGCTCCAAGGTCAACGAGTTCTACCTCTACGGCGACGGTGACCAGATCATCGGTGAGGTCGAGAACCTCACCCCCGGCCTGACCCGCACGTTCCACGTCGAGGTCGCGAGCCCCGGCACCTACCAGACCGCGTGCAAGCCGGGCATGAAGGGCAAGGGGATCCGGGCCGACTTCGCCGTCACGGGCAGCCCCAGCAGCAAGAGCAGCCAGGCACCCGATGCCGCCATGGGCGCCGCGGTGAAGACCTACCAGGCCTTCGTGTCGGCGCAGTCCGACGAGCTGCTCACCCGGACCACCGAGTTCGTGGGCCTGGTCAAGGCCGGCAAGGTCGAGGAGGCGAAGGCTGCGTTCCCGGTCGCCCGAGGACCGTGGGAGCGGATCGAGCCGGTCGCGGAGTCGTTCGGCGACCTCGACCCGATGATCGACGGCCGTGAGGACGTCGTCGAGGAGGGCATCGAGTTCACCGGCTTCCACCGCCTCGAGAAGGACCTGTGGGTCACCGGTCTGCAGGCCGACTCCGGTGCGATCGCCGACAAGCTGCTGGTCGACGTCACGAAGATCGTGGCAAAGGCCAAGGCCGTCACGCTCAACCCGCTGCAGCTGGCCAACGGCGCCAAGGGGCTGCTCGACGAGGTCGCCGTGGGCAAGATCACCGGCGAGGAGGACCGCTACAGCCACACCGACCTCTACGACTTCGACGAGAACGTCAAGGGGTCCAAGGCCGCGCTCGACGCCCTGCGCCCCGTGCTGAAGACACGCGACGCCGCCCTGCTCGCGAGGATCGACGCCGGGTTCGCGGCCCTCGACACCGAGCTCGACGAGTACCGCACCGACGCCGGCTTCCAGCTCTACACCGCCCTGACCAAGGACCAGGTCAAGGCGCTGTCCGTCGCCGTCGACGCGGTGGGCGAGGACATCTCGAAGGTCGCCGGAGTGGTCGCCCAGTGACCGACCTCTCCCGTCGGCGGCTGCTGGGCGTCAGCGCGGGCGCCGCCGTCGCCGGCGCGGTCGCGGGCGTCGGTGGAGCGTATGCCGCGCGGGCAGCTTCCGGCGTGGGCGACGGTTCCGCTGTGGTGGGTTCGGCTGGGGCCGGGGACGCCGAGGTGGCGTTCCGGGGTGAGCACCAGCCGGGGATCATCACCCCCGCCCAGGACCGGATGCACTTCGTCGCCCTCGACGTGGTCACCAAGGACCGGGCAGAGGTCGCCGAGATGCTGAAGGCGTGGACCCGGGCCGCCGAGCGGATGACCGTCGGGGCCGAGGCGGCGCCGGGCGGTGTCGTCGGGGGCGGCCCCTACCGCGCACCCGAGGACACCGGCGAGGCCTACGACCTGGACGCGTCGGACCTGACGATCACCATCGGCTACGGGCCGTCCCTCTTCGACGACCGGTTCGGGCTCGCCGATCGCCGCCCAGCCGCGCTCAAGGACCTCCCCGGCTTCGTGGGCGACGACCTCGACCCGGCCCGCAGTGGGGGAGACCTCTGCATCCAGGCCTGCGCCAACGACCCCCAGGTCGCCGTGCACGCCGTGCGCAACCTGGTCAGGATCGGCTTCGGGGTGGTGTCCGTGCGCTGGAGCCAGCTCGGCTTCGGGCGGACCTCTTCGACCACTCGCAGCCAGGTGACCCCTCGCAACATGTTCGGGTTCAAGGACGGCACCAACAACCTCAAGGCCGAGGACACCGCCGCCCTGGCGAAGCACGTGTGGGTGCAGCCGGACGACGTCCCGGGCGCGAGTGCCTGGATGGCCGGCGGCTCCTACCTCGTGGCCCGTCGCATCCGGATGCACATCGAGATCTGGGACCGCACGACGTTGCAGGAGCAGCAGGAGATCATCGGTCGGGACAAGGGCGAGGGCGCTCCCCTGGGCCAGAAGGCCGAGTTCGACGCCGTGGACTTCACGAAGAAGGGTGCCGACGGAAACCCCGCCATCCCGGTCGACGCCCACGTGGCGCTCGCCCACGAGAGCCGGCTGAACGGCATACGCATCCTGCGCCGTGGCTACAACTTCACCGACGGGTCGGACGGGCTGGGACACCTCGACGCGGGCCTGTTCTTCATCGGGTTCATGCGCGACACGCACGCGCAGTTCGTGCCCATGCAGCGGTCACTGGCAGCAAAGGACGGGCTCAACGAGTACATCGAGCACACCGGCTCGGCAGTCTTCGCCTGCCCGCCCGGCCTCGGCCCGGACGAACACTGGGGTCAAGCGCTGTTCGGCTGAGGTCGCTCGTGGGCCAGGCCCACGGTCAGCGGAGCGCGACTGACCAGAAACCTAGAGTTGCATAGGCACTTCTTCTGTGGTTTGTTTGGGCATGCATCCGAATGCTTGGGTGTATGTCCATATCCATTTCGTGTCCGGGCTCGCCGGCGCGGAAGTACAGGGGGGAAACACATGCGACGTTGGAAAGCGGTCCTGGTGACCGTTGCGGCTGCGGTACTGCTCATCGGTCAGGCGTCAGGGGCGCAGGCAGCCGACCACACCACGGACGGAGTGGTGCAGCACTCAGTGGGTCTGGACCAGGAGGTCCGAGAGGTCACCGGTGCGGTGGACCTGGCGGGTGTCACCATCACCGCCCCGCGGGATCGCAGGGCCTACGCGACGCAGGACGCCGTGATCGCGGCGCTGGAGGAGGGACAGACGACCGCGGCGTTCGGCTTGTCGGCGGCGGGGGAGCTCCAGGCGGACGGCTCGGTCGTCCTGAGCAGGGAGGTGTCCCCGGGAGTGCGGATGACTGCCGGGATCGCCCCACCGTGGGCCAAGGATGCCAGCGGCAGGTCACTGGCGACCTGGTACGTGCTCGACTCGTCCCGCCGGCTCCTGACCCAGCACGTCGACACGTCGGGAGCGACCTACCCGATCGCGGCCGACCCCCGACTGACCTACGGGTGGGGGATCTACCTGAACGTCACCGGAGCTGAGGCCAAGGCGATCGGCAGCGCGGTGATCGCCATGGGTGGGGCGGGAGCCGTGGTGGCCTGTTCGGGGCTGTCGAAGTTCCCGGTCCTCGTTGGTCGCGTCGTGCAGCTCTTGTGCACGGTGGTCGGCGTTCCCACGATCCGAGCCATCCTCAACTCGATCGTCTCCCTCTGGCGCACTGGAGGAAGCACCTCGAGCTCCACGTGCTACCAGAGGCGGATCGTCGGACCCTCCACCGGGTGGTACCAAGTAGCCTTGCGAAACTGCACTGGATGAGGTGGGCGCCATGAGGACTGTCGATTTCCTCGCCGTACTCGCGGCCTGGACCGCCGGAGCGCTGTGCCTCTGGTGGACGGAGAGCTGGCTCGTCGCGGTGGCCGTCTGCTTCGCGCTGACGTGGCTGTATCACCGCTTCGGCCGCCGGCGCGTGGCAGACCGGCTGACGCGACGCCAACGTGACTACGACGCGGCAACCGACGGACGGTTGACGACGCACCACTGAGACGACCGACGGCAGACGGGGGTGGKGGCGGGAGACCGCCACCACCCCCCACTCGCGCACGTCATCGGATCGCTCGGCGCGGGCGCGGTGCCGATACCACTGGAAGACGAGCACCGCGCAGACGACCCCGTTGACCAAACCGGCGACCACGTCGGAGATGTGGTGGGCGCCTCGGTAGAGCCGGGCCATCCCGACGAGGAACGGGAGGACCGCGCACACGGCCATCGACAGGCGGCGGAGCCAGGGGCGCTCGATGCGGGTTGCTGCCATGAGGAGCAGCGAGAAGTACAACGCGGTGGACGCACCGGTGTGACCGCTGGGATAGCTGGTCGTGGGCGGCGAGGTGTCCATGGGGTTGGCCGGCGGGCGCGCCCGTCCGACCGCCAAGGTCAGGAACAGGAAGATCGTCGCCTGCAGCGAGATCGAGATGAGCGGAACCACTGACCACCGCCACTCGCGGGTGCGCCACCAGATGAGGGCGACGGCGATGAGGCACACGCCGATGACGATCTCGGTGTTGCCCAGCCTCGAGAAGACCCAGCTGACCGGGTTCCAGAAGTCGGTCCGGTCACGGCTGAGCGCCCTCGCCGTCCGGTCCTCGGCCTTGTCGATCGCCGACAGCGGTCCGGTGATGAGCAGGCCGAGGCCGGCCAGCACCCCGAAGAGGACTACGCCGGGTGCGACGGTCCGGGTGAGGAGGTCGCGGCCGTCTTGCCAATGAATCCGAGCCATGAGGAGAACGTAATGCCAACTCCGAGAATCCACCCAGCCAGCACGTCGCTGGCGAAGTGCACACCGAGGAAGATGCGGTCCAGACCCACGGCCAGGGCGAAGACCACAGCGACGGTCGTGGCCACGCGCCTGGCCACCGGCGAGAGCAGCGGCCACAGCAGGAAGACGAGGGTGGTCGCGACGATCGCGGCGTTCGAGGCGTGACCTGAGGGGAACGAGTATCCCGGGGCGTGCGAGATCGGGTCGTCGACGACCGGCCGGGTCCGCTGCACGAGCAGTTTTGCGTCCAGGGCCAGGTTCCAGCCGATCATCATCGTGACGAACGCCCACAGCGCGCGGTTGAGCAGCCCCTTGGCGAGCCAGGCCCACAGGCAGACCAGCGTCGCCACGATGTACACGACCCATGGCTGGCTCACCGCCTGAAGCGCAATGAGGGCGCTGCCCGCTCCGACCGACCGCGTGAGGTCGGTGGCCCGGTCGGCGATGGCGTTGTCCAGGTGGACGAGGGGGTCGAACTTCTGCCGCACCGCGAACCCGAGCATGGCGAACGGCACCGCGAACAGCACCATGGCCGCGGCCCCGCGAAGCAGCCGCGCGGTGCGCGACGTGCGGGCTGGTGACGTGGTGGTGGCCATCAGTCCAGCGATCCGACGCGAACGACGAGGGCGCCGGGGACGACCTCCGCGGCGATCGCGCGAGCCTTGCCGAGCGTGTCACCGTCGATCTGGACCTCCTGCGGACGATCGCTGCGCACCCGGACCGACGGGCTCGTGTAGTGGTCGACGATCTGGTGGCCCTTGCGCTTCTTGGACGCGAGCCGCGCGGCCACGGCGGCCCACCCCACGACCCCCTTGGGCGACAGGATGACCATGTCCAGCTGGCCGTCGTCGACCTCGGCCTCGGGCATCAGCACGAGTCCGCCCAGCAGCTTGCCGCAGTTGCCGATGACGACGGTGCGGGCCCGCCGGGTGAACTCCTCCTGGTCCTCCACCTTGACGCGCACCTTGAACTGCGGGCCGCGGAGGTTCCGGGTGCCCGAGACGACGTATGCCGCGGGGCCCACCTTGGCCTTGAGCCCCTCCGGGGCATCGGCCATGATCGCGGCGTCGAAGCCGAGACCGGCCATGACGAGGAAGATGTGGCTGGCCGGCCGGTCATCCTCGCCGGAGGTGTCCATCGTGAGGCGCCCGACGTCGACCCGCTTGTTCTGGCCGGTCAGGGCGATCCGCAGCGCGTCGCCGAGGTCGTCCACGGGCAGGTCGAGGTTGCGGGCCAGCAGGTTGCCGGTCCCCCCGGGCAGCAGGCCCATGGGGGTCTCGCTCCCGACCATCGCCTCGGCCACGGCGCGCACGGTGCCGTCACCGCCGAGGGGGCAGATCAGGTCCACGCCCTTGGCCAGGGCCTGCTGGGCCTGTCCCGTGCCGGGGTCGCGTTCCGTGGTGAGGATGAACAGCGGCTCGGCCCAGCCGTGGTTGACGGACTGCTCGGTGATCTTCCTGCGTACCGCCGCCACGTCGTCGAACTTGGTCGGGTTGACGATGATCGCTGCGCGGCGGACGGGCGAGTCGGGCACGGAGCCCTCAGGGCGGAAGTCGTTGCGGTGCGGACGACGGCCCCACCGACGGCCACGGTGGGCTCCGCCGGCACCGAGCCCGCGCATCCCGGCCCACCCGGCGACGCCGAGGGCGAGCAGGATGACGAGGACGATCGCCCCGAGGGCGATCCAGCCGGAGTGTTCGCGAAGCACGGGCCGACGCTACCCCACGGGCGGCGTGCCATCGCCACAGGTCAGAGCCCCGTGACGCCCTCTCGGGGGTTGCGTGCCGCGGTCGGCGGCTACCGTGGTCGGCATGGGTGACCTCGACGCCGCCGCGAACGACCAGATCGTCCCCGACACCAAGGACTGGACCTGGACCCTGGACAGGCCCTGTCCTGACTGCGGATTCGACGCGGGATCGGTAGCGCGGGCCGACATCGCACCGTTGACCCTGGCGTCGACCGCGCCGTGGACCGCCGTGCTCGAGCGCGCCTCCGCCCGGGAACGGCCGGCTCCCACCGTGTGGTCGCCACTGGAGTACGCGTGCCACGTCAGGGACGTGTGCAGGGTCTTCAAGGGCAGGGTCGAGCTGATGCTGGAGCAGGAGGGGCCGCAGTTCGCCAACTGGGACCAGGACGAGACAGCGGTGGCCGACCGCTACGGCGAGCAGGACCCGGCCGTGGTCAGTGGTGAGGTCCAGCAGGCTGCTTCCGCCGTCGCGGCGGTGTTCGCGGCGGTGCCCGACGACGCGTGGGAGCGGACCGGCCTGCGCAGCGACGGGTCCGGGTTCACGGTGCACACCCTGGGGCAGTACTTCCTGCACGACCTCGCCCACCACCTCGTCGACGTCGGCGCCTGAGCCCACCGCGCGGCATACCCCGGTCCGAGGGTCCGCCGCGCCGCGGCGCACGGGGCGACGCGGCTGCTGGTCAGGCCTTCTGGGGGTGGCCCGTGAGGGCGGCAGCCCCGCCCATCGCCAGGAAGATGCCCCCTGAGACGTACTTCTGCCGCTCCACCGCCCGCGGGTGGCGGGCCAGCCACAGGCCCAGCGAGCCGGCGGTGAGCGCGTACACACTGTCGAAGACGGCCCCGATCACGACGAAGATCGCGCCGAGGACGAGCACCTGCGACCAGATCGCGCCGGACTCACGGTGCAGGAACTGCGGGAAGAAGGCCACGAAGAAGACTGCCGTCTTGGGGTTCGAGATGCCCACGAGGAACGCGTCGCCGAACGCACGGCGGGAGTTGGTGACCGGGGCGCGGTCGAGGGAGAAGTGCCCCTTGCTGCGGAACTCGCGGATGGCGAGCCACACCAGGTATGCCGCGCCGGCGTACTTCACGACGGAGAAGGCCAGGACCGAGGAGCTGATCACCGCGGAGAGACCGAACGCCGTGGCCACCACCATCACCGCTGTCGCCGTCTCGATGCCGGCCATCGAGGCGACCGCGAGCCGGCGGCTGCCCTGCCCGATCCCCCGGGAGATGAGGAACAGCATCGCTGGACCGGGCAGCAGGATGAGCGCGGTCGCGGCGAGGGCGAACGACGCGAGGGTGGGCGTGGACGGCATACCCGCAAGGATCGCGCCCGGCCGGCCCCGAGGGCAACGGGATTCGGCGTCTGCTCGGACCCCGAGATGGTTCGTCAGACCCCGAGATGCTTGCGGGTCAGGGTCGCTGCCTGCTCGACGATCTCGATGCCCTGGGCCAGGGACGTCGCCTTCTGGCTGAGGACAGCCAGCCGCAGGTCCAGCGACGGGCCGGTGATGCGTCCGATGCTGTTGACGATCCACCGCTTGCCGAGCGTCGAGCGGGGCAGCCAGCCGTTCTTGAGGCTGACGCTGTCGCCCCGGTGGGCGGCGGCGCTCACGCCCCACTTCTGCTCGGCGATGACGTCCTCCATGAGGTCGAGGAGCACCGCCCCCGATCGGGCGTTGAGTGGTGAGCCCTTCGTCCCCGCCGCGCTGACCGCCTCGACGAACCGCAGCTGGTCGCGAGCGGTCGTCCGGGTCAGGCCCCAGCTGTAGTCGAAGCACTGGGTCGCCCTCATCCCGAAGCGCTCGTTCGCGTCCTCCATGCCGTCCGCGAGCCCGATCTCGCGGAACAGCGTCCAGGCGGACTCGTGGTCGCTGACCCGGATCATCTGGGATGCGACGGCCAGCTGGCGGGCCGAGATGCGGGAGCCACGGTCCTGCAGCTGGAGCAGCAGAGCCGCCAGGATGTCGGCCTTCGCGATCGAGGCCGTCTCGATGGTCGTGTCGGCGCCCCAGGCGAAGGACCGCTTCGACCGTGCCTCGGTGGCCGCCACCCCCAGGTCGACGCCATGGCGGCGGGAGAGGGCGGACAGCTCGTCGCGCAGTGCCGCCAGCGTGGGGGCGGGTCGGGCGGATGCCTTCGTCGGAGCGGGGACCCGGCTGGTCGCGGACGCGGTGCCGGTGGTGGGCAGCGTGGTGGGCATGGCGGTGGTCGTCGAAGGCGTCGGCGGGCTCGACGTCTCGTCCGCCAGACCGGTCGTGGGGGACGGCGTCCCTTGCGCGCGCTCGCGGCCACATGCTGCCGCGACGCCGAGCGGCGCCAGGAGCAGGAGGTGCCGCCGCGTGAGCATGCACGCATTGTGACCTGCAACGGGCAGCGCGCGCCCCTTTCACCCCCGGGTCATCGGGCGATCCAGCGGGCGCCTCGCCCGTCGGATCC
The DNA here is from genome assembly GCF_056403675.1 of Pedococcus sp. P2_F6. Taxonomy (NCBI): domain Bacteria; kingdom Bacillati; phylum Actinomycetota; class Actinomycetes; order Micrococcales; family Intrasporangiaceae; genus Pedococcus; species Pedococcus sp. P2_F6. The sequence continues at coordinate 439,216 of NZ_JBFUEZ010000003.1, forward strand.
CTCGAGGAGTGCGGTGGGGCAGCGCCTCCGAGAGGGCGCGCGCTGCTGGGTAGTCTTGCCCGGTGATCGACATCAAGCTCCTGCGTGAGGACCCGGACCGCGTCCGCGCCAGCCAGCGCGCCCGCGGTGAGGACGAGGGGATCGTCGACTCGATCCTCGCTGCCGAGCAGGCCCACCGGTCGTCCCTCACCGAGTTCGAGCAGCTCCGTGCCACGCAGAAGTCGATGGGCAAGCAGGTCGCGCAGGCGCACGGGGACGACAAGCAGGCGCTGCTCGCCCAGACCAAGGAGCTCTCGGCGCGGGTCAAGCAGCTGCAGACCGACGCCGATGCCGCGCAGGCCGAGCTCGACGTGCTGATCCGCCAGGTCGGCAACATCGTCGAGGACGGTGTGCCGGTGGGCGGCGAGGACGACTACACGGTGCTCGAGACCGTCGGGACCGTGCCGGAGTTCGACTTCGAGCCCCAGGACCACCTCGCGCTGGGCGAGTCGCTCGCCGCCATCGACATGGAGCGGGGCGCCAAGGTCAGCGGGTCGCGCTTCTACTTCCTCACGGGGGTTGGCGCCAGGCTCGAGCTCGCGCTGCTCACCATGGGCATCGCCCAAGCCGTCGAGCACGGCTTCACGCCGATGATCACGCCCACGCTGGTCAAGGCCGACGTGATGGCCGGTGCCGGCTTCATCGACAAGCACGGCGACGAGGTCTACCGGCTCGAGGCGGACGACCTCTATCTCACGGGGACGTCCGAGGTGGCGCTCGCCGGCTACCACGCCGACGAGATCCTCGACCTCTCCGACGGCCCCAAGCGGTATGCCGGGTGGTCGGCCTGCTATCGCCGCGAGGCCGGGTCGCACGGCAAGGACACCCGCGGGATCATCCGCGTCCACCAGTTCCACAAGGTCGAGATGTTCACCTACTGCCGCGTCGAGGACGCGGCGGCCGAGCACCAGCGGCTGCTCGGCTGGGAGAAGGAGATGCTCGCCAAGATCGAGGTGCCCTACCGCATCATCGACACCGCGGCCGGCGACCTCGGTGGCCCGGCGGCCCGCAAGTTCGACTGCGAGGCGTGGGTGCCGACCCAGGGCCGCTACCGCGAGCTGACGTCCACCTCGAACTGCACGACCTACCAGGCCCGCCGGCTCAACACCCGGGAGCGCGACCCGAACGGCCAGGGCACCCGGGCCGTGGCCACGCTCAACGGCACCCTTGCCACCACGCGGTGGATGGTCGCGATCCTCGAGAACCACCAGCAGGCCGACGGCTCGGTGGTCGTGCCCAAGGCCCTCCAGCCCTTCCTCGGCCTCGAGGTCCTCAAGCCGGTCTAGCAGTTCGCGGGTAGCGTCGGCGAGGTGAGCGATCGCCAGCTGCCCAAGTGGTCCGAGCTCAAACCCCTGTTGCGGCCCAAGCCGGTCGAGCTCAACGCCAAGAAGCGGCGGCTCGCGTCCGCCCTGACGATCGCGGACCTGCGCGAGGTGGCGAGACGCCGCACACCGCGCTCGGTGTTCGACTACACCGACGGCGCCGCCGAGGGCGAGCTCAGCCTGCAGCGGGCGCGGGCGACGTTCCGCGACCTGACCTTCCAGCCGTCGGTGCTGCGCGACGTCGGCGAGATCGACACGACGACCACCGTCCTGGGCGCGCCCTCGGCGCTGCCGTTCGGCTTCGGCCCGACCGGGTTCACCCGCATGATGCAGCACGAGGGCGAGCGTGCCGTGGTCCGCGTGGCCGAACGGTTCGGCATCCCCTACGGCCTGTCGACGCTGGGCACGACCGACGTCGAGGGCGTGGCGCAGGCGTCGCCGGGCGCGCGCAAGTGGTTCCAGCTGTACGTCTGGCGCGACCACGGCCCGGCGGAGGACCTGATGGCCCGGGCGAGGGCCGCCGGGTTCGAGGCGCTGATCCTCACCGTCGACGTCCCGGTCGCGGGAGTGCGGCTGCGCGACGTGCGCAACGGCTTCAACATCCCGCCGGCCCTGTCCGCCCGGACCGTCCTCGACGGCGCCATGCACCCGAGCTGGTGGGTCAACTTCCTCACGACCGAGCCGCTGCGGTTCGCCAGCCTGGACCGCTGGGACGGCACCGTCGCCGAGATGATGAACGCGCTCTTCGACCCCACGATGACGATCAAGGACCTCGACTGGGTGCGGTCGACGTGGGACGGCCCGCTCATCGTCAAGGGGATCCAGACCGTCGACGACGCCCGCCGGATGTTCGACGCCGGCGCCGACGCGATCGTGCTCTCCAACCACGGCGGCCGACAGCTCGACAAGGCGCCGGTGCCCGTGCGACTGCTCCCGGACGTGCGCGAGGCGCTGGGCGACGGGCCCGAGGTCATGGTCGACACCGGCGTCATGTCCGGCTCGGACGTCGTCGCAGCGATGGCGCTCGGCGCGAGCTCGGTGCTCGTCGGACGCGCCTACCTCTACGGACTCATGGCCGGGGGAGAGGACGGCGTCGAGCGCGCCGCGCAGATCCTTGCCACCGAGGTGAGGCGCACGATGGCTTTGCTGGGCGCCCGCCGGATCGCGGACCTCGGGCCGCAGCACGTCCGCCTTCCGTAGGCTGCCCGCATGACCGATGCCCCGCAGGTGAGCGTCCCCCACCTCATCGCCCTCGACGTCGACGGCACGACGATCAACCACGCCGGCGAGCTGTCACCGGACGTGCGCGAGGCCGTGCACGCCGTGGTGGCTGCCGGTCACCACGTCATCGTCGCCACCGGGCGTTCCATCGTGGCGACGACGACGATCCTCGCCGAGCTCGGGATCGAGAGCGGGTATGCCGTGTGTTCCAACGGCGCGGTCACCATCGAGTTGGATCCGTTGGAGGACAACGGTTTCCGCATCATCGAGGCGGTCACCTTCGACCCCGCTCCGGCGCTCAACCTGCTGCGCCACGAGTGGCCGGGGGCGGTCGTCGCGGTCGAGGAGCTCGGGGTCGGGTTCAAGCTGAGCGCACCGTTCCCGGACGGTGAGCTCCAGGGCGAGCTGCGAGTCGTCGAGTGGGAGGAGCTGGTCGCCGAACCCGTGACCCGCGTGACCTTCCGGGCGCCCGGCGGCACGGCTGAGGACTTCCTGGCCCTCACCGAACGCATCGGCCTGCACGGCGTCAACTACGCCGTCGGCTTCAGCGCCTGGCTGGATCTCAACCCCGAAGGCGTCTCCAAGGGTTCCGCCCTCGAGATCCTGCGCCGGCGGCTGGAAGTCGAGCCGCGGCATACCGTCGCCATCGGTGACCAGCGCAACGACATCGAGATGCTGCACTGGGCCGCCCGTGGAGTGGCGATGGGCAACGCCCCCGACTCGGTCAAGGAAATCGCCGACGAGGTCACCCTCGACGTCGACCAGGACGGGCTGGTGCCCGTCCTGCGCTCCCTGCTCTAGTCCCGCGCCGGCGGCTGTGCCGTCAGCGGCCCTGGAGTGCGTCGAGCGCGACGGCCATGCCCAGGCCCACCCGCCAGTCGAGCTGCCAGCCGTTGCTGGCCTGCGGCATGCGGATGTCGTAGCGGTCACGCAGCGAGCGCTTGCGCTCCGAGGACAGCACGACGCTGCCGTCCGGCGCGGTGAAGTCGAAGTGGAAGATGAAGGGCAGCGGGATCTCGCCGACAACCGGCAGGAGGTCCCACACGCGGCGCAGGATCGCGATGTTCTGGTTGCGCTCGGTCCCGAACGCCTGGAGTCCGTCGGGCGTGCCGAGGTGCCACGACGAGCGCAGCAACGACTTGCCGAAGTCCTTGCGGAACCAGCCGATCGCGGCACCTGAGGCGTCGAACACGTCGTAGGTTGCGCCGAGGTCCATCCGGGTCCTGGCCTTGAACGAGAACACCGGCTGGGTGCGTGCCTCGTCGGCGTAAAACGTGACCTGCTCCTTGAACGCCATCCGCTTCTGCTGGGCGACCGCGATGACCGGCCCCTCGACCCCGGAGGCGTCCACCGACCGGATCTCGTAGCGGTTGACCATCATCGTGATCTTCTGGCGGAGGGAGAAGTGCTCGGTGACCGCGGGCTGGCTCATGGCCGACAGTCTGCACGATCGGCGACGGACATGATCGGCGGCGCACCTGTTCGGACTGACAGACTGGGCCCGCCATGGCTGACCTGATCATCACCTCGCCGTCGAACCCGCGCCTGAAGTCGCTCACCGGACTCCGGCGTCGCCGGACGCGCGAGGAGACGGGCCAGACGCTCATCGAGGGGTACGAGGAGCTGACCCTAGCCCTCGGCGCGGGTGTGCGGCCCGAGGCCCTCTACTACTGCCCCGAGCTGATGCTCGACCCGACCAGCCAGACGCGCGTCGTCGACCAGGTGCGGCGCGACGGGGTCGAGACGGTCCAGGTGTCGCGCACGGCGTTCGAGCGGGCCGCCTACCGCGAGGGGCCTGACGGCTTCATCGCGGTCGTGCCGTCGGTCGTGCGCCGGTGCGCGGAGCTGGTCGTGGGTCCCGCTGCCCTGACCGTCCTGTGCCAGGGGGTCGAGAAGCCGGGCAACCTGGGCGCGATGCTGCGTACGGCCGACGCTGCCGGGGCGGAGGCCGTCGTGGCGGCCGACCCTGTGACCGACTGGGGCAACCCCAACCTCGTGCGCGCCTCCAAGGGCACCGTCTTCAGCGTCCCGGTGGCCAGCGACTCCACCGAGGACACCCTGGCGTGGCTCGACGCCCACGGCATCGCCCTCGTCGCCACCACGCCCGACACGGACGTGCTGCACACCGAGGTCGACTACACCGGTCCGGTGGCCATCGCGGTCGGTGCCGAGAAGTACGGACTGACCGACGAGGTGCTCGACCACGCGGCATACAAGGTCCGAATCCCGATGGTGGGCAAGGCGAACTCGCTCAACGTCGCGACCTCCGCCGCCATCGTGATCTACGAGGCGGTGCGGCAGCGCGGCACCTCCGGCCCCGCCCCAGCCCACTGAGCACACCCGTGTCAGGAGCACCCCCTGACGTATGTCACGATGTCGGGTATGCGAGTTGACCACGTTTCGTATGCAGCAGAGCACGACGGACTGCAGGCGACCGCGGAACGCCTCGCCAAGCTGATCGGGGTCGACCCGGTCGATGGGGGAATCCACCCGCGGTTCGGTACGCGCAACGTGATCCTCCCGCTGGCGCATGAGCGTTACGTCGAGATCGTCGAAGTCCTGGACCACCCGGCATCGGACAAGGCGCCCTTCGGGCAGGCCGTCCGCGCCCGTTCCGAAGCCGGCGGGGGCTGGCTCGGGTGGGTCGTCGCGGTGGACGACCTCGCACCCTATGAGGCGCGCATCGGCCGCGAGGCCGTGGTCGGCAATCGGCACCGCCCCGACGGGGTCGAGCTCCGCTGGCGCCAGCTCGGCGTCAAGGGCCTGATCTCCGATCCGCAGCTGCCCTTCTTCATCCAGTGGGACGACCCGTCCCTGCACCCCTCCACGGCGGCGCACACGCACGTCACCATCGACGGCCTGCAGATCGCCGGCGACCCCGCCCGGGTCCGGGAGTGGCTCGACCTCCCCGTGGACCAGACCTCCTCGGTCATCGACTTCACTTTCGTCGCGCCGCACGGCACCCCGGGCCTGCTGGCAGTCACGTTCGACACCCCGAGCGGCAAGGTCACCGTCTGACCGCACCACCGAATGACCGCACTCGTCGATGGCTTCTACGTCATCGACACGAGTCCGGGGAGCGGGGGCGCGCCTAGCGTGGAGGGACGTCTGGCCCCGACCGCTGGAAGTTGCCATGGCACGTCCCCTCCTGCTTGCCGTCGATGCGGACCCCGAGTCGCTGTCCCGGATCGAGGCTCACCTGCAACGACGGTTCGGGGCCGAGTACCGCGTGCGTGGCGAGCTGGGCTCGGCGGAGGCGATGGTCCAGCTGGAGGCAGCGCGCGACCGCGGTGAACCGGTGGTCGCCGTCCTCGCTGACCAGTGGCTCGGCGGGACGTCCGGCGCCGAGCTCCTCGGGCGGGTCCGGACCATGCACCCCGATGCACGCCGCGCCCTGCTCGTGCGCTGGGGCGCCTGGTCGGACCGCCCGACGGCGGACGCGATCCTGCGGGCGATGGCGGTCGGGGACATCAACTACTACGTGCTCAAGCCCTGGTCCGACCACGACGAGCTCTTCAGCCGCACCATCGGCGAGTTCGTCCACGAGTGGTCCCGCACAGTGATCTCCCCGGACCGCGAGGTCGTCGTCGTCGCCGAACGGCGCGCCCCCCGGGGGCACGGCATACGCAGCCTGCTCACCCGCAACGGCATCCCCCACACCTACCTCGAGCGGGGCTCACCGGGCGCGATCACGGCGCTGCGCCAGGTCGGGGTCCGCGATCCGGAGGACCTCACCGGACCCGTGGTCGTGTGGATGCCGGCGATCGGTGGTGCAGTGCTGCTCGACCCGACCGACGCCGAGCTGTGCGAGGCCTGGGGGATCCGCACCACGCTGGACGGCGAGAACCGCGACTTCGACGTCGTCGTGGTCGGCGCCGGCCCGGCAGGCCTAGCCGCCTCGGTCTACGCGTCATCCGAGGGGCTCAGGGTGCTGGTCGTCGAGCGCGACTCGCTGGGCGGTCAGGCCGGCTCGAGCTCGCTCATCCGCAACTACCTCGGCTTCTCGCGAGGGCTCAGCGGGGCCGAATTGGCCCAGCGCGGCTACCAGCAGGCCTGGGTGTTCGGCGCCCACTTCCTGCTGACCCGCGAGGTCGTCGAGGTACGCGCGGCGCCCGGAGGGTTCGACGTCGAGATCAGCGGAGTCGGTGCCGTGCACGCCAGCACGGTGGTCCTGGCCAGTGGGGTGTCCTACCGCAGGCTGGGCATCGAGCCGCTCGAGGCGCTCAGCGGTGCGGGGGTCTACTACGGCGCCAGCGTCTCCGAGGCCCAAGGGCTCACCGGACTGCGCGTGGTGGTCCTGGGAGGGGGCAACTCGGCCGGGCAGGCGGTGCTCCACCTCGCCAGGTATGCCGCGCACGTGCGCCTCGTCGTGTGGTCCGGCTCCCTGGGCGAGGGGATGTCGCAGTACCTCGTGGGGGAGATCGAGCAGAACCCGACGATCACCGTCCACACCGAGAGCGAGGTGTCCGGCGGCGGGGGTGACGGCTGGCTCGACCACGTCGTCGTCCGCGACCGCTCGACCGGCGATGAGCAGCGCCTCGAGGCCGACGGGCTGTTCGTGATGATCGGCGCGGAGCCCCGCACGGACTGGCTGCCGGAGCGCGTGCACCGCAACAAGGGGTTCGTGGTGTGCGGCACCGACGCGATGGGGTCCGTGGGGTGGCCGCTGGAACGCCCGCCCATGCCGTACGAGACGACCCTGCCGGGCTTCTTCGCCGTGGGTGACGTCCGCGACGGCTCGGTCAAGCGGGTGGCGTCGGCGGTCGGCGAGGGGTCGGTCGTGGTGTCCCAGCTGCACCAGTACCTCGCCCAGGTGCGCGGCGCCGGCGCTGCCGCCGGTGGCGCAGCTGGCGCAGCCCCTCCCGGTGCCGGACCGTGACGGCGACGCCGGGCCGGGATCGCCCGGCCACCCCGGGGACGACGATCCTGCTGGGGGTGCTGGCAGCGTGCGCACCGCTCGGTGGGTTGGTGCTGCTGCGGCGCCGTCCCTCGCTCGACCTGACCTGGGAACACCACCCGTCACACTTCTGGCTCGTGCTCGGGGCGGGCGTGCTCAGCGCCATCGTCGCCTACGGCACCGGCGTCGCCGCCACGCGTCGCGGCGACGCGCGGGTCCTGCTCGTGTCCCAGAGCTTCCTCGCTGCCGCAGGCTTCCTCGGGCTGCACGCGCTCGCCACACCAGGGGTCCTGGTGGCGCACCCCAACGCCGGTTTCATGGTGGCCACGCCCGTCGGCCTCGGCATCGCCTCAGTGTTCGCCGCCTGGTCCACGGCACCTCTCGACGGACCGCCAGGGGTCCGGGTGATCGTGCGGGTCACCCTCCTGCGCGTGGCGTTGGTCGGTGTCATGGTGCTGTGGGCTGTCGCGTCGCTGGCCAGTCTGCCGCCGCTCGACTCCCACACCGCTCCGGAGCGCGCGTCGGGTCCGCTCGTCGCCCTCGCCGTGGTGTCGATCGGCCTGTACGCCTGGACCGCGCTGCACTACCTGGCACTGTGGCGTCGGCGACGGGGGACGATGCCGCTGGCGGTGGCGGCGGCGGTCGTGCTGCTCGCCGAGGCGATGGTGGCGCTGGTGTTCGCGCCCAACTGGCGGCTCAGCTGGTGGGAGTGGCACGTGCTGATGCTGGGCGCCTTCGCCCTCGTCGCGTGGGGGGCGCAGCGGCAGTGGCACGAGGAGCGGTTCGCCGGCCTCTACCTCGACCAGACCACCTCGGGGAGACGGGTCATGAGCATCCTGTTCGCCGACCTCCAGGGGTTCACGACGTTCTCCGAGACACACGAGCCGCAAGAGGTCACGGCGATGCTGAACACCTACTTCGAGGTGGCCATCCCGCCGGTCGTCAGGGCCCACGGCGGCGACATCGACCGGATCATCGGCGACGCGATCATGGCCACCTTCAACCGCCGCGGCGACCAGCCCGACCACGCCCGCCGTGCGGCGGCCGCAGCACTGGACATGCAGGAAGCCACCGCCCGGGTGGCGGCCGAGCACCCGGGCTGGCCCCGCTTCCGCGCAGCGGTCAACACCGGAGAGGTCTCGGTCAGCCTGTTGGGCGCCGGCGGCGGGCGGACCCACACGGTCATCGGCGACGCGGTCAACACCGCCTCCCGACTCGAGGGCAAAGCACCGGTCGGAGGCGTCGCCGTCAGCGCCGCGACCCGTGACCTGCTGCCGGGTGCTCGGACCGAGCCGCTCGGGTCCCTGGAGCTCAAGGGCAAAGCCGAGGCCATCGAAGCCTTCGTGCTGCTCTCGCTCTAGGGCGCAGTGTCCTCGCTGGCTAGCCGTCCCAGGTGCCGTAGCTGCTGGGGACCCGCTGGTCGTCCGCACCAGTTGACGTCAAGGGAGGGTCGTCGGCGTCATCGCCATGGTTGATGTCGTCACGCGGGTTGACGAGGTGAAGCTCCCGTCTCCATCGCGTCGCAGCGTCGGGGAGGATCTCGATGTCGGACCATCGAGCGCGTTCGCCAGTGGGTGGTTGGTATGCCGGAGGTTCGCCGCGCCCGGTCTGCCACCTCGACGGCGGGTCGCCGCCGAGTGGTGGCGCGAGCTCGGCGGCGGTGGGCGGTCGCACGTGCAGGCCGTGGCGGTTGGTGACCTCCAGGCCGTCGAGCCTGGTCGGGTCACCCGCGATGCTGAAGTCGCCCCGGCCGATCGCGTCGTGGTGGAACGGGCAGAGGCTGACCTGGTTGTCGACGTCGGTCGAGCCGCCGTCGGCCCACTCGTGGAGGTGGTGGACCTCGACGAACCGAGTGGCCGTGCAGCCGGGGAACCGGCATCCCCGGTCGCGGTCCTCGATGAGTCGACGAGACCGCTCCGGCAGGATCCGCATCGCGCGTCCCACGCTGACGGGTCGGCCCTCGGTCTCCCATACAGGCTGCACGACGCCGTCAGAGACGAACCGCCCTAGCAGTCGCTGCGGGATGGCTCCGCCACCATTGAGCCAGGCGCCATCGGTCGAGAGGTGCAGGTAGACCCGGTAGTGGCTGGCCCGACCCGTCGAGTTCACGGACGAGAGCGATCGCTGAGCCAGCTCCTCGAGCGCGTCCGCGTAGGTCGGTCGGTCTGTCGCCGCGATGCCGCGAGACTCGGTCTGGTCGGCACCTGTGGCCTCGCCCTCGCTGGCACTGGACGCAGCCATGAACAGCGCGTCCTTGGCCTCCTTGAGGGCCTGCTCGACGAGCGCGCCGATCGGCGCCGGTGCGCTGTAGCGCAGCTGGAACCGGCCGTCCACGTCGTAGTGCATCGACAGGTCAGGGCGAGCGCAGGCCCGCCGCTCCGAGTCCTCCTGCCCGGGCAGCCCGGCAGCTGGGCCGAGTCCGGGTGAGTCGGTCGGGGTGTCGTCACCGGGCCCCTCGGTCTCGGCCACCGGCGCGGGGGCGAACGCGTGCCGGCTCAGGGCGCGACGCAGCTGGGGCACGGTGGCGTGCTGGGCGAAGTCGGCGGCGGACTGCTGGTGGCTCGCCGGCGCGTGGTGGGCCACGACGGCGGTCTGGTCGAGCGACAGGCGCCCCTCGCGTAGAGCCTCCGAGGCCGCGGTCAGCTCGTGCCGGCGCTTCGCGACTGCCACGACGTCACGCGCGTGCGAGGGCGACAGACCGGCACGCACGACGAAGTAGTGCTCCGGCGGGCGGAACCCGCCGTCACCCCAGTGGTTGCCGTCGACGACCTCCGCGGCCAGGTCGACGAGCTCGCCCTGCGCTCGGTTGAGTCGCCCCGCGACCTCGGCCGTGCGCGCCCAGAGATCGCGCTGGACCTCATCGCGCTGGGCGGCCAAGGGGCTGACTGACATACCTCAATCGTACACCTGTTCGAACGGCTGGGTCCAGCGATCCACAGGGAAAACCATTGCCGCACAACGGATTTCGCCGAGAGCGGAACGTCAGGCCTCACCGAAGTAGGACTCGACCAGCTTCTTCGGCGCCTTCGCCGCCCACGCATCCGTGATGACCTCGGCGAGCTCGGCGCGGGTCAGTCGGCCGAGGTCGCGCTGGCGCAGCAGCACTGCGTTGTAGCCGTCGAAGTGCGGCGTCGTGAACCACGGCCCGTCGCCCTCGACCAGCGCCTCCTTGTCGCTCTGGTCGGCGACGACGAACATGATCACGTCCTGCATCCGCTCACCGGTCTCGGGGTCGACGGCATCCGGGCGCGGCTCGCGGAAGTGCAGGAACGACTTCTTCCGCACCACGTAGGCCGGGTTGCCCCACGACTTCCCCTCCTCCGCCTCGGGCAGGGACAGGGCGATCTCAGCGAGGTCCGACAGCTTCGCCTTGCGTGCGGCCATGACGGCGACGCTACGCCGACTGTCCGCCCCGCGCGTCGGCCTCGGAGACCAGCGCCTGGATCGACGGCAGGAGGGCGAGCCCGTTCACCAGGACCGAGAAGACCAGGAACCCCACCGCCCAGCCGGGGTGGCCGGAGGCCCACAGCCCGGCACCAGCCAGCCCGAACACGAGCACCTTGGTCACCGGCCGCACGACGGGGCCACCCCGAGGCGCCTTGGGTGACGCGAACGTCCACCACACCGCGACCACGACGAGGGGCATCGCGGTCGCCAGCAGCACCCCGCCGACGTGGCTGCCCCAGACGGCAGCCGCCGCGGCAGCGAGCAGCTCGTCGACGAACACCAGTGCCAGCACGAGCCAACCGAGAGCCTTCACGTCACCTCCGCGTGGTCCGCCCTTGCAGGCGATGGGGTATGCCGCGCGCTCACCCAGCGGTGACCCCGCGGCATACGGGTCGGTCGAGGTGGTTCAGTCGAGGTAGTCGACCAGCGCGGGAGCCGCGCCGATGTAGCTCTGGGGGGTCAGCTCGGCGAGGCGCTTCGCGACGTCCTCGGGAAGCCCCAGGCCGGCGACGAACTCCCGCAGGTCGTCGCCGGTGATGCGGCGGCCACGGGTGAGCTCCTTGAGGCGTTCGTAGGGGTTCTCCATGCCCGCGACTCCCTGGGCGCCCAGCGCCCGCATCGCCGACTGGATCGGCTCGCCGAGGACCTCCCAGTTGGCGTCGAGGTCGGCGGCCATCGCGGCGGGTACGGCGTCGAGCCCGGCCAGTCCCCGCGCGGCGTTGTCGATGGCGAGCAGGGAGTGGCCGAAGGCGACTCCGATGTTGCGCTGCATCGAGGAGTCGGTGAGGTCGCGCTGGAGCCGGCTGTTGACGAGGGTCGAGGAGAGCACGTCGAGGAGTGCGTTGCTGACCTCGAGGTTGGCCTCGGCGTTCTCGAAGCGGATCGGGTTGACCTTGTGCGGCATCGTGCTCGACCCGACGCTGCCCTGGCCGCGGACCTGGGCGAAGTAGCCGAGCGAGATGTAGGTCCAGACGTCGGTGCACAGGTTGTGCAGGATCCGGTTGAAGCGCGCGATGTCGGCGTAGAGCTCGGCCTGCCAGTCGTGCGACTCGATCTGGGTCGTGAGCGGGTTCCACTGCAGACCCAGGGACTCGACGAACTCACGGCTCAGGGTCGGCCAGTCGGCATCAGGGACGGCGGCGAGGTGCGCGCCGTAGGTGCCGGTCGCGCCGTTGAGCTTGCCGAGGAACTCCGCTGCACCGATGCGTCGCAGCTGGCGGCCGAGCCGGTGGGCCAGCACCGCCAGCTCCTTGCCCATGGTGGTCGGCGTGGCGGGCTGGCCGTGGGTGTGCGCGAGGAGGGGCACGTCGCGCAGGTCGGACGCCATCGTCGCCACCGACTCGACGAGCTGGGTGGCGCGCGGCAGCCAGACCTCGGTCACGGCCCCCTTGACCATGAGCGCGTAGGACAGGTTGTTGATGTCCTCGCTCGTGCAGCAGAAGTGGATCAGCTCGGCGAGGCCGCGGTCCTCGTCACCCGGGGCGATCGCGGTGAGGCGACGCTTGAGGAAGTACTCGACGGCCTTGACGTCGTGCTGGGTGTCGCTCTCGATCTGTGCCAGCTCGGCGATCTCGTCGGCACCGAAGTCCTCGACGACCTGGCGCAGCCGCTGCTGTTCCGAGTCGGTCAGGGCCCGGACGCCGGGGAGGACCTGGTGCGTGGTGAGGAAGATCAGCCACTCCACCTCGACCCGCACCCGCTCCCGGTTGAGCGCCGGTTCGGAGAGGTGGTCGACGAGAGCAGCCACCACACCGCGGTAGCGGCCGTCGAGGGCGCCCAGCGCGATGGGAGGGGTCGCGTCAGCAAGCGAAGCCATGGCGACAGTCTCCCAGAGTGGCGAGAGCGCTGTGGACGCGGTCCGGCGCGGTCGGTGGCTGTCGCCGGCCACGTGTCTTGCCGCGGCGCGCGGTCCGGGGAGCGGCGGCATACGGTGAACACCATGCGATACACCACTCTCGGCCGCAGCGGCACCGTCGTCTCCACCCAGTGCCTGGGCACCATGACCTTCGGCGCCGAGGCCTCCGAGGCGACGTCCGGCGCGATCCTCGAGGCGTTCGTCGAGGCGGGTGGCAACTTCGTGGACACGGCCGACGTCTACGCCGAGGACGGTGAGTCCGAGGCGATCATCGGCCGCTGGCTCAAGGCCCACCCCGAGGATGCGAAGAACGTGGTGATCGCCACCAAGGGCCGCTTCGGCATGGGCGACGCCCCCAACGACCTCGGGCTATCGCGCCGCCACCTGCGGCGCGCCCTCGACGACTCGTTGCGCCGGCTCGGCGTCGAGCACGTCGACCTCTACCAGATGCACGCCTGGGACGCGCTGACCCCGGTGGAGGAGACCCTGCGGTTCCTCGACGACGCGGTCGGCGCCGGCAAGATCTCCTACTACGGGTTCTCGAACTACCTCGGCTGGCAGGTCACCAAGGCCGTCTTCACGGCCCGCGAGCACGGGTGGACCGCCCCTGTGACCTTGCAGCCGCAGTACAACCTGCTGGTTCGCGACATCGAGCACGAGGTCGTCCCCGCCTGCCTTGACGCAGGCTTGGGGCTGCTCCCGTGGTCGCCGCTCGCGGGTGGGTGGTTGACCGGCAAGTACCAGCGCGACGCGACCCCGACCGGGGAGTCCCGGCTCGGCGACGACCCGACCCGGGGCATGGAGGCGTGGGGACCGCGCAACGCCCAAGAGCGCACCTGGGCCGTCATCGACGCGGTCGGTCAGGTCGCGGCCGAGCTGGACGTGAGCTCCGCACAGGTCGCCCTCGCGTGGGTCGGGGCACAGCCGGGCGTCACCTCGGTGATCCTCGGTGCCCGGACGGTCGAGCAGCTGGGCGACAACCTCGCGGCGGCCGACCTCGAGCTGAGCCGCGAACACGTCGAGCGGCTGTCCACGGTCAGCGCCCCGCAGGTGGACGACTACCCGTACGGCGCCGCAGGCGTGGACCAGAGGCACCGCGGCCTGGCCGGCTGAAGCCGCCCGGACCGCTCCTCGCGGCGGGCTGTCCGGTCAGGCGAACCCGTAGCGGTCCAGCGCAGGCACCAGGTCCTCCTCCTCGGAGGACAGGTGGTCGAGCAGGGTCGTCGACAGGCGGTCGACGACGCGCTGCAGCTCGACGGTCGCAGAGCCCCCTGAGGCTCCCGACACCAGGCCGACGAGGGCGTCGTCCAGCTGCTCGAGCACGTCGTGGATGACGAGGTGCTCGGCCTCCAGGCGGTCGAGCACCGGGGCGAGGGCCGGGTCGCTTCGTCGCAGGTGGGGAAAGACCGAGCGGTCCTCGAGGGTGTGGTGTCCCGTGACGAAACGGCAGTACTGCGCGCAGTAGGCCCCGAGCGTCCAGTTGTTCTGCCGCATGGTCAGCTCGTTGATCGCGTTGCGTGCGCGGTGCGCCTGCTCCTCGCCGGCCACCACCTGCTCGACGATGTCGCGCAACCGGCTGAGCTCGGCCCGCAAGCCGTCGTGCACCTCGACGAGGTGGGCGCCGGCCCCTGAGGCAGCTGCCGTGGCAGCGCCCTGGGTATGCCGGGTGGTCACCGCGCCGGGCACGGCGGCCCGCCGTGCCCGTTCGGCCTCGACCAGCTGGCGCGTGGCAGGTGCCACCTCGGTCGCGAAGCGCTGGACGTCCGCGAGGGAGGACACCGGCGCGATGAACGTGCTCATCCCCTCCTCCAGCGTGAGGTCGGCCAGCTGTTCGGCGCCGGTCCGCGGGCCGATGTTGTAGAGCCGGCGGATCTCGGCCGGGTCGCGACCGGCCTTGCGGGCCGCGTCGTCGATGGTCTGGTTCATGCCCCGCAGAGCCGACGGCGCGGCATACCCCATGCTCGGGAGCCAGCCATCGGCCACGGTGCCGGTGAGGCGGAGCATCCGCGGCTTGAGGGCACCCAGCCAGATCTCGACCGGGTGCGCGGGAGCCGGGCCGGGATGCAGGCCCACGACGCGGTGGTGGTCCCCCTCCACCCGCACGGACGGTGCCCCTGCCCCGGCCCACACCTCCCGGATCACCGCGACCGCCTCGGCCAGCGCCTCGACCGACTCACCCGGGGACAGGCGGGTGCCGCCGGCGGCGACGATGGCGTCCCAGAAGGCACCCGCGCCGAGGCCCAGCTCGACGCGTCCGCCGCTGAGCCGGTCGAGGGTCGCGACGCTGCGGGCCAGCACGACCGGTGGCCGCAACGGCAGGTTGGCGACGTTCAGGGCGACGCGGACCGAAGTCGTACGCGCGGCGATGACCGTCAGCAGGGTCCAGGCGTCGAGGTGCCTGGCCTGGTACGGGTGGTCCTGGATCGTGACGAGGTCCAGGCCGCCGACGTCGGCGGCTTCGCTGAGCTCGAGGGTCAGGTCGGCAGCGGTGGCGTCAGGGCTCGGGAAGATCCCGAACTGCAGGTCCTGCCCGTAGTCGGTCATGGCATCCCTCAGCTGGTCGGCATGGTGGTGGACTCACCGTAGGCGGCGGGTCGCTCGTAGTCGCCCAGGACCTGGGCCAGCGCGAGGTGCCGCCAGGCCTGTTCGTGCTGCGACTGACGCTGCAGGGTGCGTCCGAGCAGGAGGTGGAGGTAGCCGTCGTCGGGGGCGTCCTCGACGAGTCCCCGCACCACCGCCTCGGCACGCCCCAGCTGGGCGGAGCCGAAGTAGGCACGAGCCAGCAGGGTTCGGAGCTCGGCCGTGCCGTGCACGGTCTCGGTCGCGTCGGACTCGTCGACCAGCTCCTTCAACGCGATGGCCGCGGCGCCGTAGTCACCGGCGTCGACCAGGCCGCGAGCCCACTCGAGCCGGAGGATGAAGGGAGTGCTGGTCCTGCTGGTCATGGTCATGCCCGCACAACACTAGTTCGATATTCAACTATTCCGGGCGACGAGCTGGCGGCGGACGTGCTCCACGACGCCGTCGGCGGCCGCGACCACCTCGGCGTACGTCTGGTCGAACGCCGAGTCGTTGCCGTACCAGGGGTCGTCCATGTCGAGTGCCCCCGATCGCTCCGCATCCGGGTCGAACGAGCGGAACAGCCTGAGCTTGGCTCGCTGCTCCTCGGTGCGGGCGAGCCTGGTCAGCTCACGCAGGTGCCCCGCGTCTGCGGCCAGGACGAGGTCGACGTGCGGCAACCACGATGCCTCGAACCGTCGGGCAACGTGGTCACGTCCCCCGAAGTCGTCGTGGCCGTTGCGGGCGAGCACCGCCAGGGTGCGCGGGTCGGCCGGGCTGCCGACCTCCCACGAGTGCGTGCCCGCCGAGTCGACCACGACGGCGTCCCCGAGGCCGGCCCGCTCGAAACGCTCGCGCAGCACGAACTCGCCCATCGGGGAGCGGCAGATGTTGCCGGTGCAGACGACGGTGACCCGATAGGGACGCTGGGCTGCCAGCTGTTCTGCCATGCGTCCATTCAACGACATTGCTGTCCAACGACCTCGGCCTGGTCCGGTTGCGACCCGCCTGTCGTGCGTCAGCCCACGTCGGCGGTCAGCTGGCTCTGCGTCTGGGCCGCATAGGCGGTACGCAGTGCTCGACGGGCGCGGTAGGACAAGGCCCTCAAGCCCGTGGGGGTCGTGCCGAGCCGGTGTGCGGCCTCGGCGACGCTGAGCTCCTGGACGTGGGTGAGTAGCAGCACCTCCCGCCAGCGGGGAGGCAGGCTGTTGAGGGCGGCGCGCATCTCGTCGTGCCCCTCCCGGGTGAGGACATCGTGCTCCACTCCCGGACGCGGGTCGGGAACTGCGAGCAGCGTCTCGTCCGCGGCGACCGACGGCGCGTAGCGGTGGCTGCGCCGCCGGATGTGCGCGACGGACAGGTTGCGGACGGTCACGGCCAGGTAGGCCAGCGCGTTGTCGTCGGGTCCGTGCCCGGTCGCCAGCGCGTGGAGCATCTTGGCGAAGGCTTCGGAGACCAGGTCCTGGGCGGAGTAGTCGGGGAAGGCGCGGCGCCGCGCCATCCGGATCAGGGCCGCGTGGTGACGGGAGTACAGCTCGGCAACGGCTCGGGTGTCACCGTTGCGGGCGGCGGCCAGCAGCGGCGCGTCGGAGGGCAGCGGCGCGTCGGAGGGCAGGGGCCGGCTCGACGGGTGAGCAGCCGCATCGTGCCGAGAAGGTGCATCGTGCCGAGAGAGGGCATCGGCCCAGGGGTGTGCGTAGGCGGGCATGGCGGTATGGCTCCAGGTGCTGCGTCAGGTGGTCGGTCAAGTGGGGCGGTGCTCGCGGACCCTGGCTGAGCCGGGCCGGGAGTGACTGGTCAACAGCACTCAGCGGTCGAGCCACCTGTTGCCTGCTGCCGTCGATCGGCGCACGACGAGGATGACATCGCGGCCGACGCCACACCTTGGGCGCTCGTACGGAAATGGCGTGCGGTGGTTGGTCCCTGGACCAAGGAGTCAGGGGTCTTTCCGCATATCCGCGACATTTCGCCCCGGGCGCCGACGTCGAGGCGTCGGCGTGGTCGAGGAGGGTCAGGCCGGGCTGTCGACCTCGTCCGCCAGATCGGCGGTGGCTACGCGGAGGGAGAGCCAGAGCCGGACGTGGGGGTCGTCGAGGTCCACGTGGAACTCGTCGACGAGTCGGGTCAAGCGGTAGCGGACGGTGTTCTTGTGCACGTGGAGGGCGTCCGCCATGGCGGAGATGTTGCCGTTCGTCGAGCAGTACGCGCGCAGGGTCTGGAGGTAGTCCGTCTGGTGCCGGCGGTCGTGGGCGCTGATGGTCTCGACCGCGTCGCCCTCGCCGAGCTCGTTGTCGGTGATGAACGCGTGGACCTTGAGGATGTTGAGGGGTATGCGGTGGTCCTCGAAGAGCGCCACTGGCCCGACCGCCGGAGCGCCTGCGGGTGCCGACGTCCGGTCCCACAGGTACGCGAGCGTGTCCATCGCCTCCCTCCTGGACTTCGGGAGGGCGTCGACCGACGTCGCGATGCTCCCCACCGCCGCGACCATGGGGAACGAGCTGATGGTGTGGGCGTGGGACGCGACCTCCTGCACGACGCGACGGTGTCTGGCACGGGCGCCCTCCCCGGATCCGGTGAGGACGGCATACACGGTCGACTCGATGAGCGCCGTGGTGCTCTGGGTGACGTAGACGTCGCACACCGTGGAGACCAGGTGGAGGAGCCGGTGCGTCTCCCGCGCCAGGTCGAGCCGCGCCGGCTCGGGCCGCACGACCGAGAACGCCGCGACCGCAAGGCCGCCTCCCGGGCGCAGGCCCAGCTGGGCCGCTGCGAAGGCGGCGTGCGCGGGATCCTCCATGAGGGTCCTCAGGAGGTCGCCGTTGCGTCGCTCGCCGAAGTCGGCCGCCGACCGCGCGTGGAGCATGTGCAGCCCGATCAGCGGAGCGATCCGGTCGAGGGCGTCGAGCGCTGCCGCCCGCTGGTCCCCTCCCGGGTCGATGACCCACACGGACCCCAGCAGCTCACCACCGGCTCGGACCGCCAGGGCGAGCCGGTCGGAACCACCCTCGTGCAGCGGGATGTGGACCGCTCGCGGGGAGGCGTAGACCACCTTGTAGTCGTCGTCGAACGCCGGAGGGGTGGTCTCCTGGAGGGCCAGCGTGGTCGCCCTGCGCAGCTCGTCGATCTCCTGCCCAGGGAGCGTGGAGTAGCCCAGGATCTGCCCACGCGGGTCGACGATGCTGACGGCACCGTCCGTGATCGACGCGATGGTGTTGGCGAAGGCATACAGGTCGCCGAGCCGGGCACCGGAGACGGAGTCCGCGGCAGCCCCGGTCACCGAGGCCCTGGCGACAGTCGCCAGGCGCGACCAGTCGGCCGAGTCGGGGGCGACGAGCACGGCGAGGCTGTGGCGGACACCTGCCTCGCGGAGCTGCTCGACCGAGGCGCGGTGGGCTTTCACGACGACGGCCGCTGCGTTGCTGTTGGCCGCCCGGTGCAGCAGCTGGTCGAAGTCCGGCGTGCCGACCGCGATGCCCACCGCGAGGATGATGCGGTCGTCGCTGTTGGTCCAGTCGTCCAGCGGGTCGTACATGAGGACGTCGGAGACCCGGTGCTCGAGGGTGTCGGTCGTGGGATTGGCATGCAGGAGCTCGGCATGCGTGAGCTCGATGAAGTCGGCAAGGCGGACGACCTGCGCGTCGGGCGCACCTGTTGCGGCTGCATCGATTGCAGCGGCTGCATCGGGTGCGTCGGCACGTGTCGGCTCAGTGGCCTCGTCCACGCTTGGACGTTATCACCAGCGCGCCTCCGTTCTTCTGTTCTTTCCTCCATGACCTGAGTCGCTCGTCTGGGACACGATCTGGACCCAACCCGGATCGGCGAGGACGGAGGCAGTGTGAGACTCAGCGACATCAGGGCACTGGTCACGGTGCAGGGCCCCCCGACCACGCGGTCGGAACGCCTGTCCCGCAAGTACTTCAGCGTCGAGGACATGGGGCGCGCTGCCGGCCGTCGACTGCCCCGCAGCGTCTTCGACTACCTCGAGGGTGGCGCCGAGGACGAGGTGTCCCTGCGGCGCAACCGCACCTCCTTCGACGACTGGACGTTCGTGCCCCGCTGGGGCTCGGTGGCTGACCTCGACCTGGGCTCACGGCTCCTGGGTGGCCCGGTCGCCCTGCCGCTCACGCTCTCCCCGACCGGCGGCACGCGGCTCTTCCACCCTGACGGCGAGATCGGGGCCGCCCGCGCTGCCCGTGACGCGGGGATCCCCTACGGCCTGGCACACCTCAGCACCACCACCATGGAGTCGGTCAGTGCGGGGACCCCCGGCCTGCGGCGGTGGTTCAACCTCGAGCCCACGAGGGACAAGGTCGCCCTCCAGGCCGTTCTGGACCGGGTTTCGCGGGCCGGCTACGAGGCCCTGCTCGTCAATGTCGACTGTCGGGCCATCGGGCACCGTGAACGCGACTACCGCAACGGTTTCACCGCACCCCCGTCGATCAAGCCGCGGACCCTGGTGGAGGGTGCCCTGCACCCCGCGTGGAGCGTGGGCTTCCTGAGACAGGACGCGATCGCCTTCCCGAACCTCGACGCCACGATTCCCGAGGGTCCACTGGCCAGTTCACCGGCCATGTGGCGCACCCTCCTCGCGGGCAGCTACGAACCCACGGACTGGACCGACCTCGCCGAGCTCAGGGACCGCTGGGCCGGTCCCATCGTCCTCAAGGGGTGTGTGAACGCGGCCGACGCCGTCAGGGCCGCCGACCTCGGCATCGACGCGATCCAGGTCAGCAACCACGGCGGGCGCCAGCTCGACCACATGGCTTCCCCCCTCGACGTCCTCCCGGAGATCGTCCGGGCGACCGCCGGTCGGGTCGAGCTCATCGTCGACGGAGGAATCCGGCGCGGCTCCGACGTGGTCAAGGCGATCGCGCTCGGTGCCACCGCCTGCTCGATCGGCCGGCCGTACCTCTATGGCTTGTCCGTGGCCGGAGAGGCGGGCGTGGCCCACGTCCTGCGCCTCTTCCGCGAGGAGATGACTCGCACCATGGCGCTGCTCGGCGTCACGACGATCGACGAGCTCCGCGCGAGAGGTCCTGAGCTGCTCAGGCACCGCGGCGACGTCGTCACCCCCACCCCAGCGCGAGTGGACCGTCCACTCGTCGACACCCCACGGGTCCGTACCGGCTCCGCGGGCGAGAGGAGCACCGCATGAACACGTCGACCCTGCCCGGCTCGGCCCGGCGCCGCAGGTCGATCGGCTCGATGAGCTCCATAGGCTCGATCGCGGCCGCCCTGAGCGCGCTGCTGCTGACCGCCTGTGGTCCGGGCGGCACCGCCACGGCGGACGCACACCCCGCCACGGCGGACGCACACCCCGCCACCGCGGGCCCCACCCTTGCAGTCGACGCCTCGGCCGCAGGGCTCCTGCCGTCCTCCATCAAGGCGAGCAAGACGCTCCGCGTCGCGATCCCGACCAACGAGCCGCCGGTCCAGTTCTACCGCGCCGGCACCAAGGAGATGACCGGGATCAACCCGGACCTGGCGCGCCTGCTCGGGCAGGCCCTCGGGGTCACGGTGGAGATCAAGGTCGTGAACTTCGACCAGATCATCCCCGGGATCGCCGCAGGGCGGTACGACCTGACGGTCTCGTCGATGACCCCCACCGCTGAGCGGATGAAGGTGCTCGACTTCGTCGACTACATGCAGATCGGCACCTCGGTGGCAGTCCCGAAGGGCAACCCCCTGAAGCTCGACCAGAACTCGTTGTGCGGCAAGGCAGTCGGAGTGCTCACCGGTTCCTACCAGCTGACGGTCGACGTGCCGACCCTCGACAAGGCCTGCTCGGCAGCCGGTAAGCCTGCGATCAGGACGGCCCAGTACCAGGACACGCGTCAGGCGGTCTCGGCCCTCACCAGCGGACGGCAGGAGGCCGTGCTCGCGGACTCGCCGATCCTCAGCTACGCCGCCAAGCAGAGCCCCGCGATCGCCGTCGCGTCCACATTCGAGCTCGCGCCGGTGGGCGTGGGCATGCCGAAGTCCTCCGGACTCGTCAAGGCCGTGGCGGCAGCCCTGAGCTCCGTGATCACGACCCCGGCGTACCAGCAGGCCCTGGGCACCTACGGGCTCGAGTCCGCCGCCCTCCACGACGCCCGCGTCAACTTCGCGCAGTAGGAGGAGTCATGCGCGAACAAGTCGCCGGAGGCGTTGTCGACAGCGTGTCTGGCCCGACGCAGGAGGTGCCGACAGTGGTACCCCTGCGGCACCCGGTGCGCACCGCGATCGGCCTGCTCCTGCTGGTGTCGGCTGTGGGAGTGGGGTGGGACATCGCCGAGAACCCCGGTTACCACTGGGACGTCGTGCTGTCGTACCTCTTCGCGCGCCCGATCCTCGAGGGTGCCGGTCTCACCGTCGTGCTCACCGTGGTCGCCGAGGCCGTGGGGATCGTCCTCGGCACGGGGCTGGCCATCATGCGCCTCTCGGCCAACCCGATCGTCAGCACGGTGAGCCGGGGCTACATCTGGTTCTTCCGGGGAACGCCACTGCTGGTGCAGCTGGTCTTCTGGTACAACACCGCCGCCCTCTACCCGACCATCTCCATCGGCATCCCGTCCGGCCCGTCGTGGGAGATCGCCTCCGCGAACTCCCTGATCACGCCGCTGGTTGCCGCCGTCGTGGGCCTCTCGCTGAACGAGGCGGCATACATGGCCGAGATCATCCGCGGCGGGATCCAGTCGGTGGACTCTGGTCAGTACGACGCCGGCCGGGCGCTGGGGATGAACGGCCAGCAGCGGATGCGGCTCGTCATCCTGCCGCAGGCCATGCGGGTGGTGCTGCCGCCCACCGGCAACCAGGTCATCTCGATGCTCAAGAGCACCTCGCTCGTCAGCGTCATCGCGATCGCCGACCTGCTCTACCAGGCCCAGATCATCTACTCGGAGAACTACCAGACGATCGCACTGCTCATCGTCGCCAGCCTGTGGTACCTCGCCATGACCACCGTCCTGACCTTCTTCCAGACCAGGCTCGAACGGCGCTACGGCCGAGGGTTCGACACCTCGTCCTCACGGGCTCGCCGCGCCTGGAAGGGATTCGCACGATGAGCAACCCCATGGTGGAAGCGGTCGGGGTCCGCAAGGCCTTCGGCGACACGCAGATCCTCAAGGGCATCGACCTCACTGTCGAGCGTGGATCCGTGACCTGCCTGATCGGGCCCTCCGGCTCAGGGAAGACGACCTTCCTGCGCTGCATCAACCATCTCGAGAAGGTCGACGCCGGTCGGCTCTCCGTGGACGGGCAGCTGGTGGGTTACGCCGAGCGGAACGGCCGCCTCCATGAGATGAAGGAGCGCCAGACCGCACGATCCCGCCTCGATGCCGGCATGGTGTTCCAGCGCTTCAACCTGTTCCCGCACCTGACCGCGCTGGAGAACATCGTGGCGGCCCCGGTGAACGTCCTTCGACGCCCGCGGGACGAGGTCGCCGCCGAGGCGCTCGAGCTGCTCGCGCGGGTGGGACTGGGCGATCGCGGCAGCGCCTACCCGCAGCAGCTCTCCGGTGGTCAGCAGCAGCGGGTCGCCATCGCCCGGGCGCTGGCGATGAGGCCGAAGCTGATGCTCTTCGACGAGCCCACGTCCGCCCTCGATCCCGAGCTGGTCGGCGAGGTGCTCGACGTCATGAAGTCGTTGGCCGAGGCCGGGATGACGATGGTGGTCGTGACCCACGAGCTCGGTTTCGCCCGACAGGTCGGCGACCAGGTCGTGTTCATGGACCAGGGCGTCGTGGTCGAGAGCGGGCCGCCCGAGGTCGTCCTGGGTGCCCCCAGCCATGACCGCACCCGAGCCTTCCTCTCGAAGGTCCTCTAGCCCCCCGCCCGAACGGAGCCCTTGCATGTCCACCACCCAGATCGTCCAGGTCACCACCGAAGCCGCCCCCGGCCCTGCTGGCCCCTACTCGCAGGCCGTCGTCGCGAACGGTTTCCTCTTCACCGCCGGCCAGACCCCGCACGACGCCGTGAGCGGAGCAGTCGTCGGCGACGGGATCGAGGAGCAGACCACGCATGCCCTGACCAACGTCCTCGCCGTTCTCGCGGCCCATGGGCTGGACTTCGACAACGTGGTCAAGGCGACGGCGCACCTGCACCACCCCGGCAGGGACTTCCCCGGCTTCAACGCTGCCTACGAGCGCTTCGTCACGCCGCCCTACCCGGCTCGCACGACCGTCGGCTCGTTCCTCGGCGACTTCCTCGTCGAGATCGACGTCGTCGCGGCCCTTCCCGGTCAGTCGGGGTAGCCCAAGGGGTTGCCGCGCTGCCAGCGCCACTGGTCGGCGCACATGTCCTCGATGGTGCGGGTGGCCTTCCAGCCGAGCTCGCGTTCGGCACGGGACGGGTCGGCATACGAGGCGGCGATGTCGCCGGGCCGACGTTCGACGATCTCGTGGGGGAGCTCGTGGCCGCAGGCCTTCTCGAAGGCGTGCAGCACCTCGAGGACCGACGTCCCGTGACCGGTGCCGAGGTTCCAGGTCGAGACGCGCTCGTCAGTGCTGCCGAGCCTGGTCAGTGCCGCGAGGTGACCGGCGGCAAGGTCCTCGACGTGGATGTAGTCACGAAGGGCCGTCCCGTCCGGGGTGTCGTAGTCGCCGCCGAAGACGTTGAGCTTCTCCAGCTTGCCGACCGCGACCTGCGCGATGAACGGCATCAGGTTGTTGGGGATGCCCTGCGGGTCCTCGCCGATGGTCCCGGAGACGTGGGCGCCGACGGGGTTGAAGTAGCGCAGCAGCGCGATCCGCCACCGCTCGTCCGTGGCGGCGACGTCGCGCAGCACCTGCTCGATCATCACCTTGGTCCAGCCATAGGGGTTGGTCGCCGAGGTCGGGTACTCCTCCTTCATCGGCACCGGGGCGTTGTCGCCGTAGACGGTGGCCGAGGAGGAGAACACCAGGCGGTGGCAGCCGTGCCGGTGCATGGCGCGGACCAGGGCGAAGGTCGAGTCGAGGTTGTTCTGGTAGTACTCGAGCGGCACGTCCACGCTCTCGCCCACCGCCTTGAGCCCGGCGAAGTGGATCACCGCGTCGAACTGCCGCGCGGCGAACAGCGACTCGATCTTGTCCCGGTCGGTCAGGTCGAAGGCGTGCACCTCCAGGTGCGCCCCCGTCAACGACTCCAGCCGCCCGACCACCGTCGGCTTGGCGTTGGAGAAGTTGTCGACGACGACCACCTCGTGGCCTGCCGCCACGAGCTGGACGACGGTGTGGGACCCGATGTAGCCGGCACCGCCGGTGACGAGGACGCGCATGCGCCTACCGTATGCCGCCGGGCGGGCTCCCAGCGCGCGCGGCCACCACGTGGGCGGCCACCACGTGGGCGGCATGCCGGCGGGTGCCCTAGGCCTGTCGTCCTTCCCCGGGCGGGAGCGCGGACCGCAGCGAGCGCGAGCGTCCGCGGAACTCGGCGACGACCGCACCGTCGGACTCGCGCGTCACGGTGACATCGGTGATCCCGCTGCGCCCGTAGGCCGTCCGCACCCGGCCCTCCGCGACGAGGACCTCGCCCAGGCGGACGGAGGTGACGAACGTGATGTCCGCACCTGCCGCCACGGTCAACGCACCGCGGCTGTTGCACGTCAGGGCGAACGTCGAGTCGGCGAGCGTGAACAGGTAGCCACCGTGGGCGATGTCGTGACCGTTGACCATCTCGGCGGTGACCGTCATGCGGACCACCGCGTGGTCGACCTCGATGACGGTCGCTTCCATGCCGAGGGCCCGGGAAGCCTCGTCGTCCTCCCACATCCGGAGGACGTGCGTGAGGTCCGTGGTCACCGTGCCGCCTGCTCGCCCATGGTCCGGAGTCTGGCAGAGAAGGAACGGCAGGGCGCGTCACCCTTTCGCCCTCGCCCCGTCCCCTCAGCAGTGACTTCTTCCGCAGATGCCCGGGGCCCTTCCCCCGGCGTGGTCGACTCACGGAAAGGAACTCCAGTGAACCGGCGCCTCCTCGCGGCGGGCACCGCCGTGGCCATCGCAGCCGTCGCCGTCACCGCGTTCACCCTCGGTCGTGACACGGACAGTCCCGAGTCTGAGTCCGCGACCCGGCTGACGCCACCATCCGGAGCTGCGCGCATCACCGTCCGCCCCGGCGAAGGCGCCACCGCAGTCGCCGCGAACGGCTTCACTCCCGTCGCGTTCCCCGCGACGTGCACGGGCGCCGTCGCGGCCATCGCCTCGGCCGAGCAGCTGCTCCCCGTGTTGGGCCAGGTGAAGGGAGTCACCGACGAGCAGTGGCGGCTGACGATCGAGCAGGTCCACGGCAAGGACACTCCCACTGCTAAGTACTACCTCGGCATCGTCCGCCGGGCCGCGACCGACGCCTCCATCCAACGGGTCACCCGGGACCGCCTCTCCCAGCTGGACATGACGACCCATCCGGAGTGGGGCGGGTTCAGGGTCGTCACCTGCCAGCCCGGTCGCACGGCCACGGTCGAGCTGCTCACCTGCTCCCGACACGTCGCCGACCACCTCACCGCCTGTTACGCCGCTGCCCGGAAGGCACAGTGGGCCGGCACCCCCGGGGACTGGGTCATCCAGGACCACCAGGCACCCGGGGACGTCGCGCCGCCGGCTCTCAGGGAACGCATCGACAACGGCGCAGATGCCCTGTCGGGCTCCGCGCCGCCCGCCCGGGTGAGGGTCGGGTGGCTGACAGCGCTCGGCTCGGGGTGGCAGGAGTTCACCAACGCGCCCAGTTAGCAGGCGCGGGTCGACGGACCCGCGAGGTATGCCGCGGGGGGCGAGCCCGCGGCATACCCTCGCGTCCACGGGGCGGAGCCTTTCTGCTCACCCCGTGAAGCGCACGTCCCAGGGCTGCACGTCGACCGTGAGCACTCCACGGGTGACCGAGCCGTCGTCCTCGTGGGCGAGGCGGACCAGCTCGTCGGCCTCCCCGGGCGGGACGCGCACGACCGCCATCCCCTCACCCCGGGCGGCGTCGACGGGACCGGCCGCGACCAGCCAGCCGCGCTCCTGAAGTCGGTGCAGGAACGCGACGTGTTCGGAGAAGCCCGGGTGGGCGAAGATCGACGCGCCCTCGGGAAGGTTGGCCCCTGGTCGGTGGTGCAGCGCGAACCACTCCCCGGCGGGCTCGGGCTGCGCGCCCGTGTCCGACGCCGCCTCGACCCGCTGCGCGAGCCGGGCGAGCACCAGCGGCCAGCCGCGGTCGTACTCCGCCCGCGCCGCCTCCGGCTCGGCCAGTCGCTCCCACCCGGTGTGGGTCAGCGTGACCAGGGTGCCGTCGCCGTGGGGCTCGAACGCCACCGCGACCTCGGTGGCCCGCTCCGGCCCGTGCCCTGGATGCCAGGTCATCGCGAATCCGCTCGGTCGCTCCCAACGCAGCACCGTGCCCCAGACCGCCTTCTCAGCGCCATGGCGCTCGACGAGGGACCCGTTCTCGAAGGCGACACTGGCCTGCGCACCGAAGACGCTGTGCGTTCCGAGCGGCCACCAGGCCCCGAGGTGGGCGGTGAACAGCTTGAACGCGGTGTCGACGTCGCAGCGCACCCGGATCTCGCGACGCACGGGTGTGAGGGTCGGGGCTTCACTCATGACGACTCCTGTTCATCGACGCGGTGTTGCTCTACGTGCTGATCGACATACGTGGCGAACGAGGAGAGCGCGGTGTCCCAGGTCGCGACCAGCCACTGCTGGAGGTCGACGAGCCCGTCGGGGGCGAGCGCGTAGAGGTTCCGCGTGCCCCGGCTCTCGTGGTCCACCAGGCCGGCGCCCTGGAGCACCTTGAGGTGCTTGCTGACCGCGGGCCGGCCGATCGGCATGGCCGCGGCGATCTCGCCGACGGCACGGGGCCGCTCGGTGAGGAGCTCGAGGATCTGGCGCCGACTGGGGTCGCCGAGGGCGTCGAGGGCGAGGGCTGATTGGTTACTCATGGGCAACGGTTACTCTAGAGCGACGGTTAAGGTCATGTCCAGACCCCCTTACGATGAAGGGCATGACCACGGCAACGGCGCCCAGCACCCACCCCCTCGTCGACAAGCACGCCGAGCTGCTCGCGCAGGCGACCACGGCCCTGGCGGAGCGGTCCTACTTCAGCCGGTTCCCCGAGTCGCCCTCCCCCCGCGTCTACGGCGAGGGGTCGGCCGAGGCCGGCCAGGCGGCATACGAAGCCTTGCGGGACAGTGCTTTTGGTGGCCTGGGTGAGGTGCGCACCGATGGTGGGTGGGTCGGCGAGGAGGTCTCGCCCTACGGGCCCGCCCTGGGGATCACCTACCCGCACCTCGACCTCGACGCGGCCCTGGCGGCTGCGGCCGACGCAACGCCCGCATGGCGTGACGCCGGTGCCCGCACCCGTGCGGCGGTCTGCGTCGAGATCGTCGAACAGATCAACGCGCGCTCGTTCGAGATCGCCCACTCGGTGATGCACACGACCGGGCAGCCGTTCGTGATGGCGTTCCAGGCCGCCGGGCCGCACGCGCAGGACCGGGCGCTCGAGTCGATCGTCGCCGGCCTCGTCGAGCAGGAGCGCGTGCCCGCGTCCGTGGTCTGGGAGAAGCCCGGCCGCGACAAGGAGGGCAACCCCGCACCGCTGCGGATGCAGAAGGACTACCGCGTGGTGCCGCGCGGTGTCGCCCTCGTCATCGGCTGCAACACCTTCCCGACGTGGAACGGCTACCCGGGGCTGTTCGCCTCACTGGTCACCGGCAACCCCGTCATCGTGAAGCCGCACCCACGGGCCGTGCTTCCCCTCGCCATCTCCGTCGCCGTGTGCCGTGAGGTTCTCTCCGCTGCCGGCTTCAGTCCCGACCTGGTCCAGCTCGCGCCCGAGTCCGAGGGTGAGGGCCTGGCCAAGGTGCTCGCCGAGCGCGACGAGGTCCGGATCATCGACTACACCGGCGGCCCGGGCTTTGGCGGCTGGCTCGAGGAGAACGGCGCCGGTCGTGCCCAGCTGGTCTACACCGAGAAGGCCGGCGTCAACACGATCGTCGTCGACTCGACCGACAACCTGCGCGGGGTGCTGGGCAACCTGGCGTTCTCGCTCGCGCTCTACTCGGGTCAGATGTGCACGACCCCGCAGAACATCTACGTCCCGCGCGACGGCATCGCCACCGACGAGGGACACGTCTCCTTCGAGGACTTCGGGGCGAAGCTCGCCGGGGCGGTAGGCAAGCTCACCGGTGACGACGCCCGCGCCGTCGAGCTGCTCGGTGCGACGGTCAACGACGGGGTCCGTGCCAACGCCGCGGGTCTCGCCGCGCTCGCCGAGGAGGCGGGTGGCACGGTGGTCCTCGACTCGCGCGAGGTCGTCCACCCGGCATACCCCGACGCGGTGGTCCGCGCCCCCGGCCTCGTGAGCATGGACGCCAGCCGCGAGGACGTCTACACCCAGGAGTGCTTCGGGCCCGTGACCTTCCTCATCGCGACGTCCGGGACCGACCAGTCGCTGGCACAGTTCCGTGACACGGTGCGCGAGCACGGGGCGATGACGGCGGCGGTCTACTCCACGAGCGAGGACGTCCTCGACGCCGCCCGCGATGCCGCGGCGGACGCGGGAGTCGCGCTGTCGGAGAACCTCACGGGTCCTGTCTTCGTCAACCAGACCGCGGCGTTCAGCGACTTCCACGGCACCGGCGCCAACCCGGCGGCCAACGCGGCCTACGTCGACGCCGCGTTCGTGGCCAACCGGTTCCGGGTCGTCACCTCCCGCCGCCACGTCTAGCTCGTCAAGGTCCGCGCATCTGGCACGATCGGGTCCATGAACTTCGTCATCAAGGTCGCAGTCAACGCGGTGGCACTGTGGGTGGCCGCGTGGCTCGTGTCGGGCATCAGCTTCGGGGAGGGCAAGTTCGGCTCGAAGTTCGCGACCGTGCTGCTGGTCGCCCTGGTCTTCGGGCTGGTCAACGCCGTCGTCAAGCCGATCGCCAAGCTGCTCAGCTTCCCGTTCATCATCCTGACGCTCGGGTTGTTCACCTTCATCGTCAACGCCTTCATGCTCCAGCTGACCGAGTGGATCGCCGAACCGCTGGGGCTCAGCTTCACGATCGACCACTTCTTCTGGGACGCGGTGCTCGGCGCCATCATCATCACGATCGTCTCGATGGTCCTGGGCTGGGTCATCCCGGACGGCGACGACGACTGACGCGCCTCCTGTCCTGACGAGTCACGAATCCGCATCGCCCGTGGCGATGCGGATTCGTCGTCCGGGCGTCGTCCGTACGCTGCCTGCGTGATTCCCTGGTCAGCCCTCGTCCTCCCCGCTGCGATGGTGGTGGCCTGCGCCGCCGGCGGCTTCCTGTATGCCGTGTTCACCGACCGCCTCGCTGGTCGCAGTCTCGGGGTGGTCCGGCGTGGGCGGGCGATCACGGTCCCGATGCTCGTCACCATCAACGGTGACCAGCGTCGCGGCAGGGCAGTCCTCGACGCGGACACCATCCGCGTGGTGGGTGCGGGGGTGAACCTCCGCGTCGGACGCGGCGGCTACGAGTCGGCGACGGTGCGGCGCGGCCAGGTGGACAGCGAGTTGCTCGAGTATGCCGAGCAACGCGCTTTCGCCGACGCCGCCGGGACGAGGTACCTGCTGGGCCCGGTGGAGGAGTGGGACGAGGCGTTCACGGCTTCCCTCCAGGCACTGCCGCAGCCCGCGGGGCGAGTCCGCCTGTTCCTGGCCTCCTTCCCCGTAAAAGCCCTGGCACCGCTGTGCCTCGCCCTGTTGGCCCTCGTCGCGTTCCAGTCGTTGTGGGTCGCCGGTCACGACGTGCAGGCCTCGATGGTGCGGGTCGTCGGCGAGGAAGGCCTGGAGAGCTGTGGGGTGAGCTGGAACGAAGACGGTCGCGACGAGTACGCCCAGGTCGACTGCTACGCACCGTTCCCGCCCGTCGGTGCGCCCGTGCAGATCCGGGCGCTCGCCTGGCCGTTCGACGAGAGCGCCATGGACCACGAGGACACGTACCTCATGGCCACCCTCCTGCTGGCGGGCGCGGCCCTGGTCCTGGCCGCTATCGGGACGTTCTTCGCCGTGGGACGAATGCGTCGACCGGCCGTGCTTCTCACCCCGTTGGAGGCGCGTCCAGTCACCCACGTCGTGGCACCGGCGGAGCCCGCGACCGTGGAGCTGAGCCGCGACGCCCCCTTGAAGGAGCTCCTCGCAGCAGTCGCCGCGCGCGAAGGGTGGGACGACGAAGGGCACACGACCCCACCGGTCCAGCCCTGGTACGCCCGGTACCTCATGGCCGTCGGCGCCGGTACGTGGTGGCCCGGTGTGGTCCTGGCAGGCGTCGGGCTCCTCGTCGAGGGCCTGCCGAGGGCGGTGCGCGCCGCCCTCGTGGCCGGCGCCGCCGCTGTCCTGCTGTGGGCCGCCTTCCGCGCCGTGTCTGCCTGGCTGGCCATTCGCCGGGCGTACGTCGGGCAGGTGACCAGCGAGTGGGACTACCGGCTGGTGAGGTCGTTGGACGACGAGTGGTTCGCGCTGCTCTTCCTCGGCCCGACCGCGCACTGGATGGTGGCGCTGGACGGCCCCGGGCACCCGCCGCCCGTCGGTCGCTGCGGGGTCCGCGGCGACCTCGAGGAGGGCGGAGCGATCCAGCTCCGGATCGGCGAGTTCTGGCCCACCATCTCGCCGGTCGCCCGCGTGGACGACGAGCTCGCGAAGGATGTGCGCGAGGACCTCGTCGAGAGGTTGGGCTGACCGAGGGTGCGGGACCACGCGACATGCCCCGCCGTGGCCCGCGCCTAGAGTGAAGGCATGAGCGACAGTGTCTCCGCGAACGACAGTGACGTCCGCCTGCGCGCGGCCCTCGACCAGGTGCCCGCCTACGTCCCCGGCAAGCCCGCGGCCGCGCCCGCGGGCGTCACGGCATACAAGATCTCGTCCAACGAGAACCCGTATCCGCCGCTGCCGTCGGTCCTCGACGTGGTGCGCGAGGCGGCCGGTGCGATCAACCGCTACCCCGACATGGCCGTCACGGAGCTCACCCAGGCACTCGCCGAAACCCTCGGGGTCCCGGCCGAGCACATCGCCACCGGCACGGGTTCGGTCGGCGTCCTCGGCCAGGTCATCGCCGCCACCTGCGACCCCGGCGACGAGGTCGTCTATGCGTGGCGGTCGTTCGAGGCCTACCCGATCGTCACGGCCCTCGCGGGGGCGAGCTCGGTCCAGGTCGGGCTCGACGACCACGCCCGCCACCGGCTCGACGCGATGCAGGCCGCGATCACCGACCGCACCAAGGTCGTCATCGTCTGCACCCCCAACAACCCCACCGGCCCGATGGTGACCCACGCCGAGCTCGAGCGGTTCCTCGAGGCCGTCCCGAGCCGTGTGCTGGTCGTCATCGACGAGGCCTACGTCGAGTTCGTGACGGACGAGGAGGCGCCGCGCAGCCTGGAGCTCTACCGCGACCGCCCCAACGTGATGGTGCTGCGCACCTTCTCCAAGGCCTACGGCCTGGCCGGCCTGCGCATCGGGTATGCCGTGGCGCACCCCCCGGTCGCGTCTGCCCTGCGCAAGACGGCGACGCCTTTCGGCGTGAACTCGATCGCGCAGGCCGCGGCGGTGGCCTCGCTCAAGGCGTTCGACGAGCTGAAGGAGCGCGTGGACGCCCTGGTCGCAGAACGCACTCGGGTGGTCGAGATGCTGCGCGGCCAGGGCTGGTTCATCCCCGAGACGCAGGCCAACTTCGTGTGGTTCGGGCTCGGAGACCGGTCCGGCGACTTCACGGCCGCTGCCCAGGAGGCGGGCCTGATGCTGCGCCAGTACGGCAACGACGGCGTCCGCGCGACCATCGGCGAGACGGAGGCCAACGACGTGCTGATCCGGGTGGCCGGCGAGTTCCTCACGGAGCACCCGATCGACCCCGCCTGACCGCCCTCGCGGGGTAGGTCGGGCCTTGCCCGGGCTCGTCGTCCCTTTGGGGGAGGCGCAGGGCGTGACGGCGGGAGGACAGTCGGCTGAACACTCCCGGAGGGTTCTGCCATGACCGATGTGACTGATGTCCGCCCCACCATCCCGGAGTTCTCGGGCCGGCAGCTGGCGCCGGGCGACGACGGGTACGACCAGTCCCGCAGCGTCTTCAACGGCATGGTCGACCGGTCGCCGAGCCTGATCGCGACCTGTCGCAGCGCTTCCGACGTGGCGGCCGCGATCAGCTACGCGCGGGCGTCCGGCCTGCCGATCTCCGTCTACGGCGGCGGTCACTCGGTCCAGGGCTCGGCCGTGGTCGACGGCGGCCTGTGTGTCGACCTGCGCGGCCTGCGCGACATCGAGGTCGACCCGGCGACATCGACGGCGCAGGTGGGCGGCGGGTGCACCTGGGGAGAGCTCGACGCCGCCACCCAGGAGCACGGGCTCGCCGTGACCGGTGGGCGGGTCTCGTCGACCGGCGTCGGCGGCCTGGCGCTGGGCAGCGGCAGCGGGTGGCTGGAGCGCAGGCTCGGGTTCACCTGCGACAACCTCCTGGAGGCACAGGTCGTCACCGCGGACGGCAGCGTCGTCACCGCGTCGGAGACCGAGCACCCCGACCTGTTCTGGGCCCTGCGCGGCGGTGGCGGCAACTTCGGCGTCGTCACCCGCTTCACCCTGCGGCTGCACCCGATCGGCCCGCTGGTCTTCGGCGGCATGCTCATGTACCCGGCGCCGATGGGTGCCGCGGTGCTGCGCAACTTCCGTGACTTCATCGCCAGCGCCCCCGACGAGGTGGGCGGCGGCGTCGCCTTCATCACCGCCCCGCCGATCGAGATGGTGCCCGAGCCGGCTCGTGGCAAGCCAGCCGTCGGCGTGATCGTGAGCTACACGGGCCCGCTCGAGGACGCCGAGACGGTGCTGGCGCCGCTGCTGACGTTCGGCCCGCCGGCCTTCGCGCAGGTGGGTCCGATGCCCTACCTGGCCCTCCAGCAGATGCTCGACGACGCCAACCCGCACGGCATGCAGAACTACTGGACCGCCGACTTCTTCGACGCGCTGCCGGACGAGGCGGTGGAGACCCTCGCGTCCCTGGCGAGCGCGCCGGTGTCGCCGCTCAGCCAGGTCATCATCGTGCCGGGTGGCGGTGCCGTCGCGCGCGTGCCGGAGGACGCCACGGCGTTCGGCGAGCGGCAGGCCGCGTTCAACATCCACTACCTGTCGATGTGGCCCGACCCGGCCGACACCGAGGCGAACATCGCGCACACCCGCACCCTGGCAGGCGCCATGAAGCCGTGGACGACCGGCGCTGTCTACCTCAACTTCATCGGCGACGAGGGCCGCGAACGGATCGAGAGCTCCTTCGGCGAGGCCAAGCTGGCCCGGCTGCGGGCGATCAAGGCGCAGTGGGACCCGGACAACGTCTTCCGGCACAACCAGAACATCGCACCTGCGGGTTGAGCGCCGCACCCATCCCGGGGCCGAGCAGCCCCAGGTAGTCGAGCGCCTCCCGGCGCGACAGACTGGGGCCATGGTCGACACCTGGCTCCCCCCGTACCTCGCCCGCCCGGACCGCTACGGCCCGATGCCCTACCGCAAGGTGGGTCAGAGCGGACTGCGACTCCCGGCGGTCAGCCTCGGCCTGTGGCACAACTTCGGCGACGACAAGCCGCTCGACGTCCAGCGCGCCATCCTGCGCCGTGCGTTCGACATCGGCATCACCCACTTCGACCTGGCCAACAACTACGGCCCGCCCTACGGCGCGGCCGAGGCCAACTTCGGCAGGCACTTCGCGGCCGACTTCAAGCCCTACCGCGACGAGCTCGTCATCAGCTCCAAGGCCGGCTACGACATGTGGCCCGGCCCCTATGGCATCGGCGGCTCCCGCAAGTACCTCCTGGCGAGCCTGGACCAGAGCCTGACCCGGATGGGCCTGGACTACGTCGACATCTTCTACAGCCACTGCCCCGACGAGGACACCCCGCTCGAGGAGACGATGGGGGCCCTCGCCACCGCGGTCCAGCAGGGCAAGGCGTTGTATGCCGGTATCTCCAGCTACTCGCCCGAGCGCACCGAGCGTGCGGCCGAGGTGCTCGAGCAGATGGGCGTCCCGCTGCTCATCCACCAGCCGTCGTACTCGATGGTGAACCGCTGGATCGAGGGCGGCCTGCTCGACACCCTGGGTGAGCGGGGCATCGGCTGCATCGCGTTCAGCCCACTGGCCCAGGGGATGCTGACGAACAAGTACCTCGGCGGCATACCCGAGGGGTCACGCGCCAGCCAGGGCAAGTCGCTGTCGCCCGACCTGCTGACCGACGAGTCGCTGACCCACATCCGCAAGCTCGACGACCTCGCCACCGAGCGCGGCCAGTCCCTCGCCCAGCTGGCGCTGGCGTGGGCCCTGCGCGACGAGCGGGTCACCTCGGTCCTGATCGGGGCGTCCTCGGTCGGCCAGCTCGAGGACTCTGCGGCCGCGGTCAGCAACCTGCGGTTCAGCGACGCCGAGCTCGAGGAGATCGACCGCGACGCCGTCGACGCCGGGATCGACCTCTGGCGCTCCCAGTCCCGCCTCACCTGAGGTGTGACCCCACCTTTATCGGGTTTAGGGACAAAGGGCGGCTTCCCCCCGGAACCGTTCCCGGGTGAAGCCCACCTTTATCGGGTCACCCGATAAAGGTGGGGTATGCCGCGGCGAGCCAGCCGCGCGGCATACAAAGGTGCAGGTGGTGAGCACGCAGGAGTCCGGATTCTGAGATTTCCCGGTGCTGCCGATATCTTGGGCCTCAGCAAGGCCCACACGTGGGCGCCGCCACAAACCGGCGCCCCAAGCCTGCCGCAGATCCAGCAGCGGAGACCCCGCCAGGGTTACCGCGGCCCGAGCCGACGATCCGCCACCCGCGGCTCGACGGAAGAAGGAGTGCCTGTGAGCGACAACGCAGTCGCCAAGTCCGGCAGCAACGACGCCGCGACCTCGGCCACCAGTCCCGCCGAGGACGAGGTGCTGGCCGAGCTCACTGCCCCGGTCCCGGAGGTCGGTGACGGTGGACCCGAGATGATCCAGCTGCTCACCCCCGAGGGCCAGCGCGTCGAGAACACCGAGTACGACGAGTACGTCAAGGACCTGACCGACGAGGACCTGCGCGGCTTCTACCGCGACCTCGTCCTCATCCGCCGCGTCGACGCCGAGGCCACCGCGCTGCAGCGCCAGGGCGAGCTCGGCATCTGGGCCAGCCTGCTCGGCCAGGAGGCCGCCCAGGTCGGCTCCGGTCGTGCGATGCGCCCGCAGGACTACGCCTTCCCGACCTACCGCGAGCACGGCGTCGCCTGGTGCCGCGGGGTCAACCCGCTCAACCTGCTCGGCCTCTTCCGTGGCGTCAACCACGGTGGCTGGGACCCGAACGAGAAGAACTTCCACCTCTACACGATCGTCATCGGCGCGCAGACGCTGCACGCGACCGGCTATGCCATGGGCATCCAGCGCGACGGCGACGTCGGCACCGGCGACGACGAGCGCGACGCCGCCGTGATCGCCTACTTCGGCGACGGCGCGACCGCCCAGGGTGACGTCAACGAGTCGTTCGTCTACGCCGCGGTCAACAACGCCCCGGTCGTCTTCTTCTGCCAGAACAACCAGTGGGCCATCTCCGAGCCCAACGAGCGCCAGACGCGCATCCCGCTCTACCAGCGCGCGCGCGGCTTCGGCTTCCCCGGCGTGCGGGTCGACGGCAACGACGTGCTGGCCGTGTATGCCGTGACCCAGCAGGCGCTCAACGCGGCCCGTTCCGGCAACGGCCCGACCTTCATCGAGGCCTACACCTACCGCATGGGCGCGCACACCACCTCGGACGACCCGACCAAGTACCGCGTCTCCGCCGAGGTCGAGGTGTGGAAGCACCGCGACCCCATCGAGCGGCTGAAGTCCTACCTGGTGCACACCCAGAAGGCTGACCAGGCCTTCTTCGACACGATCGAGGCCGAGGCCGACGAGCTGGCCGTCGCCGTCCGCGAGGGCTGCCTGTCGATGCCCGACCCGACCCCGGACTCGATGTTCGACCACATCTACGTCGAGGAGCACCCCGTCGTCGAGGCAGAGCGCAAGGAGTTCGCCGCCTACCACGCCGGCTTCGAGGGCGAGGGGAGCCACTGATGACCAGCATGACGATCGCCAAGGGCATCAACAACGGCCTGCGCGCCGCCATGGAGCGCGACCCCAAGGTCGTCCTCATGGGTGAGGACATCGGCAAGCTCGGTGGCGTCTTCCGCGTCACCGACGGCCTCCAGAAGGACTTCGGCGAGGACCGCGTCATCGACACCCCGCTCGCGGAGGCCGGCATCGTCGGCACCGCGATCGGCATGGCGCTGCGCGGCTACCGCCCCGTCGTCGAGATCCAGTTCGACGGGTTCATCTACCCCGCGTTCGACCACATCGTCAGCCAGGTCGCCAAGATGCGGGCCCGCTCGCTCGGCAAGGTCAAGCTGCCGATGGTCATCCGCATCCCCGTCGGCGGGGGCATCGGAGCGGTCGAGCACCACTCCGAGTCCAACGAGGCCTACTTCGCGCATACCGCGGGCCTCAAGGTCGTCTGCTGTTCCAACGCCGAGGACGCCTACTGGATGATCCAGCAGGCCATCGAGTCCGACGACCCGGTGCTGTTCTACGAACCCAAGCGCCGCTACTGGGACAAGGGCGACGTGGACGAGTCCGCCGCCCCCCGCGCCCTGCTCAAGGCGCAGGTATGCCGCGAGGGCACCGACGCGACGCTTGTCGCCTACGGCCCCATGGTCAAGACCTGCCTCCAGGCGGCCGAGGCCGCCGCCGCAGAGGGCAAGAACCTCGAGGTCATCGACCTGCGGACGCTCAGCCCGCTCGACCTCGACACCATCGCGGCGTCCGTCGAGAAGACCGGCCGGGCCGTCATCGTGCACGAGGCGTCGACCTTCCTCGGCATGGGTGCCGAGATCGCGGCAGCCCTGCAGCAGCGGTGCTTCTACCACCTCGAGGCTCCCGTGCTCCGGGTCGGCGGCTACAACCTGCCCTACCCGCCGAGCAAGCTCGAGGAGGAGTTCCTCCCCGACCTCGACCGGGTGCTCGACGCCGTCGACCGCTCACTGGCCTTCTGAGAGAGGCGCGAAAACGCATGGCTGTCAAAGAGTTCAAGCTTCCAGACCCCGGTGAGGGCCTGACCGAAGCCGAGATCGTCACCTGGAACGTCAAGGTCGGCGACACCGTCAAGGTCAACGACATCATCGTCGAGATCGAGACCGCCAAGTCGCTCGTCGAGCTGCCGGTGCCGTTCGCCGGCACCGTGACGGCGCTGCACGTCTCCGAGGGCGACACGGTGGAGGTCGGCACGCCGATCATCTCCGTCGACACCGCAGGTGGACCGGTCCAGACTGCCCCGGTGCAGGACGCCCCAGCAGCCGGCGCCGTCGAGCCCGGCATCGAGGGCTCGCCCGCTCCCAAGATGGCGGCCGCAGCGGCAGCCGCCTCGGATGACGAGGAGATCGAGGAGGGCAAGATCGGCGGCACCACGTCGACCGGTCGCACGGCCGTCCTCGTCGGCTACGGCGTCAAGCAGACCGAGGCCAAGCGCCGCCCCCGCAAGGGCGACTCCGCCGCCTCGGCAGCCCCAGTGGCACCGGCCGTCCAGCCGGCCAGCAGCCCGGCCGAGGACCAGCCGGTCGCGACCGTGCCGGCTGTGCCCGTCGCCCGTGAGGGTGGCGCCCGCGCGCTGGCCAAGCCGCCGGTCCGCAAGTACGCCAAGGACCTCGGCATCGACCTGGCCGCGGTCGCGGGTTCCGGTGAGGGCGGCATCATCAGCCGCGCCGACATCGACGCCCACGCCGCGGGGACCTCCCAGCCGGCCACCACGGCGCCGGCCGCTCCGACGGGAGCCGGCCAGCCGGCATACGTCGCACCGGTCTTCACCCGTGGTGGCGAGCGCGAGACGCGCATCCCGATCAAGGGGGTCCGCAAGATGACCGCGCAGGCCATGGTCGGCAGCGCGTTCACGGCTCCGCACGTCACCGAGTGGGTCACCATCGACGCGACCGCGACCATGGAGCTCGTCGAGCGCCTCAAGAAGGACCGCGAGTTCAAGGACGTCAAGGTCACGCCGCTGCTGGTGCTGGCCAAGGCGATGACCGTGGCGATCCGACGCCACCCCGAGATCAATGCCACGTGGGACGAGGCCGCCCAGGAGATCGTGGTCAAGAACTACGTCAACCTCGGCATCGCCGCCGCTACCCCGCGGGGCCTGATCGTCCCGAACATCAAGGACGCCGACCAGCTGTCGATGCGCCAGCTGGCCGAGGCCATCGGCGCGCTGACGGCGACCGCTCGGGAAGGCCGCACCCAGCCCGCCGAGATGTCCGGCGGCACGATCACGATCACCAACGTCGGCGTCTTCGGCGTGGACACCGGCACCCCGATCATCAACCCGGGCGAGTCGGCGATCCTGGCGTTCGGTGCGATCCGTCGGCAGCCGTGGGTCGTCACGGCCGCGGACGGCACCGAGACGATCGAGCCTCGCTGGGTCACCCAGCTGGCCCTGTCGTTCGACCACCGGCTGGTCGACGGCGAGCTCGGCAGCAAGTTCATCGCCGACGTCGGCGCCATCCTGGCCGACCCGGCGCGAGGCCTCGTCTGGGGCTGAGAAGACCGCTCAGCAAACGCCTGGAAGGCCCGCACCGGAGACGGTGCGGGCCTTCGCGCATGGGCTACTCGTCGCCGCGCAGGGTGAACGACCGCAGCCGGTCACCGGTGAACCAGAGCGACGCGAGGGTGAGGACCGTCGCGGCGACCAGGGCGTAGGCCAGCCCGGTGCCGGGACCGCTCACCTGCGGGCTGATCTCTTGGGCGACCCCGCGCCCCCACGCCCCGATGGAGACCCACTTGATCCCGCCGAGGAGCGAGCCGAGCAGCCCCTCCCACAGCAGGGCGAAGAGCAGCCCGATGACGACGGCGTGCCGGGTGAAGGCTGCCAGTGCGAGGAACAACGCCGTGTACGCCGTGCCCGCCAACACCCCGGCGACACCCCACGCGACGGCTTGGCGCGCGTCCGCGCTGTCGAGGACCAGGCCTGCGACCAGGAGGGGCAGACCCCCGAGCGCGACCGTGGCAGCCCACGCGACCGCGAACTTGCTGAGGGCGATGACGTGTCGGCTCACCGGTTTGGAGATCAGGTAGACGATCGACCCGTCGTCGACCTCGGGACCGAGCACCGCGGTGGCGGCGAGGAGCGCGACAAGGGGCAGCGCGAGCGTGAAGCCCAGATGGAGCACGGCGTCGTAGCCGACGGCGTCGTCGGTCAGCGCCGCGACGATGACGGCGAGGGCCAGCAGCACGGCGGGGATGATGACCAGCACCAGGCCGCGGCGACGGCCGAGGAGGGCCTGGCGGGAAAGGCGCAGGATCGTCTGGTTCACGGTCAGCCCCCCACCAGGTAGGCGAAGACGCTCTCGAGCGACTCGTCGGTCGGCGTCAGCTCGAGGATCCGTATGCCGTGCTGCCGGGCCACCTGCGGCAGCCGGACCGCGAAGGCGCCGAAGTCGGAGACGGACACGTCCACGCCGCCCTTCGGGCGCAGCGACACCGCGACCACGGACGGCTCGGCGATCAGCGCGCTGGCCAGGCCACGGTCGTCGTCGCCCACCACGACGTACTGCACCGGGCGGTCGGTCATCAGCCTGCGGATCTGGCCGAAGTCGCCCGACGCCGCATGACGTCCGGACACGACGACCTCGATCTGCCGGGCCACCTGCTCGACCTCCTCGAGGATGTGCGAGCTGAAGAGCACGGTGCGACCCTCGGACCCCATCCGACGGAGCACGGTCATCAGGTGGAGCCGCTGGCGGGGGTCGACGCCGTTGAACGGCTCGTCGAGCAGGAGGACGGCGGGGTCGTGCACGAGCGCGGACGCGAGCTTCACGCGCTGCCGCATGCCCTTGGAGTAGGTCCCGATCCGGCGGGCTGCGGGCTCGCCCATCTCGACCACGTCGAGGGCGCGTTCGGTCGCGGCGCCGGGGTCGGCCAGCCCGTGCAGCTCGGCGTTCGCCTGCACGAACTCACGACCGGTGAGGTAACCGAAGCTCAGCTCGCGCTCGGGCACCAGGCCGATCGCGCGGTAGGCGTCGGTGTGCCGCCAGATCGGTGTGCCGTCGAGGGTCACCGAGCCGGCCGACGGCGCCAGGAAGCCGCTCATCAGGGCGATGAGCGTGGTCTTCCCCGCACCGTTCGGTCCGAGCAGGCCGGTCACTCCGGGTCGCACCGTCATCGAGATGCCGTTGACGGCCACGACGTTGCCGTACCACCTGGAGGCCTGGTCGATCGTGATGACGCTCATGCCGTCGCGACCCGTCGGTAGCGCCACACCAGGCCGCCCAGGCAGGCGGCGGACAGGCCGACGAACACGACGACGTAGGCGGTTTGCATCGGCACGCCCGTCGGTGGCGTCGCGATCTCGCCGTCGGCCCACATCGCCATCAGCCCGCGGTAGAGGGAGTAGGGCGAGAAGAGCCCCGCGACCTCACCGACCCGTGGGTGGTGCTCCTCGCCGGCGATGCCCTGGATCGCCGTCACGATCCCGTTGCCCAGCAACAGGAGCGCGATGGTGGCGACCACGGCAAACCCACGTCGGGTCGACCACGAGGCGATCAGCCCGGCCACGCCGGCCAGCGACAGGGCGAGCAGCACTGCCAACCCGGCGCCCACGGCAGCTTCGCGGGACTGGTCGGACACGTCGAGCTCCCCCAGCAGCGCCACGGCATACAGGATCAGGACGGGGAGCAGCAGGAAGACCAGGGTCGCGCCGAGGAGGGAGCCCCAGCGGGCGACGGCGTAGGTGGCAGACGGCAGCGGGCGCGCGAGGTAGAGCGAGATGGTGCCGTGCCGCAGGTCG
Source organism: Pedococcus sp. P2_F6 (assembly GCF_056403675.1). Lineage (NCBI taxonomy): Bacteria > Bacillati > Actinomycetota > Actinomycetes > Micrococcales > Intrasporangiaceae > Pedococcus > Pedococcus sp. P2_F6. The sequence goes on from NZ_JBFUEZ010000003.1 coordinate 480,289, forward strand.
CGCGAGAAGAGCACCGGCGCCTGCGAGGCGACGAAGATGCCGAGCAGCACCTGCGTCGTCGAGGCGTACTGCGCGTAGCCGACCGGCAGCTCCTTGAGGCCGACCAGCACCATCACGCCACCGATGATGACGGCCGGCAGGACGTTGAGGCCGAGCAGGATGAAGGGCAGCACCTTCGACCGGCCGGAGCGGCCGAGGCCGAACGCGTTGCGGAACCCGGTGACCAGCAACGCCCGGGCAATGGCCGTGGGTCCGAGCCGTGGACCGGTGTACGGGCGGTACCCGAGGTCGTGGATGACGCTGCGGCCCTCGGGGGTGGCTGATGACGGGTCGGTGGAGAGCTCACTCATCAGAGCCATGCCCCTCGACAGCGCCATGCCCCTCGACAGCGCCAGGCCCATCAACGAACACATCCTCGATGCGACGGTGGTCGACCTGGAGCCGCACCAGCCCGACCCCGAGGTCGCTCGCGGTGTCGCGGATCAGGTCGTGCACCTCGTGCCCGTCGGGCTGCCCAGCCGTGGCGTCGACGGTCAGGAGGGCGCCCCGAGGAGTGGTGGCCACGCCGGCAGCGGCCAGCGCCCGCGCCATGCGCGCGGTCGCGTCGTCACCGAGGACCTCGACCAGCAGGACGCCCGTGGCGTCGAGGAACTCGTCGGTGCGCGAGGCCCGCAGGAGGTGGCCGCCGTCGAGCACGACGACGTGGTCGCTCACCCGCTCCAGCTCGCCGAGCAGGTGCGAGGTCACGATGACCGCGATCCCGAAGTCGTGCCCGATCCGCTGGACCAGTCCGAGCATCTCCTCGCGCGCGGCGGGGTCGAGGCCGTTGGTCGGCTCGTCGAGCAGCACCAGACGGGGGTCGTGGGCCAGGGCCTGGGCGAGCTTGGCCTTCTGCTTCATGCCGGTGGAGTAGCCGCCCATCGGCCGGTAGCGCTCCTCGGCCAGCCCGACGTGGCGCAGCACCTCGGCCGCTCGCTCACGGGCCGCGACCTTGGGCAGCCCCGACATCATCGCCAGGTGCACGACGAAGTCACTCGCGCTCACGTCGGGGGGCAGGCAGTCGTGCTCCGGGAGGTAGCCGACGGCCGCCCGGATGGCCGACCCCTGGCTCGCGATGTCGTGGCCGAGCACGTGCGCCCTGCCGCCGGTCGCGGGGACCAGGCCGAGCAGGATCTTGAGCAACGTCGACTTGCCGGCCCCGTTGGCTCCCACCAGTCCCGTGATCCCCGGGCCGATCTCGAGGTCGAGCGAGTCCAGCGCGAGCACCGGACCGTAGTCCTTGGTGAGGCGCTGGGTCTGCACCACGACCCCCGCGTGAACTGATTCCACGCGAGCCACAGTAGCCGCGCAGGTCGGGTCGACCGGCGCGGCTACGTGGAGATTCAGGGGAGGTTCGGTGCAGATTCAGGGCGGGGTCAGGGAAGACCCCTACGTCAGTGACCGATGGCGGGAGGTGCGGTGACAGCGGCGTCTGCGGCTTCAGCGTCGGCCTTGTCGGAGTCAGCCTTGTCGGAGTCGGCCTTGTCGGCAGCGCCGCGCTCCGAGTAGGCCGAGCCACCACGCAGCTCGACGTGCGGCAGCAGCAGCATCACGAGGAAGCCGACCACCATCACCCCGGCACCCACGAGGAAGACCAGGTCCATCGAGTTCGAGAATCCCTGGAGGAACGGCTTGGCCAGCCGCGGGTCGAGGTCGTTGAGGAACGAGCTGTCCTTGAGGACCCCTCCCGCGGTGCCGCCGGCCTGACCGGCCGCCGACGACAGGCCCTTGGCGAACTCGGCGTTGGCCGGGTCGGCCAGCGCCGCCTGGAAGTCCTTGGTGCCGGCCGACGCCTTGAGCGCGGTGGCGATCTTGTCGGGCACCGTCGAGAACAGGATGGAAAGGAACACCGCGGTGCCGAGCGTGCCGCCGATCTGCCGGGTGAAGGTCGCCGACGAGGTCGCGACACCGATCAGCCGCGGTGAGACGGCGTTCTGCACGGCGAGGGTGAGCGGCTGGAAGTTGAAGCCGAGCCCGAGCCCGAAGGCCACCATCACGATGCTGGTCTGCCACAGCGGGGTGTCCGCCTTGATGAAGTGGAAGACGAACAGCGCGAGCGCCAGCAGGGCCGAGCCGATGATCGGGAACCGGCGGTAGCGCCCTGTGCGGCTGATGATCTGGCCCGAGACGATCGAGCCGACCATGATGCCGAGGGTCAGGGGGAGCAACAGCAGACCGGCCTTGGTCGGCGACGCGCCCTTGACGATCTGCAGGTAGAGCGGCAGCGAGGCGAGGCCACCGAACATGGCCATCCCGATGAGCACCGACGCCCCGGACGCGACCGCGACGGTCCGCTCCTGGAACAGCGTGAGCGGCAGCAGGGCCTCGTCCTTCATGGCGCGCTCGACGAGCAGGAAGGCGATGACGCCGATGATCCCGACGACGTAGCAGGCGATCGACCGCCCGGAGCCCCAGCCCCAGTCGCGGCCCTGTTCGGCGACGAGCAGCAGCGGGACGAGCCCGAGGGTCAGCGTGGCCGCCCCCCACCAGTCGATCCGGTGGTCGAGGCGGGTGTGCTGCAGGTGCAGCGTGCGTGAGACGACGAGCAGCGCGACGATGCCGATCGGCACGTTCACGAGGAATACCCAGCGCCAGCCGTCGACACCGAGGATGCTCGACTGGCCCGCGAGGAACCCGCCGATGACCGGACCGAGGACGCTCGAGGTGCCGAACACGGCGAGGAAGTAGCCCTGGTACTTGGCGCGCTCACGCGGCGGCACGATGTCGCCGATGATTGCGAGGGCGAGCGAGAAGAGACCGCCGGCGCCGAGGCCCTGGACGGCGCGGTAGAACGCCAGCTGCAGCATCGACTGGGACAGGGTGCAGAGCACCGAGCCGACGACGAAGATCGTGATCGCGGCCGAGAAGAACTTCTTGCGACCGTAGATGTCGCTCAGCTTGCCGTAGAGCGGCGTCACGATCGTCGAGGTGATCAGGTAGGCCGTGGTCGCCCACGCCTGCTCGTCGAGACCCTTGAGGTCGTCGGCGATCGTGCGGATCGACGTGGCCACGATGGTCTGGTCGAGGGCGGCGAGGAACATCCCCATCATCAGGCCGGTCAGGATCGTGATGATCTGGCGGTGTGTGAGGGGTCCGTCTGGACGGGCGGGGGCGGCGGCTGCCATGTCAGTTCTCCGTGGAAAGAGTGGGGCTGGAAAGAGGGGGGCTGGACGGTGCGGGACCAACAAGCGTGGAGGTGGGCGTGGAGGTGGAGCCGGGGCGGCGGGCGACCAGCTGCTCGCGGAAGCCCTCGAGGTCGGCGCCGAACCGCTCCAGGTGACCGGCGAAGTCGCTGGCCTCCTCGGCGGTCCAGTCGGCCATCAGCTCACCGAACCACTCGGTCCGCTGCTGCTGGATGCCGGCGAGCAGGGTCTGGCCCTCGTCGCTGAGACGGACGACCTGGGCGCGGCCGTCGTCGGGGTCGCTGACCTTGTCGACGAGACCGTGGGCCTCGAGGGTGCTGACCTGCCGGCTGACCGTCGAGACGTCGGAGTGGACGCACTCGGCGAGCACCGAGACCCGCCGGGGCTCGGCGGCCAGGTTGAACAGGATCGGGTAGGCGGTGGCGTCCACCGCGGGGTGGATGCGTGGCGCGTGCTGGCGCAGGGCCTGCAGGAGCTTCATCAGCCGGATCAGGCCGACGCTGACGCGTTCAGCCGTCTGCCGGTCGAGGTGGTGCGTGGACATGGGCGACCTGGGATCTGTGCAGAAAGTTGCTTGCGACATACAAGTATCACGAGATGGTTGTGTGGTGCAAGCAACGACCCGGCCGACGGCCGACGAGCGGAGAGGTGGGTCAGGGAACGAGGACCAGGTTCTCCAGCACTCGGCGGGCCACGTCCTCGTCGCCCTGCACCGTGAAGTGGATGTCCTCCAGCCCACCGCGCCCGGCAGCCCGTCGGGTGAGGGCGTCGGTCGAGAGGGTGATCGTCGTGAAGACGTCGTCGGGGTCCCCGTCGTGGGCAATGCCCGAGAACAGGGGTATGCCGCGCGGCTTGCCGTCGTCGCTGGCCTCCACCCACACGCCTGCTCGCCCGGTCACCGGTCCGGTGCTGTCGATGATCACGACGTTGCCGGGCTCGATGCCCGCGTCGCGTGCCACCATCCTCGGCAGCGAGGCGAAGAGCTGCTCCATGAACACGGTCGCGCCACCGGAGTCGAGGTTGCCGGGCCGACGCAACGCCTGGCGGATGTCCTGCTCATGGGTCCAGATGTCGAGGATCCTGGTGCGGAGGTTCTCGCCCGCCGGCGCCGGCCCCCACGCTCCCCGAACGATGGTCTCGAGCGTCATGTCCGGCGCGCTGAACTGCTCCACCCGTTGCGCCACAATGGTTTCCAGCTCGCTGACCACCTTGGCCCCCAGCATCCCCCGCCGCAGCTCCACCGACCGCTCGATGAACTTGCCGGCTTCGTGGCGCACGTGGTCGTAGTCGGGCAGGTCCACGCGCGGGACGTCACCGGTGTGCAGCCACGACTCCAGGCCCACCACGTGCGAGATCTGGTCCTTCACCGTCCAGCCGGGGCAGGCCGTCGGGAGGTCGAAGTCGGCATCCGAGCAGGACCGACCCAGGTCGATGACTGCCTGGGTCGTCTGCTGGTAGGCCGTGACGAGTCCGGCCAGGTCTTCGGGTGCTGCCGGGTGCAAGGACATGGCTCCACCATACTTAGGCTGTCGCCATGACCTCTCCCGTCGCCAAGACCGTGAACGCCCCCGCGGCGCCCTCGGCTCCCTTGGGGCGGCTGGCGCTCCTGGCGCTCGTGCTGGCGGCCCTGGTGGCGCTCCCGCTGGCGGCCGTCATCGGCGAGGCCGCGACGGCCCCGGTCATCGGCGACCCCGGGGGCTTCGTCCGGTGGGGATTGCTCTACGCCCGGGTGGTCCACGACCTCGCCGCCGCGGTGACGGTGGGGCTGCTCGTCCACGCGGCATACCTCGTGCCTGAGACGACGCGCACGAGCCGCCGGCTGACCGCCACCAGGCTTGCGGGCATCGCCGCCGGGCTGTGGGCGCTCGCCGGCGCCGCCGGGTCCGTGCTCGGCATGGCCGACCTGATCGGGGTCCCGCTCTCCGACCCGTCGTTCGCGCAGCAGTTCACGACCTTCGCCTGGCGGATCGAGCCGACCCGGGTCGCGTTGATCACGGCGGGCGTCGCAGCCCTCGTCTCCGTCCTCGCCCTGGTCGTCACCAGCCGGGCCGCGATGGCCTGGCTCTCGGTGATCTCGGTGCTCGGCCTGCTGCCTCTCGCGCTCGCGGGACACGCGGCCGGGGCGACCGACCACAGCACCGCCGTCAACGCGCTCGCGGCCCACCTCGTCGCAGTCACCGTCTGGGTCGGTGGCCTGCTCGCCCTCGCGGTGCTGAAGCCGATCCTGGGCCGCGACCTCGCCCCCACGGCGGCGCGATTCTCGACCCTGGCCGGCTGGTGCTTCGCGGCGGTGGCCCTGTCGGGCCTGCAGAGTGCCCTGATCCGGGTGGGCACGTGGAGCGACCTCGGCACGCGTTACGGCGTGCTCCTCGTCGTCAAGAGCGTGGCGCTCCTCCTGCTCGGGTATGCCGGGTGGCGCCACCGTCGCTCGCTCCTGGCGGGCCTCGAGCGGGGCCGGACCACCACCTTCCTGCGCCTCGTCGCGGCCGAGCTCGTCGTCATGGGGGTGGCGCTGGGAACCGCGGTTGCCCTCTCGCGCAGTGCGCCACCGGTGCCTGACGTGCCCGTCGCGGACGCCTCCCGCACCTTCGCCCTGACCGGCTATCCCGACCCCGGGCCGCTCTCGGGGTCCTCGTGGCTGACGACCTGGACGACCGACTGGCTGTGGCTGAGCCTCGCGGTCGTGGCTGTGGGGACCTACGTCGCCGGCGTGCTGCGGCTGCGCCGCCGTGGCGACGCGTGGCCGGTGCACCGGACGGTCGTGTGGGTCCTGGGCTGGGCGGTGTTCGCCTACGCGACCTCGGGCGCGCCGGGGGTCTACGGTCGCGTGCTGTTCTCGATGCACATGGTCATGCACATGGTCATCGCGATGCTCGTGCCCCTGTTGCTCGTGCCGGCAGCGCCGATCCTGCTCGCCCTGCGCGCCCTGCCGGCCCGCACCGACAAGACCTGGGGGCCCCGCGAGGTCGTCCTCCAGGTGGTGCAGTCGCGGGTGCTCAAAGTGGTCGCCAACCCGGTCGTCGCGGCGGCCCTCTTCTTCTTCAGCCTCGCGATCTTCTACTACTCACCGCTGTTCGAGCTGGCCCTGCGCACCCACACGGGGCACGTCCTGATGGTCGTGCACTTCCTTCTCACGGGCTACCTGTTCACCTGGGTGCTCATCGGCATCGACCCCGGCCCGAAGAAGTGGCCGCCGATCATGCTGCTCGTCGTGCTGTTCGCGACCATGTCGTTCCACGCGTTCTTCGGCGTGGTCATGACCGGCAGCACGACGGTGCTGGCCCCCGACTTCTTCGAGGCGCTCAAGCTGCCGTGGATGAGCGACGTCCTCGGCAACCAGCGCGAAGCCGGCGCCATCGCATGGGGCATCGGCGAGGCGCCGACCGTGATCCTCACCCTGCTCGTCGCGATGGCCTGGGTGCGCACCGACCGCGCCGAGACCAAGCGCAAGGACCGGCAGGCCGACCGCGACGGGGATGCAGAGCTGGCCGCCTACAACGCACACTTGAAGGAGCTGAGACGTCGAGACGACCAACGTCGAGACGAAGGACCACGCGAGGGGCGGCGGTGACGATGCGGGTTGCGGTGCTGCAGATCGGGTACGGCGACGACGAACCCATGGCGGAGCGCGTCACGCGCGTCGCCGACCTGGTGCGCGCCCAGGCCGGTCACGACCTCGTGGTGCTGCCCGAGCTCTGGGCGCCGGGCGGCTTCTCCTACCGCGAGTGGGAGGCGCGCGCCCAGCCCGTCGACGGCCCGATCGGTGCCGCGATGTCCGCCGCCGCCCGTGACGCCGGGGTCATGCTCCACGCCGGGTCCATCGTCGAGCGCCCCGCCGCGGGAGACACCAGCTGGAAAGAGAAGAGCTCGGACGGCCACGGACTCTGGAACACCTCGCTCGTCTACGCCGCGGACGGAAGTCTCGTCGCGGCATACCGCAAGATCCACCGGTTCGGCTTCGGCTCGGGCGAACCGAAGCTGATGGACGCCGGCGAGGACATCGTCCTGGTCGACCTGCCCAGCGGAGAATTCAGTGAGGTCAGCGCTCCGCACCGCGCGGCGCTGTCGACGTGCTACGACCTGCGGTTCCCCGAGCTCTATCGCCGCCAGCTCGACGCCGGCGCCACCGTCTTCGTCATCCCGGCCGCATGGCCCGCGGCGCGCGTGCGGCACTGGACCCTGCTCGCCCACGCGCGTGCCATCGAGAACCAGTGCGTCGTCATCGCCTGCAACACCGCGGGCACCCACGCGGGCACCGCGATGGGCGGCCACTCGCAGGTGATCTCGGCGACGGGCGAAGCGCTGGCCATGGCCGGCAGCGGCGAGGAAGTGCTCAGCGTCGACGTCGACCTGGCTGCGGTGACCACCTGGCGCGAGCAGTTCCCCGTCCTGCAGGACCGGCGACTGAAAGACCCCCTGTGAAGAGTGCTGCCGTGAAGAGAGAAGCTCGCCTGCGCGCGCCCGAGCTGGTCGGGCGGGGCTGGCTCAACACCGGCGGCGAGCCGGTGACGTTGGCCGACCTGCGCGGGCGCATCGTCGTGCTCGACTTCTGGACGTTCTGCTGCGTCAACTGCCTGCACGTCCTCGACGAGCTCCGTCCGCTCGAGGAGGAGTATGCGGACTCCCTTGTCCTGATCGGGGTCCACTCCCCGAAGTTCGAGCACGAGGCCGACCCCGACGCCCTCGCCGCTGCGGTCGAGCGCTACGCCGTGCACCACCCGGTGCTCGACGACCCCGACCTCGTCACCTGGCAGGCCTACACCGCCCGCGCGTGGCCGACGCTGGTCGTCATCGACCCCGAGGGCTACATCGTCGCCTCGATGTCCGGCGAAGGACACGGCCACGGCCTGTCGGTCCTCATCGAGGAGCTGATCGCCGAACACAGCGCCAAGGGCACCCTGCGCCACGGCAACTCGCCGTATGCCGCGCCGCCGCCCGCCCAGACCGCGCTGCGGTTCCCCGGCAAGGCGGCCGCCCTGCGGGACGGTTCGTTCCTCGTCTCCGACACGGCGCACCACGAGCTCGTGTGGCTCGAACCCGACCTGGAGACCGAACGCCGACGCTTCGCCGGCACGAACGAGTCCGGTCCGCTGAACGAGCCGCAGGGGGTGCTGGTCCTTCCGGCGGACACGGCTGAGCGAGTCGGCTACGACGTGGTCGTCGCGGACTCCGTCAACCACCGGATCCTCGGGCTGCGGCTCGCCGACGGGACCTGGACGGTGCTCGCCGGGACGGGCCGCCAGCTGCGCGAACGGTCTGGCAGCGGCCCGGCCCTCAAGCAGGACCTCTCGACGCCCTGGGACCTGGCCTGGTTCATCGGCAGGGTCGTCATCGCGATGGCCGGGACCCATCAGCTGTGGGCCCTGCACCTGGCCACCGACCCGGCTGACAACACGGTCGCGGTGCTCGGGGGCACGTCCGCGGAGGGCATTCGCGACGGAGCGGCGGACGAGGCGTGGTTTGCCCAGCCGTCGGGGCTCGCGGTGTCGGAGGACGGGTCGCGCCTGTGGGTCGCGGACTCCGAGACCTCCGCGCTGCGATCGCTCGACGTCACCGACGAAGGCTTCGTCGTCACCACCCACGTGGGTCAGGGCCTGTTCGACTTCGGCCACCGGGACGGCACGGCTGACGACGCGCTGCTCCAGCACCCCCTCGGCGTGACCGTCCTGCCGGATGGCTCGGTGGCCATCAGCGACACCTACAACGGCGCGATCCGCCGGTTCGATCCGGTCACCCGTGAGGTCAGCACCCTGGCCACCGGCCTGCGCGAGCCCTCCGATGCCGTCATCGAGCTGACCGAGGTCGGCGACACCCAGTCCCCGAACCGTTCGAGTGTCGCGCCTCGAGCGCGCCTGGTGGTGGTCGAGTCGGCGGCCCACCAGCTCGTGCGGATCCCGTTGCCCGACAAGGCCCAGCGCGTCGACGGCCTCGCCCAGCGCACCCAGCGACCCCGCACCGAGGTCGCGCCAGGTCCCCTGACCCTGACGGTCAGCTTCTCCCCGCCCACGGGGCAGAAACTCGACTTCCGCTGGGGCGACCCGACTCGGTTGATGGTGTCGGCGACCCCCGAGGGCCTGCTGCGCGAAGGTGCCGGCAGCGCCGAAGGCCTGACGCGCACGCTGACCCTCGACCCGGCGGCCGGCGACGGAGTGCTGCACATCTCGGTGCAGGCCGCGTCGTGCGACGGCGACCCCGAGACCGGCGAGGTGCCCGAACACGCCGCCTGCCACCTCTACCAACAGGACTGGGGTATCCCCGTCGTGCTGGTCGACGGCGCCACCACCGAACTGACCCTCGACCTGCGAGGCGTCTGACCTACGAGTGGGCGGGCGCGCGCGTAGCGTTCCCGGTTGGCCCCCAAGATCCTGCCGCAGCGCCTACCCTCGGGTCATCGGTTCGCTCCCGCGCGGGCCGCTGCGAAGGGGTGGGCGACATGTGGTGGCTGCTTGCAGTGCTGGTCGCGATCGGCGTCCTTGCCTGGGTACTCCAGCGGCGTGGGGCGACGTTCGACGGACAAGACGACCGAGGGGACGCGGGACGCCCGCCCGAATCCTTCAAGATTCCCGGCGCAGGCGGCGGCAACTCAGGCGGCTTCGCCGGCTGAGTCGCGGCCCCCGCCAAACTCCCGCCGGGCATGCCACAGCCCGCGCCGCCGCGCCGCCGAACTCCCGCAGGGCCTGCCACAGCCCGCGCCGCCGCGCCGCCCCGCCCAACTGTCCTCGCCTCACGTCCGGAGAGCGAAGATGACGGACTTCTTCCCCTGGCCGTCCGTGTCGATCCGGTGTGAGTAGCGCGGGTCGTGGATCCGGCGATGGTGGTATCCGCACACCGGGACTGCCAGCGCCAGATCGGTCCGACCACCGCTTGCCCACGGATCCTCGTGATGGAGCTCTGACCAGGCATAGGGCCGATCGCACCCTGTCGCCGCACAGGTGTCGTAGGTCGTGGCGAGGGCGACCCGCTGCGCCTCGGTGAAGAATCGCTCTTGGCGCCCGAGGTCCAGCGGAACCGATCGTCCACCCAGAACCGCCGGAAGGATGCCGGCATTACAGGCCAGTCGGCGGGCCTCCCCGGCGGAGATGTCGTGGCCGGTGTCAAGGTGGGCGGCTCCGACAGCAGCCTTGAGCTGGTCGTGGTCGATCGTGACGACCACCGTGGCTGCGACCTTGCCGCTGAGCGTGTCGGTGGGGAGGTGCTCGAGCAGCTCGACGAATGCCGTGCCGTAGCGGTGTGCCCAGTCACCGTCCGCCTGGAAGGCCTCCCAGGTGGCCGCTGTGACATCGGCAGGCGTGGCGGCACCTGCAGCCTTGGCCGCCTTGGCAGCCTGCTGGGCGAACCGACGGGGCGATGCGATCTGTTGAACGGTCTTGGCCAGGATCGAAGCCGCAAGAGTCGGCAGCGTGAAGTGGCCGGTCGTGGTGCCGTCGCCGTTGTGGTGCCACGTCAGCCGCGCCTTGGCCAACGCCGCATCTTCCTCGCTGCGCAGCACCTGGTCCTCGTGGGCGTCGACCTCGGCCTGCGAACGCTGCGCGACCGACAGGATCCGCCTGCCCTGCTTGCGCAGGGTGCCCGGGTCGACCAGCTTGGCTCGGCGCACGAGATCTGCCTCGATGGCCGTCCGCTCCTGCGTGCTCACGCCGTGGGGCAGCTGGGCGGTGGCCGTCGCGATCACCTGGGCGTGCTCGGTGGAGACGTCGCCGGCGGCCAGGGCCTCACGGGTGGCGTCAAGGCCGTTATCCAGGGCCATCGCGAGCCGCACGTCACGGGCCGCCTGACCGCCCTCGCGCCGCGTGCTCGCCGCCAACCATGCTGACGTGTCGGTGAGCCCGGAGTCGGCGGCGACCTCAGAACGGTCAGCCTCGGCGACGAGTGAGAGCCGAACGGCCTGCAGCCGTGTGATCACCCGGTCGACGTCGCCCAGGGCCGCCGCCGCGGCAGTGCCGCCGCTCACGTCGCCGGTGTGGACCCGATCCAGCAGCTCGTCGATCTCGCGCAGCACTTCGACCGTCCCGAGTGGGGCGGTGAGAAGGCTGGCGGCTGCTGACATGTAGGCAACCATAGTCGAACATCTGTTCGAACACAAGCACAATCCACAGAGAGACTGGCCAGAAAGGTGGTCAGGTCTCGCGACGGGCTGCCGGAAGGGGTGGCGAGTCGGTGCCGCTCTCCGGCCCCTGTCGCGACGTGGCGGTATGAGAAGAATGCGCCGCGTCACTGCAGGTCAGGAGCTTTTGGCCATTAGAGTTGAGGGAACGGGTGACCAGTGCCCGCAATCCCCAGGAGTGAGCATGTACATCGGAGTCGGCACCTTCCTGATCGTCGTCGGCGCGATCCTGACCTTCGCGCTCAACGCGTCCACCGACGTGGTCAACCTCGGCATGATCGGCTGGATCTGCATGGCTGCAGGCGTGCTGGCCATCCTGCTGTCGCTGATCGTCACCCGCCGCACCACCACGGGCGCCGGCTACTCGTCGCGCCGCGTGAGCCACACCGACCCGGCCACCGGCACCCGTGTCGACGAGGTCGACGTGGACCCGCGCGCCTGACCAACCCCACAGGCATCACCTGACCGACGACGAAGCGGCACCGGACTGATCCGGTGCCGCTTCGTCGTGCCGGGACCACCCGGCATACCTGCGTGGGAACGGGTCAGAACGCGGACTCGGGGAGGTCCATCAGGGCGTTGTCGGTCGCCTCGGCGATCGCGCGCTCGGCGGTGATCTTGGGCAGGACGTTGCGTGAGAAGAACGACGCGGCAGCGATCTTGCCCTCGTAGAAGTCGCGGTCCTTGGCCGAAACCCCTTCTGCTTCAAGGGCCTTGGCCGCAACCGCTGCCTGGCGAAGCAGGAGCCAGCCGATGACGAGGTCGCCGGCGGACAGCAGCAGGCGTGAGGTGTTCTGGCCGACCTTGTAGAGGTTGGCCAGCTCGCCACCCTCCTGGCGCGGGTCGGACTTCATCAGCTCGCCGACCATGTAGCCGATGATGCCCTGGACGTCCTCGAGGCCCGTGCCGAGCAGCTCGCGCTCGGCGTCGAGCCGTCCGCCACTGGCGCCGAGGTCCTTGGCGAACTCCTGGATCTGCAGGGCCACGTGCGACAGGGCCTGGGCCTTGTCCTTGATGATCTTGCGGAAGAAGAAATCGAGGCCCTGGATCGCCGTGGTGCCTTCGTAGAGCGTGTCGATCTTGGCATCGCGGATGTACTGCTCGATCGGGTACTCCTGCAGGAAGCCGGACCCGCCGAGGGTCTGCAGCGACTCGGTCCCGAGGAGGACCCATGCGCGCTCGGAGCCGACGCCCTTGACGATCGGGAGCAGGAGGTCGTTGACCCGGTTGGCGATCTCGGCGGCGGAGCCCTCGGCGAGCTCCTCGGAGCCACTCTCGAGGAACGCCTGGTGCACGATGTCCTGCTGGGTCGCGGTGTACATCACGAGCGCGCGCAGCCCCTCGGCATACGCCTTCTGCGTCATCAGTGAGCGGCGCACGTCGGGGTGGTGCGTGATGGTCACGCGGGGCGCGGCCTTGTCGTTCATCTGGGTGAGGTCGGCGCCCTGGACGCGCTCCTTGGCGTAGTCGCGAGCGTTGAGGTAGGCGGTCGACAACGTCGAGATCGCCTTGGTACCCACCAGCATTCGCGCGTGCTCGATGACGCGGAACATCTGCGCGATGCCGTCGTGGGTGTCGCCGAGCAGGGTGCCGACGGCCGGCTCCTTGTCGCCGAAGGTGATCTCGCAGGTCGTCGAGACCTTGAGGCCCATCTTGTGCTCGAGGTTGGTGACGTTGGCGCCGTTGCGCTCGCCGAGCTCACCGGTCTCGAGGTCGATGTGGAACTTCGGGACGATGAACAGCGACAGTCCCTTGGTGCCCTCGCCTGCGCCCTCGGGGCGGGCCAGCACGAAGTGGATGACGTTGTCGGTCATGTCGGACTCACCGGAGGTGATGAACCGCTTGACGCCCGTGACGTTCCAGGTGCCGTCGGCGTTCTCGCTGGCCTTGGTGCGGCCGGCGCCCACGTCGGAACCGGCGTCAGGCTCGGTCAGCACCATCGTGCAGTGCCAGCCCTTGTCGACGATCCAGTGGGCGAGCTTCTTCTGCTCGTCGTTGCCGAGGATGTAGAGCAGGTTGGCGAACGAGTAGGAGGCGGCGAACATCGCGATCGCCGGGTTGGCGCCGAGGACCATCTCGTTCATGGCCCACTTCAGGCTCGGCGGGGCGACGGTGCCGTCGAGCTCGCGCGGGACGTCGATGTTCCAGAAGCCGGAGTCGACGTAGGCCTGGTAGCTCTTCTTGAACGACTCGGGCATGGTCACCGAGTAGGTCTTGGGGTCGTAGACCGGAGGGTTGCGGTCGGCGTCGGCGAACGACTCGGCCAGCTCGTTCTCGGCCAGCCGCGCGACCTCCTTCAGCATCTCCTTGGCGGTGTCTGCATCGACATCGGCATAGGGGCCGGTGCCCAGGACGTCGCCGCGGCCGAAGACCTCGAAGAGGTTGAACTCCAGGTCGCGCAGGTTGCTCTTGTAGTGGCCCATGTCGGGGAACCCTCCGAGTGGTGACTTGTGGTCGACCGGCCCGTACCGGCCGGTAACTTCCATGATTCTACCGGTGGGTAACAATTGCAACCCCTCTGTGGGATTCCCCACCAAACGGATGACGTATGCCGCGTGCCCCCGATGACGCGGGCGCGCGGGGGAGGGCACGGCATACTCACGTGGTGTGACCGAGGAACCCCAGACGCAGCCTTCGAGCCAGCCGAGCAACGCGGTCCAGCGTGCTCGGGCCGACCTCGACGCCGGGCGGGAGTGGAAGGCGCGCGAGCGCCTTGTCGGACACCTGGCGGGGGAGTTCGACGCCGAGGCGCTGGAGCTGCTGGGCGAGGTCAACTACGCGATGCGTGACCTGCCGGCGGCGGGGGCCGCCTGGTTCGGCACGGCCCGACGCGGCAAGGACGTGGACGAGGCGGTCGAGGCGTGGCGGGAACGGCACGGCGACCACTTCGGCCAGATGTGGAGCAGCCTGCCGCGGTCGGTACGGGAGCGGGAGGGCAACAAGCGGGTCGACGCGCTGCGGCGACGGGCTGAGCAGGCCAAGACGCCAACCACCGCGACCAGCTCGCCGCGGCCCCCGGGTGCGGACGCGCCGCCCGGCTCGAGCGCCGGAGAGGGTGGCCCGGATGCTGCGACGATCATTGCCGTGGCCCTGGCAGGGTTGTTCGTGGTGTGCGCCGTCATCGGCCTCGTGACCCTCCTGGGCTGGATGGTCCCCGGCTGAACGGCGTGGGTCCACCCGGCTGTCGGTGGCTCCTGTCACTCTCGACGCATGGACAACACCTCGGATGTGCTGCTGTTGCACGCGGTCCAGGCCTGGTGTGACGAGTGCCAGGGCGAGCGGATCCTCGTGCCCGTGATCGACGACCTGCCCGGCGGCTTCTGCTGCACGGTCTGCGACACGGCGGTCTTCTCGGCGCTCGACGACCTGCCTCCCGTCGCCGCCCTGCGCCGTTCCGCCTGACCCGCGCGAGGCCCGCCAGATGGGGGGACGCGGTCCTAGGCTGCGCGGGCGCCGGATGCGTACGCTTGTGGGTGTCGGCGTCGTCGTCGGCGCGGAGGTGGATCGCGTGGGCGAGCTGGAGCACTCCGTCTGGATCAAGTCAACACCTGAGCAGGTGTGGCACACCTATGTCGACCCCACCCGCATTCCGCAGTGGCAGACTGGAAAGCCGTCCATCGGGGAGCTGCAGGGTGGCCATGGCGAGCCCGGCTCCACGTACGTCTCGAGGCGTGGCCCGCTGTCCGCGCGCACGACGGTGCTGCGCGCCGACGCACCCCACGAACTGGTCACGAGGACTGACGCCTACTTCGGCCTGCAGCTCGAGGTGACCTCACGCCTCAGCGGGCGATCGGGTGGCACCGACCTGCAGCTCCACGTTTCCACACAGTGGCGCCGCCGCCTCGGTCCTGTCGGCAAGGTCATTGAGCTGGCGATCCTGAGCCCTACTGAGGCTCGCAAGGAGCTGGCAAACCTGAAGTCCCTCGTCGAGCGGCAGGCCCCGGCCTGATCGCCGCCTTGGTGCGCCGTGAGGCCACCGTTGCTGGTGCCGGTCTCGAACTGGTTGCGATAGCGCCCGTCGCGCGCCATGGCCAGCAGGATCGGTATGCCGCGGTGCTGGCGGTCAGGGTGGAAGTTCAGCGTCACGCGCAGGCCCGGTTCACGTGGTTCCCGCTAGGCGCGGAGCCGCTCGAGGGCCGCGCCCAGGATCCGCGCGCCCTCGGGGAAGGCTCCGGGATTGGGCCCGGTGTAGTTCAGTCGCAGGTAGGCCCCCGCCGGCTCGGCGGGGAACCACTCTGTCCCCGGGGCGACGAGGACGCCGTCGCGCAGGCAGTCCGCCGCGAGCCGCTCGAGGTCCGTCCCGTCGGGGAGGCGTACCCAGAGGTTCAGGCCACCCGTCGGCACGTGCTCGACGTGGGCCTGCGGGACGTGCTCGCGAAGGCTGTCGAGGAGGAGGTCGCGTCGGGCTCGGAGCTGTTCGCGGACGCTGCGCAGGTGCGTCTGCCACGCGGGCTGGGTCACGACATCCAGAGCTGCCGCCTGGAGGAGGCCGCTGACGTACATCGAGTCGGCTCCGCGGTCCGCCAGGATGCGTTCCCGCGCCGGTCCGCGAGCGATGACGGCGGCGATGCGCAGCGCCGGCGACACGCTCTTGGTCAGTGAGCGCAGGTAGATCACGTGGCCCGAATCATCATGCGCCGCAACGGGTCTGGGCGTCGTGGTGATGCCGAAGTCGTGGGCCCAGTCGTCTTCGACCAAGAACGCGCCGTGGTCGCGGACGACGTCGAGCACCTGTTCCGCGCGTTCGGTCGACCACTGGGCGCCGGTGGGGTTCGCGTAGTTGGGCTGCGCGTAGAACACCCGGGCGCCGCTCTCCTCGAAGGCCCGCGCGAGCTCGTCGGGGTCGGGGCCGTCGTGTCCTGACGGCACCGGGACGACGCGCACCCCGGCCTGGGCAGCGGCGGTGATGGCACCCCAGTAGGTGGGCGACTCCATGAGCACCGGCTGTCCGCCGGCCACCAGGGCGCGGAACACCGAGCTGAGTCCGCTCTGGCTCCCCGGCAGCACGACGACATCGCTCGCGGCGGGTGGCGTGACCCCCACGGAGCTTGCGGCGCCCAGCTCGTGCGCGAACCACGACTGCAGCTCGGGGAGCCCGGCCGCCGGTGGGCGCGAGGTCGCCGTGTCCCCACGCACCGCCCTGGTGAGGGCCGATCGCACGAGCCGCTCGGGCAGCAGCTCGCGCTCGGGGTAGCCGGAGTGCAGGGCAATGACGTCGTTGGGCGCGCTCCGCATCGCGGTGGAGACGGCCTGGCCGCGTGACTGGGGTGCTCGCAGGGCCGCCGTCTGCCAGCCGTAGTCCGACGGGCGTGCCGTGCGGACCGCTCGGACGAACGTCCCGACGCCGGGGCGGGTCTCGACGAGTCCCTGGGTCGTGAGCTCGCGCAGGGCCTTCTGGACGGTGACCGGGCTGGCTTGGTGCTGGGTGACCAGGACCCGCGTCGTGGGGACGCGCGCCCCGGGTGGAGCGCTGGCAATCCAGTCGCGCAGTGTTGCCGCGATCCGGGAACTGCTATCGTTGTCCATGACGCAACATAGTAGCGCTACTCTGATTCGTGGCTCGGCGGTATCCGCGACGCCACTGGCCGGGATGCTGTGGGGACTGGTCGGGGTAGCAGCCTTCTCGTTCACCGTGCCGTTCACGCGGGTGGCCGTCGGCGGCCTGTCGCCGTTGTTCATCGGATCGGGTCGCGCCGTGGTCGCGGCAGTGCTGGCCGGATCGGCACTGGCCCTGACCCGCCAACGTATGCCGCGTGGTCGCCAGTGGGCGCGGCTCGCGGTGGTCGGCGGCGGGGTGGTCGTCGGCTTCCCGCTGCTGACGTCCTTCGCCCTGACGACAGCGCCCGCGAGCCACGGAGCCGTCGTCATCGCGCTGCTGCCGGCTGCCACCGCGACGATGGCCGTGCTCCGCGGTCACGAACGCCCGCCGGTCGCCTTCTGGGTCATCGCCCTGGTGGGGGCGGTCGCGGCGATGGGTTTCGCGTCGGCCCAGTGGGGCGGCCTCGGGCACCTGCGGTGGTCGGACCTGCTCTTCTTCGGCGCCGTGGTGGCTGCGGCAGTCGGCTATGCCGAAGGTGGCCTGCTGGCGCGGGAGCTCGGTGCGTGGCAGACGGTCTCGTGGGCGCTCGTGCTGTGCTCGCCGCTGATGGTGTTCCTGGCAGGGCTGTCCGCGTCGCACCAGCCTCCGTCCGCGACTGCGACGCAGTGGGCGGCGTTCGCCTACCTCGGTGTGGTCAGCATGTTCCTCGGCTTCTTCGCCTGGTACCACGGCCTGGCCATCGGCCCGATGGCCCAGGTGAGCCAGGTCCAGCTCGTCCAGCCGGTGCTCTCGATCGCCTGGGCGGGACTGCTGCTGGGGGAGGACCTGACCTGGGTCACGATCGTCGGCGGGCTGGTCGTCGTCCTGTGCGCGGGTGCTGCCGTCCGGGTGCGGCTCAGCGCGGAGGGAGACTGACGGCCATGTACCTGCCGCACTTCAACGCCCTGGACGACGTCGTGGCCATCCGACGGATGGTCGAGGAGATCGGCTCGGCGCAGCTGGTCTCGATTGGTCCGGACGGCTACCCGCTGGCGACCCTGCTCCCGATCGTGTGGCGCGGTGACACCGTCATCGCCCACCTGGCGCGGGCGAACCCGCACTGGAGGTCCATCCGCGCAGACGAACCCGTCCTGCTGGTCGTGACCGGTCCGCAGGCCTACATCTCTCCTTCCTGGTACGCCAGCAAGGCCGAGCACGGCAGGGTCGTGCCCACGTGGAACTACTCGGTCGTGCAGCTCAGCGGGCGGGCGACGGTGCACGACGACGGCGAGTGGGTCCGCGGGGCGGTGGACGAGCTGGTCGAGCGGCACGAGGGCCATCGTGCGGCGCCGTGGCGCAGTGCCGATGCGCCGCAGAAGTACCTCCAGGGGCAGCTGCGCGCGATCGTCGGGGTCGAGATCTCGGTCGAGCGGGTCGAGGCGAAGGCCAAGCTCAGCCAGAACCGTTCGGCAGCGGACCGGGCAGGAGTGGTGGACGGGTTGCTGCACGAAGACTCTCGCGAGGCTGATGCCGTGGCCGGCCAGATGCGGGCGTGGGGGTCCAAGCCTGCCTGACCTCACCTCACCTCAGCCGTTGGCTCCCATCAGCGCGGCGAACCCTGCCAACCCGGGACCGGTGTGGGTGGCCAGGCGTTCACGCGCGTCATCCAGTGCTGCCGACTCGGGGTGTCCGGGCGGGATGCGCGCCGGGTTGAGCGCGACCTGGTTCGACCACTCCTTGATGTCGGGCTCGGCCATGAAGGACATGGCGGCCCGCGTGCCCAGGACGTTCATCTTCGCCCACTCCGCCATTGAGTTGCCGTACGGCGTCGGCGGGCAGAGCCGGTTCTTCTCCTCGTCGTCCTGCCGGGTCGCCTCGACGTACCCGACCAGGGCCGCACCGAAGCACGGGAAGCCGGCCCGGATCGCCTGCAGGGTGATCCCTTCGGGACGCCAGACGGGGACGAGCGGGGGGTACTTCAGCCCGTCCGCCGCACAGTGCACGACGAGGGCGTCCTCCGCGACGGCGACCGATCCGTCGGCGAAGGAGAGCTTCCCCCGGTCCACGGTCTTGAGGTGCCCCCGTCGCACGACGTTCTCGAGCGTGCGCAGCTGCTCGAGCTCCCACGTGGCCAGGGTCGGGGCCTTGGCCATCGTCGGCAGAACCGTCCGGTCGACCCGCAGCATGATGCCGGCCTCCTCCAGGCGGAGGAACAGGTCGTCGAGCGAAGTCGCCTGGGACGCTGCCCGCATCGTGTCGGCGGCCATGCCGAGGAAGATCGTGGGGTTGGGCTGGACCACGGCCCGGTTGACCATCCACGGGTCGCGGGGCCGCACCCAGCAGATCGCGTCGGGGTCGACGCCGCGCGACAGCAGCCAGATGCAGGCGTCGGTCGCGGTCTTGCCCGACCCGGCGACGACGTACTGGCTCGGTGCCTCCTCCAGCCGGGCGAGGTTGTTGACCGGCAGCACCCTGGCGTCGTCGGCGACATCGAAGGGCGCCGGCTTCTCCGCAGGGATGCTGGGGGCGAGGTAGGCGGCGTTGACGATGCGGCACCCCTCGGACACCTCGAACCGCTCACCCGAGATCCGCGAGACGACTCCGCGGTCAGCGACATACTCGCAGTTGGGGAAGAACTCGACCTTCCCCGACTCCACCATCCGGTCGAGCATCCGCGCGTAGTAGGTGCAGATCTCCGACTGGGACGCTCGCTCCTGAAGACCCTCTTCGGGACCACGCTGCTGCAGCTGGCCTCCCCCGAGCAGGGTCGACGCGACGCCGTAGAAGGCAGAGGACTGGTGCAGGCGCACGAAGGGGTACGCCTCGAGCCAGTGCCCACTGACCCCATGGCGACGGTCGACCAGGGCCACGCGGACGTCGGCATGGTCGATGAGCGCGTCCGTGAATGCCATCCCCATGGCACCGGCCCCCACGACGAGATAGTCAGCGTCGATAGTGCGCATCATGAATCCACGCTGCCACGCTCCCGGTCGGCGCGTCTATGGACCGCTTGGGGGGTATGCCGCGCGAGGCGCGCCGTCGCGACGTGCACCGTCGCGACGCGGCATACCCAGAATTGGCCCCAGCGTGGGCCTGCCACCTCCCGAGGCACGCCCCGGGATGTGGCAGGCCCTGAAATGGGATAGTCCTTTCTCCATACACGGAAGGCTGATCAATGAGGTCGTGGCGCAAGTCCGAGGCCGGCTCGTTCGCCAGGATCTACGCCTGGCTGGTGGTCAGGCTCCGCTGGTTCGTCGTGCTGGGGTGGGCAGCCGGCGCGATCGCGGCCGCCGTCTGGCTCCCGGCAACCACCCCCAACGCGGATCTGGGCGGGTTCGCACCGCCCAACAGCAGAGCCATCGCGACGGAGACCACGTCGGCCAAGGCCTTCGGGTTCCCCATCCTGTCGCGCACGATGCTGGTCCAACGCGACGAGCACGGCCTGACCCAGGCCGCGCAGCAGCGAGCACTGGAGCGCGCGGTCGGCGTGGCCCAGCGCACGATTGGTGACGTCGGCCCCATCGTGGCCGTCGTGCCCATCGCCAACACGCAGGGCGCCTTCCCGTCGTCGTCGGAGCAGGGCACCACGGCGCTGAGCTACGTCTTCACCAAGCCGGGCACGACCTTCGGCGCGGAGGTCGCCGCTGCCGGCGCGTTCGGTCGAGAGCACGTCAACCAGCCCGATGACCACCTCGTCGGGGTGACGGGCACCGTCCCCGCCCAGCTTGCGCAGTCGAAGATCCTCTACGACCACCTGCTGCTGCTCGAGGGCGCCACCCTCGTGGCGGTCATCGGGATCGTCGCCCTCAAGTTCCGCTCGGTCGTCGCCCCGCTCGTCGCGCTGGTGACGGCCGCGGCGTCGTACTTCCTGGCCGTGCGCATCACCAACTACGCCGGCGGGTTCGTGGAGGGCGGGGCGCCCGAGGAGCTCAAACCACTGGTGCTCGCCCTGGTGCTGGGCATCGTGACGGACTACGCCATCTTCTACCTCTCCAGCATGCGCACCGGCCTCGAAGACGGCCTCGACAAGCTGACGGCGGCCAAGGCCTCGGCCGCGCAGACCGGCCGGATCGTCCTCGTGGCGGGGATCGCGGTGGCGGCGGGCAGTGCCGCGATGCTGGTGGCGAAGTCGGGCTTCTTCCGCGCCTTCGGACCCGTGCTCTCGCTGTCGGTGCTGTCCGCCGTGGTCGTCTCGCTGACCTTGTTGCCGGCACTCATGGCGATCTTTGGTCACGCCCTGTTCTGGCCGACCCGACCCAAGCGGAGCCGCACTCTCCCCGTGGCGCGCGCCGCCGCCCGCGTGCTGACTGTCAGGGTGGTGGCGCTCGTCCTCGGAGGAGCCTGTGTGCTCGGGCTCGCGGCCCTCTCCGCCGACGTGGGGCGCCTCCACCTGGGCGTCTCCTTCGTCGCCTCGCTCCCCACGGACAGCGAGCCGCATGCCGCCGCGCAGGCCGCGTCCTCGGGCTTCGCGCCCGGGATCGTCGCGCCGACCGAGCTCCTGCTGCAAGGCAGCGGCGTCGGCACCGACCGGGAGAAGCTCACCCGCCTCGGTCAGGAGCTGGACAAACAGCCGGGGGTAGCCGGCGTCCTCAGTCCCAACGCGCTGCCCGACGAAGTCGTGCGAGGCGCGCTGGTGACCAAGAGTGGCGATGCCGCTCGCCTCCTCGTGATCCTCGACCACGACCCGCTTGGCCCGACGGCGATCCACGACCTCAACCGCCTGTCGGCGGCCATGCC
This sequence comes from Pedococcus sp. P2_F6, assembly GCF_056403675.1. Lineage (NCBI taxonomy): Bacteria > Bacillati > Actinomycetota > Actinomycetes > Micrococcales > Intrasporangiaceae > Pedococcus > Pedococcus sp. P2_F6. The sequence goes on from NZ_JBFUEZ010000003.1 coordinate 501,830, forward strand.
CGGCATGCTGCAGCGGGCGGGGCTGGAAGGAGCCCGCTACGGCGTGGCAGGGGACACGGCCGTGGCCAGCGAGCTCGTGGCGGCGACCAACGCCGACCTCCAGCGGATCGCGATCGCGGTGCTGCTCGTCAACCTGGTCCTGCTCATGGTGTTCCTGCGTGCCATCGTGGCACCGGTCCTCCTCCTCGGCTGCAGCGTGCTTGCCCTCGCCGCTTCGCTGGGGTGTCTGACGCTGGTCTTCCAGGACCGGCTGGGCCACGAGGGCGTGGCGTTCTACGTCCCGTTCGCCGCCTCGGTCCTGCTGCTGTCGCTGGGGTCCGACTACAACATCTACGGGGTCGGCCACGTCTGGACCCGGGCCAACCACACGACGCTGCGCAAGGCGATCGCTGAGCGGATCCCGGAGACGTCTGGCGCCATCACCGCAGCCGGCATCACCCTGGCGGCGAGCTTCGGGATGCTTGCGTTGATCCCGCTGCGGCAGTTCCGTGAGCTGGCGTTCGTCATGGGGCTGGGCGTGCTCATCGACGCCCTGGTCGTGCGGACGATCCTGGTGCCGGCGCTCCTCACGCTGCTGGGCGACTTCAGTGCCTGGCCGCGCAAGCTCAAGGGTGCGGCGGTCGCTCAAGAGGCCGCAGACGACGAGCAGCGGGCCGTCGAAGCGAGCCGCTAGCGCGGCCTCGGCCCTCGGCCGTCGTCGAGAAAGACACCGTCGAACACGTTGCAGTCCTTACCGGTCGCATCCGTGACCGGCGGGTCGGTGTAGCCGTCCGGGCCGCAGACGCGGGGCCAGGCGCTCGGTGGCACGTACTGCCCTGCCCAGTGCGTCACCGAGATGTCGACCTGCTCCGTGGGCTGACGCGCGGCACCGTTGCCGTCGGCAACTCTCCAGGATCCGAGAATCGAGATCATCAGGAGGCCGACTGTCGGGGCAGGGCATCCTCGCCGTTCAGGTGCACGAGGACCACGACAGCCAGCGCGAACAGAGGGATCACCAGCGTCCACATGGTCGCGAGAATCCCGGCGAGGCATCCCGCCGTGACGAGGCCGCGGGCCAACCTCGGTCGCCCAAGGGGAGCCAGCGTTCCGAGCAGGATCAGTGCGCCACCACCGACCAGGGATCCAAACCAGAAGGGGATCCCTCCGTCACCGGTGACCACGGCGCGAGTCGTCTCCGCGATCCCCGCGACGATGTACAGACCTCCAAGCGAAACCGCAAGGATGTCCGTGAGCCTGCGCCGGGTCATGGCCCATTGTCTGGCCGGCGGCCCCGCGCGACAACATCCTCATCCGGCCCAAGAGTCAGCGGCCTCGCGGGCTACGGATCGATGGATGGGTTGAGCCTGGGGTCCCTGCCCTGCACCTTCGGCGGCAGCGAGAATCGCGTGCTGCTGTGTCGCGCGCGGAACAGACGGGCGCCCCGAGGGCCCTGACACTCGGACCATGAGGCTGAGACAGAAGGTCGGATGCGCGATTCATGGTCACCTGTGGGAGTACCGAGAGCTCGACGACTGGATCGTGTCCACCTGCCAGCGCTGCGGAACCGTCTTTGACCTTCCGGCCAGCGCGTACACGGAGGGAAAGCGGACCACGGGTGGCGACCCCGGTCGGGGCATACCTGGCGCCTGGATCGGGTTCATCCAGGACTTCGGATCCGGCGACTGTGGGGGTGGCGGTGGCGGCGATTGCTGACCGCACGGTGCAGGAGCCGGCGACCGCCCAGTGCGGGGCGCCGCGCAGTCGTCGTCTCCAGTGACATCGGCGCCAACCCGGTCCACCATGGAGTCTCCAACTGGAGCGGGTGCATGAGGAGGATCAGTGCTGTTCCACATCACGCAGGTTCACAGTCCTGAGCTTTGCCCCAGAGACGAGGGCGGCTCCAACTCGCTGTATGACGCCAGTGTCGAGGGGGTCACGCTGATCGGTCGCTACGGCGCGAACGCCCAGCACACGCTCTTCCTGGTCGTCGAGGCCGAGGACGTCAATGCTGTCCACAAGTTCCTCTGGCCTGGCTTCAAGCGCTGCACTAGCACGATCACACCGGTCAGCGAGGTCCCAGTTCCCAAGGAGTGACCGACACTTTCACGAAGGTCCCCCGAAGGGCGATCACCGCGGCTGGGGTCACCTTGGCGGCGAGCTTCGGGATGCTTGCGTTGATCCCGCTGCGGCAGTTCCGAGAGCTGGCGTTCGTCATGGGGTTGGGCGTCCTCATCGACGCGCTGGTCGTGCGGACGATCCTGGTGCCGGCGCTCCTCACGCTGCTGGGCGACTTCAGTGCCTGGCCCCGCAAGCTCAAGGGTGCGGCGGTCGCTCAAGAGGCCGCGGACCGGGTAGAGCGGTCTGTCGAAGCGAGTCGCTAGCCAGGCGGGGTGCACCGGCCCTTGGCTGGTGCAGCTGGCATCGCGAGAGTGACGCCCGCTGTGTAACGCGCAGCACAGACTGGCAGCTCGGAGATCCTCACACTCGAACCATGAACCTGAGAAATAGGGTCGGCTGCGCGATCCGCAACCACGTGTGGGAGCACCGAGAGGTCGACGAGTGGGTGGTGTCCACCTGCCAGCGCTGCGGGACCGTCTCCGAGCTTCCGGCCAGCGAGTACTCGATGGGAGAGGCAAGCCTCGATGGCGACGCCGGCAGGGGCATGCCGGGTCTGTCGATGGGGTTCTTCCAGGACTTCGGCTCAGGCGACGGTGGCGGCGATTTCTGAGTACAGCCGGTCAGCATCACGCGTGTCCTGAAGTTCGACCCCGGGACGGGGGCGGCTCCATCGAGCCGCCCCTGGACCGGTCCGGAGTCAGAGCTCCTGGTTGATCGACAAGATGTTGCCGTCGGGGTCCTTGAACCAGGCGCCCTTGACGCCTTCGATCTCGGCAATGCCGTCGACGGTCTTCAGCCCCGGCATGTCGTACTCCTCGAAGACGACGCCGCGGTCCCGGAGCTCAGCGACGGCCTTTTCCACGTCGTCCACGGTGAAGCCCATGTAGGTGCTCGTGGCCGTGCCGGCGAACCCAGAGGGATAGACGAGCACGAACGTCCCTCCGCCCCCGTCATACCTGACGCCGTCGGCCCTCGAGTCGATGGTCTTCAGGCCCAGGGTCTCGCCGTAGAACTGCTTCGCCCTCTCGATGTCTGACACCGCGATGGTCGGTACTGCCCTCAGTGGTTCGAACATTTCCACAAACCTCCCCAGCTTCCGCGCAAGTGCGCCTCTTGGCGGGCCGGGCCGGGATCGGGGCGACGACCCTCTGAAACGCTACCTCCGAAGCCTTGCCCCCACCTGCGCCATTCGGGTGACCTGCGAGCGCCCGGACGGCTTGTAGCTCGTGCCTCGTTCGTCTGTGGAGCCGGTGACGGGAATCGAACCCGCGTGTCCAGCTTGGGAATCCTGTCGTTGCCAACTGCGACTCTCTGCTGGTGCTGCCATTCGACACCTCAGGTGACCCTCTGTGACCCCTCCACACCGCCAACTGTGGCCCGCTGGTGGTCCGCCGGTGGGATTGGACCTCCACTTGCAAACTCCGAGCGGTCCTGTCGTGGGGTGCCACCCCCGCTTGGGCCGCGTCGTGGACGGCAGCGTGTTCATCGATGGTGTGACGACAAAGTCGTTCCATGCTTCCACTCAGGTGTCTCGGTGGGCGTGAGGCTTAACCACAGCCCTTCATCGAGCCCGACGTCCGACTGTACGAAGGTCCTCATACAACGACCACAGCTCCGGGACCAGCCGTCGACCGCACGGTCCGGCACGGCGGGGTCGCTGTCGAGCTGCGAGGTGCTCCCAACCGGCGGCCAGATCGCACGAATCTCACTCGGTATTCGTTAGCCTCTCGAGTCGTACTGCAGATCCTTGGCGTCGAGTTCCGCGAAGCCACGGCGGGGGTCGTATAGGCTCAGAATGACTCGTGCCCTGGACAACCCTGAACGCGACCGCCACTTCGCGGTCACCTCACTGAGGAGGCTCCACCTGACGCACTCAGAGTCCTCTTACTTGGACGGCTGGGAGCCGGTCCCCGGCTTGGACCTCGGCCGGCGGTACAAGAACGCCCCCATCGTGGAGGCGATCCTGGAATTTCGAGTCGCCCCCACAGACGAGCGCGTCAAGCGGTTGGCCAGCCTCGACTTTGGTGAGAGTTTTGGGGAACCGCAGACGATCTACAACGTCGAGCACGAGGTCAAGTTCGACAACGGCACCATCTCGAGTCAGACCCGGGACAACCAGGTGGGTTTCGCCTTCAGTACTGGTGACAATGCTAGGACCGTTCAGGTAAGCGCCCAGAGTTTTGCGTTCATTTGCCGTGGCCACTACAGCCATTGGGATGACTTCATGAGCGGCGCTGAGCGCGCCTGGGAGATATACCGTGACACAAGTGGCCCGAGCAAGTTGGTGGGGATTGGAGTGCGCTTCGTCAACCACATCCCAATGCCCAACCGCCCCGTCGAGATCAAGGATTACCTACGAATTTCCGTCGACATCCCCGCCCAGTTGCCACAGACACTGAGTGGCCTATTCATGCAGGTGGACATCCCGCTTCCGGCTCAGGAGGCGCAGGCCACTGTCACATCGACGTTCATAGAGGGAACGAAGGAGCAGCCCGGCGGATGGATGCTCCTTGACATCGACGTTAAGACTCTGGTGAACCGCGACACGGCAGATCCTGCGTTTGATGAAGTGATAACAGCTACCCTGGATAGACTCCGGCTGGCCAAGAACTACGTTTTTGAGGCGTGCGTAACCGACGCGACGAGAGGGCTGATGGGCTGATGGCATTGATAGTCAGAAGTGAAGCAACGAAGACCGTCCCTCAGTACGCGACTGGCACTCGATATGACCCACGGGTGGCCGCCCAAGCACGTCTCAGTGGCGCTGCCGCGTCCACACCCGCCTGCAACCCGGTCAGTTTGACCAGTGACCCGTTTTCGCGTGTCTCCGACATCGATTTCGGTGACACCTCGAACGTGACCGTCGTGGATTTCGTACGAGTGGCTGACGCCGACCTCGACTGGTGACTGCGGACGCCCGATTGGCGCCTCACTCAGCTTGGCTCAGTCAGGGCGACGTCTTCAAGAAGCTGCTGTTCGTGCGGGCTGGCGTATCTGACTCCATGGCCGCTCAGTCGCTCGATCACAGTCCGGCGATGTTGATCAGCCACGGCTGCGCGATCGACAAGAAGTCGAATGGGAAGATGCGGGTTGAGCACCTGGCTTTCCTACCCCTTTTGAGTGTGGAAGCGCTGCCGAAGGACCGAGCCGATCTCCTGCGCAGCAAGGCGTACGAACTCCAGCCCTACGAGGCGCTGTACCTTGGGGATGTTGAGGGGGTGGGTGAGAGCTACGTCATGCTGACTCAGCCCTACACTCTGCCAGCTGCCCTCCTGCGTCCCGAGCTTCGGACGTTTACAGCGGAGGAAACGGGGGAAATGGAGGATCAACGCGTTGTCGCGACGATGTGGGATACGCGCGTGGGCACGCTAGATCCGGAGTGTCTGACTCTTTTCAGTCAGAAGTGGAACGTGCAATGGACGCGGATGATGCCTAAGCCGGAGGCGGCTTCCTGAGAGCGTCTTCCCTGAGCTGGTACGCCCTCTCGCGCGCAAAACTCAGAAAATGACGGAATGCTTGCTCCTTCGCCGATCTGCGAGGGGCCGGGGTTCGGTGGGGTGCGCGTGGCGCGAAGCGCCTAAGCGCGGGGCCCCATCGGGGCCCCGGACCCAATGGCGCGGAGCGCCGCCTTGATCCAAGCGAGGTCAATCCAGCAGTCGTCTTCTCGTTTGGGGTCGGGACACGCGTTGTCGGGGAAGGACTATGGCCGCGATGCGAGTTGCTCGGCGGCAGTGAGAGGCCGTGGATGAGTACCACCCGTGCCGCCGACGTCGAGGTGGCTTGCGCCCGGGTTGTGCTCCCGGACAACGACTGGTGCACCGCATTCACTCCATGGGTGTCCAAGGAGCCCGAGTTCTAGGATGCGGGTCTCCAAGGCCTTGGGATCGGCCCACAGGCTGGCGGGAGTGGCGCGCTCGTCCACTTGGGCGCAGTGCAGGATTGGCGTACATGTTGGGACGCTCATCGTCCCGAACTTCAGGCACTGGCGTCGGGAACTGTCGTGCTTGAGACCCACCATCAGCCTGCGTAGAGCGGCAACCTCCCGTCGCACCGTCTGCTGTACTTCGGTGCTGTACCGCCCGTGCCCTTGATCTTCCGATTCTCAGATGTCGGCAGCCGGCCGCAGTCGGTCTGTAGAAGCGCCACAAGGTGCCGCCTTTGGTACCTCAAGCGCGGTTCCAGCTGGTTGTGCGTGGGCGCGTTGCTGTCGGTGCTGCTGTCACAAGAGGCGGCCATCTACGGTCTCGCAGGTTCGGAGCTGGTCGCTTGGGCAACGGCCTGGGTATTTGAAGGCCCCTCACGTTGACGACATCAAAGTGGCAAGTTAGTATATTACAAACGAGCGATGGCATACGCCTCTACCTGAAGGAGTGCAAATGGGGAAGCTGGACGACATACAGGTGCTTCCGAGCGACCCGACTGCCATGTCCACGTTCGAGTCCGATCGCAACGTGCGCGTGGGGCTTGTGCAGGCAGCCTTCGAGTCTGCAACCGCCACGTTCGACCCTAGGGACACGAATCTTGAGCGCGCGATCCAGGGCATTAAGCAAGCAGCCGCCGATGGCGCCACCATGGTTGCGCTGGGGGAAGTCTTTCTGCAGGGCTACGGGGTCGTGGACAAGACGAGGACTTCACTGGATCGCCCCTTCGCGACCCTGTACCCGACGACGCCCGACGCGTCTGATCCACATGTTGCAGAGATGATCACCCTTGCGAACGAACTCCAGGTGACAATTGCTTTTGGTTGTGTGGCGCGCGGCAATCGCATGCCTGGCGACGTGTACAACGCTGCTCTCGTCATCGACCCCGACGACGGCCTTACGGGCATTTACCGCAAGACACACCTCGCGAACTGGCCGTACCTGAATGGCATTGCGGACGAGCACTCCAGGTACTCACCAGGTCGCGATCTGGCGCCGGTGATGACCAAGGACGGCCCCGTGGGTCTGCACATTTGCTACGACATCTCGTTCCCGGAGGTCGCTCGCGCCCAGACGCTGATGGGCGCTACCTACCTGCTGAATCTCGCTGCCGCGGCCGACGGTTTCCAGGCCTACTGGAAGCACATGATGTGGGCTAGAGCCGTCGAGAACATGTCTTGGTACCTGATGGTGAGTGGGATCGGCTCCAATCCAGAGCGGGGCTACGTTGGGGGGACGCGTGCGATCGCGCCAGATGGCGAGGTCGTCGCTCAGTTGCCCTTCGACGAAGAGGGTGTGCTGGTTGTGGACGTGAACCTCGATCGACAGTTTCGCCAGCGATCCGACATGCACATGTTCCATGTGCGTCAGCCGGAGATCTACGGCGCCATCACTGATCCGCGACCGTACCCGTGATCAGCATGCTGAGAGCCGCTTGGGCCTCCTCGCCGCCGGGAAGGGGATCCGAGGCGACGATCAGCCAAGGTTGCCGGTGATGACAATGCAGGCTGACCGGAAGCAGTCTTCAATCCAAACCTGCGATGACCGCGACAACGTCTGCACGGCCGACCTCTCGGCGTTTCTTCACAACGTCCATGAGGCTCGAAAGATTCTGAGGCCCTCTACGCGCATCTTTCAGGTCATCAAGGGATCGGGTTACGGGCTGGGCATCGAGACCGCACTGCGGCTAGGGGTGGCGGCCGGTATCGATTCGTTCTGCGCCGGCACGCCCTCCGAGGCTCTTTTCGCCCGGAAGTTCGCGCCCAAAGCGGAGGTGCTTCTCTTCTCGTCCACGCCACCCTCGCTCCTGCCGGGCTTGGTCTCCAGCGGCGTCATAGTTACCGTGAACAGCGAAGAGTCGCTGGCAGTGCTGCTGCAGAGTGGAGCGGAGGGCCGATTCTTCGTCGAGGTGGACTTCGGGGGCGGGCGGTTCGGCTTGGGGGCGCCACAACTGGAACGGGTCCTTCGTGCCGTCCAGGGACAAGATCGTCTGACGTGCGTGGGGGTGTACACGCACTTCGGTAAGCCGAAGCCCACGGTGCTTGACGCGGGCGTCTTGCGCTTCGACGCGCTCCTACGTCAGGTTCGAGATGCGTTGCCCGGACCGGTATTGAGCATGGTCGCGAGCTCGGCGCCGATGCTTATGAGACCTCACCTTCCGTATGACGCTGTGGATCCCGGAAGCCTGCTCTATGGCTTGTACTCGACGGACGAGGTGCCGACCAAGCCAGTCCTCGCTGAATTGCGCAGTCACTTGATCCAAGTCACCCGGGTACGCGCGCCCACGGAGTTGGCACTCGGTTACGGCGAGCGGGTAATGGTCCCGGCGTCCGGCACCTATGGGGTCTTTCCTTTGGGGTGGCTAGATGGCCTGTCTCCTCGCCCATCAGCCAGCGAATCTGTTGTCACGCATGGCGAGCGGGTTCCTGTCATCGCCCGAACCTTGCTGAACTCCTTGGTCGACTTGTCTGGGCTCAAGTCCAGTGCGTCCGTCGGCGATGCCTTGGCGCTCGTCGGAGGTCGCGGCGAATCTGCCATCTCGCTCGTCGAAGCGGCCGAGATGCACGGACTTTCGACAACCCAGTTCCAATTCTTGGCCGGAAGCGCCGTCTCTCGGCGCTGACCGGGTCGGTGGGTGCTCGCCGCGAACGCGCTCCACTTGAGATGCGCTTGCTTGTGCAGCCGCTAAGAACGGCCCCTGCCGTCAAGGTGCCTGGTAGACGTGTACGGGCCTGTCAGGCAAACGGCCGAACGCTTCCCCGTCTGGGTCGGTTGAGTCAACGAAGCCCTCCCAGGGCAGCATAAGATCTCAATTCCCTCTAGCGAGATACCAAACCTGCGTGCTAGCGTACTCAAATCTCGGCGCTGCAGGCATGAGGTATCCAAGCGACAGAGCCCGGTTCACACATATCTTTACGAGGAGAGACCATGAAGCGAGTCACGCTGCTCTTGCTGGCAGTTGTCCTGCTAACTGTCAGCGCATGCGGTGGCAGTGGATCAGGCGCCGGTAGCAAGAGTTCATCTCTTGTTATCCAGGTCCCGACAGACCCGGGTTCCTTGGACCCTCAGGCCAGCACCGGTGCCTGGGGACGGCCCATGATGCGCCTCGCATACGACACGTTGGTGGCAGAGCAGGACGGAAAGGTCGTTTCTGAACTCGCTGAGTCATGGCACGTCACTCCGACTCAGGCCACGTTCAAGATCCGCGACGGGATCACATGCGCGGACGGCACCAAACTGACAGCTGAAACTGTCGCCGCGAACTTCGAGCGCCTCAAGGATCCAAACGCGAAGATCCCTCTGACCGGAGCTTTTATCGGATCAGTTGACTACAAGGTCAGCACAGATAAGGCCGAGAACAAGGTTACGCTCGACCTGCCGGAGCCGTTCAGCCCTTTGCTGTCGAACCTGGCCTTCTACCCTGGGATCATCTGCCAGAAGGGCCTAGACAATCCCAGTCAGCTTGCCACCAACAGCTTCGGGACTGGTCCGTTCGTCCTCACTAAGGCGCAGCCCGGCCAGTCCTACCAATTTAAGTCTCGCAGTGGCTATTCATGGGGCCCGAATGGCGAGACTGCTGGCGGTGCGGGCTTCCCAAGCTCGCTCGAGGTGCGGGTGATCGACAACGAGACTACCGCGGCGAACCTGATGCTAAGCGGAGGCATCGCGGTCGGCTTCTTCAACTCCCAGGGGGCGACGGACCGATTCCAGACCGACAAGTTCAAAATCATGACTGTTCCTTCTTCCGCGACCTACCTTCAGTTCAACTTTCTGAAGGCGGCAAATCCGGCGCAGGACATCAATGTTCGAAGGGCTCTTGCGTCGTCACTTGACGCCAAGGGCATGAGTCAGATCGCGACCGGATCCCCGGACCAGACGCACAACAGCACTGCGCTGCCGCAGGCATCTTGTCAATCTTCCATCAGTTCAAATGGACTGCTTCCGTACGACACGTCTGCCGCGACCAAGTACCTCGAACAGGCGGGATGGACGCGGAGCGGAGATGGTTGGACCAAGGACGCCCGCAAGCTCGCTCTCAACGTGTTGGTCACAGGGGCCGCGGCACCCAACAAGCCCATCGGAGACTACGTACTGAAGGCATGGACGGATCTCGGGATCAAGGTCAACATGGAGAACGTGGACCAGAAGACGGGCTTGGATCGTCGAATGGAGGGCGACTACGACATTTGGGTCGGTGCTTGGACTGGTGTCTACAATCCCGGAGTGATCGCGCCGTTCCTCACGTCCCCCAAGTCTCCGAACGCTGGGTACATGAAGAACGACAAATACGCGGCGCTCGCCAAGCAGGCCTTCAACATGAATCCTGAAGACTCGTGCGCGGTGTGGGCAGAGGCTCAGCAGGCGATCAACGAAGGGGTCTCTATGGTCCCGCTCTACTACGACGCCACGAAGGTGGTCACCCGAGAGGGAGTCACAGTCAAGCCGTACCGCCAGTACATCGATCCCGCGTCGCTACGCGTCGACTGAGGTAAACCACATGTCGTTTCGCACGATGGCGAGTCTGGTCAGCAAGTTGCTGGCCAGACTCGTCGGGGGAGTCCTCTTGCTTGCGACCGGGGCCTTTATCTTGGTTCAAGCAATGCCTGGGGATCCCGTGGCAAGATTGCTCGGGCCCGGAGCATCGCAAGTTGACGTGACAAGAGCCCGGCAAGCTCTTGGTCTGAACCACCCCATACTGGAGCGGTACCGAGACTTACTGGGTGGTGTCTTCACCCTCCGCTTCGGCGACTCCTTCACGGGGCAGTCCGTGAGCTCGATCCTGGCGGATCGAACATTGAAGACCGCCGAGCTCGCTGCCAGCAGCGTCCTTGTCACGGCGATCCTTAGTGTCGTGATCGGCCTGGTCATGGCGGCAGCAACCAAAGATGAATCGCGCTCGTCTCTTGCGTCCATCTTCACGACGCTTACGGGTCTGCTCTCAGCAATCCCGTCCTATGTCCTGGCCATGGGCTTGGTGGCACTTCTGTCTGTCAGATTCCCGATCTTTCCGGTATCCGACCCTGGCTCCCCGAGCGGTCTGGTTCTCCCCGTCGCGGCCCTCTCGGTGCCCGCCGTTGCGATCCTGTCCCGCATCGTCAGGGTCGAAGCGCTTAGCGCGCTCCAAAGTGAATACGTCAAAACTGCGCGCAGCAAACAATTGCCGCCCGCGTCCATCTACTTTCGACACGTCCTGCCAAACGTCATCACCGGGGCCCTGACGATAGGCGGCGTCTGGTTCGGCTACATGCTGGGAGGAAGCGTCATCGTCGAGAACGTGTTCCAGTGGCCGGGTCTCGGAACGGCACTGGTCAGTGCGACCGACACGCGCGACTACCCCGTCCTGCAAGCGACAATCATCTTGGTTGGCATCGGCGTCTTGCTCGTGAACACCATCGTTGACCTGATTCTGGTCGCCTTGAATCCACGATTGAGGGTTTCACGATGACGCCAACGAATTCTCCGCCGGCAAGAAGTCCTTTGAAGGCAGTCCTTTCGACGAGGTCTGGGCAGCTCGCGGCGCTTTTCGTGCTCATCATCGTGGTTGCCGCCGTGGCCGGACCCCTTGTGGCCGGCGAAGCAGCTAACCGTTTCGACCCGATCGCCGCTCGCCAAGGTCCGAGCGCACACCACCTTCTGGGCACAGACGATCTCGGTCGGGACGTACTCGCACGCCTAATCGCTGCTACGCGACTAACAATCGTCCTCTCCACACTCGCCATCGCATTCTCCGCAATGGTCGGGTACGCAATCGGTTTGATTGCCGCGATGACGGGAGGGCGGACGCGCACGGTGGTGACGGCTTGCCTGAACTTGTGGCTGGCCTTCCCCCCCATCGTCGTCGCACTCTTCGTCAGCGCTCTATACCGAACAACCGCAAGCGCCGTCATCGCAGTCGGCTTAGCCTTCGTCCCTCTCTACGCGCGAACAATGCTCAATCTCGCCAGTTCGGTCGTCGAGTCGGACTACATACACGTAACAAGGCTGTTGGGCCTAAGCCGAGGACGCCGTCTGCGGCGACATATCATACCCAACGTTTCCGGCCCCCTGTGGATCCAGACAACCACTGGGGTAGGCGACGCGATGGTCGCGCTTTCGGCACTGAGCTTCCTAGGCCTGGGCGTTCGACCGCCCGGCTACGACTGGGGAAGTCTCCTCGCCGAGTACCTCGATCGAATCTTCACCGACCCAGTAGTGATCATGGGACCCGCGGGCGCAATCACCCTCGTCGGAATCATGTTCGCGTTCATCGGCGAAAGTGGGGCGCGTAGCATGGACCCGCGGCGATGGACCTCAAGCAAGGGCCGCCATGCGGCCCCCTCTGAGTCCGAGTCTGCTACGCCGACGCACGGGACAGCACGGACAAGCGTCGAAAGTGAAGTATGGCCTGGGGATCGGGAGCAGCGCCTGCTACAGGTACGGAACCTCGAGGTCACCTTCGCGGGGCAACGAGTCCTCCGCGGGGTCAGTTTTCACGTAAATGCCGGCGAGGTCGTCGGCGTTGTAGGTGAATCCGGGAGCGGGAAGAGTATGACCGCGTCCGCCATAGCGGGTCTGGTCCCTGCTCCGGGCGCGGTTACCGCTGACCGGCTTCAGATGGCCGGCGTAAATCTACTTGGTTCATCCAGCGCAGACGTGCGCAAGTTCAAAGGGACAGAAATCGCGACCGTCTTCCAGAATCCGATGGCAGCTCTAACGCCGTCGATGCGTCTGGGTCGTCAGATGACGGAGGCATCGCGTCTACATCTCGGCCTGTCAAAACGAGAGGCCCGAGGGAGAGCGTTGGCAGCGCTGAGAGAAGTGCAGCTTACGGGCGGGCCGCGGATCCTACGGATGTACCCGAACCAATTGTCGGGAGGCATGCGACAGCGAGTGGTTATCGCGATGGGACTCATGACTAAGCCATCCCTACTCATCGCCGATGAGCCAACGACGGCTCTGGACGTCACCATTCAAGCCGAAGTCCTCGCACTGCTCCGCCGGCTACAAGGTCAGCACCAGATGGGGATCCTCTTCATATCCCATGACTTCGGGGTGATCCGGGAGATTTGCGACCGCGTCATTGTCATGCGGGACGGGGAAATCGTCGAGGAACTGTCTGTGGCCGAACTGGAGTCTGCAGAACATCCTTACACGCGAAGTTTGCTTAAGGCGGTGCCAGACATCGATGGGCCAATCGTGGCTCGGCGGAAAAGGTTGATTGTTGATGACCTGGGCTACAAGAGCGAAGAGAGTTCAGGAGCATCTCGATGAGCGCACTCGTCGCTGACGGATTGAAGATCGAATATGGGCAGAGACAGTCACGGTTCACAGCTGTCAGTGACGTGTCGTTTGTTCTCGAGAAGGGGCGCACATTGGGGTTGGTGGGCGAATCTGGCTCCGGGAAATCAACAGTTGCCCGAGCGATTAGCGGCCTTGTCACTCCCGTAGCCGGCACGATCACGGGTGACGCGCTGAGTCGCAAGAATGGTATCCAGATGGTTTTTCAGGACCCATACTCATCCCTTAATCCTCGGATGACGGTCCTCGAGATGTTCAGGGAGGCCCTGCGACTCTCTCCAGCGCCCATGACGGTCAACGATCTAGCCCAGCTGGTGCACTTGGATACCGGTTTGGTGGCCCGCTATCCGCACGAACTCTCTGGTGGGCAGCGTCAGCGCGTCGCAATAGGTCGTGCCCTAGCCGTGCGTCCGTCGGTCCTTGTTCTCGACGAGGTGACTGCGGCTCTCGACGTATCCATCCAAGCCGAAATCTTGCGGACACTGCTCCAAGTGCAGGACGAGATTGAGTTTGCTGGCCTCTTTATCTCTCACGACCTCGCGGTCGTCAGACAGGTGTGCGACCTCACTGCGGTCATGTATCTCGGCCAGGTGGTGGAGGTCGCGGAGACGAGTTGCCTGTTTGCTGACCCCCAGCATCCGTACACGCGAGCGCTGCTCGCGGCTATCCCTGGGAACAAGCGCGAAGGGTTTCGGGCCATCGGCGAGCCGACGGACCCCCGAGAACCGCCGTCTGGTTGTCGCTTCCACCGCCGCTGCCCTGTTGGTCCGATCGCGTTCGATGATCGCTCAATATGCGAGGAGGTGGATCCAGCGATCAACGCAACACAGCGACGGCACCGAGCCGCTTGCCACTTTGCCAGTTCCCTCGACGTCGGTTGATCTCCTGACAGGGACGGCCACTGTCATGTGCGTTCAGATCGCCGCAGCGACGAGTCCGCTTATGACTATGCGCTTCTGCTTGGGCGCAATCCCTCTAGAGGGCTTGCGCCGCGGGGAGACTGATCGTCGCATCGCTGATGTCCGCACTGTTCATCAAAACGGAAATATTCTCCGTGAGGGAATTCGCCGTTCGAGTCTGCATTGCAGTGAAGGCTGCCTCCGGATCACGCCTTTCGATCGCGTCAACTATTGCTCCGCGCTCCGCAACTCGAGTGGTCGACCAGGGGATGAGTCGCAAGACCAACCTCATGACTCTTTCCATGTCGTCAAGCACCGCGACCGCGACCGCGGCGAGTCGCGAGTTTCCGGCGCCATTGATGATGATCGAGTCGAACTCGAAGTGTGCGCGAAGGTATCTCTCAAGCTCATCTTCGGATTCGAAGGGCTGGGATAGGGGGCCTTCAGCTAGTTCACGCAAGCGCACAATGCTCTCTGCGGGTAGACCGCGCAAAGCCGCCATCTCAGCGGCTTTCGGTTGAAGGATGGATCTGAACTCGCCGAGTTCACGCGTGGAGCGCAGGGTTATTGGTGTCACCAGGTACCCAGAGCGGGGGACGGCTTGGACAAGCCCATCTCGATGCAACCTGACGAGAGCCTCGCGGACGGGGGTCTTGCTCGTCCCGAATTGGTTCGCCAACGTTGACTCAGTGAACTGTCCCCCAGGCGGCAGATCCATTTCGATGATGCGTCGCTTGATCGTCCAGTACACCGTCTCGGTCTGGTTGGCGAGCGCGGCTGGGCGCGCGAGGATCGCAGGCAGAATCACGTGTCTAGTATGACAGACCGGCGGACTGGTGTGCCAATACACTCGATTGACACAGTTGCGAGGAAGGGTGCCGCGACGCACTTGGACGCTTTGCTACCGAGCCACCATTCCTGCTGAGAGATCAACGTCTGCTCCACACAGGCCTGACATGCTCAGCATGGCGAGCGCGGCTTCGGCCACCTCTTGCTCGGTAACCATCCTGCCTAGGGCGGCGCGGGAGGTGAAGCTCTTCGCGACCTCTTCGATTGTTTGACCAGAGTGCTCAGCCTCGAGGGTGAAGTTTCGTTCCATGCGTGGGCCGTCCACGGGTCCCGGTGACAATGAATTGACCATCACTCCACGTGGCCCTACTTCAAATGCGAGCGTAGTCGTCAGCCCGATGACAGCCATCTTTGACGCCGTGTACGGGGTTCTGTTGGCCAACGGTCTCTTTCCGCTGACGGAGGCGAGGTTGATCACTTGACCGTGCCCACGGGCGACCATCGGTGGAATAAACGACTTGCACATCAGGAAGACCCCCCGAACATTGACTGCGAACACTTCGTCCCACGCCGTGGGGTCGATATCGACCAAGGGGGACACTGGACCGGCCACTCCAGCGTTGTTAATGAGGACGGAAATTGTCTCCTGGCCAAGTTGCGCGGCGAGTTCCTCCACCGATCCGGGATCAGACGTATCGCAACGCTCCACGCGAACGCTCCCTTCCATCGAGGAAGCCGATTCCTCGAGCTTCTCCATCGTCCGGCCTACCAGGACTACTCGCATTCCGGCCTCGTTTAGCCGGCGCGCAATGGCTCGGCCAAGCCCATCGCCTGCTCCCGTGATCAGGGCCGTCTGGCCCGCGGGGCTCTGCATTCCTGTCGTTGGTGTCACTGGACAGGCGCCCAGGGAAGCTCATCACCGGCGTACTTGTGGGCACGCACATCGCCTGATCGCGCGTGACCCTCGAAGAACTCAACGCGGGACGCTCGGCCGCACAGCCGTCCGAGCTCAGCGCTCGTGCCGCGATCGACTACTTCCTGATACGTGACCGTCCTCAGATACTTGCCGACCCACAGTCCACCCGTGTACCGAGCTGCGCCGCGAGTTGGCAAGGTGTGGTTGGTTCCGATGACCTTGTCGCCGTACGAGACACAGGTTCCCTCGCCCAGAAACATGGCGCCATAGTTGGTCATCGATTCGAGCGCTTCTCGGGGATTGAACGTCAGAATCTGAACGTGCTCAGACGCGTAATCGTCGGCGAGGGCGTATGCGGCCTTCAGCGTCGGAACGACGATGACTTCGCCATGGTTCCGCCAGGCGGGAAGCGCGAAGTCACGGGTGGGCATAGTCTCGAGAATCGTGTCGACAAATGACAGAGCGCGTTGGCCTATGTCAATTGACGTGGTGATGAGGACCGCTGGCGAGTCAGGTCCGTGCTCGGCCTGCGAAAGGAGATCCACCGCAACAACGAACGGGTCGGCCGTTTCGTCAGCGATGATTAGTGTCTCGGTCGGACCCGCGAAGAGATCAATGCCCACTTCTCCGAAGAGTTGCCGCTTTGCTTCCGCAACATATGCGTTGCCTGGACCCGCCAGCATGTCGACCTTCTGAATGTGCTGAGTGCCGATGGCCATGGCTGCGATCGCCTGAGTGCCGCCCAGGATGAAAATGTCGTCTGCACCGGCCAAGTGCATGGCTGCGACAGTGGCGGCGGGAATCTCTCCGCGCAACGGAGGGGTGCAAGCAGTGACGTGCGGAACGCCAGCAACCTTCGCGGTCACGATCGTCATGTGGGCCGAAGCCACGAGGGGATACCGTCCACCGGGAACATACGCCCCGGCCGCTGCTACGGGCAGGTTCCGCTGACCGAGCAGGACGCCGGGTTCCGTTTCGACTTCGAAGTCCTTCAAGGACTCTCTCTGGAACTGGGCGAAACGCCGGACCCGCGTCTGGACAGCGATGATGTCGTCGATCGTCTGCCGCGGGACTGAAGCAACCAGCTCTTCCACGTGGGCCGGATCCAACTTGAAGGACTCGGGGCTCCAGTTATCGAAGCGTTCGGAGTAGTCGCGGACAGCCTCGTCACCGCGCTCTCGGATGTCCGCGATGATGTCCGCTACCACTTGCGGCACGGAGGCCGCTCCAGGCGCGTGACTCTGCGCTGCCGCTGCCTTCTTCAGATGCTTCATTGTTACCTTCTCTCCGGGCCGTCTCTCGATGACATACGCTGGTAGCATCGGCTGTATACGTATACTTGGCAATAGGAGGCGTGGTGGCACGAGTAACGGGTCATGACGTCGCCCGCCTGGCAGGCGTATCGCAGCCCACCGTTTCCCGGGCACTTAGGAATCTGCCGGGCACGTCCGCCGAGGTGCGCGAACGAGTCCGGGCCGCGGCAGCGGAACTCGCATACGTCCCCAGCGCCTCAGGTCGAACGCTCGCCACTCGCAAGACGGGACGAATTGCTGTGGTGGCCGAGGAGTTGACTAACCCGTACTACCCCGAACTTGTGGAACCTTTGCGGCAACACCTCAACCTCCGCGGGTACCAGATGGTCCTGATAACGGATCGGCAGGCGGATTCGTGGATGTTGGCCACTCTGTCAGACGGGTCCTATGACGGAGCGCTGCTTTGCACGGTATCTCGTCGCTCCACCCTCAGCAGAGATCTGGACGAGGCGGGTATGCCTCATGTTCTGGTGAATCGCACGATGGATCTACCGAACTCGAGCAGCTGCAGCTTCGACAACTTTGGAGGGAGCCGCGCTCTCGGCCGCTTCATCGGCGATCTCGGTCATCGTCAAGTGGGAGCGATCCAAGGTCCCACTCAGTTCTCCACTGGCCGCCAGCGGAGCCTGGGCATAAGGACTGGCCTGCGGCAGACGGGCGCGCACATCCGGCGTGAGCACGTGCGACGCGTGGACTACACCTATGCGGCCGGTATGACGGCGGCTCTTGACCTGTTGAGCGGGCCGCGACGCCCGACCGCCCTCGTGTGCGGCAACGACGTACTGGCGATCGGAGGCCTCGCGGCTGCCCACCAACTTCGAATACGGGTGCCAGAGAATTTGACCATAGTGGGTTTCGACGACATCAGTATGGCGTCCTGGGGTCTGATTGATCTCACGACCATTCGGTGCGATCTCGGCGCACTCGCGCACGCATCGACGGATCTGCTGCTTGAGACACTCAATGGGGATCCGGCAAGGCATGTGGTCATCCCAACAACGTTGGTACACCGCAGTACCCACGCAAAGCCATCGTGACGATGGCGAGTGGAGAAACTCGTTGACCTGCGAGGCTCTCGCTTCAGCGCCTAGCCAGGTATCGACCTAGAGATTGAATCTGCGGACGCCAAGAAACGTCCCGGGGGGTCTTAGGGTCTGCCTTGGACAGTGCGGTGGTCGCCCCCAGGCTGTTGGTCCCCGACATGTCGGGTGCCGAGTTGGACGAGACCGTTGGGTCGGGCCAGAGGAGAGCCCATCCCGTTCGGAGGCGGGGAATGCCGATAGGCCCTCGAGCGGCGAACGAGCCAGCACTTACGAGCGCTCCTTGTGAGTGTCAGTCGGTCGCGAGCCCCGTCGTCCTGGGCCCGGCGAAGTCGAGGTACCACGGTGCCCGCAATGGGAGACGCCTCGGTCCCCCTTATCGCGATCCTGTGGCCCTCTGCGGCGGAGAGGCAGTCTGTGTCTCCAACCGACCGAGATATCTCAATAATGTGTTGACAATATCTTAGACGTGCCGCAACATGTACTAACGGGACGACGGGCTACGCACCCGCTCCCTCCTCGCCACTCGATCACGTCACTTTGGAGCCTCATGACTGACGAAACCGCCGGCCCCGCAGCTGCTGGTGCCGAGGACTCGTACCTCGTGGCCGCCGACATCGGCGGAACCTTTACGGATGTGCTCCTACTGAGGGATGACGGCGGACTGACTCCTATGAAGGTCCTGTCCACCCCCCCGAACTTCGGGAAGGGGGTTATCTCAGGGGTACTTGATTCGCTCTCGGAAGCGAGCGCGGATCCCAACAATGTGACGGCCGTGCTTCACGCCACAACGGTGGCGACGAACGCCATCCTGGAACGGAGAGGCGGCAAGACCGCTCTCATCACGACGAAGGGCTTCAGAGATGTCCTGGAACTGGGCCGCCTTCGCCGGCCGCTGCTCTACGACCTGTCGTGGCGGAAGCCCACACCTTTGGTGCGACGCCGTGACCGCCACGAGCTTGCTCAACGCATTGACCATGCGGGCCGGGTTCTGACGCCGATCGATTTGGCTGAACTCGGGCAACTGGCCAAGCGAATGCAGGAGGACGGCATCGAAGCCGTGGCTGTGTGCCTTATCAACTCACACGTTCGCCCGGACGAGGAGCGACTCGTGGCCGGCGAGCTGCGGCGCCTGTTGCCTGACGTGTACGTGAGTGCCTCCGTGGACATCTCGCCTGAACAGGGCGAGTTCGAGCGAACGAGCACCGTCGTTGTGAACTCCTATGTCGGCTCTGTCGTTCGCCAGTATGTGAACGACCTCAAGTCGGATCTGATCACGGAAGGGATCAACGCGCCCTTCTCGATCATGCAATCATCGGGAGGACTTCTCGATGCTGCCAGCGTGGTCGAGAGCCCCGTACAGATCATCGAGTCCGGGCCGGCGGCTGGGGTGATCGCCGTACAGAAGTTGGCGCGGATCATGGGCCTCGACAACGTGATCGCATTCGATATGGGTGGAACGACGGCGAAGGCATCGCTGATTGAGAATGGCACCCCGTTCGTCGCGAGTGACTACGAAGTCGGCGCCGGGATGAACATCACTCGCTCCATGGGCAAGGGCGCCGGGTACACAATCCGTGTCCCATCGATCGACATCGCCGAGGTTGGCGCGGGTGGTGGAAGCATCATCAGCGCCGATGCGGCCGGCGTCATGCACGTCGGCCCTGAAAGCGCAGGCTCCTCGCCGGGACCGGCCTGCTACGGGCGAGGCGGGCAACTCCCAACACTGACTGATGCCAACGTCGTGCTCGGCTACATCAACCCCGAAGCCATCGCCGGGGGCCGAGTTGCCATCGATCGCGGCCTAGCAGGTGAGGCTCTGCGACAGGTTGGCGAGGCAATCGACACTGAGGTGGTTGATGTCGCCCGGGGCGCGTACGACATCGCTGTGTCGAACATGACCTCGGCTGTCAAGGCCGTTACCAGCGAGCGCGGACGTGATCCCCGCGAGGCCACTATCGTCGCTTTCGGTGGGGCCGGGCCGCTCTATGCGGCGAGCCTTGCGCGTGAACTGGGTGTGCGACGGGTGTTGGTACCGAGACATACCGGCCTTTTCAGCAGTCTCGGACTGTTGGTGGCAGACACCGAGTACCAGGCTGCTCGCTCTTGGGGTATGAGTTTCTCGAACGCGGCTGACATCGAACGGGCATTTATCGAGCTCGAGGCCGTGGTTCGTGACCGACTCCCGGCAGAGGGCGCCAATACCGACGTCGAGCGATTCTTCGACATGCGGTATCGCGGTCAGAGGTTCGAATTGAGGATCCCCGTTGCCGGCGGCACGATCAGCGCTCGGACGCTTGCGCATTCCGTACGGGCATTCCATGCCGAACATGAGAAGACGTACGGGCGTCGCGGCGGCGACGACCTCGTCGAAGTGGTCAACCTGAGAGTGCGAGGCTTCGTTGAGAACGCCGTCGCCATGGCGAGCGTGCTGTCCTCGGCTCTCGACGAGCCGGATGCAGTACGAACGAGACCGTGTCAGTTCGACCGGGTCTACGAGACGCCAGTAATGCGCCGGGGTCATCTCTCTCGTACCGAAACTTTAGGCCCCTTGATCATCGAGGACATGGACGCCACGACATTGGTCCCTCCAGGCGCCACCGTTGCCCTGGACGAACTGAACAACCTGGTCATCACTTGGGGCGAGGGACAGGAGCCATCAGCATGACGCAGCAGATGATCAAGGACCCGGCTACCTTCGAGGTCTTCCGAAATGCGATCTCGGGTCTCGCGGACGAGCTCGCCATCACCATCCTACGCACAGCGCACTCCCAGATCGTCGCCACGAGCATGGACTTCTCAGCGGCCTTGTGCGACAGCCAAGGTCGCACGCTGGCACAGGCGAACACCTGTCCCGTCCATCTGGGATCCATTCCAGACGCATTGAGTGCTGTCCTGGACGAATTCGGCGACGACATGACAGACGGCGACGTCTTCATCCTGAATGACCCGAGCAAGGGAGGAATGCACCTGCCGGACATCTTCGTGCTGGCCCCAGTGTTCTACGAGAACGCCCTGTTGGGGTACGCCGTCACCGTTGTCAATCACAGCGACGTGGGGGGGTGGTCGCCCGGTTCCATGGCTTCGCAGTCCACGAGCATCTTTGCCGAGGGAATTCAAATTCCCCCCCTGCGCATCGTCGCTGGGGGCATCATGAACGAAGCGCTCTATAGCGTGATCCGTCGCAATGTGCGCGAGCCTGAGCTCTTCACCGGTGACCTTGACGCGCAGCTCTCGGCCTGCCATTCGGGAGCCACCGGCATGCAGGCACTCGCACTGAGGTACGGGCGAACGAAGTTCGACGAGCTGTGCGAGCAGCTGCTCGACTACTCCGAAGCCCTGGTCAGGGACGCGTTGTCACGCGTGACCGATGGTGTTTACGAGTTCAGTGATCAGATCGACGAGGACGGCGTCGGTGGTGGCCCGATCCCACTCAAGGTCCGCATCACTATTGAGGGGACGAGTATCCACTTTGACTACACGGGTTCCTCGCCGCAAGTAGCGTCCGCGCTCAATGCCACGAGCTCATTCACTCGATCCGGCTCCTACGCCGCCCTGCAAGGCGCCCTCGGATCTGACATCCCTGCCAATAGTGGCTTCTATCGACCGTTCATGTTCACCATTCCTGACGGGTCCATCCTTAATGCGAATCGGCCCTCGGCCAGGGGGGCTCGCGGGCTGGTTGCCTATCGCCTGGTCGACCTTGTACTCGGAGCACTGGCGACAGCGATGCCCGATCGGGTGCCGGCAGCCGGCGACGGCGGGCCAGGCTCCGTGGCCTTCGGGGTGACGGAACGCGACGGCTCACAAGTAATCCTCTGGGACTTCTTCATGGGCTCATGGGGAGCAACCCGATCGGGCGACGGCAACGACGGCATCAGTCCTCTCGGGGCCAACATGGCCAACATCCCAGTCGAAGAGCTGGAGCAATCGGGACATGTGCGCGTCAACTCCTACGAGTACGTACCCGACACCGGGGGTGCGGGTACCTATCGTGGGGGACTCGCCGTAGGACGCCAGCTCACGCTCCTCTGCCCTGAGGCCACCATGCAGATCCGGTCCGACCGCAAGTTCTCGTCGCCCTATGGCCTAGAGGGTGGTCAACCCGGGTCTACCTCTGTCAACGTTCTCAACCCGGGCTCGGCTGCGGAACGAATACTGGACACCAAACCGTTCGAACTGATTCCCGGAGGGACTGTGCTCTGGCATGCCACCGCCGGGGGCGGAGGTTTCGGCGATCCCTACGAGCGTGATCCAGGGGCGGTCTTGGAGGACGTGCTGGATGGCAAGGTATCGACGCAGCAAGCGCGCGCTGTCTACGGGGTTGCGATCGACGGCGACGTTGTGAATGAGGACGAAACGCAGCACGTCCGCCGTCAAGCATCGGAAGCAACCATGTGTGCAGGACTTTCTGCTCACTAGACGCATCAAACAGGTTCTAGAATTCGCGGCCGGGACGGGCCGTTGACGTGCTGGAGGCACACCAAATGCGACTTGATGATCCCCCGAAAGAACTGACGGCCGAGCGCACCGTCATCTGTATAGACGATCGCATCGGCCTGAGAGCGGTGATCGCGATCGATGACACCACTCTTGGGCCGGGCTTCGGTGGTGTTCGGATGAAGGAGTATCGGTCTCTCGGCAGCGCGATCGAAGAGGCCCAGCGTTTGGCCGCGGCGATGACACTGAAGAACGCTCTGGCCGGTATCCCATATGGCGGGGGCAAGTCTGTCATCATCTCGAGCAGCGAAGCTGACAATAGGGCCCAACTCATCACGAGATTCGGTGAATTTGTTGCCGACCTCGGCGGGTGCTACGTGCCTGGCGTTGACATGGGAACCAATCCAGCCGACATGCGTGCCATGGCAGCGGTCGGCGCTAGCACTCGGTGTGCCGATGAGGATCCCTCGCCATGGACTGCTCTCGGAGTCTTCGCGGCGATTGAAGGTGCCGCTCGCGTCCACCTAGGAGCGTCGAGTCTGGAGGGCATCAGCGTTCTGGTGCAGGGCGTAGGACATGTGGGAGCCTCCCTGGCGCGCCAGCTGAAGGCCGCGGGCGCACACGTGGACGTCTCCGACGTGGATCCTGCGCGAGCGCAGGATCTTGCGCGGGAGTTGGGCGGCACGGCTGTGACACTTGATGCCGTGATCGACCATGACTGCGACGTCTTCGCACCATGCGCGATAGCACGGGTACTCAACGAGGAGAACATCCCACGTCTGCAGTGCAAGGTCGTTGCCGGTGGCGCCAATGACACTCTCAATGCTGCGAGCGATGCGGAGCTTCTGGCGGAGCGGGGAATCCTGTTCGTCCCAGATTTTGTGGCCAATTCTGGAGGTGTCATTCACGTTCATGCTTTGGCCGAGGGCTGGGACCACCTCACCACGACCGATGCCGTACTTGCTATCGGCCAGCGGGTGGAACGGCTCCTCGAACGGGCAAGACGCAATTCGATCACGCCCGTGAGCGCCGCACATGCGGAAGCGAGAGAACTGCTTGAGCAGGTGCGGCTCTCGAAGCGGCCCATTGGGCACAACGTCTTCGCGCCATGAAGGGTTCCAAGACGCTGGCCACGACATACTACGAGACCGTGGATAACCGAGGCGCCACCGACGTTGCGAGTCTCTTTGCGGAGGACGCCGTGTACAGCCGACCGGGCTATCGGTCACTCGTCGGTCGAGAAAGCATTCTCAACTTTTACCGCCAAGAACGCGTGATCGCTACAGGTGCCCATCGAATCAACAGCATGATCTGCTCCGGAGAGAGGGTCGCCGTACAAGGCGTGTTCACCGGCAACCTCAAGGATGGGACGTCGGTGTCGATCGGGTTCTCTGACTTCTTCGACTTCAGGAATGAGCTCATCGTGGAACGTCGCACCTACTTCGATGTGCCCGCGGTGTAGTGATGTCGACTGGTGGGGGCCGTCGGTAGCGGTCCCCCATTGCGAAAGTTTCTCATGGCCGCATCGACGAAGGAGCCCAACACCGTGACGAACCAGCTGCCAGCCACCGGGCCGTGGTCGGTACTCGACAGCGCGGGCATTTTGCGAACCGACGACCGTGTGCCCACCGGCGAGGCCGCACTGAATCTGCGGGCGGCATACCGCGACATGGTGCTGGCGCGCCGCATCGACACCGAAGCGATCGCGCTACAACGCCAGGGCGAGCTCGGCCTGTGGCCCTCGATGCTCGGTCAGGAGGGCGCACAGGTTGGCGCCGGGTCCGCGCTGAGGCCCCAGGATGTAGTCTTCCCCACCTACCGCGAGCACGCCGTCGCGTGGTGCTTTGGCGTCGATCCGGTGCAACTGCTGGGCTTGTTCCGCGGCACTACGATGGGCGGCTGGGACCCACACGAGCGCAATTTCAACCTTTATTCGCTCGTGATCGGAGCTCAGACCCTACACGCGGTCGGATACGCCATGGGTATGATCCGCGACGGTGACGTGGGCACAGGCGACCCGACCCGTGACCGCGCGGTGCTGGTGTTCCTCGGCGACGGAGCGCTCAGCGAGGGTGAGACCAACGAGTCCTTCGTCTGGGCGGCCGCGCAGAACCTGCCCGTCGTGTTCTTCTGCCAGAACAACCAGTGGGCGATCTCAGCTCCCTTCTCGGTCCAGAGCCGGATACCAGCCGCCGAGCGCTCCCGCGGCTTCGGCTTCCCCGGCGTCCGCGTCGACGGAAATGACGTAATCGCCTGCCACGCCGCCACCCATCAAGCGTTGGCCAACGCACGCGCCGGCAACGGTCCCACCCTGATCGAGGCCGTTACCTACCGCCGCAACCCGCACACTACCTCGGACGACGACCTGCGCTACCGCAGCGGATCGGAGAACGACGAATGGGCGTCTCGCGATCCGATCGATCGCCTCCGCACCCTGCTCACCTCAGGCACGGCCCTGCAGCTCGATGAGTCCTTCATCGACGCCCTCACCCAGGAAGAGGAGCGCCTCGCCGATAGGCTGCGCACCGGATGTCGGGCACTCCCCGTCCCCGCACCCGGCGACCCCTTCGTGAACACCCTCGCCAGCATCCCGCGCGACCTCGCGCGGCAGATGGACGAGCACTTGGCCTTCGTGGCCACCGGAGAAGGGGAGCACGGATGATCACGGCGATGGCCCATGCTCTGAACGCGAGCCTGCGCAATGCGTTGGAGGCGGACGACAAGGTTCTGCTGATCGGCGAGGACATCGGCCAGCTCGGCGGTGTCTTCCGTATCACCGACGGCCTCCAGAAGGACTTCGGCGAGGAGCGTGTCGTGACCTCCCCGTTGGGCGAGGCCGGCATCGTCGGCAGCGCGGTCGGCCTCGCCCTGGCTGGCTACCGGCCCGTGTGCGAGATCCAGTTCGACGGCTTCGTGTTTCCGGCGATGAACCAGATCATCACACAGTTGGCGAAGTACCGTCACCGTTCCGAGGGTCGGGTCTCGCTTCCGGTCGTCATCCGCATCCCGGTGGGTGGCGGTATCGGAGCCATCGAGCACCACAGCGAGTCCCCGGAGGCCTATTTCGCCCACACTCCAGGCCTGCGGGTCCTGTGCCCGTCGAACTCCCATGACGCCTACGACATGCTCGGTCAGGCAATCCGGTCGGAGGATCCCGTGATCTTCCTCGAGCCGAAGCGTTCCTACTGGGCCAAGGCTGAGGTGGATCTCACCGCCGCCTCGTTCGACATGGACAAGGCGCGGATTGTCCGTCCCGGCAGGGACCTCACACTGGTGACCTACGGAGCCCTCGTGCCGATCGCTCTGAAGACCGCCGCCACCTTAGCGGAGGAAGGCCGTGAGATCGAGGTCATCGACCTGCGGTCCTTGTCGCCCATCGACGACGGCACGGTGGTCGAGTCGGTTCGCCGCACCGGACGCCTGGTGATCGCCCACGAGGCTTCGCAGACCGGTGGCATTGGCGGAGAACTGGCAACGCGCATCCAGGCACAGGCGTTCTACGAGCTCGAGGCGCCGATCCTCCGGGTCACCGGATACGACACCCCGTACCCGCCGAGCCGGTTAGAAGAGGACTGGCTGCCGAACGTCGACCGGCTCCTCGAAGCTTGCGACCGGAGCCTCACCTACTGACCCTCCCCGTGCCGCCCCTCGCCTCTCCCTGGAGCACACCGTGACCACGAGCACCGCCACGAAACTGCAGACGTTCCCACTGCCCGATGTCGGGGAAGGCCTCACCGAAGCCGATATCGTCGCCTGGCACGTCGCTGTCGGCGACACAGTTACCGTCAACCAGATCATCGTCGACATCGAGACTGCAAAGTCGGTCGTCGAGCTCCCCTCCCCTTACGCCGGCGAGGTGGTCGAGCTCGTCGCAAGCGTCGGGGAGACCGTGCAAGTGGGATCGGCGATCATTGCGATCCGCACGGCAGGGGGGGCTGCCGCAATTGGACCCGATCCGAAGGTCACTGCCGAGCCCTCGGCCGGACGGGCCACGGACGAGCCGAAGCTGCTGGTCGGGTATGGCACAAAGGACTCGGGCAAAAGCCGGCGTCGCCCCGGCGAACCAGCTGCCTCGCGGGCAAACCCTAGCCCAGCTAGACCTGCCGCACCTGATCGCGTTGCCGCCACGGTTACCGCTGAGTCGCAGCGGTCACAGCCAAGGGCCAAACCTCCGGTGCGCAAGCTCGCCAAGGTCCTCGGGATCGACCTAGCCGCCATCGTTCCTACCGGTGCCGACGGGATCGTCGTTCGAGCTGACGTAATCACCGCCTCCGAAACCGGATCTTCACCAATCCAGGCACCGATCGGAATGGGCGTAGCCGGTTCCGCGGTCACCACGACCGCAGCAGAGACCCGCATCCCGATCAAGGGCGTGCGCAAGCACACTGCGGCGGCCATGGTGGCCTCTGCGTTCACTGCGCCTCACGTGACCGAGTTCGTCACCGTCGACCTGACCAAGACCCTCGAGCTTCGCGAGACGATCCAACGGCGTCGCGAGTTCCGCGATATCAAGCTCACGCCGCTGGCGTTCGTCGCACTCTCCTATCTCCGCGCCCTGGCCAAGGTCCCGATGGCCACGGCGCGTTGGGACGAAGCCGCCCAGGAGATCGTCATCCCGGCCGGCATCAACCTTGGCATCGCGGCGGCGACTCCTCGAGGACTCATGGTGCCTAACATCCGGTCTGCCGACTCGATGGGCCTCTACGAATTGGCTACTGCCATCAACGATCTGGCAGTAGCGGCGCGCGAGGGAAAGACGCCGCCCGAAGCGATGGCCGGCGGAAGCAGTACAGTCACCAACGTCGGGGTGTTCGGCGTCGACACCGGAACACCCATTTTGAACCCCGGCGAGACCACGATCCTAGCTGTCGGAGCTATCCGTCGACGGCCTTGGGTCGTCGAGGACGCCGACGGAGAGAGGATCGAGCCTCGCTCGATCCTCCAACTCGCCCTGTCTTTCGACCACCGCGTGCTCGATGGCGCCGAGGGTTCCCAGGTGCTCGCCGATACGGCAGCAGTCCTCGCCGAGCCTGGGCTGTCTGTGCTGTGATGACCAACCCCACCGCGAGACACTCCACCGATACGACCGGCGCAGGTGAGAAGAACCGTTTTGACGTCGTGGTCATTGGCGCCGGACCCGGCGGCTACGTCGCCGCCATCCGGGCATCCCAGCTTGGCAAGACGGTGGCTGTCATCGAGGAGAAGTACTGGGGTGGCGTCTGCCTCAACGTCGGGTGCATTCCCTCCAAGGCCCTGCTGCGCAACGCCGAACTCGCCCACATTTACCGCCACCAGGCTGCCATGTTCGGCATCGGTGGAGACGTCACCTTCGATTACGGCATCGCCCATCAACGAAGCCGCGACGTCGCCGATGGTCGGGCCAAAGGCGTCCACTTCCTGATGCGCAAGAACGGGATCACCGAAGTGGACGGACGCGCCACGTTCACCGGCCCGCATGAACTCCGGGTGACCAAAGGGGACTCGGAGAGGGAGATCACCTTCGATCAGGCCATCATCGCCACCGGAGCCCGGCCGGCGCTGCCTCCCGGGATCGAGGTCTCGACGAACGTCGTCACCTACGAAACAGTGCTGCTTGACCCGCAACTCCCGCAGACGATGCTCGTCGTCGGCGCTGGCGCTATCGGTATGGAGCTTGCCTACGTCCTGGCCAACTATGGGGTCCAGGTGACCATCGTCGAGTACGCGGACCGGCCGCTGCCTGCCGAGGACGCGGAGGTCTCAAAGGAGATCAGGAGGGCCTACCGCAAGCTCGGCGTCGAGCTGTTGGTCTCGACCCGCGTCATCTCGGTCAACGACGACGACGGCAAGGTCACCGTCGCCTGGGAAGGCCCCGACGGCCCGAACGAGCGGACGGTTGACCGCGTTCTCGTGGCCACCGGATTTCGCCCCAACAGCGACGATCTCGGACTTGAGGCAGCACACGTCGGCGTCGATGACCGTGGCGCCATCACCATCGACGAACGGATGCGGAGCACCCAGCCCCACATCTACGCCATCGGCGACGTCACCATGCAGATGCAGCTGGCCCACGTTGCCGAAGCGATGGGCATTGTCGCGGCCGAGACGATTGCCGACGCTGTCACGATGGAGCTCGGCGACTACCGCATGATGCCCCGCGCCACATTCTGCCAGCCTCAGATCGCCAGCTTTGGACTGACCGAGGAACAGGCACGCGCCGAGAACGGCGAGGTGAAGGTCGTGAAATTCCCCTTCTCGGCCAACGGCAAGGCCCAGGGCGCCGGCGACGCAACCGGATTCGTGAAACTCATCGCCGATCAGGATGGCCTACTTCTCGGTGGGCACGTCGTCGGCCTGGACGCCGCAGAACTGCTCCCGGAGCTGACCCTCGCCCAGAAGTGGGACCTTGGCTCGTTCGAGCTCGCTCGCAACATCCACGTGCACCCCACGCTCGGCGAGTCACTGCAGGAAGCCTTCCACGGAATCGAAGGTCACATGATCAATCTCTGAGTCCGGCCTGCGTCACCTGCACCCAAGAAACATCCAGCCCTCGCCGCCAGCTATCAGGAGGCCAACTATGCCTGCCCGTCGAACCTTTCGCTCAAGTGAGCACGCGGACCTCGTCAAGCTAGTCCGCACCATCGCGACGAACGAGCTCGCCCCTCGCGCCGCCCAGGCCGAAGCCGACGAGGCATTCCCACGCGATGTGTTCCGGATGCTTGGCAAGACCGGGATCCTCGGCCTGCCATACCCCGAAGAGGTCGGCGGCTCCGGCCTCCCATACGAGATCTACGTCCAGGTGCTGGAAGAGATCGGTTCGGTCTGGGCCTCAGTCGGCGTCGGGGTATCCGTGCACGCACTCTCGTGCTTCGGCCTTGTCACGCGTGGCACCGAGGAGCAGCACCAGCGATGGCTGCCCGACATGCTCGGTGGTGACCTACTCGGCGCGTACAGTTTGTCCGAGACGCACGCCGGCTCCGACCCCGCCGCCATGGCAGCTACCGCCCGCCTCGACGGCGACGACTACGTCCTCAACGGTTCGAAGGCCTGGGTAACCCACGGCGGAAAGGCCGACTTCTATGCGGTCATGGCCCGCACCAGCGGAATCCCCGGCGACAGCAGCGGAATCTCCTGCTTCCTCCTGCCGGCCGACACCCCGGGGCTAATCGCAGACGCACCCGAGAAGAAGATGGGTCTCACCGGATCCACCACCTCAGGGCTGCGACTGGAGGGGGTCCGAGTCCCAGTCGAACGTCGCATCGGCGCCGAGGGCGACGGTCTCACGATCGCCTTGGCCGGACTCGACGCCGGGCGCCTCGGCATTGCTGCGGTCGCCACCGGTCTTGCTCAACGAGCACTGGATGCCGCCCTCTCCTATGCCCAGCGGCGATACACCTTCGGGAAGCGGATCATCGACCACCAGGGGCTGAGCTTCATCATCGCCGACATGGAAGCCGGCATCGTCGCGGCGCGCGCGGCTCTTCACGATGCCGCCCGACTCAAGGACGCCGGACTCCCCTACAGCCGCGAAGCATCGATCGCCAAGCTCGTCGCCACCGACACCGCCATGAAGGTCACCACCGACGCGGTCCAGGTTCTCGGGGGCGCGGGCTACACCAAGGAGTTCTCCGTCGAGCGCTACATGCGCGAAGCCAAGGTGATGCAGATCTTCGAAGGCACCAACCAGATTCAGCGCTTGGTCATCGGCCGCCATCTCGACCGCGACAACAGCGGTCCCATCGTCACGATTTGAGAAAGAGGATCACGTGGAGATAAGCGGAACAACCGCCGTCGTCACTGGGGCCGCGTCTGGCCTTGGCGCCGCGACAGCCGCTCACCTTGCGTCCAGGGGGGCTCATGTCGTCGGATTCGATCTCGAGCCTCCCCTCCCCGAGGAGCGCTCCGGTGAAGGCTTCATCTTCGCGACTGTTGATGTGACCGACCCCGAAGCCATCTCGCGGGCACTCGGCGAGGCAACGGCGGACGCCCCACCGCTGCGCATCGTGGTGAACTGCGCCGGAATCGCTCCCTCGGCACGAATCCTGTCCAGCCGAGGGCCGCACGATTTGGAACTGTATGCCAAGGTCGTGCAGGTCAATCTCATTGGCACCTTCAACGTCCTGACACTTGCGGCTGGACGAATCGCCGGCACTGCACCGACCGTTGATGGCCAGCGGGGCGTCATCATCAACACTGCCAGCATCGCCGGGTACGAGGGCCAAATCGGACAAGCAGCCTATGCCTCATCGAAGGCCGGAATCATCGGGCTCACCATCGCCGCCGCCCGCGACCTCGCCCAACGTGGCATTCGGGTCAACACCATCGCGCCCGGTGTGATGGAAACGCCGATGCTCGCAACGGTCTCCGACGAGTACCGCGACGCACTCGCCGCTGGCGTCACCTTCCCCCGTCGGCTGGGCCGCCCTGATGAGTACGCCCACCTCGCCGCCTTCCTCGTCGAACACGACTACATGAACGGTGAAGTCGTCCGCATGGACGGCGCACTGCGGATGGCACCGATGTGACGTACCTGCGTGTTTGTGGTCGCAGCGGACACTATGGACGCCTCGTACGTCGGCTCGGTGCCGAGGTTGTCACCCGGCGTGGTTGCGACCTGTCCGCGGCGGGGAGGAGCAAAATCTCGTTCGCGGTGGCCGACGCCGTCGACACGGCGCTCGTCGGAACCAAGGTCCAAGGGGCTCATCCGGTGTTGTGTGGCGTACGTTGCACCCCGGTGTCAGTGTTCAAGCACCCCCGCTACACGGCCGCGTTGCCGTTGCTATCGGACCGTGCGACAAAGCGCGAGCTGACGCCGCGGGTCGCGAAGGCGTCGAGGACGGCAGACGTAGGCGAGACACACGTGCGGCTCGAGCCCGGCGGGCTGCGCGCACGACTGTTACTGCGCCTGGACCGATTGGCGTTCACATGAGTTGGCCCGGTGACGCGCACCGCGACCAGGGTCAGAGCGGCGCCGACGTACCGCCTCCAACGGTCGGCACCGGCACGATGCGCAGCGCGACCGGTGAATTGTTCGGTCTAATCCACTTCCCGGGAACCGTGGCGCTGGTGATGGTGCTCCCGCCAGTCATCTTGGGGCCGATGGCCTTCGCGATCCGCGATGACTTCGCGTTGACCCAGTCAGATATCGGAACCGCGTTCGCGGCATTCTTCCTCTCCTCCGCGCTCGTCTCGGGTCTAAGTGGTGCAGTAGTGCGGCGATTCGGGGCCACGCCAGTGGTACGTTGCGGCCTGTTTGGCGCTGCCCTGGTGGCTGTTGGTCTGGCCATGAGCCAGTCACGGACTACCGTCTACGCGGCAACTCTGGCTGGCGGGACGTTGAATGGCATCACGGCGGTTGCCATCAGCTTGACGATCATGTCGATGGTGACGCCGCGCCGGAGGGGGCTCGCCTTCGGGTTGCGGACGGCGGGACTGCCGAGTGCAGCCGCGCTCGCAGGACTCGGTGCCTACCTCGTCGCCGGTGACTACCTGGGTTGGCGCCAGGTTCTGTGGGTGATCGCCGGCATCTCCATCGCTGTCGGCCTGTCGATTCGAGGGGCGTCGGTGGTCACTGTCGAGCGCCGAGTCGAAGAGCCCTGGCAGCGACCGACCAGACCGGGCAGCCGAGGGACGCTTTGGCTGTTGGGCCTCGCCGGCCTGCTCGGATCATGCGGTGCAGCCGTAGTGACACCGTTCCTCGTCGAGGGCCTCATCGCGCAAGGGCAGTCGCCGGAGGTCGCGACAAGCGTGCTAGCGCTGGCCGGCTGGTTTGGGATCGTGTCACGCGTCCTCGTCGGTGCGGTTTCCGACCGCATTCCGAATCCGCTGGTGCACTTGCGGTTGTCGGCGGCGCTCCAGGTCGTGCTCGCTGCGAGCATGGTCATGCTCGCACTAGGGCATGGCGCCTCCTTGCTCGTGGGGGCAACGCTGATGGCATTCGGCATCGGGCTCGCCTGGCCAGGTCTGTTGATGTTCGCAACCCTTGCGACGCACCAGTCACTCGCGGCGAGTGCTGCCGGCAAAATGCAGTTCGGCCAGCACTCAGGTGCAGTATTCGGCCCGCTAAGCTTCGGGTTCATCGCGGCGCACTACTCGTTTTCGACTGCCTGGATGATTGCAGCCACGGCTCTGATCGCAGCCTGCATTCTGATCACATTCATTGCTCGTTCACTGCGCGGCATCGCAGTTTGACCCGCGCAGGTTAACGAGCAGCGATAATCGTAGCGACCGGTGTCAACTTGAGTAGGAGCAAACGGCACCCTCTGGATCAAATCTGGGGCTCTGAGGCAGACACGGCACGGCGCGCTTTATGTGTCGCCGCGCCTTGGGCTTCGCGGCGCCAGGGGGCCCAGGCGGCGGCTTGTTCTGATTGCCGGACGTGGGTGGCTGAGGTGTCGGCTCTGCTGGTGGTGATGACGGTGCGGAGCACGTCGATCGGGTGGGCGTGGCGCGGTTGGCCGTGGCTGGTGGGCTGGTCGGGCTCGTGGGCGGTATCGACGTAGAGCCTGTTCGACTGCCGGCCTCTGGTGGCCATCACGTAGAGGGGTTCGCGGAGGGTGGCGGCGGTGATGTGGGCGTGGGCGGTGTCGACGGTGCGGCCTTGGGCGCGGTGGGCGGTGGTGGCGTACCCGAGCTCGACGTGCTCAGCCACGTAGTCCGCCGGGAGCGCCGCGCCGGACCCCCAGTGGCGCGGGTGACGTGCAGGGACCCGTCTGGGCGGATGTCGGTGACGACCCAGCCGTCGCCGTTCTTGACCCACCCGCGCCCGGTGGCCAGGGCGCGGTTGTTGAGCCGGGTGACGACGACGTCGCCGATCCCGACGGTGGTGCCGTCACCGAGGCGCACCCCATCCGCTGCCACCTGACCGGTGGCGACGCGGTGGTTGCGGGCTCGGGTGTTGAGGTCGGTCACGGTTTGGGTGTCGGCGGCGAGCATCAGGGACCGACGGCCCACCTCCGTGTCGGTGCGCCAGGCGTCGAAGAGCAGGTCGAGCAGGTCCTCCCGCGTCCCTGCCTGGACCCGGTCGTGGTGGAGGTAGGTGGCGGCGACGGTGGGGTCGCCTCGGCGCAGCCGGAGGGTGGCGTCGGCTTCCCAGTCGTGGATGAACCGTTTGACCTGGTGGAGGGTGGGGGCGTCGTGGCCGCGGTCGTCGGCGAGGAGCTTGAATGCTCCGCCTGCCTGCACCGGTGACAGCTGCGCCCAATCCCCCACGAGGAGGACCTTCGCTCCCATCTGGTGGGCGTGGGTGGCAATCCGGTGCAGATCTTTGGTTGCGGCCATGGATGCCTCGTCGATGATGACGAGCTGCCCGGGTCGCAGCGCCCACCGGGCGTAGTTGTCCCATGCCGCGCGGGCCTCCTGCTGCAGGGCACGGGTTTGGGGTGAGGGGTAGGCCCGGGCCAACCGCGCGGCGTACGCCTCCACCAAGGCGCGCCGTTCGGGGTTGCGGTCGTGTTCGGCGAGCCATTTCGCGGTGTTCTCCGTGGGCACGCCGACGGCGTCGGCGAGCACCTCCGCCGCGGCCGCGGACGGGGCAAGCCCGACCACCGACCCTGGTCCGTGTCTGGCCTCCCACACCGCCCGGACGGCGGCCATGGTGGTGGACTTCCCGGTCCCGGCCGCCCCGACCAGCACGTCAAGTCGTCGCCCCGAGGTGACCACGTTCGCGACGGCGTCCACCTGCTCGCCGGACAGAGGCTGGTGGCGGCCGGGTGGGGTCCAGCCGGCCACCCGGGCCGCCACCAGCATGGGCACGAGGGGGGCGTCGGTTGCGCGGCCGAGCTCGAGGAGTCGGGCCTCGGCGTCCAAGAGTTCGGCGGTGGCGTAGACCTCGCTGTTGCGGGCCCGGAACTTGCTGGACCCGTCCGCGCGCCGCAACGCGTCCGGGACGGCGCCGGCCTCGGGTGGGGTGAGCATGACGGCGCGGTCGGCGGCATACGTGGCGGTCTTCTCGGCAACGGCGATGCGGTCGGCGGGGGTGGCGAAACGGACCCCGTGCAGCTGCCGCAGGGTCTCGGCGAGCAGGTTCGCACGGGTGAACGTGGCCCGCCTGTCGGCCACCTTGTCCAGCACCAGGGTGGCCGCGTCGCGCAGGGTCGCGTCGTCGATGTCGTGGGCGGTGAGTAGGGGTTGGTTGTTGCGGTCGCCGAGTCCGGCCACCCACGACGCCGGTTCGGTGTCGAGGTGCGGCCCTGCTCGGTGGCGCCATTCCTCGATTAGCTGACCCAACGGTGTCAGGGTCTTGGCGTCGCGGGTTGTCAGGGTGGCCTGCTGCCGCAACCGAAGGATCTCCGACCCGACCGGGGGCCGCCCATGCCCGGCCTGGAAGTCGGCCACCAGACCCTTGGTGGCGTCCTCGATGGCGTTCGTCCGCTGCGAGAACTCGTCGCGTAGCGGTGCGGGGACGCCGTCGACCTCCCACTTCGGCTCCGCCGACCGGCGGCGCTGTTCCGGGGCCCAACCCCAGCCGAGGTCGGCGGTGAGCTCGTCGGCAAGGATCCCGTTGTACAGCGCGGACATGCCCACCGTGGCCCGGAACAGAGCCTTGGAGTCCAGGGTGCGCCACTTACCGTCGGTCACGCCCTGGGCCCGGTTGAGGACGACCACGTGGGTGTGCAGCTGAGGGTCGTGGGCGCGGGAGTCCCAGTGATCGAACGCCACCGCGACCACCCCGCGCACCTCCTCGGACACCACACCCCCGCGCCCTGTGCGGGTCGCGAACACCTGCGACTCCCCGTACGCGACGACCGCCTCCAGCGCCCGCCGGTGCGCGGCATGGATCCGCTGCCGGGTCTCCTGGTCGCCCAGCGCCCACGCCACCGAGATGGACTTGGGCACGGAGAAGGTGAGGTCGAACCCGGCCACCGCCTGGGATGCCCTCCGCCGCCGGCCATGGCAGTCGACGAACGCGATGCGGGACCCGACCGGTGGGCGGCCGAGGGGCTCGCCGGTGACCGGGTCCTGCAGCGTCCCGAGCATCCGCCACAGCTGCTCCTCGGTGACCACCGTTCCCGATTCGACGCCCGCACCGTCGGCGAGACCGTCCAAGCCCGCGCCCAGAAACGTTCCCGGCGGGGTGCCCTCCGCGGCGTAGTACCCCGCCAGACCGGCGGCGGGGCCGGCCTCGTCCATCCGCGCCACCGACGACATCAGGTACCGGTACCCAGCCCCGAGCGTCATCCGCCTGATCGACATCGTCACCCCCGGTAAACGGGGCGGACGGGGCACGCCGGGGCCACGCGGGCCACCTTGGTGCCAACAGTGTGGCGCTGCTGGTTGGTGGGAATGGCACGTAGCGGCCGGGGGGCGGCCATGCCCGGGCCGGTGGGGTGAGGGGTTGGCTTGGGAGGCCGGCGGGGATAAGCCAGTCGAGGGTCGGCGAGGTTGAAGCGGAGGGGGCGGTAAACGCATCGGCTGAGATCTCTGTCCGCATGCTGCGCGGTGCATGAACCGCGCGGCATGCCTTGTCGCTGACTGCGAACATGGTGCCTCGAGCCCCCGTAACCTGAGCGCGCGAGGTCGAGCTTGGCGAACGCATGGCAGCCCCCCGGCGCAACCGGCCTGCATTTCGACGAACGTCAACACCAGTGGCTCGTCGCCTGAGGCCACCCGTCGTCCGGGTCGGCTCCGAACGAAAGACTTGGCACCCGGAACGGCGCACGGGCTCGTGCGCCCCCTTCGTCGCAGCCCCGAAGGCTCCCCCGGCGCCCGGTGCGCCTTGACCCGCGCGACCCGACGACACTGCAATCCCATCGCGCATAGACCAATCTGGCTTCACGCCATGGACCATTGCCGCTCGTACCCGGGGTTACTTCGCCCCTACTGACGACGACCGACGCCTGCAACCGAGATGGCCTCTGTCGCCTGCCGTCCCCCACTGGGACCCGATAGTGACCCGACGAGTGCGTATTCAGAGTAAGCACGTCGCGTGCTTGGACCAGGAGGCCATGGGACCGACCGGAGCATCCAGGACCGGCTTCGTAACGGCCGAGAAGGGCGGGACTGAGCCGAGGGTAGAGGCAGAGGCAGAGGCAGAGGCAGGAAGGGATGGCGATGGAGAAGCTCTTGACGCTGGACGAGGCGGCCGAGGCGCTGGGCACGCCGGTGCGCTTTCCTCGGCGCCTGGTCGCCGAACGCCGGATCCGTTTCGTCAAGGTCGGCAGATATGTGCGCATCCCCGTGAGCGCCCTCGACGACTTCGTCGAGGGCGGGACGGTCGACGTGGTCGTCCGCTCCGTGCGACGGCATGTGTCATGAGTCCGCGGCAGCGACGCGAATTCGGGAACATTCGCAAGCGCGCGTCTGGTCGGTACTCGGCGAGCTGTCTCGGACCGGATGGGCTGAGGACGTTCGCCGGGCACACGTTCAAAACCAAGGCAGATGCCCAAGCGTGGCTCGCCCTCCAGCAGACCCAGATGCTAGCTGGCAGCTGGACGGATCCGGCCCTGGGTCGCCGAAAGCTCGGCGAATACGGCAGCCAATGGATCGCTGAGCACCGGCTCAGCTCGCGGACGCGCGATCTATACGCTGGCCTGTTCCGTCTGCACATCGAGCCATTTCTCGGCCACCTGCCCCTCGACCAAATCACACCCGAAGCGGTGAGATCCTGGCGTGCGAGGCTGAGGGACTCAGGGAGGTCGGAATCCACGGCCGCCAAGGGCTACCGCTTGTTGCGGGCCATCCTCAACACGGCAGTGGACGACGGCAGGATCGCCAGGAACCCCTGCCGCATCAAGGGTGCGGACCAGGAGAACCCGCCCGAGCGACCGGTGGCAACGGTGCCTGAGGTCTTTCTCTTGGCTGACACGATCGGGCCGACCTATCGGGCCTTCGTGCTCACGGCCGCCCTGGCCAGCCTGCGCTGGGGTGAGCTGGTTGCCTTGCGGCGGCGTGACATTGACCTGAATGCCGGTCTGATATTCGTGCGCCGGAGCTTGGTTGAGCGCGGGGGGAGTCTGGAGATCGCCCTGCCAAAGAACAACCGCAACCGAACCGTCGCTCTGCCCGCCGTCCTGGTCGACGAACTCGAGCTGCACCTTCGTCGGGTGGACGCCGACCCGGATGCCTCCGTTTTCACGGGGGAGCGCGGTGGCGTCCCTCGTCGGGGAAACTGGAGGGCGAACGTCCGGTGGAAGGACGCCGTCAAGGCCGCAGGTCTCGCGGAGGGATTTCGCTTCCACGACCTTCGCCACACTGGGAACCACCTAGCTGCCCAAACGGGCGCCTCGACCCGAGAACTCATGCAGCGGATGGGGCACTCGACCGTCCGTGCCGCGATGATCTATCAACACGCGACGGATGCCCGGTCGAGGCACCTCGCTGACCGCCTGGATGAGCTGGTTCGGAGCCAGCGAGAGGCGCCCAAATGAGCCCTCAACCGTTGCCCTGTTGCTCGATAGTTGCTCGCGGGGCTGGACTTGGATCTGGGATCCCTCTCGGGGCACTGCCTCCAACCGGCTGACCTGCGGCGATTCTGTGGAGCCGGTGACGAGAATCGAACTCGCGTGTCCAGCTTGGGAAGCTGGCGCTCTACCATTGAGCTACACCGGCACACGTCCCTCGGGAGCGACGTGAACACCGCCCGCGGGCGGTGCGGCAGGAAGTCTAACCGAACGCGCGCGCGAGACTGACGGCCGGCGGCATACCCCTCGCGTTAGTCTCTCTCCGTGCTGCTCAGCGACCGCGACATCAAGGCCGAGATCGACAACGGACGAGTCGTCCTCGAGCCCTGGGACCCCGACATGGTCCAGCCGTCGAGCGTCGACGTGCGGCTGGACCGCTACTTCCGGTTGTTCGACAACCACAAGTACCCGTTCATCGACCCGGCCGAGGACCAGCCCGACCTCACCCGCCTGGTCGAGGTCGACGCCGGCGAGCCGTTCATCCTGCACCCGGGCGAGTTCGTCCTCGGTTCCATCTACGAGACGGTGACCCTCCCCGACGACGTCGCCGCCCGCGTCGAGGGCAAGTCCAGCCTCGGCCGGCTCGGGTTGCTGACGCACGCGACGGCCGGTTTCGTCGACCCGGGGTTCACCGGTCACGTGACGCTCGAGCTGAGCAACGTGGCCACCCTCCCGATAAAGCTCTGGCCGGGCATGAAGATCGGCCAGCTCTGCTTCTTCCGCCTTTCCAGCCCGGTCGAAAACCCTTATGGCTCAGCAAAGTACGGCTCCCACTACCAGGGCCAGCGCGGCCCCACCGCGAGCCGTTCGTTCAAGAACTTCCACGTCACCGACGTCTGAGACGCACCCTGGGGTATGCCGCGTGCTCGCCGCCGCGGCCTACCTCGCCTTGACGTGTGGTGCGGTCGACGCACCAGAGTTGGACGCATGACCGCTGACCTGAGAATTGCCCTGGGAGCCATGGAGTTCGGCACCCGCATCGACGAAGCCACCTCGTTCGCCCTGCTCGACCAGTTCGTGGACGGCGGTGGGGTGTGGATCGACACGGCCGACTGCTACGCGTTCTGGCTCAGCGACAGCGGCGCCGGCGGCGACAGTGAGGCGCTCATCGGCCGCTGGCTCGTCGCGCGCCCCGGCATGAGGGACCGGGTCAAGATCGCGACCAAGGCGGGCTGCGAACCCGTCGAGGCGGGCGTCTTCCCCGGTCCCACGACAGGCCTGTCCAAGGCGGCGATCGACCGCCAGTTCGAGGCGTCGCTGGGCCGACTCGGCCTCGACAGCGTCGACCTCTTCTTCGCCCACCGCGACGACCGCGAGGTCAGCGTCGAGGAGGTCGCCGAGACCCTGGGCCGGCACGCGGCGGAGGGCCGGATCGGGCGGGTCGGGCTGTCGAACTGGCCGGTCTGGCGGGCCGAACGGGCTCGCGCCCACGCCGAGAGCCAGGGGCTGCCAGGCGCTGACACCCTGCAGCTGCGTTACTCCTACCTCCAGCCGCGCCCGATGGTCCGCAACCGCATCCACGACCACCGGATGGGGTGGATCACCGACGAGACGATCGACTACCTCGAGGCCAACCCGCAGTGGGAGGCCTGGGCCTACAGCCCGTTGATGCAGGGCTCCTACGACCGTGACGACCGCGAGCCGGAGGAGGCGTTCGACCACCTCGGCAGCGACCGTCGCAAGGCGGCCCTGGCTGAGGTGGCTGGTGACCTCGGGGTGTCCCGCAGCGCCGTGGTGCTCGCGTGGATGGTCGGCGGCGACCCCGCCATCCGCCCGATCGTCGCCACCAGCCGCGCCACCCAGCTCGCCGAGGCACTCGACGGGGCGCGCCTGACGCTGACCGACGACCAACGCGCGGTCCTCGACGACGCCTGGTGAGCTCGGCAACCAGGCGAGGGGGGCCCGAAATCCGGAGCGCGGTCGGCTACGAAATACTGCGACCGTCCCATCCGTGAGGAGAACCCGTGCGCGCCCCCCGACTGCTCTGGCCCATCGAGGTCGACCAGCCGCGCGCCGTCGTGCTCGTCCTGCACGGCGGCAAGTCGCGCAGCCGCCGCCCTGTCCGCCCGTGGCAGGGAGCCGTGCTGCGGATGGCGCCGTTCGCGCGTGCCGTCGGTGAGGCCGGCGACGGAGCCATCGCGGTGGCCTCGATCCGCTATGCAGTGCGCGGCTGGAACGGAGACCAGGCCAGTCCGCTCGCGGACACCCGCCTCGCCCTCGAACAGATCGTCGCGAAGTACCCCGGTGTACCGATCGGCCTGCTGGGTCACTCGATGGGTGGCCGCGTCGCCCTGCACCTGGCTGACGACGAGCGCGTCACCGCGATCGTCGCCCTGGCTCCGTGGGTCGAAGCCAAGGACCGTGCCCGCTGGCACAGGGGGCTGCACGTGTTGTTCATGCACGGGACCCTCGACCGGATGACCTCGCCCCGAGCGTCGCGCGCGCTGGCGACGGCGATGGGAGCGTTGGGCGCCGACGTCACCTACGAGGCGGTCGAGGGCGAGAGCCACGCCATGCTGCGCCAGGCCACCCGCTGGCACAGCGAGTCCGCGGCCTTCCTCGCCACCCACCTGTTGGCCCGCGGCGCCCTTGCGGAGAACCAGCCCTGTCCGAGCGGCCCCGCCGAGGCCTAGCGATGCTCCGGCGTCGACACGGCATACCGCTCCACGATGCGCTCGGCGGTGGCGAGCTCGGGGGAGAGGTCACGGTCCTCGATGCCCGCGGGCAGGCTCTCGCACCGCGCGAACGCCTCGCCCAGCTCGCCCACCGGCGCCACGCCGCGCATCCGCAGCGCCCGCACTGTGCACACGAGCTCCACTGCGAGCATCCGTCGGTAGGCAGCAGTCGCGTCGCCCAGCCGCAGAGCCGCCTGTCCCGCGAAGCTCGCGTCGTCCTCGATGCCGGCGGACACCCCGGCGGTCTGCACGCTCGACGGCGTCGATGCCACTCCGCGAATCGTCGACAACGCCGACGCCGCAACGTATTCCGCGATCAGCACCCCTGAGGACCCCATCGTGGAGTCGGACAGGAACAGCGGCAGCCCGCTGTCGGAGTCGGTGAGCGTGTGGCTGATCCGCGACTGCACTGCCTGCGCCGAGCGCGTCAGCGCCAGCAAGGTCGTGTCCACCGCCAGCACCAGGTATGCCGCGTGGAAGCCGCCGTGGTGCGTCACCTCGGCGACGTCCCCCGCACCAGTGAAGAGGGGGTTCTCGGAGGCGGTGTTGGCGGCCGTCTCCACGACTGCCTTGAGGTCCAGGATCGTGTCCAGGACTGGCCCATGCACCTGAGGCCAGGTGCGCAGGCCGAAGAAGTCCTGGAGGTGAGCCGGCTCCCCGGGCTGGTCGGCCAACAGCTCGCGAAGCACGCGGATGACCTCGCGCGCCCCCCGGAACGGGGTTGCCGCTGCGGCCGTCTCGCTGATGGCCTCAGGATTTCCCTGTAGGGCAACGAAACTCAGCGCGCACACCGTGTCTGCTGCGCGCGCCAAGGCGTGAAGGGACGCGGCGTGCAGGCCCGTCTCGGCGATGGCGAACGCATTGGACGACATCAGCGGCAGGGCATCTGCGGAGGTGAGCTCCAGGTCGGCGCGGTGCCCGCCGCCGGCGCGCTCGCGCTCACCGATGAGGGCGAGGCCCACCTCGGCGAGGGCGGTGAGGTCCCCCGTGCCGAGCGAGCCGTAGCGGTGCACCACTGGCAGGTCCGCTGCTGGCGCGCCCACGAGATCGGCCAGCGCCTGCGCCAGCGCGGGGTTGGCGCCGGAACCGCCCGCGAGCAGCTGGTTGGCTCGCACTGCCAACGCCGCCCGGACCGCCGACGACGGCATCTCCTCCCCCCAGCCAGCCGCGTGCGAGCGCAGCAGCCGCAGCCCGTGGTCGACCTTGGAGTCGGTGCTCTCGTCGCGAGCGGCACCGACCCCGGTGGTGCGCCCGTAGACCGACCGACGTGAACTGACTTCTGCCGCATGGCGGTGCGAGCGCTCTGCCGTCTCCATGGCCGCCGGTTCGATCGACGCGGGGGCACCCTGGGCGGCGCGCACCAGCGCGTCGAGATCGAGGCTGTGGCCGTCGAGGTGCACGGGTTGCGTCACGCCGCCAAGTATCGCTGGTCGGTGTCGATTGTCGGTGTGCTGGGTTAGGTTGATCCGCATGATCGCCTTCGACGGTGTCACGAAGAAGTTTCCCGACGGCACTGTCGCCGTCGACCACCTCAGTTTCGAGGCACCCAGCGGCAAGATCACCGTGCTGGTCGGCCCCTCTGGGTGTGGCAAGACGACGTCCCTGCGCATGATCAACCGGATGATCCAGCCCACGTCGGGCACGATCACGCTGGACGGCAAGGACACCGGGCGGATGAAGGAGTCCGAGCTGCGACGCGGCATCGGCTACGTCATCCAGCACGCCGGCTTGTTCCCGCACCGCACCGTGCTCGACAACGTCTCGACCGTGCCGCGCCTGCTCGGCATGGACAAGACCGAGACCAGGAAGCGCTCCATGGAGCTCCTCGAGCGCGTCGGCCTCGACCCGGCGTTCGCCAAGCGCTACCCCGCGCAGCTGTCCGGCGGCCAGCAGCAGCGCGTCGGCGTCGCGCGGGCCCTCGCGGCCGACCCGCCCGTCATGCTCATGGACGAGCCGTTCAGCGCCGTCGACCCGGTGGTGCGCGAGCAGCTCCAGGACGAGTTCCTGCGGCTCCAGGGCGACCTCGGCAAGACGATCATCTTCGTCACCCACGACATCGACGAGGCCATCAAGCTCGGCGACCAGGTGGCCGTGCTGAAGGTCGGGGGACACCTCGCCCAGATCGCCGCCCCGGCATACCTCCTCTCCCACCCGGTCGACGACTTCGTGGCGGACTTCGTGGGACGCGACCGCGGCTACCGCGCGCTGTCCTTCCAGGCGACCCCGCGGCTGCCGCTGGCAGCGGAGCGCACCGTCGGCATGGGCGAGCGCGTCGACACCATTGACGCCGACTGGGTGCTCGTGGTCGACGACCAGAACCACCCGCTCGGCTGGGTCGAGCCGGGGCGCGTCAAGGGCGAGGTCCGCACGGAGCTGCTGCACCGCGGTGGCACCGTCGCGCGAGCGAGCGGACCGCTGCGCTCGGCCCTCGACTCCGCGCTGTCCAGCCCGAGCCGTCGCGGCGTGATCGTCGATGACTCCGGCGCCCTGGTCGGCACGGTCCGGGCCCACGAGGTGCTGACCGCCATCGAGCAGACCGACCGGCCGGAGCTGCAAGACCCCGGCAAGCCGGGGGCGCCGGCGGCATGACCTGGTTCTTCGACCACCTCGACGAGGTGCTGAGCCGCGGGGTGCAGCACGCCTACCTCTCCGGCGTGCCCCTGCTCCTCGGGCTCCTCATCGCCCTGCCACTGGGGTGGTTGGCCAGGCGCTACAAGGTC
This sequence comes from Pedococcus sp. P2_F6, assembly GCF_056403675.1. Classification (NCBI taxonomy): domain Bacteria; kingdom Bacillati; phylum Actinomycetota; class Actinomycetes; order Micrococcales; family Intrasporangiaceae; genus Pedococcus; species Pedococcus sp. P2_F6. The sequence continues at coordinate 545,297 of NZ_JBFUEZ010000003.1, forward strand.
CTCTACGCGCCCTTCACCGCCGGATTCGGGCTGCTCTACACGATCCCGAGCCTGGCCTTCTTCGTCCTGCTGCCGGCCATCACCGGCCTGCCGATCCTCGACTCGGGCAACGTGCTCATCGCGATGACCCTCTACACCGTCGCCCTGCTCGTGCGCACCGTCGCCGACGGTCTCGGCGCCGTGCCCGACCACGTCCAACAGGCCGCGACGGCGATGGGCTACACCCGCGTCAAGAGGTTCTTCGCGATCGAGCTGCCGCTCGCGGTGCCGGTCATCTCGGCGGGCATGCGCGTGGCCGCGGTGAGCAACGTCAGCATCGTCAGCGTGGGGACGGTCCTCGGCATCAACCAGCTCGGCCTGTTCTTCAGCGACGGGTTCAACCGTGACTTCTACGACCCGCTGTTCGTCGGCATCGCCGCCTGCATCGTGCTCGCCCTGGCCTTCGACGCCATCATCATCGTGCTGACCAAGGTGCTCACGCCCTGGCTGCGGGCGACGGGGGGCCGGGCATGATCGCGTCGAGCGTCATCAACCAGACCTTCTCGTGGCTCACCGACTCGATCAACTGGTCCGGGTCCGAGGGCATCCCGGCGCGGATCGTCGAGCACCTCTGGTACTCCGGCGTGGCGCTGTTGGTCGCGGCCCTCATCGCGATCCCGCTCGGACTGGTCATCGGCCACACCGGGCGCGGCCGGTTCTTCGTCGTCAACCTCGCCGGTGCTGCCCGGGCGATCCCCAGTCTGGGTCTGCTCTACCTCATGGTGCTGTGGCTCTTCCCCAAGCTCGCCGGCGACTCTGCCTTCCTCGTCCCCAGCCTGATCGTGCTCGTCGTCCTGGCGATCCCGCCGCTGATGGCGGGCGCCTATGCCGGTGTCGAGGGCGTCGACCCTGCCGCCCGCGATGCGGCCAAGGGCATGGGCATGACGGGCAGCCAGGTGCTGGCGAGGGTCGAGGTGCCCAACGCGCTGCCCTTGATCTTCTCGGGCTTCCGCTCGGCCACCCTCCAGGTGATCGCCACCGCCACCCTCGCGGCCGTGGCCGGCACCGGGGGCCTCGGCCGGTTCCTGATCGACGGGCAGAAGGTCAGGGACTTCCCGCAGATGGCCGGCGGCGCACTGCTAGTGGCCGTCCTCGCCCTGGTCGTCGACCTCCTGCTCGCGGTGGTGCAGCGGTATGCCGTGTCGCCCGGGCTCACGGGCCGGGCCGGCGGGCGGCCGGGCCGACGGTCTACAGGAGGGTCGACGGTGTCCAGCCAGCGATCAAATACCCCCCTCGATGTAGAGATTCAGGCGCCGCGGCGTACGGTGGATTCCCAGTCCAGTTGACCAACGGTAGGAGCGGTTTCGTGAAGTTCAGCAAGATGACCCTGACGATCGCCACGGCGGCCGCTCTGATGGCCACCGCCGCGTGCGGCAACTCCGGTGGCGACCCGCTCGCCACCAAGACGAGCAGCGGGAGCTCCAGCGCAGCCTCGGGCACCATCAAGGTCGGCTCGGCCGACTTCCCCGAGAGTGCCCTGTTGGCCGAGATCTACGCCGGGGCCCTCGAGGCCAAGGGCGTCAAGGTCGAGAAGAAGCTCAACATCGGTGCCCGCGAGGCCTACATCCCGGCTCTCCAGGACGGGTCGATCGACCTCATCCCCGAGTACACCGGTGTGCTGAGCCAGTACTTCAACAAGAACGCGAAGGCCACGGACAGCGAGGGCGTCTACACCGAGCTCAAGGCCGCGCTGCCGGCCACCCTCACGGTGCTCGACAAGTCGGCCGCCGAGGACAAGGACGCCTTGGTGATGAAGAAGTCCAAGGCCGACGAGCTCGGGGTCAAGTCGATCGCGGACCTCGCAGGCAAGTCCGACAAGCTCACGGTGGGTGGCCCGCCCGAGTGGAAGACCCGCTTGACGGGTCTGCCCGGCTTCAAGTCGATCTACGGCCTGGAGTTCAAGACCTTCCGTCCGCTCGACGCGGGTGGCCCGTTGACGCTGGCCGCCCTGAAGAACGGCCAGATCGACGCGGGTGACCTGTTCACCACCGACCCGAGCATCGCGGCAAACGACCTCGTAGCGCTCGAGGACCCCAAGAGCATGTATGCCGCCCAGAACGTCGTGCCGCTCATCACCAAGAGCAAGAGCAACGCGACCATCGAGGGAGCCCTCAACGCCGTGTCGGCCAAGCTCGACACGCCCACCCTGGCCGCCCTCCTCAAGGAGGTCGTGGTCGACAAGAAGGACGCCGACACGGTGGCCAAGGAGTTCCTGACGAAGAACAGCCTGAGCTGATCACTCGTCAGCCGTAGGACCCCGGACAGGATGAAGGCCGGGTGTGGTTTCCCCCCGGAAGCCACACCCGGCCTTTCGGCGTGACCCCCCGGTCCGCCAATCCCAGATCCGCCGCTTCGGGAGGTGCCCCTCCGCGCCTCCCGTAACGTCGGATCCAGTGATCTCCGTTGTCCACGAGAGTGCCCGGGGAGGGTCGAGGTCGGCATCAGTGAAACCACCGATATTGGCCAGCAGGTTTTCGATAGCCTGTCCGGATGCTGACTCCGTGCGTGGGTCGCGACGAGGATCTCGATCGCCTCCGGCTTCTGCTCGGCGGCAGTCGGTGGGTGACGCTGACGGGCGCGCCCGGGTGTGGGAAGACCCTCGTGGCCCGGCACACTGCGAGCAGCGCTCCGGCCGTGGCCTGGGTCCCCGCCCACCGACACTCGACGACGGAGTCGCTCGTCACCGCGTGTCTCGATGCCCTCGATGCCGAGGTGGCTCCCGGTGACTCGCCGACGTTGGCGCTCAAGCGAGCCCTGGACGGTCGCGACACGTTGTTGGTGCTCGACGGCGTGGACGCGATCGAGGGGCTCGGCGAGGTGCTCAACGACCTCGTCGAGGACGCCGAGGACTGGAAGCTCCTGTGCACCGCGACGACCGTGGCGGGGCGGCCCCATGAGCAGGTGATGAAGCTGACACCGCTGCCCGTGCCCTCCGCTCGGGGGGCCTTGGAGGGTCCGGCGCTCGAGCTGTTGCTGGCCCGAGTGGCCGCCGCTGGGGGGCACTCCGTCGACCTCGACAAGCACGACGCCATCCTGCGGCGGTTGTTGCGGGCCAGTGGAGGTCTGCCCTCGCTGGTGGAGCAGCTGGCCGTCCAGATCGCGCTCATCGGGGTCAGCGACGTCCCGCCGGTCGGGACCCTCGCCGAGGCCGTGAGACGGTCCTACGACCTGCTCGACGTCGAGCAGCAGCAGTGCTTCCGGCGACTCGCCATCATCGGCCGCCCGCTCGGGCTCGATGTCCTCGCGGACGTGTGTGGCGTCAGTCGGCCCCAGGCCGTCCAGCTCGCGTCGGCCCTGGCTCGGCGCAGCCTCGTCGAGGTGAACCCCGACGGGAGCTTCGACCTCCTGCCACCGATGCGGGAGGTGGGTCGCGCCCTCGCCGAGGCCACGGACGATGCCCAGGAGTCGCTGACCGGCCTGCTCGCCTGGGCCGACCGGGTCATCCCGCAGGCCGTCAACGAGGGGTCCGCCGATGCGCCGTTCCTCAACCAGCTGGCCCTCGTGGACACCGCCGTTCGACAGGCCTGTGCCGTCGAAGCCACCCGGCCGCGCGGCTACGCCATCGCCAACCGGGCCTTTCCGTCCCTCTCGGCCGCCATGCGGGCCCGTGAAGCCCTGGACATGATGGACGCCGCACTCTCCAGCGGCGACGGGCCGCCGATCATCGGCTCGCAGCTGGCCCGCCGAGCCGGCATCTGCGCGTCAGAGGTGCGCGGCACCTACGAAGGGCTCCGCCTGCTGCACCGCTCCGAGGAGCACGCGAGTGCCCTGGACGGACCGATGCGCGACGTCGAACTGGCCCGCACCGCGGCCATCCGCGCCGAGATGCACCTCGACGCCGGCGACCTTGCGGCGGCGCGCGCCGATGCCGAGCGAACCCTCGCCCTGGGCGGCGACGACCCCTACGTCATCCGTCAGGTGCGACGCACCCTCATGGACGTCTTCGTCTCGGCAGGCGACTTCGCGGAGGCCGAGAAGCTGGCGACCGTCATCGTGGACTCGCCTCCCCCCGACGAGGTGTGGATCGCGCTGTCCGCGCGCACGATGCAGGCAAAGATCGCCTGGGAGCAGGGGCGCCTGGTCGAGGCGGCCTCGTTGGCCCTGTTCGCCCGCACCCAGGCCGAGGAGATCCGCGAGGACCGCATCGCGCTGCTCGCCGACACCATGCACCGCATGGTCTCGGGTGAGCCGGGCCTGCCGGTGGACGCCGAGACGCTGCCCTGGGCTGTCCGGCTGGTCGTCCAGCTCCAGGACGCCCGCGAACTGTTGGCGGCCGGCGACGTCAGCCGGGCCGCGGGAAAGGCCGCCGACATCGTCGTGCTCGCGGACAGCAGCAAGCTGGGACGCGACGCGATCGAGGCGAGGCTGCTCGTGGCCGACGCCCTGATGTCCCTCGGCGAACCCGGGCAGGCGCAGGCCTCCTACCTGTCGGTGCTGCGGCGAGCTACCGAGGTCCCGATGCCGTTGCGGGCTGCGGACGCGCTCGACGGCCTGGCGGCGATCGCCGCGGAGACGGGCACGGCGGCATTCCGGCCGGTTGCGGGGGCCGCGGCAGCGCTGCGCGTCAGTCGCCGCGCCGTGGGCCGCGACCGCCCGGGCGTCGTGTATGCCGCCGGGGCGATTCGCGACTGTCCCACCGGCTGGCTCGAGCGCGGTCAGTTCACCGCACAGGGTGTCGCCGCGGTGACGGCCCTGTGCGCCGGTCAGGTCGCGCCCGAGGCGTCGAACTCGCCGCTGCACGTGTTGACCAAGGCCGAACGCGGCGTCGCCGAGCTCGTGGCCGAGGGGCTCACCAGCAGGCAGATCGCCGAGCAGCTGTTCGTGTCACCACGCACGGTCGATGCCCACCTGTCGCACATCTTCCGCAAGCTCGAGATCGCCTCGCGCGCCAAGCTCGCGGCCCTGATGGTCGAGATCGCCTGAGCATCCACCTCCGGTCGCGGCTCCGAATGCCTGCCGTGCCGGACCTCACCTATCGCCTCGTCATCGGGCTCTGCCGCGGGTTGTTCCGCGCGCTCGACCTGCGGATCACGGTGTCCGGGACCGATCGCCTCCCGGCCAAGGGGCCGGTCGTCGTCGCCGCGAACCACAGCAGCTTCCTCGACTTCATGTTCGTCGGACTGGCCGGGGCGCGACGGGGCAGGCTCGTGCGGTTCATGGCCAAGGAGTCGGTGTTCCGGTCGCGGCTGTCCGGTCCGCTGATGCGCGCGATGCGGCACCTGCCGGTCGACCGTGCGCACGGGGAGCTCGCGGCCCGACAGGCGCTCGGTGCCTTGCGGGCCGGTGAGGTCGTGGGGGTCTATCCCGAAGCGACGATCGGGCGGGCGTTCGTCGTCAAGGACCGAGCCGACTTCCGGCGGGGCGCGGCCTACCTCGCCCTGGCGACCGGAGCACCGCTGGTCCCGGTGGCGCACTGGGGGGTCCACCGCATCTTCACCGTCGACGGCCGCTACTCACTGCGTCGCGGCAAGGCCGTGGACGTGCTGGTCGGCGAGCCGCTCGTGCCGCTGGTGGGGGAGACGGCTGAGGCCCTCACCCAGCGGTTGCACCAACGGCTGGCCGCCATGGTGGACGAGCTCGTGGCGCGCTACCCCCAGCCGCCGAGCGATCTGGCCGGCGCCTGGTGGTGGCCCGCCTCACGAGGTGGCGGGGCGCCGACCGTCGATGTCGCGCGGGAGCTCGACGAAGCCGCTGTGCGCAGGGCCGACACACCCCGCTGACGCGCGTATGCCGCGGGGCTGGCCCCGCGGCACACGTCACCTCAGGCGACCGGCTGCGGCTCGGGGTCCGGTGTGGGCTCGGGCTCGATGGCTTCGGGCGCGGCCGCCTGGGGGTCGTCGCGGCGCTTGACCGCGGCGAGCAGCATCTGGGCCACGTCGACGACCTCGACGTCCTCGCCCTTGCCCTCGGACTGGGCGGCGGCGAGGCCGTCGGACATCATGACGCGGCAGAAGGGGCACCCGATGGCGATGCGTTCGGCGCCGGTGCCGATGGCTTCCTCGGTGCGGTTGGTGTTGATCCGCGTGCCGAGCTTCTCCTCCATCCACATGCGGGCACCGCCGGCGCCGCAGCAGAAGGACTTCTCCTTGGTGCGCTCCATCTCCCTGAGCTCGACTCCGGGCAGGGCGCCGATCAGCTCACGTGGCGGGGCGTAGACGCCGTTGTGCCGGCCGAGGTAGCACGGGTCGTGGTAGGTCACGGTGGCAGCGGTGGAGGCGACGTCCTTGTTCGACGACTTGCCCGGCACGTCGGCGGGGCGGGCGACGGGGACGAGCTTCTTCTCGCGGACCAGCCGGTTGAGCAGCTGGGTGTGGTGGACGACCTCGTACTTGCCGCCGAGCTGCGGGTACTCGTTCTTGATGGTGTTGAAGCAGTGCGCGCAGGTGACGACGATCTTGGTCGCGCCGGCCTCGTTGAGGGTCTCGACGTTCTGCTGGGCGAGCATCTGGAAGAGGAACTCGTTGCCGGCCCGTCGGGCGGAGTCCCCGGTGCAGGACTCGCCGTCCCCGAGGATCGCGAAGGTGACCCCGGCCTGGTCGAGCAGCTCGGCCACCGCGCGGGTCGTCTTCTTGGCACGGTCCTCGTAGGCGCCGGCGCAGCCGACCCAGAACAGGTAGTCCACGTCGTCGGCGGACTCGACGTCCTGGCCGAGGATCTTGACCGGGAAGGGCAGGTCCTTGGCCCAGTCGAGGCGCGCCCTGGCGGCCATACCCCACGGGTTGCCCTTGTTCTCGAGGTTCTTGAACAGCCCGCCGAGCTCGTTCGGGAACGCCGACTCGATCAGCACCTGGTAGCGGCGCATGTCCACGATCGCATCGACGTGCTCGATGTCGACCGGGCACTGCTCGACGCAGGCTCCACACGTGGTGCAGGACCACAGCACGTCCTGGTCGATCACCGCATCGGGACCGTGCGGGTTGTAGGCCGCGAGGGGGTTCCGGATGTCGTAGCCGGTGTCGCCCACCAGCGGCACCTCAGCAAGCTTCGCCGCATCCTCGCCCAGGCCCTCGCGCTCGGACTCGCCGGCCAGCAGCCACGGGGCCTTGGCGTGCGCGTGGTCCCGCATCGCCATCACGAGCATCTTGGGAGACAGCGGCTTGTCGGTGTTCCAGGCCGGGCACTGGGACTGGCAGCGGCCGCACTCGGTGCAGGTGGTGAAGTCGAGCAGGCCCTTCCAGGTGAAGTCCTCGACCTTGCCGACCCCGAGCGCGGCGTCCTCGTCCATGTCCTCGATGTTCTCGAAGTCCACCGGCTCGCCCTTGACCATCATCGGCTGGAGCTCACCCAGGGAGGTGCGGCCGTCGGCGTGCCGCTTGAGGAAAATGTTGAAGAACGCGAGGAACCGGTGCCACGCCACACCCATCGTCGGCTGGAGGGAGATGGTGATCATCCACGCGAACGAGATGAGGATCTTCACCGCCGCCACCACGACGACGACCTTCTCCAGCGTGCTCACCGAGGCGCCGTCGAAGAGTCCGCCCAGCCAGCCCGTCAGCGGGTAGTGCAGTCCGTTCGCGTGACCCACCGCGGTCGTGCCGGTCGTCCCGCCGAGCTTCTCCAGCGCGTACTCCAGCGCTCGCAGGGTGATGATGCAGATCGTCACGCCGAGGATGGTCAGCTCGACGTAGTACGCCTGCCACCAGGTCGACCCGAAGAAGCGCGAGCGACGCCCGCCCTCACCGGCGGCCGACCGCGGGTGGTTCTTCTGCCGGATCACCATCAGCGTGACGATGCCGACCAGCCCGGTCCACGCGAAGAACTCGGTGATCCACTCGTAGAGGAAGAAGTGCCCGATCAGCGGGAGCGTGAAGTCAGCCTTGACCAGCTGCCCGAACGCGTTGAGCAGGGTGAAGAACAGCACCCCGAAGCTGATCATCGTGAACCAGTGCGCCACCGCCACCACCGGCAGCCGCGACATCCGGGTGTGCCCCAGGAACTCGCGCAGCAGCGTCACCGTCCTCGCGCCCTTGTCACCCGTGCGGGAGCCGTCCGGCTGACCCAGGCGGAAGACGGACAAGAACTGACGGATGACCCGTGCGAACAGGGCGATGCCCACGAGGGCAACCACTCCACAGACGACGAGCGCGACGATCTCGAGCGCAGACATGGCGTCACTCTACTGGCCGGTAAGCGACTGCTTACCGGATTGTGAGCGGGCTCAAAGGCGAGTCGTATGCCGTGCGCGTCGTTCGCGACGCCCGCAGGGTGAGAGCGCGTTGCCAGATTGCATAACGATCTGTTGGAATACGCATAACGTCTGGTTCGCTGAACAGGACGAACGTCCACGTCCGCGCGCACGGCAGGCACGCGGCATACGAACGCAAGGAAGCGCGCATGCCCATCTATGACGACGTCACCCAGCTCATCGGCAACACGCCCCTGGTGCGGATCAACAGGTTGATCGACAGTGAGGCCACCGTCGCCGCGAAGCTGGAGTTCTACAACCCGGCCTCGTCGGTCAAGGACCGCATCGGCGTCTCGATCATCGACGCGGCCGAGGCGGCCGGTGAGCTCAAGCCGGGCGGCACCATCGTCGAGGCCACGTCGGGCAACACGGGGATCGCGCTGGCCATGGTGGGTGCGGCGCGCGGCTACAACGTCGTGCTCACGATGCCCGAGACGATGAGCAAGGAGCGCCGGGCGCTGCTGCGCGCCTATGGTGCCGAGCTCGTCCTCACGGAAGGTGCGCTGGGCATGAAGGGCGCCGTGGCGAAGTCCGAGGAGATCGCGGCCGAGCGCGGCGGAATCCTCGCTCGCCAGTTCGCCAACGAGGCCAACCCCGAGATCCACCGCAAGACCACGGCCGAGGAGATCTGGAAGGACACCGACGGCCAGGTCGACATCGTCGTGGCGGGCATCGGCACGGGCGGCACCATCACCGGGGTCGGACAGGTCCTCAAGGCTCGCAAGCCGGGAGTGCAGATCGTCGCCGTGGAGCCTGCTGAGTCGCCGATCCTCAACGGCGGCGAGCCCGGTCCCCACAAGATCCAGGGGATCGGCGCCAACTTCGTGCCCGAGATCCTCGACCGCACGGTCTACGACGAGGTCATCGACATCAACGCCGAGACGGCGGTCGAGTGGGCCAAGCGCGCCGCAAAGGAGGAGGGCCTGCTCGTCGGGATCTCCTCGGGCGCGGCTCTCGCGGCAGCCGACCAGGTCGCCAGGCGCCCCGAGAACGCGGGCAAGACGATCGTCGTCATCATCCCGTCGTTCGGTGAGCGCTACCTCTCGACGATCCTCTTCTCCGACCTGCTCGACTGACCGACCCGACCCAAGGTGGCGCTTCTTCCGTGACCCTCGCCCTGTATGCCCGGCGCGCGCGCAGCCGCATCGTCGACGACCTCGACGCCGCGATCGCCCGTGACCCCGCCGCGACGTCGCGCGTCGACGTCGCGCTGAACTCGCCTGGGCTGCATGCCATCTGGTCCTACCGGTTCGCCCACCGCCTGTGGTTGCGCGGCGGCTGGGCGAAGCCGGTGGCCCGTGTCGTCATGACGGTGGTGCGCTCGGTGACGGGCGTCGAGATCCACCCGGGTGCGGTGATCGGCCACCGGTTCTTCATCGACCACGGGATGGGCGTCGTGATCGGCGAGACGGCCGAGGTGGGAGACGACGTGATGCTCTATCACGGCGTCACGCTGGGCGGTCGTTCGTTGCAGCGCGTCAAGCGGCATCCCACCGTCGGGTCGCGGGTCACGATCGGGGCCGGAGCCCGCATCCTGGGTCCGGTCTACATCGGTGACGACGTGCAGGTCGGCGCGAACTCCGTTGTGGTCAAGGACGTTCCGGCTGGGGCGATTGCCACGGGGATCCCCGCGGTCATCCGGTTCCCGCAGGGTCACGAAGATCCCTATGAGGCGATGTTCAAGGATCCGGCCCTCTGGATCTGAGCGGGTTCCGGCCGCCAGTCGGTGCCGTAGAGGCAGAACGCGCCAGCGCCCGGGTGCTCGGTGAGCGTCGCGGCCAGGGCTTCGGAGGCGGAGTCGCCGTCGGCCAGGTGGCGGTGGTAGCTGCCCATGGCGTCGGCAGCCGCAACGTCTGACACCGGTGCGACGGGCGCGACGACACTGCGGACGCCCAGCGCCATCAGCGCGGCCGTGAGCCCCAGGGGCTCGTCCCCGGGGCGTGGGTCGAGCCGTCCCACATCACACGCCGAGAGCACGACGTGGTGTGCGGTCGCCCGTCGCGGGAGCTCGTGCGCGAAGACGGGGCCGTCGGCCATGTGCAACGAGGAGAACCACGGGCTCTGACGCTCGTGGGTGCCGTGCGCCGCCACGTGCACCAGGCCAGCGCCGGACAAGGCGTCACGGACGGTTTGCGCCGTCGCTCCCTCGTGACGGGTCACCAGGGCACCGACCCTCTCCCAGGCCGTGGTCACCGCGGCCGCCTCGGCGGCGGCGCGGTCGAGCCTCGGCCCCGTCAGCGTCGTGACCCGGAGCCGCTCCGCCGGGACCGCGTCCGCCGCGAGGAGCGGGGTGGACCAGCGGGTCACCGACGGGGCGATCGTGACCGGACGGCCCGCGAGGCTGGGCAGCATGCCCCAGGGCACCGCCATCAGGGTCCGCCCCGGCACCACGACGACAGGCCCCTCGGCCAGCTCGAAGTCGCCGAAGAGCTGCTGGTCGAGCGCGGCCAGGGAGCCCGCCACCGCTCGGCCGACGGCCGCCTCCAGCGCTGGGTTGGTGGCGGCGAACGCGTGCGCGTGCAGGTCCCGCGTGAGTCGGTCCGCCAGGGCGGCGACCTCGGCGGCCGGTCCCACGTGGTGCAGCCGGGTCCCCCTGGGAGTCACGACCAGGACGTACTCCTGCCCGTCCTGCGCGACCCAGACCAGGGCCTGTTCGCCACGGGACCCGAGCAGGTCGCGAGTGACGGCATGTCCGACCGGGGCCACCGCAGCGGCCACCCCGCCGGCCTCGGCCCGTGACCAGTCCAGGCGGCTGACCTCCCACTCCAGCTCGGCGGCGCGGGCCCGCTGGCGGGCGCCCTCCTCGCCGGGGGCGGCTCCCTCACGACGGGCCTGGCGCAGCTCGGCGACCAGCTCGGCGGAGCGCCCGTCCTCTGGTGTGGTCAGCAGGGGCAGGCGGTGGGACACCGCGCGCCAGCGCTCCACCGCGTCGAAGACCCGCACGGGCGATCCGCTCACGAGGGCGTCGTTGACGTCGAAGTCCGCGATCCGGTGACCGTGCAGGGCCAGGGCCGACCGGATCTCGACGCTCTGGCTCGGTGCCTGGCGCCCGGTCAGCCGGTGCATGGCCGAGCGGACCACTCTCCGGGAAGTGGCTGTGTCGCCTTGTGCCGCAGCCACTTTCGCGATGAGCAGGCGATCGTGCATGTCGGCGGCGAAGCCCTGGCGCACACGCCCCCTCAGCCGCTGCACGGCATACCCGGCCTGGTCGACGTGTCCTCGCAGCAGCAGCGCCTCGACGTGCACCCGCGCCGCGAGGCGTTCGTCGGGCATGACCGGCCGGTCGACGCCAGACCAGGGCGCGAGGGTGCGGTCGAGACCGCGGGGCACGACCCCCTCCGTCACGGCGACCCAGGCGCGCAGCAGCGCGGCGCTCCGCTGGCGCTCGATCGCTCCCCTGGCGCGAAAGGCGACCACGGCGGCGTCGAGGTGCTCGCGCGCGGTCGCGAGCTCGTCGCGCAGCAGTGCGGTCGTCGCGAGGTCGAGCCGAAGGTCGGCCTCCTCGAGGCGGTGGCCGTCGCGCCTGGCCTGGTCGAGCGCGCGGGTCAGCGTCTCTCGCGCCTGGTCGAGCAGCCCGACCTCGAGCAGGACCAGCGCCAGGTCGTGCTGAGCCCTCACCCGGCCGACCTGCACGTCCATCTCGTCGGCCTCGCGCATCAGGCGGATGGCCTCCGGGAGCCGGCCCGCGTAGTACTCGAGGCAGCCGAGGTTGTGGCGGACCTTGAACTCCTGCTCCACCAGGCCGTGCTCCACGCTGACCTCGAGCGCGGTCATCAGATCGGCACGAGCGGGCGCGAGCTCGAGCAGGGAGAGGTGGGCCAGGCCACTGTTGATCCGGGCCGCGACCTCTTCACCGGGGGCGAGGAGCCCCTCCGTGTCGCCGAGCCTGCCGAGGGCGCTGAGGGCCGACCGCCAGTCCTGGCAGGAGACGTGGACGACGGCCTCCTGGATCCAGCTCAGGGCGCGCAGGCGGGCGGAGTCGCTCTGCTCACGGGACTCCGCCAGCATCGCCAGGGCCTGGTCCAGTCCGTGCAGCGCCAGGGTCGGCCAGGCCAGGGTGATGAGCAGCCGCGCTCGCGTCGACACCCGCTCCTCGCCGTCCAGGCGGTCCGCCAGCACGAGGGCGCGGCGCAGACTGCGCTCGGCGTCGCGGAACCGGCCGATCTCGTTGAGGTTCCGTGCTCGGGCCAAGAGCTCGGCGACCTGGTGGTCAGCAACCTCGATGTCGTACCTCAGATCTCGATGGCGGGAGTGATGACCGGACGACTCCCAGGATCGTCCAGCCGGCGCATGACGAGGTGGACGAGTCCGCGCTCGACGGAGGCGAACGTGAACCGGCCGGCGTCGTCGGTCGTGGTCTCCTGGGTGCGCGACCGCTCGCGCAGCTCGACGTGCGTGGGTCCCGTGGTGACCCACCCGCTCAGCCGCGCGCTCCCGCCGTCCACCATCTCGATGGTGATCATCGCGCTGAGCTGGTCGCTGGAGAACGTGATGGTGCCGGCCCGGTCGTACTGGGTGGAGCGCACCCCGGCGAGCTCGGCGGTCGTCGTCGTGATCTCGGCGACCTCGGCCTCGAGGGCGGCCACGGACATCGCGAACTTGGCCCGCTCGGCCAGACCGCTGGGCACCGGGTCACTCGCCTGCAGGATGGTCCGGAGCGTCGCGAGGGCCCTGAGGTCCTGGTCGTCGATCTCACCGAGCGCGTCGGCCTCCCAGCCCTCGCCCATGGCCCCGCCGCTCACGCTGTCGCCGCTCATGACGTCGCCCATCCCGGGTCGCCGAGCAGCGCCCCTCGGAGCTTGGCCAGGCACCGACCGCGGGTGGGTCCGATGCTGCCGACGGGCATGCCGAGCGCGTCGGCGACCTGCGCGTAGTCAGGTCGGTCGGCGAGGGCGATGACCCGCAGCAGCTGCTGGCACCGCTCCGGCAGGTCCTTGAAGTGGCGCCAGAGCAGGCCCTGCTCCTGGCTGCGGACGACGACTTCGGCCGGCTCGTCCCTGGTCGTGGCTACCTCAGGCATCGCATCCCCCATGTCCTCTCGGACGTCCTCGCGCCGGGCCCGCTTGGACACGGCCCAGGCCTCGCGCCGGGTGGTGGTGAGCAACCACTTCAGCACGCCCTGGGGGTCGGTGATCCCCGACGCGTGCTGGACCAGCGACAACCACGTGTTCTGCACGACGTCCTCGGCCTGCGGGCCGCTGAGCCCCTGCGCCCGGGCGGTGTGCCAGAGCAGCGTGGTGGTGCTGTCCACCAGCTGCGACATCGCCTCCGGGCGCCCGTCCCGGTAGTCGGCGAACGCGCGCGCCGCCAGCTCGGCCAGGCTCCGGGTGCCGCCCTCGGCGTGCATCACCGTTCGCCTCCCTCGAGCGCGCCGAGGGCCTTGGTGAGCCCCTCGACCCGAGCCCTCGATGAGTCGAACCCTGCCCAGCCCTCGCGGACGAGCCAGGCAGCGAGGTCGCCGGCATACGCAGGCGCTGCGAACGACGTGCCGCTCCAGAGGGCGAACCCGCTCGAGTAGTCGTCGGGGTCGCACGACCCGCGCAGCGGGCGCCCTGCCGCGGGGTCAGCCGCGGCAGGCTGGACGAGGGCCGGTTGCAGGCTGCCGTTGAACGTGGTCGGCATGGTGCTCACGACCGCGGTCCCGCGCCGGTAGGCGCGGACCCAGTGGCCGGTGTTGGAGTAGACCGACACCGTGCAACCGTCCGGGTTGAACGCGCCGACACTCGTCAGGGGCACGTCGAAACCGCCCGCGACCGCAAAGGCCGCGGGGTAGAACTCGTGGTTCGTGCCGCCGTTCCCGGCCGCGGCCACCACCGCGACGCCGGTGCTCGACAGCGCCCTGAGGATGCCGCAGAACGCCGGCTCGTCGTCGAACGCCCCAGGTGTCTCGTGGTAATACCCCAGCGACAGCGACAGGACGTCGATCGCCGGTCCCTTGTCGACGTCGGAGTGGGCGAGCAGCTGGCGGACGAAGAGGAGCCCGAGGGTCTCGACGAGGAAGGCCTCGTCGGTGACGCCGTCGCCGTGCATGACGGGAATGACCATCAGCATGGCCTCGGGGCAGCGTTGCCGCACGACCCCGGCGATGAACGTGCCGTGCCCGGCCAACGGGTCGAGCAGGCCGTTGACCCGGTCGAGGGTGCAGCCGGAACCCTCGGGGTCGTCTTCGGTGCTGAAGCGCTCACCGATGGGGATCCCGTCGACGGTCACGTCCCGGATGACGCCGTAGCCGAACCAGGGGTGCTGCCCGAGTCCCGTGTCGAGCAGCGCGACGACCGGTCCCTCCGGGGCGCCCGTGTCATCGCACTCCGCCCCGTTCTCCGAGCCGTTTGCGGTGTAGCCCCCTGGCGCCGGCGCCGGACCACCCCAGACCACGGGGCACCGCGGCGAGGGCCCGCCGCCAGGCATCTGTACGTCCCCCTCGCCGACCCCGGAGCCGTACCCGACCCCTGACCCGTAACCGACGCCCGAGCCGTACCCCACCCCGGAGCCGTAGCCGACACCCGAGCCGTAGCCGACGCCGGACCCGTACCCCACGCCGGAGCCGTAGCCCGACGCCGTCACGATGTGGCTGAGGCTCACCGACTTCGCCGACTCCGGGTCTTCGGCACGCAGCGTCTGCAGGATCAGCCAGGCGTCCGGGGCCACGACGGGACGGTCCGGCAACGGCGTGAACACCACCGTCGTGGAGATGGCCGCGTCGACCTGGTCCTCCAGCTCGTTCTGCCGCAGCAACGCCTCGAACCGCTCGTCCCGCTGGGCGTCGGCCGAGTAGCCGAGCCGCTCCGCGATCCCCTTCAGCGCGCTGATCGGACCCCGCGCCGACTGGGTGGCGAGGCCGCGAACGAGCAGGCGGTTACCGGCATACAAGGTGGGTGCGAGGGCGTCGTCGCCGTCGAGCCGCACCGCCTTGGCGGGGTCGAGCACCCGCACGTCCAGGCGCCGCGCCGCCGAGCGAGGGATCGCGACCCAGGGTGTGGGTCCCGGCCCAGGGGGCGGCGGGGGGGCTGATGCGGCCATCGGATCTCCTGAGGGTCGTGCCGACCACGCGTGCGTTGTTCAGCGTAGTGAGGGAATGCGTCATCTGACAGGAGAACCAGACGGGCCCGTTTGATACCGGGCAGCCACCGAAAACTCTCCGCAAAAAAATTCTTGGCCGGCGATGTATCAGGGCCCGTGGTGCCGACTCTTGTCCAGTGTCAGACCTGGTCGGGGGACCGAGGAGGACACAACGGAGAGGACGCCAATGTCGTGCAGGACCTGTCGCAGGGGGCGACGGGTCCCGGCGACGAAGGACCGCTGGTCACAGGGGTGCCAGCGGCTGGTCGGCAGTTCGTGGGGGCGTGCGGCCGACCCGCCCTTCGGGGCGCGTCGCCGGGTGGGTCAGGTTGTGGAAGGTGCTGGTCAGGGGTTCCCAGCACGCGCCCAGCCGGACCTCCTCGGCGACGCCGTTGAGTCCAGCAACACAGAAGCGGCACGGCATACCGGAACTCCGTATGCCGTGCCGCTTCCTTTGGTGTGCCGGTTGCGGTGCGCCGGCGGTCAGGGCAGCTTGCCCGGCCCCGGTCCGAAGCCGGTGGTGTCGGCGTGCAGCCGCCCATCGGTCCCGCGGTGCAGGGTCTCCGGGAGGTCCTCACCGGTGAGGCGCTCCTTGGCGCTCGCGCCGGCGGTCTTCGCGACGTCACCGATCTTGGCCGCCACGACGGGCGCCTGGTCCTTGACCACCTGCTTGACCGTGTCGACACGGGACTGCACGGGGGCACTGCCCCAGACGCGGTCGGTCTGGGCCTTGATCTGCTGGTAGCGCTTCTGACCGGCCTTGGCCCCGAGCACGTAGCCCGCAGCGAGACCGGCGAGGAAGGTGAGCTTTGCCATGGTTCGCATCCTTTGGTCGGTTCCTTCGACCTTAACCCACGGTCCTACGAACGTGCTGGTCAGCGGCCTGCCCGGTGGACGTCAGCAGGATCATCAGCCGCCCCCAACAACGATTCGAGCAGGTCGCGCGTGTGCGGCTCGTCCAGCACCTCCCCTATCCACGCCACCGAGTCCGCGCGGTGCGGCGAGCGGGGGTTGGGTTGCAGCCAGTCGGTGGCAGCCATCTCGGTGATGTGTCCGAGCTGCGCGATCAGCATCGAGAAGTGGCCGCGTCGGCTCACCCTGGCCGGCCCGCCGGCCTCCCGGTAGGCGTTGACCAGCGCTCGCATCCGACCAGGGTCGGAGCGGGCAAACTCGAAGAGCACGCACCCGAGCTCCTGGCTCGGATCGGCCGGCCCGCTGTTCTCCCAGTCGATGACACACACGTCGCCGTCAGCAGTCGGCAGGACGTTGTCGGCCCAGAGGTCGCGGTGGCAGGTCGCGAACGTCTGCGGTGGTTCGATCCAGGACTCCAGGGCGACGAGCTCGTCACGCAGATCAGACAGTCGGCGAGCGAACGGCGCTCCTGCGTCCTGGAGCTGTTCGACGAGCCGGTGCCAGCGGTCGGCCCCCACCGGCTCGCGGTACCACGGGTCGATCCGGTCCGGGTGCGCGACCGAGAGGGTGGTGTCACCGAGTGAGACCTTGTGCATGGCGGCCACGACCGCGCCGACCCGCTCGGGATCGAGGTGGGTGTCGGGTGCACCCAGGTCGACCCACTCGTACACCCGTGCCTGACCCCCGCGAATGGTGGCGAACACCGTTCCGTCCGTGGTGCGGCGCACCTGCGGAGTCGGCACGCCTTCGGCATGGGCCGCTTCCTGGAACGTCGTCGCCAGACGCACGTCGTCCTCGGTGGACTGGTGGAAGGGCACCTTCACCGCCCAGCTGCCGTCTGCCGTCTCGAGCCGCCACACGACGCCCTGCTTGCCGCGCGCGACGGGGCCGTCGGAGAGTCTCGCTGCGCCACCCAGGGCGAAGCGTTGCGCCAGCGCCCGCGCATCCATCCGGCCATTCGAGCACGCCATCGACGAGGAGGCGACTGCTGGGGGAGGACCGGCCCGAGGGGTCCGCGGAGTGGTCGGGCGATGCCCGGCCGGGGCGGGCGATACCGTGTCCCTGGTCGTGCGGGTATGCCGCGTGGCCGAGGAGGGCTCGCATAGTGGCCTAGTGCGGCGGTCTTGAAAACCGCTATGGGGTTACACCCATCGTGGGTTCGAATCCCACGCCCTCCGCGCGAACGATCCGGGGGCCGTCAAGTCTCGCAGCGCGAGAGCCACGTGCTCCGCTGCCCGCAGGTGCGCCCGGTTCCGTCGACTTGGGTGGCCTGACTAGCCACAAAAGTGCAGGTCAGCCGGTGTATATGGCGTAGGAGCGGTGCGCGCTTGGGGTGATCTGTCCTGCCCCTGTCCGTCGCTAGGTTCGCGACCAACGGCCTTCGCAGTGGTGGCCGGGCACAGGAGGTGCGACATGTTCGCAGGGGCAGCTGGCAAGCACCGGGACCACTCTTCGTTCAGCCGGGCCCGACGGATCCTGCTCGGAATGGCCCTCGTCGCCGGCTTCACCCTCCAGGCCGCGCCCTCGGCATACGCCTCCCCACCGACCGCTCGGACGTCCACCATCACCACCCGCGAGGGGGTGGCGTCGTACGTGTTCCTGCACGCCGTGGACCCCGAGACCGACCCGCTCACCTACGCCGTCGTCAGCCCGCCGAGCCACGGGTCGGTGGACTCGTGCAGCCCGGGCTACTGCCTCTACACCCCGACCCCCGGCTTCGTCGGCGTCGACTCCTTCACCTGGACGGCGAGCGACGCCTCCTCGACCTCGAACGTCGCCACGGCCACCGTCACGGTGACCAAGAACGTCACGCCTTTGGCGCTGAACCGGAACCAGCCCGTGCGACAGAACACCCCGGCGTTCTTCTACCTCGACTGGAGCGACGTCGACTACACCACGTTGACCTTCGAGGTCCTGACCCAACCGACCCACGGCACCCTCAGCGGTTGCGAGAGCTCCTACTGCACCTACACGCCGGACGCCGGGTACGTCGGGTCAGACAGCTTCACGTGGCGGGTCAGTGACGACCTGGCCACCTCGGGCGTCGCCACCCAGACGCTGTCCGTCTTCGACAACGTCGCCCCGGTCGCCACCGACTCCAGCGACTCCGTGCGCGAGTCCAAGCAGGAGCAGGTCCTGGTCGACTACGCGCAGCAGCCGGGCGAGACCCTGACGTTCTCGGTGGTCGACAACCCCCAGCACGGCACCGTCAGCTGCAACACCTACTACGGCGTCTGCTTCTACGAAGGATTCCCCGGCTACACAGGACCCGACAGCTTCACCTGGCAGTCCAACGACGGTCTCCTCGACTCGGGGGTCGCGACCGTGAGCCTCACCGTTCGCCCGAATGCCGCCCCAGCGGCCCTGGACCGCACGGTCGTCGCGCAGGGCGTGACCAACTTCTACCTGAACTCCACGGACCCCGACCTCGACCAGCTCACCCTGGCTGTCGTGAGCACCCCGTCGCACGGAACTCTCGACTGCACCACCACCTTCTTCGACTACTCCTACTGCACCTACACCCCGACCGGCGGCTACTCGGGGCTCGACTCGTTCACCTGGCAGTCGAGCGACGACCTCGCCTCGTCGCGGGTCGCCACGACCACCCTTCGCGTGGGCAACGACGGCACCCCGGTCGCGGACAACTACGCGACGAACACCTACCAGGGCAATGCGCTCGCGCTGGGCTTCCCGTTCACGGACACCGACAGCGGGACCTTCGCGGTCACGATCCTCACCCAGCCGACCCACGGCACGCTGACAGACTGCGCCATCCCCCTGAACGGGTGCACCTACACCCCGGGTGCGGCCTACTCGGGTCCGGACAGCTTCACCTGGCGGGTCAGTGATGGCACGTCGAGCTCCAACCCGGCCACCATCTCGATCGACGTCCTGCCCAACGCCGTACCCGTCGCGAGCGACACCTCTGTCGAGATCCGCGAGCGCACGTCCGCGCCGCTCACGCTGCCCGGCTACGACCCCGAGAGCGCGACCAGCACCTTCGCCGTCCTCACGCCTCCGAGCCATGGCTCCCTGACGTCGTGCGCCACCGGGCAGTGCACCTACACCCCGACGGGGAGCTTCGTCGGGCTGGACTCGTTCACCTGGCGGCTGAGCGCGGGCGGCGGCACCTCGCGCACCGCCACCATGACGATCCACGTGAACCCCAACAACGCCCCGCGGGTCTTCGGCCAGTACGCCGAGATCAACGAGGACACCGCGACGTCGATCGGGCTGAGCTGGACCGACGACTTCTACTACGACACCCCCACCTTCACCGTCGTCAGCCAGCCGTCCCACGGCACCCTGACGGACTGCTCGACCGGGGGTGGCGGCTGCGTCTACACGCCTACGCTGGACTACCGCGGTCCGGACTCTTTCACCTGGAAGGTCAGCGACGGACTGGACGAGTCGGGTGTGGCGACCTACTCGCTGTTCGTCGTGCCGATCTCGACCCCGGTGGCGATCAACACCACCGCAACCGTCCGGCAGGACCGCACCACTGCTGTGCCGCTCAGCTGGTCCTCCCTCAGTGGCAACCCCACCTCCATCACGGTGCTGTCGGCGCCGGCCCACGGGTCCGTCAGCTGCGACGTGAGCTCCTCGTACTGCACCTACTCGCCGACCACCGGCTACACGGGTGCCGACTCCTTCACGTGGCGGCTCAACGACGGCTTCGCCGACTCCAACACCGCGACCGTGTCGATCACCGTGGAGGCCAACCACGCGCCTGTGGCCCAGGACCGCACCGTGACGACGCCCTCCAACACCGCGGTCGTCGTCACCCTTGCGGCGACCGACGCCGACGGCGACGCGATGACGTATGCCGTGCAGTCGGGTCCGAGTCACGGCTCGCTCAGCGGGTGCACGCTGGTCAGCTCGTCCTTCACCCAGTGCACCTACACGCCGGCGGCGGCCTTCGTCGGCGACGACTCGTTCACCTACAAGGCGAGCGACGACCTGGCGACCTCCGCGGCCGCCACCGTGACGATCACCGTGACCGGGCAGCCGCCGCTGGTGAACGCGGGCGCGGACAAGACCGGGACCGAGGGCTCGCCGATCTCCTTGACCGGCACCGCGAGCGACCCGGACGGCCAGGCCCTGACCTACCAGTGGTCCGCCACCCCAGGGCCAGGCGTCGACGCTGGTGCAGGCTGCTCGTTCAGCGCCTCGACGTCCCTGAACAGCTCGGTGACGTGCACCGACAACGGCACCTTCACGGCGACGTTGACGGCCAGCGACGGCGGCTCGAGCACGAGCGACTCGGCCGTGCTGACCATCGCCAACGCCAACCCGAGTGTCTCGATCACGGCGCCGCTGGCCGGCGCCCAGGTCGACTTCGGCGTGGCCGTCCAGGTCACGGCACCCATCACCGACCCGGCCGCCAACGACACCTTCGGCTGCAACATCGCCTGGGGCGACGCCACCACCACGGCGGGCGCCATCGTCGCCGGGGCCTGCACGGGCAGCCACACCTACGCCACGGCCGGCGACAAGACCATCACCGTGTCCGTCAACGACGACGACGCGGGCACGGCCAGCGCCAGTGTGACGATCACCCAGAAGGCCCAGGTCAACCTGCCGCCGACGGCCAACGCGGGGGCGGACCGCACGGGCTCGGAGGGCGCACTGGTCTCCCTCACCGGTTCGGGTACCGACCCCGAGGGCGCGACGCTCAGCTACGCCTGGTCGTATGTCGTGGGCGCAGGGGTCGATGCCGGCACGTCCTGCTCCATCACCTCACCGACCTCGGCCTCGACGACGGTCAGCTGTACCGACGACGGCACCTTCACCTTCACCCTGTCGGTGAGCGACGGCGTGAACCCGGCTGTCACGGACACGGCGACGGTGACCCTGGCCAACGTCAACCCCTCCGTCGCCCTCACCAGCCCGAACGTGGGCGCGTCCTACCAGGTCGGAGCGCCGGTCACGGCCCACGCCACCTTCGGGGACCAGGGGTCCCACGACACGCAGACCTGCTCCATCGACTGGGGTGACGGCACCACGACGCCCGGGACGGTCGTCGGCGGGACCTGCGACGGCACGCACAGCTACACCGCGACGGGCACCCCCACCATCACGGTGACCGTCACCGACGACGACGGCGGCAGTGGCTCTGCCTCGCGCGGCACCACCATCACGCCGCAGCCCAACCTGGCCCCGACGGCGGACGCCGGCGCCGACCGCACCGGCTCCGAGGGCACCTCGCTGACCCTGCTGGGCTCGGGCTCCGACCCGGAAGGGCTGACCCCGACCTACGCCTGGTCCTACCTCGCCGGTGCGGGTGTCGACCCCGGCACGAGCTGCTCCTTCGGCTCGGCGACGTCGGCGTCGTCCTCCTTCAGCTGCACCGACGACGGCAGCTTCACCGTCACGCTGAGCGTGAGCGACGGGGTGAACACCACGACCGACTCGGCGACGGTCTCGCTGGCCAATGCCGATCCCACCGTGGCGATCACGACGCCTGACGTGGGCACCAGTGCCCCCATCGGCACGTCCGTGCCGCTGCACGCGGTGCTCGGCGACGCCGGTTCGCACGACACCCACACCTGCTCGATCGCCTGGGGTGACGCCGTCACCACGACCGGGACCGTGACCGGCGGGGCCTGCGACAGCAGCCACACCTACACGGTGGCAGGGGCGCGCACCATCACGGTCACCGTGACCGACGATGACGGCGGCACCGGCACGGCCACCCGCGACCTCACCGTGACGAACGCCGCTCCCACGGCGGACGCGGGCGCGGACCGCACCGGCTCCGAGGGGGCCCTGGTGTCCCTGACCGGTTCCGGGTCGGACCCCGAGGGCGTGTCCGTGACCTACACCTGGACGTATGCCGCGGGCGCCGGCGTCGATGCCGGCGCACAGTGCGGCTTCAGCGCGCCGTCCGCCGCCACGACCCAGTTCAGCTGCAACGACGACGGCACCTACGTCGTGACCCTCGCCGTCAGTGACGGCGTCAACACGACGACCGACACGGCCTCCGTCGTGCTGGCGAACGGGGACCCGTCGGCCTCGATCACCGCACCTGCCGACGGCGCGGTGTTCACGACCGGCCAGGGCGTGTCCCTCACCGGCGCGGGTGCCGACCCCGGTTCGCACGACGTGCTGACCTGCTCCATCGCCTGGGGTGACGGGACGACCGGTGCCGGCGTGATGAGCGCTGGACAGTGCACCGGGACGCACCCCTACGCGACGTCCGGCGCCAAGACCATCACCCTCACCATCACCGACGACGACGGGGGCTCGGCGCTCGCGACCGTCGGCATCACGATCACCGACCAGCCGAACCAGCCGCCGACCGCCGACGCGGGCGCGGACCGGTCCGGCACCGAGGGCTCAGCCGTCACCCTGACGGGTTCCGGGTCCGACCCCGAGCAGGCGCCCCTCACCTACGCCTGGACCTATGCCGCTGGCGCAGGTGTGGACGCCGGCGCGACGTGCTCCTTCGGCTCCCCGACGGCCGCCAGCACGACGTTCACCTGCACGGACGACGGCAGCTACACCGCAACCCTGGCCGTGAGCGACGGAGCCAACCCGCCCGCGACGGACACCGCCACGGTCGCCATCGGCAACGCCAACCCGACCGTGCACGTCACCGCGCCGGCCGGCGGCGCGGCATACACCGTCGGTGACACCGTCTCGGTCTCGGCGACGACCGGTGACGCGGGCGCGAACGACACCCAGTCCTGCTCCATCGACTGGGGCGACAGCACCTCGACGGCCGGCACGCTCGCCGCCGGGACCTGCACCGGTCAGCACGCCTACGCGGCGGCCGGCCCGCGCACCATCACCGTGACCGTCACCGACGACGACGCCGGCAGCGGCAGCGACTCGGTCGCCGTCACGGTCAGTGCCGTGGTGACCCAGCCTCCGACGGCCGACGCCGGAGCAGACCGGACGGGCACCGAGGGTTCCGCGGTCAGCCTCAGCGGCTCTGGGTCGCAGCCTGACGGCAACCCGCTGACCTACGACTGGTCCTTCGCGGCGGGCGCGGGCGTGGACAGCGGTGCGGACTGCACGTTCGGGTCTGCCGGCTCGGCCGCGACGACCTTCCGCTGCACCGACGACGGGACCTACACCGTCACGCTGAGCGTGGACGACGGCGTGCACAGCCCCGTGACCGACTCCGCGACGGTGACCCTGGCGAACGCCGCGCCCACCACCTCGATCAGCGCCCCCACAGCGGGCTCGGAGTTCGCCATCGGCGCGACGGTCTCGGTCTCGGCCGCGGTGTCCGACGCGGGCGCCAACGACACCCACACGTGCTCCATCGCCTGGGGTGACGGCAGCACCGACACCGGCACGGTGACCGCCGGCACCTGCTCCGCGTCCCACTCCTACAGCGGGTCTGGATCGCCAACCATCACCGTCACGGTGGTCGACGACGACGGCGACACCGGCAGCGACAGCGTGGGCATCGTCGTGGCTGCCGCTCCGGTGAACCAGCCGCCGACGGCCAACGCGGGCGACGACGTCACCTCCACCGAGGGCTCCCCGGCCCACCTGTCCGGATCGGGATCCGACCCCGAAGGTGCGTCGCTGACCTACCTCTGGACGTCCGCCCCGGTCTCCGGGACCGACGCGGGTGCGACCTGCACGTTCAGCGCTGCACACTCGGCGGCGACCGATGTCACCTGCACCGACGACGGCACGTTCGCCCTCACCCTCACCGTCGACGACGGGACCAACCCGCCAGTGTCCGACTCGGCTGCTCTCGTCGTCACCAATGCGGACCCCACGGTCCGGGTGACGAGTCCGGCGACAGGGGCCGAGTTCCCCACTGGTGCAACGGTTTCCGTCGCGGCGACCACGGGCGACGCGGGCAGCAACGACACGCGGGCCTGCATGATCGCATGGGGTGACGGCACGACGTCGCCCGGCAGCCTGGCCGGCGGGGTGTGCACGGGCAGCCACGCCTACGCCACGGACGGCGCACGGACCATCACGGTGACGGCGACCGACGACGACTCGGGCACCGGCTCCGACACGGTCACGATCGTGGTCTCGACGAGCAGCCTCAACCTGCCGCCGAAGGCCAACGCCGGCGCCGACAGGTCCGGCACCGAGGGCTCGAAGCTCACCCTCACGGGCTCGGGCAAGGACCCCGAGGCGGCCCTGCTGTCCTACCGCTGGACGTATGCCGCCGGCCCGAACGTCGACGCAGGCGCCACCTGCGCCCTGGGCACGCCCACTGCGGTGAGGACCACGTTCAGCTGCACCGACGACGGCACCTTCACCGTCACGCTCGCCGTCAGTGACGGGACCAACCCACCGGTCACCGACTCCGCGGTCGTGACGCTGGCGAACGCCACCCCGACCATGCGGATCATCGCGCCGGACTCCGACTCGAGGTTGCGGGTGGGCCAAGCGGTCCAGGTCTCGGCCAGGGTCTCCGACCGCGGCAGCAACGACGTGCTGACCTGCGCGATCGGCTGGGGCGACGGCACCACCACGGCTGGGACCGTCAGCGGTGGCCGGTGCACCGGGAGCCACACCTACTCCACGGCCGCCGAGCGGAACCTGACCGTCATGGCCACTGACGATGACGGAGCCACGGGCAAGGACTCGGTCTGCGTCACCGTGCGGCCGGTCAGGGCCAACCGGGCTCCCGTGGTCGACGCTGGCGTCGACCTGACGGCCGCGGCCGGGACCGTGGTCCGACTTCAGGCCAGGGTCAGTGACGCGGACGGTGACCCCCTGACCTACGCCTGGACCCTGCGGTCGGAAGGCGCGATGGGGTGCACCTTCCGGGCTGCGACGACCGGCCCGACCACCAAGGTCGCGTGTGCGGCGGCGGGAACCGCCTGGGCCACCCTCACCGTGTCCGACGGCGTGAACGCGGCCGTCTCCGACACAGTGCAGCTGACCATCCGACCGGTGGCGTGCCCGGAGGACCAGGGTGGCACGGCTCTCGCGGCGACGGGATCGACCGCCGGAACGTCTGTGGTGGCCGGTCGTCGGTCACGTCGGGTGGCCGTCTGAGGGCGACACGCCCGAAACCGGCGAGGTAGGACCGGGGTCCCCGATGCGAAATGCCTTGAAAAGTTGGAAAATTACCATCGCGACCTCATCATTACGAGTGCATTCATACGCGAATTGAACGATCCTGAGGAGTGGAACCGGCCGTTAGCGTGTGTGGTCGGGGGTATGAGGCGTCCGCCTTCGGGCGGCGGGCCGGAGGCCGGGCAACCCTGCAGCCCGGCCTTCGTGCCGTTCGCCGCCGGTTCCCGCAGCCCGGTCCCGGAAGGCGTCAGCGGGCCCGGGCCGGTCGCCCACCCGCGAGAGCCGCCTCGGCGAGGGCCTGCGCCAGGCCGTCGAGGCCGTCGGGGTCGTCTCCCGCGGCACCCACCGTCACCCGGAGGTGTCCGCCGCCCCCCGGAGCACCGTCCGGAGGGCCGAGCCGGAACGGAGCGCCCGGCGCGACACCGATCCCCTGGCTGGCCAACCGCACGACCGCGGCCGTCTCGTCGTGCACCGGCACCCAGATGTTGATGCCCTCGGTCCCCGGCACGGTGATGCCCCGCCCCGCGAGGGCGTCGACCACGTGCGCCCGCCGCGCGGCATACGTCACGGTCGCCGTGGCGACCTGGGCCCGGGCGGCGTCATTGGTGAGCAGGCCCAGGAGCACCTGTTGGAGCAGCCGGCTGGACCATCCCTGACCGAGCTCGCGGCGGGCGGTGATCGCCCGGTGCAGGTCCGGGGGCGCGCTGAGCGCGGCGAGCCGCAGGTCGGGCCCGTGCGACTTCGAGAACGACCTGATGTATGCCGTGTGGCCGGGCCGCCACCGACCGATGCTCGCGAGGGTGGCTGAGGACAGGCCAGCAGCCGAATCATCCTCCACGACAAGGGTTTCGGAGCCCTCGAGGAGTTCGGCGATGGCTCGCGCGCGACTCGCGGTCATGGTGACGCCGACGGGGTTCTGGGCTCTGGGCTGCAGGAAGATGGCGGCGACCGGATCAGCCAGGGCGGACTCCAGTGCGGTGAGGTCGAGTCCCTCCGCGTCCACCGGCACCCCCACGAGCTGGACGCCCACGGACTCGAGGAGGTCGACGAGTGGTGGGAAGCCCGGGTCCTCGACCACGACGCGGTCGCCGAACCGCAGCGAGGTGCGCACGATGAGGTCCATCGCGTCCATGGCGCCGTCGACGACGGCGAGGTCTGCCGCGGCATACGGCCAGTCGGCGCGGAGCACGTCGGCGAGGGCGGGCAGGACCGGGTCGTCGAGATAGCTGCCTGTGGTCGGTGCGGAGGTCAGCTGGGCCAGGACGTGGCCCAGCGAGGGGAGAAGGCGGGGGTCCGGCACCCCGGTGGACAGGTCGAGGGCGAAGTCCGACTCGTGGCGCAGCGCCTGCCGGTAGCGGCCGCCCGTCGGCCCCCGCTGGTCGCGGACAGTGGTGCCACGCCGGCCGTCCGTGCTGACCGCCCCGGAGCGGGCAAGCAGCCCCCAGGCCGCGCTGACCGTCGTGGGGGACAGCGCGAGCTGCGCCGCGACGGTGCGGATGGGGGGCAGGCGGTCGCCCGCGACGAGGACGCCGTCGCGGATCGCCGCGGAGACCGCGTGGGCCAGCCCCTTCGCGGTGGGCTGGTCGAGGCGCTGCTCCAGGGCGGAGAGGGTGGCTGGCATGTTTGTACCATAGCAATACTCATATTGTGTTACTAGTGGGTGGATCGTATGGTGTGGGCATGACGACGCGCATCTCCCACTGGATCGACGGCCGCCCCCGCGAGGGCACCTCCGGACGCTCGGCCCCCGTCCACAACCCCGCCACCGGTCAGGTGACGGGCGAGGTCGACCTGGCCTCGGTCGAGGAGCTCCAGGCCGCGGTGGCCAGCGCGACCGCGGCCGCCCGGGAGTGGAGGCACTCGTCGCTGTCGCAACGAGCGGGAGTGCTCTTCGCCTTCCGAGAGCTGCTGCACACGCGGTCTCCCGAGCTCGCCGCGATCATCACGGCAGAGCACGGCAAGGTGCTCTCCGACGCCGCCGGCGAGATCGCGCGCGGCCTCGAGAACGTCGAGTTCGCCACCGGCGTCCCCAACCTGCTCAAGGGTGGTTTCAGCGAGCAGGTCTCGACGGGCGTGGACGTCTACAACATCCGCCAGCCCCTCGGGGTCGTCGCAGGCATCACGCCGTTCAACTTCCCGGCGATGGTGCCGCTGTGGATGTGCGCCAACGCCATCGCCTGCGGCAACGCCTTCATCCTCAAGCCGAGCGAGAAGGACCCGTCCGCGGCGCTGTTCCTCGCGCAGCTGTGGAAGGAAGCGGGCCTGCCCGACGGCGTCTTCACCGTCGTGCACGGTGACAAGGTGGCCGTCGACGCGATCCTCGACCACCCCGACATCGCCGCGGTCAGCTTCGTGGGCTCGACGCCGATCGCGAAGTACATCTACGAGCGCGGCACGGCCAACGGCAAGCGCGTCCAGGCCCTCGGTGGCGCCAAGAACCACGCCCTCGTCCTCCCCGACGCCGACATCGACATGGCTGCCGACGCCGTGGTCTCCGCCGCCTACGGTGCGGCCGGCGAGCGCTGCATGGCCCTGTCGGTCGCGGTCGCCGTCGGTGAGGTGGCTCAGCCCCTCGTCGACGCCATCGCCGCCCGGCTGCCCAAGCTCACGGTCGGCAACGGTGCAGACCCCGACACCGACATGGGTCCGCTGATCACCGCCGAGCACCGTGACAAGGTCGCGGGCTACGTCGACGCGGGTGAGGCCGCGGGCGCCGCGGTCGTCGTCGACGGCCGAACCGGTGAGCTGCCGAGCGAGGGGTTCTTCCTCGGCACCACGCTGCTCGACCACGTGACCCCGGAGATGACCGTCTACACCGACGAGATCTTCGGCCCGGTCCTGTCGGTCGTCCGCGTCGACACCTACGAGGCGGGCATCGCCCTGATCAACGCCAACCAGTACGCGAACGGCACCGCGATCTTCACCCGCGACGGTGGCGTGGCCCGCCAGTTCCAGTACGACGTCGAGGTGGGCATGGTGGGGATCAACGTCCCCATCCCCGTCCCGGTCGCCTACTACTCCTTCGGCGGCTGGAAGGACTCGCTCTTCGGGGACACCCACATGTACGGCCCCGAGGGCGTGAACTTCTACACCCGCGGCAAGGTCGTCACCCAGCGCTGGCCCGACCCGGCCACCTCGTCGGTCGACCTCGGCTTCCCCAGGACCCGCTGATGGCGCTCGACGACGTGACCGCTGCCTCCGAGGAGCAGGTGCGGCGCGACGACCGCGCCCACGTCTTCCACTCCTGGTCGGCGCAGGGCCTCATCGACCCGCTGCCGATCGCTGACGCGCTCGGTTCGTACTTCACCGACTTCGCAGGCAAGCGCTACCTCGACTTCTCCAGCCAGCTGGTCAACGTCAACATCGGCTACCAGCACCCCAAGCTGGTCGCCGCGATCCAGGAGCAGGCTGCCCGGCTCACGACCATCAGCCCGGCCTTCGCCAACGACGCTCGTTCCGAGGCGGCGCGGCTCATCACCGAGCTGGCTCCCGGCGACCTCACCAAGGTGTTCTTCACCAACGGCGGCGCCGAGGCGACCGAGAACGCCCTGCGCATGGCGCGTCTGCACACGGGCCGCCACAAGGTGATGGCGGCCTACCGCAGCTACCACGGCGCGACCGCGGGAGCCATTGCCCTGACCGGTGACCCGCGCCGGTGGCCATCAGAGCCGGGTATGCCGGGCATCGTGCGCTACTGGGGTCCGTACCCCTACCGCTCGGCCTTCCACGCGGAGAACGAGCAGGAAGAGGGGGTCCGCGCGCTGCAGCACCTGCGCGACCTCATCATGGTCGAGGGGCCCGCGACCATCGCCGCGATCATCCTCGAGACCGTGGTCGGCACCAACGGCATCCTCGTCCCGCCGCCGGGCTACCTCCAGGGCGTCCGCGACCTCTGCGACGAGTTCGGCATCGTCATGATCGCCGACGAGGTGATGGCCGGGTTCGCCCGGTGCGGCGAGTGGTTCGCGGTCGACCACTGGGGCGTGGCGCCCGACCTCATCACCTTCGCCAAGGGCGTCAACAGCGGCTACGTCCCCCTGGGCGGCGTGATCATCTCCGAGCGCATCGCGGCGACGTTCGACCAGCGGCCGTTCCCCGGCGGCCTGACCTACTCCGGCCACCCGCTCGCCTGCGCGTCGGCCGTCGCCTCGATCAACATCTTCAAGGAAGAGGGCATCGTCGAGCACGCCCGCGACCTCGGCGAGGACGTCATCGGGCCCGGCCTGCGCGAGCTGGCCGAGCGGCACCCGAGCATCGGGGAGGTGCGTGGGCTGGGAGTCTTCTGGGCGCTCGAGCTGGTGCGCGACCGGCATACCCGCGAGCCGTTGGTGCCGTTCAACGCCGGTGGCGCGGACGCCAAGCCGATGAACGACTTCGCCGCGGCCTGCAAGGAGCGCGGGCTCTGGCCGTTCATCCACTTCAACCGCACCCACGTCGTGCCGCCCTGCACCACCTCGGCCGACGAGGTGCGCGAGGGGCTGGCGATCCTCGACGAGGCGCTCACCGTCGCCGACGGGTTCTACACCGGCACCGACGCCTGACGCCGGTGGGCCATCCCGCGCTCGCCGACGCCGCGCCGGCCGTCTTCTGGCTGGACCAACCCGACCGACCTACCGGTCGGCCGGGGCTGGACGGCGTGCGGTCGGCCGACCTCGTGGTGGTCGGCGCGGGCTACTCCGGCCTCTGGACCGCGCTGCTCGCCAAGGAGGCCGACCCCTCGCGTGACGTCCTCGTGCTCGAGGCGGGTTCGGTCGGGTGGGCCGCGTCGGGACGCAACGGCGGGTTCTGCGCGGCGAGCCTGACCCACGGCGAACCCAACGGGATGGCGCGCTGGCCGCAGGAGTATGCCGCGTTGCGCCGCCTCGGGCGCGAGAACCTCGACGAGATCGAGGCGACGTTGCGGCGATACGGGATCGACTGTGACTTCAGGCGATCCGGCTCGCTGACCGTGGCGACCCAGCCGCACCAGGTGGGCTGGCTTGCGGAGGAGCCGGGGGAGTTCCTCGACCGTGACGCGGTGCGGGAGCACCTGGCCTCGCCCACCTACCTGGCTGGGGTCTACGAGCCCGACGAGACGGCCATGGTCGACCCCGCTCGGCTGGCCTGGGGGCTCGCGCGGGCCGCCGAGTCGCTCGGCGTGCGCATCGCCGAGGGCGTGCGGGTGACTGGTTTGTCCACAGCAGGCTCGGGCGTCGACCTGGCCACGGCCGATGGTGCTGTCATCCGCGCCGGCCGAGTTGCCTTGGGCACCAACGCCTTTCCCTCGCTCGTCCGTCGCACACGACTGCACACGGTGCCGGTCTACGACTACGCCCTGATGACCGAGCCGCTGACCGAGGCCCAGCTCGACTCCCTGGGGTGGGCCAGCCGCGCTGGCGTGGGCGACCTGGCCAACCAGTTCCACTACTACCGGCTGTCCGCCGACAACCGGATCCTGTGGGGCGGCTACGACGCCATCTACCACTACGGGCGACGGCTCGCGCCCAGCCTCGACCAGCGCCCTGCCACGTTCGACCGGCTGGCCGGCCACTTCTTCGACACCTTCCCCCAGCTCGATGGCCTGCGGTTCAGCCACCAGTGGGGCGGCGCGATCGACACCTGCACGCGCTTCTGCGCCTTCTACGGCACCGCCCACCGGGGGCGGGTCGCCTATGCCGTCGGGTTCACCGGGCTGGGCGTGGGTGCCACTCGCTTCGGCGCGCGGGTCATGCTCGACCTGCTCGACGGCCGCGACACCGAACGCACCCGACTCCAGATGGTGCGCGAGAAGCCGCTACCGTTCCCGCCGGAACCGTTGGCCTACACCGGGATCCAGCTGACCCGGTGGTCGCTGGCGCGGGCCGACCAGCGGGCTGGGCGTCGCAACCTCTGGCTCCAGGGCCTCGACCGGGCCGGGCTCGGCTTCGACAGCTAGAACTGTCGCGAGCTCGCGGGCCGCCCCGCCTGCTCGAGGTACTCCCGCAGGGCGGCTACCGCCAGCTCATCGCGGGAACGGCCGGTCCTGGCTGCGTGCTCGGACAGGGCCTCGGCCAGGTCTGGTGGCAGGACGACGCCCGCCGAGTCCCCGACTCGCTCGCCCGAGGCACCGGACCCGAACTTCATGAGGGCGGCACCGACGACCGTGCCGAGGACGTCGAGGATCGCGATCACGCCGAGGGCCCGGTAGTAGCCGTCGCCTGAGGGGTTGTAGCCGAGCACCAGGACGCTCGTCATGACGGCCAGCAGCCCCGCGAGCACGATTGTGCCCAGCAGGAGGCGGCGTGCGCGGAGTTTCGCCTTGTCCCCCAGGGTGAGCAGCAGGCTTGCCTGGGCCAGGGTCGCCGCCACGATGGCCCCGACGCCGAACGTCCTGAGCACCGTCTCGTCCCCGCCGCTGTCGACGTTCCCCCAGATGAGGACGAGACCGGTGACGAGGGGGACGAGGACTGTGACGCCGCCGGCGATGCCGACGGGCTGGGATCCACGCCCGGCCGTCGCGAGGTAGCAGAGCACCGCGATGCTGACGACCCCGACGAGCAATGTGGTCATCAGGACCTGCCCCTCGGTCTCGCCGAAGTCGCCGCCTCCGAGCAGGGCCGCGATGCCCATCAGGGCGGCGACGGAGAAGGAGCCGATCGTGATGCGGACGATCCACCGGCGGACCGGTGCGGTGCTGGGGGTGGTCATGGTCCATCCTGACCCGACTGGGGCGCAGGCGCCTGAGTACTTTGACCCAGGTCGCATGGTCCGCACGGATGGTTCCCGGCCGGCAACCACCGTTGGTTGGGGGTGACAGGATGGCGCGGTGAGCCTCCCGGAGCCGCATCCCCTCGATCTGCCACGCACCCCGCCCCTGCGGCTGCGAGGTCGGACCTTCGACGCGTCCACCCCCGCGGTGATGGGAATCATCAACCGCACCAACGACTCCTTCTTCGCCGGCAACCGCCACGCCGACCTCGAGTCGGCGAAGCGGGCCCTCGAGGCCGCGGTCTCCGCGGGCGCCGACATCGTCGACGTTGGTGGTGTCCGCGCCGGGCAGGAGGGGGAGGTCGTCGGCCCCGAGGAGGAGATGGAGCGGGTCATCCCCTTCCTCGCGCACGCCCGCGCGACCTATCCCGACCTCGCCCTCAGCCTCGACACCTGGCGATCGGAGGTGGCCGCCGAGGCCGGACGCCACGGCCTGGACCTGGTCAACGACACCTGGGCCGGCCACGACCCCGAGCTCGTCCAGGTCGCCGCCCGCATCGGCGCAGGTGTCGTCTGCTCCCACACCGGCGGTCTCCCGCCGCGCACCGATCCGGTGAAGGTGACCTACGGACCCCACCCCCTCGACGTCGTCCGCGACGTGCTGCGCACGCTGGCCGACGGTGCGCGCGCGGCCCGGCAGGCCGGCATACCCGAGGACCGCATCCTCATCGACCCGACGCTGGACTTCGGCAAGACCACTGTCCACTCGCTGGAGGTGCTGCGGCACACCGCCGACGTGGCGGCGCTCGGCTTCCCCATCCTGCAGGCGCTGTCGCGCAAGGACTTCGTCGGTGAGTCCCTCGGACTCGAGGCCGACGACCGGCTCGAGGGGACGCTCGCCTCGACGGCGATCGCGGCCTGGCTGGGTGCCACGGTGTTCCGCGCCCACGACGTGCGCGCCACCCGGCGGGTCGTCGACATGGTCGCCACCATCCGCGGGGACCGCCCTCCGGTCCGCGCCGTCCGCGGGCTGTAGCAACCACGGTCTCCGGTCCTCATCGAGAGGACTGTGGACGACGTCACAGGCAACGCAACGCTGAGCGAAGCGGACATTCTGATGCCAGCGACGGGCCGTGTTCAGCACCCACGAACGCAGTCAGGGCCCATCACTGCTGTCACGTGCCCGTTTTGTGCATCAGCCGAACGGTCAGCAAGTCCCTAGGACTTTAGGATCTTTCGCCCAATCTCCCGCGTAACCGTTGGTAGCGGCCATACCGTCCGTGACCTGCGAGTTCTTCGCCAAGGGGTTTGTTCTGCGTTCTCAGGGGTGTGCGTGATGGTTGGTCAATTCTCTGTGCGATTCCGCGCGACGGGGCGTCGTGGTCGTGTAGTGGCTGTCGCGGGGGTGACAGCACTGGTGCTGGCGGGCGTCTCGCCCGTCGCATGGGCGGCCTCGGTGACGACTGCGGTCTTCACCGGAGGGGCCGGCACCTACACCTCGGGTGGCACGGTCTATGCCAAGCAGGGCGCTGCCCTGACGCTCACGGTGAACACCGACGCGAACACCGAGTGCGTCGATGTCATCAACGCCGCGGGCGCCACCATCGCGACCCAGTCCTCGGACAAGAACCCGAAGACCCTGTGGGTGTTCAACGGCCCCACGTACACCTGGCTGACAGCCGGCAGCGGTTCCGGCGTGGTCTCCTTCACGACCAAGGCGTGGAAGGGCGTCAACGGCAACGGGAAGTGCACTGCCAACGGCGGGGAGACCTTCGGCATCCAGTCCGCCAGCTACACCCTCGACAACACCGCTCCGACTGCCACCGCCACGCTGACCCCTCTGCCCAACGGTGCCGGGTGGAACAAGACCAACGTGAGCCTCACCTGGACCGCCGCCGATGCGGGAGGGTCCGGCGTCGCCTCGCTGGTGCCGTCGAGCGACACCGTCTCCACTGACGGCGTCGTCACCCGGACGACGACCGTGACCGACAACGTCGGCAACAGCGCCACCAGTGCGCCGGTCACCATCAGGCTCGACAAGACGGCTCCGACGATCGTCGGCGCGCGCACGCCCGCTGCCAACGCCAATGGTTGGAACAACACCGACGTCACCGTGTCGTTCACGGGCAGCGACGCGACCTCGGGCATCAAGTCGACGAGCGGCCCGACCACCCTGACGACCAGTGCGGCGAACCAGTCGGTCACCGGCACCGCCGTCGACAATGCCGACAACTCGTCGAGCGCGACGGTCAACGGTGTGAACATCGACAAGGTGGCGCCGACGCTGTCAGGTGCACCGACGACCAGCGCCAACGGCGCGGGCTGGTACCGGAGCGACGTCACCGTCGCCTGGTCCGCCTCCGACGCCCTGTCCGGTACGACTGCCCCTGCCAACAGCACCATCGGCGGGGAGGGCACGGGGCTGACCGCGACGGCCAGCGTCACCGACAGGGCGGGGAACACGAGCGGCTCGGTGCAGAGCACGCCCGCGGTCAAGATCGACCGCACAGCTCCCAACACGACCGTGACTGCCCCACCGGCGTGGAACAAGAACGACGTCACCCTCACGCTGGTTCCCAACGACGGGCTGTCGGGTGTCGACAAGACCTTCTACCAGCTCGACGGTGGCACCCAGACCGTCGGCACCAGCGTTCCGGTCACCGCGGAGGGCAACCACACCCTGACGTTCTGGAGCACCGACCTGGCCGGCAACGTCGAGGCACCGCACACCGTGTCGTTCGGCATCGACAAGACGTCGCCCACCATCGGGCACACCCAGTCGCCCGCCGCCAACGCGGACGGCTGGAACAAGACCAGCGTCACCGTGACCTTCAGCTGCTCGGACGCGTTGTCCGGCGTGGCGACCTGCACTGGCCCGCAGACGGTGAGCACCGAGGGCCTGGCCCAGTCGGTGACCGGCACGGTGCGCGACAACGCGGGCAACACCGCCAGTGACCCGGCAACGGTGAGCATCGACAAGACCAAGCCGGTCATCACGGTCGACCCGCTGCCGGCACCGAATGCGAACGGCTGGTACGGCGACGACGTCACCGCGACCTACACCGCTGGAGACGCGCTGTCGGGCGTCAAGACCCAGGACACGGCGCACACCTTCGGTGAGGGCGCCAACCAGTCCGACACGGCCACGGCCACCGATGCGGCGGGCAACAGTGCCTCGGTGACCACGCCGACGATCAACGTCGACAAGACCGCGCCCACCATCACCGGCACCGTCATCAGCGCTCCCAACGGCAACGGCTGGTTCAGCGGCGACGTCACGGTCCACTGGACCTGCGACGACAACCTGTCGGGAGTCGTGGCGTGTCCGGCGGACTCGGTGGTCACCGGGGAGGGTTCCGACCGGTCGGCCAGCGCCAGCGTCACCGACAAGGCCGGCCACACGGCAACGGCGACGGTGGATGGCATCAAGATCGACCGGAGCAAGCCCTCGACCTCGGCCACCGGAGTCCCCGGCGGCTGGGTCAACGCCCCCGTCACGGTCGGCCTGCACGCGACTGACAACCTGTCGGACATCGACAGCACCTACTACGCCGTCGACGGTGCTGTGACCGGCACCCAGGGCAGCACGGTGACTGTCGGAGCCGAAGGCGTCCACACCGTGAGGTACTGGTCGGTCGACAACGCCGGCAACACCGAGGACGCCCAGAGCTTCACGCTCAGGATCGACCTGTCCTCGCCGAGCATCACCCCCAGCCAGTCCCCGGCCCGGAACGGCAACGGCTGGAACAACACCGACGTGGTCGTGAGCTTCGCCTGCGAGGACCAGACCGAGCTGTCCGGCCTCAAGGACTGCACGGCGCCGAAGACGGTGACGTCGGACGGCCTGGCCCAGCTGGTCACCGGCACGGCGACGGACAACGCCGGCAACAGCGTCACCGGCTCCGCCACCGTCAACATCGACAAGGCCGCTCCGACGATCACCGGTTCGGCCGACCGCACCGCGAATGCCGCGGGCTGGTACGACGACGACGTCACGGTCTCCTTCTCCGGCAGCGACTCCCTCTCCGGGATCGACACGGTGACCGGGCCGCAGCACCTCGGTGAAGGTGCCGACCAGCACGCAGACGGCAACGCCCTCGACAACGCCGGCAACTCCGCGTCCATGACGGTGAGTGGCATCAACGTGGACAAGACAGCGCCCAGCCTGAGTGCGGCACCGACGGCCGCGCCCAACGACTACGGCTGGTACAACGCACCCGTCACCCAGACCTGGGCGGCCGACGACGCACTGTCCGGACTCGCGGGTCCGGTCCCTGCACCATCGGTGATCTCGACGGAGGGGATCGGCCGGACTGCCGCTGCCAGCATCTCCGACAAGGCAGGCAACGTGACCTCTGCGACCAGCGCCCCGGTCAACATCGACAGCACGCCGCCGACCAGCGACGCCACCGTCCCGCAGGGATGGGTCAACGGCTCCGTGGACGTCGTCCTCGTGTCCCACGACGTCCTGTCGGGTGTCGACGTGACGCACTTCAGCGTCGACGGTGGCGACGACCAGACGGGTACCACCGTGCCACTGAGCGCAGAGGGGACGCACGACGTCACCTACTACTCCGTCGACCGTGCAGGGAACGTCGGCGCGATGAAGAACTTCGTCGTGAAGATCGACAAGAGCGCGCCGACCATCACGCACACGCTCTCACCGGTCCCCAACGCCAACAGCTGGAACAACTCGGACGTCACCGTGACCTTCACCTGCGCGGACCAGCCTGGGCTGTCCGGAGTGAAGTCCTGCACGTCGCCCGTCGACGTCACCGAGGAGGTCACCGGCCGTGTCGTGAACGGGACGGCCACGGACAACGCCGGCAACACCGCCACGGACCACGCGACGGTGAACCTGGACAAGACAGCCCCGACCATCAGCGGCAACCGCACCCCGGCGGCCAACAGCCACGGCTGGAACAACAGCGACGTGACGGTGCACTTCGACGCGACCGACAACGTCGGTGGGTCGGGGATCGCTGACGTCACGGCGGACCAGACCTTCGGCGAGGGCACCGCCCAGTCGCTGACCGGGACGGCCGTGGACCTGGCGGGCAACTCCGACAGCACGACGGTCGGCGGGATCAATGTCGACGAGATCGCCCCCACCCTGACGGGCACGGCGACCACCGCCCCCAACGTCAACGGCTGGTACCACGGCGACGTCAGCATCCGCTGGACTGCCGACGACAACCGCTCAGGCGTCGTGGCCACGCCGGCCGACAGCCCGATCACCGGCGAAGGTGAGGTCCTGAAGGAGACCGCGACGGTCTTCGACAAGGCCGGCAACAGCACCACGGCCGACAGTGCGACGGTCAAGATCGACCGGACGGCTCCGACGACCGGAGCCGACGCACCGGGTGGGTGGAACAACACCGCCGTGACCGTCAGCCTTGATCCGAACGACGGTCTGTCCGGCGTGGACGCCACCTACTACACCGTCGACGGCGGCGCACAGCACGAAGGCACCACCCTCACCATCGCCACCGAGGGCGCTCACACGCTGCGCTACTGGAGCGTGGACCAGGCCGGCAACACCGAGGTGCAGCACAGCACCACGGTCAAGATCGACCTGACCAAGCCCACCATCGGTCACACCGTCACCCCGGCGCCCAATGGCAAGGGATGGAACAAGACCCCGGTCACCGTCGCCTACCAGTGTGACGACGCCCTGTCAGGCGTCGCCAGCTGCCCCGCGGACGCACCGGTCAGCCTCGACGGCGAGGACCAGGCGGTGCCCGGGACGGCGGTCGACAACGCCGGCAACACCGCGACGGACAACGCCAGGGTCAGCATCGACATGGTGAAGCCGACGATCACGGGTGCGCCTGACCGCGACCCCAACACCAACCACTGGTATGCCGGGAACGTCACCGTCAGCTTCAGCTGCGACGACGCGCTCTCCGGGGTCGCGGCCTGCAGCCCGCCCGTCACGCTGGGCGAAGGCAAGGCGCAGTCTGCCAAGGGCACGGCCACCGACACCGCCGGAAACAGCGACGACGTCACCGTGGCACCGATCAACGTCGACAAGACGGCTCCGACGCTGAGCGGCGCGCCGACCACTGGCCCGAACGGGGCTGGCTGGTACCGGGGCGACGTGACGGTGAAGTGGACCGCCGCCGACGCCCTCTCCGGCCTCGACGGCTCTGCGCCCGCCGACGCCACGATCAGTGGCGAGGGGAGGACACTGACGGCCAGTGCGTCAGTGCGCGACCTGGCTGGCAACGAGACCTCGGCGGAGACCGACCCGGTCAAGATCGACCAGACCGCACCGGTCACCACGGTGTCCGACGTCTCGGACTGGAGCAGCTCGGCCGTGACGGTCTCCCTGGAGGCGGACGACAGCCTCTCCGGGGTGGCGCAGACGTACTACCAGCTCGACAGCGACGCCGCGGCGCACGGCACCAGCGTGACGATCGACACCGAGGGCGTGCACACGCTCCAGGTGTGGAGTGTCGACTTCGCCGGCAACGTCGAGGCGCAGAAGAACCTCGAGGTGAAGATCGACAAGACCGCTCCGGGGATCACCCACACGCAGGCGCCGGCGGCCAACCTGCGCGGCTGGAACAACGGCGTCGTCACGGTGACCTTCCACTGCAGCGACAGCGGCTCCGGCCTCCACTCCTGCACGGCCCCGCAAGGGATCGGTACGGAGGGCCTCAACCAGGAGGTCGTCGGCACGGCGACGGACAACGCCGGCAACACGGCCAGCGACATTGCCGCGGTCAGCATCGACAGGACCAGGCCCACTGTCACCGGCGGCCTCTCGGCCGCTGCCAACGCCAAGGGCTGGTACAGGTCGGACGTCACTGCGACGTTCACCTGCGCCGACCAGGCGGGTCTGTCCGGTGTCCTGTCCTGCCCGGCGGCCAGGACCTTCGGTGAAGGCAAGGACCAGAGCGCCGGGGGCACGGCCACGGACGGTGCCGACAACGTCAGCGGCGCGTTCACCATCACGGGCGTCAACGTCGACAAGACCGACCCCACGCTGAACGGGGCAGCCACGACGGCGCCCAACACCAGTGGTTGGTACCGGGGCGACGTCACGGTGGGGTGGACTGCCGGGGACGCGCTCTCCGGGCTCGACGGTGACGCTCCGGCGAACAGCACCGTGACCGGTGAGGGCGCCAACCTCTCGACCGGCACGTCGGTCAGCGACAAGGCCGGCAACACCAAGGCCGTCACCGTCGGCGGGATCAAGATCGACCGCCACGACCCCTCCACCGCGGCAACCGCTCCGAGCGGCTGGCGTAACTCGGACGTGACGGTGAAGCTCACGGCCACGGACAACCTGTCGGGCGTCGCCAGCACGTACTACGCGCTGGACGGTGGCCCATCGCACGCCGGCAAGGAGATCACCGTCTCCACCGAGGGCACCCACCAGGTGGCCTACTGGAGCGTCGACGAGGCCGGCAACACCGAGGCCGCCCAGACGGTCACGGTGCTCATCGACAAGGGTGCTCCGAGCATCAGCGGCGCTGCCACGACGAGCCCGAACGGCAACGGCTGGTACCGGACTCCCGTCACCGTGCACTTCACGTGCGCCGACGGGGTGAGCGGGATCGCCAGCTGCCAGGCCGACGCCCCGGTGGCGGCCCAGGGCGCCAACAGCGTCACGGGCACGGCCGTGGACAACGCGGGCAACACGGCGTCGGCGACCTTGAGCGGCATCAACATCGACACGGTGGCACCTGTGGTGACGATCGGTGGGGTCGCTGACGGTGCGATCTACACCCTGGGCGCGGTGCCCACGCCGACGGCTTCGGCGACCGACGCCACGAGCAAGCTCGACGGCTCGGCCAGCGGGGCGCGCACCGGCGGCACGACGAACGGAGTGGGCACGTTCACCTACACCGCGACAGCCACCGACAAGGCGGGCAACGTGGGCACGGCGACGGTCAGCTACCAGGTGGTCTACGGGTTCGGCACCACGCTGTTCCTGCAGCCGGTCAACGACACGGCGCACCAGACCGGAGTGGCGACCAGCGTCTTCAACGCCGGGCAGACCATCCCCATGAAGTTCCAGCTCAAGAACTCCAGCGGCCAGGTCGTCCAGACCGGTTCTGCGCCGAAGTGGCTGACCCCCGTCAAGGGGTCCGCGACCAACGCCGCGGTCAACGAGTCGGCCTACACCGACACCCCGAGCGTGGGCGGCACGTACTCGTGGAGCCCCTCGCAGTACCAGTACAACTGGAAGACGGAGAAGTCGCAGGCGGGCTGGTACTGGAGGGTCGGGGTGAGCCTCGACGACGGGCAGACGTACTACGTCAACATCGCCCTGCGCTGAGGGGTTGCGTGGGGGCTCGGGGCGGCTGCAGCGGGGCCGCCCCGAATCCGGCCCTCGCGGGGTCAGACCCGCGGGGGCCGGAGCCCACGACATACCGGAATTTTGACCAGTCTCGACCTCCACGATCCGCATCGTGCGTGCTAGCGTTTCTCACGGTTGCATCAAGCAGTTCCTCGCAAGTTCGATGAAGTGCCCGCCCTAGCACCATCAGAGCGGGCATTTGTTTTCTGACGAAAGCAGGCTTTCCGACGAAGGCAGCTCATCCGAGGACGAGCATGTCTCGTCGGTGGGGGTGTGTGTACGGCAGCCTGGGGTTTCGCAAAGTGCGGATTCCCAATGGCTACAAAAGAAAGAGTTACCCCATGGCACAGGGAACCGTTAAGTGGTTCAACGCTGAAAAGGGCTTCGGCTTCATCGCCCAGGACGGCGGCGGCCCGGACGTGTTCGTCCACTATTCGGCGATCGACTCCTCGGGCTACCGCTCGCTGGACGAGGCGCAGCGCGTGGAGTTCGAGGTCACCCAGGGACCCAAGGGTCCCCAGGCTGACGCCGTTCGCCCGATCTGACCGAGGACTGCTCGACCAACAGTCTTCCGACGAGGCCCTCACCGCAGGCGGTGGGGGCCTCGTCGCGTCCCGGTATGCCGTGTGCTCGCCTCGCGCGGCTCAGCGGGCGAGCGCCGTGAGGAAGTCCTTGGCGATCGGGGCGGCGACGCTGCCGCCGCTCCTGCCCTTCTCGACCAGCACGGCGAAGGCGACGTCGCCCTGGTAGCCGACGAACCACGCGTGCGTCTCGGGCGGGTTCTTCGGGCCGAACTCGGCCGTGCCGGTCTTGCCCCGCACCGTGCCGCCCGGCGTGCCCTTCAGCAGCGTGGCGGTGCCCTGGCTGACCACCTCACCCATGAGGGTCCTCAGCTGGTCGACGACCTTGGTGTCCAACGCCTTCGGCGTGCGGTCAGCGCCTTGCACCGCAGGCTGGGTCACCAGTGCAGGAGCAATGACCGAGCCGCGCGCGACGTTGGCCGCGAGCACGGCCAGGGCGAGGGGTGAGGTGACGTTGCGGCCCTGCCCGATCGCGGCTGCAGCCTTGTCGGTCTTGCCGTTGTTGACGGGGGCGCTGGCGTCGAAGGCGTTCGTCACCCCGAGGTCCTTGGCCCAGCCGGTCAGCCCCAGCGCGGCCGCCGCCTTGGAGAGGTCGTCGTCGCCGAGCTTGGTCGAGAGCTGGACGAACGCCGTGTTGCACGAGTGGGCGAAGTCCGTGGTGAAGTCCGGGGTGCCGAGCGACTCGCCCTCGAAGTTCTTGTAGGTCCGCCCGTCGACGACGACGTTCTTCGGGCAGGTGACGGCCGTGGTCGGTGTGACCGTGCCCGAGCTGAGCAGCGCGTAGGTCGTCGCGATCTTGAAGGCCGACCCGGGCGGGTAGTGGCCGGTCATCGCGCGGTCGAAGCCGAGGGCGGGTGAGTTCGCCGAAGCAAGCACGTCACCGGTCTTGACGTCGACCGCCACGAGGGCGGACGGCACGGCACCCGTGGCCTTCAGCGCGGTCTCGGCGGCATCCTGGACGCGGGGCGACAGCGTCGTGGTCACGTCCTTGCCGGCGACCGCGTCCTTGGCGAACAACGGGGTGTCCGGCGCCGCACTGGAGGTGACCTGGACCCCGGCCGTGCCCCCGAGAACCCTGTCGTACTGCCCCTGGAGGCCACTCACCCCGGCGTAGTCGCCCGCGGCATACCGGCCCTTGCTCTTGGCGATGAGCTCGGCGCTGACGGCGCCGAAGGACCCGAGCAGCGGCTGGGCGAACGTGCGCGACTTGGCCAGCGGTTGTTCGCGGGCCGGGTAGATCACGCCCTTGATGGCATCGAGCGCTCCCTTGCGCTCGTCGAAGTCGGCCTGCCGGTAGGTGATGACCGGGATGGGCGCCTTGCTCCCGGCCTTGGTGGCTGCGGCGAGCTTGGCCACGAGCGAGCCGGCAGGTTCGTCCACCACCTTCTCCAGCTGGCTGACGGTGGCAGCGGTGGCCCGGGAGGGGTCGATCTGCACCGGGTAGACCTTGCCGATCGGCGTGAGGGCGCCGCCGTCACGGTTGAGCAGGGTGCCCCGGTCGCCCCAGG
This sequence comes from Pedococcus sp. P2_F6, assembly GCF_056403675.1. NCBI lineage: Bacteria > Bacillati > Actinomycetota > Actinomycetes > Micrococcales > Intrasporangiaceae > Pedococcus > Pedococcus sp. P2_F6. The sequence continues at coordinate 587,564 of NZ_JBFUEZ010000003.1, forward strand.
TGCGGGTGGCGGTCAGGGTGGCGCCCGTCTTGAGGTCGGGGTGCCACTGCGAGTGGTCCTTGGGGAGGGTGATCGCCCAGCGGCTCGCGTTCGTCTCGGCGCGCTGGGCGGTCACGGGGACGTCGTACGACCAGGCCACGCCCCCGGGCAGGGTCCAGGCGACGTGCGCGGTGGCCGTGGCCCGGTCACCCGTGCGGCGCACCGCGTCCGCGGTGACCTTCACCGGACCGGGGCCCAGCCCCGCCGTGGCCCTGGCGAAGTCCGCCTGGACGACGTCGCTGGTGGTGCCGGTGAACAGGGTCCCGGGCTTGGTGAACGAGCGTCCTGCCCACGACGTGGCGAACGCTGCCACCTCGGCCCGGGCAGCGGCATCGAGTGCCTTCTCCTGCTCAGCGTGCCGCCACCACAACCCCGCGCCGGCTGCTCCGGCGACCAGGACGGCGGCGACGACTCCCCCCACCACTGCTCTTCTCGTCATGCGCCCATCCAACCCCACGTCGGAAGGTTCGTCCCATTTGTCGTCCGCAGCCAACCAGCAGGCTGCCTGCGGCGTCGGGAGGAGGAGGCGGACCTGACCGAACACTCAGGATGCGCCCTTACACTCACGGAGGCGATTCGTCGCCCGAGCCACCTGCACGGCGTGGCTTTTCGGAAACAGAGAGGTACACGTGAGCGAGCCCACCAACGGCTCTGCGCCGGACGACGCGTCCGGCCAGGGCACGGGTGCCACGGGGGACGGCACGCAGCAGCACAGCAGGTCGTCCCAGCGTCGGTCCGACCGCCACGCCGGCAAGACCCACCGCCACCCCTGGGTACGACGCGCCACCTACGGCGTGGCGGGGGTGCTGGTGGTGGCCCTGGTCCTCGGCATCGCGGCCTACGTCAAGCTCAACGGCAACATCACGCGGCTCGACATCAGCAGCGCGCTGGGCGATCGTCCGAAGCAGGAGGCCACGACGGACGCCCAGACCAACCTGGCGCCGCTCAACATCTTCGTGATGGGTTCCGACAGCCGGGAGGGCACCGACCTCGGCAAGGGGCAGACGGAGTACGGCATGGAGGGGAGCCGCTCCGACACCAACCTCGTCGTCCACCTGTCCGCGGACCGGAAGTCGGCGATCGTCGTGTCGATCCCCCGCGACTCGATGACGAAGGCACCGCGGGACTGCAAGAACAAGGCCGACAAGGTGCAGGACGGCGTCGTCCGGCAGTGGAACCAGAACTTCACCCTGGGTGGCCCTGCCTGCACCATCCGCACGTTCGAGGGGCTGACCGGCATCTTCGTCGACCACTTCGTGGAGATCGACTTCCGCGGGTTCCAGGACATGGTCAACGCCCTCGGCGGGGTCACCGTCTGCCTGCCCGAAGCCGTCAATGACCGCCAGAGCCACCTCAACCTCCCGGCAGGCAGGAGCAGGGTCAACGGCAAGAACGCCCTCGCCTACGTCCGGTTGCGTCACAACATCGGCGACGGATCCGACCTCGGCCGGATCGACCGCCAGCAGGCCTTCCTGTCGTCGGTGATCCAGGAAGCCACCAAGTCCTCGCTGCTGCTGCGCCCGGACAAGCTGTTCCGCTTCCTCAATGCCACGACCTCCGCGATGACCACCGACCAGGGCCTCGATGTCGGGGAGATGAAGGACATCGCCGGAAGCGTCTCCAGGATCGGCACTGACCAGATCCGGTTCGTGAAGCTCCCCACCGAGGCGTATGCGCCCGACCCCAACCGCGTCCAGTGGTCCCCCGGGGCCGAGACCATCTGGAAGGCGATCCGCAAGGACGAGCCGCTCCCGGGCACGAAGGTGCCGTCGTCCACCTCCACGGCGACCGCGTCGCCGACCACCGAGCCGGCCCTGACCGTGAGCCCCGGCGACATCAAGGTGCGGGTCACCAACAACTCGGGCGTGGCCGGCCTGGCCAAGCAGGCATCCACCGAGCTCGAGGTGCAGGGCTTCACCGTCGCGTCGTACCTCAGCGGCACCGGGGCCCCCACGGAGGGTGTCGTGGTCCGCTACGGCCCGAACATGAAGGAGGCGGCCCGCACGGTCGCGGCGGTCTACCCCGGCGCCGAGATCCGCGAGGACGCCCTGCTGGGTTCGACCATCGAGCTGAGCATGGGCACCGGCTCGCCGAAGGCGGTGGAGATCCCGAACCGGCTGGGCACCAAGCCCCTGCCCAAGGAGACCGTCACCGCGACCCCGCCAACCTCCACCGAGACCGTGAAGGCCCGCACCGCGGCCCAGGACATCTGCACCTGACCCGCTGCCTCCAGTCACGCGAGAAGGACCCGACCGAAAGCTGGTCGGGTCCTTCTTCGTCGTGGCGGAGGCGGAGGGATTTGAACCCTCGATGGGCGATAAACCCAAACCGCATTAGCAGTGCGGCGCCATAGACCGGACTAGGCGACGCCTCCACGCTCGACGGCTGTCGCAGCCGAGCCCGCACAGAGTATCCGCACGGCTCGGACCGGAGCAAAGTGGCTCGCCCGCCCACGCGGCATACCCCGGCTGATCCGATCACCGGCGGTCGTGGCGAGGTATGCCGTGGGCCACAGTTCGGGCGGCGGTGGGCCGTTTGCCGTACGGGAGACCCGCGCGTGCGCGATCCTGTGGGCCGACCGCTATCAAGCAGCGTGGATGTCCAACCCGTTCGCCCCGCCGGGGCCACAGCCGCCTGCCGGGCAGGGACCATTCGCGGCGCCCGCTCCGGGTCAGGCCGCGCCGCAGGACGCGTATGCCGCGCACGGCCAGGCGTGGGCGCCCCAGGCGTTCACCCCCGCCCCGCGACAGCGCAACGGCCTGGCCATCACCGCCATCGTGCTCAGTGGGCTGGCGTTGCTGAGCGTTCTGGCCATGGCCGCGTTCCTGTTCTTCGGACCCGGCGGGTCGGGGACCTGGGTGCTGTCCGGCCAGGTGACGCCGATCGACAAGGGGGTGACCGACGTCGCCCTCCAGGAGGCGCTCGGGCGCGTCATCGAGGACGACGGAGGATCCGTCGACGAGCTCGAGTGCCCCGTGCGCTCCCAGGTGGGTCAGGGACTGGTCACCGTCTGCCACGGTTCGGTGGACGGCTGGGACTGGACGGGTGTGGTCGTGTTCGAGGACGACGCGGGCGCGTTCATCGTGGCGGAGTACTGAGGGACTCCGGAGCGGGACCGGCCGTGCTGGGCTCCACGGGATGACCCGTGCGGAAACATCCAGGTGCGCATGGCCACGAAACGCAGGGCAGTCGAGGCTGCCGTGGCGCTCGCGACGACGACGGTCGCCGCGGTGGTGCTGGGCGCGGCGACGACGGCGTGCAGCATCGCCAGGGCCCCCGCGGTCAGCAGCCAGGTGAGCGCGAAGATCGACAGACCCTGCAGCTGGTTCCTCACCACACCGGCGCCCTGTACCCCGAAGGTCCAGCGGCGGTTCAGTGCCGTGTTGGCGACGGTCGCGACGAGCAGCGCCACCAGGTTGGCCGCCTGGGTCGATCCCACGGCCGGCGCGAGCGCGGCGAACAGACCGAGGTGCACGACCGTGGACGCGACCCCGACGGTGGCGAACCGCGTCAGCTGGTGCCACGTGCCCACGTGCCCCGGAGCTCGCCGCCCGATGCGAGCGGCGACGTCGTCGACGGGGAGCCGACCAGAGGCCAGCGCGCGGCGGACCCGGACGACTCCGCGCAGGTCGTCCAGCGCGGTGGCGACCACGTCGACCCGCGAGTCCGGGTCGTCGAACCAGTCGACCGGCACCTCGTGGATCCTCAGGCCGCAACGCTGGGCCAGGACGAGCAGCTCGGTGTCGAAGAACCAGGTGTGGTCCTCGACCATCGGCAGCAGCTCGGCGGCGACGTCTGCCCGGATCGCCTTGAAGCCGCACTGCGCGTCGGTGAACCGGGCACCCAGGGCGCCCCGCAGGACCAGGTTGTAGCAGCGCGAGATGACCTCGCGCCTGGCCCCACGGACGACCCGGGCGCCGCGGGCCAGTCGCGAACCGATGGCGACGTCCGAGTGGCCCGACATGAGCGGCGCCACGAGCGGCCACAAGGCGTCGAGATCGGTGGAGAGGTCGACGTCCATGTAGGCGAGGATCGGCGCGTCCGAGGCTGACCAGACCTGCTTCAGCGCCCTGCCCCGGCCCTTCTCGGGCAGCCGCACCAGCGCCACGCCGGCCAGCTCGGCCACCAACCCCGACGCGACGGCGGCCGTCGCGTCGGTGCTGGCGTTGTCGGCCACCGTGACACGGAACGGATAGGGAAAGGTCTCGACCAGGTGCTGGTGCAGCCGCCGGACGCTGGCTGCGACCGTGTGCTGCTCGTTGTGGACGGGGATGACGACGTCGAGGACGGGGGTGCTCATCGCGGCGCTCCTCAGGTGGTCTGGGTCGTGGTGGAGCCCGAGGTGCCGGTGGAGGTCGACAGCGGCTGCGTCAGGTCGTAGAACGTCGACCCGCTGATCGTGACCTGGGTGAAGGTGGCCGCGACCCATTCCGAGATCTGCGAGCCGGTCCCCGAGCCGCCCATCCCACCGCCGGGTCCGCCAGCGCCGCCGCCGTTCCCGCCGGCGGCAAAATAGTGGATGTCACCGTCGGCGACGTACTGCTGGAACTGTGCCAGCGTCGGGCTGGGGTCGCTGCCGTTGAACCCACCGATGGCCATGACCGGTAGCCCGGTCCCGAGCTGCAGCCCGGCGGCGTTCTGCGACCCGATCGCGGCGGCCACCCAGCGGTAGCTCGACGCATCGGCCGACAGAGCCGACACCACCTCCGTGTTCGGGGTGGAGGCGTTGAGCAGACCGCCGATCCCGCCGCCGGTTCGCGTGCCGCCCGGGGCGCCGGTGAAGCCGCGGGCACCACCCGGCATACCGCCACCGCCGGGACCACCACCTGCCGTGGCAGGTCCCGCGGTCACGATCGAGCCGGAGTGGGCCGTGCTGACGGTCTGGACGCTGTAGGCAGCGGGCCCCGCCAGCGCAGCCACGAGGGCGCCGGCGACGACGGCGGGCACGAAGCGCCGGTGCAGCTGGGTGATCGCCAGGAGCAGGAGGGCGCTGGCCAGACCGAGGACGAGGACGCCGACGCGCAGCCAGTTCTGCCAGTCGGTCCGCGAGAGGAGGACGAACGACCAAGTGGCCGCGGCCGCCGTGGCAGCCGAGAGCGTGATCGAGCCGATGGCCTTGGAGCGGTGCTCCCAGGCCTCGGCCGCGCCCATGCCCACCAGGGCGGCGATGGCGGGCGCGAGGGCGACCGTGTAGTACTCGTGGAAGATGCCGGCCATCAGCGAGAACGTCACCATGGTGACGAGCAGCCAGCCACCCCAGACCACGTATGCCGCGCGGCGGGCGTCCGTGCGCGGCGCACGGCCCCGCAGGAAGAGACCCACGGCGAGGAGGATCAGGGCCGAGGGGATCAGCCAGGAGATCTGGCCACCGATGCTCGAGCTGAACATGCGTCCGAGACCCGTTGCGCCCCAACCGTTCCCGCCACCGACGGAGCCGGTCTCGTTGCCGCTGATCCGGCCGAGTCCGTTGTAGCCGAAGGTGACGGAGAGGAACGAGTTGTCCTGCGAGCCGCCGATGTAGGGGCGCAAGCTGGCCGGGACCAGCTCGACGATCGCGACCCACCAGCCGGCGGACAGCACCATGGCGGCGGTGCCGACGAGCGCGCCGGTGATCCTCCTGCGCAGGGTCGTGTCGGCGAACAGGACGTAGGCGAGGCCGAAGGCAGGCACGACCAGCAGCACCTGGAGCGCCTTGGTGAGGAAACCGAGGCCGATCAAGACCCCCACGATCGCGAACCATCTGGCCGAGCCCTGCTCGATCGACTTCATCGTCGCCCAGGCGCCGAGGGCCATGAGCAGCACGAGCAGTGCGTCGGGGTTGTTGAACCGGAACATCAGGACGGCCACCGGCGTCAGCGCCATCACGGCCCCGCCGATCAGACCGGCTGCTGCTCCGAAGTGACGCTTGACGGTCGCGTGGACCACACCCACGGTCGCGACGCCCATCAGCACCTCGGGCATGAGGATGCTGAACGAGCTCAGCCCGAACAGCCGCACCGACAGGGCCATCGCCCACAGTGATGCGGGCGGCTTGTCCACGGTGATCGAGTTGCCGGCGTCGGAGGAGCCGAAGAAGAAGGCCTTCCAGCTGTCGCTGCCGGCCTGGACCGCGGCGGAGTAGAAGGAGTTCGCGTAGCCGCTCGAGGTCAGGTTGTAGAAGTAGAAGACGGCCGTGGCGAGCAGCAGGCCGAGCAGTGCGGGCCGCGCCCAGGTCGGGTCGCCCTCCGGACCACGCCAGAGGCGCTGGATCCGGCTGGGCGTCGTGGGCGCGGCGGGATCCGCCTGCACCGGAGTCGTGGTGCGCGGCACGCGGGTGGTGCCGGCCGCGCCGGTCGCATCGACCGTGTCGGGGTGGAGGGTCATCGTGTCCATGTCCCTACGGTCGGGGGGCGCGCTGTGCGGTTCCTGTGCCACTCCTGAGCCCGGGTGATGAGCATCGCGACGGCGCGTGGACGTTGGGGTGGGCGACGAACTTTCGGCCACTCGCCCGGGTTTCCGCCGCGCACCAGGGGAGGGGGCGCCGAAGTTTCGGCCACTCGCCCGGGTTTCCGGCGCACGAGGGTATGCCGCGTGGTCGGGCCCCAGAGTGGACGAGCCCGCCGGAAGGGTCAGGCGGGAGGGTCAGGCGGGGAGCAGGACCGTGAAGGTCGTGTCGCCCGGAGAGGAGGAGAGCTCCACGTTGCCTCCGTGCGATTTCGCGACGGCATCGACGATCGACAGGCCGAGCCCGGTGGAACCCGCGGCTCGGTTGCGGGAGTCGTCACCTCGGGTAAACCGGTTGAAGACGTTGCCCTGCAACGACTTCGGCACGCCGGGGCCGTCGTCCGAGACGCTCACCCGAATCCACGGACCATCCGGCTTGATCGACGTCACGACCCGCGTGCCGGCTGGCGTGTGGGTGCGGGCGTTGGCCAGCAGGTTGGCGACGACCTGGTGGAGCCGCGCGTGGTCGCCGGTCACCTCGACGGGTTGGTCGGGCAGGTCCAGCTCCCAGCGGTGGTCCGGTGAGGCCGCGTGCGCATCGCTGACCGCGTCCATCGCGAGCAGTGACAGGTCGACCGGTTCGCGGTCGAGCGGCCGACCCGCGTCGAGCCGGGCCAGCAGCAGCAGGTCCTCGACCAGCCCCTGCATCCGCAGAGCCTCGGACTCGACCCGCGACAACGCGTGGGTGACCGACGCGGGCACCGGCTCGCGCTCGCGACGGGACAGCTCGGCATACCCCCGGATGGACGCCAGCGGCGTCCGCAGCTCGTGCGAGGCGTCGGCGACGAACTGCCGCACGCGCTGCTCGCTCTCGTGGCGGGACCGGAGGGCCCCCTCGACGTTGTCGAGCATGTTGTTGAGGGCGAGCCCCACCTGTCCCACCTCGGTGTGGGGGTCGGTGTCGGCTGCGGGGATGCGTTCGGCCAGGGCGACAGCACCGGAGTCGAGCTTGAGGTTGGACACCTGGGTCGCGGTGTGCGCCACCCGTTGCAACGGCGCGAGGTTGCGGCGCACGAGCCACAGGCCGCCGGCCGTCACGAGGACGAATCCGACGATCGTGCCACCCACCATCAGGGTGACCACCTTGTTGATGGTCTCGGTGACACCACCCGTGGGCAGGCCCGAGATGACCGTGTCGCCGTCGGCCTCACGAGCGGAGGCCACGCGATAGGCGCCCAGCCCCTCGATCTCGACGGTCTTGGGGGTGGTGCCGATCCCGGCTGCCTGCAGCGAGCTGACCTGCGCGTCGGTGAGCGTGCCGGTGGTCTCGTCGTGCTCGACCCGGTTGACGGTGACAGCGCCGTTGCGGATCACGAGGACGAGGGACTGGCCACCCCCGCCGGGGAGGGGACCGCCCGCGCCTCCGGGGCCCGGCCCGTGGTCGTCGTTGGACCGGGGTCCGCCGGCCCGGATGAGGGTCGACTGGAGGTCCTGGTCGAGGCGCCCGACGAGGAAGTCGTGCAGCAGCAGCACCGTCAGGGAGGACGTGACCACAGTGATGGCGAGGAACAGCCCGACGACCGTGGCGATCAGCTTGCGGCTGAGCGTCCAGGTGGCCGGGTTGAGGTGTGACCGGGCCGCACCGACGGCAGCGGCGGGGCTCATGTCGCGGGCTTGAGGACGTATCCGACGCCGCGCATCGTGTGGATCATCGGCTCTCGACCGGCGTCGACCTTCTTGCGCAGGTAGGAGATGTAGAGCTCGACGACGTTGGCCTGGCCGCCGAAGTCGTAGTTCCAGACCCGGTCGAGGATCTGGGCCTTGGACAGCACCCGCTTGGGGTTGCGCATGAGGTATCGCAGCAGCTCGAACTCCGTTGCGGTGAGGTTGATCTGCTCTCCCGCCCGCATCACCTCGTGGCTGTCCTCGTCCATGGTGAGGTCGCCGACGGCCAGGACCGAAGCGGCGTCGTCGGTCACGACGGCGGTGCGCCGCATGAGGGCGCGCAGGCGAGCGACGACCTCTTCGAGGCTGAACGGCTTTGTCACGTAGTCGTCGCCGCCGGCGGTCAGCCCTGCCACCCTGTCCTCGACCGCGTCCTTCGCGGTGAGGAAGAGCACCGGCACGTTGGGGTTGTCGCCGCGCATCCTGCGCAGCACCTCGAGACCGTCGAAGTCCGGCAGCATCATGTCGAGGGCCACCGCGTCGGGCTGGAACTCACGAGCAGCCCGCACGGCCGCGACGCCGGTGGCCGCAGTGCGGACCTCCCAGCCCTCGTAGCGCAGCGCCATGCTCAGCAGCTCGGTCAGGTTGTTCTCGTCGTCGACGACGAGAACGCGGACGGGGGAGCCGTCGAGACGCTGGAGCTTGGCTGAGGCGGACTGCTTGGTGTTCATGCCAATAGGAAACACCGGAACCATGTGCGGTGCCCTCGTAATTCCTGTGCGAATCCTGTGAGCCCTCTGTGGCGGATGCTCAGTCCTTCGACATGCGACCCACAGGATCGCCACAGCCGACCGGCGAAGTCTCGGAGTCGACCACCTCACTCCTCGACGTTCGGAGACCCGATGACGACCCCGCGCACGGACGACACCACCGAGCTCCCGTGGGCCCAGACCCAGACAATCCCGTATGCCGCGCGGCCGGCTCCCGCGCCGACTGCACCTCCCAGCGCAGCGGATACGGCCGCGTCGGTCACGCTCGCGCCGGACACGGCGCCGGCGCTCAACCCGCCTACGTGGACCGGCCGCAAGACGGCGATCGCCGCTGCCCTCGCCATCGGCATCTCGTCGATGGGGGCGGCGGCCGCTGCCGCCGCCGTGCCGCCGGGCACCTCGCTGGGCGGCGGTCAGGTCCAGCAGGGCGGCTTCGGCCCGGGTGGCGGCCAGCGACCCGGCTTCGGCCAGCCGGGTCAGGGTGGCCGCGGGTTCGGGCAGCAGGCCCCCGGGACCCTGCAGCAGGCGCCGGGCGGCTCGTCGCAGCTCCCCGGGAGCCAGCTCCAGCAGGCTCCGGCCGACCCGAACGCCGGCACGACCTGACCCGCCGCCAGTGACTTCAGGTCCTGGCTGAGCCCAGACCGAGCACGACAGCGATCCCGAGGGCGCTGCGCGGGTCGTAGGCGGTCCGCCACAGCCCGCCGTGCACGGCACCCGCCGCTTCCTCGCGCCAAGGGGTGGTCGGGCTGTGGGGCTCGGTCCGCAGGTCGTGGACGAGGAGGGCGGCCATGAACGTGTTGCTCGTGGCCGGTTCGAACACCTCGATCCCGAACCGGTGCGCACCGGCGTAGGCGCTGGCCAGGGCACGGTTCTTCACGACCGAGCGGGTCCGGGTGGGAGGCGCGACGTTGAGCGACACGGTGCGGCCGTCGCGGCGGGCCACGGTGGCCCGCCACCGCTGAAGTCGTTTGGCGAGAGCGTAGTTCGGCCCCTGTTGCGGGACCAGGCTGTCGTTGAGTCCCGGGTTGGTGCCGGGCGCGTAGTTGCGGCGCAACAGCCGGCCGCCGCTCAGCGTCCGGAGCGCCGGCCGGACCAGCCGCATCGGGGTGGACGGTCCGCGGTAGCTCCGGGTGGAGTGCTCGACGGCCTCGCCCGGCACGGCGAAGACATCGGTCGGCGTGGCCAGGAAGGCGAGGGCGACATCGGCCCGTCGGGTCATCAGCTCGGTGCTGAGCGCGTCGACGGCGGTGGAGACCCGGACGTTCGTGGCGCCGTCGGCATAGACGTAGTTGCCGAGCACCATGGGCCCTTCCACGTCGGTGAGCCAGTCGGCGATGGCCGGGAGGCCGTGGAGCAGGTCCGCTCCGGCGTGGGTGGCGAGGTCGCCGACCGACCAGCGCGCCTCGGCGGGCACCGGCAGGTGCAGGGTCCCGGCCGACGACGCCGCGACGTTCAGGACGCGCTTCCAGATCTCGGGACGGGGCAGGTCGACGCCGACCACCTCCCCTCCCCACGACAGGATCGAGCGCAGGGGTCCCATCTCGGCACCGGCTCCGAGCACGACGACGCGTTGGTCGCTCAGGTCGAGCCACTCCGGGTTGGCCATCACGGTGCGGACTGCCTCGGCCGCGGAGGGCTCGATGATGCCGCGAGTGGTCCAGTCGTCGAGCTGCCTGTGCAGGGCATCACCGCGCAGCCGCTCGCCGTGCATCGGGAGGCTGAGCTCGGTCGCGCGCTCGCCGGTGCCCCGCACCGTCGCCGTGCCGAGGGCCGCATCCCGTCCCGTCGCGAAGGCCTGATCGAGGGGCACCTCCCCGTTGGGCGTCGTGGCCCGCATGCGCGAGTGGAGGGAGTCCAGCCCGGCGCGCGCGACGTCGACCGCCGCCTCGCCGTCGCGCAGCAGGCCGGCCTCGACCAAGCGCTTGAAGTGGGTCAGGTAGCCCTGGCGCCAGTTGGTCTCTCGCTCCGCGGCCTGTGCCCCGACCGGGTCCACCCCTCGCAAGGCGTCCGCGACGACGGCCCGCCCGAGCGCTGACGTGCTTCGCTTGCCGTCCACCTCGGGAAAGACGACCCCGTGCGGTTGGTGGGAGTCACTGCGTGGTGAACCACTCTGCGCCATGCGGCGAGTATGCCGTGTTGCGGGCGACGGGCGGACGGCTCAGACCCACCCAGTCAGTCGTGGGCGGCGGCTGCCATCCGCTGGGCGAGCTGCTGCGCGGCAGCGCGCAGCTCGGGGCCGCCCACGATGCGAAAGGGGACGGGCAGGACGGCCAGCTGCTCGGCATACCAGGTGGGGTTGCTCGTGCTCCCCACCAGCCGCGTGCCGCCCTCGGGGACCTCCTCGAGCCGGCCGAGCCCGCGGGGGAGGATGCCGCTCACGGTCTCGAGTGGGGCATCCACGAGGACGTCGGTGGCGTACTCCCACCCGGCCGCCATGTGGGCCTCGAGCTCAGCGACCGGGTCGAGGTCCGCGGGCGGCACGAACGCCTCGACCAGCGTGGCGACTGCGGTGACCCGGTCGATCCGGAACGCGCGCACGGCCGTCGCCGCGTGGCTCCAGCACAGGAGGTACCAGCGCCCGTGGCGGACCACGACGGCCCACGGGTCGACCTCCTGCGACCACTCGCGTCCCGCTTCGGTCCGGTAGCCGATCCGTACCCGGACCCGGTCGATGCTGGCCTGCACGAGGGCGGTCGTCGTCTGGGGGTTCGGCCTCGCGGCGGACCGGTCCGGCGCGGGCGCGGTGGCCCGGCGGACCGCCTCCGCCTGGGCGGCGACGGGCTCAGGGAGGGCCCGGACGATCTTGCCGAGCGCACTTCCTGCGGGGTCGGAGGGGTCCGCCGCCTGGTGGTGTCCGTCCAGCACCGCCATGACCAGTGCCAGGGCCTCGCTGGCCTCGAACATCAGCGGGGGCAGCCGCAGGCCGCGGCCGACGCGGTAGCCCCCATAGGGGCCACGTTCGGACTCCAGGGGTATGCCGGCCTCCCGCAGGATCGCGACATAGCGGCGGGCCGCGCGTTCGGTCACTCCCAGACGGTCGGCGAGGCGCCCGGCGGTGATGCCTGGGTTGCCCTGGACCAGCTCGAGGGCGAGCAGGGCCCGCGCGGTCGGGCTGGTGTCGGAGGACGACATGACAACAGGGTAGGGGTTGATGCGGTAGCCGAACGTCCGGAACCGGTTCTACCGTGCAGTCATGGCTACGACAGACACCGTGACCGAGACCCCGTGGGAGCCACCGCTGGCCGGCACCGAGGAGGGGGCCCTGCTGGGCGCCCTCGAGCGGCTGCGGGCCACCTTCCGCTACAAGGCCGACGGGCTCGACTCCGCCGGGCTGAACGCCCGCGTCGGCGCCTCCAGCCTCACCCTCGGCGGGCTGCTCAAACACCTCGCCTCCAACGAGGACTACAAGTTCACGGTGCAGCTGACCGGTGCGCCGATGGACCCGGCCTGGGACGACAACGGCTGGGACGGCAACGACGACTGGGAGTTCGAGTCGGCGGCCACCGACCCACCCGAGGTCCTCTACGCGCTCTACGACGGTGCGGTGTCGCGGGCCAGGGCGAGGGTGGGCGAGGCGCTGGCCGACGGCGGGCTGGACCGGGCGGTCGAGGCACACGACGACGAGGGGAACCACGCCAACCTGCGTCGCCTGCTGCTCGACCTGGTCGAGGAGTACGGCCGCCACACCGGTCACGCCGACCTGCTGCGCGAAGCCGTCGACGGCCGCGTCGGCGAGGACCCCCCGCCCGGCTGGCAGCCGGTGTCGGGCGAGTGGACCTGGGAGACGCGATGACCGACCACGACGAGCACCCAGGTTTCGACAGTGCCCACCGCGGGACGACGTTCCGGCGGTTCGACTTCACCGACGCGGTCTTCGACGACACCTACCTGGTCAACGCGCGGTTCAGGAACGTCGCCCTCAAGGGGGCGAAGATCAGCGGGTCACAACTGGTCGACGTCGAGATCTCCGGTGAGGTGGAGCGGCTCACGGTCAACGGTGTCGACGTGACCGAGTTCGTCGAGGCCGAGCTGGACCGCCGTGAGCCCGACCGCGCGAAGATGCGGCCCCACACGCCGGCGGAGTTCCGCGAGGCGTGGGACATCCTCGAGCGCCGGTGGGCCGAGACGGTCGAGCGGGCCCAGCAGCTCGACCCCGAGCTGTTGCACGAGCGGGTCGACGACGAATGGTCCTTCATCGAGACGCTGCGCCACCTCGTCTTCGCCACGGATGCCTGGATCCGTCGCGCGCTGCTGGGCGACCCGGCCCCCTGGAGTCCGCTCGACCTGCCGCACGACGACATGGGCGACATCCCCGAGGTGCCTCGCGACCGGTCGGCGCGACCCTCGCTCGACGAGGTGCTCGAGCTGCGGCGCGACCGGATGGCCAGCATGCGCGCCGTCGTGGACGGGCTGACGGAGGAGAAGCTCGTGGGGCGGACGACCCCGGTCACCGAGCCGGGCTACCCCGAGCCGTCGGACTTCCTGGTCGCCGACGTGGTGGGCTGCATCGTCAACGAGGAGTGGTACCACCACCAGTACGCGACCCGCGACCTCACCACCCTCGAGAGTGCACGACACGCTGACGCGGCCCCCTGACGCCCAGCGTGTCGTGCACTCTCGTCTGCGAGCCAGCGCGCGAAAGGCCCGGAACCACAGGGGTTCCGGGCCTTTCGTCGCTATGCCGCGTGGGCGGCATACCTGCTAGTGCGTGGTCACTCGACGCCGAGGCGGGCCTTGAGGCCGTCGAGCTCGACCTGGAGCGCGGTGGGGAGGGTGTCGCCGAACTTGGCGAACCACTCCTCGATCTGCGGGATCTCGGCCTTCCACTCCTCGGGGTCGACCTTGAGGGCGGCCGCGATGTCGGCGTCGCTCATGTCGAGGCCGGAGGTGTCGAGGGACTCCGGGGTCGGCACGTGGCCGATCGGGGTCTCGACGGCGGCAGCCTTGCCCTCGATGCGCTCGATGGCCCACTTGAGGACGCGGCTGTTCTCGCCGAAGCCCGGCCACAGGAAGCCACCCTCTTCGTCGCGACGGAACCAGTTGACGTAGAAGATCTTCGGCAGCTTGGAGGCGTCGGCGTCCTTGCCGAGGTTGACCCAGTGCTGGAAGTAGTCGCCGGCGTTGTAGCCGATGAACGGCAGCATCGCCATCGGGTCGCGGCGCACGACGCCGACGGCACCGGTCGCGGCGGCGGTCGTCTCGGACGAGAGCGTGGCGCCCATGAAGGTGCCGTGGATCCAGTCGCGGGACTCGGTCACCAGCGGCACGGTCGTCTTGCGGCGGCCGCCGAAGAAGATCGCCGAGATCGGCACACCCTTGGGGTCGTAGTACTCAGGGGCGAGGATGTCGCACTGCTCGATGGGGGTGCAGTAGCGGCTGTTGGCGTGGCTGGACAGCTCGCCTGCCTCCCCGATGTCGGGCGTCCAGTCCTGGCCCTTCCAGCTGGTGGCGTGGGCGGGGGTGTTCTCCAGCCCCTCCCACCAGATGTCGTTGTCGTCGGTGAGCGCGACGTTGGTGAAGACGGAGTTGCCCTTGTTGATGGTCTTCATCGCGTTGGGGTTGGTGTGCTCGTTGGTGCCGGGCGCGACGCCGAAGAACCCGAACTCGGGGTTCACGGCATACAGGCGACCGTCCTCACCGAACCGCATCCAGGCGATGTCGTCGCCGAGGGTCTCGACCTTCCAACCGGGGATGGTCGGGGCCAGCATGGCGAGGTTGGTCTTGCCACAGGCACTCGGGAACGCGGCGGCGATGTAGTAGACCTGCTGCTCGGGGGAGATGAGCTTGAGGATGAGCATGTGCTCGGCCAGCCAGCCCTCGTCGCGGGCCATCGCCGAGGCGATGCGCAGCGAGTAGCACTTCTTGCCCAGGAGGGCGTTGCCGCCGTAGCCGGAGCCGAACGACCAGATCATCCGCTCCTCGGGGAACTGGACGATGTACTTCTCGGGGTTGCAGGGCCACTTCACGTCCTGCTGGCCCGGCTCGAGCGGGGCGCCGACGGAGTGCAGCGCGGGGACGTACTTGGCGTGCTCGCCGAGCTCCTCGATGCGGCGCAGCACGTTGACGCCGGTGCGGGCCATCACGCGCATGGAGACCACGACGTACTCGGAGTCGGTGATCTCGACGCCGAACATCGGGTTCTCCGCCTCGACGTGACCCATCACGAACGGGATGACGTACATCGTGCGGCCCTTCATGCAGCCGGCGTAGAGCCCGCGCATGAGGTCCTTCATCTCGTTCGGGTCCATCCAGTTGTTGGTGGGCCCGGAGTCCTTCTCGTCCACGGAGCAGATGTAGGTGCGGTCCTCGACCCGGGCGACGTCGGTCGGGTCGGAGGCTGCGTAGAAGCTGTTGGGCTTCTTCTCCTCGTTGAGGCGCACGAAGGTGCCGGCCTCGACGAGCTTGTCGGTCAGTCGGGTCCACTCGGCGGCGGAGCCGGTGACCCACTCGATGTGGTCGGGGGTGGTCATCGCTGCCACCTCGTCGACCCATGCCTGCAGGCCGGCGTGCGTGGTGCCGCCTGCGCGCTGGTCAGTCTGCGTCGCCTCGGTCGTCATGTGATCGGCCGTCCCTTTCGCCCGGGTGTGTGCCGCCCGGATCATGAGGTGATGCGTCCACGCCGACACGGGTCATCCGACCGCGTGTCCACATGGTGAACGCTCCTGATCTGGCCAAGGTACGCCCCCCTACGCGCCAGTAGATACCGCGAGGGTCGTAGATCGCTCGTGAAAAGCCTCACAACCGGCGAGTACGTCGGGTGAGTTTGCAGCCTTCTTGCAACCGCTGCAAGAAGGCTGCGAAAACCGTTGCGTTTCTTGCCTTTCGAGACGCGGCCCCCCCTGGCCGCCCGTGGCCGCCGGGCCGCGTTCAGGGCGACCCAGCGCCGTCCCGGCCCGTCGGTCCGGCCACCGACGCGAGGGTATGCCGCGTGCGCGCCCCAGGCGGGCGGCATACCGATTTCGTCGGCGCGGGGTCGAGCCGGTAGTCTTTCCCGTCGTTGCTCTGGGCGATCCCACAAGGAATCTCAGGGCGACATTCGCGCCCGTAGCTCAACGGATAGAGCATCTGACTACGGATCAGAAGGTTAGGGGTTCGAATCCCTTCGGGCGCACTCTGCGTTGAGACAGACGACTGGGACCCTGACCTGCGGAGACGCGGTCGGGGCCCTGCTCGTTCCGGAGGTGCGGACAGCCGCAGTCCTGGTCAGCCACGGCTCCGTCACCCGCGCGCTGCCCCCGCTTGCTCACCGAAGGTCCGGCCTGAATGCCGGGGCTTCGGCTGCGTTGGCCGACCCGGCATGGCCGCCGGTGAGCTCCTTGCGGTGCTCGGCAGCGTTGGCCGAGGAGTTGCCGTTGGTCACCGTGGCCCAGGTGGCGAAGAGGGTCGAGCCATAGGCGATCCGGGACTTCACTCGGTCGCTATCGGCTATGGCGGACTGCTGAGTTTGCACGGCACCTGCGGATTGGCGAGCCGATGCCCGGACTGGGACGACGCCGAGGACGACCAGGACCAGGGCGACTGTGGTGGCCGCGGTGGCAGTACCGGCGTGGTCGGTGTGGGTGAGTTTCATGACATATCCCTTTCTTCGGTGAGCTGCTCCAGGCACCGGCGACCGTGACGACACAGGACGAGGCCGGTGGCGCTGCCTAGGTGAGGTGGGGATGGGGTGGGGCTAGGAGAGGGATGACCTGCGCTACTCCGGGGCGGTGGTCACGGCAGGATCCACGCCGCTCACCGCGCTGGGGTGGTGCCCGGCGCGGACTGCCAGGCGACGGTGCCGATCCCGCTTGGCGTGCCTTTGGCGGCATTGGAGAGCATGGTGGTGAGGCGGCCGTCGGCCCCGATCTCGACCAGGTTTGCCCGGTTCTGGTTCAGCGTGGACACGGCCACCCGCCCAGTGGGCGACAGGTCCATCCACGGTCGCACTGGGGCGAAGCACTCGCAGTGCCCCAACTGGGCGACCACGCGGAGGTCCAGCCCGTCTGCGCGGATCGAGCGCACGGAGAGGTCGTTGCTGTGGCCGTCCCGAAGTCCGCGCCACTGCAGGTACATGAAGCTCTGACCGTCCGGCGACCAGCGGGGATCGCCCAGGTCCGGATACGGCCCGAACTTGAACAGCACCTGGGGGCGCCCACCTGCCAGCTCGACCGTCATGACCGACGCTTCCGCGTTGGTCATGCCGGTCAGGGCAATCCGGCCGGCCGCGTTCACGTCCAGACCGGTCACGGACCAGCCCGCCGGCAGGGGCACGGTGCTCGCTTCGCCCCCCTCGACCGCAATCCGGACCAGTCCATTCGGGGAGGCTGTGAGGACCTGCGCGGAGTCCGGCGACCACGCCACCGGGCACGAAGGTTGCCGGCACGCCCCGAGTTTGCGGTCCGTTCCGGTGTTGACGTCGACCACGTGCACATCGCCGGCGCCGTAGGCGAGTTTCGAGCCGTCTGGGGAGAACGACATTGGTGCAGGCGCACCGGTCTTGACCTTGCCGGTCAGGGCGGGAAGCGACCCAGCGACCACGGTCAGGCCCGTGCCGTTCTGGAACACCAGCGACTCCACGGTTGCGGGCCGCGTCGGGGCGGCTGGCAGGGCCTGTCGGCGCGGCCACGGGGCACTGACGACCAGCAGGACTAGCGCGGCGACAGCTGCGGCGGCGACCATCCACCCGACCCGCCCGCGGGTGCGGTCGTGGCGCAGGTCGCGGAACCTGGCGTCGACGTCCAGTGTGCGCGTGGTCTCCGCCCACAGGTCCGCGGTCGCGCTGCGAGCCAGCTCCTCCAGGCTCATGACTTCACCTCCAGCGAAACGCCTAGCGTGCGCGCCAACGACTGCCGGGCACGGCTCAGGTGAACCTTCACGGACCCCTGGGACACCTCCAGCGTGCGGGCCACGTCCGCGACCGACAGGTCGCACACGTAGTGCAACGCCACCACCTGCGCCTGGCGCCGCGGCAGGGATCGCACCAAATGCCAGAACTCGCCGGTACCGCCCAGCTGGTCGACGATCTGAGGCGGCCCCGAGCGTCGGAAAGCCCTTGCTTCAGCCAGTCGGCGACGGAACTGCGACACCGCCAGATTCGCGCAGGCCCGGCGCACATAAGCCTCCGGGTGCTGCAACTCCCGGATCGTCGACCACCGGCGGTAGGCCACCATCATGGCCTCCTGCGCGACATCCTCGGCCAACCCCGGTGGCGCCAGCGCCCGCGCCAAAACCACCAGGCCCGGAAGCTCGGCACGATAGAAGTCTTCGAACGACCGGCCCCGCCCCGTGAAGGCAGGCGACAGCCCCCCACCCGGCTTGTGCGGCCGGGCGCCGACCTGCGGCGCGTTCATCATGCCCACTAATCGCCCCAGACACACCCGCGGGTTGACACCCGCGGCAACCATTCACCACGTCGAGCCACCCCGCCACCGTCCCAAGGCGGCTATCCCAGCGGATCCACCGCAGGTTGGAGATCAGCACCACGTCGCGAAGCCAGAGGCGGACCCCGGGCGGCCAGCCAACGAGCGAAGGTGCGACACACCGCCGCGACACACCGCCGCGACTTACCCGGTAGATCGTTAGCCGTGCGACTGGCGGGAGGGTGCGGACTGCCGCAGTAGCGCGTTCTCGATCGTGGCCAGTGGGACGTAGGCGTCGAGTTCCGCCCGTAGTGCGGCGACCTTCGACGCGTACGTGGGGTCGTGGAGGAGGTTCTGGACCGCCCGCCGGATTGTCGCTGGCTTCGGGCGTTCGCTGCGCAGGTCGACGCCGAGGTGGTTGTAGCCGACCCGTGCGTTGATGTCGTTCTTACCCTCGCGCTTTCCGGCACCCACGACAGGAACGCCGTGCAGGAATGCCACGAGGTTGCTTCCGAAGCCGCCGCTTGTAACGAACGCGTCGACGTGCGGGAACAGGTCGTCGTAGTTGATGAAGTCTTCGATGATCACGTTCGGTTCGGGGAAACGCGCACGCAGGGCCTGGGTGTGGGCACCGGCAGTCGTGGCGACGACGACGTAGTCGGAGTCCTTGAGCGCTTGGATGGTGGGGATGATCAGCTTGCCGGGGTCGGTGTTGTCGACGGTGCCTTGGGAGACCGCCACCACCTTCCGCGACGTGTCCACCACTGCAGCAGGCAGCGAGACCCTCGGGCTGGTCGAGGGGCGGGCAGGCAACAGCGGCCCGATGTACTCGGCATTCGGAAGCGGCTGATAACCCGGGAACTCGAGTCCCGGGGAGCCGTTGAGAAAGACCCGCTCGGTCCTCAGCATCGGCTCGTGAGGGAAGCCGTTGGGGGGAATCGGCGCCAGGTCATGGCGGGCGAGAATCTGGTTGTAGTGCGTGGTTCCAGCCTTCATGGCGCTCGCGAGCAGCCTGCGGGCCACGGCATGCTGCATCCGGCCCACGGGCGTGCGCGCGGGCCGCAACCCAAAGAACGGTGGCGGCCCCTGGCCGTCAGACAACACCATCGACAGGCCGATGGCGTATACCGGTACACGCAGCGCTTCGGCGACGAGTTGCTCGGCGTAGAACGCCCCATCGCACACCATCGCGTCGAATGGCCAGTCCCGCCTGATGTCCTCGAGGTCCTGGAAGTGCTCGTCGACCTGGCTCACGAAGAACTTGTCGAGGTCGAAGGAGATCAGCCGCGGCCCCTTGAGAGCAGCACGTTCGGGGAACACCTCATTGATGTTGCTGGCCATGAGCTCCGTCGCCCGACGGTAGGGAAACCAGCGCATGCCAAGCCTGTCGAGCTTGGCGCCATACGCCGGTCCGGCATACCACCGGACGTCATGCCCACGATCGGCCAGGTAGGCGGCGATACCTGTCAGGGGGTTGAAGTGTCCATCGGCCGGCGGTGACGCGAACAGAATTTTCATCCGCCCTCCCCTTCCTCACTATAGTGACACTATAGTGAGCCTCCATGGAGCCGCTGTCTACCCCCACGACCCGCGCGGACCGAGCCCTTGCCACCCGGCGCCGGATGGTTGAGGCCGCGTACGACCTGTTCTGCCAGCGCGGGTACGTCGGGACGACCATCACCGAAGTGGCCAAGAGGGCAGGCGTGGCGGTCCCGACGATCTACTACACGTTCGGGACCAAAGCTGCGCTCCTCGAAGAGTCACTGGGAGCAGCGATCGGCGGCTTCGATCGCTGGCCTGGGCCGCCAGTCGCCCCCGACATCACCGAACTACTGCCTTGGCACCAATGGTGGCGCGAGTTCCACGACAGCCCCACAGCCGAGGCGGCCTTCACCGTCTTCTTCACCAACGGCGTCGGGATCCTCCAGCGGGTGGCACCGCTCGTCGCCACCCTTCACGGTGCCGGTGGCGACCCCGAAGCGGCCGCCGTGGTGCAGGTCAGCGAGCAACGACGCGTCGAGTCCTACCGAGAGATCATCCGCATCATCGCGCGAAAACCCGGCGGCCTGCGACCAGGACTGACACAGGCGGCGGCCACCGACATCTTGGTCGTGCTCTTCAGTGCCGAGGTGTACCAGTCGATCCGGACCGGCCGAGGATGGTCGCACTCGCGCACCACAGCCCTGCTGCGCGAGCTGCTCTCGGCACAACTGATCGACCACTCAGGTCGAGACACGCGACGTCGGGGGTTGCGCGCGGCCAGCACCAAGACGGTCGATACGAGTGCAGAGAGGTGAGAGCGAGTTCCAATGCACAGGGGCCAGAGGATGGCGCGGGCGGCCAGCTCGGTCAGCGCGTTCCTGGGGATCGGCTTCGGCCTCCCGTGCCTCTTCGGGATCCGCCACTTCGCCCAGACCGGACACGTCTGGAACTTCCTGGGCTTCCCGACCTACGGCAACGGCCCATTCGAACGGATCGGCCTGACGACCAGCACCGCCCTCTTGGTCGGATTCCTCACGGTGTGCATCGCCGAGGTCACACTGGCCGCAATCCTCTGGGCCGGCGCTCCCCACGCGCCGGCCGTCAGCTATGCACTCCTGCCCTTCGAGCTCGTGTTCTGGATCGGTTTTGCGCTGCCTTTCGGGCCACTGCTCGGCCTTGTCCGAACCGCTCTGGTCGCGTCCGCCTACCGAAACGACAGGCATTCACCACCGCGGCGGACAGGGGAGCACCCCACGGCTCAGCCGCGGTAGCACGCCAAGCTACGAGACACACTCTCGCTAGTCGTGACATGTTGACGCGCGGTGGGCACGTGGTGGTGAGAGTCGGTGTGGCCGTGGTGCTGGCCTTGATCGTCGGCTACGCAATGACGAGGGCGGTGGCGCCTTCCTCCTCGGGTACGCAACCCGGCGACAGGGCCGCAAGTGATGGGTGCACGCCCCGCTGGCGCACTCCGGCGGCGCCAATCGAGATTGCGGGGGGCTAGGCCCGGTTGGGCTTGAACAGGAGCTGGACCAGGGTGGTCTGCCACCACCGTTCGACCTGGTCGCCGGTCCACCCGCGTTCCTCCGTCGCGATGACGAAGCTCTCCACCGAGACCACCACGGCGTAGATGTCGAGGGCGACGCTGAGGCTGATCCCCTTGTGCCACAAGGACTTGGGCCATGAGCCGAACAGCTTGGCGCGCTCGGTTTCGCCCCGGCGCCTGCCCTCTTGGTAGGCCGCACCGAGCTCGGGGTGCTGGCGTCGGGCTTCGGCCAGGAGCCGCAGCACGTCGCCACCCAGCTCGAAGAGCCGTCGGTCGAAGGCCACGAACGCCCGCAGCTGCTCGACCGGGTTGCCCTCGTGCTCCCTCAGCTCGGCGACGACTCGGCGGACGTCCGCGCTCTGCTCGGCGGCGTCGATCAGCGAGCTCGCCAGCCCGGCCTTGCTCCCGTAGGCGTTGTAGACCGTCGCCTCCGACACTCCTGCCAGCTGCGCCACCGACCGGACGCTCGTCCCGGCCCAGCCACCCTCGAGGAACCGCGTGCGGGCTGCCGCGGCGATGAGCTCGCGGGTGCGCTCTGCCTGCTGCTCCCGGAGCTCGGATCGGTAAGTGCGAGAAGTCGTCACGACAACCACTGTACAGGTTCGCTGAGTTATTCTATATTCACTGAGTGCATCACTAATGAATAGATACCAACTCAGCGAAAGGAAGCACGACCATGAACGCATCCACCCTGACCACCGAGGCTCAGACCGTGGCGACCGAGGCGCTCGCCCGCCTCGAGTCCGCCTGGAACGCCGCGGACGGAGCGGCCTTCGGCGCCGTCTACACCGCTGACGCCTCGTTCGTCACGATCCGCGGCGACCGACTCCTCGGGGCCGAGGCCATCGGTGCCGGCCACGCCGGGATCTTCGCGACCATCTATGCCGGCAGCGTCAACCGGATGGAGCTGGTGCGCGCAGAGGCCCTCGCTGCCGACGTCGTCCTCGCCCTCTCGGCCAACACGCTCGACAGCCCCGCTGGCCCGCTCGCAGGCGTCCACCAGGCCCTGTCGACCAGCGTCATCGTCCGGCAGGCCGACGGGGCGTGGCGCATCGTCTCCACCCACAACACCCTCGTGGTGGCCTGAGATGGGCACCCCGGTCGTGGCCCCGTCCGCGAACGAAGCACGGTCGAGCCACTCGGCAGCGACCGGCGCCGGCCGCCAGGCCCCGCGCGCCAGTCGTCGCCTCGTCGCGATCCTGTTCTCCACTGGTGGTCTGGGGATCGCGCTGGGCGGTCAGCTCCACCCGCATGGTCACGGCGACACCGTCGACGCACACCTGCTGTCGATGTTCGAGAGCCCCGCGTGGGCGCCGGCGCACTGGGTCCTCCTCGTCGGAAGCGTCCTC
Organism: Pedococcus sp. P2_F6; assembly: GCF_056403675.1. Taxonomy (NCBI): domain Bacteria; kingdom Bacillati; phylum Actinomycetota; class Actinomycetes; order Micrococcales; family Intrasporangiaceae; genus Pedococcus; species Pedococcus sp. P2_F6. The sequence goes on from NZ_JBFUEZ010000003.1 coordinate 610,176, forward strand.
GCCGCAGCAGGCCTCGTCGTGGCCTGGCGACGCCACACCTTCGGTCCCTCTGTCCAACGGTGGCTTCCTGCGGCGTCGGTCGCCTGGATCTTCGGCGCGCTCGAGGTCCTCCCACACCTCCTGGCCGCCGGCGAGGCGCACGCGCTGGAGCACCACGAGGCCACACCCGTGCTCGACCTCCACGTCCTGCTGCAGGTCGCCTCGGCACCGTTGGTCGGGATCTCGGGCGCCGTGGTCGCCGTGCTCGTGGCTCGTGCCGCGCACACGCGGCCGGCCTGGGTCCTCGCCGTCGTCGGCGTCATCGGCGGCCTCGGGTATGCCGCGTCCGCGCCCCTTCTCGTCACGACGGGCAACGTGGCCTACACGGTGCTCTTCCCATTCCAGGCCGGACTGGCGCTCTGGTTGCTCGGGACCGGGGTACGTCTCCTGCGCCGTTGAGGCGACCGCTCAGGGCAGGCCCGCCGAACCCCGGCGGGCCTGCGCTGCATGCCCGGGCACCATGCTGACGGGGGGACCGGCTGCTGAACCGGCGCGAGGTCGGTGCCGGGCCGGCATACCGGATGCGTCAGCGTTGGCGGCGGGCGCCGAGGGCGACGACGACCCCGATCAGGGCGACGAAGGGCCCGATGACCGCCCAGATGCCCACCCCGCTCATGCCGCTCCCGCCGAGGATGTCGAGGCCCTGCAGGGTCCAGACGATTCCGATGAGGACGAGCACGACACCGATGACGAGCGAGACGCGACGGTTCACAGCCTGGAGCCTACGTCGTGGCGTGCGCCCGGTCAGTCGGTCCGCGGTGTGGTGAGGTGTGCACGCAAGGCGACGTAGACCTTGCGGACGCCGATTGCGCGTTGCAGGTCGTCCTGGATCCGGGTGAAGAACTCGCGACGGTAGTTCTGGTCGATGACGGCCTGGACCGTGAAGTAGAGACCCGCGAACGCCGACAGGAACACCGCCACCGAGAACAGCTCGTCACTGATGAGGTGGAACGGGCCCGTGTAGTGCGGCTTCTCGCCCACCCAGGCCTGGATGACGCTCGGTCGGATCGCGATCGAGCCGAAGACCACGAAGAACCCGAACACGATCACGACGAGCGACAGCATCTGGATCGCCTGGGCGATGAAGAGCATCAGCATCAGGTTGCGACGCTGGAGCTTCGGCAGCCGGATGCCGGCGACCTCGGTGGCGAGGTGCGGCTCGGACAAGATCTCCCGCGCAGCCGAGGCCACCGGTGTCCCCTGGCAGGTCGACGCCAGCCGCTCACCCTCGACCTCGACGCCGACCCGCTCGATCTCACTCGCGAACGACGGTGCGAGGAACGCCACGGCGAGCAGCGCGAAGATGCCTACGCAGACCCACAGCAGCGGTCGCGGCAGAGCCGAGGAGACCTGCCACACCTCCGTGTTGATGAACAGGAAGGTGATGAACAGCAACAGGAACGGCAGCGCCCGCGTCGCGAGGGGTCCGATGAGCGAACGGTTCTCCCAGGCGTGGGCCAGCGCCCACCGGCCGATCCGCCCGACGCGGAAGACGCGGATGGCCCGACCCAGCGCGACAGCCGCCGCGACGAGTAGGCCCGCAGCCACAGCCGCGCCGCCCGAGAGGTCGAGGTTGAGCGCGACGACGGTGACGACCACGGCCGGGACGACGGCGGCCAAGGCCCAGAGGCCCACGATGCGGGGGGCCAGCGCCCTCTGGATCGCCTCGTGGCCGGACTCGACGAAGTAGGGCAGGCCGTGGTCCTCGAACCAGTTCTCGCACTTGGCGATGTCGTTGGTCGTCAGCACCGGGCCAGCCTCTCAGGTGGCCGGACCGGTTCGGTCGCACCACGCTGCCGTCAAACCACGCAGCCGTCACGCCACACAGTTGTCACACCACGCAGAACTCGTTGCCCTCGGGGTCGCGCAGCGTCACGGCGTAGTAGTCGGCGCCGTCGGGGGCATTGACGTAGGCGATGCTCCCGCCCAGGGCGACCAGCCGCTCGACTTCGGCGTCCAGGCTCGCCCGCCGCGCGGCGTACGGCATCGCCTCGCGTCCCGGGGTGTGCCGGACGTCGATGTGCAGCCGGTTCTTGACCGACTTGGGCTCGGGCACCTCCTGGAACCAGATGCGCGGTCGCACCCCCTCGGGGTCGACGATCGCCCCGCTGCCGTTCTCGGCACCGACGAGCTCCTCCTCGGGTATGCCGCCCGCTCGCCAGTAGTCGAGCCACGAGTCCCAGCCGGCAGGGGCCGGCTCGGGGACGTAGCCGAGCGCCGCGCACCAGAAGGTCACGAGTCGGGAGGTGTCGGCGCAGTCGACGGTGAGGTGCCAGTTCGCGGTCATGTCGGCAGTGTCGCACCGAGGTCCGTCAGCCGCTCTGGACTGTGCCGGCTGCCTCGGTGAAGCGCGACGACCACAGGCGCAGCACCTCGAGCACCTCCGGAGTGGCTTCCTCGAGGGTGAACGGTGCGTCGACCACGCCCAGCCCGAACGCCGCCCACCCCGGGTGCACGGCGTCCATCTCCAGTCGGCAGGAGGTGTCGTCGATAGGGGTGACGCGCGCCCAGCGCCCGGTGCGCTTCTCCACCTGCTCTGCCGATGCCCTCACCGTGGCGCGCACGACAACACGGGTTTCGTTGCGGGACAGTCCTTTTCGCACGTAGGCCGCGGCGTCGCCTCCCGGGATCTCGCGGGCCCGGAATCGTGAGCGGGTCCCGAATGGTTCGGTCAGGCGATCGAGCCGGAACGAGCGCCAGTCCTGCCGGTCGAGGTCGTAGCCGAGCAGGTACCAGCGCCGACCCACCGTGACCAGGCGGTGCGGCTCGACGTGGCGCCGGACGTCCTCACCCGCCACCTGGCCGCCCCGCGCGCGGTAGGTGAACCGGATGCGCTCGGTGTCACGCGTGGCCTGGGCGACGGCTGCGAGGACCTCGGCCTGCACTGCCGGTGCCTCGGAGAAGGGCGCGTCGTCGGTCACTGCCCGCAGCGCCTCTGCTCGCCGACGAAGCTTGGGCGGCAGCACCTGCACGACCTTGGACAGGGCGCTGACCGACGCCTCCGACAGCGCACCCGAAGTCAGCTGCGCCGCTCCGTTGAGCGCCACCACCATGGCGATCGCCTCGTCCTCGTCGACGGTCAGGGGCGGCATCGTGGCGCCGGCTCCGAGCTGGTAGCCGCCCTCCACGCCGCGCACCGAGTCGACGGGATAGCCGAGCTCGCGCAGTCGCTCGACGTCGCGACGCAGGGTGCGCTCGGAGACCTCCAACCGGTCGGCCAGCTCGGGCCCGGCCCAGAACCGGTGGGTCTGGAGCAGGGAGAGCAGTCGCAGGGTGCGGGAGCTGGTGTTGGCCATGACTTCAGGATGCCTGAGATAGCGGTCAGAAAGTGGCCGGATCTCTCCCTAGCGTCGGTGATGACAGAAATCCGCAGACCACCACGTCAGGAGAAGGACATGACCACCACGCTGGAGGTGCCTCGCGAGGGTGAGCACACGGCATACCCGCCGGTCGACAGCCACGAGGCCACGAGTGGCGACGCCACGCAGCCCGGGACCCCGGTGGTGGCGCGGGGCGCGCTGCCGTTGGGACGGGCACGGACCATCGCGCTGCTCAGCCTGTTCCTCGCCTCGACGATGGAGCTCCTCGACACCACGATCGTCAACGTCGCCCTGCCGACCATCGAGGCGGGGCTCCAGGCCAGCGCCGCCCAGCTGCAGTGGATGGTGGCGGCGTACCCGCTGGCGTTCGCCGTCGGCCTGATCACCGGATCGCGCCTGGGTGACCTCTGGGGGCGCAAGCGGGTCTTCCTCGGCGGGCTCGTCGGCTTCACCCTCATGTCGGCGGCGTGCGGCTTCGCCCCGAACGCCGAGGCGCTGGTCGGCTTCCGCGCGCTGCAGGGACTCGCGGCCGCGGCGATGATCCCGCAGGTCCTGTCGAGCCTCCAGGTGATGTACGCGCCGCACGAGCGGGCCAAGGCGATGGGGCTCTTCACCGGGCTGGCCGGACTGTCGGCAGTGCTCGGGCCGGTCATCGGTGCCGTTCTTACGGAGGCCGACCTCGGCGGTCTCGGATGGCGCTCGATCTTCCTCGTCAACGTCCCGTTCGGGGCGCTGGCGATGGTGGCCGCGCTGCGCTGGGTGCCGGAATCCGTTGCCACGCAACGCCCGCGCATCGACGTGCGTGGTGTCAGTGTTCTCGCCGTCGGTCTGCTCGCCGTGCTCTACCCCCTCACCATGGGTCGCGAGCTGGGCTGGCCCGCCTGGGTGTATGCCGCGATGGCCGCCGGTGCGGTCGTGCTCGGGTTCTTCGCGAGGTCACAGGTCCGGGCCGAGCGCGCCGCTCGCGAGCCGCTGGTGGCGCTCAGCCTCTACCGGGGCCGGGGCTTCGCCGCCGGTTCGGCGATGAACTCGTTGCTGTTCATGGCGATGGCCTCCTACTTCCTGTGCCAGACGATCTACCTCCAGGCGGGTCTCGGCTGGTCGGTGCTCAAGGCAGGGCTCGCGGGGGTGCCGTTCGCGCTGACGACGACCGTGTTCGCCGGCGTCGGGGTGGCCGTGCTCGCACCCAAGATCGGTCGACGGGTGCTGCAGATCGGTGCACTGACCTGGGCGGCCGGTGCCGTGGTCCTCGCCGCCACGGTCCACGGCGCCGACGCCTCGACCTCGGTCTGGACGTTCCTCCCGGGGTTCGTGGTGGCCGGTGCCGGGTTCGGGTTGATGGTCTCGCCGATCGGCGTCTTCACGCTCGCGGACGTGCCGGTCGACAAGGCCGGGTCGGCATCGGGGCTGTTCAGCACGACGGGTCAGCTCTCGGGCGCGGCCGGGGTGGCAGTGCTGGGCTCGCTCTTCTTCTCCGTCGTCGACGCCCACGGGTCTGCGTCTCCGGTGGAGACGTTCCGACCCGCGATGGAGGTGGCGCTCGCGGTGCTCGTCGGGCTCATGCTCGTGGCGGCAGTGGTCGCGCGGCAGCTGCCCGCGATGCCGAGCCTGCCCGCGCAGGACTGAACGCCCGGCGGCGACCTCTCAGTGAGCGCCAACCCACTCATCGACCAGGTTCGAGAGTGGGTTGGCGCTCACTCGGCGTCCGCCTGCGGGTCGGTCGCCGTGCGGTCGGGTCGCCCTCGGGTTGGTCACGCCTGTCAGGACGTGATCAGGTAGCCGAGCCAGACCGCAGGCAGGCCGAGGCCCAGGGTGAGGGCGAGGTTGGCGACGAACGGCCGCCAAGCGCGCTCCTCGAAGAACACCCACGTCTCGAACGCCAACGTGGAGAACGTCGTCAGCGCCCCGCAGAAACCAATGCCCACCAACGGCATCAGCCACTCGGCTGGATGCGGCACCCCTGCCACGAGCCCGAGGACGAAAGACCCCACCACGTTCACGACGAGCGTCCCGAGGATGGTCCCGGCCCTGGTGTGCTCCCGCGCCCACCGGTCCACGACGAACCGCAGCGGTGCCCCGATGGCGGCGCCCGCCAGCACCAGCAGCGCGCCCCACCCGGTCACGGTCGCCGCCCGAAAACCCGCTCGCCGAGCGTGACCCCGAAGCCCACCGCCACCAGGCCCGCGACCAACGACCCCACGAGGTATGCCGCGGCGACCAGTCCGTGCCCCGCCTGCACCATCGCGTGGATGTCCAGGGCGTAGGACGAGAAGGTGGTCCAGCCCCCGAGCACGCCCACCCCGAGGAAGGGCCGCAGCCACGGGTGCGGCTGGGTCATCGAGAGCACCCAGACGACCAGCACACCCATCGCGAGCGACCCCGTGACGTTGACCAGGAACGTCGACCACGCGAAGGCGCCGGACACGTGCGGCAGCGCCAGCCCGACGGCATACCGGCTGAGGGAACCCAACACACCGCCCGCGGCGACAGCCCCGAGCAGCCCAGCGTCACCCGCCCGGACCATGCGCATCAGGCGCGCTGGGTCTCCAGGAAGTCCGCGATCCGCCCGATCGCCTCGGTCAGGACCTCGACGTCGGGCAGCGTCACCAGGCGGAAGTGGTCGGGCTCGAACCAGTTGAAGCCGGTGCCGTGCGTGACCAGGATCTTCTTGCTGCGCAACAGGTCGATGACGAACGCCTGGTCGTCCTCGATGGGGTAGACGTCGGGATCCAGCCGCGGGAAGCAGTAGAGCGCTCCGTGCGGTTCGACACAGCTGACGCCCGGGATCTCGTTGAGCAGCCGCCAGGCCGTCTTGCTCTGCTCGTAGAACCGGCCGCCGGGGTGGATGTACTCCTCGATCGACTGGTAGCCGCCGAGTGCCGTCTGGATCGCGTGCTGGCCAGGGACGTTGGCGCACATGCGCATGTTGGCCAACAGGGTCAGGCCCTCGAGGAAGTCGGCCGCGAGCTCCTTGGGCCCCGACACCATCACCCAGCCCGCGCGGTAGCCGCAGACGCGGTAGGCCTTGGACAGCCCGCTGAACGTCAGGCACAGCACGTCGTCGCCGGCGAAGGTCGCCGTGTGGTGGTGGACCGGCTGGTTGACCTCGTCGGCGAAGAGGATCTTCTCGTAGATCTCGTCGGACATCAGGACCAGGTTGTGGCGGCGGGCGATGTCGGCCATGCCGCGCACGATCTCGTCGCTGTAGACGGCGCCGGTCGGGTTGTTGGGGTTGATGACGACCAGGGCGTGGGTGTTCTCGGTGATCTTGGACTCGATGTCGGCAAGGTCGGGGTTCCAGCCGTTGGACTCGTCGCACCGGTAGTGGACCGGGGTGCCGCCGGCCAGCGTCACGGCGCCGGTCCAGAGCGGGTAGTCCGGCGCCGGCACGAGGATCTCGTTGCCCTCGTCGACGAAGGCCGTGAGCACCATCGAGATGAGCTCCGAGACGCCGTTGCCGATGTAGACGTCGTCGACGTGCGTGTCCGTCAGGCCACGGGACTGGTAGTAGTGCGCGACGGCCGTGCGGGCGGAGTAGATGCCGCGCGAGTCGCTGTAGCCCTGGGAGTTCGGCAGGTGGTGGACCATGTCCTGCAGGATCGCCTCGGGCGCCTCGAAGCCGAACGGCGCGGGGTTGCCGATGTTGAGCTTGAGGATCTTGTGCCCCTCGGCCTCGAGCTTCTGGGCCTCCTCGAGGATCGGCCCACGCACGTCGTAGCGGACCTGGTGGAGCTTGCGGGACTGCGTGATTCGGCGCACGCGCTCAGTGTCCCAGCACTTCGACCGTGGACACGACGGTGGTCACCCCCGGGCGCGTCGGCGTGGAGCTGAACCCGAACCGGCAGGGCGGGTCGACGTCGGCCAGGTCGCCCAGGGCCGTGCCGCGCCAGGAGCCGTCGAGACGGGTCACCGCGTGCAGGTCGGTGGCGCCGTACCACTCACGTCGACCCTCCATCGCGACTCCCCGGGTCCGTACCCCATGCAGCGCGACCCGGGCCACGGGGTCGACGACGGTGGCCCACGCGGGACTGGTCCCGATCCGCGGCGGCACCGCGCGCAGCAGCCAGCCCAGCGGCATACGCCTCCCCACGGACAGGTATGCCGTGAGGTGGTCGCCCGCGCGAACGTCCCAGCCGGTGGTGGTCACGGCCACGGACACCGGCGCCAGGCAGACCTCGTCGAACTCGTAGGTCTGCTGGACGAACTCGGCCACCCCCTCGCTGGGGGCCAGAAGGGTCCGGTGGCCCGCGGCGTCCTCGACCATCACGTCGGCGAACGGCCCGAGGGGAGACTCGACCCACCGTCCCACGACGAACCGCACGCCGGTCGTGGAGCCGACCCCGGCGATGGCGCCCGTGAAGCGCAGCCGCTGGACGGACGCCACCACGGTCAGGAGTGGGTCGGCTTGGTGAAGGCGAGGGCGGCAACCACCCCGAGGAGCAGCACAGCTGCCGGCAGCAGCAGCGCCTGCGACATCGCGCTGGCGAAGCCGTCGGCGATCTGCGGAGGCAGCTTCACGCCTGAGGTGCGCTGCGACATGTCCTGGGGCACCCCGGGCAGGTTGGCCGTCAGCCGCGCCTCGATGAGGGCCGCGATGGCCGCGCTGCCGAGGACTGCGCCGATCTGCCGGGTCGTGTTGTAGATGCCGGATCCGGCGCCTGCCGAGGACATCGGCAGGTTGCGCGTGGCGGTGGCGGCTAGCGGGGCCCACATGAAGGCGTTCGCGACACCCATCAGCGCCATGGGCACGAGCAGCAGCCACGTCGGGCTGTCCGTGGTCGTCACCAGACTGAGCAAGAACAGCGCGACCGAGCACAGGGCCAACCCGAACGCCGTGATGGCCCGCGGGTGCATGCGGTCGATGAGCCGGCCCGCGACCGGGGACAGCGCGCCGGCCAGCACCGCCATGGGCACGAGCAGCAGGGCCGACTGGGTCGGCGTCAGGCCGCGGACGACCTGGGCATAGAGCATGAACGGGAAGGCCATCGCCGTGATGGCGAACCCGACTGCGGCGATGGCGATGTTGGACAGCGAGAAGTTGCGGTCGCGGAACAGCCCGAGCGGCACGAGGGGTTCGGTCCGGATCCGGCTCTGCCAGTAGACGAACAGGCCGAAAACCACGATGCCCGCGGCGATGAGCAGCGGCACGGAGATGATCCCGGTGATGGTGCCCCAGTTGTAGGTCTCGCCCTCCTGGATGCCGAAGACGATGAGGAACATGCCGACCGCGGAGAGCGCCACACCGATCCAGTCGAACGAGTGGCTGTGCGTCTGCAGCGTGGGCACCAGGCGGGCCGCGAGCACGAAGGCGGCGACGCCGACGGGGACGTTGATGAAGAAGATCCACTCCCAGCCGGGGCCGTCGACGAGCAGGCCGCCGACCAGCGGTCCGACGAGAATGGCGACTCCCGCGGTGGCGCCCCACAGGGACATCGCCTGGCCACGGGAGGCGGCGGGGAAGGTGCGCGTGATGACCGCCATCGTCTGGGGTGTCATGAGCGATGCCCCGACGCCCTGGACGATGCGCGCGATGATCAGCATCTCGATGGAACCGGTGAGCCCGCACCAGAGAGAGGCGAGGGTGAATAGCGCCAGCCCGATCAGGTAGACGTACTTCGGCCCGATGCGGTCGCCGAGGCGGCCGGTGATGAGCAGCGGCACGGCATACGCGAGCAGGTAGGCGGAGGTGACCCAGATGACCGAGTTCACGTCGGCGCCCAGGCCCTTCATGATCGCCGGCGTCGCGACGGACACGATGGTCGAGTCGACCAGGATCATGAAGAACCCGATCACCATGGCCCACAGGGCCGGCCACGGGCGGTAGTCGGCGGGCAGGTCGGTGCTCAGGGTTGCGGGTGCGGCCATGAGAGGTCGCCTTTCTCGAGTCGGGTGATGAAACCGTTGATCCAGTCCTGCTGGGCCACGGTCATGTGGCGGATGTAGTCGGCGGTGATCCAGTAGGCCTCGGCGATCTCACGCGCCCTGGCCTTGTCGACGAGGCAGTCGATGTCGGACAGCTCGCCCTCGATGACCTTGAGGTGGTCGCGCAGGTCGGCGCAGACGGCACTGGCCGGGGCGTGGTGTGCCTCGGCGAGGGCCAGGGCAAAGCTGGGGAACTCGTTGACGGGCTCGCGCAGGATCTGCCGGATCCGCTCCACCAGCGACGTGCGGCCGAGCTCGGTGATGGCATAGGTGGTGCGCTCCGGCCGGTTGCCCGCGCGGGCGGTGCCGGTCGCCTCGGCCAGGCCGTCGTGGGTGAGGCGTTCGACCGTGCGGTACAGCGAGCCCGGGGTGACGCGGACGATGCGGTCCTCGTGACGTTCGAGGAGCAACTGGTACATCTCGTAGGGGTGCATGGCGCGCTCGTTGAGCAGTGCCAGCGCCGAGATGGCCAGCGGGGAGAGGGGCATCGGTGTCCAGGCGTCCGATCGTTCCGTGCGAAATATTCCACGCGGAATATAGACGTGGCCTCGCGAGATGGTCAACTCCCCGTGCACTGCGCGCGCTGCCCTAGGCTCCCCTGCATGGCTCCCACGTCGGACCTCGGGGCACTCGAGATCGAGCTCAGCAGGCTGCTGCGCCGTGCCCGCAGTGCGCAGCAGCGCACCGCCCTGGACGTGCACCCCGACCTCGACTCCGCGGGGTATGCCGTGCTGGTCGCCATCCGTGACCTGGCCGCCACCGGCGGCGGCGCCCGGGGCGGCGACATCTCCGACCTGCTCGGGCTGCACAAGTCGACGACCAGCCGGAACCTCACCACGCTCGAGGACCTCGGCCTGATCGAGCGGATCCCCGACCCGGATGACGCCCGCGCCCGTCAGGTGCGGCTCACCTCGGCCGGTGCCGAGGCCCTGGAGCGCTCGGTGTCGGGTCGGCGCGAGCGGCTGCGTGCGCGCTTGGCGAGCTGGGAGGCGCAGGACGTCGCCGATCTCGCCCGCCTCCTGCGACTGCTCAACGACACCGCGCCCTAGGTCACACCTTTATCGGGTGTAGGGACAAAGGTGGCCTTCACCCCGAAACGGTTCCGGGGTGAAGCGCTCCCTTTCGGGGTTGAGCCACCGCTGCGGCCACTCGACTCCGGTCAGACGCTGATGCCTCCCCTCAACCGCGGGTGGAATCGCTCGGTTTGGCCCGATCGAACGCCACGACAGCCCGCACGCCGGGTGCGGCGTCCTCGAGCCACACCCGAGCGCCGTTGCGCCGCAACAGCTCTCGCGTGATGGGCAGGCCGAGGCCACTGCCGCCGCTGTCGCGGTCGCGAGCCTCGTCGAGCCGGGCGAACCGGTCGAAGACCCGCTCGCGGTCGGCTTCGGGTATGCCGTGCCCGTCATCGGCCACGACGAGCCACACGGCATTGCCGTGACGCTCCCAGGACAGGGTCACGCGGGTGGCCGCGTGGCGCACGGCGTTGTCGACCAGGTTGCCGACGGCCCGGGTCAGGTCGTCAGGTCGCGCCACGACGGTCGCCTCCCCGAGACCACCGGAGGTCTGGGCCCTCACCGGCACGCGAGCCGAGGTGTAGCGCCGCTCGGTGTCAGCCACCACCTGGGCGACCGACAACTCCGTCGCCTCGGAGAGCGAGCCCTCGGCGCCCGAGCGCGCCAGCACCAAGAGGTCTTCGACGAGGGCGGACAGGCGATCCACCTCCGGCAGCAGCTCGCCCGGCAGGGCGCCCCCCTCGCCGACGCGGGCGGCGACTTCCAGCTGGGTGCGCATGCTCGCCAGCGGACTTCGGAGCTCGTGCGCCGCGTCGGCGACGAAGCTGCGCTGCTGCGCACCAGCGGACGCGAGGCGGGCGAGCATGTCGTTGAGCGTGGTCGCCAGGGCGCTGACCTCGTCCCGGGTGTCGGGCACCGGGAGCCGTTCCGTCGGGTCGGCGGCCGCACCGATCCGCTGGGCACCTTGTCGCAGCGACTCCACCGGACGAAGGGCTGATCCGATGACGCGCCAGGCGACGACACCGAGCAGCGCGAGGAAGAGGGGGAGGAGCACCAGCATGAGCGTCCGCAGCACCCGACGGCTGTTGTCGAGGTCTGCCGTCGGCACCGCTGCGACGACGAGCACCCGGGCCGTGGCCGGGCCGGCCTCGAGTCCCGCCACCTGGAGCTCGCCCGACAGCCCGGCGCGAGCGCCGGGCACCCGGAGCCCGGAGCCGCGAGCGACGAGCCGACGCTCGGCCGGGTCGACGAGCGGGGTCAACCGGTCGGCAGTCACGGAGGCGCCGACGACCCGGTTCTGCGGGTCGAGCACCTGGACCAGCTGGGCACCGCTCGCTGGCACCGGCGCGGGCAGGCGCCCCTCGTCCACGAGGATCGCGACGTCGTGCGCACTGGCCCTGGCCTCCGCGGTGGTGGCCCGGTCCAGTGCCGCGCCCATCGCGGCATACAGGACGATGCCGCCCACGAGCAGCGCTCCCGCGACGCCAGCCAGTCCGACGACCATGAGCCGCGATCGGAGGCTGCGCCGACCGAACCACCCGGTCATGCCCGCAACCGGTATCCGACGCCACGCACCGTCTCGATGCGGTCGCGACCCAGCTTGCGCCGCAGGTAGCCGATGTAGACCTCGACCACGTTGGGGTCTACCGTCTCGGCGGAGCCCCACACGTTGTCCAGGAGCGACTCCTTGGTCGAGACGGCCGGGTGCGCGCGCAGCAGGTGCTCGAGGACGAGGTACTCGGTCCGGGACAGGGCCACCACCGCGCCCGCCACCTCGACCCGGCGCGAGGCGGGGTCGAGCCGGATGCCTCCGGCTGCCAGCGTCGTGGCGCGGGGCACCGGGTCGCGACGGACCAGGGCCCGCAGCCTGGCGAGCAGGACGACGAAGGAGAACGGCTTGGTGAGGTAGTCGTCGGCGCCGTAGTCAAGCCCGTCGGCCTGGTCGTACTCGCCGTCCTTGGCCGACAGGAGCATGACCGGCACCCAGTTCTCCTCTGCCCGGAGCGTCCGGACCACCGTGTAGCCGGACATCCTCGGCAGCATGACGTCGAGCAGGACCGCGTCGTACCCGCCGAACCGCGCAGCCTCCAGCCCACTCGGTCCGTCGACCGCCGTGTCGACCACGAACCCTTCTGCCACAAGGCCCTTCGCAAGGGCAGCGGCCATCCGGGGCTCGTCCTCGACCACCAGCACCCGCACCCCGCCACTGTGGCACGAGAGTCCCAGCCCTCAGCCCACATTCCCGGTCTGAAACCCTTAGAAAGTTCACAGGTCCCGCGCGGCAGGATGGACCCATGAGCCTGTTCACGGACCACCCTGCCGCCCGCTGGGCAGCACCCGCCGGCGCACTCGCCGTGATCGGTGCCGTCGCCCTCACGGCCAACCACGTCGCCAGCGCCGACCCGAGCCTGCCGCCGCGTTCCGCCGCGCAGCTGCTCGTCGACGTGCAGCAGGCCAACCTCAAGGGCCTGTCCGGCACCGTCGTGCAGACCTCGAACCTCGGGCTGCCGGACATCAATCTCGGCGGGTCGACCCAGGGCGGATCGTCGTCACTGACCTCGCTGGTCTCGGGCACCCACACCTGGCGCGTCTGGCTCGCGGGGCCGCAGCAGCAGCGGCTCGCCCTGGTCGGCAGCCTCGGCGAGTCCGACGTGATTCGCAACGGACGCGACCTGTGGGTGTGGTCCAGCAAGGACAAGACCGCGACCCACACGCTGCTGCCGGCCGAGGGCGCCAAGCCGGCCCCGACGCCCGACCAGCTGCCCAAGACACCGCAGGAGGCAGCTCAGCTCGCCTTGTCGGCGATCGAACCCACCACGAGCGTCGCCACCTCGGGTGCGTCCGTGGTCGCGGGGCAGCAGGCCTACGACCTGGTCCTCAAGCCCAAGGACACCGCCAGCCTGGTCGCGTCCGTGCGGATCTCGCTGGACGCCGTCCACCACGTGCCTCTGCGGGTGCAGGTGTTCTCCACCAAGACGGCCAACCCGGCGTTCGAGGTCGGGTTCACCCACGTCGACTTCGCCAAGCCGGCCGCTCGCCAGTTCGCCTTCAACCCTCCGCCCGGCACCAAGGTCACCCAGTCGACCCTGGGCAGCGATGCCGGCAAGGCGGCGGCGACCAAGCCCTCCGCGCCGGGCTCCGCTCCCGCAGGCGCCAAGCCCAAGATCGTGGGCATCGGCTGGACCACCGTCGTGGTCTCCCGGCTGCCCGACGCCTCGGCCGCCGGGTCCCGGGCGAGCCAGGGGGACCTCGCGGGCCAGCTGCAGCGCGTCCTCAGCCTGCTGCCCAAGGCGTCCGGCTCCTGGGGCACCGGTCACGTGCTCCAGGGCACCCTGTTCACCGTGGTCGTCACCGATGACGGCCGGGTCGCCGTGGGCGCCGTCGCCCCAGAGCGGGTGTATGCCGCGCTGGCGGCGAAATGACCCAGCTCACCACGGCGGGTGAGCAGGCTGCGCCGAGCGGGCGGGTGACCCCCGCGCGCCAGTTCGCGAGGTCCGACACAGGTCCGGGAGCATCACCCGAGACGGGCCTCGCGATCTCGACCAGGGGCCTGACCAAGCGGTTCGGCTCGCAGGTCGCCGTCGACGACGTGGACCTGCGCGTTCCCCACGGCGCGGTCTACGGCTTCCTCGGGCCGAACGGCTCCGGCAAGACCACCACCATCCGGATGCTGCTCGGACTGGTCGAACCCACATCGGGCAGCCGGAGCCTGCTCGGGATGGCCATCCCGCAGCAGGCCACGATCGCCCTGCACCGGGTCGGCTCGCTCGTCGAGGGTCCTGCGTTCCACCCGTACCTGTCGGGGTGGGCGAACCTCGTGCGGCTCGACTCCGCGGACGTCCTCGCCGATCCCGGGACCACCCGAGCCCGCATCGGCACCGCCCTCGACCGGGTCGGCCTGACCGCCGCAGCCGGCAAGCGCTACCGCGCCTACTCGCTCGGCATGCGCCAACGGCTGGCCATCGCCGCCGCCCTCCTCGCCCCCCGCGACCTCCTCGTGCTCGACGAACCCACCAACGGGCTCGACCCGCAGGGCACGCGCGAGGTGCGCTCCCTCATCGGGTCGCTCGCCTCCGACGGCACGACGGTCTTCGTCTCCAGCCACCTGCTCGCCGAGGTGGAGCAGATCTGCAGCCACCTGGGCGTCATGCGGGATGGGCGCCTAGTGGCACAAGGCACCACGTCGGAGGTGCGCGGCGGCGGCATCGTGACGCTGCACCTCGTGACCGCCCAGCCGGCGGAGGCTGCTGCGGTGCTGACTGGGCTCGGCGTGCAGTCGGTCACCGCGCACGCAGGTGAGGTGCGCGGCATACCCGGCGAGCTCGAGCCGGAGGCCATCGTCGCGGCGCTGGTCCGCGCGGGGGTCGGGGTGCGGTCGTTCACCGCGAGCTCGCCGAGCCTCGAGGATCTGTTCGTCTCGCTCACGGGGGAGGGTTTCGATGTCAGCGGCTGAGGTGCACGTAACGGGCTCCGGGGGCTCCCCAGGCGTGGTGACCCGTCCGAGGGGCCGCCCACTCTCGACGCGGCTGCTGCGCTCCGAGCTGCGCATCATCGCCGGGCGTCGACGCAACCAGGCGGGCCTGCTCGTCCTCGCCGCGGTGCCGATCATCATGGCGATCGCCGTCAAGGTGTCGGCGCCGCAGACAGGAGAAGGACCTGACTTCCTCTCGTCGATCACCTCCAACGGCCTGTTCGTCCCGCTGGCCGCCCTCGGTGTCGAGATGGGGATGTTCCTGCCCCTGGCGATGTCGATGCTGTCGGGCGACGCCATCGCCGGTGAGGCCAACCTCGGCACCCTGCGCTACCTCCTCACCGTCCCCGTGAACCGCACGCGCCTGCTCCTGGTGAAGTACGCGTCGCTGTGCATCGGGGCGGTGTGGGGCATTGCAGCGGTGGCCATCCCGGGTGCCGTGATCGGCATTGCGCTGTTCGGCACGGGTCCGCTGACCACGCTGTCGGGCACCCAGCTCGGTTTCGGCGCAGCGGTGTGGCGCGTGGTGCTGGTCATGCTCTACCTCGCGGCCGGGCTCGCCGGCCTCGCCGCCGTGGGCCTGTTCATCTCGACCCTCACCGAGGTGCCGATCGCCGCCGCGATCGCCCTGATGGTGTTCACCATCGTGTCGTGGATCCTCGACGCGGTGCCCCAGCTGGGCTGGCTGCACCCGTGGCTGCTCGTCGACCACTGGCTGGCGTTCGGCGACCTGCTCCGCGACCCGATGGCCGGTGGCGAGATCGGACGTGGCCTGTTCACTGCCGCCGGGTATGCCGTGGTGTTCTGGCTGGCCGCGTGGGCGCGGTTCGCGGGCAAGGACATCACCAGCTGACGCAGCCGAGTCGGGTTGGCGTGACGAGGGCCACGGGGCTTGGCGGTACCGGGGCTACCGATCGGTAACTAGGCTCTCGGCCATGACGACGCTCTCCGGCAAGACCATCATCATGTCCGGCGGCAGCCGTGGCATCGGCCTGGCGATTGCCGTGCGGGCCGCCCGCGACGGCGCGAACATCACCCTCATCGCCAAGACCGACAAGGCAGACCCGCGCCTCGTCGGCACGATCCACACGGCGGCCGAGGCGATCGAGGCGGCTGGCGGCAAGGCGCTCGCCGTGGTGGGCGACGTGCGCGACGACCAGACCCTCGCAGATGCGGTCCAGCAGACGGCGGACGCGTTCGGCGGGATCGACATCGTCGTGAACAACGCGAGCGTGCTGAACCTCAGCCCCACTGCGACGCTCGACCCCAAGCGCTACGACCTCATGCAGGACGTCAACGTCCGCGGCACCTTCATGCTGACCAAGGCGGCCCTCCCGCACCTGCTGGCCTCGCCGGACCCCAAGGTCCTGACCCTGTCGCCGCCCATCAACCTGGACCCGCGCTGGTTCGCCGGCCACCCGGCATACACGATGGCGAAGTATGGGATGACCCTCGCGGCGCTGGGTTTCGCCCACGAGCTCGGCCAGAAGGGCGTCTCGTCCACCTGTCTGTGGCCGGCGACCCTCGTCGCGACGGACGCGATCGGCAACCTGCCCGGCGGCGACCAGATGGTCAAGGTGAGCCGCAAGCCCGACATCGTGGCGGACGCCGCCTGGGAGATCCTCACCACCGAGGGCCAGGGCCTCAACGGCCAGACCGTGATCGACGAGGACCTGCTGCGCGCCCGCGGCGTCGCCGACTTCGCGGCCTACTCGATGACGGGCAGGGACGAGGGCCTCGCGCCCGACCTCTTCCTCAGCTGACCGATCGACCGTATGCCGCGGCGCTGGCGCGGCGCGGCGCGTCGCTCGCCTAGAGCTCGCGGAGACGGCCGTCTTCGACGTGCCAGCGACGGGTTGCGTTGACGTCGGCCAACATCCGACGGTCGTGGGTGACGAGCAGGACCGTCCCGCCGAACGAGTCGAGCGCCTGCTCCAGCTGTTCGATGGCGGGCAGGTCGAGGTGGTTGGTGGGTTCGTCGAGGACCAACAGGTTGACCTCGCGCGCCTGCAGCAGCGCCAGGGCCGCGCGGGTGCGCTCGCCGGGGGACAGCGAGTCGGCCGCTCGGTGGACGTGCTCGGCGCCGAGCCCGAACTTCGCGAGCAGGGTGCGCACGTCGGCGTCCGGCCACGTCGGGAGGGCATCCCCGAACGCCCGGGCCAACGGCTGGTGCCCGACGAAGAGCCCACGAGCCTGGTCCACCTCGCCGACCCGGACCGACGACCCGAGGCCGGCTGTCCCTGCGTCGACGGGGATCGTGCCGAGCAGGACGCCGAGCAGCGTCGTCTTGCCCGAGCCGTTGGCGCCGGTGACGACGATCCGGTCGGCCCAGTCCACCTGCACGTCGATCGGCCCGAGGGTGAAGTCGCCCCGCCGCACGACCGCTCCCGCAGCCGAGGCCACGACCGAGCCGGAGCGCGGAGCAGCCGCGATGGTCATGCGCAGGTCCCATTCCTTGCGCGGCTCCTCGACCACCTCGAGGCGTTCGATCATGCGCTCGGTCTGTCGGGCCTTGGCGGCCTGCTTCTCGGCCGACTCCGCGCGGAAGGCCGGGATGAACTTGTCGTTGTCCGTGGCCTTGCGACGCGCGTTGCGGACGCCCACCGCCATCCAGTTGCGCTGGGTCACCGCACGCTGCTGGAGCCGGCCCCGGGTGTCGGCGTACTCCTCGTACTCCTCGCGCGCGTGCCGCCGCGCGACCTCGCGCTCGGCGAGGTAGCTGTCGTACCCGCCCTCGTAGACCCCCACCTGCTGCTGCGCCAGGTCCAGCTCGACGACGCGAGTGACCGTGCGAGCCAGGAACTCGCGGTCGTGGCTGATGATGACCGCCGGGCTGCGCAGACCCGCGACGAACTGCTCCAGCCGTTCGAGGCCGTCGAGGTCGAGGTCGTTGGTCGGCTCGTCGAGCAGGAGCACGTCGTAGCGCGACAGCAGCAGGGCCGCCAGTCCCGCCCTCGCCGCCTGTCCACCGGAGAGGGCGGTCATCGGCATGTCCAGATCGACCCCGAGCCCGAGCGAGGCGACCGTGGTGGCGGCCCGCTGCTCGAGGTCCGCGCCACCGAGTGCGAGCCACGTCTCCAGCGCCGCGGCATACCGGTCATCGGCCCCCGGCGTCGGATCGGCGAGGGCGTCGGCGGCGGCGTTCATCGCGTCCTCGGCGTGGCTCACGCCGGTGCGGCGCGCGATGAACCCGGCCACGCTCTCGCCCGGTCGGCGCTCCGGTTCCTGGGGCAGGTGCCCAACGGTCGCGCTGGCCGGGGTCAGCGTGACCGCGCCCTCCTCCGGCTCCAGCTCGCCGGCGAGCAGTCGCAGCAGCGTCGACTTGCCCGCGCCGTTCGCTCCGACGAGCCCGACGACGTCGCCGGGACCGACGATCAGGTCGAGTCCGGCGAAGAGGGCTCGCGCGCCGTGCCCGGCGGCGAGGTTGGTGGCCTGAAGTGTGGTGCTCATGTCCCGACGGACGGTACCCGTAGCCCACCGCCCGCCGACACCGGGTTTGGTGTGCGCCGACGGTCGGGAGCACCGGGGTTGTGGGATGCCCGCGTGAGCGGTGGGATGACAGGCATGACAACGCTGTCGCACGCCGCGGGTGAGACCGACGTCCCGCTCCTGGAGCAGACGATCCCCGACAACCTGGATGCGACCGTGGCCCGGTTCGCGGACCGCGACGCGCTGGTGGACGTGGCCCAGGGGATCCGCTGGACGTATGCCGAGTTCGCCGCCGAGGTGGACCGGCTCGCCCGTGCGCTGCTCGCCAGCGGGGTGACCAAGGGCGAGAGGGTCGGCATCTGGGCGCCGAACTGCGCGCAGTGGACCGTGGTGCAGTACGCCACCGCCAAGATCGGCGCGATCCTGGTCAACATCAACCCGAGCTACCGGACGCACGAGCTGGAGTTCGTCCTGAAGCAGGCCGGCATCTGCGCCGTCTTCCTCGCCGAGTCCTTCAAGACCAGCGACTACGTGGCGATGCTCGAGGAGGTGCGGGCGAGCTGCCCCGGTGTCCGCGACTCCTACGTCTTCGGGCAGGCCTCGTGGGATGCCCTGCTGTCGCGGTCCGACGAGGTCACGTCGGAGCAGGTCGCGCAGGTCCAGGCGACCCTCGATCCGCACGACGCGATCAACATCCAGTACACGTCGGGCACCACCGGCTTCCCCAAGGGCGCCACCCTGTCGCACCGCAACATCCTCAACAACGGCTTCTTCGTGGGCGAGCTGTGCCGCTACACCGAGGCCGACCGGGTGTGCATCCCGGTGCCCTTCTACCACTGCTTCGGGATGGTCATGGGCAACCTCGCCTGCACCACCCACGGCGCCGCGATGGTGATCCCTGCGCCCGGTTTCGATCCGGCTGCGACGCTCAAGGCGACGGCCGACGAGAAGTGCACCTCGCTCTACGGCGTCCCCACGATGTTCATCGCGGAGTGGTCGCTCCCGGACTTCGCGGCATACGACCTGTCCTCGGTGAGGACCGGGATCATGGCCGGATCGCCTTGTCCTGCAACGATGATGACCAAGCTCATCGACGCCGGGATCACCGAGATGACGATCTGCTACGGGATGACCGAGACGTCACCGGTCTCCACGCAGAACCGCACCGACGACACCTTCGAGCAGAAGGTCGGCACGGTCGGCCGGGTCGGCCCCCACCTCGAGATCAAGGTCGTCGACCCGGTGACGGGAGAGACGCTGCCGCGCGGTGAGGCCGGCGAGTTCTGCACCAAGGGTTACTCGGTGATGCTGGGCTACTGGGAGCAGCAGGACAAGACCGACGAGGTGCTGGTCGACGGCTGGATGCACACCGGCGACATCGCGGTCATGGACGATGACGGCTACGTCCAGATCACCGGCCGGATCAAGGACATGGTCATCCGAGGTGGGGAGAACGTCTACCCGCGCGAGATCGAGGAGTTCCTCTACACCCACCCCGACATCCTCGACGCCCAGGTGATCGGGGTGCCCGACGAGAAGTACGGCGAGGAGCTGTGCGCCTGGATCCGCATGCGGGAGGGCGCAAAGCCGCTCGATGCCGAGTCCGTTCGAGCGTTCGCGACGGGCAAGCTCGCGCACTACAAGATCCCGCGCTACGTCACGATCGTCGACGAGTTCCCGATGACCGTCACCGGCAAGGTCCGCAAGGTCGAGATGCGTGAGAAGTCAGTGGCTGAGCTGGGCCTCGGTTGAGGCGGGCTCGGCACTGGTCGGGTGGTCTGCTCGGGCAGTCGGGTGGCTGGGCCACCAGAACCCCTCGCCGAGCAGGCTGACGACCGCAGGGACCAGGACCGACCGCACGAGCAGCGTGTCGAGCAGCACACCGAACCCGACGATCACACCGATCTGGGCCAGCTGCACCAGTGGCAACACGCCGAGGACCGCGAAGACCGCTGCGAGCAGGACACCGGCGCTCGTGATCACCCCGCCGGTCACGGCCAGGGCCGTGACGATGGACTCGCGCGCGGACGCGCCGCCGGACGCCTCCTCGCGGGCTCGGGTGGCCAGGAAGATGTTGTAGTCGACACCCAGCGCCACGAGGAAGAGGAAGGCGAGCAGTGGCGTGCTCACGTCAAGTGGCGGGAAGCCCAGCAGGTGCTGGAAGGCGAACCAGCTGGCGCCCATGCTGGCGACGTAGGTGGCCACGACGGTCGTCACGAGGACCAGTGCGGCCACCACGGAGCGCAACAGCACCAGCAGGACGACGAGGACGATCCCAAGGATCAGGGGGAACAGCAGCAACCGGTCGCGCTCGGCGGTCGTGCGCGCATCCAGCGACTCGGCGTCGGACCCGCCCACGACCGCGTTGGCGCCGGGCACCGCGTGAACTGCCTTGCGCAGTGCCCTGACCTGGTCGAACGCCGCCGGCGTCCCCGGGTCCGCGGTCAGCACCACGTCGAGCTGGACGAGTTCCGCATCGCTGCCGGCAGTGCGCACGGTCTGGACGCCGGGCAACAACTTCGCTGCCGAGGTCACGGCGTCGGTCGACGCCCGGTCGGCCACGACGACCGCGGGGTCGCTCGTGCCAGCCGGGAATGCCCTGGCCAGCTGCTCTTGTCCCACCACGGCCTCCGGCTTGTCGAGGAACTGCTCCTGCGGCGACTGGCCCACCGACAGGCCGGTGCCGCCGAGAGCGAGGACGGCGAGCACCAGTAAGGACCCCAGCCCGACCAGGAGGGGGCGGCGGGTGACTGCTTCTCCGATCCGCCGCCAGGCTCCAGCGTGGCTGGGGTCGAGCGTGCCGATCCGCGGCACGAAGGGCCAGAAGAGTCGCCGGCCGAACAGCACCAGCGCTGCGGGGAGGAACAGCAAGGCGTAGGCGAGCGCGATCGCGATCCCCGTGGCACCGGCATAGCCGAGGGACTGGGCGAACGGGTCGTCGGCGAGACCGAGGCTGAGGAGGGCGAGGATCACGGTGCCCCCACTGGCGAGGATCGCCGGCGCGGCGGAGTGGAGGGCGGCGCGGATGGCCTCATGGCGGTCCTCGGTGCGGCGCAGCTCCTCCCGGTAGCGCGCGATCAGTAGCAGGGCGTAGTTGGTCCCGGCGCCGAAGACGAGGACCGAGGTGATCCCCGTGACGGCCCCGTCAGCCCGCAGCTCGGTGGTCCGGCTGAGGAAGGCGATGGCCTTGCTCGCCACCTGGTCGCCGGTGCCGACGACGGTCAGGGGCACCAGCCAGAGCCACGGGCTGCGGTAGGTGAGCAGCAACAGGATGGCGACGACCGCCGCGGTGGACCCGAGCAAGCGGATGTCAGCGCCGTCGAACACGGCCCCGATGTCGGCGGAGAAGGCCGGACCGCCGGTGACGGTCGCGGAGATGCCCTCGGGTAGCCCCGCGTTGACGCCCCGGCGCAGCGCGGCGACCGCCTTCGAGACGTCGTCGTCTGCGAGGTCGGCGCGCAGAGGCACGATGACCAGCGCGGTCGAGCGGTCGTCCGACACCTGCGGCGGGATGCCGCCGGCGCCGGCCGCGGCGCCCTGGGCGGGCGAGCCGCCCGAGCCGCCCGAGCCGCTGCCGGCGTCCTGGCTCGCCGGGGCCCAGGCCGACACGGCAGCTGTGCCACGGTCACGAGACTGTTCCACGGCCCGGAGGGCGCCCGCGTCGAGGCTGGCCCCGTCGCGGGTGTAGACGACGACGGCCGGCGAGACGCCGCTCGACGGCAGGCTGTCTCGCAGCACAGCCGCCCTCGCGGCCTCGGCACCCGCGGGCAGGGATGCCGCGGTGGTCGAGACCGGAGCCGGTTCGCCGGCGAACGCGAAGGCAGCCCCAGAGACGAGCAGTGCAAGCACCACGGTGGCCCACTTCGTGCGGGGGGTGGCTAGCGCTCCGAGGGCGCGGGCGGCCGGTCCGAAAAGTCCGTGGTCCACAGCCCGTCCTGCGTCTTGTCGGTTATGGAACAGTTCCATGATGGAAATACTAGACTGCTGGCATGACGACGCGCCAGCCCGAGGGCCATGACTCCCGCGAGCCGGTGCCTGCTGCCATCGTCGACGCGCTCCGCGCCTTCACCACGGCGATGGATCGCTACATCGACGTGCATGGCGGGGCCGTGGGGATGCACCGCACCGACCTGGTGGCGCTCGGGCACGTCATGGACGCCGGCCGGCAGGGGGAGCACCTCACCCCCAGCGAGCTGGCGGCGGCCCTCAACCTCAGCGCGCCGGCCACCTCCGCGCTCCTGACCCGCCTCGAGTCAGTCGGGCACGTCCAGCGCACCCACGCCAGCAGCGACCGTCGACGGGTCTCGATCGAGATGACCGACGACGCCATGGCCGTCGGGCGGCAGGTGTTCGGGCCGCTCGCGGTGGAGATGCTCGCGGCTATCAACCGCTACGACCGGCAGGAGCAGGAGCTGGTCCTGCGTTTCCTCAACGACGTCCTCGACGCGACTGGACGAGCGGCTCGCCCGGACTGACGTGGACGCTCCGCACCGGCCCCAGCCCGCAGCCGGAGCAGCGGCCTGAGGGCGCATGTGGGGCGCTGACCTGCGCAAACGGCCACCTCGGCGGTGGACGTTTGCGCTGGGCTGCCCTAGGTTGCCAGTGCCGGGGACCCCCTTCCGGCCCAACCCAGGAGGGCTCATGAAACCCATCGTCTGGATCATCGTCATCATCGTCGCCGTGGCTGTCGTCGCCTGGCTGGTCATGATGAACAGGAGCCGCCAGCTGGAAACCCGTCGCGAGGAGGCCGCCGACCTGCGGTCCGAGGCTGAGCAGCACGACCGCGACCACCGCGAGCGGGACGCTGCAGCAGCCGAGGCCCAGGCGCAGGCCGAGAAGGCCAGGGCCGAGGCGCAGGAGCAGCAGGCCCGGGCTGTCCAGCTCGAGTCGGAGGCCCAGCGACGGGCCGAGGACGCCGAGAGGGCGCGCGAGAACCGCGACGAGCACCTGCGCGCGGCTGACGAGCGCGACCCCGACGTCGACGTGTCCGAGAACGTGTCCGCGACCGAGGCCGAGAACCAGGCCGAGACCGTGAACGCGGACCGAGCCGGCGACCGCGAGGCCGAGACCGTGGACGCTGACCGAGTCGGCGACCGCGAGGCCGGGACCGTGGACGCTGACCGAGCCGGCGACCGCGAGGCCGCCGACCGCGGGGACCGTCGCCCGCAGGTCTGACGGCACCCGAGGCCCGGTCAGCAGGCATGCCTGCGGCCGGGCTTCGTCGTCGGCGAGCGGTGGGGGAATGGGTTGACGGGCGCGCTGGTTCTACGGGATAGTTGAAATTCGAACTAGATCGGGAGTGCCCATGCCTGCTGTCTCCGTCGCCGACCTCACGGTTCTGCCGCGCGTCCCCGCGCCGGGCGCCATCGCCGAGCAGCGCCGCGTCCGCTCCGTGACCAGCGCCCCGAGTGGCCTCGAGGGGGAGGGGTTCCCGGTCAAGCGCGCCTTCGCCGGTGTCGACCTGCGCGACCTCGACCCGTTCATCCACATGGACGAGATGGGCGCCGTCGAGTATGCGCCGGGCGAGCCCAAGGGCACGCCCTGGCACCCGCACCGCGGCTTCGAGACGGTCACCTACATCATCGACGGCATCTTCGACCACCAGGACTCCTTCGGTGGCGGCGGCACGATCACCGACGGCGACACCCAGTGGATGACGGCCGGTTCGGGGATCCTGCACATCGAGGCCCCGCCGGAGCACCTCGTCGTCAGCGGTGGGCTGTTCCACGGTTTCCAGCTCTGGGTGAACCTGCCGAAGGTCGACAAGCTGAAGGCACCGGCATACCAGGACCTGAGGTCGAGCGAGGTCGGGCTGCTGACCTCCGCCGACGGCGGCTCCTTGCTGCGCGTCATCGCCGGCGAGGTCGGGGGAGTGCAGGGTCCGGGCTCGACCCACACCCCCATGGCGATGGTGCACGCGACCGTGGCTCCCGGTGGCGAGCTGTCCCTCCCGTGGCGTCGCGACTTCAACGCCCTCGTCTACGTCATGAGCGGCGACGGCTTCGTCGGCCCCGACCAGACGCCGGTCGGCCCCGGCCAGCTCGCCGTCTTCGGACCCGGCGACGCCATCCAGCTCTCCTCGGCCCGCACCCAGCAGGAACGGTATGCCGCGGGGCTCGACGTCGTCGTGCTCGGCGGCCTGCCCATCCGCGAACCAGTCGCCTGGGCCGGGCCGTTCGTGATGAACACCGAGGCAGAGGTCCGCAAGGCCTTCGAGGACTACCAGGCCGGCCGGCTCGGCCAGCCCGTCCCCCACGGCGACGTCGGCGGCGCCAGCGCCTGACCGCGCACCCGGGCGGCGGCATCGCCCGCCCGCTCGAGTCTGAAGGATCGTGGGGACCCTGACCCGGCAGATCCTTCAGACTCGGGGCGCCGGAGCCTGCTGCGGCACGGCTGCCGGCGCCGCGGCATACCGGTCGCGCAGCTGGCGGTAGAAGCGGCTGGTGAGCGCGTAGGCCGTCAGGGCCAGTCCAAGCAGCCCGGCCAGGACGAACACCAGGGCGATCCCTCGCGTGGGCCCCGTGCCGAACCACGAGCCGATCCACTTCGCGCCGAGCCCGTCGGTCATGAACGGGATGAAGGCGAACTGGGCCAGCGGGCTGATCAGGAACGCGGTCAGTGGCGAGGCCGACTGCTCCACGCTCTGGGCGAACCCGAAGACCCGCCCCTGCCGCTCGTAGGGCACGACCTTCTGCAGCACCGTCTGCTCGGAGGCCTCGACGTACGGGACGAGCGCCATGTAGACGACCATCCCGACCGCCAGCCAGATGATCGAGTTGCGCATCGGGAAGACTACGGTCGTCGTCCACAGTGCCAGGTTGATGAGCAGGATCAGCCGCACCGGATTGGAGGACAGGCCGGTGCGCGTGATGAGCAGCCCCGCGATGATCAGGACGCCGGACAGGGCGCCCCACAGGAACCCCCACGTCTGGACCGACACCATCGACAGGCCGTAGGCGTCCATGAGGGCCATGAACACGCCGCCGAGAAAGTTGTTGATGGTCGAGAACACGACGAGCGCGGGCATGCCCGGTATGCCGCGCACGACCTTCACCGTGCCCGCCAGGTCGACCTTGCGGTCGCCGCCGCCGTCGGCCGCCGAGTCGAC
Source organism: Pedococcus sp. P2_F6 (assembly GCF_056403675.1). Taxonomy (NCBI): domain Bacteria; kingdom Bacillati; phylum Actinomycetota; class Actinomycetes; order Micrococcales; family Intrasporangiaceae; genus Pedococcus; species Pedococcus sp. P2_F6. The sequence goes on from NZ_JBFUEZ010000003.1 coordinate 635,481, forward strand.
GTCGGAGGGGACCTTCACGAAGGGGAGGTGCACCAGTGCGAGCCCGATGACCACGAGGGCCAGGACCAGCACGCCCAGCATGCCGTTGGCGCCGACGAGCAGGCCGCTGATAACCGACGTGACGAGGAACGACACCCCCGACGTGGTGCCGACGAGCCCGTTGGCGCGGTCGCGCTGGTGCTCTGGGACGAGCGCGGTCACCACGGTCGGCAGCGCGATGGTGCGCAGGTTGCCCGCGATCATGCCGGTCATGAGGAGGACCACGAAGACCCACAGGCGCAGACTCGTCGGGTCGGTGAACTCTTCGCGCGGCGTGACGAGATAGAGCCCGAACGAGGCGGCGTAGAGGACCAGTGAGGCGAGGGCCGACCCCTGCATGACGGCTTTCTTGGAGTGGTGGTCGACGAGGCTGCCGAACCAGATCCCGGTGAGCATCGTGGCCACGAGGAAGATGCCGGCGATCATGCCCGTCGCGAAGACCGAGCGCGTCTCGAGGTAGACGAAGAACGTGATGGCGAACCAGACCGTGAAGTTGATGACCGAGACCAGCAGCACGTTCGCGAGCAGCTGCACGAACGTCGGCATGAAGGGGTCGCTCCACCGCAGCCGGTTGCGGCTCGCTTCGGGGTGCGTTCGGTCCGTCACAGGTCCTCCTCGGGGTCACCAGTATCGACCTGCGCCGGTCGGCGAACTCATCGCAGTTTTGCACTGTCGGACGAGTTACGATACGGTACGTAGCGTATTGAAAGGAGTGAGTGACATGACCCGTTCCACCACCCGAACCCGTACCCGCGCCGCCGAGCGCGCCGGCCGCCACTCGCGCGGCCACGCCGGCAAGTACCCCCACGACTACCTGCACACCGACCGCACGTACGCCGAGACCCAGTCCGACATCGGCGGCGGCCTCTTCCTCGGTGCGATCACGCTCATCGCCCTGATGACCCTGATCGTGATCGGCCTCGTCTGAGCCGTCCCCCCGCACCGCCTCGCGCCCGTCGTCCAGCCAWTGGACGGCGGGCGCGACTGTCGTCACGTTGCGGCGCCATTGCTGCGGTGCAGCCAATAGGTTTGGCGGCGTCGCGCGACGTTTGCGCGGCGTCGGCTGCGTCATGCGGCGTTCCACGGCCTTCCAGCGACGGGAGCAGTAGTGCGGATCGGTGTTCCAGCAGAGTCCAAGCCGGGCGAGACCCGGGTCGCCGCCACGCCCAAGACCGTGGGCCAGCTGGTCGGCCTCGGGTACGACGTGGTGGTCGAGGCGGGCGCCGGCGCGCGGTCGTCCTTCTCCGATGACGCGTATGCCGCGGCTGGAGCTTCCGTGGTCAACGGCTCGGTGGTCAATGGCTCGGCGGTCAATGGCTCGGCGGTCGATGACTCAGACGCGTGGACGAGCGACGTCGTGCTGAAGGTCAACGGGCCCACCGACGAGGAGATCGGGCGGTTGCGTCCCGGCTCGCTGTTCGCCTCGCTCATCTCGCCCGCCCTCAACCCTGCGCTGGTCGACAAGCTGACCGCTGCGGGCGTGACGGCGCTCGCGATGGACGCGGTGCCCCGCATCTCGCGTGCGCAGTCCCTCGACGTGCTGTCGTCGATGGCCAACATCGGCGGGTACCGCGCGGTCATCGAGGCCGCGCACGAGTTCGGGTCGCTGTTCACCGGCCAGGTGACCGCGGCCGGCAAGGTCCCGCCCGCCAAGGTGCTGGTCGTCGGTGCCGGGGTGGCCGGTCTCGCCGCGATCGGCACGGCCAGCAGCCTGGGTGCGATCGTCCGGGCCTTCGACGCGAGGTCCGAGGTCGGCGAGCAGGTCGAGTCGATGGGTGCCGAGTTCCTGCGGATCGCGGTCGACGACGAGGGCCCCTCGGCGACCGGCTACGCGAAGGAGATGGGCGAGGACTTCAACCGCAAGGCGGCCGAGCTCTACGCAGAGCAGGCCAAGGACGTCGACATCGTCATCACCACCGCCCTCATCCCCGGCAAGCCGGCCCCACGACTCATCACCGAGGAGATGGTGGCGTCGATGAAGCCCGGCTCGGTCGTCGTCGACATGGCGGCCTCCAACGGCGGTAACGTCGCCGGCACCGTGGCCGACCAGATCGTGACCAGCGCCAACGGCGTCAAGCTGATCGGCTACACCGACCTGCCCGGGCGGCTGCCCACCCAGGCCAGCCAGCTGTTCGGCACCAATCTCGTCAACCTGCTCAAGCTGCTCACCCCGGGCAAGGACGGGCGCATCGTCCTCGACCTCGACGACGTGGTCCAGCGCGGCATGACCGTATGCCGTGACGGCCAGACCCTGTGGCCGCCACCTCCCGTGCAGGTCAGCGCCGCGCCTGTCGCTGCCGTCAAGGCCGCACCCGAACCGAAGGCCCCGAAACCCCCGCCGGACCCGCGGCGCAAGTACGTCGCCATGGCCCTGGCCGCCGTCGTCTTCGGCCTCGTCGCAGCGAACTCCCCGGCAGTCTTCCTCGGCCACTTCACCGTGTTCGCGCTCGCGGTCATCGTCGGCTTCTACGTCATCTCCAACGTCGCCCACGCCCTACACACCCCGCTGATGGCCGAGACCAACGCGATCAGCGGCATCATCCTCGTCGGCGGCGTGCTCCAGCTGGGCAGCTCCAACGCCCTGATCCAGGTCCTCGCGTTCCTCGCCACGCTCGTGGCCAGCATCAACATCTTCGGAGGGTTCGCCGTGACCGGCCGGATGCTCCAGATGTTCAGGAAGGACTGAACCGGTATGAGCGGCAACGTCACCAACAACCTGGTGCAGGCGGCATACATCGTCGCGGCTGTGCTCTTCGTGCTCTCCCTCGCGGGGCTCTCGAAGCACGAGAAGGCCAAGGAGGGCAACGCTTTCGGCGTGGCGGGCATGGTCCTCGCGCTCGTCGCGACCATCTGGCTCTCGGTCGACCGCGCGGCCCACCCCGTGCTCACCCTCGGCCTCATCGTCGGCGCGATGGCCGTCGGCGCGGCGATCGGGCTGTGGCGGGCGCGCGTCGTCGAGATGACGCAGATGCCCGAGCTGGTTGCGATGTTGCACAGCTTCGTCGGTCTGGCGGCGGTGCTCGTGGGCTACAGCTCCTTCCTCGAGTCCCGCGACGCGGGCACCGACGACAGGCTGCACCTCGTCGAGGTCTTCCTGGGCGTGTTCATCGGTGCGGTGACCTTCACCGGGTCGATTGTGGCGTTCCTCAAGCTCAGCGCGCGGATCAAGTCCTCGCCCCTGATGCTGCCGGCGCGCCACTGGCTCAACCTCGCTGCCCTGGTCGTGTCGGCCGGGCTGCTCTTCTGGTTCTTCCAGTCGCACTCGGTCGTCCCGCTGCTGCTCATGACGGTCATCTCGCTGGCGTTCGGCTGGCACCTCGTCGCCTCGATCGGCGGCGGGGACATGCCCGTCGTCGTGTCGATGCTCAACAGCTACTCCGGGTGGGCCGCGGCCGCGGCGGGCTTCATGCTCGGCAACGACCTGCTCATCGTCACGGGCGCGCTCGTCGGCTCCTCCGGTGCGATCCTCTCCTACATCATGTGCAAAGCCATGAACCGCTCCTTCTTCTCAGTGATCGCAGGCGGATTCGGCCAGGAGGTGTCCGTCGGCGACGACAAGGACTACGGCGAGCACCACGAGACGATCGCGGCCGACGTCGCGGAGCTGCTGCGCGACGCCTCGACCGTCGTCATCACGCCCGGCTACGGCATGGCCGTCGCCCAGGCGCAGTACCCGGTCGCGGAGCTGACCAGCCAGCTGCGCAAGAAGGGCGTCAACGTCCGGTTCGGCATCCACCCCGTCGCGGGTCGCCTGCCCGGGCACATGAACGTCCTGCTCGCCGAGGCCAAGGTGCCCTACGACATCGTCCTGGAGATGGACGAGATCAACGGCGACCTGTCCGACACCGACGTCGTCCTCGTCATCGGGGCCAACGACACCGTGAACCCGTCCGCCGCGGAGGACCCCACCAGCCCGATCGCGGGCATGCCGGTGCTCGAGGTCTGGAAGGCGCGCAACGTCGTCGTGTTCAAGCGCTCGATGGCGACCGGCTATGCAGGAGTGCAGAACCCGCTGTTCTTCAAGGAGAACAGCCAGATGCTCTTCGGGGACGCCAAGGAACGCGTCGAGGACATCATCAAGGCTTTGTGAGGTCGTTGCCCCGGCGAGTTTGAAGGATCTGGCGGGTCCAGACCCGGCAGATCCTTCAGACTTGCGGGCTCCACGATCAAGCGGGCGGTGGGTGGCCCTGGTCGGCGACGACGCAGAACTCGTTGCCCTCGGGGTCGGCCATCACCTGCCACCAGGAGTCGATCGCCTCGAGCAGGTCGGTGACGGGATCGCCGATCCGCCTGCCCCCCAACGCCTCCAGCCGTTCGACCAGCGCGGGCACCCCGAGCTCGAGTGGCGGGTGGACGTCGACGTGCATGCGGTTCTTGCCGGCCTTCTCCTCCGGCACGCGCTGCAGGATGAACACCGGCCCCGGCGGCTCACCCTCGCGCGGCCGCAGCACCTCGAACTCCGGCAGCGAGAACACCGCGTCGTAGCCGAGCGCCGCCGTCCAGAACGGCACCAACAGGGACAGGTCACGTCCGTCGAGGACGACCGAAAGCCTCATAGCGCGAGTATGCCGCGTGGCCACCGCGGAGCCGCCTGCTCACCCTCGCATCGTGTGTGCCTGGAGCGGGGCTCGGCAGGAATGGTGGTTGACCAGATCTGCCAATGTGCGGATGTTCGCGCAGCGCTGGTGGCAGGGGTCGGCCATGGCGATAGGGAGGGCAGGCAGGGGTGGGGACTGGAGGCTCGGTCGCGGGCAGAGTTGGGTCCAGCCGCTGACGCGGCTATCGATGTGCTGGAACTGACTGAGTCGCTTGGCACGACCGCCACGCCGAATTTCCGCCAGACGCCGGGCTACGCTCCTCATGTGTCGACAACGCGTCACAGGATGTATCGCACCGAGCAGGAGTGGACCGTTGCACTCGCCCTGTGCGCGTTGGCGCCCAACGCGCTTGCCTTGGCCAACGTGGCGGGCTGGATCGGGCACGAGGAGGTCACCAACGAGTTCAGCTCGATCTATTTCCTGAGCCTCCCCTTCACGTTGGGCTTTGGAGCCTGGGCCCTGGTCAGATCGACTCGAACGCTCAGTGATTACAGTGCAGCCGGCCTCCGTGAGCGCTTCTTCGGCGTGCTGGCGTGCATCCTGAGCGTTCCGGCCGTCATCCTCAGCGCCTTCGGCTTGTTGGCGATCGGTGGCGGTGGTGGATAGAGACATCTCGACCCGAGTGCCAGCGGACTTCTGCGTAGCGGAGTTCCGCGACGAGGAGAGTCGTCACCTGCTGGTTGTCGAGGAGTCCTGCTAGGAGTCAATGTCCGCACATGCCGCGGTCCGCGGGGTCGTCTCGATCTGCGGGCGAATGCTCTTCGTTGCGACGCCCAGGTCGGCGTCGATCTTCCGGTACAACGGTGTCGTATTTGGTTGTCGCCGTTCGTGGCACAGGTGAACGCGGTCCACGGGGTCCGCAAGAGCAGAAGGAGCAGTGATGGCCGAGTACCTCATCTACTTCAACCAGCAGTGGGTGGGCGACCACACGGAGGAGTGGTTCCGCGGGCGGGGACCGCTCGCCATGGCGGTCGTGGATGAGATGAAGGCTGCAGGCGTGTACGTCTTCGCCGGCGGGCTGGAGGAAGACGGCCCGGTGTACAGCGCCGACCCCTCCAGTGGCACGGCGATGATCACCGACGGTCCCTACGTCGAGAGCAAGGAGTTCCTGGGTGGTTTCGCCGTGGTGGACGTTGCCGACGACGAGGCTGCCACGTTGTGGGCCGGACGGCTCGCGAAGGGATGTGGATGGCCCCAGGAGGTGCGCCGGTTCGGGGCCCAGCCTCAGCCCGAGTGACACCGGCTTCGGGGCCCACGGAAGAGCACTCAGCTGCCGCGTTCAGCGACGAGAGGCTGCTGTTACCGCGGCCCCCACTGCTGCTTGGGGTCCAGGAGCGGTCGGAGCTCTGGGAGCTGCGGCCACCGCGCCCCGCCGGTGTGCGCCGCGACGTGGACGGCGAGCAGCGGTCCGGTGGTCCCGCTCAGCCGGAGAGGTTCGTCAGCGTTGCGCCAGATGATGTCGATCCGCCAAGGGCTGTCGTCCAGCGTTAGCTCGTAGAGGGCCAGATCGGTGAACCAGAAGGAGATCCAGCCGCGGAGGCGGTGGTTGACCAGCAGCCGGTCGGTCGTGGCCACGATCGAGGCGCTGTGCCTGTCTCCCCACTGTGAGGTGGGCAGGGCCGGGTATAGGCGTTCGTACGTCGCGATCGTGCGCAGGGTGGCCGTCTCGTGGGGGGCCAGGCGCACGGGCAACCCGTCGAGGACCGGGAGGGGCTTGGATGACTGCAGGGCGGCGGCATACCTCCTGGCATGCACCCAGTCGCGGTTGCCAGCGGCCGTCGCCAACCATGCTCCTCCCTGCACCACGCTCCGTCTCCAAGCCCGTGTCGTGGGAGCGCGTCCCTGGTTGCGCGGTGGTCCGGCGAAACGGCGGGCGGCGGGGTTGCGGGGGTGCGGTGCCGCCCGCCGTTTCTGGTGACCGACCATTCCCCCCAATGGTTTGTCATCCATGGAGACGCCGCAGGGCACGGAAAAGTGACGTGGTGCGAGATGCTCGTGGAGCGTAAGGGGAACGGCGGGCGGGTTTGCGGGTGCCGCCCGCCGTTCCTGACCGGCATCGTCACAATGGTCGGTCAACCAAGAAGACGTCGGGCATCCGCGATAGTGACGCGGCGTGAGCATGAAGTTTTGGCGAGGGGCCTGGCCCCTCGCGCGCAGGGGTCCACTGCAGGTTCCGGGCGCGACTCAGGTGCTCGTCATGCTCGGGAGCTGCCCCTCCTTGGCCTTGCCCGACAGCCGGCTGTTGCGCACGCCGTAGGTGAAGTAGATGAGGAAGCCCAGGGCCATCCAGACGATGAAACGAAGCCACGTCTCGACGGACAGGTTGAGCATCAGGTAGACGCTGATCAACGCGGCCACGATCGGGAGCACCGGTGAGAAGGGCACCGTGAAGGACCTCTTGAGGTCGGGTCGCCTGTTGCGCAGGACGGGCACCGCGACCGACACCAGGGCGAACGCCGAGAGCGTCCCGATGTTGACCATCTCCTCGAGCTTGCCGATGGGGGTCAGGCTCGCGATGAGGGCGATCGCCGCGCCGATCATCACGGTCAACCGGACAGGGGTACCCGTCTTGCGGTTCGTGCGACCCAATACCGGCGGCAGCAGCCAGTCGCGCGACATCGCAAAAGTGACCCTGGTGGCACCGATGATCAGCGTCATGACGACGGTCATCAGGCCGGCCACCGCTCCGGCCGCGATCATCGTGGCGAACCCGGGCTTGCCGACCGACTCGAACGCCGAGGCGAGCGCCGCCTTGGGATCGATCTCGGTGTACTTGACCATGCCTGTGATCACGAGGGTCGTGGCGACGTAGAGGACCGTGCAGATGACCAGCGAGGCGATGATGCCGATCGGGAGGTCACGCTGGGGGTTCTTGGCTTCCTCCGCGGTGGTCGCCACGACGTCGAAGCCGATGTAGGCGAAGAACACGATCGAGGCGCCGGCGACGATGCCCGCGATGCCGTAGGTCGACGGAGTGACCCCGAAGAGCACTTGGATGAGCGGCGCGTGGATGCCCTCAGAGGTCTTGCCGGAGACCGACGGCGGGATGAACGGCGAGTAGTTGGCCGACTTGATGTAGCCGATCCCGGCGATGATCACGAAAAGGACGATGAACAGCTTGACGCCCACCAGGACGAGGTTGACGCGCAGCGACTCCTTGATGCCGATGGAGATCAGCGCCGTGAGCGCGACGACGAGGATGAAGGCCAGCAGGTCGAAGTGCGACCCCGGTGCCAGGCCCGCCGGCACGGTGAGGCCGAGCTTGTCGAGGAGCAGGGTGGCGTACTGCGACCAGCCCTGGGCCACGACGCTGGCGCCGAGCATGAGCTCCAGGAGCAGGTCCCAGCCGATGATCCACGCGACCAGCTCGCCGAGGGAGGCGTAGGAGAACGTGTAGGCCGATCCGGACACGGGCACCGTGGAGGCGAATTCGGCATAGCAGAGCGCCGCCAGGGCGCAGCAGATCGCGGCGATGACGAACGAGATCGCGATGGACGGTCCGGCGTAGTCAGCTGCCGCCCGACCCGTCAGCGTGAAGATGCCGGCGCCGATGATGACGCCGATCCCGAAGACGGTGAGGTCGAGGGCAGTCAGCTTCTTCTTGAGCTGGTACTCCGGCTCGTCGGTCTCGCGGATCGACTGCTCGATCGACTTGGTCCTCATGACGGACATCGCATCGCCTCCCGGCTCGGACGGTTCGCCGCTCTCGCGGCCCGGTCCGGGACACGCTAGCGGCGCCTTCCCGACCTCGCTCCTTGGAGGAGGCGAGGGTGAGACGTCAGTCGTCCCAGTCGCGCCGCGGTCGGATCGGGATCGGACCGGTCTCCGCGGAGCGGTCCCGAGCCCTCAGGTCGGGGCTGCGATACAGCGAGTCCGTCGGATCCTCAGAGGCCGGGGAGGGTTGCCGGGGCGAGTGCCGCGGGTCGTCCCATCCGGCATACGGATCGGGAAGGCCGCCACCCCTGCGCCCTCCTCGCGACGAACCGCCGCCGGACGTCGGATCGTCCCAGCGGTCGTCCTGTCCGTCCAACGGCTGGTCGTAGGGGTCGTCGAACACGTTGCTTCGGTCGCCGACCCCGAAGATCTCGGCGCACATGACTCGGTAGTGGTGGTCGGGGTCGGGGACGAAGGAGACCTTGTGAAGCGCCTGGTCCTGGCCGGCCGACTCGAGCACGAACCGGCCGTAGCCGAAGATCCGCCCCGGCACCGACCGCTCGTATGCCATGTCGGTCACCTTGGTCAGCGGCATCATCGGCACCCGCCGGGTGATGAAGCCGTGGAACAACAGCAGCCGCTTGTCGGTGGCGATGAACCAGTCGTGCCGCCAGTTGACGACCTTCCAGCCCGCCCGCGCCAATAGGGCGAACCAGCCCCACCAGACGAGGGTGCCGAGGGTGCTCAGATTCGGGTCGATGCGGGCGTCCACCCAGAACGCGAAGATCAGTCCGGCCACGGCTGAGCCGACCGGCTCGGCGACCCTGCCCCAGTGCTGGTGCACCGCGAAGACGATGCGCTCGCCGTCGACCAGGTAGCGGTCGATCTCGCCGCGGCTGGGCGACCGGCCCATGAGGAACTACCTGCCGAGCAGGGCGTCGAAGAAGCTGCCGATGTTGCGCACCCCGTCGGCGAGGATGCTGCCCGACGTCTTGACGATGTCGGCGGCTTGGTCGGGTGACGTGAAGATGGCGTAGGCAGCGAACGCGACGAGGACCCACAGCAGGATCTTCTTCACGCGCTGCATGCTCAGCTCCTCGGGAGGTCGGTCGGTCCGGATCGGTGGATGGGCACGCCTGTCAAGCGCGCCGCTGGGACCATCCTGACCGATGGCATCAGCCGAACGGGTGAGGCGCGCCGCGTGAGCCGGCCACGCGGCATACCCGGTCGGAGAGGTCAGACGACGCCGTAGAGGCGGTCGCCCGCGTCGCCGAGGCCGGGCACGATGTAGCCCTTGTCGTTGAGCCGCTCGTCCATCGCACCCGTGACGATGGTGATCGGGATGGTGAGGTCGGCCAGAGCCTCTTCCACGTGCTTGACGCCCTCGGGCGCGGCCAGCAGCGTGACCGCAGTGATGTCGTCGGCGCCGCGGTCGGCGAGGTAGCGGATGGCGTCGACGAGGGTGCCGCCGGTGGCCAACATCGGGTCGATTACGTAGCACTGCCGACCACTGAGGTCGTCGGGCAGCCGGTTGGCGTAGGTGATCGCCTCGAGCGTCTCCTCGTTGCGCTGCATGCCCAGGAAGCCCACCTCGGCGCTCGGCAGCAGGCGCACCATGCCCTCGAGCATGCCCAGGCCGGCGCGCAGGATCGGCACGATGAGCGGCTTGGGGTTGGACAGCTTGATGCCCGTGGTCGGGGCGACCGGCGTCTCGATCTCGAACGGTTCCACGCGCACGTCGCGGGTCGCCTCGTAGGCCAGCAGCGTCACCAGCTCCTCGGCCAGCCGCCGGAACGTCGGGCTGTCCGTGCGCTTGTCGCGCAGGTAGGTCAGCTTGTGCGTGATGAGCGGGTGGTCGGCAACGTGGACGCGCATAGGCGAAACTTAGCGCGTGACGCCTTCAGCGCGTCCACGGCCGGGACGTGGGCTCAGCTCAGGGCGTCGCAGAGCGGCTTGACCGCGGCGGTGTTGCCGTTGACGAAGTAGTCGTCGAACCGGTGCTGCCCCGCCTGGAACTCGATCGACCCGTCGGCCTCACGGACGATGGTGCGGCCCGCGTCGACGAAGATCGTCGAGCCCGCGTCGTTGATCACGCGCAGCCGGGTGGTGATCTCCTCGGTGCCGGTGGTGTTGTCCCCGGGCACGGCCAGGTCGTGGAGGATGCGGTCGGTCTGCAGGTAGGTAGCCGACCTCCCGGTTGCCGGGTTGGTGATGGTGGCCGTCCACTCGTCGCGGAAATGCCGGCGCAACAGGTTGCCGTCCGCGTCGTAGTAGCGCTTGCCCACCACCGAACGCGTGTTGACCTCGATCAGCTCGACCGGCCCGGCAGCGGAGTCGCAGACCACGCCGTTCGGCTCGTGGTCGAGGACGACCTCGGTGAAGTGCAGGTCGCAGATGATGCTGACGCCGTTGCGCGTGCACGTGGCGTTGAAGAAGGCCGGCGGCGCCGGGGTGAGGGTCGTCGGGTCGACCGGCGCAGGAGACGCAGCTGCCGTGGTCGACCACCCCCCGGTGATGCTCATCGCGACCACGGTGACTGCCACGGCTGCGAGTCGGCGTCGTGATCCGGGCATGTTCGCCACCTCCTCCACGGGTCGCGGCCTCGTGCCGCGGCCTCAGGGACATGCTTTCCTCGCGGTGCCCGACCGACATCCGTGGAAGCCCGTAGGCGGGCGCGCGGTGCCGATCGCGGGCCATGGGCGACACTGGGCCCGTGACCTCCACCCGCGGACCCTCGGTCGATGAGCGGTATGCCGCGTGGATGGGTCTGGCGCTCGACCTCGCCGCCGCTGCGGCTCGGGACGGGGACGTGCCCGTGGGGGCCGTCGTGGTCTCGCCTGCGGGCGAGGTGGTCGGTGAGGGCCGGAACCTGCGCGAGGTCGAGGGCGACCCGACGGCGCACGCCGAGGTGGTCGCGCTGCGCGCAGCGGCCCGCTCGCTGGGGGAGTGGCGGCTGGAGGACTGCACGCTTGTGGTCACGCTCGAGCCGTGCCCGATGTGTGCGGGGGCGCTGATGCTGTCGCGCATCTCGCGACTGGTGCTCGGCGCCTGGGATCCCAAGCTCGGGGCCACCGGATCGGTCTGGGACCTGGTCCGCGACCGCCGGGCGACCCATCGCGTCGAGGTGATCGGCGGAGTGCGGGAGTCAGAGTGCTCTCAGGTGCTGCTGTCATTCTTTGAGGAACAGCGGGCGGCCGGCCGGATCGCGGTCGCGCCGGCGACCATCAGGTCGGCACATGAGGGCGAACAGGAAGCAGGGGCGTGAGCGGGCTCATCAACGACCTCGTCAACCAGGTGCTCGGGGCGCCCCCGTGGCTGGTCTACCTCATCGTGGCGCTGGTGGTGTTCGCCGAGGACGCGCTGTTCGTGGGGTTCGTGCTGCCCGGGGAGACGCTGGCCATCATCGGCGGCGTGACCGCCAGCCTGGGGCACACGTCTCTGGCCTGGGTGCTAGTGGTGGTCATCCTCGCGGCGGTCATCGGCGACTCGGTGGGTTATGAGATCGGCCGGCTGTTCGGGCCCCGCGTCATGGGTCTGAAGATCCTGGAGAGGCGGCAGGAGCGGCTGGAGTCGGCGCAGGACTTCCTGCGTCGCCGGGGTGGGTCTGCCGTGTTCCTGGGCCGGTGGACCGCGTTCTTCCGGGCCGTCATGCCGGCGCTCGCGGGACTCTCCGGCATGAAGTACCGGGTCTTCCTGCCGTGGAACGCGATCGGCGGGATTGCCTGGGGCGCCACAGCGGTCACGGCGGGGTACCTCGCGGGTGAGTCCTACCACCGGGTCGAGAAGTGGCTCGGTCGCGGCGCTGCCGGCGTCGTCGGGCTCATCGTGGTGGTGGCGATCGCCGTGTGGGCGATCCGCCGCCACCGCGCCCAGTCCAGCTCGGCCTGACCGACGAGTTCACCCACTGGTCGTCTCATCCGCAGGTTGCCGTTCACCTTGCGAGGAGAGAACTCTCCTGTCCCCTCTGACAGGAGTCCCCATGCGCCGCCCGCTCATCACCGTCGCCACCTGCGCCACCGCCCTCCTCGCGCTGGCCGCGGCTGCCCCGGCGGCCCAGGCCGTCGACGGCCAGCAGAAGCCCGGGCACGAGACCTTCGCCGTGATCGGCGACGTCCCCTACGGCGCCGCCCAGGTGGCCAAGTTCCCCTCGTGGATCGACCAGATCAACGCCGACCCCGACGTCGAGCTCACCTTCCACGTGGGCGACGTCAAGAACGGCTCCACCCGGTGCGACGACGCCTACTACCGGATGATCCGGACCCAGTTCGACCGGTTCGCCGACCCGCTCGTCTACACGCCGGGCGACAACGAGTGGACCGACTGCCACCGCACCAACAACGGGGCCTACCAACCGCTCGAGCGCCTCGCGTTCGACCGCGCGGTGTTCTTCGACAAGCCGGGGACGACGCTCGGGGCGCCCGCCACGGTCTCGGTGCCGGACGCGGCATACCCGGAGAACGTGTCCCTGCGGCGCGCGGGCGTCGACTTCGCCGTGCTCCACGTCGTCGGGTCGAACAACGACCTCCAGCCGTGGACGGGCATCGGCAACACGACGGCCACGCCGGCGCAGGTCGCCGAGGAGCAGGCGCGGATGGCGGCCTCGATCTCGTTGCTGCACCACACCTTCGCCGATGCCCGCAAGCGCCACGACCGGGCTGTCGTCGTCCTCCAGCAGGCCGACATGTTCGACCCGACCTACACGCCGACGGTCAAGGACATCTCGGCGTTCCAGCCGCTGGTGCAGGCCCTCGTCGACGAGACGAACGCGTTCCCCGGCGACGTCTTCCTCGTCAACGGCGACTCACACATCTACAACTCCGACCGCCCGCTGGCGCCGGGGTCGGTGTGGTTGGACCGGTATGGCGTGACGGGTTCGGCCGCGGGCCTGGAGCGGATCACGGTGGACGGGTCCGACAACAACAAGGATTGGCTCAAGGTGACCGTCAACCGGCCCGGTGCCGCGGCCACGCTGAGCTGGACCCGCATCCCCTACGCCGGCTGACCCCGTGTTGCGTTCGAGGTGAACGCGCCGGAGATCACCGGCGTGTTCACCTCGAATCGGTGGCAGTGGCCTTCGGCATGAGCAGTGCGGCGACGATCGTCACGAGCGCGGCGACCAGCACGCCGACGAACACCGCGGTGCCGGCGTCGGCAGCGGTGCCGGGGTCGGTCTCAGGACGTCCGGAGCGGGCGATGACGCCGTTCGCGACGGCGCCCAGGACCGCCGCGCCCAGCGCGCTGCCGATGGAGCGAGCGAACAGGTTGGTGCCCGTCGCGACCCCGCGTTCGTGCCACTCCACGCTGGCCTGCGCCGCGATGAGCGACGGGCTCGCAACCAGTCCCAGGCCGAGACCGGTGACGAAACAGGTCGCCGCGACCACGGCCACCGAAGGGTGCTGCGACAACAGGGCGAGCGTGCCGGTGCCCACGACGACGAGCGCCATGCCGACCAGGATCGCCGGCCGGAACCCGAACCGCAGGTAGAGCAGGCGTCCTGAGAACGTGGCGGCGATCGGCCAGCCGATGGTCAAGGCCGCGAGGGCGAGACCGCCGACGAGGGGGTCGATGCCCAGGGAGTTCTCGAGGTAGGTCGGGACGAACGACGTGAGGCCGATCAGGATCACGCCGACGCCCAGCGCCAGCATCGTCGTCGTGGCGAGCAGGCGGCGGCTCAGCACCCACAGGGGCAGGACGGGCTCCGCCGCTCGGCGTTCGGCGAGGAGGAACGGGACCAGGAGCAACGATCCGCCGCCCAGGACGCCGAAGCTGGTGGGCGACGACCACGACCAGGCCTGGCCACCCTCCAGGATGCCGAGGATGAGCAGCGACATGGCGACAGTGAGCAGTGCGGCGCCCGCGTAGTCGATGCGGTGCGCCTTGCGCTCGACGCGCTCGTGGAAGTCGCGGACGATGAGGGTGCCGGCCAGCAGGCACAGCGGCACGTTGACGAAGAAGATCCAGCGCCAGATGCCGAGCTGGGAGAAGATCCCGCCGAGGGTGGGGCCGACGACCGACGACACCGCCCAGACGCTGGCGATGTAGCCCTGGGCCTTGGCGCGCTCCGCGACCGTGTAGATGTCTCCCGCGATCGTGATCGCCATCGGCTGCACGGCGCCGGCGCCGAGTCCCTGGACCGCGCGGAAGACGATGAGCGAGGTCATGCTCCAGGCGAAGCCGCACAGCACCGACCCGGCGAGGAACAGGCCGATCCCGAACAACATCAGCGGCTTGCGCCCGACGATGTCGGCGAGCTTGGCATAGATGGGGACCGACACGGCCTGCGCCAGCAGGTAGACCGAGAACAGCCAGGGGAACTGCGAGAAGCCGCCGAGGTCGCGCACGACTGATGGCACGGCCGTGGCGAGGATGGTCGCATCCATGGCGATGAGCCCTGTCGAGACCATCAGGGCCAGCAGGATGGGCCCGCGGTCCGAGCGCAGGCCCACGCCAGCGGTGCTCGTGGTCGTGGAGGTCATCTCCGGTGACAAGTGCCCGGGGGCGCCGCGCATTCCCCCGACAATCCTCCGGTATGCCGGCTGCGCGCCTTCCGAGGACGCCTGGCAGGCGGTCTCGGGGCGATTTCGTCGCCGTCGGCCGCTCTAGTAACCTGCTCCGCGGTGGCGTGTCCGAGCGGCCTAAGGAGCACGCCTCGAAAGCGTGTGTGGGGGAAACTCCACCGTGGGTTCAAATCCCACCGCCACCGCCATGGTGATGTCTCAAGACATCGGCAAGGCCCCGAACCCTCAGGGTTCGGGGTTTCTTGCTGTCTGGGGTTGATCCCTTAGGGGTCGCTGCCCACGTCGGACAGGGGTTCCGACGTGGGCAGCTGGCGCCGTGCGTGTGGCGTTGCGCGAACGCTACCCGCAGGGCCGGTCTGGTTGCATACCGCAACCGGACTAGTGCAGGAACGGGTGGCCCGGCACTGTGACTGGTGCAAATGGTGCGCCACGTGGAACGGTGGGGGCGTGATCCCGGAGTCAGTCGAGCCAGCAGCCCCCACTCCGGTGTTCTTCCTCGCCGGCGGCACCGGGATCTCGGCCGAGACGCTGGGAAACATGATGTTGCAGCAGTTTCCCTCGGTCACCTTCACCCGGCGCAAGATCCCGTTCATCACCACGGTGGAGCAGGCGCAGCAGGTCGTCCTCGAGCTGGACGCCGCGGTCACGGACTCGGTGGTGCCCCTGGTGTTCTCGACGGTCTCGGACGAGGACATCCGGGCCGAGCTGCAGACGACGCAGTGCGCCTTCATCGACCTCTTCGGCTCCCATCTCGACACCGTCGAGCGGGTGCTGCACGTCAACGCAACGCACGGTGTCGGTGCCCTGCACGGCGTCGGGGACAAGGGTCGCTACGACGCCCGGATGAAGGCCATCGAGTTCGCCATGGAACACGACGACGGGGCGAGCCTGCGCAACCTCGAGCAGGCGGACCTGATCCTCGTGGCGCCCTCGCGGTGCGGCAAGACGCCCACCTCGATGTACCTCGCCCTCCAGCACGGCCTCAAGGTCGCGAACTACCCGTTGGTCGACGAGGACTTCGATGCGGGCGGCATACCCCGTCCGATCCGCGGGCTCGTGGACCGGTGCTTCGGGCTGCTCTCCACCCCGGCGCGGCTCAGCCAGGTGAGGGGCGAGCGGCGGCCGGGCTCGACGTATGCCAGTCTCGCCCAGTGCAGCTTCGAGCTGCGCCGGGCCGAGGCGCTCTATCGTGCGCACCGGATCCCCGCCATCAACTCGGCCTCGATGTCGGTCGAGGAGATGGCAGCCGTCATCATGCAGAACAGTCGCCTCGACAATCTTGCCTAGGAACCCTCGCGGCCCCCGCCGCCCGTCGAAAGGATCGCCGTGACCGGCAACATCTCCTGGTTCAAAGACCTCGGGTTGGGGGACGTCGAGTCCGTGGGTGGCAAGAACGCCTCGCTCGGCGAGATGGTCCAGCACCTGTCGAAGGCAGGAGTGCGGGTCCCTGACGGCTTCGCCACCACGGCCGACGCCTACCGCCGCTTCCTGGCCCACGAGGGGCTCGCCGACCGGATCAGCGCGACGCTGGCCGACCTCGACGTCGAGGACACGCGGTCGCTGGCCGAGGCCGGCGCGCAGATCCGTGACCTCGTCGAGGAGCAGCCGTTCCCGGAGGACCTCGAGGCCGACATCCGCGCGGCCTACGAGCAGCTCGTGGCCGGCGCCCCCGGCGAGGTGAGCTGGGCCGTGCGCTCCAGCGCCACGGCCGAGGACATGCCGGACGCGTCCTTCGCGGGACAGCAGGAGACGTTCCTCAACGTGTTGGGGATCGACAACATCCTGCTGGCGATCAAGAAGGTCTTCGCCTCGCTCTACAACGACCGCGCGATCGCCTACCGCGTGCACAGCAGCTATGACCACGACGTCGTCGCGCTGTCGGCGGGTGTGCAGCGGATGGTGCGGTCCGACATCGGGTCCTCCGGTGTGATGTTCACCATCGACACCGAGTCCGGCTTCCCGGATGCGGTGTTCATCACCAGCAGCTACGGCCTGGGTGAGGCGGTCGTGCAGGGCGCGGTGAACCCGGACGAGTTCTATGTCTACAAGCCGGCGCTGAGGGCCGGGCGACCGGCGATCCTCAAGCGTGGTGTGGGCAGCAAGGCCACCAAGATGGTCTACACGCAGGACTCCGCGGTGGGTCGCTCGATCGACTTCGTGCCGGTCGACGAGGCCAGCCGGGGCCGGCTGAGCCTGACCGACGACGAGGTCACCGAGCTCGCCGTTCACGCCCTCAAGATCGAGGAGCACTACGGCCGCCCGATGGACATCGAGTGGGGCAAGGACGGCGTCGACGGGCAGCTGTACATCCTGCAGGCCCGACCCGAGACGGTGAAGTCGCGGCAGTCCGGATCGACCCTGCAGCGGTTCCGCATGGATGAGCGGGGTCCGGTCATCGCCGAGGGTCGGGCGATCGGGCAGAAGGTCGGCGCGGGTGCGGTGCGGGTGCTGACCAGTGCCGAGTCGATGCACGAGTTCCAGCCGGGCGAGGTGCTCGTCGCCGACATGACCGACCCCGACTGGGAGCCGGTCATGAAGCGCGCCAGCGCCATTGTCACCAACCGTGGCGGCCGCACCTGCCACGCGGCGATCATCGCCCGCGAGCTCGGCATCCCCGCGGTGGTCGGCACCGGTTCGGCCACGACCTCGCTGTCCGACGGGCAGGAGGTGACGGTGTCCGCAGCCGAGGGCGACACCGGCTTCGTCTACGACGGCCTTCGCGCGTTCTCGGTGACCGAGACGGCCTTGGACGACATGCCGGACGTGGCGGTCAAGATCATGATGAACGTGGGCACGCCGGACCAGGCGTTCGAGTTCTCTCGCCTGCCGCACAAGGGAATTGGGCTCGCCCGGCTCGAGTTCATCATCAACCGCCAGATCGGCATCCACCCCAAGGCGTTGCTCGAGCTCGAGGACCAGGAGCCCGCGATCAGGGCCGAGATCGAGGCGCTCATCGCGGCCTACGACGGCCCGCGCGACTACTTCGTCAAGCGCGTCGCCGAGGGCGTCTCCATGCTCGCGGCCGCGTTCGCGCCCGAGCCGGTGATCGTGCGGATGAGCGACTTCAAGTCCAACGAGTACGCCCACATGCTCGGCGGCGAGCGGTACGAGCCGAACGAGGAGAACCCGATGATCGGCTACCGCGGCGCGGCGCGCTACCTGTCTCCGGAGTTCGCCGACTGCTTCGCCATGGAGTGTGAGGCGCTGCGACTGGTGCGCGACGAGATGGGCCTGACCAACGTCAAGGTGATGATCCCCTTCGTCCGCACGTTGAAGGAGGCAGAGGGCGTCATCGACCTGCTCGGGCAGAACGGACTGCGCCGCGGCGAGAACGACCTCCAGGTCGTGATGATGTGCGAGGTGCCCTCCAACGCCGTCAACGCCGACGCCTTCCTCGACCACTTCGACGGGTTCTCCATCGGGTCCAACGACCTCACCCAGCTGACCCTGGGCCTGGACCGCGACTCGGCCCTGGTGGCTGGCGGCTTCGACGAGCGCGACCCCGCCGTGAAGAAGATGCTCACTATGGCGATCGAGGCCTGCCGGGCCCGGGGCAAGTACGTCGGGATCTGCGGCCAAGGACCCTCGGACCACCCCGAGCTCGCCGACTGGCTGATGGACCAGGGCATCGAGTCGATGTCCCTCAACCCCGACACCGTCGTCGAGACATGGTTGCGACTGGCTAGGCGTGAGGCTCCTGAGGCTCTCGTGGAGAACTGACGTCGGGCGGCTTGTCCGTTCGGGCGATTCGGGAATGAACGCCCGGCCCGATAGGGTTGCAACCACTGCGTGCGCACCGTCGTGCACCCAAGGTCGTCTGCTCCGCGCCCCAACTACTGGTTGGCGCCGTCAGCTCACAGGTTCGTGAGTGGTTCAGCATCTTCGGCCACTCCCTACTTCTGATGAGGCTTTCCTTTGTCTACGCACCACACACCTGTGCCCTTTGCCGACCTCGGCATCCCGGCTCGCGTCGTCGCAGCCCTTCGTGAGCGCGGCATCGACACCCCGTTCCCGATCCAGGCCGCGACGCTGCCTGACTCCCTCGCCGGCCGCGACGTCCTCGGCCGTGGCCGCACTGGCAGCGGCAAGACGGTCGCGTTCGCGCTGCCGACCATCGCGACCCTCGCCAAGTCCGGTCGCCGCCGCGCACCGCACACCCCGCGTGCGCTCGTCCTGGTCCCCACTCGTGAGCTGGCCATCCAGGTCGCCGAGACCATGACGCCCCTCGCGGCGGCCATGGAGCTGCGCACCATGACGATCTTCGGCGGCGTGGGCCAGAACCCGCAGGTCTCCGCGCTGCGTCGCGGCATCGACATCGTCATCGCGACCCCCGGACGGCTCGAGGACCTCATCGGTCAGGGACACGTGCGCCTGGGCGAGATCGAGGTGACCGTCCTCGACGAAGCGGACCACATGGCCGACCTGGGCTTCCTCCCCGCAGTGAAGCGCCTGCTCGACGCCACCCCGCGCGACGCTCAGCGTCTGCTCTTCTCCGCGACGCTCGACAACGCGATCGACCAGCTGGTCAAGCGCTACCTGCACAACCCGGTCACGCACAGTGTCGACAGCGCCGCCTCGCCGGTGCCGGCGATGACCCACCACCTGTTCAACGTGTCGCGCGACAACAAGCCGGCCGTCGTGCGGGAACTCGTTGCAGGACAAGGCCGAACCCTCGCCTTCACCCGCACCAAGCACGCTGCCAAGAAGCTGGCCAAGCAGCTCACCGCGTCGGGCATCCCGGCGGTCGACCTGCACGGCAACCTGTCCCAGAGCGCCCGTCAGCGCAACCTCGCCGCCTTCAGTGAGGGCTCGAGCCGGGTGCTGGTGGCCACCGACATCGCGGCCAGAGGCATCCACGTCGACGACGTCACCCTCGTCGTGCACGTCGACCCGCCGGCCGAGCACAAGGCCTACCTGCACCGTTCGGGCCGGACCGCCCGGGCCGGTGCCGAGGGCGTCGTCGTCACCGTCAGCACCCCCGAGGAGCGCGGCGACACCCGCACCCTCATGCGTCAGGCCGGCATCAAGCCGACCGCCGTCGACGTCGCGCCCGGCCACCCCGCCATCGGTGACCTGACCGGCCCGTTGGCCGAGCTCGTCACCCCTGCTCCCGTGGTCGAGCAGCCGGGCAACGGCAACGGTGGCCGCTCGCAGCGTGGTCGTGGCGGCTCCGGCGCCCCCCGCCAGGGCGGCTCCGGCCGCTCGTCCGCAGGCCGCTCGTCCGCCGGTGGCTCCGGCCGCTCGTCCGCAGGCAGCGCCGGTCGTGGCGCCGCCGGCGGCGCTCGTGGCCGTCGCGGAGGCACGCAGTCCTCGGGCACCGAGTCCTACCGCACCGAGACCCCCAGGTCGCAGGGCTCCCGCTCGTCGGGCGGCTCCTCGCAGCGCAGCTCGGGCTCGCGGCAGGGCGGCGGCTCGCAGGGCACCTCGCGCTCGGGCGGCGGCATCGCTGCCTTCTCCGCCGGTCGCGGCAGCCGCTGACCCCGAAGGGGTGAGCACGCGGCATACGTGCAGCGGCGAGGTGTCCCCGCTGTTTGGCGGAGCGATGCTCCGTCCGCCAGTGGGACGATGGTCGCCATGGCGTCGCACGACGTTCGAGACCCAGGCGTCCTGGCTCGGGGTGGGCTGAGCGCCGCGCTGCTCCTGGGCGCAGGCGTCAGCGTCGCACTGGGTGCCTACGCCAAGGTGCACCCGCCGAGCTCGCGACCGCTGGTCACCCTGGGTTTCTCGGGCATGCTCCAGATGAAGGTCTGGCTCGGCACCCTCGCCGTCGTCCTCCTGGTCGTGCAGCTCCTCACCGCCCTGTGGATGTGGGGTCGCCTGCCGCGAGCCGGTGCGGCACCGGACTGGGTTGCGCCCGTGCACCGGTGGAGCGGGAGCGTCGCGTTCGTGGTCACCCTCCCCGTCGCCTTCCACTGCCTGTGGGCCCTGGGCTTCGGGGTCGCCAGCCCACGGGCGGTCCTCCACGGCGTCGCCGGGTGCCTGTTCTACGGGGCGTATGCCGCGAAGATGCTCGGTCTGCGCCTCCGGGGAGCGCCCGGCTGGGCACTGCCCGTGCTTGGTGGCACCGTGCTCGGCTCACTCGTGGTCACGTGGCTGAGTGCCGCCCTCTGGTTCTTCACCCGTTCCGGCCTGCCGCTGTTCTGAGAGGAGTCCTCCGTGGCGATCCAGCCGCTCTCGCGTCGATCCGCGCTGCGAGGCGCAGCGGTGGCGGGCGTCGCCGCCGTGGTCGGCTTCGCGGTGGCTCGCGCCGGTCGTGCCGGTGCACCCGGACCCGGGACGGCGGCCAACGCCTACGGCCCGGGCGTCCCCGACCAGGAGCGTGAGCTGGCTCGGCTCGATGAGGTGCCGAGGAGCGGAGGGGTGGTCGTGGAGGGCGACAAGGTCGTGCTCACCCGGGGGACGGACGACGTCGTCCACGGGTTCTCGGCGATCTGCACCCATCAAGGGTGTCCGGTGTCATCGGTCGCAGCAGGGGCGATCGTGTGCCCGTGCCACGGCAGTCGCTTCGACGCCACCACGGGCGCGGTGCTCACCGGCCCCGCCACCCGTCCCCTGCCGCCCGTCGCCGTGGTCGTGCGCGACGGCGTCGTCTACTCGACCACCTGAGGAGAGGCCATGTCGCGTCTCTGGTCCGTGCTCCCGACGCTGCTGTGGCTCGCCGCCGCCGGCTTCGCGATCGGCGCCCTCATTGCCCTCTCCTGATCCGCCCTCTCCTGAGCCCGCCGCTCCCACCTAGGGCGAGAGCGGCTCCTCGTCCTCCCACTCCTCGGCGGCGATCACCTTGAGCACCGCGTTGATCAGGCCCAGGTGGGTGAACGCCTGGGGGAAGTTCCCCAGGTGACGCCCGCTCGCTGCGTCGATCTCCTCGGCATACAGGCCCAGCGGCGTCGCGAGGTTGAGCAGGCGCTCGCACAGGCGACGCGCACGCGGCTTCTCGCCCACGATCGCCAGGCACGACACCAGCCAGAACGAGCAGATGGTGAACGTGCCCTCCTCACCCGACAGCCCGTCGTCGGTCTCCTCCACCCGGTAGCGCAGCACCAGCCCGTCGTCGGTGAGTTCGTCCGCGATGGCGACCACGGTGTCGTGCAGCCGCGGGTCGTCAGGCGGGAGGAAGCCGACGAGGGGCATGAGCAGGTTCGAGGCATCGAGGGCGTCGGTGTCGTAGTGCTGGGTGAAGACGCCCCGCTCGTCGACTCCATTGGTGCAGATGTCGGCGTGCATCTCGTCCGCGGCCTCCTGCCAGCGCTGCGCGAGCTCGAAGTTCTCGCGCACGTGGGCGAGCTTGGCGCCACGGTCGGCCGCCACCCAGCACATGACCTTCGAGGAGGTGAAGTGCTTGGGGTCGCCGCGCACCTCCCAGATGCCGCGGTCCGGCTCACGCCAGTGCTCGATCGCTGCCTCGACGAAACCGGAGAGGATGGGCCAAAGCCGCTCGTCCAGGGTGTCGCGCGACTTCGTGTGGATCCACACCGAGTCGAGGATGGCGCCCCAGACGTCGTGCTGCTTCTGGTCGAACGCACCGTTGCCGATCCGGACCGGTCGCGCACCGTCGTAGCCCGTGAGGTGGTCGAGGGTGCTCTCGGACAGGTCCTTCTCCCCGTCGATGCCGTACATGATCTGCAGTCCGTCGGACGCTTCGGCGAGGTCGGCGATGAACCAGAAGAAGTCGCTGGCCTCCCAGTCGAACCCCAGGGTGTCCAGGGCCCAGAGAGCCAGGGTCGAGTCGCGGATCCACGTGTAGCGGTAGTCCCAGTTGCGTTCCCCCTTCGGCGTCTCGGGCAGGGACGTCGTGGGCGCGGCGATCAGGGCGCCCGTGGGCGCGTAGGACAGGCCCTTGAGGGTGAGGGCGCTGCGCTCCAGGTGGGTCCGCCACGGGTGGTCGGGGAACTTGCCGCGGGCCAGCCAGTGCTGCCAGTGGTGGGCCGTCCACACCTGCCGGCGGTAGGCGTCCTCGAACGTCTGCGGGGGGTCGTGCTGGGTCCACGAGAGGGCGGCGTAGTGCGTGTCACCCTCCTTCATGAGTGTCCGCACCGTGGCCTGAGGTCCCTCGATGCCCAGGCGCATGTCCGTGGTGAGGCGGACCTTGAGCTCGCCGCCGTCGCCCTCGGCGACGGCCGAGTGGTAGTCGTCGCCGTAGAACGACCAGATCGCCTGCTGCCGGCCGTAGTCGAAGACGGGCGAACAGTTGAGCGCCAGCTGGACCTCGCCGTTGACGCACCGGATCGTCCGCAGCAGCACGTGCTCGGCGTCGTAGTCGGTGGGCGCCCTCCGGTAGCGGTGCGCGCGCTCGGTCTCGTGGTGCCACGGCCCCATCAGCAGGGCGTCGCGCACGATGATCCAACCGCTGGGCGTCCCCCACGAGGTCTCCAGGATGATCGTCCCGGGGAGGTAACGGCGTGCGGTCGGGACCAGCATGTCGGCCGGCCCGAGCCGGAAGCCGCCGGCGTCCCGGTCCAGGATCGAGCCGAACACGCTCGGAGAGTCCATGCGCGGCAGGCACATCCACTCGACGTTGCCGCTGGGGGCGATGAGCGCCGTGACCTGGCAGTCGGAGATGAACGCGTAGTCACCTATGCGGGGGAAGGGCGAGCGCACGATCCGCTGCTCGCCTGCAGCCCGTCGGCGCTGCTCGCCTCCGGAGTCGGCGGGTGAGCCAGCGGGGGAGACGGTCGCAGTCATTGCCGCACCTCCTAGTGGGCGAAGGGGCGCCCTCAGTCGCAGGATCCCGCAGTTTCGTGGTCCGCGCCATGGCTCGTTCGTGACCCGCAGTGACCAGCTGCCGGATACACCCGAGGAGGTATGCCGCGGTGCCCCCTGTGGGGGACGCCTCCCGTGCGCGGGGTTCCCTACGCTGGCGGTATGCGTGAGCCCGCCGACCTGCCCTGGGATCCCCCGTGGATTCGTGGCCGGGAACAGTGGGCCCATCGGAGCGCGCCGCGGTTGGGGCGGTACGTCCTGGCCTTCGTGGTCGGTGTCGTCCAGCTCGGAGGCAGCGCGGGCGCCTCGCACGCCCAGCCCGACCGGAGGTCGCTCGACGCACTGGCTGTCGTCCTGCTCCTCGTCGCCCCCGTGGCGATCACGGTGCTCCGCCGGTTCCCCGTCCAGAGCATGGCCGCCATCGCCCTGGCATCGGCCCTCTACCTGGCTCGCGGCTACGCCTACGGGCCGGTCTTCCTCGGCCTCGCGATCGGGCTCGTGGCCACCGTCGTCCGCGGTCACCGGATCGTCGCCTGGCTGGGCGCGGCCGCCGTGCTCGCCGGTGACGCCGTGGGCCGCCTGGCGTTCGACACGGCCCCTTGGTCGTGGCCTGCGCAGGGCGCACTGCTCGCCTGGACCCTGGTGGTGCTCTCGGCCGGCGAGGTGGTGCACAGCTGGCGGGAGCGAGCGGCGACCTTCCGGCAGGTGGCGCGTGAGACGAGGCTTCGGCAAGCCGGTGAAGAGCGACTGCGGATCGCGCAGGACCTGCACGACGTCGTGGCGCACCACATGTCCCTCATCAACGTCCAGGCCGGGGTTGCCCTGCACCTGGCCGACCGACGGCCCGAGCAGGTCGAGCCCGCCCTCGTCGCCATCCGCGACGCGAGCAAGGAAGCGCTGGGCGAGCTCAGGGCCCTCATCGACGTCCTGCGCCTCGACGGTGCGCCCGCGCCGCGCTCTCCGGTGGCCAACCTCGCCGGCCTCGACGACATCGTGGAGCGGAGCGGCCATGCGGGGCTCCGGGTCACCAAGACGGTGACCGGGCAGCCGAGGCCACTGTCCGCCGCAGTGGAGCTCGCGGCATACCGGATCGTGCAGGAGGCGATCACCAACATCGTCCGGCACGCGCAGGCGACGCGGGCCACGGTGTCCCTCGACTACGGTGAGGACATGCTCTCGGTCACGATCGAGGACGACGGCCACGGAGGCGCAGGGTTGTCGAACCTGGTGCAGGGCAACGGGATCAGCGGCATGCAGGAACGCGCTCGTGCCCTGGCTGGCGAGCTCCGCGTTGCTGCCGCGCCGGGTGGTGGCCTGCGCGTCGAGTCGGACCTCCCGACGGGTGGCCCGCGGTGATCCGGGTCGTGCTGGCCGACGACCAGGCGCTGCTCCGGGCAGGGATCCGCGCGCTGCTCGACGCCGAGGACGACATCGACGTGGTGGGCGAGGCGGCCGACGGCGCCGAGGCGGTCGCGGTCGTCCGTGCGACGGAGCCCGACGTGGTGCTCATGGACATCCGGATGCCCGGCACCGATGGACTGGATGCCACTCGCCAGATCGCTGCCGACGAGCGACTCTCGGGCACGCGGGTGGTCATGCTGACGACGTTCGACCTCGATGAGTACGTCTTCGAGGCGGTCCGGATCGGGGCCAGCGGCTTCCTCGTCAAGGACACCGAACCCGCCGAGCTGCTGCGCGGGATCCGTGCCGTCGCCGCCGGTGACGCCCTGCTGAGCCCTGGCGTCACGC
Organism: Pedococcus sp. P2_F6; assembly: GCF_056403675.1. Taxonomy (NCBI): domain Bacteria; kingdom Bacillati; phylum Actinomycetota; class Actinomycetes; order Micrococcales; family Intrasporangiaceae; genus Pedococcus; species Pedococcus sp. P2_F6. The sequence continues at coordinate 660,739 of NZ_JBFUEZ010000003.1, forward strand.
GGCGGCTCATCGGGGAGTTCGCCACCCGCAGCCGACCCCACGCGTCGCCGGCTGCCGACCGCCTCGGCGCGCTGACCGACCGGGAGCGTGAGGTCGTCGCGCTCGTCGGGGAGGGCCTGACCAACGACGAGATCGCCCGACGGCTGTTCCTCAGCCCGGCGACCGCCAAGACCCACGTCAGCCGGTCGATGGTCAAGCTGCAGGTCCGTGACCGCGCCCAGCTCGTGGTGCTGGCCTACGAGTCCGGTCTCGTCCGCCCGGGCTGGTCGGAGTAGCTGCGCGCTGGAGTAGCCGGGCAACCACCGGCTACACCAGCGGGAGCAGTCGAGGTGTCGCCCCGCGTGGGATTCGAGAAGGGCTGTCCCGTCGAAGGATTGGGTCGTCAGCCCAATCCGACCAAGGAGTCACCATGACGACCCTCATCGCCAGCGCCGCGACCGCGGCCACCCTCGCCGCGAACGACGACCACTGGAACGGCCCGGGCCCCTGGTGGCCCCTCTTCCCCCTCGTGTGGCTGTTGTTCATCGTCGGCATCTTCGCCGCGTTCCGCTTCTTCGGGATGCGTCGCTGGAGGCAGCTCCAGGGCCACGCCGGGACGCGCGCCGGGGAGGCCAAGCTCGCCGAGCGCTACGCCGCCGGCGAGATCGACGAGCAGGAGTACGAGCGCCGGCTCGCCACGCTACGGCGAATGGGCGCGACGGACTGACGGGGTGACGAATCATTGCCAACCCCGTTGGGAGGGAAGACAATCGAAGTGTTCGGCCCGCCTCGGATCGACGGACCAACTTCAAGGAAAGCTGGTTGTGACAACCATGAAGCGATGGACCCATCCACAGGATCTCGTTGCTCTGATCGCTGGCGCCTACGCAGCCCTATCGCCGTTGTGGACCACCACGACGACGCGGGCGACCACAACCATGGTCGTGCTCGGTGCCATCACCGCCCTCCTCGCCCTCGCCGAGCTGTTCAGGCCGGACATGATGTCCGTCGAGGGGCTCACGGCCCTCATGGGCGCCTGCATGATCGCCGCCCCCTGGGTGATGGGGTTCAGCGGCACCCGGCCGATCTCGTGGACCGCGTGGATCGTCGGTGCCGTCGTCCTCGTCGTCGGCGCCGCCGACCTGCAGGTCACCAGATCGCACCACAGGGGCACCATGGCGACCTCGCACTAGGGGGCCGTCACACGACGCTCAACAACGCCAGCGCATAGGCGCACTCGGGGTCGGGGTCACTGAAGGTGCCCCGGCCCCCTTCGCTGTCCACCTGCACGATCCAGTCGTTGCCGTCGCGGTGCAGCCCCACGAACCGGTCGCCGAGCAGGACCCGCAGCTGGTCCTCCCGTGGCATCCACAGAGCGGTGTCGAGGGTGACGGAGTCCAGTGCCCACTCGGTGGTGCCGTTGAAGCCGAGCAGCGGCTGTCCCTTGAACGTGTGCACGTCGATGGTCAGGTGGCTGATCCAGAACACCTCACCCACGATGTTGGGCTGGTCGATCGTGAACCGGTCGCCCGGCATGGGTTCCCAGAGCACCCCGCCCTGGCTGAGGCTGCGTGACAGCTCGACCGTGATCATGGGCCGAGCCTACGACGCAGAGGTACGCCGCGCGGCCGGGCGCGCACGCGGCATACCTCCGTCGGTGGTGACCTCACAGGAGGTCGAAGGCGCGCAGCTCGTCCTCGGACATCAGCCGCGAGCGGATGAGGAAGCGAACGCCCTCGGGGGCTTCGACGGAGAAGCCGCTGCCCCGTCCCTTGACCACGTCGACCGTGAGGTGGGTGTGCTTCCAGTAGGCATACTGCGACAGGGACATCCAGAACTCGACCGGGTCTAGGATTCCGCCCACGGCGAGCTCGGCGAGCAGCACGTCGGCGTCGCCGGTCATGAACTCCCCTGCGGGGTAACACATCGGGGAGCTGCCGTCGCAGCACCCGCCGGACTGGTGGAACATCAGGGGGCCGTGCTTCGCGGTGAGGCGGCGGAGCAGGTCCGCCGCCTCACCCGTGAAGTCGACCCGGCTGTGCTGGGTCGTGTCCACGCCGGCCTAGAAGAACCCGAGCGCGTCGGGCGAGTAGGAGACGAGGAGGTTCTTCGTCTGCTGGTAGTGGTCGAGCATCATCTTGTGGTTCTCACGGCCGATGCCGGACTGCTTGTAGCCACCGAACGCCGCGTGGGCGGGGTACTGGTGGTAGCAGTTGGTCCACACGCGCCCGGCCTTGATGCCGCGCCCCATCCGGTAGGCCCGTGAGCCGTCGCGGGTCCAGACGCCGGCCCCGAGTCCGTAGAGGGTGTCGTTGGCGATCTCCAGCGCCTGGGCCTCGTCGGTGAAGCTGGTCAGCGAGACGACGGGTCCGAAGATCTCCTCCTGGAAGACGCGCATCGAGTTGCTGCCCTCGAACACGGTCGGGGTCACGTAGTAGCCCTCGGCCAGGTCGCCGTCGAGGATGTTGCGCTCACCGCCGGTGAGGACCTTGGCGCCCTCCTGCCGGCCGATGTCGAGGTAGGACAGGATCTTCTCGAGCTGGTCGTTGCTTGCCTGGGCGCCGATCATGGTGGTCGTGTCGAGCGGGTTGCCCTGGGTGATCTTCTCCACGCGCTCGATGGCATCGCCGACGAAGTCGCTGTAGATCGACTGTTGCACGAGCGCCCTCGACGGGCAGGTGCAGACCTCGCCCTGGTTGAGGGCGAACATCGAGAAGCCCTCAAGCGCCTTGTCGTAGAACGCGTCGCTGCTCTCGGCGACGTCGTCGAAGAAGACGTTCGGGCTCTTGCCGCCGAGCTCCAGCGTCACCGGGATGATGTTCTGCGAGGCGTACTGCATGATCAGCCGGCCCGTGGTCGTCTCGCCGGTGAAGGCGACCTTGGCGACCCGGGGTGATGACGCGAGAGGCTTGCCGGCCTCGACGCCGAACCCGTTGACCACGTTGAGGACCCCGGCCGGGATGAGGTCCCCGATCAGCTCCAGCACCTTGAGGATCGACCAGGGCGTCTGCTCGGCCGGCTTGAGCACCACGGCGTTGCCAGCGGCCAGAGCGGGGGCGAGCTTCCAGGTGGCCATGAGGATGGGGAAGTTCCACGGGATGATCTGTGCGACCACGCCCAGGGGCTCGTGGAAGTGGTAGGCGACGGTGTTCTCGTCGATCTCGCTGCTCGAGCCCTCCTGGCCGCGCAGCACCCCGGCGAAGTAGCGGAAGTGGTCGATGGTGAGCGGCAGGTCGGCGGCCAGGGTCTCGCGGACGGGCTTGCCGTTGTCCCAGGTCTCGGCGATGGCGAGCATCTCGAGGTTCTCCTCGAGCCGGTCGGCGATCCGGTTGAGGACCAGCGACCGCTCGCCCAACGAGGTCTTCCCCCACGCGGGCGCCGCGGCGTGGGCGGCGTCCAGGGCCGCCTCGATGTCCTCGGCGGTCCCGCGGCCCACCTCGGTGAAGGCCCGTCCGGTGACGGGTGAGATGTTCTCGAAGTACTCGCCCTTCTTGGGCTCGACCCAGTTGCCGCCGATGAAGTGCCCGTAGCGCGGCTCGACCGTGACCTTCGAGCCCTCGGTTCCGGGGGGTGCGTAGACCGTCATCGCTGTTCTCCCAACGTCTTTGGTGGTGCCCCGCTGTGGGGTTGGGCTGACGTTAGGCAGCGCAACGTTGCGACGACGTTGCACGCTGAGAGCGACAGGCAGGTATGCCGCGCGGCGCGCAGGCGTCAGAGGCCGTGCTCGCGGTCGAGGCGGGCGAGCTGTCCGGCGACGAGGGGGCGCAGGGGCGACGACGCGGTCAGGCACGCCATCTGCGCCGTCCACATCTCGTAGTCGTCCGCGCCCCAGGCCGACCGGGTCCAGGTGGACATGAGGTCGGGTTCGCGGCTGGCGAGCACAGCCCGTCGCAGCTGCCCCTCGACGTTGCTGCGCAGGCGCCTGACGCCGGGTGCGCTCGAGTGGGGCAGCAGTGGGCCGCGGTAGGACCGCAGGGCGACGTCGACCGACCCTGCGGCCAGGTGCGCCTCGACCGCGAGCCAGTCGGCGGTGACCTCGGCGGCCAAGCGGTACGGGCGCGAAGGGAGCACGTCCTCGCCCAGCAGTGTGCGGAGCCGGTTGAGCTCGGCCCGCAGCGTCGAGGTGGTCACGTCGTCCTCGTAGAGGAGTGCGGCGAGCTCGTCGCCCGAGAGACCTCGTGGTGCGGCAGCCAGCAGGAGCACGATCTCGCTGTGCCGAGGGCTGAGCCGCAGCGTCCTGCTCGCACCGCGACCGTCGTCGACCGTGAGCAGTGCGTCGTTGCGGCCGAGTCCGTGCAGCGACAAGACGATTCCCGCGTGGCTGGGTCGCGAGGAGTCCTTGGCGCGGGTCATCAGCTCCCGAGCGAGCTCCGCCTCCGCCATCCGCGCGGCGGCCCGCACCATCGCCATCGTCTGCGGCACGACGATCTGCTCGCCGCCCGTGATGTCGAGGACGCCCAGCAGCGTGGCGGTGGTGGGGTCGTGGATGGGGGTCGCAGCGCAGCTCCACCGCTGCACCGACCGGCGGAAGTGCTCCGCCCCGATGATGTTGACGGGCTGGTCGAGGGCCAGCGCCATGCCCGGCGCGTTGGTCCCGGCGAGGCGTTCGTCCCAGTTGCTGCCCTCGACGAAGCCGATGCTCTCGGCCCGGCGCAGCACGCTCGGGGTGCCGCACACCCAGAGCAGCTGCCCGGCGGCGTCCGAGACGGCCATGATCGCGTCGCAGTCGCGCGCTGCCCGGCCGAGCACGTCGTCGAGCAGTGGGAAGACCTGGGCCAGCGGATGGGCCTCGCGGTGATCGCGCAGGGCGTCCGCGGGCAGCGTGATCGGCGCCTCCATCCGGTCGGCCTCCACGCCGGCGGCAGCAGACCTCACCCAGGAGTCCGCCACCTGGGCGCGGACGGCCGTCATCGGTTCCACCTCGTCAGTGTGCGGGGCGCCGCCACGCCTGTCACCGGCCGTCCCGAGAGTTGAGGCGAGCGGGCGGTTCGACCCGACAGGCGGTCGACGTGAGCGTGTTCGGCGCGGCCCGACGAGTCTCGGCGAGACTCGGCGAGACGCGGCGAGACGCAGCGCGGCTCAGCAGCCGGACGAGCTGGGTGCCGTCGTGGTCGCCGCCGCCTTGGGAGGTGCCGTCAGGGCGGTGAACTTTGCGCCCAGCACGAGGTCGACGGAGGAGTCCGTGCGACTGTCCTTGATGCCCTTGGATCCCTTGACCAGGGCCAGCACGAGCTTGGCCGACGTGGTCCCCGTGGCGCCGTAACGCACTTCCGCCGCGACAGCGACCTTCTTCTGGAGCGGGTCGTTGCTCACGGCCGCAACCTTGAAGCCACGCTTGCGCACGTCGGAAGCGGTCTTGGCGGCCAGTCCCGTGCGGTCCGTAGCGTTGTAGACGTTCACCGTGACCTGCGACGGGACCCTCACGGTGGAGGTCGCCGTGCAGGTCGAGGTCGGTGCCGCGCGGGGCTTGTTGCTGTCCTGGAAGTACGAGTACGCGTACCAGAAGGCGAAGAACAGCATGAGCGTGACGATCCCGAGCGTGATGAGTGCGCGGCGTCGGCGGGCACGGCGGGTGCGCGAGGCACCGGCCTCCACGACGTAGCTCATTCGCCCACCTCCACCCGCGGGTCCTGCGTGCGTGGGGCCCGTGCGGCCCCCCGCTGCGTGGGGTCAGTCAAGCACGAGGACGCGCGCGTGGAGGGTAGGACGCTGTTGAAGGGCGGCACGCAGGGCGCGGTGCAGGCCGTCCTCGAGGTAGAGCGTGCCCTCCCACTCGACCACGTGGGCGAAGAGGTCCCCGTAGAACGTGGAGTCCTCGGCGAGCAGGTGGCCGAGGTCGAGGGTGCGCTTGGTGGTGACGAGCTGTTCGAGGCGCACGAGGCGCGGTGGCACGTCGGCCCAGTCGCGGGGCGTCTGTTTTCCGTGGTCGGGGTACGGCCTGCCCTCGCCCACCTTCTTGAAGATCACCCAGCCACCATAGGCGTATGCCGCGTGGTCGGCCCTTCACGTCTCGTTCCACCTGCCCCAGCGTGTGTGGGCCGCACTAGAGTGCCGAAGGTGACCGAGAACGCGACGCCGGAGCAGCCGGCCACGTCCACTCCCCAGCTCGACGAGATCCGCGCGGGCTACTCCTTCGCGGGTGGCGCGCTCCACTTCGGGGCCGCTGTCGTCGACGGCGTGGCCCATCCTGATGCACCGGTGCGCATCCCGCTGTCGACGCTCAACCGGCACGGCCTCGTGGCCGGCGCGACAGGCACCGGCAAGACCAAGACCCTTCAGCTCATGGCCGAGCAGCTGTCCGGCCAGGGCGTGCCGGTCTTCCTCGCCGACATCAAGGGTGACCTGTCCGGCATGGCCACCGCGGGGACGGCCAACGACCGGATCACCGCCCGCGCGACGGACGTCGGGCAGCAATGGGTCGGCACGGCATACCCGACCGAGTTCCTGTCCCTCGGTGGACTCGGCAACGGCATCCCGATTCGCGCCACGATCACGTCGTTCGGACCCACGCTGCTGTCAAAGGTGTTGGGGCTCAACGAGACCCAGGAGTCCAGCCTCGGCCTGGTGTTCCACTACGCGGACAAGAACGGCCTCGCGCTCCTGGACATCAAGGACCTCCGCGAGGTCATCGCCTTCCTCAACTCCGACGAGGGCAAGGCTGACCTGAAGTCGCTCGGCGGGCTGTCGTCGGCGACGGCCGGGGTGATCCTGCGTGAGCTGATCTCGTTCTCGGACCAGGGCGCCGATGCCTTCTTCGGTGAGCCGGAGTTCGACACCCAGGACCTGCTGCGGACGGCTGCTGACGGCAAGGGCCTCGTCACGTGCCTCGAGCTGCCCGCCGTCCAGGACCGGCCCGCGCTGTTCTCCACGTTCCTCATGTGGCTGCTGGCCGACCTCTTCCACGACCTGCCCGAGGTGGGGGACGTCGACAAGCCCAAGCTGGTGTTCTTCTTCGACGAGGCCCACCTGCTGTTCAGCGACGCGAGCAAGGCGTTCCAGGACGCGATCGAGCAGACCGTGCGACTGATCCGCTCCAAGGGCGTCGGCGTCTTCTTCGTGACGCAGTCACCCAAGGACGTCCCCGGCGACGTCCTGGCCCAGCTCGGGAACCGGGTGCAGCACGCTCTGCGAGCCTTCACGCCCGACGACGCCAAGGCCCTCAAGGCGGCGGTGTCGACCTACCCGCACAGCGGCTACGACCTCGCCGAGCTGCTGACCTCGCTCGGCACGGGTGAGGCCGTGGTCACCGTCCTGTCCGAGCGGGGCGCCCCGACACCTGTCGCGTGGACCCGGATGATCGCGCCGCAGTCGCTGATGGCCCCGTCCGACGAGGCCACCGTGAAGCAGATCATCGCGGCGTCGCCCCTGTCGTCGAAGTATGCCGAGATGGTCGACCGCGAGTCCGCCTACGAGAAGCTCCAGGCGCGACTGCAGCAGGCGCCCACTCCCGAGGAGGCCCCGGCTCCCAAGGCTCCGGCTCCGAAGGCCCCGGCACCGGAGCGCGCTCCGCGGGCACCGAAGGAGGAGCCGGGCATCGTCGAGCAGGTTGTGAGGTCGAGCGCCTTCAAGTCGGCACTGCGTTCGGCCGGCACGGTGCTCGGCCGCGAGATCACCCGCTCGATCTTCGGCACCGCCCGCCGCTCCCGCTGAGCGGCTCAGCCGAGGAGGGCGGCGACCAGCAGGATGACCGGCACGGCGCCCACCGTCGTGATGAGGATCGTGTCGCGGGCCAGCACCGTGGCGCGGTTGTAGCGGGTCGCGTGCACGAAGATGTTCTGCGCCGTCGGCAGCGCCGAGGTGACCACGATCGCGAGCAGCGCGTGCCCGTCGACGCCGAGCAGGACGCTCGCCACGAACCAGGCCACCGCTGGCTGCACGAAGAGCTTGAGGGCCGACGTCGACGCGAGCTCGGCCACCGAGCCGGCCCGGCCCAGCCCCGGGCCCAGCCGCAGCGCGATCCCGTAGGCGACCAACATGCACGGCACGGCCATGTCGCCGAGCAGCCCCAGGGGCGCGGCGACCATCGTGGGCAGCGTCCAGCCCGTGATCGACAGGCCGAGCCCGACCAGTGAACCGACGGTCAGCGGGTTGCGGAACGGACGGGTCAGCAGCTGCCACCACCGTGACCGCCCGTGCGCATCGGCGTCGAGGAAACCCAGCGCGAGTGGTTGCAGGACGAGGAGCTGCAGCAGCAGGGTGGGCGCGACGAATGCCGCGTCGCCCAACACATAGCTCGCCACCGGGATGCCGAGGTTCCCGGCATTGACGTATGCCGCGGACAGGGCGCCGATCGTGGTGTCACCGAGCGAGCGGTGCCAGACCAGCCGTGCCAGCGCGATGTAGATGCCGGCTGCCGCTGCAACGCCGGCGACCGATGCGATGAGGTTGGCCGACAGCACCTGGTGGACGTCGGCCCGAGACAGCGTGATCACCATCAGGGCAGGGCTGGCGACGAAGAAGGCGATGCGTGAAAGCACCTGCTGTGCACCGAGGTCGACGATCCTCAGGTGGGCGAGCAGGGCGCCGACGGCGATGACGACGGCGATCGTCGTGAACCCGTTGAGTACGCCCTGCACACCGACAGGCTAGGTGGGCGGGCGCAGGACCGGCGCAAGGGTCTCAAGGACCGAGGCGTCCTCGATGGTGCCCGGCACGTTGGGGGTCTTGCCGTCGGCGATCTCGCGCATCGTCTTGCGCAGGATCTTGCCGGAGCGGGTCTTGGGCAGCGCGGTGACGATGTCGACCTGCTTCAGGGACGCGATCGCACCCACCTCGTCGCGCACCCGCTGGTGGAGCTCGGCGCGGATCCGCTCACCGTCGGCCGCACCGTCGACCCCGGCCTTGAGCACGACCAGCGCGCGGGGGACCTGTCCCTTGAGCTGGTCGTTGACCCCGATCACCGCGCACTCCGCCACGGCGGGGTGGCCGGCGAGAGCAGCCTCGATCGAGCCCGTCGACAACCGGTGCCCAGCGACGTTGAGCACGTCGTCCGTGCGGCCCATGACGTAGAGGTAACCGTCCTCGTCGACCAGGCCGCCGTCACCGGTGAGGTAGTAACCGTCGAAGGCGGAAAGGTAGCCGGCGACGTACCGGTCGTCGTCGCCCCACAGGGTGGGCAAGGTGCCTGGGGGGAGCGGGAGCCTGATGCAGATGGCGCCCTCCTCGCCGGCGGGCAGCTCCTGCCCGTTCTCGCCGAGGATCCGCACGTCGTAACCCGGCGCGGGCACCGTGGGGGAGCCCGGCTTGATCGGCATCGGCTCCAGGCCGCGCAGGTTGGCCGCGATCGGCCAGCCAGTCTCGGTCTGCCACCAGTTGTCGACCACGGGCACCCCGAGCCGCTCGCTCGCCCACTCGTAGGTGTCGGGATCAAGGCGCTCCCCGGCGAGGAAGACCGTCTGGAGGCAGGAGAGGTCGTGCCCCTTCATCAAGGCGCCGTCAGGGTCGTCGCGCTTGATGGCCCGGTAGGCCGTGGGGGCCGTGAACATGGCCTTCACCCCGTGCTCGGCGATCACCCTCCAGAACGCGCTCGCGTCCGGTGTGCCGACCGGTTTCCCTTCGTAGAGAACGGAAGTCGCGCCCGTCAGGAGTGGGGCGTAGACGATGTAGGAGTGGCCGACGACCCAGCCGACGTCGCTGGCCGTGAACCAGGTGTCGCCCGGGTCGATGCCGTAGACGTTGCCCATGGACCACCGCAGCGCGACGGCGTGGCCGCCATTGTCGCGGACGATCCCCTTCGGCCGCCCGGTCGTGCCAGAGGTGTAGAGGATGTAGAGCGGGTCGGTCGCGGCGACCTCGACGCAGTCGGCGGGCTCGGCATCGGCGACCAGCTCGTCCCAGTCGAGCTCCTCCCAGTCGGTGTCGCGCTCGCCGACTGCCGCGCGGGCCTGCTCGCGCTGCAGGACGATCACCGACTCCGGCTTGTGCGAGCTGCGGTCGAGGGCCGCGTCGAGCAACGGCTTGTACTCGACCACGCGCGTCGGCTCCACGCCACAGCTCGCCGCGACGACGACAGTGGGCTTGGCGTCCTCGATGCGTGCCGCGAGCTCCGCGGCGGCGAAGCCCCCGAAGACGACCGAGTGGACGGCGCCGAGGCGCGCGCACGCCAGCATCGCGACGACGGCCTCCGGCACCATCGGCATGTAGATGACGACGCGGTCACCCTTCTCTACCCCGAGCGAGGCCAGGGCGCCGGCGAACGTCGCGACGCGGTCGAGCAACGCGGCATACGTGATCGTCTCGTGGGTGTCGGTGACGGGGCTGTCGTAGTGCAGCGCAGCCTGGTCGCCGCGCCCGGCGGCGACGTGCCGGTCGAGGGCGTTGAAGCAGGTGTTGAGGGTGCCGCCGGTGAACCACCGGTAGAACGGCGGCCGGTCGTCGTCCAACACCCGCTGCGGGGGAGTGATCCAGTCGATCGCCTTCGCCGCGTCGCCCCAGAAGCCGTCCGGGTCCCTGAGGCTCCGCTCGTATGCCGCGCGGTACGCGCCGTTGCCCAGTGCGCCACCCTTGAGGCCGGCACCGCCGTTGCCGCCATCGTCCATCCCGCGATCGTCCATCCCGCCATCGTGCGGCACCACGGGGGGACCCGCCAGAGCGGTGCGGCTGTGAAGCCGCCACTTCAGGCGGCGGCGGTCATTCCTGAGGGCGGGTCTGGTACTTGATGTAGGCGCTCGAGTCCCGGTGCCACAAGCGGACCAGGGTCCAGGCGCCGACCGCAAGGAGGGCCAGGGCGAAGGCCTGGGCAAAGAGGCCGGCGGTGGGCAGCAGTCCGCCGAAGAAGCTCCCGACCGCGAGCGCGAACAACACGCTGGCGACGATGCGTCCCCATCGGGACCCGCGTGCCGTCACGCGGGCGAGGTAGAGCCAGAGGGCGCAGGCCAGCGCCGCGGTCACCGTGGTGACGGTGAGGCTTACTCGCAGCACGCCGTCGATGTCCGCTTCGGTCGCGACGAGGTGGCTGGCGGCGGCCTCGCGGGCGATGGCGTCGTGCAGCTGGCCCCGAGTGAGGAAGCCACGAACGATCTCGGCGACCTCGAGCGCGGCGCCGAACTGCATGAGCCGGACGCTGTCGACGATCGAGCGCGGTGGGACCACCGGGCTGCCCGGCCGCCACAACCGCTGGGCCTCGGGCCGCCCGTCACCGGGGCCGTCCGGGCTGAGCACTCCGCGCCACGAGATTTGTCGAGCCATCTGGTTGGTGCTCCCTCCGAGCGATGTGTTGACATCCTGTCTCGGAACCCTGCGCTGAGCCAGTCTCGCGCCTGGTTGTCGGGTGGGCGCCGGAGCTTCGGAAGCCCTCCGGTCGCCTCACCCATGACGAAGGCCCCCTGCACCTGCGCCTGTTCGGCTTTTACTGGGGGTACACGGGGCAAGTAGGTACATCATCAGCGAGGGTCCCCGGCTTAGGCCGGGGACCCTCGTGTCGTGTTCCGGAACCTCAAGCGTCGCGCGGCAGCCGCGTGAAGCGTTGGATCAGTCGGCGTCGGCGTGTCGGAGTTGGGTCCTTATGTCGCTCAGCGTGGCTACGGCCTGCTGCGGGTGCGGTCAGATCGGGCACTATGCCTCCCATGACCAGCAAGTCAGAACGCGCCCAGGTGTCAGGCATGCGTGGCGCGACTGCATGTGTGGCCGCTGCCGTCGCGCACGTGAATGCCGTGAGCGTCGGCCACCCCGTGGACCGCGCCTTTCGAGTGACGTTGAACTTCCACCCCGACCGCGACGCCAACGGGCGGCTGACCCTCGAGGCTATGGCGCGGGACGGGGTCTACCGCTCCCAGTTCGAGACCGGGACCAGCAACGGTGGCCTGACCGCCCATCCCGGCGGTGCCCGTTGGATCTGGGAGGAGCGTCTCTTCGGTGGCGCCTACAACGACGCGCCGGTGTCAGAACGGCCGAAGTACGGCGCCTTGAACCACCGACGACGCAGTCTCGGCGGCGCACCACGGTTCGGGTCCGCACATCTGCGCCTGGCGGAACACACGCTCGACCGGACCACCTTCTGCTTCCCCGACTCCTACATGGAGCCCATGGACTTCGGTACAGCGCGCCGGTTCGACCTGCTCCGCCTCGCGCACGCGTTCGATGCCGCGCAGCGCGACCCGGAAGCTGAGCCCCGCGACGGTGACCTGCTCGACGACTACATCGAGGCGCACGTCCACGGCACGATCGACCTCGCGCACGACGTCGAGGCACTCGTTCTTGACCCCTGCTACCGGAGCACCGTGATCGAGGCCGCGGCCGAACAGCTCGGCGTACCGGTCGAGTGGCACGAGGGCCGCGTCCTGACCGTCCACGAGCTTGACCAGCACCATGTCTACCGGGGCCTGGCACCCATCGAGCTTGGCCACATGGTCGCCGACCAAGGCCATCTGGACGCGCGCCTCATCGGCGACGCCGCGAGAACGGGGGCGTTCCACCCGCAGACGGTCAAGCAGCTGTGGCATCTCGTGGCGCGCTTCGGGCGCCCTCTGGACCAGAACCGACGGCGCGGCGCCGGAGGCGACTAGCGTTCGTCACCGTGACATCCGAGGGACGCATTGAGGGCCTGGTCGTCTGGACCCGGACCGTGGGCTAACGCCGCGGCAGGTAGGGGTTGTCGTTGACCCGGCCCTCGGGCCGCGCGAGCCGCGGGTGGGTGATGACCCGGACAGCCTGCTGCCGCACCCTCTGCTCGGCGCTGTGCGCGTTCCAGACGGTCCACACTCGGAGTTCCTCGTAGGCCGGATCGGTGGTGGCGCCGCTGAGCGCAGCCTCGGCGAGGGACGCGGCGGCCGCGTACCCCTGAGTCTCCGAGACTCGCTGGCACACCAGGAGGGCGAGTCTGGGTTCGGTGGTGTGGATGTTGTGAGCGACCGCGGCGTCGAGGTAGCGGGCGTCGTCGCGGTCGTGGTCGGCGGACCAGCACGCCACCATCCAGGTCATGTAGGCGGCCTCCCTGGGATGCGACTGTGACCAGGTGTTGATGCGTCGGTTGGGCTGGTTGCCGAACAGCCTGTTCTTGACTGCGTCGCGGCTGAGCTGGCCACTCTCGGCGAGGGTCGCGACCCGGGCGATCGCCTGGTAGATGGTGTCGCGTGGGCAGCCGACGGCGTCCCAGCAGCTGGGGCATCGGCCTTGCGAGGAGCACGGCGCAGTTGTCGCGATCAGCGGCCTCAGGCTGGCCCACCACCTCATCGCGCTGCTCGAGTCGAGAGTCGGCTGGGTTGGCGGCGGTTCTGCGCCGGCGGCGCCGGCGTCGATCAGGGCAGCGACGGCACCGAGGAGCGTGCCAGCCAGCCCAGGTTCGGTGCTCGAGGCGAGCAGGGAGGAGAGGGGTTCGAGCAGCTCCGCCCCGTTCTCGGCCGCGGCCAAGGCTGCTTCACCGCGCAGGTGGGGGCAGCGCAGGCGCACGCACTCGGCGGCCAGGTCGAGCCACCCCTGGCGCTGGGCGTCTGAGCCTGCGTGGGTTAGGGGTGAGGTGTGCCGGCCCAGGTGGGCGGCGGGCAAGGTCGGCGCGCTCTGGTGGGTGCGGATGAACAGCGGCAGTCGCGGCTGGTGGGTGGTGCCGCGGTTGTGGGCTGCGAGCAGCGTCTCGATGTTGTCGTACGCCAGCGTGGAGGCGGCGTGCAGCAGGAGTGCGACCATGGCGTCGGCAGTCGCCCGGGCATCCGAGCGGGCGTGGTGGGCGGAGGGGTTCGTGACCCCGACCGCGGAGCACAGCGTCTCAAGGCTGACCACAGTCCGGTTCCCGGTGCCGGGGTGGCCCAGGAGTCGCGGCAGAGTCGAGGTGTCCACGATCTGCAGCTCGGGCAGGTCCGCCAGTCCGGTCGGGGCCCGGCGTAGGCCCTGGGCTGCGGCTGCCTCGTCGAGGCGCTCCAGTTCGCGGCGCAGCACTCGGATGTCGGCGCCGGTGTGGCAGACCAGGACTGCGTCTTGCTCGGATAGCGCGGCGATGACGGCCGGCGCGTAGTGGCTGAAGCGGCGCTTGCGGGCAACGTCGGCGTCGCTGAATCCGTGGATGATCTGGGTCTCGGCGTCGATCGGCACGCCCGGGTTCATCACTGCGTACAGCTCGCCGTCTCGGACGCGCTTGCCGCGGACCACGCGGGTGACGGCCACCGAGATCAGGTGGGCTGCGTCGCCGTCGGGGTCGGTGCAGTACTCGGTGTCCAGGACGAGGTACGGGCGGGTGGTGAGCTGCTCGAACAGCTCGAACTGGGTGTCGGTCAGGACCGTCATGACCGACCTCCGCTGCGGTTGTTCAGGCGGTCCTCGGCCAGGGCCTCGACCAGATGGGTGTTGAACAGCGACGCGTACCGGGGCACTGGCTTGCCTGCCGCTGGGGCGGGCGGCTGGATGTCGCCGAGCGCCCGCGGCCTGGGCGCCCACCCGCCGGCCGCCTGGTTGTCGGCGCGGATGTCGCGGGCCACCTGTTCGAGGTCGGTGAACGCGCCTTGGGAGCGTGCGACGGCCAGATCGAGCAGGAAGTTCAGCCGGGCAAGGTTGCGGTACATCTGCTTGCGGTTCTCAAGGAACGGCTCGAGCAGGTGTCGGATCCGGTTCTCCACCGCTGCGTTCGACGCCGGCAGGTGCGGCTGGGCAGCCAGCAGAGGCAGCGCCTTGACGACCCGCGGTTCGTAGAGGCGACGCTGCTCGGCGATGCCGACCGTCGGTGCGCCGACGTTCCGGGCCGCGCCCTCAAGGTTGTCCCACCAGTGGGCCCAGTCTCCCGGGGTGAGGTTGACCAGGTCCTCGCGGTTCAGCACGTCCAGCTGCTTGGCCAACGGGTCAAGCAGGACGCGTCGGCCCTCGACCTTCGTGGTCGTGCCCGGCAGCTTGAGCAGGCGGTCTCGCAGGTTGCGGCGCATGTGGAACAGGCTGGGCACGAAGCCGACCACCTGCGACCCGTAGTGGGTGGCCAGAGCGTTGTGGATGGCGCTGGCGTGGTCGGCGATCACGAAGTCGGGCCGCACGCCGATCTCCTCGAACGCCAGCCGCCACGCCTGCTCGTTGGCGCGCGGGTAGGCGCGCAGCAGCCTGAGCCGGTACTCCCGACGCGGGTAGCTGGCGGGGTCCGCTGCAGGATGCCAGTGGACCTCGACCACGACCAAGACGAACCACTTCACCCAGCGACGCCTCCCGTCGGGGCGCCGGATCCGGACGCTCACCGGTTGCTCGTCCAGCAGCCAGGTCAGCGGCGCCGCGAGGGGGCTGCTCGAGTCCTTGGCCAGCGCCGCGTCGTTGTGGGCACGATGTTCGGCGTCTCGGGCCCGCATCCGGCGATCGACCTGTCCCCACAGAAGCGGCGAGTACTGCTCGACCAGATCCGCAGCCAGGTGCCAGGCGGTCTTGCCCTCGCTGGCGGTGTACGAGGAGCCCGTGCCGCTCGCGGCAGGGCTGACCGTGAACTCGGCGAAGCCAGCGCCGTGGGCTTCGTGAAGGTGGCGCCGGGCACGGTCTCGGTGCTGGCGCATCATCAGCGCCGTCGAAGCGTAGCTGGCTCCGGTCGAGAGTTCGCTCAGGGCCCGTGCGTAGAGGGTGAGCGTCCACGGTGTGTGCCGCGCGGCCGTCTCCGGGCCGCTGTGCGGGGACAGCAGCTCGTTGCACGTGGCGCAGCTGTCGGACCCGACCTCGACGACCTCCCGCGACAGCGGCGGGGTGAACGTGTGTGTCTCCTGCGCGCTGCCGTGGGGCACGCACCGGTAGCGCTGCCGGCGGCGCGACCCTGCGCCGAAGGAACCGTTGCGGGTCACGCTGGAGTGCGCGTGCTCCGGGCAGGCAGGCGGCTCCTGGATGGAGGTCAGCTTCGTGCTGGCGCCCGCCTCCAGCACCTGGAACTGGTGACTGGTCCCGTCCGGGCGCACGCACCGGTACCGCCGCCACACCCCAGCCTTGTTCGTCCGGTTCCCGCGAGACTGGAGACGACTGTCGGCGTGCCCGGGTTCGGGGCAGCGCACCAGGAGCGTCACCGCTGGCGTAGGCGCTTCCTCAGTGAGCGCCCGCAGGAAGAAGTGGCTGGTCCCATCGGGAGCGACGCACTCGTAGCGCTGCTTCGCGGCACCCTTAGCGCGACGCAACCCGCGCCGGCGGACCCGCCCCCTGGTGTGGGCCGGGTCGGGGCAGGCGACAGATTCGAGCTGAGCAGGTGGCAAGGAACCTCCGGAGTCGGCAGCAGCACCACTTGTGCCGGCACCTTCCACCGACGCAGTAGCCACCTCGACACCCGCCACAGCCAACCCCCAGGGAACGATGAAGCGCCGGCCCTCCCGGCTCGACCATCTGGTCGAGCGTACGGGAGAGCCGGCGCCGATGCCCCGAAACCAACACTAAAAGCCGAACAGGGCACCTGCGTGGGGGGCCCTGTCACTGGTTGGCGGAGGATAGGGGATTCGAACCCCTGAGAGCTTTCACTCAACACGCTTTCCAAGCGTGCGCACTAGGCCACTATGCGAATCCTCCGCCGAGGAGGCTACCTGAGCGAACGGCCTGCCCTGAAATCGCCTCAGATGGCGCGGCCAGGGCCGGCCAGGTCCGGCGTGCCGGTCGGGCCAGCGGATTCGCAGACCCGCTGGCCCCACGTCTACACTGGCCGCAGGCACCCCGTGTGGTGGTACCTCTCCGAACTCCCCCAGGGCAGGAATGCAGCAAGGGTAGGAGAGCTCTTCCAGGTACGCGGGGTGTCCCCGTGTGTGCCCGCCCGTACTTTCGGCCACTCGCCCGAAAGCACGGGCGCTTGGCGGGTCCTGACGCCGTACTTTCGGCCACTCGCCCCGAATGCCTGGCGCGGCCGGCTCAGGTCCGGTGGCCCTCGTCGAGCAGCCGGACGCGGCGCCGGCCGAAGGTGACGGCCGCGTAGGACGCGAGCACCAGGACCATGAGCGCGTTCGACGCGCCGGACCGGGTGAGCAGCGCCGAGGCGGCGACCCCGCCGATGACCGTGAGCAGCAGCGGGCGGGCGTACCAGAAGGCAACCGACATCACGGCCGAGCCCGGCGAGAACAAGGACACCGGCGGCAGGCCGCGGAAGGCGGCCATGAGGTGCGCGCCCGCCACAAGGGCGACCATGGCAAGGGGCCAGACCACCACGGCGACGCCGCCTGTCGACGTCAACGCGACCGCGGCGCCCGCGAGCAGCGCCACGACGGCATACAACAGGGAGGGGGCGACCAGGTGGGCCAGCGCCTCCTGCCCGTACGCCAGCCCGATGAGGGGCGTCGTCCCGGCGTTGTCCCCCTGCAGTCGCATCCCCTCGGCCCAGGCGCCGTAGCCGAGGTAACAGGCGACGATGCCGACGAAGGCGACGATGTTCGGGACCCCTGGGGTCGCCGCGTGGGCGAGCGCCCAGCACCCGCCACCGGAAAGGATCGCGCCGACCATGAGCGCTCCGGGTGATCGTCGCAGCCCCAGCCAGTCACGCGCGGCGACCACGGCCACCGGCCCGCGGGCACGCAGCCGCCGACGACGAAGCCGCGTCGTGGGGGAGGCGACGTCGAGCCGGGCAGCGCGCAGGTCACCCGCGAGCACCGCACCCCCGATCGTCACGGCGCGCGCGGCCTGGGTCCGCAGGCTGACGTGGTGCAGGGCCCGCAGCGAACGGACCTCGCGCAGGACCGTCCCGGGACCTCTCGTGCCGGTGGGCCAGGACCGTACCTGCCCCCACAGCCACGCGCCGGCGAAGCCGAGCCCGACCGCCAGGCCCCCGAGAGTGGTCGGGACGAGGGCCAGCGGCGACGCCACTGCGGCGACCACCATGCCGGTGCCGATCACCGCACCGGTGAGCAGCCCGCCGACCAGGCAGCCGAGGAGGCTGAGCCGCCATGAGCGGCGCAGCACGACGGCGCGGTCGAGGCCGCTGACCACGACGTGGTCGAGGTAGGGCAGGTCGGGCACGACCGGGCCCCGCACCGAGCCGAGCCGGTGCGCGAGCAGCAGGAGTGCCACGACGACGGCACCGACGACGAGGACACCCTGGACCCCGGTCAGGTGACGTGAGAGCCACGCCGGGTCGACGAACTCGAAGAAGGCCCGCGACGCCGGCACCCCGTAGACGAGGGACGCGATCACGGCGACGTAGGCGGCATACACGGCATTGCCGTTGCCCTTGTCGGGCAGGCCGCCCCGGATGACTTCGCGCGCCTGGGCGAGGCGTTCGCGGTCGGTCGCCGGTCCGGCGACCTCGACGGAGGGGTCGCTCATGGGCCGACGATGTCGACCACCGCGTCACCCAGGGCGGCCGTCATGGCGGGGTCGTGGCAGGCGACGACGAGCGCGGCGCCGGTGGCCTTGCGGGCCAGCAGGATGTCGGTGAGCAGCGCGCGCTTGTGGGTGTCGAGCCGCTGCTCTGGTTCGTCGAGCAGCAGCACCCGGGCCGGGCGGAACAGCACCATCGCGAGGTGGAAGAGGTGTTGCTGCCCGGACGAGAGCTCGTGGGGGAACCGTTCGGAGAGGTGGTCCACCTCCAGCTCGGCCAGCATCGCGTCCGCCCGCTCGTCCGCGGTGCCGATGGCCCCGCCCCACGTCGAGTCGATGAGGACGAGGTGGTCGATGAGGGTCAGGTCGCGGTATGCCGTGGGCGAGCCGATGAGCGCGGCCACCCGGGCGCGCGTGGCCGGGTCGCGCTCGTCGAGCGGCTGCCCGTCGAGGCCGGCAGTGCCCGACGAGGCGTCGAGGGTGCCGGCGAGGATCCGCAGCAGGGTGGTCTTGCCGCTGCCGTTCTCCCCGCGCAGGACGACGCACTGCCCGGAGGTGACGGCCAGGTCGACGGGCCGCAGGAGCACGTTGCCGTCGATCTCCTTGGCGACTCCGGTGGCCGTCAGGGTCAGCGGTTGGGTCGTCCCTTCCCCGCCCGGATCCGGCTCGGCGGTGGGCTGTCTGCGCCGTGCGAACATCTGCCTCCTTCGTCGCCGTCAGTGTGCCACCCGGGTCTGAACGCCCGACGCGCGCGGACGCCGCGGATGTCGTCGGGGGCGACTAGGGTTCCCGAGGTGAGCACCGCGTTGTACCGCCGCTACCGGCCCGAGACCTTCGCCGACGTCATCGGCCAGGAGCACGTCACCGAGCCCCTGATGCAAGCGCTGCGCACGGGCCGGGTCAACCACGCCTACCTGTTCTCGGGGCCTCGCGGGTGCGGCAAGACGACCAGCGCCCGCATCCTGGCCCGCTGCCTCAACTGCGAGCAGGGGCCGACGCCGACCCCGTGCGGCACGTGCGACTCGTGCGTCGCGCTCGCCCGCGGTGGCGCCGGCAGCGTCGACGTCATCGAGATCGACGCCGCCAGCCACGGTGGTGTCGACGACGCCCGTGACCTGCGCGAACGCGCGTCCTATGGTCCGGCGCAGAGCCGCTACAAGATCTACATCATCGACGAGGCCCACATGGTCACGCCGCAGGGCTTCAACGCGCTGCTCAAGATCGTCGAGGAGCCGCCCGAGCACGTGAAGTTCGTCTTCGCGACGACCGAGCCCGAGAAGGTCATCGGCACGATCCGCAGCCGCACCCACCACTACCCGTTCCGGCTGGTCCCCCCCGGCCAGCTCTCCGACTACATGGGCAGCCTGTGCGAGCAGGAGGGCGTCGCGGTGGCCCCCGGCGTGCTCTCCTTCGTCACGCGCGCGGGCGGCGGTTCGGTGCGTGACTCGCTGTCGGTGCTCGACCAGCTCATCGCCGGGTCGAGCGACGAGGGGCTGACCTACGAGGGTGCGGCCGCCCTGCTGGGCTTCACCGATGCCGAGCTCCTCGACGCGATCATCGACGCGTTCGCCGCGGCCGACGCCGCAGGGGTCTTCCACCAGGTCGACCGCGTCATCGAGACCGGCCTCGACCCGCGTCGGTTCGTCGAGGACCTGCTGGAGAGGTTGCGCGACCTCATCGTCGTGGCGGCGGTTCCCGATGGCGCGTCCTCGGTGTTGCGCGGCGTGCCCGAGGACCAGCTCGAACGCATGCGTCAGCAGTCGGCCGCCTTCGGCGGTGGGGCCCTGTCGCGCGCCGCCGACATCGTCAACGCCGGCCTCACCGAGATGACCGGCGCCACCGCGCCGCGACTCCAGCTCGAGCTCATCTGCGCGCGCGTGCTGCTCCCCGCCGCCTCCGGTGAGTCCGGGTATGCCGCGCGCCTGGACCGCCTCGAACGTCGCCTCGACGTCGAGGGCGTCCCTTCAGTGGCCCGTGCAGCGGCAGCACCCGTCCCCCCCACGTCGCCCTCGGCCCCCGCGGCGCCGGCCACCCCGCAGCCGGTAGCCGTGCCTGCGTCCGAGTCCCCGCCCGAGCCCGTCCCGACCCCCGCACCGACGCGGGCCATCGAGCAGCACGACGTGTCGACGGAGCCGCAGCACCAGTCAGGGTCGCCCGAGCGTGTGGCCACCGAGCCTGTGGCTGCCGAGCCTGCTCGCGGCACTCTGGCGACCGAGCCCGCAGCGACCGAGCCGGTGGCGACCGAGCCCGCAGCGACCGAGCCCCCAGCGACCGAGCCAGTGGCGACCGAGCCGGCCGCTGCCGCAGAGGCGCCGCGCACCAGCACCCCCACCGGCGGCATCGACGTCGCGGCCATCCGCCGGGCGTGGCCGGACATCCTCGGCTGGATCTTCAAGCACAAGCGCACGACGTGGACCCTGCTCTCCGAGCATGCGACCGTCTACGACTACGACGGCTCCAAGGTGGTCCTGGGCATCTCGACCGTCGGCATCGCCAACACCTTCCGGCACGGCCCGCACGCCGACCTGGTCCGTCAGGCGCTCATCGACGTGCTCGGCGTGGACGCACGCGTCGAGGGGATCCCCACCCCCGATGCCGCCGTCTCCGCACCGAGCGGCGAGGCCCACCCCACCGTCGCTCCCGCCAACCGGTTCCCGTCCGACGACCCGGCAGTCAAGGGCGACAACCCCGCGCCGTCGCGCCCCCGGGGCGGGACGGACGGCGGTGCGGCGGGAAGCTCTGGCGGCCCGGCGGCATACGCGGGCCTCGCTGCCTCGAGCCCACCCCCGGAGACAGGTGGCGGCTGGGCGACCGCCTCGTCCGGCCCGTCGAACGGCCCGAGCTGGGCCAGCGACGACGTGGCGGGGGCTGCGTCGACACCACCCCCCGAGCCGGCGACCGCGCCCGCCGCCGAGCCGGGCACCGGTTCGAGGCTGGCCGCGGCGAAGGCTGCCGTGGCGGCGGAGGAGCCAGCGCGCACGCCTGACACCTATGTCGCCGATGACAGCGCCGCCAGTGCCGACGACGAGGACATCGCCGAGCTGGGCGAGGTCGGCAGGCCGGTCATCGAGCGACTGCTCGGCGGCAAGGTCATCGACGAAGGTCCCTGACCGCTGCGATGCAGGTCGCCGAGCTCCTCACGCGTCCGACCGCAGCCGAGCGGGCGTCGTCGCTGCCCGGCGACGACGTCGTGGCCCCCGCGGACGTCGTGATGGACCGTGCCTTCACCCTGCAGGTTCCCCCCGACGCCGTGTGGCCGTGGATCGTCCAGCTGGGGAAGCGGCGAGCCGGGTGGTACCTCCCCGCGGCGGTCGAGCGGTTCGTGCCGCCAGCCCGTCGAGGGCTGCGGAGGCTCGATGACCGCCACCAGGCACTCTCGGTCGGCGACGTCATCCCGGACTGGGGTGGAGCGGACGCGACGTTCACCGTCGTAGAGCTCGCACCGGCCCGGCACCTGCTCTACGGCTCGACCCGCGGCCGCACCCACCTGACCTGGTGCCTGCGGCTGACACCGGTCGGTGACCGACGCACCCGGGTGCAGCTGCGGTTGCGGTTGGCGCCGGTCAGGCACCGGTTCGTGGCGGAGCACCTGGGCGGGTTGTTCGACCAGCTCACCGTCATGGGCCTGGCGGCAGGGCTTCGCGAGCGGGTCCAGCCCACCAGCGACACCGCGAGGGCATAGGCTCACTGGTGTGTACGAAGGCGTGGTCCAGGACCTGATCGACGAGCTCGGGCGACTGCCCGGAGTCGGTCCCAAGAGCGCCCAGCGGATCGCCTTCCACCTGCTGCAGGCCGACGCGGTCGACGTGAAGCGCCTCGTCGAGGTGCTCACCGAGGTCAAGGCCAAGGTGCGGTTCTGCGAGACCTGCGGCAACGTGGCGGAGTCCGAGCAGTGCCGGATCTGCGCCGACCCGCGCCGTGACGGCACCGCCATCTGCGTCGTGGAGGAGCCGAAGGACGTGGTCGCCATCGAGCGCACCCGCGAGTTCCGCGGGCGCTACCACGTGCTGGGTGGGGCGATCAGCCCGATCGACGGTGTCGGGCCGGACGACCTGCGCATCAAGGAGCTGATGACCCGGCTCGCGTCGGCCGAGGTCACCGAGATCATCATCGCCACCGACCCCAACCTCGAGGGCGAGGCGACGGCCAGCTACCTGGCCCGTTTCCTGCGGCCCATGGGGCTGCGGGTGACCCGGCTCGCGTCGGGTCTGCCCGTGGGTGGCGATCTGGAGTATGCCGACGAGGTCACCCTCGGCCGGGCGTTCGAAGGCAGGAGGCTTCTCGATGTCTGACGACCTGCGGGTGCTGGCCGACGAGTCGGCCGCCGACGCCCGCGCCTATCTCTCGACGGTCACCGAGGTGGCCTCGGGGACGGCGCCGGACGCGGCGATCCCGATGACGCTCCTCGCGTTGTCCCAGGCGCTCGTCATGGGTGCCCGGCTCGGCGCCATCGAGGACATCCTCCCGGCGGAGCGGTTCGAGGCCGACACGGTCGAGGCCGAGCTCGACCCGCTGCGCACGGGCGTCGCGAACCTGTTCGAGGGACTCGACGAGTACGCCGACCTCGTCGACCCCGTCACCTCCACCGAGCTCGCCACCGGATCACTGTCCAACGACGTGACGGTCGTCGCCTCCGCACTCGCCCACGGGCTGCGGCACTACGACGCCGGGCGCATGTCCGAGGCGCTCTGGTGGTGGCAGTTCAGCTATCTCTCCGACTGGGGCGAGCGGGCGGCCTCCGCCCTGCGGGTCCTGCAGTCCCTGCTCGGCCACATCCGGCTCGACGCCGACGAGGAGCGGGTCTCCGAGGCCGAGTTCGACGCCCTGCACCCCTGACACCCGCGCGGCGGTGCGGACGTCCGGGCGTCCGGGCGTGCTGCAAGATCACGTAAAGACGTGCTGCAAGAGCACGTGAATCGAGAGCAGACCGAGGGGGTTCGACTGCGATGCAGATGAAGCTGGAACTGATTCCGCTCCCGGTGGCGGACGTTGACCGGGCCATCGCCTTCTACGGCGACAAGCTCGGCTTCACCAAGGACGTTGACGTGCGGCCCGCCGAGGGTGTCCGGATCGTCCAGCTGACGCCAGAGGGCTCGGGTTGTTCGATCGGTTTCGGGACGGGGCTGGAGGTGTACGCGGGTGAGCCGGGGAGTGCCAGGGGCCTGCACCTGGTCGTGGAGGACATCACGGAGGCCCGTGCCGAGCTCGTCCGCAGAGGCGTGGAGGTCAGCGAGATCCACGACTTCGGCGGTGGTGTCAAGGGAGCGAACTTCTCCGATCCTGACGGCAACAGCTTCGAGCTGCAGGAGATGGCCTGGCGCAGGGGCTCGACGTACTAGAGGTACGGCATACCCGTCTCGCCGGAAGTGCGACGCATCTCCGGCGGCGCGAGCGGTCAGGCGATGCGGGTCCCGTTGGGCAGTCGGCGGATCGGCGTCCGCAGCCGCTGACCCGCCACCACCCCGGCGCCGACGCCGGCGATCAGCAGGAACCCGAGACCGAACGGCCACACCGGAGCGGTGTCGAGGGCCTCGTCCAGCGGGTCCACATAGCTCTCGTCCGTGAAGTCCCCCTGACCTTGGCCCACGAAGTTCGCGCACTCCTGCGCCACGGCGTCCGGCCCGTTGCGCGCCATCCGTGAGCCGGCGCTGATCCAGCGCATGGGGGTGAAGCCGCTGGAGTACATCCCGTTGGTCTTGCGGGGCTGGGAGGGCGCGGCGTCGGCGACCACGACGAACGGGTTGAGCGGCAGCATCCACCAGATGCGCTCCGTGTGCGCCACGGTCGCGCGACGCGTGAATGTGGTGCAGTCCGCGCGCGTCGGCTCGACCTGGCTCTTCTGGATCTGCTCGAGCTGTTCGGGGGTGAGGTTGGGGTCGTTGGGGTCGAAGGCGGGGGCCTGGTGGGTCTGGTACCACGACTCGGGGATGCCGAAGACCTTCTGGGTCTCCTCCTGGGTCACGAGGAAGGCGCTGAGTCCGAACCCGATGGTGGTGCCGAAGACCAGGGCTCCCATCGTCAGGTACGTCAGCACGGCCGAGGCGACAGGTCGCGCCGTCAGCGTGGAGAACATCAGGCCGATCGCGCAGACCACCGCCAGCACGAGGACGAGCACCACCAGGGACATCACGATGCCCCCCGCCGAGATGCCTCCCTCGAACCACGCCCAGGCCAGGAACGGCAGCGCGCTGGTGAGGAAGGCCAGCGAGATCGCCCACGCCGAGAGCAGCTTGCCGAGCGCGATGTCCCAGGGTGAGAGCAGCGTCGTCTGCAGGGTCGCGAGGACCCCGTGCTCGCGGTCGCCGTTGACCGAGGTCGCGGTGAGCGAGGGAACGATGAGCATGGACAGGCCCAGCACGAAGAAGACGACGATGTCGTACATCGCCGATCCCGATCTGAGGTCGGGGTCGTTCGTCGCCCAGTAGGCGAGGAAGGTGACCCCCGCGATGAGGATGACCCAGACCGCCAGCACGATCGGCCAGCGCGAGGTGCGGACACGTTGACGCAGCTCGAGGGCTGCGATCGTCCTGATGCCGTGCCAGCTCATCGCCGGTCCTCCGTCGCTGCGAGGTAGGCGGACTCGAGGGCGCCCTGACTGGGAGCGAAGGCGATGACCCGGATGCCGTCGCGGACCAGGTCGGCGAGCAGCCGCGCGGCGTTCTCCTCCCCGGCCACTTCGACCTCGGTGAGGCCGCCTCCGACCCGGATCGCGGGGACGTGGTGTTCCTCGAGCCAGCTGGTGAGGTCCTCAGGGTCGAGCGAGTCGATGCGCCAGGAGGCCATCGCCGTCGCGACGAAGTCCGCGTCGAGGCTCTGGGTCTCGAGGCTCCGCCCGCGCGCCACGATGACGGCGCGGTCGGCGACCTCCTGGAGCTCAGTGAGGATGTGACTGGAAACGAGCACGGTCTTGCCTTGTGCCGCAAGGGATCTCAACACATCGCGCAGCTCGATGCGACTGCGCGGGTCCAGTCCGGAAGCCGGCTCGTCGAGCAGGAGCACGCTGGGGTCGTTGATGAGGGCGCGGGCCAGGCCGAGCCGCTGCTTCTGCCCTCGCGAGAGCACCCGCGCGCGACGGTCCGCGAGGTCGTCGAGGTGCACTGTGTGCAACAGCTCGTCGGTGCGGGCCCGTGCCCGGTCCGCAGGCATCCGGTATGCCGCGGCGATGGTGTGCAGCACCTCGCGCACCGTGAGCGCGTCCCAGGTGCCGAAGCCGTCGGGCATCCACCCGATCTTGGCCCGGACCTCGGTCGGCTGGCTGACGGGGTCGAGCCCGTCGATGCGGATCTGCCCCTGGTCCGGCACGAGCAACGTCGCCATCATCAGCAGCAGCGTCGTCTTGCCCGAACCGTTGGGACCGATCAACGCCGTGACCTCGCCCGGCTGGGCCGTGAGGCTGATGCTGTCGACGGCGAGCACGTCCCCGAACGCTCGCCGCACCCCCTGTACCTCGATGCTCATGCGCGAAGGCTAGCGGTGCAGGACCCGCCTGCCATGGGCTTTCGTACTCACCCGCGTCCGGCATGCGGCACCCACGTCCCACGATGAGGACGGCAGTTATGCTGGCGACTCCGCACCGCCGCACCGCCGTCTCGGGTCCACAGGAGTTCCAACCGTGCCGATCGTCGTCCAGAAATATGGCGGCTCATCGCTGGCCGATGCAGCCAGCATCAAGCGTGTCGCCCGCCGGATCGTCGAGGCCAAGAAGGCCGGGAACGACGTGTGCGTCGCCGTGTCCGCCATGGGCGACAGCACCGACGAGCTGCTCGACCTCGCCAACCAGGTGAGCCCGCAGCCCCCGCCCCGCGAGCTGGACATGCTGCTGACTGCGGGGGAGCGCATCTCGATGGCGCTCGTGGCCATGGCGATCGCCGACCTGGGCTACACCGTGCGCTCGTTCACGGGCAGCCAGGCGGGCGTCATCACCGACTCCTCGCACGGCAGGGCCCGCATCATCGACGTGACCCCGGGTCGGGTCACCGACGCCCTCGACAAGGGCCACATCGTCATCGTCGCCGGGTTCCAGGGCGTCAGCCAGGACACCAAGGAGATCACGACGCTCGGCCGCGGCGGGACCGACACGACTGCCGTCGCGCTGGCAGCCGCCCTCAACGCAGAGGTGTGCGAGATCTACACGGATGTCGACGGGGTCTTCACGGCCGACCCGCGAATCGTCCCGGCGGCCAGGAAGATCCACCGCATCTCCAACGAGGAGATGCTCGAACTGGCAGCCTCGGGGTCGAAGGTCCTGCACCTGCGCAGCGTCGAGTACGCCCGCCGTTTCGACATCCCCATCCACGTTCGCAGCTCCTTCTCAGCGAAGGAGGGCACCATCGTCACGGACAAACCAGTTGAAGGAGACACCGTGGAAGCCCCCATCATCGCCGGTGTCGCCCACGACCGCAGCGAGGCCAAGATCACCGTCGTCGGCGTCCCGGACCATCCCGGCAAGGCGGCGGCGATCTTCCAGACCTGCGCCGACGCCGAGATCAACATCGACATGATCGTGCAGAACGTGTCCGCGACCGAGACCGGCCTCACGGACATCTCGTTCACCTGTCCCAAGACGGACGGCCAGACCGGGGTGCATGCGCTGAGGAAGGTGCAGGAGTCGGTCGGCTTCGCCTCGATCCAGTACGACGACCAGATCGGCAAGCTGTCGCTGGTGGGCGCCGGGATGCGGTCGCACCCGGGAGTCTCGGCGACGTTCTTCAAGGCGCTGGCCGACACCGGCGTCAACATCGAGATGATCTCGACGTCCGAGATCCGCATCTCGGTGGTGACGCGGGCCGAGGTCCTCGACGACGCCGTGCGAGCGGTCCACTCGGCCTTCGGGCTCGACTCCACCGAGGGCGAAGCCGTGGTCTACGGGGGCACCGGCCGGTGACCTCACTCGCCTCGAGGGCCCCGCGCCCGACCCTCGCACTGGTCGGAGCCACCGGAGCCGTGGGGGCGGTGACCCAGCAGGTGCTCGCGATGCGGGCCGACATCTGGGGCGAGATCCGGGCCGCCGCCTGCGCCGAGGATGCCGGGACCGTGCTGGTCGTGTGCGGCCGCGAGGTGGTCGTCCAGGAGCTGTCGCCCGAGTTCTTCGACGGCGTCGACATCGCCCTCGTCGACGTCCCCGCCCCGGTGGCTGCCCTGTGGGCGCCCATCGCCGCAGCCCGTGGTGCGGTCGTCATCGACAACAGCTCGGCGCTGCGCGGCGACCCCGACATCCCCCTGGTCGTCCCCGAGGTCAACCCCCTGCAGATCCGCAACCGGCCCAAGGGCATCATCGCCAATCCCGGTGCCACGACGTTGACCATGATCGACGCGCTCGGCGTCCTGCACGCCGGGTGGGAGCTCACCGAGCTGGTCGTGGCCTCCTACCAAGCGGCCTCCGGTGCCGGACGGGTCGGCATGGGCCGGCTCTACGACGAGCTCGAGGTCGTCGCCGGCCACCGCGAGCTCGGCCACCAGCCGGGTGACGTGCGGCGGCTGATCGAGCACGAGCTCGGTGCCGAGTCGCCGTTCCCGGCGCCCCTGGCCCTCAACGTCATCCCCTGGATCGGGGTGGCGGCCGAGGACGGCTGGACATCCGAGGAGCTCAAGATCCGCAACGAGACCCGCAAGGTGCTCGGGCTGCCCGACCTGCGCGTCTCGGCGACCTGTGTGCGGGTCCCCGTCATCACGACGCACTCGGTCGCGGTCCACGCCACGTTCGCCCGCAAGATCGACGTGGCCGAAGCCCGCCAGGCCCTGGTCGAGGCGCCCGCGGTGGTGGTGCTCGACGACCCCGACAGTCTCGAGTTCCCCACGCCGTCGGACATCGTCGGCTCCGACCCGCGTTTCGCGGGGCGGTTGCGCCAGGCGCTGGACTTCCCCAACACCCTCGACTTCTTCATCTGCGGCGACAACCTGCGCAAGGGCGCTGCGCTCAACATGGTGCAGGTCGCCGAGCTGGTCGCGAAGGACCTGACCGTCGTCGGCTGACCGTCAGTCGTCGGCTGGCCCTCAGTCGTCGAGGGTCGCGCGCAGGCCGGCCTCCCCGACCGACAGCTGGAGCCTGCCGTCCTGCGGCAGGTCGACGACGGCACAGCCGTGCAGCACGTCCACCTGCGCCGCCTCCGTCATCCGGCACACGGTATGCCGCCCGCTCACCTCGAGCGCGAACTTCCCGTCCTCGTCGATGGTCGCCAGGACACCGCCGGCAGCCGTGACGTCGTCGTGCAGGACGCGTCCGCCTACGTAGGGCAGGTCGTCACTGCTGGGGACGTCGATGCCGGCCTTCCCGAGGAAGTCCAACAGCGAGCCGTCCTCGAGCACGGCCACCCAACCGCCCCCGAGGGGCCGGTCCTTCTGGCCGGTGTCGTCGACCGCGATGACCTGGCCCTCGATCCCGTCCGGTCCGCCGCAACCCGCCACGGTCACCAGTGGGACGGCGAGCAGCACGGTCGCGATCGCGCCGACGAGACCGCGTCGCGGGGCGCTCGCGGCCTGGGTGCTGGTGGGGGTCATGGGCGCACATCCTCGCGCACGCCCTCGTCGGGCCGCGGGATCACGGGTGGATGACGAATCGTGTCGTCCGCGTGTCGATTGACATGTGACTGGTGTGATTGGTGTGACGATTGTGACTCACGATCAGAGACGAGCCAGGGGGCACCAGATGAAGGACGAGGACCTCACACCCACCCAGCTGTGGCGCAAGCACCGGATGCGCCAGGTCATGCTCTTCGTCACCATCCCCGGCGTCCTGCTGGGCACGGCCAGCATCACGGCGGCCTACTCAGCGGGCTGGATGAGCCCGCCGCCGCCCAAGCCCGCCTGCACCCCTGTCGTCGTCCCCGCGCCGGCACGAGGTTCCTTCACCGTCAACGTCATGAACGCCACCGGCCGCCAGGGCGTGGCTGCAGAGGTGGCCGTCGGCCTGGCCAAGCGCAAGTTCACCGTCGGGGGCATCAGCAACGCTCCCGAGTCCTGGTACGTCACCCAGACCGCCGTCGTTCACCACGGCCCGAAGGGGCTCGACCAGGCGCTCCTGGCGGCCTCCCAGATCCCCGGCGCGAAGCTGTTCGCGGACACCCGGACGGGCACCTCGGTCGACGTCGTCGTGGGCCTGGGCTACCAGCAGCTGGTTGCGATTCCGGCGCGGCTCAAGCCCATTCCGTCCGAGGTCAAGGTCAACGTCTACAACACGACCTACAAGACCGGGCTGGCCAAGACCGTCGCCGACGCCGTCGCCGCCCGCGGGTTCAAGGTCAAGGACGTGTCCAACGACCCGCTGCGGACCCTGCAGATGGGCACCGCCGTCATCCGCTACGGCGAGGAGGGTGACCTGGCCGCGACCCTGCTGCAGGGACACGTCCCGGGCGCCCAGCTCGTCAAGGACGACCGCCTCGGAGCAGGGGTGGACCTCGTCATCGGCAACGCGTTCACGGAGCTGACTCCGGTCGCCGACGTGCCCCCGCTGCCTCCCCGACCCACGCAGGCGGTGCCCACGGTGGCTCGTCCCTGCAAGTGACCACGACCTGAGAGCGTCCGCGTCCCGGGCTTGGCATCGGAGCGGGCGAACAGGCACAGTGGGTGCCCCATGACGTTTCGCCCTGTGTATGCCGTTTCCCTCCTGTGTGCCGTCCTCGCCTCCGCGTGCGGTGGCGGTCAGCCCGACTCCGCCGACACCACCGCTGCGTCCACGTCGCCCGCGCCGACCTCGGCCATGACGAGCACGACGAGCGCGACGACCACGACGACCACCACCACGAAGCCTGCCGCCACGCCATCGAAGGCCACCAAGCCCCCGGCGCCGGCCACGCGGCATACGACGCCTGCTCCGAAGCCCCCGGCGGCCACGAGCCTGGCACCGGTCCCGCGGGCGGGTGCCGAGCCCACGGTGCGTTTCCCCCGGAACGAACCCGCAGTCGGCTCGGGCGCCAACGCCTCGGTCGCCCGCGTCCCTGACGGCGTCTGGAACGCGATGGTGGGCTACTCGTGGACCGCGGGGTGCCCGGTGGGGCGCTCGCAGCTGCGGTACGTGCGGGTCAACTTCTGGGGCTTCGACGGCAAGCGGTCGAGGGGGTCGCTCGTCGTGAACGCGTCGATCGCCGACGAGACGGCCGCTGCGTTCGCCCGGCTCTACGCACTGCAGTTCCGCATCCGCCAGATGAAGCCGATGGACTCGTCGTGGGGCCGCAACCCCAAGGGCCCGGGCGCCAACGACTACGCGGCGATGGAGGCGGACAACACCTCCGCGTTCAACTGCCGCTACGTCGGGGGTCAGGAAGCGAGCAAGGTCTACAGCAAGCACGCCTACGGCACGGCGATCGACGTCAACGACTTCGAGAACCCCTACGTCGCCGACAACGGGACGGTCTACCCCGATCGCTACTGGCTGAGCCGGCGCGGCCCGGCGCCCGGCGTCTTCTCGTCCAGCGGGAGTGCCGCAGTGCGGGCGTTCACCAGCCAGGGCCTGCGCTGGGGCGGCCTGTGGTCACACCCCGACTACCAGCATTTCGACCGATGACGCGGGTTCTCCCTCACCGCCCACGTGGCAGGTATGCCGTGTCGGCTGCGCTCTGCCTGACGGCGGTCGCGGCGCTCCCCGCCTGCTCTGGCCAGCCGGAGGCCACGGCCCGGACGTCGCGCGCCACCGTCTCGACGACGACACCGGCCGCGACCACCTCGACCACGACGACGACGACGGCACCCAAGCCGAAGCCGTCCACCACCACCCGGTCGACGCCGAAATCCACCCCGCCGAGCACCAAGCCCAGTCCGAAGCCCAGTCCGAAACCCCAGGCCGCGCCGAGCTGCTCCGTTCCCTCGGGGGTGCGCGCGTCGCAGGTCGTGACCGTCAGGTCGGCCGGCTCCAGCGCGACCGTACGCGCCTGCCGCCGGACCTCCGCCGGCTACGTCCTCGACCTCGGGCCCTACCACGGCCACGTCGGGCTCAACGGGGTCAGCTGGTCCAAGCGCGAGGGTGACCTCAAGACACCGGCGGGCACCTTCCCCCTGCGGGGAGGCTTCGGTGCCCGCGCGAATCCCGGTCTCCCCCAAGGCTGGTTCCGCGTCGACGGCTCCGACGTCTGGGTCGACGACAGCCAGTCGAGCCTCTACAACACCCACCAGCGCAAGCCGGTCAACGGCCGGTGGAACTCGGCGGAGAACCTGCTCAACACGCCTGCCTACAACTACGCCCAGGTGATCGGCTACAACGAGGGGCGGACGCCCGGGCGGGGTTCGGCGATCTTCTTCCACGTCGACACCGGCAGGGGGACGGCCGGCTGCGTCTCCCTGCCGACCTCGGCGCTGTTGGCCGTGATGCGCTGGGAACGGTCCGGCGCCGTGATGTCGATCAGCTGAGCCCGGCGACCAGCTGAGTCGACCAGCTGAGACCACGGTGGCCGTGCCCTCTCCGACACGGCAGAGTGGGCCCATGACCGTGAAAACCGTCGCCATGCTCACCGCTGGTGGCCTCGCCCCCTGCCTCTCGTCCGCTGTGGGTGGGCTCATCGAGCGCTACTCCGAGGTCGCGCCCGACGTGCGCCTCATTGCCTACCGCAACGGGTATGCCGGCCTGCTCACCGGTGACTCCGTGGAGGTCACTGACGAGGTGCGCGCCAAGGCGCACCTGCTGCACGGCTTCGGCGGCAGCCCGATCGGCAACAGCCGCGTCAAGCTCACCAACGTCAAGGACTGCGTGAAGCGCGGCCTGGTCCAGGAGGGCCAGGACCCCCTGCACGTCGCGGCCGAGCAGCTCACCCGCGACGGCGTCGACGTCCTGCACACGATCGGTGGCGACGACACCAACGGAACGGCGGCCGATCTCGCGGCCTTCCTGCACTCCAACGGTTACGAGCTCACGGTCGTCGGGCTCCCGAAGACGATCGACAACGACGTGATCCCGATCCGGCAGTCCCTCGGAGCCTGGACCGCCGCCGAGCAGGGCGCGTCGTTCGCGCGCAACGTGATCGCCGAGCACTCCGCCAACCCTCGCATGCTCATCGTGCACGAGGTGATGGGCCGCAACTGCGGATGGCTCACTGCCGCAACGGCTCTCGCACACCACAGGTGGGTCCAGGGCGCCGAGTTCAGCGGCTGGCTGGAGAACTCCGCGGAGCGGTGGGACGTCCACGGTGTCTTCGTGCCGGAACGCCCGCTGGACATCGCGAGCGAGGCGAAGCGGCTCCGCAGCGTCATGGACGACTACGACGGCGTGAACCTCTTCGTCTCCGAGGGCGCTGGCGTCACCGAGATCGTCGAGGCGATGGAGGCCGCCGGGCAGGACGTGCCGCGCGACCCGTTCGGCCACGTCCAGCTCGACAAGGTGAACCCGGGGGCGTGGTTCGCCAAGCAGTTCGCCGACCAGCTCGGGGCCGACAAGGTGCTCGTGCAGAAGAGCGGCTACTTCGCGCGGTCGGCCGCGGCCAACGACGCGGACCTCGCCCTCATCAAGGACTGCACGACGTATGCCGTGGACGCGGCGCTGCGTGGCGAGTCCGGTGTGGTGGGGCACGACGAGGAGCGCGGCGACACGCTGCGCGCCATCGAGTTCGACCGGATCAAGGGGGGCAAGGCGTTCGACTCCTCCGTCGACTGGTTCACCACCCTGCTTGCTGACCTCGGGCAGGCGTAGCACAGTCGGTGCCATGGCACCCACGTCCGCGGCCGAGCCCAGTCCCAGCACGACGGCATACCGAAAGGCTCGCGACACGCTCGTCGCGCTCAGCGGGCAGCATGACCGGGCTGTCCGCGAGTTCAGCTGGCCCGACGTCGGGGCGCGCTTCAACTGGGCGGTCGACTGGTTCGACGCCATCGCCCGCGGCAACGACGCGACGGCGCTGTGGCTCGTGGAGGAGGACGGCTCCGAGCAGCGGCTGACCTTCGACGAGATGGCCACGCGCTCCGACCAGGTCGCGGTCTGGCTGTCGGGGCTCGGCGTGGCCAAGGGCGACCGGGTGCTGCTCATGCTCGGCAACCAGGTCGAGCTGTGGGAGACGATGCTCGCGGTGTTCAAGCTCGGCGCCGTCATCATGCCGACGACGGCGGCCCTCGGTCCGGCGGACCTGCGCGACCGCGTCGAGCGCGGGGGCGCCCGGGTGGTCGTGGCCAACGGCGCGGACGCCGCCAAGTTCGAGGAGGTGCCCGGCGACTACGTGCGGGTGAGCGTCGGCGACGTGGACGGCTGGCACACCTACACGGACGCGTATGCCGTGCAGCCGCACCCCTTCGAGACCGTCACCGCGGCAACGGACCCGTTGTTGCTCTACTTCACCTCGGGCACGACCAGCAAGCCGAAACTCGTTGAGCACACTCAGGTTTCGTACCCGGTCGGTCACCTGTCGACGATGTACTGGATCGGTGCCAGACCCGGCGACGTCCACCTGGCCATCAGCTCGCCCGGGTGGGCCAAGCACGCGTGGTCGTGCTTCTTCGCGCCGTGGATCGCGGAGTCCACGATCTTCGTCCACAACTACACGCGGTTCGACGCAGGGGCGCTGCTGGACCAGATCCGGCGGGCCGGGGTCACGACGTTCTGCGCGCCACCGACGGTGTGGCGCATGCTGATCCAGGCCGACCTCAGCGGTGGGAGCGGTGACCTGCGAGAGCTGCTGGCTGCGGGCGAACCCCTGAACCCCGAAGTCATCAGCCAGGTCCAGCGCGCGTGGGACCTGACCATCCGCGACGGCTACGGCCAGACCGAGACGACCCTCCAGATCGGCAACATCGCCGGTGAGCCACTCAAGCCCGGGTCGATGGGGCGACCCATGCCCGGTGTGCCCGTGGCTCTCGTCGACCCGCTGACCGGCGAGCCCGCCGACGAGGGGGAGATCGTCCTCGACCTGTCCCGGCACCCGGTCAACCTGATGACCGGCTACCTCGGTGACGACGAGCGGCAGGCCCAGGCGATGTCCGGTGGCTACTACCACACGGGGGACGTGGCCCAGCGGGACGCGGAGGGCTACATCACCTACATCGGCCGCACCGACGACGTCTTCAAGGCGAGCGACTACAAGGTGTCGCCGTTCGAGCTCGAGAGCGTACTGATCGAGCACCCGGCGGTGGCCGAGGCGGCGGTCGTGCCCGCGCCCGATGCGACCCGGCTGGCGGTGCCGAAGGCCTACATCGCGCTGGCTCCCGGCTGGGAGCCCGACGCCGACACCGCGAAGGCGATCCTGGCGCACGCCCGCACGCACCTCGCGCCCTACCTGCGGGTGCGCCGCGTCGAGTTCTTCGAGCTGCCCAAGACCATCTCCGGCAAGATCCGCCGGGTCGAGCTGCGCGACCGCGAGCAGCAGGCCTTCGACGGTGGGAGGTCCCTGTCGGAGGAGTTCCGGGACGACCAGTTCGCCGACCTCAAGGCGTGACCAGCGGCGCTCCGGGGCCGAGGGACGCGGGTGTCGGGTCGGAGCGGGAGGGGCCCGCGAGACGCCCGTGGCTTTGACCGGGCCGCTCGACTAGTCTGGCGCCGTCGAACCGGAACCGGGAGCGGTCCTGTCCGACAAACAGTGGGGACTGGGGGGTTACCGACCGTTTGCCTGATGGGAAGTTGGCATGTTACGACTGGCCAAAGCCGTGCCGGTGAGGACCTGTATCGCCGTCCACGTGCTCAGCATCGACCCCGACCGTCGCGTGCTCCTCGACCGGGCAAAGGCGCCGGAGCAGCCGTTCTGGGGCCTGCCCAGCGCAGTCATCGAGGTGGGTGAGGACCCGGTCATCCGCGTCCGGCGGCTGGTTTCCGCGGCGGGTGCGCTGACAGCCACCAGGGCCGAGGTCATCGACGTCGACAGCGTCGTCGACGGAGACCAGCACGTGGTGCACCTGGTCTTCGAGTGCGGGGCCGAGCCTTCCCTGCTGCCCACGGTGACCGGGTCGTCCGCGCTGTGGTGGAGCCTGCCGGAGATCGTCGGCCTCAACCTGTCGCCCCGGACGCGCAAGGCTCTCGCTTCGCGGTGGTCGATGATCTGGCCCGACACCTGATCGGACTCGACTGGGGCGACTGCACCGGTCATTCCGACATTACGGGCATCCTGGTGTGGGTGGACCCGGTTGGTCTCACTGGGTGGCCCTTGGGCCCTTTCGAGGCCGTTGGACCCCGAGTACGGTGAAAGCGGCGGTCCGCCGGGGTCCGTCGGGTACTCGAGTAGGCCGGGGCTGCCTGTGCGGACCTACCCATACGCGTTTCACGTCGCCCTCGACGGCAACGGACTGAACGGTCTCGAGGGCAGGGCTGGCGTGTGCCTGTTCCACTACGACCCGGTGACCGGGGACCATGCCTACAAGGTCACCTACTTCGCAGGCGCCTCGGGTGGTCACGCGCCCAGCGTGGACCCGAGCAGGCGGATCGGCTTCCTGGGCAACACCGGCCAGCACCTGCTCTTCTACGATCTCGCGACGCTGGAGGAGGCCGACCGCGTCTCGACCCTGCGCTTCGAGGTCCCCGACACCACCATCAAGGGCAGCACCCACGTCGTCTGGCTGGACGACACCCAGTTCGTCACCTCGATCGGCGAGCACCTCTGGAAGCTCGACGTGAACCGGCTGACCAAGGCCGAGCAGATCGCGCCGCACGGACTGAAGATCCCCCACGCCATGAAACGGACCGCCTCCGGTCGGTACATCGTCTACGGCGGGATGGACCACCCGACCCGGGGTGAGGCCAAGGAGGTCGGCATCCTCGACACGGTCACGGGGGAGGTTCGCCGGATCGTGCTGCCCACGACCTGCTGGCACGTGGTCTGCCACCCGGTCCTCGACGTCTTCTACGCAATCTCCTTCAGGGTCAATGCTGCTGACCGCTCCGACTGGGAGCACTGGGGGATGGCCTGGCTCCGGCAGTACGCCTTCGAGATCGACGCCGAGGACGGCCGCATCGTGCGCCACTGGGCAGCCGACCGCGACCTGCCGGCCCACATCAACTCCGACGTGACGATCTCCGACTCCGAGCTCATCTTCTGCACCGGCGGCAGCCACACCGTGGTCTTCGTCGACCTGCTCACGCTGAGCCAGCACCGGCTCATCGACGAGCACCCGGGGGCGTTGGAGAGCCTCGCGCTCACCCGCCAGTCGGCCACGACCTTGGCCGAGTCGGTCATGCGGGGCAACTTCTTCAGCAACTCCCAGCTGTATGCCGAGTCGTTGCGAGTCAGCCGTGGCGCCCTGGTCGACGGGATCTACGCCTGCCAGCTCTCGGCCGACCAGACCCTGCTGTTCACCGCGAACCGCGGGCAGAACCACATCACCGTCTACGACTACCCGTCCCTGGAGGTCCGCGACCGGATCGTCATGCCCGAGCTCCAGGAGTTCGACTCGCGGTTGGGGGCCTGGGGCGACCCCCGGTTGGGCTTCCACCACTCCTACCTCGTCAGCCCCGACGCAGACGCACCCTCGTCCGATGCACACCGTCCCGCAGGAGCACTCTGATGGCCGACTACTCGATCGACACCACCGTCTTCGGCGGGAACACGTTCAGCTCCGACGTCACCGCGGACGTGACCTCGACCCTGACCGGGCTGGACAAGATGAACCTCACCCTCGCCGGGGGCACCACCAACACGAACAACGGCGAGAACACCGTCCACACCGACTCGACGATCACCCTCCAACCCGTCACGCTCGAACCCGTCACGACGACGTCGACCGTCAACACCACCTCGAGCGTGGACTCCACGTCCTCGGTCGACCTCAAGCCCGTGGCGGTGGACACCTGCGTCCGGCTCGAGCTGGGTCCCCCGCCGGCGACCGAGGTCTGCATGCCGTACGAACAGACCTGGGGCTGGACGGTGCTCGGACTGGAGCTCTTCGCGATCACGGTGCGCGGCAGCACCACGACGCACATCCGGCCCGAGCACCACGGTCCCGTCGTGATCGACCTGTGAGCCCTCCATGACGACCGCCCGACGCAAGCCGACAAAGGCCACCGCCGCGACCAAGGCGACCACCGCCGCGACCAAGGCGGCCGCGGGCGCGACGCGCGCTCCCGCGAAGAAGCCAGCCGTGGACACCATCGTCCTGACCGGGCCGCCGAGCCTGGTGCGCGCCACGGTCTCGGTCGAGAACGCCGTCGACCAACGGGTCGCCGTCCGGGGACTGACCCTGCACCGCACTGGTCGAGCGGCCTTGACCGGGTCTGGCGCCGCGGTCATCGCGCCCGGCGCCACGGCCGACCTGCCGGTGTCGTTCCGGCTCGATCCGGACACCCCACCGGGCGAGTACGCCGCGGAGGTCGAGGTCGGGGGCATCCGCCGGGAAGCGGTGCTCCGGGTCGAGGCCGACCTCTCGATGCACGTCTCGCCGCGCCGCGTCCTCGCCGAGGTGGGAGCGAACGCGCTCACCCTGACCGTCACCAACGACGGCAACATCACCATCCCCCTTTCCTCGGTCGTGCGCGCTCACACCGACGACGGCAGCCCGGACCCCGACGCCGGTCCAGACGTCACCCTGACGCTGACTGCTGCGGCGACCTTGGCACCCGGTAGCACGACCGTCCTCGAGGGCCACCTCACGGTGCCTGAGGAGCTCGACCCGACCAGGCGGCATACCGCACGGATCCCTGTCGGCACAGCCGATCTCGACGTCATCATCCTGCCCCACGACCCATCGGAGTGATCAGCATGAGCACGACCGCACCCGAGTACCTCACCACCCTCCGCGACGGGTTCGCCGGCGCCGTGCAGCAGTGGATGGACCAGTCGACCGCGGCCTGGGACCAGTGGTCACAGGCCTGGTCGCCGGTGGTGGCCGCCGCCGGCCTGGGTATGCCGGGTGCTCCCGGCGGCGCGCGCGGTCACCAGCACGGGGGTCACCACCACAAGGGTCACCAGCACGAGGGTCACCACCATGGCGAGAGGGACTGCGGCGCGAAGGACTGTGGGTGTCACGACAGCTGTGGGTGCGGCGACGCGTGCGACTGCTGCGTACCCGAGGCCGATGTCGTCGTGCATGCCAGGGTTGGTGAGGTGCGGGTGGTGCCCTTCCGGCTGCACAACCCGTGGCGCCGGGAGCGCGAGGTGTCCCTGGAGATCGGGCCATGGCACCGCTGCTCGGGCGACGACCTCCAGATCCGCGCCGAGCTGGAGGAGAAGAAGCTCGTCCTGGGGCCGTGTGAGGACCGGGTCGTCCGGTTGCTCCTCTCGACCCGTGGCTCAGCCGACGACGGCTCGTCGAACACCAAGGACACCAAGGACACCAAGGAGGGCAGGGGCGCGACAGCCACGCTCGATGTCGCCGGTGACGTCACGGTCGCAAGGACGAGACGGGCGACCGACGTGGACTCGTGCGCCAGCGCCTACGCGGACGTCCGCTTCGAGGGGTGCGCCCGGTCGCAGCGCGTGGCCGTCGTGGTGCTCCCGGCGGACTGCGACGCCGTCGAGGTCGGGTGTGACTGCGGATGCTGCTGCTGACAGGAGGACCGAGATGACCGACTCGAAGAACACCGCCGCTGCGGACGAGACCCTGGCGCGCATCACCGAGCTCGCCCGACAAGCCCTTCAGGCCCAGGCGGCCCTCGCCAAGCAGTCCCTCGAGCTGGGGCGGGCCACCCTGTCCGGCGACGTGGACCGGTCGTCGACGAGCCGGGCCTACCTCGACGCCGTGAGTCGCGAGGGTGCGCGCTACTGGCGGGAGGCAGGCGCGCTCGGCTTCGACTACGCGAGTGACCTGATGGCGCTGGGCACTCGGAGCGCGGCCCGGATCATCAGCGACGCCACGACGGCCGGTGCCGGCTCCCGGACGCGCCGAGGGGCCGCGGAGACCCGCAACGGCGCAGCCCCGCCGGCACCCCCGCACGACGAGGACGACGGGGTGCGGCGGGCGCGGGTGCTCCTGCGGGCCGCAGTCGGGCAGACCGCGCAGTCCTCGGTCACGATCGTGAACCGCCACCCGCGCGCGCGTCGAGTCGAGCTGGAGCCGAGCGAGCTGCGTGACGCCACCGGCACCGTGGTGGCGGTGACCCTGACCGTCGACCCCGACCGGGTCACGATCCCTGCCGGCGGTGAGTACCAGGTGCGGATCGAGGCAAACCTCGACGAGAACGTGGTCCAGCCGGGTGAGCAGTACGTCGGGCGCGTGGAGGTCAGCGGCGGCGACGAGGCCACGCTGGAGGTGACCGTCGAGGTCGCGGACTGAGGTCGCTCGCACCCGCCGGCGGGGCCGCCACCAGCTCTCGGGCGGCGCGCACCTCGGGGTGCAGCCGCAGGCCCTCCCGCGCCCACCTCGGCAGGTCGGGGCTGACGGCCAACCACGCCAGCGAGGCGGCGACGGCGGCGCGAGCCGGTCGCGCGGCATACCCGAGGTCCTGCGCCTTGGCCGAGGTGTACCAGTAGAACCGGCCGACCGTGGAGGCCTCCTCGCGCGTGGTCAGCGGGGTCTCGTCGCGCAGCCCGGCCCACCACTCGGCGGCGGCGGACAGGGCCCACGCGCTCCCGGCGGGCATCTCGGCGAACGGTCCGGGCAGCCCCGCCAGGTCGGAGACGAGGGCGTGCAGCATCCGCCAGCTGAGGTCCTCGCCGCCGAGGAGGTAGCGCTCGCCGGCGACGCCGCGCTCGAGCAGCGCGACGTGTCCGGCGCCGACGTCGCGCGCGTCGACCACGTTGCAGCCACCCGCGAAGGTGCTGCGGGTGGGGTCGAGGAGGTAGCGCAGCACGATGGCGTTGCTGGGTGCCAAGCGGGTGAACGGCCCGCCGAGCACGACGGTCGGCAGGGCCAGCACCACCGGTAGGCCGAGGCGTTGCCCGGTCTCCAGCGCCACCTCCTCCTGGGCGACCTTGCTGGCGTAGTAGGCGGGGGCCGGCTCGGTGCCGAGGTGGTCGTGTTCCGACCTCGCCCGGGGGAGCAGGCTCGAACCGCACGTGACTGACGAGGTGGTCACGACGACGCGGGAGATGCCCGCGGCAGCAGCAGCTTCGAGGACGGCACGGGTGCCCTCGGCATTGACCTGCTCGACCTCTCCCGCGCGCGCCGCCCCGAAGGCGTAGACAGCGGCGCAGTGGACCAGGCCGTCGCAGCCGCGCAGCGCTCGGGTGAGGGATGCGCTGTCTGTGAGGGCCGCCGCGGCCCTCGACACCGGGTGTCCGCCGATCCGGAGGGTCGCCTCGCGGCGCTCGGGGTCGGGCCTGGTGACGGCCAGGACCTCGTGACCGGCCGCGAGCGCGGCGCTCGCCACCTGTCCGCCGACCATGCCCGTGGCGCCCGTGACCGCGACCTTCACCGGTGCCCCCTGACGTGCCGGAAGCCCTGGGAGTCCACGTCGTCGACGGCCGACCCGACCGTGCCCGGTCCGCGGCGCCCGGCCGCAGTCGCGGGGTCTCCGCGGTCGGTCGTGTCTCCCAGCCACTGGCTGACGGCGCCGAGCAGCAGGTCGAGGGACTGCGTGAGCAGCGGCTCGGTGGGGTCCATCGGTGGGCGCCCGATGCGGAACTCGCGTCCCTCGAAGCAGGCCTCCAGGTTGTCGAACGTCGTGGTGAAGAACCTCCGGTAGGCCTCCTCGAGGAGTGGGTTGCGCAGCTCCGGCAGTGCCGCCAGGTCCACCCCGGCCCAAGCGTTGGGGAGGGCGAACAGCTGTCGGCCACGCACGACAGCGTGCGTGCCTGACGTGGTGCGGCTGAACGTCAGGCTGCCGTCGTCGAACTCGGCAGAACCGTTGGGGCTCTTGATAGTTCGCCACGTGAGCCGGTGCCAGTCGGCGCTTCGTTCGACGAGCTCGATCTTGCAGACGTCGATCGGTTCGCCGCCCCAGGCGGCAAGGTAGTTGGGCTGCGGAAGGTAGAGGTTGCGCTCGGCCTGTCTGGTGCGAGCCACGGCGGCCTTCCCCGGTCCGCCGGCCGGACTCGACAGGACGACCCGTCGGCCACCCAGGTAGTCGGCCATCAGGCTGATCCCGGCCGCCACGTCCACGCGGGCGACGAACTCGTCGAAGTCGGCCCGGATGTCGCGCCCCACCTCGAAGACCGTGGCGCCGTCCACGAGCCGCCAGCGCATTCCGTCGGCGTTGTCCGGCACGCCCTCGAGCAGGGCCTCGAACGGCGCGACCAAGGCAGGGAGTCCGTCGAAGGCCGCCTCCTCGTATGCCGCGAGGTCGAAGCCCAGCGGCACCTCCCGGCGGTCGACGGTCGCCTTGTCCGCGCTGGTCGCCCAGGCGAGCGTCCCCTGTCGCAGGGTGGCGACACCACCGAGGATCGTCGTGAGGGGCAGGTGTCCCACGGTGTCGTCCGCCGCGCCCACGAGCGGGGTCAGCACGGCTCGCACAGTGGAGAGCACCGGGTCGGGAGGTCGCGCCCCCTCGTCCGGACCTCCGGTGGCCGCGCTCAGCACTCGCGCCAGTCGGGGCTCGGCAGCGACCGATCGCGCGGCGGCGCGGGCGAGGGGGTGCGCCGCGTGCGCACCGGCGAGGGGCRCCAGCTGCCCCTCGGTGCGGCCCGCCGGGGCGCCGTGGGCCAGGATCGACCTCTCCATCAGGCCTGACGCGGAGCGGTCCAGCCCGAGCAGGGCGGCACACGCGCTGTCGGCGGCGAGCACGTCGGTCGCGATCACGATCACGTTGCTGTCGATGACCCGCGGGAGTCGGGCGCCGTCCGGTCCCACGCTGGCGGACAGGGCATCCACGACCGCGATGGTGGGGGGTAGGTGCGCGAGCAGGTCGGCCGCGACGTCGCCGGGATCTGCGCCGGCGACCTCCGGTGCCGCACCCAGCAGGGTGGCCAGGCACGCGGCATACCCGTGCACGAGGTCGGTGACGGCTCGGGCGAGCACCACCCGCGCACCGGCCTCGGCCCACAGGCGCGAGACCTGGTGACCGGACAGCACGCTCGTGTCGGGCACCGGCGCCTCGACGAGCGCTGCGCCGAGGTCGACGACGTCGTAGGCCAAGCCCCGCGACGTGCGGCCCTGCAGGCCGGCCCGGCGCGCGAGGTCGGCCACCGAGTGGTGCCCGCGGTCGCGGTCGTAGGCATGCAGGCTGGTGCCGACCGTCACCGGCGCGCATCCCCGATCGTGCAGCAGGTCGACCACCGCGTGGACCGCGACAACACTCACGGGGGTCGGCTGGCAGAGGCGGGCGAGGACGAGGGCGGGTCCCTGCCTAGAGGCGTCCAGCCGGCGGGCGGCGGTGGCCAGGGCGTCGACGTCCCCGCCCCTGACCACGATGCAGGCCAGCGGATCCCGGCTCGGCACGCCCAGCGGTGCCACGCGTCAATGAAACCAGCGCGTCCTCGCCACCGACAGTGGGCGGTGCCATAGTGATCGGGTGGCCGACGACATCGACATCCAGCAGCACATCAGGGGACTCATCGACGAGGAGCACGGGCTCCGGAGCAGCCTGGGCGCCGGCGAGATCAGCGTCGAGGAGGAGAACCAGCGGCTTCGCACCATCGAGGTCGAGCTGGACCAGTGCTGGGACCTGCTTCGTCAGCGACGGGCCAAGCGCGAGTTCGGGGACGACCCCGCCAGCGCCGAGGTGCGAGACGCCGGCACGGTGGAGAACTACCGGGGCTGAGGCCCGCGGCCACCCGGTGGGCGGCGTGGCTGACTGGACATATCGGGTGGGCGTCCTACTCTCGAAGCAGGCCGGTTCCCAACCCCGAGGGGGTGCGCCCATGCGCACAGCACTCGCCCACCTGCACGTCCCCCACCACGAGACCAAGTGGTGGCTCAGCCACAGCGCCGCTGCCATCGCCGTCGCAGTCCTGCTCGTCTACGCGGCTGCGGTCCTGCTCGTCATCGCCGGCGTGCTGCTCTTCACCTGACCTCACCAGCCTCGTTCGACCCACTCCTGCAGGTGGGGTAGCTCCCTGCCGATGACGGTCGAGTCCCCGTGCCCGGGAAGGACCACGGTGTCCTCGGGCAGGCTGAACAGCCTGCGCACCGACTCGATGATCGTGGCGAAGTCGCTGTAGTCGTGCCGCGTCGCGCCGGGCCCGCCCGGGAACAGGGTGTCGCCGGTGAAGACGACCCCGAGCGAGGGTGCGTGGAAGCAGCACGACCCGGGCGTGTGGCCCGGCGTGTGGAGGACGTGCAGCTCCACGTCGCCGACCGTCAGCGTCTGGCCGTCGGCCAGCTCGCGGTCCGGCGTCACCGGATAGAGCTCGTCCCACAGGAACCGGTCCCGTGGATGCAGGTATGCCGGGGCGCGGGTGCCGTCGCAGACCTCACCGACCGCATCGAGGTGGTCGAAGTGACCGTGGGTGACGAGGACGCCCTGGACCCGCTGCTCGCGCGGGATCGACTTCACGATGGCGCGGCCGTCGTGGCCGGCGTCGATGACCAGGCACTCCGAGTCGTCGCCGATGACCCACGTGTTGTTCTCGAGGGTGAGGGCGCCCTCGGGTCGGTCGAAGGTGCCTGCGGTGACGACGCGCTGGATGCGCACGCCGCCCGGGGAAGGTGCGATGTCCGGCATACCCTCATCCTCGCGCACCTCAGGTGTGGTCACCCGCGGAGGCCCGTCGCCCGGAGGCCTGGTCGCGGCGCAGCAGCCCCAGGGGCAGCACCAGCCAGTTCACGAGGAAGAGCAGGAGGATGGCCGTCGCGGCGGTGACCGCCCCGCCCGTGCCGGTGACGACGTCGAAGATGACGAAGGCCACGGTGCTGACCGCGAGGGCGAGGGCGACCAGGCCGATGCGCGCGCAGACGTGGGCGATGGCGACGAGGGTGGCCTTCTCACGTCTGCGGAACAACAGGCGGTGGGAGGCAACCGGAGCGACGAGGAACGCCGTGGCCACCACCGTGAGGCAGAACGCGACGAGGTAGACCGTCCGGTCGACGTCCTCGATCTCGGTGAACCGCTGCTGGAACGGCAGGGTCAGCAGGAAGCCCGCCAAGATCTGCACACCGGTCTGCACGACGCGCAGCTCCTGGAGCAGCTCGTCCCAGTTGCGGTCGAGCCTCTCCTCTGGGGTCTCGTGGCGCCCACGGTTGAGAGTGTCCTCGGTCATGGTCCACATGTACCTCACAGGTGCCGGTCCAAACCACCACCACAGCAAAGCTCGTCACCCGATCCGGCCCAGGACGGGTTTG
Organism: Pedococcus sp. P2_F6; assembly: GCF_056403675.1. Lineage (NCBI taxonomy): Bacteria > Bacillati > Actinomycetota > Actinomycetes > Micrococcales > Intrasporangiaceae > Pedococcus > Pedococcus sp. P2_F6. The sequence continues at coordinate 704,869 of NZ_JBFUEZ010000003.1, forward strand.
GGGTGGCGGTCGGTGGGCACGAGGCTGAGCGTGGAAGTCGCCCGGTCGGAGTCCCCGACCGGCGCCCCGACGGATCAGGAGGTTGTCATGCCGCAACGCAAGCCAGGGCCGTCCGTGAAGGACCCGGAGATGTACGAAGCACTGCGCGACGACGGTGCCAGCAAGGAGAAGGCCGCCCGCATCTCCAACGCCGCTGCCAACTCGTCCCGCTCCGCGGTCGGGAAGAAGGGCGGGAAGAGTGGTGACTACGACGACTGGACCAAGGACCAGCTGATGAAGCGTGCGAGGGAGATCGGGATCGACGGTCGGTCCTCCATGTCGAAGGCCGAGCTGGTCAACGCCCTGCGCAGCCACTGAGTGACGGGAGTCCTGCACGGGGGATGATGGGAGCGTGAGGATGCGGATGGTCATCTCGGGGTGCCTGCTGCTGGCGGTCACGGGCTGCAGCGCGGCCGGGGACACCCCTGCGCTGGGCCCGACTTCGACCACCCCAGTGTCGACCACCCCAGTGTCGACCACCCCAGCGTCGACCACCCCAGCGTCGACCACCCCAGCGTCGTCGTCCTCAGCGTCGTCGGCCTCGTCCTCGCCGTCCTCTTTCACCGAGGACCTCACTGTCACCTCTCCCGCGGGCCGGGGGCGAGTGATCACGGTCGCCGGCACGGTGGTCGAGGGGGTGGGGGCCGGCTGCCTGCTGTTGGGCGAGGGCGAAGGCTTGTGGCTCCTGGTGGGTCACACGGCGGGGCTGGCGGCCGGTGACACGGTCACCCTGCGGGGCACCGCGGTGACCGGGATGGCGACCACCTGCCAACAGGGCCGGCCGCTCTGGGTGGACGAGGTGCTGGAGCGCTGACTTTCCGTGGGCCGGGTGCTCGGGCACGCGGCATACCGGCGAGAAAGCACTGGACCCCGCAGCCACGAGGGCTGCGGGGTCCAGTGGTGAGGTGGTTACGGCGTGACGGAGCCGACCACGACCGAGCCGGTGCCGAGCACCGCGCCCTGGTCGGAGAGGACGCGCATCTCACCGAAGAGCTGACGACCGGCAGCGGGTGCTGCGTTCGCCGTGAGCTGGCCCGAGACCGGCGCCGAGGCACCGGGGGCGAGGTCGAGGGCGGTCGCGGGGACCGTCAACGAACCCAGCGCCGGGCTGAAGAACACGTCGAGGTAGTCGTACTGGGTGCTGCCGCTCGGTACGGCGTAACCGTCGACCCGCACGGTGTAGGTGGCCGCCACCGGGTTGGTGATGGTCACCGACTCCTCGGAGTCGCCGTCGGCCTGCTGGGCGACGATCGCGCCGCCGCGCAGGACGAACAGGTCGAGGTCGGCGCCCTGGTCGGACGGCCGCCCGATCGTTGCCGTGAGGCGAGTGGCGCCCGCGGGCACGACGACCTGGAACTCCTTCACCTCGTGGTTGGCGATCGTGTTGCGGCCGGAGACCGCGCTGCCGAGGACCCCACCCTGAGGCGTGGCACTGACCTGGCCGAACTGGTTCGTCACCGTCCACGACACGGGAGCCGGCTGGCCCGCCGTCACCGAGGCGAGGGTCTGGGACGCCGGGTCGACGACCACACCCTGGACCGCGGCGGCGATGGTGAACGGGTTGGCGAGGGTCGGCGTGGTGCGCCGGGCCTCGACCTCCAGCTCCCAGATGCCGGGAAGCGGGTTGGCATAGCTCCGTGAGGTGCTGTTGCACGACGGGTCGCTGAAGTTGGTGAAGCACACCAGCGACGACGTCGACTCGACCGGAACGCCATACGGGTTGAAGGCGATCCAGCGAACCTGGCCACCTGCCTGCACACCGCTCAGGTTGACCTGCAGGGCCTTGGCGCCCTGCGGGACCGTCACGAAGACCTTCTTGGTGAGGTTGCGCTCGACGGAGTCGGACGTGGACTTCGCGTAGGACGGTGCCGCCAGGTCCTGCGAGAGGACCACGGTGAGCAGCACGCGCTGGTCGACGACCTTGGTCGCCGGGTCGTCGATCTCCAGGATCGCCGAGTGCGTACCCGGGGTGCTCGTGCGGGCCTTCACCGGGATGTCGACCGACTCACCCTTGGGCATCGGACGGCTGGTGGTCGGCAGCGAGAACGTGCCGTCGTTGCCGACGAGGCGCAGGTTGTGCGCCACCCGGCCACCGGTTCCGCTCGTGCGCGTCGCCTTGACGATGTAGGTCTTGGTCTCGCCGGATACCTGGCCGCCGTGCGCTGCGTCGCAGCGGTTGAAGACACCCGGACCCTCGTTGGGCGTCGCGAGGAGGTCCGAGAGCGGGGTGCAGACCGGGGCCGTCGTCGTGATGTCCTGCGCGGACGGCTTGGTCTTGAGCAGCTCCCAGGCTCCGGGGATGTCCACCAGACCGGCGCCCTGCCCGATGGCCTCGACGTTCGTGGCGTAGTCGGCCGAGCTGTAGAGCGAGTCGCGCAGCTGTCGGGTGGTCACGTCCACACCAGTGGCCTTGGCAGCCGACAGGAGCAGTGCCACGCCGCCGGCAGTCTGCGGCGAAGCCATCGACGTGCCGTTGAAGTGCGCGTAGCCCGGAGGCAGCGAGTAGCCGGTCTCGGGGACGGCGCCACCAGGCTGCCAGGTCGGGATCGAGGAGACCGCCGACCCGGGGGCCATGACGTTGGGCTTGAAGCCACCATCCTCACGAGGGCCGCGCGAGGAGTAGTTGTGCAGTGCCAAGGCCGACGAGACCTCCGCGCCGTAGTTGGACAGCCAGGTCTCCTTCGTCACCGAGGAGGCGACGCTGATGACCTTCGTGGCGACCGACGGGTCACCGATCGAGTTGATGCCGGGGCCGCTGTTGCCGGCCGAGATGACCAGCTGGACGCCGCCGTCGATGATGGCGTCGTAGAGCCGGGCCCGGGCGTTGTTGCCGTCGTTGAGGGCAGGCAGGCCACCGATCGACATGTTGATCACGTCGACGCCGCGCTTCTCGGCGAGGTCGACCATGCCGTCGGTCAGCGCGACGGCGGTGCAGCCACCGCCCCACGAGCAGGCGCGGGTCGAGACGATCTTGGCGCCGGGCGCCTGACCGTCCATCGCTCCGCCGAAAAGGCTGTGCCCGGCTGCGATGCCGGCGACGTGGGTGCCGTGGGCGGCCTCCACGACGCCGATGTTGACGAAGTCGGCCTTCTGGCCGGGCAGGCCCGCGGGGGCAAGGTCGACGTCCTCGCGGTACTCGACGGTGAAGGGCATCGACTCGGCGATCGCCGTGGCCGGGTTGTCCGTGCCGAAGTGGCCGACGTCGAAGTGCTCCTTGTAGGGCCGCATCTTCTCGGCGGCGGAGAACGTCTGGTCCTGGTTGGCGTCGACCCAGATGTCGTGGGTGGTCTCGTTGTACAGGATGCCCCAGCGGTCGGTCTTGTCACCGTCGCGGTTGAAGTCACCGGCCGCCTCGTCGTTGGCCGAGATGCTCTCCGCCACGCGCTGGAACTTGTAGGTGCCCTCGGGCGAGGTCCACGTGCCGGCGACGCCGGCCACGGTGAAGCTGGGACCGGTCACGCTCGTGAGCATGGCGCGCCAGGACCCGTCGCTCTCGATCAGCGGGTCGGTGCCCGTCACCCAGTCGACGATCTTGCGCTCGCCGGTGCTGGTGGTCTGCAGGGCCGGGTGGTCCAGGTCGACGCCCGAGTCGATGACACCGATCGTGATGCCCCGCCCGTCCCACGTGGTGTGGGCGTTCTTGAAGGCGATCGAGCCGATGTCGCGGGTCGGCATGTAGGGGTTGTCGTTCGGCGTGCCCGCACCAGGTGCCGGCTGCGGCGCGGCCAGGGCTGCCCCGGCGGGCTGCTCCGCCTCGGGCTTGGGGAGCGGGATCGACTCGTTGAGGTCGACCGCGAGGACGGACGAGGACTTGGCCAGCGCGTCGACCTTGCCGGTCGGCACGCTGGCGCTCACGTAGCCGTACTTGTCGCTGACCTTGGCGACCCAGCCGCCGGCGGCCTTGATGCTCTTGGCGGTTGCGGTGGCCTGCCCCTTGCCGGTGGCGACCATGATGGTCACCCGCGGGGTGCCCTTGTCCTGGGCCCGGGTGAGCAGCTCGCGGTCGTGCTGACCGAGCTTGTCGTTCGCCTTCGGCTTCTTGATCTTGCCCTGGGCCGTTTGGGCCGTGGGGGTCTTGTCATTTCCGGCTACGCGGTCTCCGGGGTCTGCGCCCGCCATGGGGGCGGTTGCTGCTGCGACAAGTCCTGCCGCAGCGATCCCAGCGATCGTCGTGATGCCGCGGCGCGTGATGCGTCCGGTCACGGTGGTGTCCCTTCAGTCATCCTGCAGGTCCTCCTGAGCTGCAGGCGTCGCACCCGGGTTGGCCGGGGGCGAACCGAGTCAGTGTGACCCGAGTTGTGGCCGGCGATATGGGTGGTATGGGTAAATTCTTGGTCAGTAACTGCTGGTCAGCGCCCCGCGCCGACGTGCGTTGCCAGGTGTGACGGTGTGGCGCGCAGCCCCTATCGTCGAGTTGTGTCGACGCGGCGCCAGCGCGGTCAACGCCCCGAGCAGGGGTGGACCGTGGTGGTGGCACTGGTGGCGGTCACGCCACATCTGATGGCCCTCGCTGACGTTCAGGGCTGGGTGGCCACCGCGCTGAGTATCCCCGTCCTCCTGCTCGTGCTCGTGGCCTTCCTGGGTGTCGTCGCGTACGGCATCAGTGGAGGCGGATGACGACGGCGTCGGCCCAGCCGCAGGGGCCCACCACTCCCGGTGCACTGTCCCCCCGCTGCATCTTCCGCCTGGCGTCGAAGGGTCGTAGGTTGCAAATCGTGCGCGACAACGAGGTCGTGACACACGAAGGGAGTTACCCATGCGTAGAGGACGCCTACTCGCCACGGCTACCGCCGGGGCGATGGTTGCGGCCGGAATCACCGGTGCAGTGACCACAGCCTCGGCAGCGACGACGGCGGTCACCGCCGCCGGTGCTGCGGCAAACTACGTGGTCCTGCTCGACGCGGGTGCGTCGACGTCAGCCGTCGCCGCCCAGCTCAGCGCCGCCGGAGCCACCGTCACCCGGGCCAACACCGCGATCGGCCTGATCAGCGTGACGTCACGCGACAGTGCATTCCGCGCCTCCGCCGGCGCCATCTCCGGGGTCAAGGGGGTCGCGTCCGACGTGTCCATCGGCTCCACTCCGCAGGGCGCCGTGTCCAAGGACGCCGTGGAGCGCGAGCACCTCGCCGCCGCCTCGACCACGAAGGGCTCCGGGCAGGCCAAGCACGAGGCGCGCAAGTCCGGCGAGGACCCCCTCGACAACCAGTTGTGGGGCATGGACATGCTGAACCGCTCCGCGGCCCACGCCATCGAGAGCGGCGACAAGCGCGTCACCGTCGGCATCATCGACACCGGTGTGGACGGCAACCACCCGGACCTCAAGGCCAACTTCGACTTCGCCAAGTCGCGGAACTTCACCACGGACATCGTCGGCATCGACGGTCCCTGTGAGTACGCGGGCTGTGTCGACCCTGCTGATGTGGACGACAACGGGCACGGCACGCACGTCGCCGGCACCATCGGCGCGGCCCTCAACGGCCTCGGCGTGAGTGGTGTGGCCCCCGGCGTCACCCTGGTCAACGTCCGCGGCGGCCAGGACAGCGGCTACTTCTTCCTCGGCCCGGTGACCAGTGCGCTCACCTACTCCGGCGACACCGGCATCGACGTCGTCAACATGTCCTTCTACGTCGACCCGTGGCTCTACAACTGCGCCAACGGTGCGCCGCAGGACTCAGCTCCGGCGGTGGCCGACCAGCAGGTCATCATCGAGGGTATGACGCGTGCGCTCAACTACGCGTACGCCCACGGAGTGACGCAGGTCGCGGCCCTGGGCAACGACCACGACAACATCTCGAGCCCGCGGCACGACTTCTCCAGCCCGGACTACGACAACCCGGCCCTCTCCTGGGACAACACGCCCTACGAGCGGACCATCGACAACGCCACCTGCAAGGACCTGCCGGTCGAGGGGCCGCACGTCATCGGCGTCTCCGCACTCGGCCCGTCGGGCAAGAAGTCGGACTACTCCAACTGGGCCACCGACCTCACGTCCGGTGAGCTCGAGGTGTCTGCTCCGGGCGGATGGTTCCGTGACGGCTTCGGCACCCCGACCTACCGCACCAACGGCAACCTGATCCTCTCCACGGCTCCGCTGCACGTGCTCCAGGCCGAGGGTCTGGTCGACGCCGACGGGACCATCAACGAGGACGGCCTGGCAGCGGGCGTCCAGCGTGACTGCGTGACCAAGGGCGCCAACACCGCCTGCGGCTACTACCAGTTCCTGCAGGGCACCTCGATGGCGTCACCGCACGCCGCCGGCGTCGCCGCCCTCGCGGTCAGCGCCCACGGCACCGTGGACGGCAACCGCGGCATGACCATGTCGCCTGACGCAGTGGCCTCGCTCATGATGGCCACCGCCACCAACCACGCCTGCCCGCCGGGCGGCGTGCAGTCCTACCTGCAGGAGGGCCGCTCGGCCGCATACACCGCCACCTGCAACGGCACCGACGACTTCAACGCCTTCTACGGCGCGGGGATCGTCAACGCCCTGGGAGTGGTGCAGTAGCAACGGAGTTCGTCCAACGCGGAAGGCCCCGGCCCAATGGCCGGGGCCTTCTGCGTTCTCTGGGTCAGGACAAGTCACGTCAAGCCGCCAACTCACCTGGGCCGGTATCGGAGGGCGACGGCCCCCGACCGGAACTCACGGCGATCCACGAGCTCGAGCTGGATGCGTTCGCGCAGACCGGCGAGCAACGTCGGCCCGTGTCCGGCAAGGACCGGCTGCACCACGAACACGTACTCGTCGATCAGTCCCAGATCTGCCAACGCCAGGGGAAGGGTCACGCCACCCACGAACAGGCCCTCACCCGGCTCCTGCTTGAGCCGCTGAACAGCCGCCCCCAGGTCGCCTCGCACCAGCTCCGCATTCCAGTCGACCCTGCTCAGCGTGCTCGACACCACGTACTTCTTGGTCCGGTCGATGGCCTCGGCGAACGGGATCTGCACCTCGTCCATCCACTCGGGCCACCCGCCCGTGGCCGGCTGCCGCCACGCCGACTCCATCATCTCGTAGGTCACCCGGCCAAAGAGCAGGGCATCGGCTCGTTGTATCTCAGCGGTCCAGTAGCGCATCGACTCCTCGTCGGGTGGGAGCCCTGCCTCGTGGTGGCAGCAGCCGTCGAGGGTGACGTTGATCGAGTAGCGAAGTGGTCTCATCTCGTTGACCTCCCTTGATGCGCGCAGCGCGTTGTCACCGGCGGTCGCAGCCGATGAGAAGTCTCGCAGCCACCTCGGCCTCCGAGGTGGCGGACTTCGAGATCCGTGGAAGCCAGTTGGTCACTCAGGCACGCACTCAGGCACGACAAAGGCCCTCGTCGCGGTGCTGACGGAGGGCCTCTGACCTGCGGTTTTGTTGGTCGGGGTGACAGGATTTGAACCTGCGGCCTCTTCGTCCCGAACGAAGCGCGCTACCAAGCTGCGCCACACCCCGTGGCAATCGCCACCCACGCCAGTTCGACGGGAGCAGCGACAGTGAAGGATAGCCCACCACACCCGGCCGCTCCCAATCGGTATGCCGGCGGCCCGGGGCCTGCTCAGGAGCCGACGGGCACCAGGGTCAGCAGACTGGCTTCCGGGCGGCAGGCGAACCGCACGGGTGCGTAGGGCGAGGTGCCCAGCCCGGCCGACACGTGCAGCCACGCGGCGTCCGCCGGGGCCGCCGAGGAGGGCGCCGAACCTGCCCCAGGCCACCACCGCGAGACCCCCTTGGCGCGGTCGGTCGGCAGGTCGCAGTTGGTCACGAGCGCACCGTGGAACGGCAGCGCGAGCTGCCCACCGTGGGTGTGCCCCGCGATCAGCAGCCGCGCACCGTCGGCCGCCATCGGGTCCAGGACCCGCTGGTACGGCGCGTGCGTGACCCCGATGGTCAGCGCAGCCGAGGTGGATGCGGGTCCGGCGACCGCGGCATACCTGTCCTTGCGGATGTGGGCGTCGTCCGTGCCGACCAGCTCGACCTCGGTGCCCGCCACCGTGAGCGTCGTCCGCACGTTGTCGAGGTCCACCCAGCCACCGTCGCGCAGGCCCGCGCGCAGGTCCTCGATGGGCAGGTGCACCAGGCTGGCCGGCGCCTCCGCGTGGCGCCGCGTGAGGTAGCGAGCGGGATTCTTGGGGACGGGCGCGTAGTAGTCGTTCGAGCCCATGACGAAGACGCCGGGGAACGCGAACAACGGCTCCATCGCGTGCAGCGCCCCCGGAACTGCGTCGAGCGCCGCGAGGTTGTCACCGGAGTTGACGACCAGATCGGGTGACAGCGTCGCGAGCCCACGCACCCACTCGATGCGACGGCGCTGCCGGGGCACGAGGTGCAGGTCGGAGATCTGGAGGATCCGCAGGGGACGAGCGCCCGGAGCCAGGACCGGCACGGTGAACCGGCGCAGCGCGAACCAGTTCCGCTCCACCACGCTCGCATAGCCGACACCGGCCACGCCGAGCGCGGCGACGCCGGCTGCTGCCCCCAGGATCGTGTTCATCGCCGCCATCCTTGCAAACGCCCTGCTCGCACACGAAATGCGTGCAGGCTCCCTGCCTTCACGACGAAACCCCGTAGGTCGGACCACCACCCGCCTGAGAGACTGGCTGCATGACCGAGCAGAGCCTCAAGGCCACCATCCAGAGCGACCTCACCGACGCGATCCGTCAGCGCGACCAGGTGCGTTCGGGCACCCTGCGCCTGGCGCTGACCGCGATCACCAACGAAGAGGTCTCCGGCACCGAAGCCCGTGAGCTCAGCGACGACGAGGTCCTCAAGGTCCTCGCCAAGGAGGCCAAGAAGCGCAAGGAGGCCGCGACTGCCTACGCCGGCGCGGCCCGTCCCGAGCTCGCGGCCAAGGAGGAGGCCGAGCTCCTCGTGCTCGAGGCCTACCTGCCCGCCCAGCTCTCCGACGAGGAGCTCACGACCATCGTCGCCGCTGCCATCGAGCAGACCGGCGCGACCGGTATGCCGCAGCTCGGCCAGGTCATGAAGGTCGCCCAGGGCGTCGTGGCAGGGCGCGCCGACGGCGGCCGCGTGGCCGCTGCCGTCAAGGCCTCACTCACCAAAGCCTGAGGTATGCCGCGGGGCGGGCTCCGCGGCATACCGAACGAACGGGGCCCCTCACCGCTGTGGTGAGGGGCCCCGTTGCTCACTGAGGTGGCGGCGTCTGGCCCGGCCCGGGGCCGGGCTTCCTGGGCTTGGTCGGCTTCGGGTCCGGGGTCTTCGTCGGCTTCGGTATCGGGGCGAAACCGGAGGAGACGTAGAGGCCGACCGTCGACCCGCGGATGGCTGTGCCGCTCGGGTCGGTGTAGACCACCACGCCCTGCGGGAGTCCGCTGTTGGTCAGGCCGGCGATCTGGGCAAGGAAGCCGGCTTCCCTGAGCCGCGCGCTGGCCTCGGCGACCGACATGCCGCTCACGACCGGCACCGCGATGCGATCGCCGTTGAGCACCTTGGTGCTGGGTTCGCCGAACTGGCGCTCGGGCATCCCCTCGGAGGCTCCCAGCATGATCGCCCGCCACGTCGGGGCCGACAGCGTGCCACCGAAGATGTCGCCGTAGCTGCGGTCGCCGAGCGTCAGGTTGCGCAGGCTGGACTGGCTGTCGGGGGTGCCGATCCAGACCGCCGTCGAGAGCTGGGCGGTGTAGCCGATGAACCAGCCCTCGGCGTTGTCCTCCGTGGTTCCGGTCTTGCCCGCGGCGGGCCGGCTGCCGAGGGACGCGCCCTTACCGGTGCCGTCCTTGATGACGCCCTTGAGGAGCTCGGTCGTGCCGCGGGCAATGTCCTTGTCGATGACCTGCTTGCACGGATTGGCACCGATCTTGAGCGGCTTCTTGTCCGCGGTGGTGATCGACAGGATGGGGTTCGGCGGGCAGTACTTGCCGTCCGCGGCGAGCGTCGCGTAGGACGCGGCCAGGGTCAGCGGGGTCGCGTCGGACGAGCCGAGCGTCACGGGGGAGGGGTAGCACTCGATCTGTGCGCCACTGCCCTGGTGCAGCCCCATCGTCGTCATCGTCTTGCGGACGTTCGGCACACCCAGCTTGAGCACCAGTGAGGCGAACGCCGTGTTGACGGACTTCGCGGTGGCGGTTTTGAAGGGGATCGGCTTGCCGCCGATCGACTCGTCGTTGCGGACCTCCCACGGGACCTGGGAGCCACACGACCCTTGCTCCTGGGGGGTGTAGACGGCCGGCCGCTTGGTGTTGGCGTACTTGGACGGGACGGTGCCGTTGACCGACATGCCCTTCTGCAACGCCGTGACGATCGCGTACATCTTGGCGGTGGAGCCGAAGTGCTGGCCGACCGTGCCGCCGTACTTGCGGTCCACGTTGAAGTTCACCTGGTTGTAGGAGACGCTGGTGTCCTTGCTGGACCTGGGGAAGCTGGTGTTCTGGACCATGGCCACGATCCGGCCGGTCCCCGGTGCCACGACGCTGGCCGCGGCGCCCACGAACTGCGTCTTGCCACTCTTGGACTTGTCGCCCTTGGCCCGCCGGAGCGCCTTGTTGCCGACCGGCACGCGCTTGGTCAGCTCCTTGAGCGCCATCTTCTGCACGACCGGGTCGAGGGTGGTCTGGATGGTGAGGCCACCGCCGGTGATGTTCTTGATCCGCTCCGGCTCCGACTTGCCGAGGGCGTCCAGGGCGTGGTTGCTGGTGTCCTTGAGGTAGGCCATGACGTAGTTGCAGAAGTACGGCTCGGACGACGCGGCGCAGTTGCTCAGCGGGTTCTTCAGCTTGAGCATCTTGCGGACCGGGATGGCCTTGGCGGCCTTGAGCTCCTTGTCCGTGATGATGTTGAGGGCGCGCATCCGGTCCAGGACGACGTCGCGGCGGGCCTGGGCCTTCTCGGGGTTGTTGCGGGGGTCGGTCTTGCCCGGGTTCTGGACGAGGCCGGCCAGCAGGGCTGCCTGGGGGAGGTTGAGCTTCTTGGCACTGACGCTGAAGTAGTGCTGGGCTGCGGCTTCGATGCCGTACGCCAGGTCCCCGTAGTAGGCCAGGTTGAGGTAGCCCTGCAGGATCTGGTCCTTGGTCATCTCCTTCTCCAGGGTGACCGCGTACTTGATCTCCTGCACCTTGCGAGAGGCGCTCTTGCGCACCGCCGCCTGGGCGGCTTCCTCGTCGTTGTTGCGCAGGGCGTTCTCCTGCAGCGTGAGCTTGACGTACTGCTGGGTCAGCGTCGAGGCACCCTGGACGTCACCGCCCTGGGCGTTGGACGCCACCGCGCGGAGGATGCCGCGGGGATCGACGCCACCGTGCTCGTAGAAGCGGCTGTCCTCGATCGCGATCTGCGCCTTCTGCATGATCGGCGCGACGTCCTTGAGGTTGACGATGATCCGGTTCTCCTGCTGGGGAGTCGCCAGGATCCCGCCGCGCGCGTCCTTGATCGTGGACTGCTGCGACAGCTGGGTGGCGGTGAACTCCCCCGGGAGGTCGTCGAACATCTTCACTCCACCGGTGGCCGTGCGGCCCGTGGCGAAGGCTGCGGGGATCAGCAGACCGGCCGCCAAGATGCCCGCAACCATCGCCGTGGCGACGAAGGCTCCGAGCAGGCTGACAACTTTTCCGAGGTCGGTGGCGCGTTCGTGCATGGCCACAGGGTAACTGCCGAACATGGGGTAACCCGGCTCCGGACGACGAGCGCTTCGATTTGCTCCCACTCGTGACGTTTGCCGTGTTTGGCCATCACCCCTCCGTGCAGGGAAGGCATGGTTCGAAATGACTAGTCCCTTTGGCCATCGCAGAACTACACGAATGGGCCATGTCATGAAGGTGCCTTTACTTCCTATCGTTTTCAAACGTCGATACGGACATAAGACGCACTGTGAAGCGTCTGAATCAGCAGTATCTGGAGGCACTGAGATGACCATCGCACCAGCGCGACCGGGCGGACAGGCTGTCGGCACGGCATGGATGGATGACTGGGCGCCCATGGGCTCCTGCTCCAAGTCCGACCCTGATGCCTTGTTCGTCCAGGGGGCCGCGCAGCAGACCGCCAAGGTCGTCTGCCAGCGGTGTCCGGTCATCGCCGAGTGCCTCGCGGACGCCCTCGACAACCGCACCGAGTTCGGCGTCTGGGGCGGGATGACCGAGCGCGAGCGTCGGGCGCTGCTCAAGCGCCGACCCAACATCTCTTCCTGGGCTGCACTGTTCGCCCAGGCCCGCAGCCAGACCCCGGCCGAGGCCGAGAGCGCCTGACTCCCTCACAGCCCGACAAAGTCCCTGGCCATCCCCCCGGTTCCAGGGACTTTGTCGTGTCTGGGGTGTGCGGGTCAGGGGTGTGCGCGACTGGGGTGTGCGGGTCAGGGCGTTCGGGTCAGGGCAGCGGCGATCTCGCGCAGGCCGTCGAGGTCGTGGATGTCCTGCGCGGACGCCGGGACCTCGACGACCGGTATGCCGGGGTGTCCAGCCGTGAACCGGGCGGCCAGCCGCTCCTGTCGCGCCGCCGTCTCGGCCAGGGACGCGTGCAGGCGGAGCAGGCCCTCGGCCGTCGCCGCCGTGGGGGAGGGGTCGTCGGCATCGGCGAGCTGCTCCGCGGCCGCCAGGGCTCGTGAGGCCGTCAGGGTGGGTGCGGCCACGCGCTGGATCCGGTTCACGACGAGCCCGGCGAGCGGCATACCCTCCTCGTCGAGGCGGCCGGCGAAGAAGGAGGCCTCGCGCAGCGCGTCGCGCTCGGGGGCGGCGACCACGACGAACGCGGTCTCCGAGTTCTTGAGCAGCGCATAGGTCTGGTCGGCTCGCTCGCGGAACCCACCGAACATCGTGTCGAGGGCCGCGACGAAGGTCTGCACGTCCTGGAGCAGCTGGCCGCCGAGCACTTTTGACAAGGTGTTGGTCACGACGTTGACCCCGACGCTGAAGACCTTGAAACCCGCGCGCCCACCCGCCTTGGCAGGGGCGGAGAGGAGCCGGATGAAGCGGCCGTCCAGGAACGAGCCGAGCCGCTTGGGTGCGTCGAGGAAGTCCAGCGCCGACCGCGACGGGGGCGTGTCCACGATGATGAGGTCCCAGCGGCCGTCGCGGCCCGCCTCGGCTCGCAGCTGTCCCAGCTTCTCCATCGCCATGTACTCCTGCGTGCCCGCGAACGAGCTGGAGACCGCCTGGTAGAAGGGGTTCGCGAGGATCTGGGCGGCCTTGTCAGGGGTGGCGTGCTGCTCGACCACCTCGTCGAAGGTGCGCTTCATGTCGAGCATCATCGCGTCGAGCGATCCGCCGGGCTCCGGGTCGCCGGGACCGCCGTTCATCCGCACCCCCGCCACCGGACGAGGCGTGTTGTCGAGCTCGGTCAGGCCCAGCGACTGGGCGAGCCGACGAGCCGGGTCGATGGTGAGGACGACGACCTTGCGGCCGTGCTCCGCCGCCCACAGCCCCAGCGCGGCCGCGGTCGTGGTCTTGCCGACGCCACCCGCTCCACAGCAGACGACGATCCTCGTCCGAGGGTCGGTCAGGAGAGCGGCCAGGTCGAGCGTGGCCGCTCTGCCCGGGGTGGGCGTGCCCCGGGTGGGCGTGGTCCGGGTGGGCGTGCGCGAGGCCATCAGACCATCCCCTGCTCGTCCAGCGACTGCGCCAGCACCGTGATGCCACCGGCCTCGGTGCCCTCCGCCAGGAAGGGGAGCCGGATCGTGAGCCGGCCTTCTTCCTCGAGGATCGCGTCCTGCTCGCGCTCGAGGGCGATCCGGTCGGCATGGTTGGCGCCGTCGGCGAGCAGGCCCGCGACCATGCCGTTCGTGACGCGGACGCCGACGCCCGCCAGGTCTGCGGCCACCCCTTCGACCAGCTTGGCGGTCCGCCGGCCGCGCACCGCCTTGAAGGCCTTGTCGGTCAGCAGCGGGTCGCGCAGCTGGTTGACGACGATGGCACCCAGCGGGAGGTCGGTGCGGCGCAGCTCGGCCAGGGCGTCGACGGTCTCCTGCACGGGCATCTCCTCGAGCAGTGTGACCACGTGGACCGCGGTGGTGTGGCTGCGGAGCATCCGGGTGATCGAGTCTGCCTGCGAGCGGATCGGACCCACCTTGGCGACGTCGGCGACCTCGGCGTTGACGTTGAGGAACCGCACCACGCGCCCGGTCGGCGGGGCGTCGAGCACCACGGCGTCGTAGGCGGGAGCCGTCGGACCCTTCCCGCTGCGGCGCCCCGCGGCCTCGTAGACCTTGCCGATGAGCAGGACGTCACGGACCCCGGGTGCGATCGTCGTGGCGAAGTCGACCGCGCCGAACCGGTCGAGCACGGTCATCGCCTTGCCGACCTTGTAGAACTTCTGGAGGTACTCCCGCAGCGAGGCCTTCGCGTCGATCGAGATCGCCCACAGCTGTCCGCCGCTGCGGTCGGTCAGGATGCGCGTCTCGGTGTGCCCCAGGGGCGCCACGTCGAACGTCTGCGAGATCCCCTGGCGTTCCTCGACCTCGGCCAGCAGGACCCGCTTGCCCTGCCGGGTGAGGGCCAGCGCGAGCGCGGCAGCCACCGTGGTCTTCCCCGTGCCGCCCTTGCCGGTGACCACGTGGAGCCGGACCTTGGACAGGTCGTGGGTGGTCTCGGGCATGTCGCCAGCCTAGGAGGCGAGCAGGTCGACCGCTGCGAGGACCTGCGCGAACGCCGGGTGCTCCGGGTCGATCAGCCCGTAGTGCCCGCCACTGTTCACCGGCGTGAGGCGCACGTTCGGCGCGTGGTGGGCCGCGGCATACCGCTCGCTCTGGTCGAAGGGCACCACGTCGTCGTCGCGCGCATGCACCAACAGCGCAGGTATGCCGGGTGCGAGCCTGACGGGGTCGGCCGCGGCGTAGGCATCCGGGGCGTCCGTGGGGTATCCACCGAGGAAGTCGGTGATGGCGGTGTCGCCCACGCCGGTCTCGGCGCCGTGGCCGAGGTCGAGGACGCCCGCGAGGCTCACGATGCCGCGCAGGCCGTGGGCCCACGGCTGGGCGGCGGCCCAGGCGACGAGCTGGCCACCCGCGGAGTGGCCGACCAGCACCGGCGGGTGGCCCAGGTCGGGGTCGCGGCGCACGGCGGTGATGGCGGCGGCGACGTCGTCAGCGGTGCCCGGCCACCCGCCACCGGGCATGCCCGGCCGGCGGTACTCGACGACGGCTGTCGCGTAGCCCGCATCCGCGAACGCCTGGGCCTGCCGACCGGCATGGGTGCGGTCGTACTCGGGACGCCAGAACCCGCCGTGCACGACGACCACCGTGAGGCCGCGGGTGACCCGGTCGGGCAGGCGCACGTCGTACACCTGCGCGGGATCGTCGCCGTAGGCTGTCGTGCGCGTGGGGGGCGCGGCCACCTCGTCGAGCACCTGGCTGGGGTCGCGGTGGGTGGCCATGGGGCCATCCTCGTGCACTCCTGCCCGTCGGCGCCCGGTCATCACGGGGATAGGCTGCGGGACATGCAGAAATGGGAGTACGCGACGGTGCCGCTCATCGTCCACGCCACCAAGCAGATCCTCGACCAGTGGGGTGAGGACGGCTGGGAGCTCGTCCAGGTCCTCACCGGTCCCGACGGCAACGGCCTGGTCGCCTACCTGAAGCGGGAGAGAGCCTGATGAGTGCAGTTGAAGATCGTCTGGCCGAGCTCGGCCTGACCGTTCCCGACGTCGCCAAGCCGGTGGCCGCCTACGTCCCCGCGATCCAGGACGGGCGCCGGATCTACACCTCCGGGCAGCTGCCCATGGTCTCCGGTGCCATCGTGCAGACCGGCAAGGTCGGCGAGGGCCACGGCCTCGTGCCGCCGGAGGACGCGAAGAAGCTGGCGGAGATCTGTGCGCTCAACGCCATCGCCGCGGTCAAGAGCATCGTGGGCGACCTCGACAAGGTGGCCCAGGTGGTCAAGCTGGTCGGGTTCGTCGCCTCCGACCCGTCCTTCACCGGTCAGCCCGGCGTCATCAACGGCGCCAGCGAGCTGATGGGCAAGGCCTTCGGCGACGCGGGCATCCACGCCCGGTCGGCCGTCGGGGTCGCCGTGCTCCCCCTGGACGCCCCCGTCGAGGTCGAGATCGTCGTCGCCCTCGCCGACGAGTAGTCCCGGGTGGTCCGGCGCTTGGTCAGGCGCGAGTTCCCGATCGCCGACTCACCATCGCTCCGGGCCAGGGCGGACTCCTGGCTGAGTGCGCCCTCGCCCGACGGCCCGGTGGTGCCCAAGCGGGCCGCCACGGTCATGTTCGTGCGCGACTGGGCCTCCGACGGTGACTCGGGGGTCGAGGTCTTCATGCTGCGCCGGGTCGCGACGATGGAGTTCGCCCCGCGGATGATGGTGTTCCCCGGTGGCGGGGTCGACCCGCGCGACGCCGACCCCGGTCTGCCGTGGGCCGGACCGACGCCGGCCGAGTGGGCGGCGCGGCTCGACGTGGACGAGGCGACGGCTCGGGTGCTCGTGGCGGCTGCGGTCCGCGAGGTCTTCGAGGAGTGCGGGGTCCTGCTGGCCGGTCCGACGCCCGACCGGGTGATCGCCGACGTCAGCGGGGCGCACTGGCACGAGCAGCGCCGACGCCTGCTCCAGCGCGAGGCCTCGCTGTCCGAGGTGCTGCGCGAGCACGACCTGCTGCTGCGGTCCGACCTGCTCGGCTACCGCGCCCACTGGGTCACCCCCGAGTTCGAGGTGCGGCGCTATGACACCCGGTTTTTCAGCGCGGCCGTCCCGCAGGGCCAGCGTGCCGACGACGACACCACGGAGGCGGACGTCGCAGACTGGGTCCGCCCTGCGGACCTCTTGCGAGCCTGGCAGGACGGCGCCGCCCTGATGCTGCCGCCCACCGTCGTGGCCGTCGAAGAGGTCGCCGCCGCGACGTCGGCCGCGGAGTTCATCGCCGAACGTCCCGTGATCGCCCCCGTGCAGCCCGAGCTGGTCGACACCGGCGACGGCCTGGTGATGCGGGCGGAACTCCCGCGATGAGCCTGGCGCAGCCGCCTGCTCCGTCGGCGGCGTTCGGCGACTGGCACGGCGGTCAGGTCACCGAACGTGCCCTGTGTGTCCTGTGCCCGAACCCCAGCCCGATGACCCTCGACGGGACCAACACCTGGGTGCTGCTCGAGCCCGGTGCCACCGATGCGGTCGTCATCGACCCCGGCCCGCTCGACGAGGGCCACCTGCAGGCGGTCGTCGAGGCCGTGTCGGCCCGCGGGGCCCGGGTCGCCCAGACGATCCTCACGCACGGTCACGCCGACCACGCCGAAGGTGCGGGCCGCTTCGCAGAGCTCACTGGTGCCCCGACCCGGGCGGTCGGGCGCGGGCACGACGACCTCGCCGACGGTGACCTCGTCACGGCCGGCGGCCTCGAGCTGCGGGTCGTCGCGACCCCCGGTCACACCTCCGACTCGTTGTCCTTCGCCCTGGCAGCCGACCATGCGCTGCTCACCGGCGACACCGTCCTGGGCCGCGGCACCACGGTGGTGGCGCACCCCGATGGTGAGCTGGCGGCATACCTCGCGTCGTTGGAGCGCATCGCCCGCCTGACCGGCGACGGGGAGGTCACCGCGATCCTCCCCGGGCACGGGCCGGTCGTGCCGGACGCCGCGGCGATGGTCGCGTTCTACCGCACCCACCGCGCCGAACGGCTGGAGCAGGTGCGGCAGGCGCTGGCTGACGGAGCGGCGGAGGCGCCGGACGTGGTCCAGGCCGTGGTCGAGCGGGTGTATGCCGACGTGCCCCGGGAGGTCTGGCCGGCAGCGGCTCAGAGCGTGGCAGCCCAGTTGGACTACCTGCGCTGAGTCACCGGGCGCTCGGAGTCAGCGGGCGCGACGCTGGAGGCGCTCGACGTCGAGCAGCAGCACTGCGCGGGCCTCGAGGCGCAGCCACCCGCGGGTCGCGAAGTCGGCGAGGGCCTTGTTGACGGTCTCGCGGGAGGCGCCGACCAGCTGGGCCAGCTCCTCCTGGGTGAGGTCGTGGGCGACCAGCACCCCTTCCTCGACGGGACGGCCGAAGCGGGCCGACAGGTCGAGCAGCGCCTTGGCGACCCGGCCGGGCACGTCGGTGAAGACCAGGTCCGCGAGGTTCTCGTTGGTGCGCCGCAGTCGCTTCGCCAGGGCCGCGAGTAGGACCTTCGCCACGCTGGGGCGGCCCTCGAGCAGGCCGTTGAGGTCGTCGTTGCCGATGCCGAGCAGCTGGGTCTCGGCCACCGCGGTCGCCGTCATGGTGCGCGGGCCCGGGTCGAACAGGCTCAGCTCGCCGAACATCTCGCCGGGCCCGAGGATGGCCACGAGGTTCTCGCGGCCGTCGGCGCTGCGGCGACCGAGCTTGACCTTGCCCTCACGGATGACGTAGAGCCGGTCGCCCTGGTCGCCTTCGTGGAACAGCACGTCGCCGCGCTCGAGACGGGTCTGCGTCATCGAGGCCATCAGCGTCGAGGACGCCTCGTCGTCCAGCGCAGCGAACAGAGGGGCCTTCTTCACCACGTCGTGATCCACGGGCGACAGTGTGCCACGTCGGATGTCCGCGCCGCCCCGTAGTCTGTGGAGGTGTCTGGATCCCCTGTGCCGGCCGCCCGTGAAGAGTCCCCCGTCGCCCTCACCAGGCGTGCCCGGCGGATGTACCGGGCGCTCCACGAGCACTACCCGTACGCCCACTGCGAGCTCGACTTCGAGAACCCCCTCCAGCTCCTGGTGGCGACCGTGCTGTCCGCCCAGACGACCGACGTCATGGTCAACAAGGTCACGCCCCAGCTGTTCGCGCGCTACCCCGACGCGGCCGCGCTCGCCGGTGCCGACCGCGAGGAGATGGAGACGCTGCTCAAGCCGACCGGCTTCTTCCGCGCCAAGACCAGCTCGGTGATGAAGCTCGGCGCCGAGCTCGTCGAGCGCTTCGACGGCGAGGTCCCCCCGCGCATGAAGGACCTCGTCACGCTGCCCGGCGTGGGGCGCAAGACGGCCAACGTCGTGCTGGGCAACGCCTTCGGCATCCCGGGCATCACCGTGGACACCCACTTCGGGCGGCTGGTCCGCCGGTTCGGCTGGACCGCCGAGGACGACCCGGTCAAGGTCGAGCACGCCGTCGGGGCGCTGATCCCGCGCAAGGAGTGGACGATGCTGTCGCACGTCCTCATCTTCCACGGCCGGCGCACCTGCCACGCCAAGAAGCCCGCCTGTGGAGCCTGTCCCGTCGCGCGGCTGTGCCCGTCGTACGGCATCGGCGAGACCGACCCCGTCAAGGCCGACAAGCTGCTCAAGTTCGAGCTCGCCCCGGGCGCGACCAATCCGTATGCCGCGGCGGCACCCGCCCCCGGTGCCGCGCCGCCGCAGCCACGCGGCATACCCGCGGCGGAGGTCTCCGCCTCGTGACCACGGCACGACCCGCTTGGCTGGACCGTGCCCGCGACGCGATCGCGGCCGCCGACGAGGGGTACTTCGAGACGTTCGCGCCGCCGCCCGAGGGCGGGCAGCGCTCCAGCGTCATGATCCTGTTCGGCCCCTCCGACGACGGCCAGGGCGAGGACGTCGTGCTGACCGAGCGCGCCCACACCCTGCGCACCCAGCCCGGCGACATCTCCTTCCCCGGTGGCAAGCGCGAGCCCTCGGACGCCTCGGCCGCCGCGGCCGCCCTGCGCGAGACGCAGGAGGAGGTGGGCATCGACCCGGGGACGATCGACGTGGTGGCGACCCTTCCTGACATCTACCTCAGCCCACGCCGGTTCGTCGTCACGCCCGTGTTGGGGTGGTGGCGCGAGGCCGGGCCGCTCGATGCCGTCGACCCGGTCGAGGTGCACCGGGCCGTGCGGGCGCCCCTGGCCGACCTGCTCGACCCGGCAGCCCGGTTCACCGTGTCCCACCCGAGTGGCTACCGAGGGCCGGGTTTCGAGTTCGACGGCCTCTTCGTGTGGGGATTCACCGCGGGGCTGTTGTCCGCTGTGCTCGATTTCGGAGGTTTGACCGTTCCGTGGGACCGTAGCGTTGAGCGTCCACTCCCCGACCGCTCCCGGCCGGGTGGGGCACAGGACGCCTTGACCAAGACCGCGACGGAAGGCCGAGCCTGATGTTCCTCGGACTGACCGTCCTGGACTACCTCCTGATCCTGCTCTTCATCAGCTACGGCCTCACCGGTTTCCGACAGGGTCTGGTGGTCAGCGTGCTGTCCCTCGCCGGCTTCTTCCTCGGCGGTGCACTCGCCATGTGGCTGCTGCCATTGGCGATCGGCCACTGGACCGAGCTCGAGTCGTCACCGTTGCTGCGTTCGGTCGTCCTCATCGCCGGCGTGTTCATCCTCGCCTCGAGCGGGCAGGCGGTGGCCGTGGCGATCGGCGGATCGCTTCGGTCGCGGCTCAAGATCAAGCCGGCCCAGTGGTTCGACGCGACGTTCGGAGCGGTGGCCGTCGTGCTGTCCGCAGCGATCCTCGTGTGGTTCATCGCCGGCGCCCTGCGCGGTGGCGCCCCGGCACCCATCGCCAAGGCGATCGGTGAGTCCCGGGTGCTGCGCACCATCGACAACGTGGTGCCCCCCGGCACGTCGAGGCTCTTCGCATCGTTCCGTGAGGTGCTCGACCGCGAGGGATTCCCGCGGGTGTTCGACGGGCTCGAGACTGAGCGGATCGCGCCGGTCGCGCCCCCGGACCCGTCCGTGGCGCAGACCGCCGGAGTTCGTGACGCCGCGGCCTCAGTCATCAAGATCACCGGAGTCGCGGCGGCCTGCAACCGCGGTCAGGAGGGCAGCGGCTGGGTCGTCGCCCGCGAGCGGGTGGTGACCAACGCCCACGTCGTGGCCGGCATGGAGAGCGCCACGCTGCGCATCCACGGCACCGGCCGGTCCTACACCGGCAAGGTCGTCGTCTTCGACGCCAAACGCGACCTCGCCGTGCTCTCGGTGCCCGGCCTTCCCGCTGAGCCGCTGCGCCAGGGCCCGGACCTCTCCCGCGGCGACAGCGGTGTGGTGGCCGGCTTCCCGCTGGACGGGCCCTACCGGCTCGACGCGGCCCGTGTCCGCGAGGTCGTCGACGCGCGGGGTTCGGACATCTACGGCAGCCCGGGGACCAGTCGTGAGGTCTACTCGCTCTTCGCCCAGATCCAGCCCGGCAACTCCGGGGGTCCGCTGTTGTCCTCGGACGGCCGGGTCGTCGGCGTGGTCTTCGCCAAGTCCCTGGACGACTCCAGGACGGGTTATGCCCTGACCATGGACGAGGCCCGTCCGGTCCTCGATGCAGCGTCAGGCGCCGCCTCGCCGGTCGACACCGGCGCCTGCGTCGCCGGCTGACCCACGCGGCATACCCCGCTGCTCCCGCGCGGCAGCGGGTCAGCGGGTCAGCGGAGGGTGGCGAGCCAGGCGCAGAGGTGGTCGTTGACGACCGCCGGAGCCTCTTCGGGCAGGAAGTGGCCGGCTCCGGGCACCAGGTGTCGTTGGAACGGACCCGTGACGTAGTCCGCCGAGTCGCTGGACGTGTCGGGCAGCACGGCCCGGTCGTGCTCGCCGTGGAGCTGGAGCACGGGGAGCGTGATGGTCGTGCGCATCCTCGCGGCGAACCGCCAGCCGTCGGGGCGGATCTGGCTGCGGACGACCCAGCGGTAGTACTCCGCCGCCGAGTGCGCCACGAACGGCAGGGCCATCGCGTCGGCGTAGGTCCGCGCCTCCTCGGGCGAGGGCCAGATGCCTTCGGGTGAGGCCCACTCGCGCAGCAGCCGCTGGACGTAGCCGCCGTGCACCGTCATCTGGCGCTCCGGCACGAACGGCCGCTGCAGGCCGCCGAGGTAGGCGTTGGCCTTGAGCTGGCGGGGGTTCGCGAAGGACGCCCTGCGGAACACCAGCGGGTGCGGCATCGACAGCGACGCGATGGCGCGGGTGACGGTCGGCTGCAGGGTCGGCATGCTCCAGGCGATCCAGCCGCCCCACCCGTGACCGACGACGACCGCGCGCGAGGCCCCGAGAGAGCGCAGCACCGAGGCGACGTCGGTGGCCGACGTGCGCGTGTCATAGCCGCGCGGTGGCTTGTCGGACGCGCCGTAGCCGCGCAGGTCCATCGCGCACGCCCGGTAGCCGGCGTCGGCGAGCGCCTGCATCTGGTGCCGCCAGGCCCACCAGAACTGCGGGAACCCGTGCAGCAGCAGGACGACCGGCCCCTCACCCTGCTCGGCGACATGGAAGCGGGCACCGTTCGCTGCGACGAACCGGTGCTCCCACGGGCCCTCGATGAGGGCCATCGAGGCATCGAGACTCATGACTGGGTATGCCGTTCGGCTGGTGACGGGGGCGGGTCGCGTGTCGTGCTGGCCGGGTCGAAAAGGGGGGCGTTGGCCGGGTCAGGACCCGGACTTGACGGCGGTGACGGTGTCCTGGGCGTTCTTGATGGCGCGCTCGGGCTTGCCCTTGATCTTCTTCACGCTGTTGCGGCCGACGATCGCCAGGACCGCCGCGACGAGGAAGAGCAGCCCGGTGGTGATGAGGTAGCCGGCCCACTCGGGGAGCCAGATGTCGATCACGGCGACGACGGTGTGGAACAGGAAGATCAGGCCGAGCAGGGCGACGAAGCCCGCCGCGGCGAACATCCCCGCACCGGCGGCGGCCTTCTTCAGGTCGGCCGCGATCTCGGCCTTGGCCAGCGCGATCTCGCTGCGGACGATCGTCGAGACGTCGTGGGTCGCATCGGCGACGAGCTGTCCGATGGTCCGTTCGGCGCCTGAGCCGGTGCCCGCCTGGGTGCCCGTCTGGTCGTTCACGCGGTTGGTGGCCATGCGCGTTCACCTGCGCTTCCTGAAGTCCGGTGGTGCGGCGTCCCAACCCTAACGGCGTCGTCCGGGCTCCACATCCGAGACCTCGAAGCAGTCCGGCACCCCGTCCCCGTCGTCGTCGCGGGACTCGAGCTCGGCCAGGCGCCCGTAGACGCGGTTCCGGGCACGCAGCACGACGGTCGCCAGGACCGCCGCCATGGCCGACCCGACCAGGACGGCGAGCTTCACGTGCTCGTCACGGGGGCTGCCCGTCCCGAACGCCAGCTCGCCCACGAGCAGCGAGACAGTGAAGCCGATCCCGGCCAGGAGGGACAGCCCCAAGACGTCCCACCACGCGAGGTCGTCGTCGAGCTCGGCCCTGGTGAACCGGGCGAACGCCCACGTGCCACCGAAGACACCGACCAGCTTGCCGAGGACGAGCCCGAGCACCACCGCGAGGGCCGCCTCGTCCCCGAGGCTGTCGCCGAAGCCACCCCCCACCACCCGCACGCCGGCCGCGAAGAACGCGAAGACCGGCACGGCCACCCCGGCCGACAGGGGTCGCAACCGGTGCTCGAACCGCTCGGCCACGTCGACGTCGGCGTCCAGGGGGCGGACCCGCGGCACCCGGGACACCCGCGAGGCCCGACCCCGGGGCTTCACCGGCACGACGAGCCCCAGCAGCACCCCGGCGACGGTGGCGTGGATGCCGGAGGCGTGCACGAGCCCCCACGTCAGGGCCGCCAGCGGGAGCAGCAGCCACCAGTGCGCCACCCGTCGTTGCACCAGTGCAGCGAACAGCGCGAGCGGCACCAGCGCGAGCGCGAGCTCGGCCAGGTCGAGGCTCCGGGTGTAGAAGATCGCGATGATCGTGATCGCCACGAGGTCGTCGACGACGGCGAGGGTCAGCAGGAAGCTCCGCAGGGCCGATGGCAGGTGCGTCCCGATCACCGCCAGCACGGCGAGCGCGAAGGCGATGTCAGTCGCCGTCGGGACCGCCCAACCGCGCAACGCCCCGCCACCCGCCCCACCAACGGCCGCACCACCGGCACCAGCGCCGGCACCGAGGAGGGTGACCGTCACGGCATACACGATCGCGGGAAGCGCGACCCCGCACAGGGCGGCGGCCACGGGCAGCGCGGCCCTTGCGGGGGTGCGCAGCTCGCCCACGAGGAACTCGCGCTTCAGCTCGAGGCCGGCGACGAAGAAGAACAGCGCAAGGAGTCCGTCGGCGGCCCACTGCCCCAGGGTGAGTTGCAGGTGCCACGCCTGGGGGCCTGCCTGCCAGTCGCGCAGCGAGGCGTAGGTCTCGAACCAGGGCGAGTTGGCCCAGGCCAGTGCGGCGATCGCCGCGGACAGCAGGAGGGCGCCGCCGACGGTCTCGGTGCGCAGGGCGCCGCTGACGCGCTGCGCCTCCTGCCACGTCGTGCGGGCGAAGAGCCGTGGGCGCAGGGGGTTGAGGCTCACACCGGGCCTTTCGGGGTCGACGTCGGGTCAGACGTCCGCAGACGCCGCCGACCAGGCTTCCCGGCACACCAGTTGTTCCTGCTGCTCATCCTACGTGCGAGCCGTGGCGAGCAGCTCGGCGAACATCGTGGCGAGCTCCAGCTGGTCGGCCTCGCCGGCGAGCACCTCACCCTCTTGGGTGAGGGTCTTCCCGAACGCCAGACCGGGGCCGTCGACGACCGTCATCTTGACGCGCTCGAGCGTCTGGCGCAGGGCCGACTTCGCATAGCTCGCGCCGTGCCAGCCGTAGCCGACGCAGCCCACGGGCAGGCCCTCCCACTCGGCGTAGAGGAAGTCGATCGCGTTCTTGAGCGCCGCGTTGTAGCCGCGGTTGTACTCCGGCATCACCAGCACGAGCGCGTCCGTGGCCTGCATCGCGGCCGACCACTTCCGCGTGTGCTCGTGGGCGTAGTTGCCGTCCGCGGGCTGGCCGGGCTCGTCGAGGAACGGCAGCGCCAGCTCGCGCAGGTCGTGGACGGTGACCTCGGAGCCCGCCGGGACTGCGTCGAGCACCCACTGCGCGACGAGGTGACCGATCCGGTGCGGGCGGGTGCTGGCGATGACGACGGAGACGCGCGTGGAGGCCATGGGCGAAAGCTAGGTGCGGTCCGCTCGGTCCCGGGGCGGCCTTGTCTGGAGAGATTCATCGCTCTAGAGTTCCGTTGAACAGAAATTGAAGTCCGTATCGTGGA
Source organism: Pedococcus sp. P2_F6 (assembly GCF_056403675.1). NCBI lineage: Bacteria > Bacillati > Actinomycetota > Actinomycetes > Micrococcales > Intrasporangiaceae > Pedococcus > Pedococcus sp. P2_F6. Next base: position 729,689 of record NZ_JBFUEZ010000003.1, read on the forward strand.
AGATTGAGGTCGAGCGATGTCTGCACCGAGCCCGGGATATTCCATCACCGTTCGCGCCGAGGCGCCTGCCGCGATCGACACCACGGGTGCCGTCGCTGCCGCCGTGGCGTCGGCGGGCGGAGCGCTCACGGCCCTCGACGTCGTGGAGTCCCACGGTGACAAGCTGGTCGTGGACGTGACCTGCAACGCCTCCGACGCCGACCATGCCGACCGGATCACCGCGGCGATCGCGGCGGTCCCGGGGGTCACGGTCCGCAAGGTCAGCGACCGCACCTTCCTGCTCCACCTCGGCGGCAAGCTCGAGGTCGTGCCCAAGGTGCCGCTGAAGCACCGCGACGACCTGTCCCGCGCCTACACCCCGGGGGTGGCCCGCGTCTGCCTCGCGATCGCGGAGAACCCCGAGGACGCGCGCCGCCTCACCATCAAGCGCAACACGGTCGCGGTCGTGACGGACGGGTCCGCCGTCCTCGGCCTCGGCAACATCGGCCCGGCCGCTGCCCTGCCCGTCATGGAGGGCAAGGCTGCGCTCTTCAAGCAGTTCGCCGGAGTCGACGCGTGGCCGGTCTGCCTCGACACCCAGGACACCGAGGAGATCATCATGATCGTCAAGGCGATCGCCCCGGTCTACGGCGGCGTGAACCTCGAGGACATCAGCGCGCCGCGGTGCTTCGAGATCGAGGCGCGCCTGCGTGACGAGCTCGACATCCCCGTCTTCCACGACGACCAGCACGGCACCGCGATCGTCACCCTCGCCGCCCTGCGCAACGCCCTGCGCGTGGTGGGCAAGACGCTGGAGGACGTGCGGATCGTGGTCTCGGGGGTGGGTGCGGCCGGCCACGCCATCGTCCGGCTCCTCGACGCCCAGGGCGCGACCGACATCATCGGGTGCGACCGCCGCGGTGCGCTGGACCCGGAGGCCGACCACGCGGACGAGTTCCGTGGCTGGATCGCCCGCAACACCAACCCTTCCCGCACGACCGGCACGCTCAAGGAGGTGCTGCGCGGGGCCGACGTCTTCATCGGCGTCTCGGCACCGAACCTGCTGGACGGCGACGACATCGCCACCATGGCGGACCGTGCCATCGTCTTCGCGATGGCCAACCCCGACCCCGAGGTCGACCCGGTCGCGGCGAGCCACCACGCGGCCGTCGTCGCCACCGGACGCTCCGACTACGCCAACCAGATCAACAACGTGCTGGCCTTTCCCGGCTTCTTCCGCGGTCTGCTCGACGCCGGCGCGCGCGACATCACCGACGAGATGATGATCGCCGCCGCCGCGGCCATCGCCGACTGCGTCCACCCCGACGAGCTCAACGCGAGCTACATCGTGCCCAGCGTCTTCGACGCCGACGTCGCGCCCTCGGTGGCAGCTGCCGTGCGGCAGGCGGCCGGGGGACGGCACGCCGACCCGGCCACGCGGCATACCGGCAGCGCCACGCGGGAGGCGACCGCGCCGCCCGCCGCCACCCCCGCCATCCCGACGAGCCAGGCCCCGGCCCGATGACCGTGGACCTGGGCGCCCTCGGCGCCGCCCTCGACGAGCACCTGCGTGACGCGGATGCCGAGCTGGCCGCACGGTTCCCCGGCGAGCGGCCGGTGCGCCAGCCGGTGCACACGGTCTACGTGCCGGCCGACCGCTACGACGCCGACCTGGTGTCGCGGTGGCAGGCCGAGGCGGTCGCCGCGCTGGACGAGCACGGCGGCGGCGCCGAGGGGGCGGCCGAGGCCTTCGGGCTTCCGTCGGAGCTGGCAGCCGAGCTGTACGCGCGGGTGCGCACCAAGCTCGCGCGCGAGGCCATCGAGGACCTGCGCATCGACTTCGAGGACGGCTACGGCACGCGGTCCGACGACGAGGAGGATGCCGCCGTCGACGCGGCGGCTGCGGCGCTCCTCCGTGCCGTGGACGCCGGTGGGGCGACTGCCTTCAGCGGCATCCGGTTCAAGAGCTTCGAGGCGCCGACGCGCGCACGCGGGCTGCGCACCTTCGCCCGCTTCGTCGCTGCGGTGGCCCGGGACGGTCGCCTGCCGGACGGCTTCGTGGTGACGTTCCCGAAGGTGACGTCAGTCGACCAGGTCGAGGCGATGGTGGTGGCCTGCGAGAGGGTCGAGCAGGGTGTCGGGCTTTCGCCGGGGGCGATCCGCTTCGAGATCCAGGTCGAGACGCCGCAGGCGATCTGCGGACCTGACGGCACGGCGCTCGTCGCCCGGATGGTCCATGCCTCCGCCGGCCGGTGCACGTCGCTGCACTACGGCACCTACGACTACTCGGCCTCGTGTGGCATCTCCGCCGCCTACCAGTCGATGGAGCACCCGGCCGCCGACCACGCCAAGGCGGTCATGCAGGTCGCTGCGGCGGGCACGGGCGTGCACCTGTCCGACGGCTCCACCAACGTGCTTCCCGTGGGCAGTCACGACGACGTGGTGGCCGCCTGGCGGCTGCACGGGCGGCTGGTGCGACGCTCGCTCGAGCGGGGCTACTACCAGGGCTGGGACCTGCACCCCGCACAGTTCCCGAGTCGCTACCTCGCCACCTACGCGTTCTACCGCGAGGGGCTCTCGGCCGCCGGCCAACGGCTGAAGAACTATGTGGGACAAGTGGATTCGGGGGTCATGGATGAACCCGCGACAGCCCGAGCGCTGTCGGACTTCGTGGTCCGTGCGCTCGACTGCGGCGCCACGGACGAGCAGGAGGTCCATCGCCTGACCGGCCTGGACCGCCCCGCCATCGACCGCCTGGCCCGCCGCGCCACCGCCTGACGCGTCAGGGCGCTTGACGGGCCCGACCACCTGACCTGCCTGCCGTCCGCGGGTAGGTTGGCCGCATGCGCGTGCGGGTGGAGTTCACGACCGAGCCGTTCCACGGCGAGGACGGCCAGCTGCCTGCCCACGTGACCGCGTCCGCCGACGCGCTCCGGTATGCCGGGTTGTCACCCGACCTGGGACCGCTCGGCACGTCGGTCGAGGGCGAGGCCGAGGTGGTCGTCGACGCGGTGGGCGCCGCGCTCAAGGAGGCGTTGTCCCACGGCGCGACCCGGGTCACCCTCACCCTCGGTGACGTCGACGCGGTGACCGCCGTCACCCCCGCGGCCGGTGCCGGGGCCGGTGCTGGGGCCGGTGCTGGGGCCACCGACTTCACCGACGGCTTGTCGCGGCTCATCGCCGACGTCGAGCGCGAGCTCGGGGGCTCTCTCGCAACCCTGCCGCGCGCCGAGAAGCAGCACGCCGTGCGCCTGCTGGAGGAGCGCGGCGCGTTCGAGATGCGCCGCAGTGCGGAGACGGTCGCGGAGGCCCTGGGCCTGACCCGCTTCACCGTCTACAACTACCTCAACCGGATCCGGGACTCGGCGGCCGAGCCCGCCGGCTGACGCGGCATACCCGGTCGTCCTGGGACCCCGTCGACTGCTCGCCGCGTCCCCCGCAGGTCTGCACCGCAGAAACTTTCAACAGATTGTTGACTGGTTCACATTGGCGCGCCTATCCTTCCATCATCCGTAAACAGGTTTCCACCATTCGGAAGATCTCCGAATCGCTCGGGAAGCCGTCCCCGCGCCACCCACGCCGACCCCGCCAGGGTCGACGGGCACCGCAAGGAGCACCATGAGCTTCGTCCTCGGACCCAACCAGTACGGCAAGGCGGAGAACCGCGTCGTCCGCGTCTACCGCGACACCGCCCGCCACGAGATCCGCGACCTCAACGTGTCGACCGCCCTGCGCGGCGACTTCACCGAGGCGCACACGACCGGTGACCAGGCCAGCATCCTGCCCACCGACACCCAGAAGAACACCGCCTTCGCGTTCGCCAAGGAGCACGGCGTCACCTCACCGGAGGACTACGCCCTCACCCTCGGCCAGCGCTTCCTCGACGTCACGCCCGTCGCGACCGCCAGCCGGATCGAGGTCGAGGAGTATGCCTGGGACCGCATCGAGGTCGGCGGCACCGGCCACGACCACGCGTTCGTGAAGCGGGGCGGCGAGGTACGCACCACCGTCGTCACCCGCGACCGCAGCGGCGACGAGCCGCGCGCCTGGGTCGTCTCCGGCGTCAAGGACCTCGTGGTCCTCAAGTCGACCGGCTCGGAGTTCAAGGGCTACCTCAAGGACGAGTACACGACCCTCAAGGAGACCGACGACCGGATCCTCGCGACCTCGCTCGTGGCGCGCTGGCGCTACGAGTCCACCGAGGGCGTGGACTGGAACAAGTCGTTCGACGACGTGCGGTCGCTCCTCCTCGAGACGTTCGCGACGACCTACAGCCGCGCACTGCAGGAGAGCCTCTACGCGATGGGGTCGGCCGTCCTGGCCGCTCACCCCGAGGTCGCGGAGATCAAGTTCTCAGCCCCCAACAAGCACCACTTCCTGGTCGACCTGTCCCCGTTCGGGTTGGACAACCCGGGTGAGGTGTTCATCGCCGCAGACCGCCCGTACGGGCTGATCGAGGCCACGGTCCAGCGCGAGAGCGGCTCGGACGCGGGCGACGCCTGGCTCACCGTGCCCGGCTTCTGCTGACGCCCCTCCGCTCCTCGTCGCCACTCCTCGTCCCCGCTCCTCGGGGCCGGCGCCCGTACACCCCACGACGCCCGCGCCGGCTCCCGCACGCATCTGATTCCCTCTCCTCCTCCCGGAGCCTCCCGACATAGCTCCAGACAGAAAGGCCTGTCATGAGCGCAGCCACCGCAACACCCCAGTCCCAGCGCGCCTCCCGCCACCCGGTCGACGAGGTCCTGCCCATCCCGAAGCTCGCGATCTACGGCTTCCAGCACGTGCTGGCGTTCTACGCCGGTGCGGTGATCGTGCCGATCCTCCTGGCCAGCGCCATCGGGCTGTCGACCCAGGAGCTCATCCACCTCATCAACGCCGACCTCTTCACGTGCGGCATCGCCTCGATCATCCAGTCGGTCGGGTTCTGGAAGGTCGGCGTGAAACTGCCTCTCCTGCAAGGGGTCACGTTCACCGCTGTCTCGCCGATGATCGCCATCGGGATGGCCGCGGGCGGCGGTACCGACGGCCTGCTCGTGATCTACGGGGCGGTGATCGTGGCGGGCCTGTTCACCTTCCTCGTCGCGCCCTACTTCAGCCGGCTGATCCGCTACTTCCCCCCGGTGGTCACCGGTTCGGTCATCACGATCATCGGCCTCGCGCTGCTGCCGGTCGCGGCTGCGGACGCAGCCGGTGGCGCGGGCCCCACCCTCGACCCCACCAGCGGGCGCAACCTCGCGTACGCGCTCGGCACGCTCGGGCTGATCGTCGCGATCCAGCGGATCTTCAAGGGATTCATGGCCACCGTGGCAGTCCTCATCGGACTGGTCGTCGGCACGCTCATCGCCTGGATCCTCGGTGACGCGCACTTCAACTCGGTCTCGGACTCGGGCTGGATCGGGGTCACGACGCCGTTCCACTTCGGCTGGCCCAGGTTCTCCGTGGCCGCGATCATCTCGATGATCGTCGTCATGCTCATCACCGCCGTCGAGACCACCGGTGACGTGTTCGCCACCGGCGAGATCGTCGAGAAGCGCGTCGGCAAGGAGGACATCGCCCGTGCCCTGCGCGCCGACGGTCTGGCCACCACGATCGGTGGTGTCTTCAACTCCTTCCCCTACACCTGCTTCGCCGAGAACGTCGGCCTGGTGCGGTTGACCCGGGTCAAGAGCCGCTACGTCGTCGCCACGGCAGGGCTGATCATGGTCGTCATCGGCCTCATCCCGAAGGCCGGCGCCATCGTCGCGGGCATCCCGCACCCGGTGCTCGGTGGTGCCGCGCTGGCGATGTTCGCCACCGTCGCCGTCGTGGGCTTCCAGACCCTGTCGCGGGTCGACTTCCACGACCACCGCAACGTCGTCATCGTCGCCACCGCGGTCGGCCTCGCGATGTACGTCACCGCACAGCCCGACGTGGCCAAGGCCGTCCCGGACTGGGCCCAGATCATCCTCGGCTCGGGCATCACCCTCGGCTCGATCACCGCCATCGTGCTCAACTTCCTGTTCCACCACGTCGGGTCGAGCCGGGGTCCGGCCGTGGCCGGCGCTCCTGGGTCGTTGGTGCGGCTGAGCGAGGTCAACCAGATGTCGCGTGAGGACTTCGCCGACACCTTCGGCAGCCTGTTCCAGGGTCCGCGCTGGGTGGTCGAGCGCGCCTTCGACTCACGGCCGTTCAGCGACACCAGTGACCTGCGTCGCGCGTTCCAGGAGGCGCTGTTCTCGGCCAACGAGGACGAGCAGCGACAGCTGATCGACTCCTACCCCGACCTCGGCGCCGACAGCGTGGCGGAGGGCGACGAGGGGCCGGACTCGCTGCGCGACCAGTCCTCGCTCGGGCTCACCCGTCTCGACGAGAAGGGTCACGGCGAGCTGGCCGAGCTCACCTCGCAGTACCGGGACCGGTTCGGCTTCCCCCTCGTCACGTGTGTCCGCGACCGCGACTCCTTCGACCAGGTGGTGCGCACCGGCTGGGAGCGGTTGAACAACTCCCAGGCGCAGGAACACGCCTCGGCGCTGGTGGAGATCGCCAAGATCGCCGGCTACCGGTTTGATGACCTCGTGGCCGACGCCAACCCGATCCACTCCGCCCGCACCCGGTTCGTGGAGGGTCGATGACCCTCGAGAACCTCAACGCGCTGCCGGCGTCGGCCCTGGAGGGGCAGCTGACCGCGTGCCTCCCGGTGCCTCGCTGGGTCGCCGCCGTCCGCGACGGCCGACCGTATGCCGCGTGGCAGGACCTCGAGGCGACCGCCGGCGCCGCCGCCCAGCACCTCGACGACGAGGAGCTGGAGGCGGCGCTGGCCGGCCACCCGAGGATCGGTGAACGGGCCGAGGGGCCGCACCACAACGCGGCCGCCAGTGCACGCGAGCAGTCCGGGGTGGACCCGGCCGACGCCGAGGTGGCGCGCGCGCTCGCCGAGGGCAACGCGGCATACGAGGCGCGTTTCGACCGGGTGTTCCTCATCCGGGCGGCAGGCCGCTCCGCGCCCGAGATCCTCGCAGAGCTGGACCGCCGGCTCGGCAACGACGACGCCGCCGAGCGCGAAGAGACCGTGACCCAGCTGCGCGAGATCGCGCTGCTCCGACTCCGACAGGTGGCCTCCTGATGGGAACCCTCAGCACGCACGTCCTCGACACCAGCCTCGGCAAGCCCGCGGCCGGCATCACGGTGGTGCTGGAAACCGTTGATACGACTGGCTCCGGGGGACAGGCGATCGGTGACGGCATCACCGATGGCGACGGGCGGGTCGGCAGCATCGGTCCGGAGCGGCTGGAGGCGGGCGACTACCGCCTGCGGTTCGCCTCGGGTGGCTACTTCGCAGGGCGTGGCGTCGAGGCGTTCTACCCCGAGGTGGTGGTGGTCTTCACCATCGCCGACGCCGACCAGCACTACCACGTGCCGGTCCTGCTCAACCCGTTCGGCTACTCCACCTACCGGGGGTCGTGACCGTGGCGACCGTCGCGCGGCTGGTCCTGGACGGTTGCACGGTGGTGACGATGGACCCGGCCAGGACCGAGCACGCCGTCGGCCACGTGGTCGTCGAGGGGTCGCGCATCGTCGCCGTCGCACCGGGTCGCCACGTGGACGACGGGAGTGCGGCCGAGGTGGTCGACGCGACCGGCTGCCTGCTGACGCCGGGCCTGGTCAACACCCACCACCACCTCTACCAGTGGGCCACCCGGGGCCTGGCGGTCGACGCCACGCTGTTCGGCTGGCTGACCGAGCTCTATCCCGTCTGGGGTGGCATCGACGAGGACGTGGTCGGTGCTGCCGCAGCAGCCGGGCTCGGCTGGTTGGCCCGCACGGGGTGCACGACGTCGATGGACCACCACTACGTCTTCCCCCGCCACGGAGGCGACGTCCTGGGTGCCGAGGTGGACGCGGCGCGACGGATCGGCCTGCGATTCCTCGCGGCTCGCGGCTCGATGGATCTCGGCGAGAGTCAGGGCGGACTGCCCCCCGACCACGTGGTCGAGGACCTCGACACCATCCTCGCCGCGACGGCGGCCGCCGTCGACGCGCACCACGACCCGTCACCCGACTCGATGTTGCGGATCGGCGTGGCCCCGTGCTCGCCCTTCTCGGTGACCGCCGACCTCTTGCGCGAGTCCGCGGCCCTGGCTCGTGACCGCGGGGTGCGGCTGCACACCCACCTGGCGGAGACGACCGACGAGGAGCGCTACTGCGCCGAGCGATTCGGGTTGAGCCCGCTGGCCTACCTGGAGTCCCTCGGCTGGCTCGGCGACGACGTGTGGCTCGCGCACGGCATCCACTTCGACGACGTCGCGATACGCACACTGGCGGCCACCGGCACCGGTGTCGCCCACTGTCCCTCGTCCAACGCCCGCCTCGGTGCCGGCATCGCCCGCACGCGCGACCTGCGCGACGCAGGGGTGCCGGTGGGGCTCGGGGTGGACGGTGCGGCGTCGAACGAGGCGTCCTCCCTCGTCGAGGAGGCACGCCACGCGCTGCTCTTCGCCCGGGCCCGAGGCGGTCCGGAGGCGCTCGGGGTGCGGGACGCGCTCGAGCTGGCCACGATCGGCGGGGCCCGGGTGCTCGGCTGGGACGACCAGATCGGGTCGCTGGAGGTCGGAAAGCTGGCCGACATCGCGCTGTGGCGACTCGACGGGCTGGGCCATGCCGGCGTGGTCGACCCGGTGGCCGGGCTCGTGCTCGGTTCACGGCCGCCGCTGGAGCTGCTCCTGGTTGGAGGCAGCCGGGTGGTGTCGGGCGACAGGCTGGTGACCGCTGACGAGGAATCGCTTGCGGCACAGGCGGTCTCGGCAGGGGAGCGGTTGCTCGCGCGGCACCGCGACGCCGCCGGATATATCTCGACCACCGGCTGAGACGACGGCCCCAGCGGTCTTGACGATGTCGCAGGTTGACGCCTACCCTTTCATTGATCGGAAAAACGATTCCACAATGCGGAAACAAGGAGAGAATGCCATGTCGGACCACGGACTGCGCTACGAGGTGAACTGCTCGATCCTGTTCACCGAGCTGCCGCTGCTCGAGCGGCCGGCCGCCGCGAAGGCGGCAGGGTTCGACGCCGTGGAGTTCTGGTGGCCCTGGCCGGACCAACCGGTGCCCGCCGACCGTGAGGTCGACGCCTTCGTGGGCGCCGTCCAGGACGCCGGGGTTCAGCTGGTGGGTCTCAACTTCTTTGCCGGTGACCTGGCCGGGCCCGACTGCGGGGTGCTCTCGATCCCCGACCGCGTGCAGCAGTTCCGCGACAACGTCGACGTGACGGTCGGCATCGGAGAGCGGCTCGGCGTCTCGGCGTTCAACGCCCTCTTCGGCAACCGTGTCGAAGGCGTCTCGGCGCAGGAGCAGGACGAGCTCGGGCGTGAGTCGGTCGCCTTCGCCGCCAAGGCCGCCGACCGGATCGGGGCGACCGTCCTCGTCGAGTCGGTCAGCGGCCCCAAGCCCTACCCGCTGCGGACCGCGGCCGACGCCGTGGCGGTCGTCGACGACGTGCGCGCCACCGGGACGAGCAACGTCGGCTTCCTCCTCGACCTCTACCACCTGGCCGCCAACGGCGACGACCTCGAGGCCGCCATCGCGGCCTACACCGACCGCACTGCCCACGTGCAGATCGCCGACGCCCCCGGGCGCGGTGAGCCCGGCTCCGGCGCCCTCGACCTCCAGCGCCACCTCGGCGCCCTCGCCCAGCGTGGGTATGCCGGGTGGGTGGGGCTGGAGTACAAGCCCACCACCGCGACCACCCCCGAGAGCTTCGGCTGGCTCCCGCGCGAGAGACGCTCTGCCTGACCGCATCACGACACGCCAACGACCTTCAAGGAGAACGCAATGAGCACCATCGCCTTCATCGGACTCGGCATCATGGGCAGCCCCATGGCCGTCCACCTCCAGGACGCCGGGCACGACGTCGTCGGCTACAACCTGCACCCCGACAAGACCAAGCCCCTGGTCGACGTGGGCGGCACCGCGGCGGCTTCGGTCGCGGAGGCGGTGCGTGACGCCCAGGTGGTCGCGGTGATGGTCCCCGACAGCCCCGACGTGCAGGACGTGCTGCTGGGCGAGGACGGTGTCTTCGCCAACGCCAAGGAGGGCACGCTGGTCATCGACTTCTCCAGCATCCGCCCCGACGTGACGGTCGAGCTCGCCAAGGCCGCGCAGGACAAGGGGTTCCGCCTGCTCGACGCCCCGGTCTCCGGTGGCGAGGCGGGCGCCAGGAACGCCGCCCTGTCGATCATGGTCGGCGGTGCCGCAGCGGACTTCGCGGAGGCCAAGCCGCTCTTCGACGCGGTCGGCAAGACCATCGTCCACGTGGGCGGCAACGGTGCTGGGCAGACGGTCAAGGCCGCCAACCAGCTCATCGTGGCCGCCAACATCCAGGCCCTGGCCGAGGCCGTGGTCTTCCTCGAGGCCTACGGCGTCGACCTCGGTCCTGCGCTCGACGTGCTCGGCGGTGGGCTGGCCGGCTCCAAGGTGCTGGACCAGAAGCGCGAGAACATGACCAACAAGTCCTTCGAGCCGGGGTTCCGGATCGACCTCCACCACAAGGACCTCGGGATCGTGACCACCGCCGCCCGCGAGGCCGGGGTGGTCGTACCCCTCGGCGGGCTCGTCGCGCAGCTGATGGCCTCGGCCCGCGCGAACGGCGACGGCGGGCTCGACCACTCGGCCCTCCTGCGCGGCGTCCAGCGCCTCTCCGGCCAGCTCTCGAGCTGAACCGACCCCACAGACCCGGCCACCCGGCATACCGAACCACCCTGAACCAGGAGCACCACCATGGCACGCATGACTGCGGCCCAAGCGGCCGTCGAGATCCTCAAGAAGGAAGGCGTGACGAATGTCTTCGGTCTGCCCGGAGCGGCGATCAACCCCTTCTACAAGGCGATGAAGACCAACGGCGGCCTGCACCACACGCTGGCCCGTCACGTCGAGGGCGCCTCCCACATGGCCGAGGGCTACACCCGCGCCAGGGCCGGCAACATCGGCGTCTGCGTCGGCACCAGCGGCCCGGCCGGCACCGACATGATCACCGGCCTCTACTCGGCCAGCGCCGACTCGATCCCGATCCTGTGCATCACCGGACAGGCGCCGGTGGCCAAGCTGCACAAGGAGGACTTCCAGGCCGTCGACATCGCCTCGATCGCGGGGCCGCTGACCAAGATGGCGGTCACTGTGCTCGAGCCGGCGCAGGTCCCGGGCACCTTCCAGCAGGCGTTCCACCTGATGCGTTCGGGACGTCCCGGCCCGGTCCTCATCGACCTGCCGATCGACGTCCAGATGGCCGAGATCGAGTTCGACGTCGAGACCTACGCGCCGCTGCCGACCTACAAGCCGGCAGCCACCCGCCCGCAGGTCGCGAAGGCCCTGGACCTGCTGGCCGCGAGCGAGCGCCCCCTGATCGTCGCCGGCGGCGGCATCATCAACGCCGACGCCGCCGCCCTGCTGGTCGAGCTCGCCGAGCTGACCGGCGTCCCGGTCATCCCGACCCTGATGGGCTGGGGCACCATCCCCGACGACCACGAGCTCAACGCCGGCATGGTCGGACTGCAGACCAGCCACCGCTACGGCAACGCCACCATGCTCGAGTCCGACTTCGTCCTGGGCATCGGCAACCGGTGGGCCAACCGCCACACCGGTGACCTCGAGACCTACACCAAGGGCCGCACGTTCGTGCACGTCGACATCGAGCCGACCCAGATCGGCCGGGTCTTCGCCCCTGACTACGGGATCGTCTCCGACGCCAAGGCTGCTCTGGGGCTGTTCGTCGAGGTGGCCCGCGAGCGTCGCGACGCCGGTCGCCTCGCCGACCGCACCGCGTGGGCGCAGTCCTGTCGCGACCGCAAGGCGACCATGTGGCGCAAGACCAACTTCGACGTCACCCCGGTCAAGCCCCAGCGGGTCTACCAGGAGATGAACCGTGCCTTCGGCAAGGACGTCCGCTACGTCTCGACCATCGGGTTGTCCCAGATCCAGGCTGCCCAGCTGCTGCACGTCTACAAGGACCGGCACTGGATCAACGCCGGACAGGCGGGGCCGCTGGGCTGGACGGTGCCGGCGGCACTCGGCGTCGCCACGGCAGTCCCCGACGAGACCGTCGTCGCCCTCTCCGGCGACTACGACTTCCAGTTCATGATCGAGGAGCTGGCGGTCGGGGCGCAGTTCAACATCCCCTACATCCACGTCCTGGTGAACAACGCCTACCTCGGCCTGATCCGGCAGAGCCAGCGCGGGTTCGACATGGACTACTGCGTCCAGCTGTCGTTCGACAACATCAACAGCCCCGAGGTCGGCAGCTACGGCGTCGACCACGTCAAGGTCGTCGAAGGCTTGGGCTGCAAGGCGATTCGCGTCTTCGACCCTGAGGAGATCGCCCCGGCACTGGAGAAGGCCAAGGCCATGGCGCAGGAGTACCGCGTCCCGGTCGTCGTCGAGGTCATCCTCGAGCGCGTCACCAACGTCTCGATGGGACTGTCCATCGACAGCGTGACCGAGTTCGAGGAGCTGGCAGCGGGCGGCGCCGACGCCCCGACCGCGCTCTTCGCCAACCTGGACTAGGTCAGCCGATGCCCCGCGTCCTGCTGGCCCCCGACAAGTTCAAGGGCACCCTGACGGCCGCCGAGGTCGCGGTGCACCTGTCTGACGGCCTGCGCTCGGTCCTGCCAGACGTCGAGGTGGTCGTCGTCCCCGTCGCCGACGGGGGCGACGGCACCCTCGCCGCGGCCGTGGCTGCCGGCTTCACCCGGATGCCGGTGTGGGCCACTGGCCCGACGGGTATGCCGCGAGAGTCGGCCTACGGGGTACGCGGCACCGAGGCGGTGGTCGAGCTGGCGGAGGTGTCGGGCCTGGCCCAGCTGCCCGGCGGGCGAGCAGCCCCCCTGTCGGCCTCCAGCAGGGGCACCGGCGAGCTGATCGCCGCTGCCCTGGACGCGGGAGCGCGTCGTGTCGTCGTCGCCGTTGGCGGGAGCGCGTGCACCGATGGCGGGGCGGGTCTGCTCCAGGCGCTCGGCGCCACCATCCACACCGCCACCGGCGCCGAGGTGCGCCCGGGTGGGGCCGGGCTGCTCGACGCGGCCCGTCTGGACCTGACTGGGCTCCATCCCGAGCTCGCCGAGGCGGAGCTGGTCGTGGCCTGCGACGTCGACAACCCCCTCACCGGCAGCCGTGGGGCTGCGGCGGTCTACGGCCCGCAGAAGGGCGCGGGCCCCGAGGACGTCGAGCTGCTCGACTCCGCGCTGACCCGCTGGGCCGACCTCGTCGCCCGCGCCACCGGCACCGACCGACGGGACGAACCGGGAGCAGGAGCTGCGGGCGGGGTCGGCTTCGGGCTTCTCGCCGTCCTCGGCGCGACGACACGACCAGGAGCCGAGCTCGTGTTCGAGCTGACCGGGCTGCCTGACGCCCTTGCCGGGGTCGACCTGGTCGTGACCGGCGAGGGCTCGCTCGACGCCCAGACCTTGCACGGCAAGGCTCCGGCCGCCGTCGCCGCGCTGGCCCGCGACAAGGGGGTGCCGGCTGTGGCGGTGGCCGGTCAGGTCACGCTGACGCCTGCCGAGCTGGGAGCGGCAGGCCTGCACGCGGCATACGCGCTCGTCGACGAAGGCACGCGGCACGAGGCGCTGAACGCACCGGGGCCGCTGCTCGAGCGGATCGGCGCGCGCATCGCGCGCGAGCACCTCGGAGGTGGGCGATGAGGTTCGCGAGGGTCGGTCCCCCCGGAGCCGAGCGTCCCGTGGTCGTCGCCGACGACGGTGGCCTGCTCGACCTGAGGACACTGACGACTGACATCGACGCGGCCTTCCTGGGCAACCTGGCTGCGGTCGACACCGCTGCGCTGCAACGGCTTCCGCGAGACGAGGACGTGCGGTTCGGCTCGCCGATCGCGCGGCCGGGCAAGGTGGTCGGCATCGGGCTCAACTACCGTGACCATGCCTCCGAGGCGCGGGTGCCGCTGCCCACCGAGCCGGTCGTCTTCCTCAAGGCGCCGACCTCGGTGTGCGGACCCACTGACGACATCAGGATGCTCCCGCAGTCGGTCACGACGGACTACGAGGTGGAGCTCGGGGTCGTCCTCGGGGCGCCGCTCAAGGACGAGCGCGACCGGTCCCGCGCGCTGCGGGCGGTCGCCGGCTACGTGCTGGCCCACGACGTCTCCGACCGGGCGCTCCAGCTCGAGCGCGGCGGCACCTGGACGAAGGGCAAGTCGGCTGACACCTTCTGCCCGCTCGGCCCGTGGCTGGTCACCCCCGACGAGCTCGGCGACCCTGCCGCCGTCAGGTTGCGGCTCTCGGTGAACGACACCCTCAGGCAGGACGGATCGACCGGCGACATGCTGTTCTCCGTCGCCGAGCTGCTCTGCTACGTCAGTGGCCTCATGACGCTCGAGCCCGGCGACCTCGTCATCACCGGCACCCCGGCCGGCGTCGCGATGGGCCAGCCGGAGCCGCGGCCCTACCTGCGCCACGGCGATGTCGTGTGCGCGGACGGCGGGGTCCTCGGTCGCCATCGCAGCCGCGTCGTGGACGCAGTTCGTTCTGCCACACCGGCAGCGGCGAGCTGAGGCAGGGATTACGGTCATGGCAGGCGCGGTGCAGAGCTCCGGGAAGGGGTCGGGCGTGACGGCAGAGGTGGTCCTTCGAGCGAGGCGTGCCGTGGTCGGCGGGGCCGAGGTCGCAGTGGCGGTCTCGCTCGCGGGCGGGCGGATCGTCGCGGTCGACCCCTACGACACCGAGGTGCCCGGCGCCCGCGTGGTCGAGCTGGCCGACGACGAGGTGCTGCTGCCCGGCCTCGTCGACGCCCACGTCCACGTGAACGAGCCGGGGCGCACGGACTGGGAGGGGTTCGCCAGCGCCACCCGCGCCGCCGCTGCCGGTGGTGTCACGACGATCATCGACATGCCCCTGAACTCCATCCCGCCCACCGTCACCGTGGCCGCCCTCGAGGAGAAGCGGGCGGTCGCCCGCGACCAGGCCTACGTCGACGTGGGCTTCTGGGGTGGTGCCGTGCCCGGCAACCTGCCCGACCTGCGACCGCTCCACGAGGCCGGCGTCTTCGGCTTCAAGTGCTTCCTGCTCCACTCCGGCGTCGACGAGTTCCCCCACCTGTCGGCGTCCGAGCTGCGCGAGGCGCTCGCGGAGACGGCCACCTTCGACGGGCTCGTCATCGTGCACGCCGAGGACGAGCAGACCATCGAGTCCGCACCGCAGTCGCACGGCCAGGGGTATGCCGGGTTCCTGGGTTCGCGTCCCAAGGAGGCCGAGGAGCGGGCCATCGCGCAGGTCATCGACGCGACCCGCGAGACCGGCGGGCGGGCGCACATCCTGCACCTCTCCGACGCCGACGCGATCCCGTTGATCGCCAAGGCCCAGGCCGAGGGGCTGCGGCTCTCGGTGGAGACCTGCCCCCACTACCTCACCCTCGACGCCGAGGAGATCCCCGACGGCGCAACGCAGTTCAAGTGCTGCCCGCCGATCCGCGAGCACGACAACCGCGACCGGCTCTGGGCCGGCCTGGAGGACGGCGTCATCCGCACGGTCGTGTCCGACCACTCGCCCTGCACCGAGGACCTCAAGCGGTTCGACTCAGGCGACTTCGGTGAGGCCTGGGGCGGTATCGCCGGTCTCCAGCTCGGCCTGCCCGCCGTGTGGACCGAGGCCCGGCAACGCGGGCACTCGCTCGCCGACGTCGTGCGCTGGATGGGGGAGGGGCCTGCTGACCAGGTCGGGC
Source organism: Pedococcus sp. P2_F6 (assembly GCF_056403675.1). Lineage (NCBI taxonomy): Bacteria > Bacillati > Actinomycetota > Actinomycetes > Micrococcales > Intrasporangiaceae > Pedococcus > Pedococcus sp. P2_F6. The sequence continues at coordinate 745,367 of NZ_JBFUEZ010000003.1, forward strand.
TCACCGACCGCGGGCGGATCGCGGTCGGCGCGCCGGCCGACCTCGTCGTCTTCGCCCCCGACGAGTCGTTCACCGTCGACGTCGCCTCCCTGCGGCACAAGAACCCCGTGTCGGCGTATGCCGGCCGCACGCTCACCGGGGCGGTGCGCCAGACCTGGCTGCACGGCATACCGGTCGACATCGAGGCCGACCCCCGCGGTCGGCTCCTGACGAGAGGACAGCGATGACCACGCCCCGCCACGCGACCACTTCCTACTACGCCCCCGCCGGGGGTCTGCCGCCGCAGACCCAGCTGACGACGGACCGCGCGGTGTTCACCGAGGCGTACGCCGTCCTGCCGCGCGGGACGATGACCGACATCGTCACGAGCAACCTGCCGTTCTGGGACGCCACCCGGCTCTGGGTGATCGCCCGGCCGTTGTCCGGCTTCGCGGAGACGTTCTCGCAGTACATCGTCGAGGTCTCGCCGGGCGGTGGCTCCGACAAGCCCGAGCTCGACCCGGGTGCCGAGGGGGTGCTCTTCGTGGTGGCGGGCGGGCTGACGCTGACCCTCGGGGACCAGTCGCACGAGCTGGCGGCCGGCGGCTACGCCTTCATCCCGCCGGGTCAGGAGTGGACGCTGCACAACCGCGGCGACGTCGTGGCGACCTTCCACTGGATCCGCAAGGCCTACCAGGTCGTGGAGGGTGTCGAGGTGCCCGAGGCGTTCGTGACGAACGAGGGCGACGTCGAGGGAGGGGAGATGCCTGGCACCAACGGGGTGTGGACCACCCAGCGGTTCGTCGACCCGACCGACGTGCGGCACGACATGCACGTCAACATCGTCAACTTCGAGCCGGGCGGGGCGATCCCGTTCCCGGAGACCCACGTGATGGAGCACGGCCTCTACGTCCTCGAGGGCAAGGCGGTCTACCTGCTCAACAACGACTGGGTCGAGGTGCAGGAAGGCGACTTCATGTGGCTGCGCGCCTTCTGCCCGCAGGCCTGTTACGCCGGGGGCCCCGGTCGGTTCCGCTACCTGCTCTACAAGGACGTCAACCGGCACGCAGTCCTCTCCCGCCAGTTCGTGTAGCTCACGATCTGGCGGCCAGGGCCACGGTGGGCATGATGGTCCGGTGACGGGTGGAGGTGGAGCATGACGCAGCCACGGCGACAGTCGGGCATCGTCAGCCTGCTCACCCGGGAGGACGCCTACGTCTCCGGACCCCAGGTGCTCTCCGAGCTGCGCCGCGTGATCGCCTCCGGCGCGGTGCCCCCCGGCAGCCCGATCCCGCTCGACGACGTGGCGGCCTTCTTCGGCGTGAGCCTGATCCCCGTGCGCGAGGCCCTCAAGACCTTGCTCGGTGAGGGCCTGCTGGAGCACCAGCCAAGGCTCGGCTACACCGTCACCGCCCTCTCGCAGGCCGAGCTCGACGAGCTCTACGTGGTGCGCGGTGCCCTCGAGGCGGCTGCCCTCGAGGCGGCGGTGCGCCAGTCCGCACCGGCTGACCACGCGCGCGCCACGGCGATCCACGACGCCCTCGACCGGGCCGTCGCCGCCGACGATGCCGCGGCGTTCCAACGCGCCAGCCGCGAGTTCCACGAGGCGCTCCTGGCCCCGTGCCGGATGCCCCGGCTGCTGCACATGCTCGACATCGCCTGGAACCTCACCGAGCCCGTCCAGACCATGATGCGCACGACCGAGCAGGACCGGGCAGGCATGCGCGAGGACCACCAGCGGATGCTCGACGCCTTCGTCGCCCGCGACGCCGAGACCCTCAAGGCTGTCGCCGAGGCCCACCACGACCGGCTCACGGCATGCATCGCCCGCATCGGCGGCTGACCAGCCTTTTCTCGCCCCGATCCGGCGCCGGTCGAACCCGCCCGGGGGCGCCTGGATATACCCAGATATACGGTTCAAAGCCTTCTGTCCCAACGGATCCGCTCCTAGCGTTCTCCGCAAGCATCCGCGATCACGCGGTGGACAAAGGAGTCCGGATGAGCACCACCGAAAAGCCCTTCGAGACCGAGGAAGCGGCCGCTGCGGCCGGGTTCGCGACCCACCACGGGGAGCACGACCACGGCGCCGGCGCCGGTCTGATCAAGCCGTCGTACGACGAGCGCCTGACCAACGAGGACCTCGCGCCGCTCAAGGAGCAGACCTGGTCCTGGTACAACATCTTCGCGTTCTGGATGTCCGACGTGCACAGCGTCGGCGGCTACATCACGGCCGGCAGCCTGTTCGCCCTCGGCCTGACGAGCTGGCAGGTGTTCGTGTGCCTCATCGTCGGCATCACGATCGTGCTCTTCTTCTGCAACTTGGTCGCCAAGCCCAGCCAGCGCACCGGCGTCCCCTACCCGGTGATCTGCCGGTCGGTGTTCGGGGTGCTCGGCGCCAACATTCCCGCCATTATCCGAGGGCTCATCGCGGTGGCCTGGTACGGCATCCAGACCTACCTCGCCTCGGCGTCGCTGGACATCCTGCTGGTTCGCATGTGGCCAGGGCTCGAGCCGTACGCCGACGTGAGCCAGCACGGGTTCCTCGGCCTCTCGACCCTCGGCTACGCGACCTTCGCCCTGCTCTGGGTTGCGCAGGCGGCGGTCTTCTGGACCGGCATGAACACGATCCGCAAGTTCATCGACTTCGCCGGACCGGCCGTCTACGTCGTGATGATCGCGCTGTGCGTCTACCTGCTGTCCAAGGCCGGCTGGAGCGTCAACCTCAACCTGTCCGACCACGAGCTCTCCGGCGGCAAGGTCGTCACGACGATGCTGGCGGCGACGGCGCTGGTCGTGTCCTACTTCTCCGGCCCGATGCTCAACTTCGGTGACTTCTCGCGCTACGGCCGCACCTTCCAGGCCGTGAAGAAGGGCAACTTCTGGGGCCTGCCGGTCAACTTCGTCTTCTTCTCGCTGCTGACCGTCCTCACCGCCGCGGCCACCCTGCCGGTCTACGGCGAGCTGATCACCGACCCGGTGTCGACCGTCGGCCACATCGACAACACCTTCGCCCTCGTCCTCGCGGCGCTGACCTTCACCACGGCCACGATCGGCATCAACATCGTCGCCAACTTCGTCTCTCCGGCCTTCGACTTCTCCAACGTCAGCCCGCAGAAGATCAGCTGGCGGATGGGCGGCATGATCGCCGCGGTCGGTTCGGTCCTGCTCACGCCGTGGAACCTCTACAACAGCCCCGAGACGATCCACTACACGCTCGACACCCTGGGTGCCTTCATCGGCCCGCTGTTCGGGGTCCTCATCGCCCACTACTACGTCGTGCACAAGCAGCGGGTCTGCGTCGACGACCTGTTCACCCTCGACGAGTCCGGCGCCTACCACTACAAGCGTGGCTACAACCCGCCCGCGATCTGGGCGACCGCGATCGCTGCAGCCGGCGCCCTTTCGGCCGTGTTCATCCCTGGCATCAACCGGTTCGACGACTACTCCTGGTTCATCGGCTGCGGTCTGGGCTTCGCGGCATACGCGCTCCTCGCTCCGCGGATGGGTGTCAGCGACAGCCCCCTCGACGCGAAGACGTGCGTGAAGTGACTGTCCACCTCACCGTCGTCAACCCGAACACGACGGCGTCGATGACCGCGCTGATCGAGGCGGAGGCGCGGCGGGTGGCCGGCCCAGACGCGATCATCACGGCCCGCACTCCGTCGATGGGACCGGCGTCGATCGAGAGCCACTACGACGAGGCGCTCGCGGTGCCGGGGCTGCTCGAGATCATCCGCGAGGACCAGCAGGCGGACGCGTTCGTCCTGGCCTGCTTCGGAGACCCCGGTCTGGACGCCGCTCGGGAGGCGGCGTCCAGGCCGGTGATCGGCATCGCCGAGGCGGCGATGAAGACGGCTTCCCTGCTGGGGCGGAGCTTCTCGGTCGTCACCACGATGAGCCGCACGGTGGGGCGCGCGTGGGACCTCACCCGCACCTATGGCCTGGAGCGTCAGTGCGCGGGCGTGCACGCGTGCGACATCCCGGTGCTCGAGCTGGAAGAGGACCGCGACCGGACGTATGCCGTGATCCTCGCCTTCGCGAAGAACGCCGTGGCGGCTGACGGCTCGGACGCGATCGTGCTCGGGTGCGCCGGGATGGCGGGCCTGCCCGAGCTGCTCACCGAACAGCTGGGGGTGCCGGTCGTCGACGGCGTCGCAGCGGGGACGCTGCTCGCCGAGAGCGTGGTGCGGCTCGGGTTGCGCCCCTCCACGCACGGCGAGCTCGCGCCGCCGCCGCCGAAGGCCTACGCCGGAGTGCTGCAGGGGTTCGGCCGCGCCTGAGTTGTGCCTTCCCGCGGCGCCTCCCCCCGAAGGCGGGCACGTGTTGCGCGCAGGTCGTCACGGGTGGGCGGAAATGGGGGTCCGGTGACCACCTGGCGGCAACAAGTCCCGGCGGTGGGGACGTGTTGCGCGCAGATCGTCGCGGGTGGGCGGAAATGGGGGGCCTGTGACCACCTGGCGGCAACAAGTCCCGACGGCGGGCACGTGTTGCGCGCAGATCGTCACGCGTGGGCGGAAATGGGGGTCCGGTGACCACCTGGCGGCAACAAGTCCCGAAGGCGGGCACGTTCGTCCAGCGCGCGGAATGGTCGGCCGAAACCCTTGATTCAACAGTTTGTTGAGGCCTATCCTGCTCGGGAACCAACGACAGGGCCGTCGTTCGGCATGGATAACCGGCGGACCCACTCCTGTCAGCAACCATGCCCCCAGGTGGCGACGCCTGGGGGATGATGGTCCCCAAGGATTGGGGCGACGGGAGTCACCATGGCGTCAACCAACACTCACGCTGTTGAAGAGCACAGTGTCACGGTCAACGGTGCGCCCAGCGCGCTCGACGGCACCGACCCGAGCACCACGGCCCTCGACTGGCTCCGGGCCCAGGGCCTGACCGGTGCCAAGGAGGGCTGCGCCGAGGGAGAGTGCGGCGCCTGCTCGATCATGGTGGCCCGACCCACCGAGGGGTCCTGCACCCAGTGGACCGCCATCAACGCGTGCCTCGTCCCGGTCGCGGCGCTCGACGGCCAGGAGGTCGTCACCTCAGAGGGACTCGGCCGCCCCGACGCCCTCCACCCGGTGCAGCGTGAGATGGCTGTCCGCGGCGGGTCCCAGTGCGGCTACTGCACGCCGGGGTTCATCTGCAGCATGGCCGCCGAGTACTACCGCGAGGGTCGGTGTGCCACCGCTGCGGCCGCTCCGGACCCGTCGCAGAACGGCCACGAGCGTGCAACCGAGGCTGCCCAGGGCCACACAGCGAACGACCCGGGTGCCGCTCCCGACCACGAACACGGACCCAACGGCTTCGACCTGCACGCACTCTCGGGCAACCTGTGCCGCTGCACCGGCTACCGACCCATCCGCGACGCCGCCTACGCCCTCGGCGAGCCCGCCGCCGACGACCCGTATGCCGCGCGGCTGGCTGCCGCGCCCCCCGCCGCCCGCGCCACGCGGCTCGACGGCCCCACCGGGACCTACGCCCGCCCCGGCGACCTCTCCGAGGCGCTGGCCCTGCTGTCCGAGCACCCCGACGCCGTCCTGGTGGCCGGCTCCACCGACTGGGGCGTCGAGGTCAACCTCCGTGGTTCGCGGACCCCCTTCGCGATCGGCATCGACCGGCTGCCGGAGCTGCGGACGCTCGAACTCGGTGACGACGCGGTGGAGATCGGTGCCGCCCTCAGCCTGAGCGAGGTGGAGCGGGGGCTCGCCGGACGAGTCCCGTTGCTGGACAAGATGTTCCCGCAGTTCGCCTCGCGCCTGATCCGCAACGGCGCGACCATCGGCGGCAACCTCGGCACGGGGTCGCCCATCGGTGACACGCCTCCTGCCCTGCTCGCCCTCGAGGCGACGGTGCTGCTCGCCTCGACCGACGGGGAGCGCGAGGTGCCCCTGGCCGACTACTTCACGGGCTACCGCCAGACGCTCAAGCGAGAGGGCGAGCTGATCCGCGCCGTGCGGATCCCGCTGCCGCTCAGCGAGGTCACGGCCTTCCACAAGATCGCCAAGCGACGGTTCGACGACATCTCCAGCGTCGCCGTCGGCTTCGCGCTCGACCTCCGCGACGGCGTCGTCGTCAAGGCGCGGATCGGCCTCGGTGGCGTGGCCGCCACCCCCATCCGCGCGCTGGCCACCGAGGCTGCCCTCGAGGGTCGGGCGTGGAGCGCCGAGGTCGCCCGCGAGGCTGCGGACGTGATGCGCGGCGAAGGCACGCCGATGGACGACCACCGGGCCAGCGCGGCATACCGCACGGCGACGCTGGGCACCGCCCTCCTCAAGCTGCACGCCGAGACCGCGACCCAACAGGAGGTCGGAGCATGAGCGCCCTGTCCGAACGCCCAGCCAATCCCGTTGTCGGCCAAGAGATCCCGCACGAGGCGGCATCGCTGCACGTGACGGGAGAGGCGCTGTACACCGACGACCTCGCGGTCCGTACGCACGGGATCCTGCACGCCCACCCGGTGCAGGCGCCGCACGCCCATGCCCGCGTCACCCGCCTCGACACGGCGCCGGCGCTGGAGGTCCCGGGCGTCGTGCGCGTCCTCACCGCCGACGACGTCCCGGGCGTCAACGATGCCGGGGTCAAGCACGACGAGCCGCTGTTCCCGTCGGAGGTCATGTTCTTCGGTCACGCGGTGTGCTGGGTGCTCGGCGAGACCCTGGAAGCCGCACGGCTGGGCTCGCTCGCGGTCGAGGTCGACTACGAGCCGCTGCCGTCCCTGGTGACCGTCCACGAGGCGATCGAGGCCGGGAGCTTCCAGGGCGGGCAGCCGCACATGGAGCGCGGCGACATCGAGGCAGGGTTCGCCGGAGCGGCCCACGTCTACAGCGGCGAGTTCGAGTTCGCGGGGCAGGAGCACTTCTACCTCGAGACGCACTGCTCGATCGCCCTCGTGGACGAGAACGGGCAGATCTTCGTCCAGAGCTCGACGCAGCACCCGACCGAGACGCAGGACATCGTCGCGCACGTGCTCGGGCTGCCGAGTCACGCGGTCACCGTCCAGTGCCTGCGGATGGGTGGCGGCTTCGGGGGCAAGGAGATGCAGCCCCACGGGTATGCCGCGATCGCGGCCCTCGGCGCGACGCTCACCGGCCGCCCGGTGCGGCTGCGGCTCAACCGCACGCAGGACATGACCATGTCGGGCAAGCGGCACGGGTTCCACGCCCAGTGGCGGGTTGCCTTCGACGACAACGGAATGCTGCAGGCGCTCGACGCCACGCTGACTTCCGACGGTGGGTGGAGCCTCGACCTCTCCGAGCCCGTGCTGGCCCGGGCCCTGTGCCACATCGACAACGCCTACTGGATCCCCAACGTGCGGGTGAACGGCCGGATCGCCAAGACCCACAAGACCAGCCAGACCGCGTTCCGTGGCTTCGGCGGCCCACAGGGGATGCTCGTCATCGAGGACATCCTTGGCCGATGCGCCCCCCAGCTGGGCATCGACCCGATCGAGCTGCGGTCACGCAACTTCTACGTCGACGGTCAGTCCACTCCCTACGGCCAGCCGGTCCGCCACCCCGAGCGGGTCGCGACCTGCTGGGAGCAGGTGCTCACCACCGGTGACATCGCGGCGCGCAAGGCCGAGATCGCGGCATACAACGCCTCGCACGAGCACTCCAAGCGTGCCCTGGCGATGACGCCGGTGAAGTTCGGCATCTCGTTCAACTTCACCTCGTTCAACCAGGCCGGCGCGCTCGTCCACGTCTACAAGGACGGGTCGGTGCTCATCACCCACGGTGGCACCGAGATGGGTCAGGGCCTGCACACGAAGATGCTCCAGGTCGCGGCCACCACGCTGGGGGTGCCGCTGTCGACCGTCCGGCTCGCACCGACGCGCACCGACAAGGTGCCGAACACGTCAGCGACGGCCGCCAGCTCCGGTGCCGACCTCAACGGTGGCGCGGTCAAGGACGCCTGCGAGCAGATCATCGAGCGGCTGCGGGCTGTTGCCGCCGGACGACTCGGGGCGCACCCGGCCGACGTGCGGTTCAGCGACGGGCACGTGGGCAAGGTCGGCGGCGGCGCCACCGTGCCGTGGGCGGACCTCGTCAACCAGGCCTACTTCCAACGGATCCAGCTCTGGGCTGCGGGCTTCTACCGCACCGAGGGGCTGCACTGGGACTCCTCCGCGATGCACGGGTCGCCCTTCAAGTACTTCTCCTACGGCGTGGCGGCGAGCGAGGTCGAGGTCGACGAGTTCACCGGCGCCTACCGGTTGCGGCGCGTCGACATCGTGCACGACGTGGGCGACTCCCTCTCGCCCCTGGTGGACATCGGCCAGGTCGAGGGTGCGTTCGTCCAGGGTGCCGGCTGGCTGACGCTTGAGGACCTGCGCTGGGACGAGTCGGACCGGCCGTCCCGTGGTCGGTTGGCCACCCAGGCGGCGAGCACCTACAAGCTCCCGAGCTTCTCCGAGATGCCCGAGGTCTTCAACGTGGCGCTGCTCGAGCGCGCCCACGAGGACGGCGCCGTCTACGGCTCGAAGGCGGTCGGTGAGCCGCCGCTGATGCTGGCGTTCTCGGTGCGTGAGGCGCTGCGCGAGGCTGCAGCCGCCTTCGGTCCGGCCGGAACGTCGGTCGACCTCGCGTCCCCGGCGACCCCGGAGGCAGTCTTCTGGGCCGTTCGGGAGGCCCGGGGCGGCGCGGAGCCGCCCCACATGACTGCGATGGTCGAGGGTGCGCCGGGCGTGGTCCCCGACCAGCCCGACCCCGACGCCGCACCCCTGCGGCCGCGTTCCGAGCAGGCCGCCCAGCCGGCCAGGGCGGGGACGTGACCGTGGAGTGGCTCTCGGCCGTCGAGCGCCTGCGTCGCGAGCGCCGGCCGGGCGTCCTCGTCACGCTGACCTCGGTGCGCGGACACTCGCCGCGTGAGGCCGGGGCCAAGATGGTCGTCGGCGTGGGTGCCACCTGGGGCAGCATCGGCGGCGGCAACCTCGAGGCCACCGCGGTCGCCCGCGCCCGCACGATGCTCGCCGAGTCCGTGGCCGTCCCTGAGCAGATCTCGTTGTCCCTCAACGACAAGGCGCCCGCAGAACATGGTCAGCAGTGCTGCGGTGGCGAGGTGCAGGTCCTCCTCGAGCCGCTCGCGGTGGTGCCGGCGGTCGCGATCTTCGGGATCGGCCACGTCGGGCTCGAGCTCGCCCGGATCCTCGCCCGTCACGACCTCGAGCTCCACCTCGTCGACTCGCGCGCCGACCAGCTCGGACACGACCGGCTCGACGTCCTCGACGACTCGACGGCCAGGGTCCACGTCCACCACGCCCCCGTCCCCGAGCTGGTCCTGGGCCAGGTGCCCCACGGCACGCATGTCCTCGTCATGACCCACGACCACGCGGAGGACGCGGCTCTGTGCGACGGCGCCCTGCGGTGCGAGCACCTCGGCTCGATCGGGCTCATCGGCTCGTCGGCCAAGTGGTCCCGCTTTCGCCAACGCCTTGCGGCAGAAGGACATTCGGACGCCGATCTCGCGCGCATCCAGACCCCGATCGGTGTCGCCGACCTCACCGGCAAGGACCCGGCGACCATCGCCCTGAGTGTCGCCGCCGACCTCGTGAGGGTGTTCGAGTCCGAGTCCTCGCGAGTGCCTCGATGACGCTCTTCCGGGCCACTGTGCTCGACACCCCCGACGACCCCTTCACCGGTGGCGCCCTGCGCGCCCAGGACGACTGCGGCCTGCTCGTCGAGGGCGGGGTGATCGTGGCTCGCGGTGCCTTCGCGACCCTGCGCGCCGAGCACCCCGACGAGGACGTCCTCGACCTGCGCGAGGGGATGGTCCTGCCCGGGTTGGTCGACACCCACGTCCACTTCCCGCAGGTGCGCGTCATCGGCGGGCTGGGCATGCCCCTGCTCGACTGGCTCGACCAGTGCGCGCTGCCGGAGGAGATGCGGCTGGCCGACGTGGACATGGCGCGTGGCGTGGCCAGGGACTTCGTCACCGGGCTCGTCGACGCCGGCACCACCACTGCCCTCGTGTTCGGGTCGCACTTCGCCTCGGCGGTCGACGTCATGTTCGAAGCCGCTGACCTCTGGGGGCTGCGGGTCACGACGGGCCTGGTCACCTCCGACCGGATCCTCCCCGAGCCGCTGCTCACCACCCCCGACCGGGCGTACCAGGAGTCGCGCGACCTCGCCTCGCGCTGGCACGGCAAGGGCCGCCTCCGGTATGCCGTGACGCCGCGCTTCTCCCTGTCGGCCAGCGACGCGATCCTCGAGTCCTGTGCCGCGACGTTCGGCGAGGTCGACGGGGCCTGGTTCACCTCGCACGTCAACGAGAACACCGCCGAGGTGAAGGAGGTCGCCGGGCTGTTCGACGGCGCGTCCTACGTCGACACCTATGACAAGCACGGGCTCGTGACCCCACGGTCCGTGCTGGCCCACAACGTCCACCCGACCGATCCCGAGCTCGCGACCCTGGCGGCGCGCGGAGCCTCGGTCGCGCACTGCCCGACGAGCAACTCAGCCCTCGGCAGCGGGCTGTTCCCGCTGCGCCGGCACGTCGAGGCCGGCGTACGGGTGGCGATGGGCTCGGACGTCGGTGCCGGCACGGGATTCTCGATGCTCAAGGAGGGTCTGCAGGCCTACTTCATGCAGCGCCTGCTCGGCGACTCGGGCCTGCCCCTCACGTCGGCGCACCTGCTCTGGCTGTGCACCGCCGCCGGTGCCCGTGCACTGGGCCTCGAGCACGAGGTGGGAGACCTGTCGGTGGGCAAGCAGTTCGACGCGATCTGGCTGCTGCCGGAGGCCGGCGACCCGCTCGCCGTCGGGCTCGGCAACGCCAAGTCGGCCGACGACGCGCTCTCGAAGGTGTTCGCGCTCGGCACGACGTCCGACATCGGCGGTGTCTGGGTCGGAGGTGACCAGATCGCCGCCGGTCGCTGGCGGATGCCCCGCCGCACCTGACAGGGCTACATCGAACCGGTCAGGAGGCGCGCTCGGCCTTCAGGACCTCGGCGTAGGCCGGGAGCGTCAGGAAGTCGGGGAAGTCGGGGTCGAGCGCGCACTCGACGAACAACCTGCGCGCCGTCTCCAACGCACCCCGCGCGGTCTCGTCGTCGCCCACGGCGTCGACCAGGGCGGCATACTCGCTCTCCACGACCTCGTCGACGAGCTCTCGGGTGACGGTCTCGCCGGACGCGAGGGTGGCGCCCGAGTTGAGCCACTGCCAGATCTGGCTGCGTGAGATCTCGGCGGTCGCGGCATCCTCCATCAGGTTGTGGATCGCGACCGCGCCGTTGCCGAGCAGCCACGCCTGGAGGTACTGGATGCCGACGGAGACGTTGCCCCGCAAGCCATCCAGCGTCCGGTCGCCCGGGGTGGAGGACGCATCCAGCAGGTCCGCGCCGGTGACCGAGACGTCGTCGCGCCGCTTGTCGAGCTGGTTGGACGAGTCGCCGAGGACGTCGGTGAAGATCTCCTTGCACAGCTCGACCATGCCCGGGTGTGCGACCCACGAGCCGTCGAAGCCCGCGCCGACCTCACGCTCCTTGTCGGCTCGCACCTTGGCAAACGCCGCCTCGTTGACCGACGGGTCCTTGCTGGGGATGAACGCCGCCATGCCACCGATCGCGAACGCCCCGCGCTTGTGGCAGGTCTGCACGAGCAGGTCGCTGTAGGCCTTCATCATCGGCGCGTTCATCGTCACGGCGTTGCGGTCGGGCAGGGTGAACGACGGCCCCGAGTCCCGGAAGTACTTGATGATCGAGAACAGGTAGTCCCACCGACCGGCGTTGAGCCCGGCGGCGTGGTCGCGCAGCTCGTAGAGGATCTCGTCCATCTCGAAGGCCGCGGGGATCGTCTCGATGAGCACCGTCGCACGCACCGTGCCGTGGGGGATGCCGAGCGACTCCTGCGCGAAGGTGAAGACGTCGTTCCAGAGCCGTGCCTCGAGGTGCGACTCCATCTTGGGCAGATAGAAGTAGGGGCCACTTCCGCGCGCCAGGAGCTCGGCGGCGTTGTGGAAGAAGTAGAGGCCGAAGTCGACCAGGGCGCCGACCAGCGGCCGTCCGTCGAGGGTGAGGTGCTCCTCGTCGAAGTGCCAGCCGCGCGGGCGCGGCACGATGACGGGTATGCCGCCCGGGTCCTTGAGCTCGTAGTGCTTGCCGTTGGGGGCGGTGAGCTCAATGGTGCGGCGGACCGCGTCGTAGAGGCTGACCTGGCCGCCGATCACGTTGTCCCAGTGGGGCGTGTTGGCGTCCTCGAGGTCGGCGAGCCACACCTTGGCGCCGGAGTTGAGGGCGTTGATCGCCATCTTGCGCTCGGTCGGGCCGGTGATCTCCACGCGACGGTCGGCGAAGTCGGCCGGGGCCGACGCCACCGTCCAGTCGCCCTCGCGCACCTCGCGCGTCTCGTCGAGGAAGTCCAGTCGTCCGGTCCTCGACACCTCTGCCCGGCGTGAGCGTCGTGCCTCGAGCAGCTCGTCCCGACGGTCACCGAACCTCGACTGCAGCTCCGCGAGGAAGGCCAAGGCCTCGGGGCTCAGGATCTCCGAGCTCCGCTCGACGTCGTGGGGGGCGTCGACGACGACGGTGGGCACGGGCTGCATGGTGGGCGTGGTGGGCTGGGACATGCGCATCCTCGGGAGAAGTCGGTGGTGTCGCGTGCCGCGGTGGCGGCTCACAGACTACGATTGTTCCATGATACGAAATCTTCTTCTCATTCGGGAAGGACTGGGGAGAGATATATGAGCACCCAACCGACCGTCGAGGACGCGGCGACGCCCGCGAAGACAGGCGGTGGCGTCCAGTCGCTCGAGCGCGCGTTCGCGATCCTCGAGACGATGGCCGACGCCGGCGGCGTGATCAGCCTGTCGCAGCTCGCGAACGACGCGCAGCTGCCACTGCCCACGATCCACCGCCTCGTGCGGACCCTCGTCGACCTCGGGTACGTGCGCCAGGAGGCCTCCCGCCAGTACTCCCTCGGCCCGCGCCTGATCCGGCTGGGGGAGACGACGTCCCGGATGGTGAGCCGGTGGGCGCGGCCGCACATGGAGCGACTCGCCCACGAGCTCGGCGAGTCGGTCAACCTCGCGATGCTCGACGGCGACCAGGTGGTCTACATCGGCCAGGTGATGGCCAGCCGCAACTCCATGCGGATGTTCACCGAGGTCGGTCGTCGCGTGCTGCCGCACTCCACCGGCGTCGGCAAGGCGATCATGGCCGACATGGACCCCGAGGCCGTGCGGGCCATCCTCGCGCGCACGGGCATGCCGGCGCGCACCGAGCACACCATCACCGATCCCGAGGCGTTCGCGGCCGAGCTGGGTCGCACCCGTGAGCGCGGCTACGCGCTCGACGAGGGGGAGCAGGAGGTCGGCGTCCGCTGCGTGGCCGTCGCCATCCCCGGCTCACCCCAGCCGTTGGCGCTGTCCGTGTCCGGCCCGCTGCCGCGCATGACGGACGCGTTCATCGAGAGTGCGACGACGCCGATGCACGCTGTCGCGGCAGCGATCTCGGCCGAGATGCGGGGCGCAACCGTCTAGCGCGTCAGCATCGGGCGAACGGTTGCCCTCCGTGATGTGAACATTGGTGCCAGACGCCGGTTTCCGCGCTCGGGGCCCCCGAGCGTTCGGCACGCTGGAGTCATGGCCTACGGCACGGAGTCCATCCCGCTCGCCCTCGCCCACCGCGGGGGTGCCGCCCTCGCCCCGGAGAACACCGTCGCCGCGTTCGCCCTCGCGTCGGCCCTGGGGGTGCGATACCTCGAGACCGACGTGCGACTGACCGCCGACGGCGCGCTGGTCTGCTTCCACGACTCGACCCTCGACCGCGTGACGGACGCACGCGGGCCGCTCGCGCGGCATACCCTCGCGTCGTTGCGTGGGGTGCGGGTGGCTGGGCGAGAGCCGATCCCGACCCTGGCCGACGCGCTCGAAGCCTTCCCCGATGCCAACTTCACCGTCGACCTGAAGGACCAGGCGGCGATCGGTCCCTTGGGGAAGCTGTTGCAGCACAGTGACTTCCGAGACAGGGTCTGCGTGGCCGGAGCCTGGGACGGTTGGCTCGATGTCGTCCGGGCCGAGGCGCCCGGAGTGCGGACCGCCCTGGGCTGGCGCTCCCTGGCCGCGGTGGTCACCACGGCCCATGCCGGTATGCCGCCCGCTCGCCGCTTCGCGACAGCCGAGTTCGCGCACGTGCCGCTCAAGCTCGGGCGGGTGCCGGTCTTCGTCGAACGGTTGGTGACGGGGGCGCACGGGATCGGCGTGAAGGTCGTGGTGTGGACCGTCAACGACCAGCCGTCGATGGTGCGGCTGCTCGACGCCGGCGTCGACGGGATCATCACCGACCGACCCGATCTGCTGCGCGAGGTGCTGGTGGCTCGCGACCAGTGGCTGCCCATGGGCGACATCAGGTCGCGGATCGTCCGGAACCCGCAATAGCCTGCGCGACATGGCTATCGCGCGCTTTCCCACCATCGTCCTCGACTGCCCCGATGCCGAAGCCCTGGCGACCTTCTACGGCACCATGCTCGACTGGTCCGTCAAGAACGAGGGCGACTGGTTCGAGATCCGTGCCGACTACGGGCAGTGCATCTGCTTCCAGCAGGTCGACGACTACCGGGCTCCCGTCTGGCCCGGCCAGGACGTCCCCCAGCAGATGCACCTCGACGTGGTGGTCGAGGACCTCGACACCGGCGAGGCCGACGTGGTCGCGCTCGGTGCGACCAAGCACGACCACCAGCCGGGGACGACCTTCCGGGTCTTCCTCGACCCGGCCGGCCACCCGTTCTGCCTCTGCACCAGCTGATACCACAAGAGACAGGTATGCCGCGGACGCCAGGTGGGTCCGCGGCATACCGAAATGCAGTGGTGCGGTAGGGAAGTCGTCAGTCCTCCTTGCCGGAGCTCATGCCTTCCTTGATCAGGCCCATGACCGACGAGTCGGCCAGGGTAGTGACGTCGCCGACCTCGCGGTTCTCGGCGACGTCGCGCAGCAGCCGTCGCATGATCTTGCCCGACCTCGTCTTGGGCAGCTCTGACACGACCATGATCGAGCGGGGCTTGGCGATCGGGCCGATCTCCTTGGCCACGTGGTTGCGCAGCTCCTGCACCGTCTCGTCACCGTGGTCCTCGGATCCGCCGCGCAGGATGACGAACGCCACCACGGCCTGACCGGTCGTCTCGTCGGTCGCGCCCACGACGGCGGCCTCGGCCACCGACGGGTGCGACACGAGAGCCGACTCGATCTCGGCGGTCGACAGCCGGTGGCCCGACACGTTCATGACGTCGTCGACGCGGCCGAGCAGCCAGATGTTGTTGTTGGCGTCGTACTTCGCGCCGTCCCCGGCGAAGTAGTACTTCGGCCCGAACCGCGACCAGTAGGTCTCCTTGTAGCGCTCCGGGTCACCCCAGATGCCCCGCAGCATGCCCGGCCACGGCTTGGTCAGCACGAGGTAGCCCACCGCCTCGGGGTCGTGCAGCGGCTGGCCTTCGTCGTCGAGGATCTCGGCGCTGATGCCGGGGATCGGTCGCTGCGCCGAACCGGGTTCGAGGCTCGTGACTCCCGGCAGCGGGCTGATCATGATGCCGCCGGTCTCGGTCTGCCACCACGTGTCGACGATGGGGCAGTGGCCGCCACCGATGTTCTTGCGGTACCACAGCCACGCCTCGGGGTTGATCGGCTCACCGACCGAGCCGAGCAGCCGCAGTGACGACAGGTCGAACTTCGCGGGGATGTCGTCGCCCCACTTCATGAAGGTCCGGATCGCGGTGGGCGCGGTGTAGAGGATCGTCACGCCGTACTTCTGAACGATCTCCCACCAGCGGCCCTGGTGCGGGGTGTCCGGCGTGCCCTCGTAGATCACCTGGGTCGCGCCGTTGGCCAGCGGTCCGTAGACGATGTAGGAGTGGCCGGTCACCCAGCCGATGTCGGCCGTGCACCAGTAGACATCCGTCTCCGGGTGCACGTCGTGCACGACCGAGTTCGTGTATGCCGCCTGGGTCAGGTAGCCGCCCGTGGTGTGGAAGATGCCCTTCGGCTTCCCCGTGGTCCCCGACGTGTAGAGGATGAAGAGCGGGTGCTCGCTGTCGTGGGCGACCGCCTCGTGCTGGTCGCTCGCGGAGTCGACGACGTCGTGCCACCAGACGTCGCGGTCGTCGTTCCACTCGACCTCGTCCTTGGTGCGTTGCACGACCAGGACCTTCTCGACGGTTGTCTCGCCCTCGACGGCGGCGTCGACGGCGGGCTTGAGCGGGGCGGACTTGCCTCGGCGGAACTGGCCGTCAGCGGTGATCACCAGCTTGGCCTCGGCGTCGGCGATGCGGGTGCGCAGGGCGTCGGCCGAGAACCCGCCGAACACCACCGAGTGCGGGGCGCCGATGCGCGCGCACGCGAGCATCGCCGCCACTGCCTCGGGGATCATCGGCAGGTAGATCGCCACGCGATCGCCCTTCGAAACCCCAAGGGACTCAAGGGCATTGGCGGCCTTGGCCACGTCACGCTGCAGCTCGGCATACGTGATGGTGCGGGAGTCCCCGCCCTCTCCCTCGAAGTGGATGGCGACGCGGTCGCCGTTGCCCGCCTCCACGTGCCGGTCGACACAGTTGTAGGCCGCGTTGACCTCACCGCCGACGTACCACTTGGCGAACGGCGCACCGCTCCAGTCGAGGGTCTGGTCGAAGTCCTTGGCCCACGTGAGACGCTGCCGGGCCTGGTCGGCCCAGAAGCCCTCGAAGTCCTCGTCCGCCGCGTCGTAGAGGTCCGCCTGGCCGTTGGCCTGGGCGGCGAACTCGGGGCTGGGAGACAGATCCCGACCCTCGGTCTGGCTCGTGGACAAGGTGTCGGACACGGTGGTTCCTCCTGGCGGCGTTGGCAGGCGACGTCGTCGGCAGATCCGGCGTCGCAGTCGCGGTGACACCCCAAGCCAACCCGCATCCGGGCCGCGCATCAAGGGGAGTGGTCGCGTTGATCGATCGACGGACGTTGGGAGCGGCAAGCGGCTAGCCTCTGGTGGCGTGAGCACCGCGAGGAACTCCACCTCTGACGCCGGTTCCGAGACCGCAACGCCCAGCACGCTCGAGCGTGGCAGGGCTGTGGCTGGCCGCGTCTGGCCAGAGGTGGCCATGCTGCTGGCAGCTCTCCTGTGGTGGCCGGTCGGCTTCTGGGGTCTGACGTCGTGGTTCCACCTGCCGCTGAGGGCCATCAACGGCGACGTCGTCCTGCTGGGGGCGACCGCGGCCGCTGCGTCGGTCTCGCTGCTCGTGCGCTCCCCGTGGCCACGCTTCGTCATCGTCGTGCTGTTCAGCGTGCTCGCCTGGCTCCTCTCCGCGCCCTCCACTGACGAGTACCCCGACGAACGCCAGGTCCTGGTGATCCTGCTGGTGGCGGCGGCCCTCGGCGGCATCGTGCTCGGCATCCGCGGGCACAGTGGGCCACTGGGAGCGGCCACGGTGCTCGCCGTCGTGGCGGGGCTGTCGCCGGCCACCTGGCCGCACGGGCTGCTGCTGGCGGTGGCCCTGGCCCTGCCGTTCGCGGTGGCGACCTTGCAGCGCGTCGCGCCAACCCTGCTCAGCGTCGCCCGGATCCTGTTGACGTGGCTGGTCTTCTCTCTGCTGGCCCGGTCGCTGAGCCATGGCTGGGACGTGCTCCACCCGCGCATGAACGTCGGGTCCAAGCGCGGGGAGCTGCGCCTGGTCGCCGAGTCGTCATGGGACTTCCTCCGAACGCAGTGGTGGAGCTACTCGGAGTCCCTGGTGCGGTCCACGAGCGGCTGGCTCCTCGTAGCCCTCGTGCTGGCGGTGCTGGTCGCAGCGACGCGGGCGCTGCTCGGCGGCTTGCGTCGCCGGACAACGCCCGCGCGGGATGTCCACACCGACGAGACGTCCCCTACCAGCGGTGGGCCACGTCGATGACGAGCCTGCTGCCGGTGGCGTCGTGGATCGTGAAGGCCCGGAACGGCAGCCGTGCCCTGACGCCCAGGCCCATCGACGTCTGACCCTCGAACGTCCCGGCCCACGCGACCTGCCGGAACGTCGTGTAGCCGGTGACGTTGACCAGCTCGCGCTGGTTGGCGGGCTGGTAGCTCGCGGTGCCCGTCGAGGTGTACGCCGGTGCCCGTGTGACGACGAGGAGCTTGGCGCCACCCCGCAGCGGCACGACCGCGCCCTGGCCCTCGGTGAAGACGTTGGACACGTACTTCACCGTGTAGCCGGGAGCCTTGCCCTTGACGTCGATCACCAGTCGGTCGAAGCAGGTGTGCCGTCCCGCCCTGACGTTCGTGAGCGGGCCGGGGACCATGGTGGAGGAGTTCTTGGCGAGCGAACCCCAGGTGAGCCCGCAGTAGGGTGCGGCCTCTGCGGAGGTGGTGGCGGCAACGACGGGGACAACGCCGGCCGCCAGGGCGATGACGAGCGACCGGATGGCCAGTCGCGTGGAGCTGTGCTTCGTGATGTTCATGGTGTCCTCCCTTCGGACACACCACTGACGCGGTCCGCGGCCCGGTGGTTGACCCGGCATACCAAATGGCAACGGTGCCGCGCCCCCTGTTCGGGGACGCGGCACCGTGGTGATCCCTGTGCCGGGTGGTCGACCTAGTGCGCGACCGCCTTCTCGGCGCCGTGACCGGTGAGGGAGCGAACCTCCATCTCGGCGTACTTGGCTGCGTTGTACTCCTTGCTCGTCACGGTGCCCAACCAGCCCAGGATGAAGGCCAGCGGGATCGAGACGATGCCGGGGTTGTCGAGCGGGAACCAGTGGAAGTCCACGGTCGGGTCCGTGATCATCGACGGGCTCGTCGTGAGCGGCGCGACCGGCGGTTTGCCCGAGACCACTGGGCTGAAGACGATCAGCGTCAGCGCGGTGATGAGGCCACCGTAGATCGACCACAACGCGCCTCGGGTGTTGAACCGCTTCCAGAACAACGAGTACAGGATCGTCGGCAGGTTCGCCGAGGCCGCGATGGCGAAGGCGAGGGCGACGAGGAAGGCGATGTTCTGGCCGTTGGCGAGTATCCCGCCGAGGATCGCGAGGATGCCGATGACGACCGCGGTGATGCGGGCGACCCGGACCTCGTCCTCCGCAGAGGCGGTGCCTTCCTTGATGACCGAGTTGTAGATGTCGTGCGACAGGCTCGCGCTCGCCGTGATCGTCAGACCGGCGACGACCGCGAGGATGGTCGCAAACGCCACGGCCGAGATGAGGCCGAGCAGCAGCTCACCGCCGAGCTCGTAGGCCAGCAGTGGCGCGGCCGAGTTGGCCTTGCCGGGAGCCGCCGCGATGGCCTTGGGCCCGACGAGTGCGGCGGCGCCGTACCCGAGGACGAGGGTAAAGAGGTAGAAGATGCCGATCAGCCAGATCGCCCACTCGACCGACTTGCGGGCCTCCTTCGACGAGGGCACGGTGTAGAACCGCATCAGCACGTGCGGCAGGCCTGCGGTGCCGAGCACCAGGGCCAGCGACAGCGAGATGAAGTCGAGCTTGGTCAGGCCGCTCTTCCCGTACTGCAGCCCGGGATCGAGGACCTTCTTGCCTCCGGACTTCGTCACGGCCTCACCGAGCAGGTGGGAGAGGTTGAGCCCGAACCTGCTCAGCACCCAGACGAACATCACGGCGGCGCCGATGATGAGCAGCACGGCCTTGATGATCTGGACCCAGGTGGTGCCCTTCATGCCGCCGATGAGTACGTAGGCGATCATGATGACCCCCACGACGGCGATGACGACGGACTGGCCGCTCTTCTTGTCGATGCCCAGCAGCAGTGCCACCAGACCGCCCGCCCCGGCCATCTGCGCGAGCAGGTAGAAGAAGCAGACCGCGAGGGTGGAGATCGCCGCAGCCATTCGGACCGGCCGCTGCTTGAGGCGGAACGACAGGACGTCGGCCATCGTGTACTTGCCCGCGTTGCGCAGCAGCTCGGCGACCAGGAGCAGTGCGACGAGCCACGCGACGAGGAAGCCGATCGAGTAGAGGAAGCCGTCGTAGCCGTTGAGGGCGATGGCCCCGGCGATGCCGAGGAAGCTGGCCGCCGACAGGTAGTCGCCCGCGATCGCGATGCCGTTCTGCCGTCCGGTGAAAGCACGACCACCGGCGTAGAAGTCGGCCGCGCTGCGGTTGTTCTTCGACGCCCGGATGACGATCGCGAGAGTGATCAGGACGAAGACGCCGAAGATCGTGATGTTGAGCGCCGGGCTGCCGACGTTCGTGGCGGCGGGGGCGAGGCTGGTAATGGTGGGCGCGCTCATCGGTGGTCCTCCCCGATCGTGGTGGCGAGTGCGGCGGCGCGCGGGTCGAACTCACGGTCGGCCCAGCGCACGTAGAGGATCGTGATGACGAAGGTCGACACGAACTGACCGAGCCCGAGGATCAGGCCGACGTTGATGTTGCCGAACACCTTGTGGCCCATGAACACCGGCGCGTAGACCGACAGCAGCACGTAGAGGAAGTACCACGCCAGGAACAGCGCGGTCATGGGGAAGACGAACCTGCGGAACCGGGACCTCAGGTCCGCGAACTCCTCGGACCCTTGCAGGTCCACAAAGGGGTCGTGCTCCGTGCGAGCGTCGTTGCTCACGGGACACCTCCTGTGGTGGCGCGGGCCGGTCCCGCGATCGTCGCCACTGTGCCGCTGCGAGCCCCTGAGCAGCAGGTATGCCGCGTGGTCGCGCGCCGTGCGGAGTCTGCGCTCGCCGGGTGGCAGGGGGTGCTGCGCCGAACGGTCGCCGTCGAGCGCCGAGCGGCGAGTCTCGCCGCAGCTGGTGGACCATCTGTGATGGTGTCACGAGTGATACCATAACATCATGGCCATGACGCTGAGACTGACTGAGGACGAGCACGAGGCCCTGCGCCGACGCGCCAAGGCGGAGGGTCGTTCGATGCAGGAGGTTGCTCGCGACGCCGTGTCGAGCTATCTCGAGCAGGCCGGCCGGCGACAGATCGTCGACGCGGTCCTCGACCGCGAACTGGTCCGCTACGCCGACGCGATCGAGCGACTCGGCCAGTGATCCTGCTGACCTTCGATGACGTCCTGCACATCGCGGAGCGCGTCCTGGGTGAGGTGCAGGTGCGTGACGCCGGCCTCCTCCAGAGTGCCGTGGCCCGCCCGGCTACGACCGTCTTCGGCGAGGATGCCTACCCGACGCTCCACGAGAAGGCAGCGGCCCTGCTCCAGTCGATGGTCGACAACCATCCTCTCGTCGACGGCAACAAGAGACTGGGCTTCGTCTCCATGCTGGCCTTCTACGGCGCCAACGGCCTGCAGCTCCGGCTCACCAATGACGCGGCCTACGACCTCGTGATGGCGGTGGCTACGGGGGAGCACGCCGAGATCTCCGACATCGCCCAACGACTCGAGCAGGCCACCGAGGCCTGGTCTCGCGACCGCTAGCTGTACTGACCGGACAGGTTGGTCAAGCGGGTGATGGGTGGCTTGTTCCCGCAGGCGGTGTGGGGTCGGTGGTGGTTGTACTCGTGGATCCATGCTGACAGGGCGGCTCGTCGCTCGGCTTCGGATTCGTAGCAGCGGGCGTAGCCCCACCCGTCGGCCAGGGTGCGGTGGAAGCGCTCGATCTTGCCGTTGGTCTGTGGGCGGTAGGGGCGGGTCTTGCTGACCTTGATGCCCAGCTCGCCGC